>NZ_JAOWGO010000008.1:0-337 GCF_030333105.1 Citrobacter sp. Cm038 | reverse complement strand
GGAGGATTCGAACCTCCGACCGCTCGGTTCGTAGCCGAGTACTCTATCCAGCTGAGCTACGGATGCATCAGGGAAACTTACTTTACTGCAGATTTGACATCGCTGCTAAAGCAACATCAGATAATATGGTGCATCCGGGAGGATTACTCGGCTGCGCCTTGCCCTACGGGTCGTTGCTGAAGCAACGCTATCCTCCCTGGCACTCGCGATTAACTCGCTGACCATGAAACAACAGCTTAGCTGTTATCTCGGAGAATATGGTGCATCCGGGAGGATTCGAACCTCCGACCGCTCGGTTCGTAGCCGAGTACTCTATCCAGCTGAGCTACGGATGCAA
>NZ_JAOWGO010000007.1:0-242 GCF_030333105.1 Citrobacter sp. Cm038 | reverse complement strand
GCAATCGCGGCTTCGACAGCGGCTTTGCGCGGGTCTACTGGCTCGGCCGTTTCAGCGTCTGTCTGCTGCTCAAGTTTGCGTGCTTTAGCCCGGGCAATCGCGGCTTCGACAGCGGCTTTGCGCGGATCTACCGGTTCGGCCGTTTCAGCGTCCGTCTGCTGTTCAAGTTTGCGTGCTTTAGCCCGGGCAATCGCGGCTTCGACAGCGGCTTTGCGCGGGTCTACTGGCTCGGCCGTTTCAGC
>NZ_JAOWGO010000006.1:0-206 GCF_030333105.1 Citrobacter sp. Cm038 | reverse complement strand
GGAGGATTCGAACCTCCGACCGCTCGGTTCGTAGCCGAGTACTCTATCCAGCTGAGCTACGGATGCATCAGGGAAACTTATTTTACTGCCGATACTGAAATCGCTATAAAAACGGTTTCAAGTAAGAGATGGTGCATCCGGGAGGATTCGAACCTCCGACCGCTCGGTTCGTAGCCGAGTACTCTATCCAGCTGAGCTACGGATGC
>NZ_JAOWGO010000005.1:0-247 GCF_030333105.1 Citrobacter sp. Cm038 | reverse complement strand
GGCTTGTAGCTCAGGTGGTTAGAGCGCACCCCTGATAAGGGTGAGGTCGGTGGTTCAAGTCCACTCAGGCCTACCAAATTCGCTCCCGCGCTTTGTTGTGCCAAAGCTCGCATACTTCAGTATGCTTCGCTTCGCCACGCCGCGCCCGGAAACGAATTGAGGTGAACGAGATGACTTCGATGGGGCTATAGCTCAGCTGGGAGAGCGCCTGCTTTGCACGCAGGAGGTCTGCGGTTCGATCCCGCAT
>NZ_JAOWGO010000004.1:0-227 GCF_030333105.1 Citrobacter sp. Cm038 | reverse complement strand
GAGATGACTTCGATGGGGCTATAGCTCAGCTGGGAGAGCGCCTGCTTTGCACGCAGGAGGTCTGCGGTTCGATCCCGCATAGCTCCACCATTACTTACTGCAAAAATACCAAGAAAACTTCAGAGTGTACCTGAAAAGGTTCACTGCGAAGTTTTGCTCTTTAAAAATCTGGATCAAGCTGAAAATTGAAACGACACACTGTGTCTGTTCTCCGTAATAAGAACAGA
>NZ_JAOWGO010000003.1:0-306 GCF_030333105.1 Citrobacter sp. Cm038 | reverse complement strand
CACGAAACTTGCCCCGAGATGAGTTCTCCCTGACTCTTTAAGAGTCCTGAAGGAACGTTGAAGACGACGACGTTGATAGGCTGGGTGTGTAAGCGTAGCGATACGTTGAGCTAACCAGTACTAATGAACCGTGAGGCTTAACCTTACAACGCCGAAGCTGTTTTGGCGAAGAGACGAAATTTCAGCTTGATACAGATACTATTAACCGGCGATAAGCGGGTTAATGACAGAATTTGCCTGGCGGCTGTAGCGCGGTGGTCCCACCTGACCCCATGCCGAACTCAGAAGTGAAACGCCGTAGCGCCG
>NZ_JAOWGO010000001.1:0-249 GCF_030333105.1 Citrobacter sp. Cm038 | reverse complement strand
GGCTTGTAGCTCAGGTGGTTAGAGCGCACCCCTGATAAGGGTGAGGTCGGTGGTTCAAGTCCACTCAGGCCTACCAAATTTTACCTGAATACTGCGTTGTGAAATAACTCACATACTTCAGTATGCTTCGTTATTCCACGCCTTGTCTCAGGAAAAATTATCGGTACATGAGATGACTTCGATGGGGCTATAGCTCAGCTGGGAGAGCGCCTGCTTTGCACGCAGGAGGTCTGCGGTTCGATCCCGCAT
>NZ_JAOWGO010000002.1:0-155693 GCF_030333105.1 Citrobacter sp. Cm038 | reverse complement strand
TAGGGAACTGCCAGGCATCAAACCAGTGAAGAAGCCCATCCTGCCGGATGGGCTTTTTTGCGTCTGCGGACTGCAGGAAACACTGTCGTCCGGCAATACAAACCGTACTGAATCCCTTATTCTCCGGTATACGCGAGATGCAATAACGGATACGGCTTTCCAAGGTCATCAACCTCTGAACGTCCCGTCACCTTAAATCCCATCTTCTTATAGAATCCAACGGCTTGTTCATTTTGCTCATTAACGTTGGTCGTTAACCTGGGGGCCAGCATCAGTGCATGCTCAACCAGCCATTTCCCCACACCACATCCGCGAACATCAGGATCGACGAATAAGGCATCCATATGTTCATCTGTGAGCAGCATAAAGGCGATGGGTTCATCCTGTTCCGTTACCGCAACCCATAGTGGAGCTTCTGGCAAAAACGAACGGACCAGTTCTTCCAGCTCAATACGGTAATCAGATGAGAGAAAATGGTGAGTGGCATCGACTGAACGACACCAGATAGAAACTAACTTATCGCTTTCGTCCGTGCGTGAACGACGAATGGTCAGAGCCATAGCATTCTCCTTTTATCTTTACTGCACTATTCTACAGCAAGGGGATGTGAAACTTTCTCACCTTGGGCATACAGACTCGACATTCGTATGATTCCTGGGTATCTTCAGCTATCTGGATGTCTAAACGTTTAAGCGTATGTAGTGAGGTTATCAGGTTATGCCAATTCGCGTGCTGGACGAGCTACCCGCCGTCAATTTCTTGCGTGAGGAAAATGTCTTTGTCATGACGACATCTCGCGCTTCCGGTCAGGAAATTCGTCCACTAAAGGTACTTATCCTCAACCTGATGCCGAAGAAGATTGAAACGGAAAACCAGTTTCTGCGTTTACTGTCGAACTCACCGCTACAGGTGGATGTTCAACTATTACGCATTGATGCACGTGAGTCACGTAACACTCCTACCGAGCATCTAAATAACTTTTACTGTAATTTCGAGGATATCTGCGACCAGAACTTCGACGGACTGATCGTGACCGGCGCGCCGCTGGGTCTGGTTGAATTTAACGATGTGGCTTACTGGCCGCAGATAAAACAGGTTCTGGAATGGGCAAAAGACCACGTCACGTCGACACTGTTTGTCTGTTGGGCGGTACAGGCTGCACTTAATATTTTGTATGGCATTCCCAAACAAACCCGCACGGACAAACTCTCGGGCGTCTATGAACACCATATTCTGCATCCTCATGCCTTGCTGACGCGTGGTTTTGATGACGCATTTCTGGCACCGCATTCACGCTATGCTGATTTTCCAGCAGCACTTATCAGGGATTACACCGATCTTGAGATCTTTGCGGAGACGGAAGAGGGTGATGCCTATCTGTTTGCCAGCAAAGATAAGCGTATTGCATTCGTGACGGGCCATCCAGAATATGATGCCCATACTCTGGCCAGTGAATATTTTCGTGACGTCGAAGCGGGTTTAACTCCGGATGTTCCATACAACTATTTCCCGAAAGACGACCCGCAAAACAAACCGCGGGCAACCTGGCGCAGCCATGGTAATTTGCTGTTTACCAACTGGCTCAACTATTACGTCTACCAGATAACGCCATACGATCTGCGTCACATGAATCCAACGCTGGATTAATCTTCTGTAGCCAGCGATCCTTAAGCGTTTCAGCATATTGAATCAGGCACCTTCGGGTGCCTTTTTTATTTCCGAAACGCACCTCATCATGTAATTAATTTTTATTTTTAATGTTATCAATAAGTTAATTGATAATTAAATTAAAAATGGAAATTGTTTTTGATTTTGAAATTTAATTGAGTAGTCTTAGTTGTGCTGAACGAAAACCGCACAACGATCCTTCGTTCGCATTGGGGATGGTTTTGGATCAATGACGAGGAACTACGCAATGAATCAACAGGCAACAACAACCAATGAGCTGGTGTTTACCAGACCGCATGGCGAGCAAGAACAGCAAATTCTGACTGAAGAAGCGGTGGAGTTTCTGACTGAACTGGTGACACGATTTACACCAAAACGGAATAAGCTTCTCGCTGCACGTATTCAACAGCAGCAGGATATTGATGACGGTAAGTTGCCTGATTTTATTTCGGAAACAGCTTCCATTCGTGAAGGTAACTGGAAAATTCGTGGTATTCCTGATGACTTGCAGGATCGTCGTGTAGAGATCACCGGGCCTGTTGAACGCAAGATGGTGATCAACGCGCTGAATGCGAACGTCAAAGTCTTCATGGCTGATTTTGAGGATTCACTGGCCCCCGAATGGAGCAAAGTCATCGACGGGCAAATTAACCTGCGTGATGCGGTAAACGGTACCATCAGCTACACCAATGAAGCCGGTAAGATTTACCAGTTGAAACCCAATCCGGCGTTATTGATTTGCCGTGTGCGTGGCCTGCACTTGCCGGAAAAACATGTGACCTGGCGCGAAGAAGCGATTCCCGGCAGCCTGTTCGACTTTGCTCTCTATTTCTTCCACAACTATAAAGCGTTGCTGGCAAAAGGCAGCGGCCCCTATTTCTATCTGCCGAAGACTCAGTCCTGGCAAGAAGCTGCCTGGTGGAGTGAAGTCTTCAGCTATGCCGAAGACAGATTTAACCTGCCGCGCGGAACTATCAAAGCTACGTTGCTGATTGAAACGCTGCCAGCTGTCTTCCAGATGGATGAGATCCTGCACGCACTGCGTGACCATATTGTGGGCCTGAACTGCGGCCGCTGGGATTACATTTTTAGCTATATCAAAACGCTGAAAAATCACCCGGATCGTGTTCTGCCGGATCGTCAGGTCGTGACGATGGATAAACCTTTCCTCAGCGCGTACTCGCGTCTGCTGATTAAAACTTGTCACAAACGCGGCGCATTTGCGATGGGCGGTATGGCGGCATTCATCCCCAGCAAAGACGCCGAACGTAACAACCAGGTACTGAACAAAGTTAAAGCGGATAAAGCGCTGGAAGCCAATAACGGTCATGACGGGACCTGGGTTGCTCACCCGGGGCTTGCAGATACAGCAATGGCGATTTTCAACGATGTGCTGGGGGAAAACAAAAACCAGTTATTCGTGACCCGTGATGAAGATGCGCCGATCACCGCAGAACAGCTTCTGGCTCCATGTGAGGGTGAGCGCACTGAAGAAGGGATGCGTGCCAATATCCGCGTTGCTGTGCAGTACATCGAAGCGTGGATCTCCGGCAATGGCTGTGTGCCGATTTATGGTCTGATGGAAGACGCGGCGACCGCCGAAATCTCCCGAACCTCTATCTGGCAGTGGATCCACCATGAAAAAACGCTGAGCAACGGCAAACCTGTCACTAAATCCCTGTTCCGTCAGATGCTGGCAGAAGAAATGCTGGTTATTCAGGACGAACTGGGCGAACACCGCTACAGCAGCGGGCGTTTTGACGATGCCGCGCGCCTGATGGAGCAAATCACCACTTCTGACGAACTGATCGACTTCCTGACCCTGCCGGGTTACCGCCTGCTGGCTTAACTCACCACATCATAATATGGAGCATCTGCACATGAAAACCCGTACTCAACAAATCGAAGAATTACAAAAAGAATGGACACAACCGCGCTGGGAAGGCATTACCCGCCCATATAGCGCGGAGGAAGTGGTGAAATTACGTGGCTCGGTCAACCCGGAATGTACGCTGGCGCAGCTTGGAGCGGCGAAAATGTGGCGTCTGTTGCACGGCGAATCGAAGAAAGGCTACATCAACAGTCTCGGTGCGCTGACCGGTGGTCAGGCGCTGCAGCAAGCGAAAGCCGGTATTGAAGCGGTCTATCTTTCTGGCTGGCAGGTCGCGGCAGATGCTAACCTGGCTTCCAGCATGTACCCGGATCAATCGCTGTACCCGGCGAACTCGGTGCCGGCAGTGGTGGATCGGATCAACAACACCTTCCGCCGCGCGGATCAGATCCAGTGGTCTACCGGTATTGAACCGAACGATCCGCGCTATGTGGACTACTTCCTGCCGATCGTCGCTGATGCTGAAGCCGGTTTTGGCGGCGTACTCAACGCTTTCGAACTGATGAAATCGATGATTGAGGCTGGTGCAGCGGCTGTTCACTTCGAAGATCAGCTCGCCTCCGTGAAAAAATGTGGTCATATGGGCGGCAAAGTGCTGGTACCGACTCAGGAAGCTATCCAGAAACTGGTGGCGGCACGTCTGGCGGCTGACGTGATGGGCGTACCGACGCTGGTTATTGCCCGTACCGATGCTGACGCGGCAGATTTGATCACCTCTGACTGCGATCCATACGACAGCGAGTTCATTACCGGTGAGCGTACCAGTGAAGGGTTCTACCGTACCCATGCGGGCATTGAACAGGCAATCAGTCGCGGTCTGGCCTATGCACCGTATGCTGATCTGGTGTGGTGTGAAACTTCCACCCCGGATCTCGAGCTGGCTCGCCGCTTTGCCGATGCGATCCACGCTAAATATCCAGGTAAACTGTTGGCCTACAACTGTTCACCGTCGTTTAACTGGCAGAAAAACCTGGACGACAAAACCATTGCCAGCTTCCAGCAGCAGCTGTCGGACATGGGCTATAAATATCAGTTCATTACTCTGGCGGGTATCCACAGCATGTGGTTCAACATGTTCGATCTTGCACATTCCTATGCGCAGGGCGAAGGCATGCGCCACTACGTCGAGAAAGTCCAGCAGCCAGAATTTGCGGCGGCGAAAGACGGTTACACTTTCGTATCCCATCAGCAGGAAGTGGGTACCGGTTACTTCGATAAAGTGACGACCATTATTCAGGGCGGTGCGTCATCCGTTACTGCGCTGACGGGGTCGACGGAAGAATCACAGTTCTGATTGTCCTGATGCCCGGTGGCACTGTGCTTACCGGGCCTACGGATCTTCGTAGGCCGGATAAGTGAATGCGCTATCCGGCAATCTCCGGTTCTGGATGAGGGCAAAAGATGTCGCGTGGCCTGGAATTACTGATTGCTCAAACCATCCTGCAAGGCTTTGATGCGCAGTATGGCCGATTTCTGGAAGTGACGTCCGGTGCTCAGCAGCGTTTTGAACAGGCCGACTGGCATGCGGTTCAGCAGGCGATGAAAAGCCGTATCCACCTCTACGATCATCATGTGGGCCTGGTGGTGGAACAGTTACGCTGTATTACCGACGGCAAAAGTACCAATGCGGAGTTTTTACTTCGCGTCAAAGAGCATTACACCCGGCTATTGCCGGACTATCCGCGCTTCGAGATTGCGGAGAGCTTTTTTAACTCTGTTTACTGTCGGTTATTTGACCATCGTTCGCTGACTCCCGAGCGTCTGTTTATTTTTAGTTCCCAGCCAGAACGCCGCTTTCGAACCATCCCACGTCCGCTGGCGAAAGACTTTTTCCCTGATTCAGGATGGGAATCGATGCTCGCGCGGGTACTCAGCGATCTGCCTCTGCGTCTGCCGTGGCAGAACAAAATTCGTGATATCCATTACATCATCGGACACCTGACGGAAACTTTTGGTGCGGATGTGTTGCAGCGCTGCCATTTGCAGGTGGCGAATGAACTTTTTTACCGCAATAAAGCCGCCTGGCTGGTTGGGAAACTCATAACGCCTTCCGGTACTTTGCCATTTTTACTGCCGATACACCGCACCGACGAAGGTGAGTTATTTGTTGATACCTGTCTGACAACCGCTGCGGAAGCCAGTATCGTGTTTGGCTTTGCCCGCTCTTATTTTATGGTTTATGCCCCGTTGCCTGCGGCGTTAGTGGAGTGGCTGCGCGAGATCCTGCCCGGTAAAACCACCGCCGAGTTGTATATGGCGATTGGCTGTCAGAAGCATGCGAAAACAGAAAGCTATCGCGAATATCTGCTCTATCTTGCCGGGAGCGACGAGCAGTTTATTGAGGCGCCGGGAATACGCGGCATGGTCATGCTGGTTTTTACGCTGCCGGGATTCGATCGGGTATTCAAAATTATTAAAGATAAATTTGCGCCGCAGAAAGAGATGTCTGCTGCCCATGTCCGTGCCTGTTATCAACTGGTGAAAGAGCACGATCGTGTCGGACGCATGGCGGACACCCAGGAGTTCGAGAACTTTGTATTGGATAAGCGGCAAATCGCCCCGGCGCTGATGGCACTGCTGCTACAGGAAGTCCCTGAAAAGATAACCGATCTTGGTGAGCAGATCGTTATTCGACATCTGTATATCGAACGCCGGATGGTACCGTTGAATATCTGGCTGGAGCAGGTGGAAGGGCAGCAACTGCGGGATGCAATTGAAGAGTATGGCAACGCTATTCGTCAGTTAGCCGCTGCCAATATTTTCCCTGGTGACATGTTATTTAAAAATTTTGGTGTCACCCGCCACGGGCGTGTGGTGTTCTACGACTATGATGAAATTTGTTACATGACGGAAGTGAATTTTCGCCATATCCCACCGCCGCGTTACCCGGAGGATGAGCTGGCAAGTGAGCCATGGTACAGCGTTTCTCCAGGTGACGTTTTCCCGGAGGAGTTCCGTCACTGGCTGTGTGCCGATCCGCGTATTGGACCGTTGTTTGAAGAGATGCACGCTGATCTGTTTCGTGCCGACTACTGGCGGGCGTTGCAGACCCGAATTCGGGAAGGACATGTGGAAGATGTCTACGCTTACCGCCGCAAGCAACGATTTAGTGTGCGTTACAATCAGCAGGACTAGCGTAATTTTGCGTTAATTGCCTGACGTCGCTGTGCCTATCAGGCTCCGGCGATCTCCGGTTTGTAGGCCGGGTAAGGCGTAGCCGTTACCCGACAAAAATGCCTTAACGAATCCCGCCGTATGCCAGCGTTACCTCTTTCGCCGCTTTAATCGCCATCGCGCCAAACTCAGTAACGCGATCGTCGGTGATACGGGAAATCGGTCCGGAGATAGAGATGGCGGCAAATGGCTCACGATGCTCATCGTAAATGCACGATGCCACGCAGCGCAGGCCAAGTGCATGCTCCTCGTCATCAAACGAATAGCCACGTTTACGCGTCTGGGCGAGGTCTTCTTTCAGATGTACTGGCGATACTAGTGTGGCGTGAGTATAAGCATGCAGGCCTTTACGGTGCAGCAGACCAGTAACCTGTTCTTCGCTTAATTGTGCCAGGAATGCTTTTCCCGCGCCGGAAGCGTGCATTGGCAGCTTGCCGCCAATGGGGGCAGACATACGCATCAGCTGTGTGCACTGCACCTGGTCGATAATAATGGCCTGATGGTCGCTCTGATCCAGCACCGCCAGGTTCACTGTTTCGCCGGAGTCTTCCATCAGCTTACGCAGAATCGGATGGACAATCGCCAGCAGGTTGCGGCTTTGCAAAAAGCTGCTGCCGACGATAAACGCATGTGCGCCCACGGCCCAGTGTCCCAGCTCGCCAACCTGGCGGACAAAACCCTGTTGCTGCATCGTGGTCAGCAAACGGTGCGTGGTGGAATTGGGCAGACCAGCTTGTTGCGCCAGTTCGGTCAGCGCTACGCTGCCGTTGGACTCAGCAATCCACTCCAGTAATTTCAGGCCTCGGGTCAGAGACTGAACCTGCCCGGTTGCAGGCGTAGTAGTGGCGGCAGGTTTTCTACCGCGTTTCGCGGGGACAGTGGCAACCATGGCAGACTCCTTTTCTGTATCGTGGAAATCATTTTCGTTTTATTCAATTATAATGCAAGAATTCCTGTACTGATCGGATGAGTGAAGCTGAACATGTCTCATGTTGGCTGTTGTTTGCTTTTCCGTCATTAATCTTTGTGCGAGTATGGTTCGTTGAGCTTTTTTCGGTCTGGTTGAGCGTTGTCGGGAGTCAGTGTGAGTAGCAAAGTTGAACAATTACGTCAGCAGTTAAAAGAACGTATTCTGGTGCTGGACGGCGGTATGGGCACCATGATCCAGAGTTATCGTCTGAGTGAAGAGGATTTCCGCGGCGAGCGCTTTGCCGACTGGCCGAGCGATCTGAAAGGCAACAATGACCTGTTGGTGCTCAGTAAGCCGGAGGTGATAACCGCGATCCATAACGCCTACTTTGAAGCGGGCGCAGATATCATCGAAACCAACACCTTCAACTCCACGACCATCGCCATGGCGGATTACCAGATGGAATCCCTGTCGGCGGAAATCAACTTTGAAGCGGCAAAACTGGCACGTGCTTGTGCGGACGAATGGACGGCACGCACGCCGAACAAACCGCGCTATGTCGCGGGTGTCCTCGGCCCGACTAACCGCACCGCGTCTATCTCACCGGATGTTAACGATCCCGCCTACCGTAATATCACCTTTGACGGACTGGTGGCGGCTTACCGTGAATCTACCAAAGCGCTGGTGGAAGGTGGTAGCGATCTGATCCTGATTGAAACCGTTTTTGACACGCTTAACGCGAAAGCGGCCATATTTGCAGTGAAAACAGAGTTTGAAGCACTGGGCGTTGAGTTGCCGATCATGATCTCCGGCACCATCACTGACGCCTCAGGACGTACGCTTTCTGGTCAGACGACCGAAGCATTTTATAATTCACTGCGCCACGCCGACGCGCTCACCTTCGGCCTTAACTGTGCTTTAGGTCCGGATGAGTTGCGCCAGTATGTGCAGGAACTGTCACGTATTGCTGAATGCTACGTAACCGCGCACCCGAATGCTGGTCTGCCGAACGCCTTCGGTGAGTACGATCTTGACGCTGATACCATGGCGAAGCAAATCCGCGAATGGGCACAAGCGGGTTTCCTGAACGTGGTTGGTGGTTGCTGCGGCACCACGCCGGAACACATCGCAGCAATGAGCCGCGCGGTTGATGGCCTGGCCCCGCGCCAGTTGCCGGAAATCCCGGTTGCCTGCCGTTTAGCCGGGCTTGAACCTCTGAATATTGGCGACGACAGTCTGTTCGTCAACGTTGGTGAGCGTACCAACGTCACCGGCTCGGCCAAATTTAAGCGCCTGATCAAAGAAGAAAAATACAGCGAAGCGCTGGACGTTGCCCGCCAGCAGGTGGAAAGTGGCGCGCAAATTATCGATATCAACATGGATGAAGGGATGCTCGACGCCGAAGCGGCGATGGTGCGTTTCCTCAACCTGATCGCCGGTGAGCCGGACATCGCCCGCGTGCCGATTATGATTGACTCCTCGAAATGGGATGTCATCGAAAAAGGTCTGAAGTGCATTCAGGGTAAAGGCATCGTTAACTCTATTTCGATGAAAGAGGGTGTAGAAACCTTTATCCATCACGCGAAGTTGCTGCGACGTTACGGTGCGGCGGTGGTGGTTATGGCCTTTGATGAACAGGGTCAGGCCGATACCCGTGCCCGTAAAATTGAGATTTGTCGCCGGGCGTACAAAATTCTTACCGAAGAGGTGGGCTTCCCGCCGGAAGACATTATCTTCGATCCAAACATCTTTGCGGTTGCGACCGGTATTGACGAACATAACAACTACGCGCAGGACTTTATCGGCGCGTGTGAAGATATCAAACGCGAACTGCCGCATGCGCTAATCTCTGGCGGCGTCTCTAACGTCTCGTTCTCGTTCCGTGGTAACGATCCAGTGCGCGAAGCCATTCACGCAGTGTTCCTGTACTACGCCATTCGTAACGGTATGGACATGGGGATCGTCAATGCCGGACAACTGGCGATCTATGACGACCTGCCGGCCGAGTTACGCGATGCGGTGGAAGATGTGATCCTCAACCGCCGCGATGACGGCACCGAGCGTCTGCTGGATCTGGCCGAAAAATACCGTGGCAGCAAAACCGATGATACCGCCAACGCCCAGCAGGCGGAGTGGCGTAGTTGGGATGTGAAAAAACGTCTCGAATATTCGCTGGTGAAAGGCATTACTGAGTTTATCGAACTGGACACCGAAGAGGCTCGCCAGCAGGCAGCACGCCCGATTGAGGTCATCGAAGGGCCGCTGATGGACGGTATGAACGTCGTTGGTGACCTGTTCGGTGAGGGTAAAATGTTCCTGCCGCAGGTGGTGAAATCTGCCCGAGTGATGAAACAGGCGGTGGCATACCTCGAACCCTACATTGAAGCCAGCAAAGAAAAAGGCTCCAGCAACGGCAAGATGGTTATCGCTACCGTGAAGGGCGATGTGCACGATATCGGCAAGAACATTGTCGGTGTGGTGTTGCAATGCAACAACTACGAAATCGTCGACCTTGGCGTGATGGTGCCAGCGGAGAAAATCCTCAGAACCGCGCGTGAAGTGAATGCCGATCTGATTGGCCTCTCCGGGCTGATTACCCCGTCGCTGGACGAAATGGTCAATGTGGCGAAAGAGATGGAACGTCAGGGCTTTACTATCCCGCTGCTGATTGGTGGTGCAACGACGTCAAAAGCGCACACAGCGGTGAAGATCGAGCAAAACTACAGTGGGCCAACGGTCTATGTACAGAACGCCTCTCGCACCGTTGGCGTGGTTGCCGCTTTGCTGTCCGATACACAGCGCGATGATTTTGTCGCCCGTACGCGTAAAGAGTATGAAACGGTGCGTATCCAGCATGCGCGTAAGAAACCGCGTACTCCGCCAGTGACACTGGCTGCCGCGCGTGAGAACGATCTGGCGTTCGACTGGGCAAGCTACACACCGCCGGTGGCTCATCGTCTCGGTGTGCAGAGCGTTGAAGCCAGCATCGAAACGCTGCGTAATTACATCGACTGGACGCCGTTTTTTATGACCTGGTCGCTAGCCGGGAAATATCCACGCATTCTGGAAGATGAAGTGGTGGGTGAAGAGGCGAAACGTCTGTTTAAAGACGCCAACGATATGCTGGATAAACTCAGCGCCGAGAAAACGTTGAATCCGCGCGGTGTGGTTGGCCTGTTCCCGGCTAACCGTGTCGGCGATGACATTGAGATCTATCGTGATGAAACGCGCACACATGTGCTGAATGTGAGTCATCATCTGCGTCAGCAAACGGAAAAAGTCGGCTTCGCCAACTACTGCTTGTCTGACTTTGTGGCACCAAAACTGAGCGGCAAGGCGGATTACATCGGTGCCTTTGCGGTCACTGGTGGTCTGGAAGAGGACGCGCTGGCTGAAGCTTTCGAGGCGCAGCACGATGACTACAACAAGATCATGGTGAAAGCGATTGCCGACCGTCTGGCAGAAGCCTTTGCAGAATATCTGCATGAGCGTGTCCGCAAAGTTTACTGGGGCTACGCGGCGAACGAGAATCTCAGCAATGACGAACTGATCCGTGAGAACTATCAGGGTATTCGTCCGGCACCAGGTTATCCGGCGTGTCCGGAACATACCGAGAAAGCCACTATCTGGGAGCTATTGGATGTGGAAACGCATACCGGTATGAAACTAACGGAGTCTTTCGCCATGTGGCCTGGCGCATCGGTCTCCGGCTGGTACTTCAGTCATCCGGACAGTAAGTACTACGCGGTGGCACAAATTCAGCGCGACCAGGTTGAAGATTACGCCTTCCGTAAAGGGATGAGTGTGGCGGAAGTCGAGCGTTGGTTAGCGCCTAATCTGGGCTATGACGCCGACTGATTCACAAAACTGTCATCTTTCTTTACAACAAACAGGGCACTCAATGAGTGCCCTGTCTCTTTATTACATTTAAACCCTTATACTGAAGGGAACTTGTGCGCATTGTAGGCATGAGTTCAGGAACATATAAATATAAGGAGAACCTGATTCCGTGTTAACTCTGCTACACCTGCTTTCTGCTGTCGCTATGCTGGTTTGGGGCACTCACATTGTGCGTACTGGTGTGATGCGTGTCTTTGGTGCCCGTTTACGCACTGTGCTTAGCCGAAGTGTTGAAAAGAAGCCGCTCGCCTTTTGCGCGGGGATTGGCGTCACTGCACTGGTGCAAAGCAGTAACGCGACCACTATGCTGGTGACGTCGTTTGTCGCCCAGGATCTGGTGGCGCTCACGCCTGCGCTGGTCATTGTGCTTGGTGCCGATGTGGGGACCGCGCTGATGGCGCGTATCCTGACTTTTGATCTCTCCTGGCTGTCGCCACTGCTGATTTTTATTGGTGTGATCTTCTTTCTGGGGCGTAAGCAGTCCCGCGTCGGACAGTTGGGGCGCGTAGGCATCGGGCTGGGGCTGATCTTACTGGCGCTGGAGCTGATTGTGCAGGCGGTGACACCGATCACTCAGGCAAATGGAGTGCAGGTTATTTTCGCCTCGCTAACCGGCGATATCATGCTTGATGCGCTGATTGGCGCAATGTTCGCGATTATCAGCTACTCCAGCCTGGCGGCGGTTCTGCTGACGGCAACGTTGACCGCAGCGGGTATTATCTCGTTCCCGGTCGCCTTGTGTCTGGTGATTGGCGCGAACCTGGGCTCCGGTTTACTGGCGATGCTGAACAATAGCGCAGCCAATGCAGCAGCACGCCGTGTGGCGCTTGGCAGTCTGCTGTTTAAGCTGGTGGGCAGCCTGATTATTCTGCCGTTCGTTCATCCGCTGGCCAATCTGATGGATGAACTGCCACTGCCGAAATCTGAATTAGTGATCTATTTTCACGTCTTCTACAACCTGGTGCGCTGCGTAGCGATGGTGCCGTTTGCCGAGCCGATGGCGCGCTTTTGCAAACGTATTATCCGTGATGAACCCGAATTAGACGCCCATCTGAAACCCAAGCATCTGGATGTCAGCGCGCTGGATACGCCGACGCTGGCGTTGGCCAATGCTGCCCGTGAAGCCCTGCGTATTGGTGATGCAATGGAGCAGATGATGGAGGGTCTGAAAAAGGTAATGCACGGCGAGCCGCGCGAAGAAAAAGAGTTGCGCAAGATGGCCGACGACATCAACGTGTTGTACACGGCGATCAAACTCTATCTGGCGCGGATGCCAAAAGATGAGCTGGCGGAAGAGGAGTCCCGGCGCTGGGCGGAGATTATCGAAATGTCGCTCAACCTGGAACAGGCTTCCGATATTGTTGAACGAATGGGCAGTGAAATTGCCGATAAGTCGCTGGCCGCGCGTCGGGCATTTTCTCTGGAAGGGTTGAAAGAACTGGATGCGCTCTACGATCAGTTACTAAGCAACCTGCAACTGGCTATGTCAGTGTTCTTCTCCGGTGATGTGACCAGTGCCCGTCGTCTGCGTCGCAGCAAACACCGTTTTCGCATTCTTAACCGTCGTTACTCGCATGCGCACGTCGATCGACTGCATCAGCAGAACGTCCAGAGTATCGAGACCAGTTCACTGCATCTTGCATTACTTGGCGACATGCAGCGTCTGAACTCATTGTTCTGTTCTGTTGCCTACAGCGTGCTGGAACAGCCGGATGAAGACGATGAGCGGGATGATCATTAACTGACGGTGATACCTGATGACGCTGCACTTCCAGCCTACCGGACTGCGTAGCGCCATCAGGCGTTAATTAAAAGCAGTGACCTGCTTCAAGGGCTATCGCTTCTTCACCCGCTTTGAATACGTAAGTGGTGTTCGGGCCGCCAAGAATGGCTTTATCGTTACTTACTTTGATCCAGTTCCCCTCCGGCAAACCAATCACTGTCAGTTCCGGTGCGACAACCAGCAGCTCGCGAATACGCTGTTCACGCGTTTCGCCTTTGTGGCCTTCCGGCAGCGCGTTGGTGAAGTGCGGGTTGATTTGTAGTGGGAACAGACCCAGGGCGTCAAAACCTTTTGGATCGACAATTGGCATGTCATTCGTGGTACGGATAGTCTGGCAGGCGAGGTTCGCACCCGCACTCCAGCCGATGTACAGCGCGCCGCGTTTGACCACGTCAACAATTGGTGCCAGCAAGCCACGCTCACGGCTCTCTTTCAGCAACTGGAAAGTGTTACCTCCGCCGACAATCACCACTTCAGCGTTCTCAATGGCTGCGACCGGATCGGCAACGGTATGAATGCCTGTGACATCGACGCCCATTGGCGCAAAGATGGCTGCCGTTTTCGCTGTATAGTCGTCCCAGGTTTGCGTGACACCAGCAAACGGAATAAACACCGCAGAGCGGCGACCGTTCAACTGCTCAGCGATCAGTGGCAGCGCGTGTTCCATCCAGCCTTTGCCTGGCAGTGTCGAGTTACTCAATAAAAGCAGTTCCATCATTTCTCCAGAGAATCAGTAAATTACAAACCACAGTAATGCTACCACCGTCAGTGTAACACCTTACTGATATGGCTCACGATGTTGGAGATGAGGTTGTGGAAAGCGCCTCGCAATAATGCGTAATTTTTCAGGATGCTGCGATTGATACGAGAAACGATAACGGTGGAGAGGGGAGGCAGCTGTGTGCCAAGAGCGGACATTTCACACTTCTACTAATGTGGGGCTGAAGCTCGGCCTAACGAAAAAGCATATTAAGTGTTTTTTTGTACAGCGTTGTCAAATTAGTTTCTAAGATATTCCTTGTGAGGCATCAGGAAAGAATCCTAAGCGGAAAATATTTTAGGTTTATCCTGACGTGGCTTGGTGTGTACTTAAAAATGACAATGCAAAGGTTATGTTCTTAATGTAATATTTCACGCAGTTGTGACTTCAAACCTTGAGATATAGCCTTTTCATTAAATAATAATTTCTGACATATCATACAGTGGTATTGCGCCAGGGATTATTAATGATGATGGTCTAAAAGAAACTTTACCATTGTCTATTTCTTGGTAATGAAAATTATCAATTGGCATAGCATAATCGATGAATGATTCCAATGTGTGCATAAGTTCATTGATATCTGACGACCAGTTATTTTTTATAATTTCAACAATATCTCTACGTCCGCCACCTGGCATTGAATCCATATATGAAAAATGCCCTTCAATTAGAGATTGAACCGCCTCTATCGAGCTATAATAGTCAGTCACATAATCACTTGATTTTGAAAAATTCAAAATCCAACGTCCAATGACTTCATCCATGTTTAGGCTTACATTTCCTTTTATAAGATTATCACCATGCTTTTTTTTATCGGATGCGGCTATGCCAAAACTACAATATTTATCTTTTCTTGCATTCCTATTGAAGTATGATTTAGAAAACAAATCCTCTCCATTATTACCTTCAACCTCGCCAACAAATCCAAATGTGTCTTTTCCATCTGATATAACAATAAACAAATCAGAATAGTTTAGCGTCTCTGTTAAAGTACAGCCATTGATGTCAGATATTATAGTTTTTGGTTTTGCCATTACACCTTTTGGTAAAAGCATAGTCAGTTCTGTTTTACTATACTCAACTCTTGCTCTGTAAACTTCAGAGTCTGTACCAACTTTAAATACATTCATGTAGCGAATGTAAAAATCATTCACCCCATAGGACTTCAAAATACTATCACATAACAACTTAAATGCATCTATACCTGAATTGGTTTTAAGGAAATCAACCATAACATATTCAAATGCGTGATTTTTTATTGTATTTTTCATATTGCTGAAAAAATTATTTAACCTTAGTTCCCCTTTGTATTCCTTTAAAGATTTAGCCCCCCCCCAATTACTGCCAAGATTTTTTTGGTAACGTATAGCTTTCAAAATGGAACAGAAAAAAATAGCCCAGTAAGATTTATCGTTATCAACAATATCTCTTTTAGGAATAATTATCGTAGTCTTATCCAAAATAACTCCATTTCGTTGTCAAAAAGACCATCTATATTTATGGTTAAATAAATTCTTATTATATCCATATTTTTTTTCATATCAACCTTAATGAATTTCAGCAACCCGAGAACATCCACTGTCAATCGGGTATTAAGCCCAATGGACGGAAAGGTACTTGAAGGCGACAACCACATGATGAACTTCATATCGTCAGTTTTAAATATAGCTTAGAGAGGCTGTCAACGGGCTGAGACCCGGCAGGTCGGCATGATATGCTGACATGACAGGTTGCCAAAAAATTTCCCGCTAATCAGGCCATTCCACTGGATTTCACCTACAAACACTCGAAGCTGACGATTGCTCATCTGAACGGACTGGATGAGCCACAGGCAATAGTTTTATTCTGGGTAGCTGAATATATTGACCTACATCCCGTTGGTTCGCATAGAAAATGCTTTAGCAATGTCCGCTTTTCGCTCTCAGCGGACTTTCAGCCAACCGACATAAATCCCCTTAAACCTCAATCCCTTTTTGCTTCACTTCTTTCCTGATAATACGTTTAATCCAGGCAGCAAGCGATTCATCGCCGTCCTGTTTTTGTGCTTCTTCCATTGCTTTTCGCAGTTCTGGATCCAGACGGAATTGAAACGGGGGATTGCCTCTTCTTTCATTCATGTGTGTTGACACCTTAATTACACAAGAGTGGTGTGAGCATGTGTGATGACACATTACTCTCACACATTAAAAATGACAACGCCCCGAAAGTGCAGCAACACAATCAGGGCGTTTAACCACAACATTATAAGAGGTAATGCTATGGCTGATGCTAATCGTACCACTAACGCCCGTTCGGCGTCTTTTTCTCTCCTGCCTGAAGCTGATCTATTCCACTTTCCACTCGCTGAGGCCTTTCGCCATCTCGACTGTAGTCAACTCTCCACTGAAGAAAACCTGGCACTGTCATTTGGCTGCGAAGAGACGCTGGCCGGTCTGTATCACACGCTGAATGTTATGGGTGAAAGCCTGCTGACAATGGCGGGTGAAAAATAGGAACGTATGTCCAATGAGAGCGTTTGCCAGTTGGGGCACAGCCTGATGAACATCAGCCAATTGATTCCTGCACTGGCTGAGTTAGAAGCGAAAGCGGATCAGCAACTGTTCGCTATGCCTCGAATTGCGTAGTGGCAAAGACAAATAAGAGCGCCCATCCCCGGCGCTCTACTCCTGCTCTCTTACCCCGCTCGCGCAAATTCAGCAGCTTCGGCAATCAGTGCGTCGTCCGGGCGCATGCCGGTGTACATGGCGAACTGCTCCACGGCCTGTAAGGCAATCACTTCTGAACCGCTGATAGTCTTTTTACCCAACTGCTGCGCCAGCTTTATCACCGGCGTTTCTGGTGGCAGGGCGACGACATCAAACACCACGTGGGCGTTAGCGACCATCACTTTGCTGTACGCCAGTTCATCGCTTTCTTTACCTCCGGCCATACCGACGGGGGTGACGTTGACCAGAATGTCACAGGCAATCCCTTCCGGCTGTGGCTGCCATTGAAAACCGTACTGTCTTGCAAGCACCGGGCCGCTTTCCCGGTTGCGGGCAGCAACGATCACATCGTGAAAACCGGCATCGCGAAACGCGGCGATGACCGCCTTGCCCATCCCACCGCTGCCGCGAATCATGACGCGAGCGCCGTTATCAAGCTGGTGGCTGGCAATCAGGCTTTTTACTGCAATATAGTCGGTGTTAAAACCCGTTAGCGTACCGTTGTCGTTGACGATAGTGTTCACGGAATCAATAGCTTGTGCAGAGGGATCGATGACATCCAGAAACGGCATGCAGCTCTCTTTAAACGGCATCGATATCGCGCAGCCGCGAATACCTAACGCTCGCACGCCTTTCACCGCAGCCTCGATATCCTGAGTGCTGAAGGCTTTGTAGATAAAGTTTAACCCCAACTTTTCATACAGATAGTTATGAAATCGCGTGCCGAAGTTGCCGGGCCGACCGGCAAGCGACATACACAGCTGGGTGTTGCGATTAATCATGTTAAATCTCCCTGGCGTGCGCCAATACGTATTGCTCGGCTTCCTGTGACCAGATCCCATGATGGCGTTCCAGGATATCGCGCAAAGCCGGATCGTCTATCTGCGTCAGCGCGGTTAATGGCAACGCTTTGCCGGTGTACACCAGTTTTTTTCCGCCGCCTACAGCCGGAAGCTCCAGCGTTGTTTCACCTGCCGCATTCAGCCCGAGAATGTGCGTCACCACTTTTGCAGCCTGTACTTTTTTCTCTTCAATCAGTTTTACTGCCGCGCGCATATCGTCAGTATTACCGCCAGACGTCCCGACGTAATGGGTGAAAGCGTAGTGGACATCGTAGAAGTTAATCGGCGCGGTGAACTGCTTATCCTGCGGACCGGCAAAGAAGTTCATACAGCCATCGGCTGCCAGCAGGGAAGAGGCCAGCGTGACCAGTTGCTCGTTCGGCACAAACACAAAGATGTCGTCAAATCCGTGACCGCCGCTCAGCGCCATCAGCGTGTCATAAGACGCTTCCTGGGCGTGAAGATAGTGGATCTGTGTTTGTGGCTCCGACGGATAGTGTTTGCGGGCGTAGCTTAGTTTGTCTTTGTTGGTATCGGTTACCACCAGCAGCGCCGGATTAACCGGGCCGTGCAACGCATAATCAATCGCCAGCAACCCCATTGGACCCGTGCCGCCGAGGATTAGCGTGCGCCCCTGCGGACGAATGCCCATCTTGTGGTTATAGGTGCCTTCCTGCAGGTGATAGTTGGCGTTGAATGCGCCAATCACGCAGGACAGTGGTTCAACCAGGGAGCCTTCAAAATAGGTCTCTCCTTCGTAGGCGAGCAGGCAGTCCTGCTCCATTACTTCATTGGGAATGACAACGCGCGTCGCCTCACCGCCAACCCAGGGAAAGGAGTAGCCGGGGCAGTCCGGGCGATCCGGGAGTTGCAGGTTAGCCTGAATCACATAGCGCTGGCCGGGTTGAAACTTATGCTGCCATTTTTTCCCCACGGCGAGAATATCGCCGCAAAACTCGTGGCCGATGATGATCGGGTTGATGGCCACATCGTCCGGTACTTTTTTGTGGTTCTCGCCCTGATTCGCTTCTTTCCAGGAAGAGAGGCACAGGCTGTCGGTGACGACCGAAGCCAGAATTTCATCGTCCTGCATTTCCGGAAGATCGAAAGTTTCCAGGCGCAGATCGCGTTTGCCATAAAGGCGTAAAGCTGTCGTTAACATATATACCACCTCTTTCCCTGTATCTTCTGGGAATAGTTATTTGAAGGTGCCCCGGTAGAGACCGGGGCGAATAATCAGGACAGGAAGCCCAGCGCATGACCGATAATCCCCAAACCAAACAGGGCAAAGATCAGCCATACCGGATTAATTTTCTTGTTAAGCAGCCGCACCATCAGCAGTGTCAGCCCCAGCGCCAGCAGGCCAGGGCAAAGCTGATCGAGAATGTTTTGTACGGTCATGGTGACAGTGGTACCGTCTGCGCCAGGCGTTTGCGATACCACCAGCGGTACGTTGATGCTGGTCCATTTTGTGACCAGAACCCCCATCACAAACAGGCCGAGAATCGATGCGCCTTCGGTTAGTTTTTGCAGCAGATTGCCGCCCATATCGCTGACGATGTTGACTCCTTTACGAAAGCCAAGCTGTAAGCCGTACCACTTCATCGCCAGACGCACCGCGTTGAAAATAAAGAAGAACAATAACGGACCGAGAATGTTACCGGAGAGCGCTAAAGATGCACCGAGCGCGGCGGTAATCGGCCGTAACGTGCCCCAGACCAGCGGGTCGCCGACGCCGGCAAGCGGACCCATCAGGCCGACTTTGATGCCATTGATCGCACCATCGTCAATTTCTGCACCGTTGGCGCGTGCTTCTTCCATTGCGGCGGTGACGCCGATCACCGGTCCGCACACCGCCGGAGTGGTGTTGAAGAACACCAGATGACGCTTAAGCGCCGCGACCTGATCCTCCTTCAGTGGATACAGGCGTTTAATGGCGGGGATCATGTCGTAGCAAAAACCCAGCCCATGAATACGTTCAAAGTTGAATGATGCCTGTTGCAGGTTGGAGCGAACAAACATGCTAAACAGGTCCGATTTGGTCAGTTTTTTCTGTTCCATGATGGGCTCCGTTAGTCGTCAAGTTGGTCAAGGGCGGTAGATGTGGTGGCTTGCGCCTGCGGTTCGGCTTTACGCCATTGCGGGTTCAACTGGATATAAACCAGCGCGATAATTACGCCCACACCGCCAAAGGCCAGCAGGCTCAGGTCGAGATAGCCCCCGGCGATAAAGCCGAGGAAGAAGAACGGCATCAAATACTTCACGCCCATCATGCGCAGCACCATGGCGTAACCGACCACCACGATAAAGCCACCAGCAATCTGCAGGCCGCGAGTGACGAATTCCGGGATAGCATTCAGCATATTGCTGACCATGTCGGCGCTAACAAACAGCGAAACAATCAACGCCGGAATAGCGACGCGTAGCGCCTGCACACCCAGCGCGGAGACGTGAAGGATATCGATGGTACGAAAGCGCGCGTCTTCCGCTGCTTTATCTGCCGCGTGCTGGAACACCACGGTGATAGTACGGGCAAAGACGGTGAGCACCTGGCCTGCGGCAGCTACGGGAAGCGCAATCGCGATACCGGTTGCGATGCTCTGCTGGCCGACGATCACCAGAATGGCGGAAATAATACTGGCGAGTGCCGAATCGGGGGACTGCGCTGCACCAACGTTCATCCAGCCGAGCGCGATCAGCTCCAGCGTGCCGCCGAGCATAATCCCGGTTTTTAAATCACCAAGAATTAAGCCAATAACGGTACAGGCGATGAGCGGGCGGTGGGTCTGGAATTCATCCAGCACGCTGCCCATTCCGGCAATACAGGAAAATAGAAATATGGCGATAATTTGTAGGGTACTTATTTCCATAATATGGCACCTTCAGAGTGTGATCATCCCTGCCTGTTACAGCCTTAATACACAGGCGCTTTTATACATGGCATCCTTCAGGCTGCCTCGGCGTTGGCTACGTTCGTTCACCCGAATCACTTGCCAGAGTGAGCTCATCGGGATTCACTCATTTTCAGCCTTGATGCAACTTGAATGATTTTGTGTATATTTATTCAGCGAAAGATTGTTCTTTTATTTTTTCGAGAATACTAATCGATGGGTCGGAAGCCACGACGCGTAAATCCAGAATGACGCCTAATTGATCCAACTCACGGAACGCATTAATATCATCATCATCTAGCGAGACCGCTTTGGTTAATTGTTTTTTACCCGGTCGCCAGGCCATGCCACCAATATTTAAGGTGGCGATTTGCACGCCTTGTTTTACCATTGCCAAGGCATCCTGTGGGCGGGTAAATAAATAAAATACGGTTTCGTCTTTATATTGCGGATTGTGATATACCGCGACCGCCTTTTCGATATTGACTACGTTAACTTTCATCCCTGGCGGGGCAGCCTGGCGCAATAATGTCCGGCGTACTTCATCGTTATAGACGTCATCGTTACAGATAATAATCCGTTGGGCATTCGCCACCTTCGACCAGACGGTGGTGACCTGACCGTGGATCAGGCGGTCATCAATACGAGCAAGGGTAATGTTCATCAGAAATCCTCATCGATCGTTTCCAGTGGCTTCCAGACGACGCAAGTTTGTAGCGCAATGCTCGTCAGGTGTTCACACAGTTCATCCACGTTCATACTGCTCTGGTTGTCCACCAGTTCCAGCGCCAACGGCAGTGACAACCCACTAATGACCCGTATTGCCGGGTTACGCATCGCCAGTGTGGCGGCGGCATTCCAGGGGCTGCCACACTGTAAATCGACGGCTATCAGCCACTCATCGCTAGTGTGGGCGCTCACTAACTTTTCCAGTTTTACCACGATGTCACTGGCGTTTTCACCGGGGACAAATTCCACCGCTTCCACGTTGGCATCGCCGTAGACCATCTGCACCGATTCCAGCATGGCGCAGGCCAGTTTGCCGTGGGCGCAGAAGATTGCATTGACCATAAAATCTCCTTAGCCGCGCGTTTTTCCGCCCGCAATGTTAGTGGTTACTCCGGTAATATAGCTGGCGCGTTCTGACAGAAGATAACAAACAAAATCAGCAACTTCGCTCAGGCGTCCCGAACGGCCAATAGGAATTGAGTTTTTGGTATAGCCCTCGCGCAACTGCTCGACGGTGATGTTGCGGGTCCAGGCCAGCGCTTCTTCATACTCGGGGGTGCGCAGTCCGGTTTTTTCCAGAATGCCAGGTGCAATTCCGACTACACGAATACCGTGTTTGCCCAATTCCTTTGACCAGGAACGGGTAAAGCTATTCAGTGCGGCTTTGGTGGCGGCATAGCAACTTTGACCCTCTGAGCCTTCCAGTCCGCTTTCGGAAGAGACATTCACAATTACGCCGTCATGCTGTTTCACCATCTGGCGTGCCACTGCTTGCGACATTAAGAACACACCTTTCTGGTTGATGTTGACCATTTTTTCAAAAGCAGCTTCGTTGAGTTCATATTGTCCGGCGGGTGCTTTTTCATCGACAAGCAGGCGTGGGAAATTAACCCCTGCATTATTCACCAGTCCGTCAATACGTCCGTAGCGTTGAATAATTTCAGCAACAGTATGATTAACTTCTTTGGCGCTGGAAATATCCGTTGGCCAGAAGTGATATCCGCTATGGCTTTCATATTTACCTTCTCCGCCATGAATATCTGCCATTTGCACATTAGCGCCTTGTGCTAATAATTCTTCAACAATGGCCAGGCCAATTCCGGATGCGCCACCGGTAACAATAATAACTTTATCTTGCAGATTTAACCACGTTTGCATAATAGACTCCCAATTTCAGATAAGGGGATCCCTCATAAAATTAATTACGTCAGGATCAATTTGAATATATTTATTTCAACAATAATTCAGCAGTATGGCTGTTAGTGACTAAACCGTTAATATAATTTCCGCGTAAAGCACCGAGAATACCACTCAGTTTTTCTTCCCCCATGGCGATGCCGATGGAGTAACGCGCCTGCTTTAATTTATTGGTTTCGATGGAGAGCGTCTTTTCACTCATATTGGTCTCTACCGTCACACCGTTGATATCATAAAAGCGTGAACAAATGTCCCCGGCAACCTGACGGGCATGCAGGTCATCACTCTCTTCGCTGCCGTAAAATGCATGCCAGTTAGCACCATCTCGTATCGCCGGGGAACCAATTCCCACCAGCGCGACATCCAGATTATCCCAGTAGGCGGAAATCGATTTAAAATGTCGTGACAGCATAATCCCGTTACGGATCAGCGGATTTTCCAGAAGCGCCGGGAAATCTGCCAGGTGAGATTCACCCTTGAGCTTTGCCGCTGCGCTGTAAGTCAGCGTGTTGACGTGGTAGCGACTTTCAAGTTTGCCGGAAGGCCCGCCGATGATAGGCACGCAGATAAGCTGACGTGACTGGCTGGCGGGGGATAATCCTTCAACCAGTCCCCTTACCGCGCGCCCCCATGAGAAACCGATAATATCGCCAGGTTCCAGCAAGCGTTCCAGTAACTGCGCGCCGTGCACGCCCATCATCTTGAGCTGTTCATCTTCGTGTTCGCTATCGCAGGAGACCACGACCGCTTCTTTCAGGCCAAATTTCTGTTTTAGCTGCTGTTCCAGCCACAGGTTCTCGTTGTAGTCGTAATTAATGGCGATGGTGACGATGCCTTGCTCGCGACCACGCTTTAGCAAGCGGCTGATCGTGGTGCGATAGATTCCCAGCTCCCGGGCGATTTGCGCTTGTGTCATATCCTGTTCGTAATAAAGCTGCGCTATTTTTACGATCAGGCGGATATCATCGCTGTTTTCCGTCGCCATCTTTGGGCTCCTGCACATTTGTGCAAATCACGAAATTGACTTCTTGATCTGATATAACCCCATCCGTTCCACATCTCAAAGCTATTTTCACTTATTTCATCGCCATGAACTGGCTGATTATGTTGCACATTTGATGTGCTGATAGCGCGTTGCTGGCACAAATGTGCTTGTTGCTGTAACGCGTTGATTCTGTTTATTTTCGCCCAACAAAATTGCAGGCGCGGATTGCTGACACTTTTGTGTAGAAAGGTGTGATTGATCACATATAGCGCTTGGGCATTCGAACACGATTATTTTTTATCGCCCGCAAGGTAGGGTATATTTCTCTGCCAAAGGAGAACTTATGCTGCCCGACTCATCCATCCGATTAAATAAATACATCAGTGAAAGCGGAATCTGCTCGCGTCGCGAGGCGGATCGCTTTATCGAACAAGGGAATGTCTTCATTAATGGCAAACGCGCCACCATTGGCGATCAGGTGATGCCTGGCGACGTCGTCAAAGTGAATGGTCGGTTGATTGAGCCGCGTGAAGCGGAAGATCTGGTTTTTATCGCGCTGAATAAGCCGGTGGGGATCGTGAGCACTACCGAAGACAGCGAACGCGACAACATTGTTGATTTTGTGAACCACAGTAAGCGCGTGTTCCCGATTGGCCGCCTGGATAAAGACTCTCAGGGGCTGATTTTTCTGACCAACCATGGCGACCTGGTCAATAAGATCCTGCGTGCCGGTAACGATCACGAAAAAGAGTATCTGGTGACGGTTGATAAGCCGGTCACGGACGAGTTCATTCGTGGAATGGGGGCTGGTGTGCCTATTCTTGGCACTGTCACCAAAAAATGTAAGGTCCGGAAAGAGGCGCCGTTTGTTTTTCGCATCACGCTTGTTCAGGGGCTAAATCGCCAGATCCGTCGTATGTGCGAACACTTTGGCTATGAAGTCACGAAGCTTGAACGTACGCGTATCATGAACGTCGGTCTGTCCGGCTTACCGCTGGGGGAATGGCGTGATCTGACGGATGATGAACTGATCGAACTGTTCAAATTGATTGAAAACTCTTCTTCAGAAGCGAAACCGAAGGCGAAAGCGAAGCCAAAAACGGCAGGTATTAAGCGCCCGGTCGTGAAGATCGAAAAATCCGCTGAGAAAGAGAAAGCGCGCCCGGCTGCAAACGGTAAACGTTTTACCTCGCCGGGGCGTAAGAAGAAAGGACGTTAACGTCTGCCGCGCGTTGGCGTATTCGCTGACCAGGAAAACGATGCTTCCGCATCTGGTTTATAAGCCTGCTTTTTCTTCAACTGGCGGGCTTTTTTTGCCTCTGCTTCGCGCTGAACCATCAGCTTATCGATGTATTCCTTCTTAATACTGTTGGTCTCTGCGTTGGTCAGCAGGCGGCCATGTGCAATGCGGGCGCGGTCAAGCAGCGTTTTCAGCTCACGCTGTTCGCGCTCGGTCATCTCTTTTTGGGTAATGCGGGGGAGTGCCATACGGTTGCCCTCAGTTAGCCTGTTAGCTCAGTGTACGGTAATCTCGGGCTGTCTGATAGCATATAGGCCGGGTAAGCTTGCGCCCCCCGGCACTTTTTTAGTTTTCCTTCACCGCCTGATGGTGTTTCTCATCAATTGGTTTACCGGACCAGTAGCCTGCCAGCAGTGAGCCGGAAAGGTTATGCCAGACAGAGAACAGTGCGCCTGGAAGCGCGGCCAGCGGGCCGAAGTAGATTTTTCCCAGCGCGGCAGCAAGTCCTGAGTTCTGCATTCCCACCTCGATCGCCAGCGTGCGGCAGGTGGATTCATCGAAGCCAAACAGTTTTCCGCCCCAGTAACCACCGAGCAGACCGATAGTGTTGTGCAAAATCACGGCGATAATCACCACAAAGCCGACGGATGCGATGTGTGACGCGGAACCCGCCACGACTGCGCTGATGATCGCCAGAATGCACACCATTGAGAAAGCAGGTAGATACGGTTCCACGGCTTTGACTACCCGTGGGAACAGATGGTGAATGACCAGGCCCAGAGCAATTGGGATTACGACAATTTGTAGAATGCTGAGCAGCATTCCCATCACATCCACCTGAATATGCGCATCGACATACAGTCGTGTCAGCAGCGGGGTGGCGACGACGCCTACCAGCGTTGAAACAGATGAAATAGTGACAGACAGCGCCACGTCACCCTTTGCCAGGTAGATCATTACATTGGATGCAGTGCCGCTGGCGACACTACCGACCAGTACCATGCCAGCGGACAGTTCCGGTGGCATATGGAAAGCCAGTGCCAGAATCCAGGCCGCGAGCGGCATCACCAGATAGTGCAGGAAAATACCTGCGGCGACCGGTGCAGGACGTGAGAGTACGCGCTTAAAGTCATCAACTTTAAGATGTACGCCCATCCCGAGCATAATCAGCATTAACAGCGTGGTGACCCATGGGCCAACAGGAGTAAAGGTGGATGGCGTGTAATACGCGATAACAGAGAGTAGCAGCGCCCATAGTGGGAACAGCCGGGTGAGAGTGGCGAGCATGTTGTTTTCCTTGCACTTTACTCGTCATATTTCAGGCAACAGCGATGTCGCTGTCACCAGAATTATTAAGAGTCGGTTGTGTTTGCTTGTTATAAACAGGCCGGGATCGAGCCCGACCATAGCTATTGTTTATCGCGTGCAGGAATTTTATTCAAACAAATTATGCTCATGTTCCGCTGCGGACACTCTCCCAGTTCAACCCAAAACGGGCCAGATATTTTCGCAGGCGGTCTGCATCGTTAGGATTGGTTTTCTTCTGGCGGGATACGGCAAACAGCTCGCGTCCAGCTTCGGACAATGATGCGCTGCGGCGGCAAACGTCGAGGACCGTTTCTAACTGACGCTTATCAAACAGGTCGATCTCCATATTGATTTCAGGCTGCGAGGTCGTTAGCTGCCAGCTCTCCTGTAACAGCACAATCTCTTCTTCGACAAGAGATAACGTGATGCGCCCCTGTTCGGCCAGTGTCGCCATTCGGGCAACGGATGAACTCAGTTCGCGAAAATTGCCGCGCCATTCCGCCTGTGATGAACAGGCAAACGCCAGATAACGTTCTCGTGCCTCTTTGTCGAAACGGATCTGCATCTGTTTCTTATCGGAAAAACGCTGTAGTTCATACTCTACATTCGGTGCAATATCTTCCCGTCGCTGTGCCAGACCCGGCAGGGCAAAGCGCCACATATTAATACGCGCATAGAGATCCTCGCGGAAACGTCCCCCGGCTACCCATTGCTGCATATCACGATGTGTCCCCGCAATCAGCTGGAAATCACTGTAAACCTCTTTATCCGAGCCAAACGGAAAAAAGGTTTTTTCTTCAATGGCTTTTAACAGCATGGCCTGCTCATCCAGCCCCAGTTCGGCTATTTCATCAAGAAACAACACGCCGCCATCGGCTTCCCGTAATAGCCCTGTACGTGGAGTGAGTGCGCCCGTAAATGCCCCTTTTACATGACCAAACAGCGTGGACATCGCGTTGTCGCCGCGCAGGGTGGCGCAGTTTACCGCCACCAGTTTGCCTGCCACCAGATGGCGCGACTGCCGTAACTGAAAAATACGTTTTGCCAGGAAGGATTTACCCGCGCCTGTAGGACCCGTGAGCAAAATAGGATCGGTAGATCGCAACGCAACGCGCTCAATGCGGTCAATCAGTTTGTTAAACGTAGCGTTGCGCGTATCTATCCCTGCTTTCAGAAAGGAGACGGACTGCTGTTGCTCGCGCAGGAAACGGCTGGTCAGCGTGGCATAACGGCTTAAATCCAGATCGATAACCGAGCAGACGCCGGCGGTGACAGCGTCTTCTGATGAGCCTTTGGGGGCTGGACTGGTTTGCAGCAGGCTGGCGGGTAGGTAGCGGGCTTCCGTCAGCAGGAACCAGCAGATCTGCGCCACATGTGTCCCGGTAGTGATGTGTACCAGATACTCTTCGTTTTCAGTATCAAAGGGGTAATGGGTCGCGAAGTCGAGAAATGCGGCATAGACCTCCTCAAAATCCCACGGATCGTTAATCGTCACTACATGTGCACGCACCTCGGTGTGCGGGGAAAGTTGCGTAACGTCTTTGATTAGCCTTTGCGCCACGCTCTCATCGCGCGGCTGGTGGAGCAGTTCCAGTCTGTCGATGGGAAAATCAGTCTGCAGACAGAGGCCCACCGTGGGTCGCCATCTCTTAAAGCGGCTCGCCCGCTTGCCGCGATCGTCCAGCACTGTTCCAAGAACACCAATCACCACCCGACGTTTTTTCATGGTTTATCCAAATAGATAAGTTTAGATATTAAAAGATAAGAAATATCGATGAGCGCGGCAACCACCTGTATGAAGATTGAAAATTAAAATCATATAAATCAATAAAATAAAAAATAATCATGGCAATTTATCTTTCTGGCACGCTTCTGGCTATAACCCCTTCGTCAATAACGCTGAAAGCGCAGGGGGTTAAACCCCGCCGGCACGTCAGGAACGGCTGATGCTGTTTTCCGGGAGTGTTCCGTCAGTCGATGACTCAAAACGGGTTCGATTCCCAATTTCATCCTCCAAATGAAAACTGGTTGTTAATCATATAAATAAAAACGGGTTTCGCGCAGTAAGCGGACCCAAAACAGGCTGCCGGTAACGATGCCGTGTGGCAGGCAAAAGGGAATTCCCCTGTCGCTTCGCCTCTGCACCCGCGCCTGGTTCACTCATTAAGGAATAAAAAATGGCTAAGAAAATCACAATTAAAAAAGGTCAGTTAGGTCTTTTATCCCGTAAGGGGGATTACTATCAGGTGCTGGAAACAGGCGAACACCGTTTGCCGTGGCTTAACCCACCGGAAGTGCTGATCGTTAACATGGATGGTAGTGAAGTGCCCGAAGCGTTGGCGGAGTATCTGCGCCGCTTCCAGTCATCATGGGTTGATCAGTATTGCCTTGCGGCTGATTTAACCGATACCGAAGCGGCAGCGCTGTATGCCAACGGTATTCTGCAAGAAATTTTGCCGCCCTCGACACGCCGTTTGTACTGGCGGGCTGACGACGCGCTGCAGCTGGTACGCATGGATACGCGTCAGGTTCTGGTGCCAACAGAGGTTATGAATGCGGTGTTACAACCGCGACGCAATGGTGCGGTAAAGGGACGCGAAGCGATCTTAACGGTACAGATTCCGGCGTGGCACGTTGGTGTGCTGAAAATTGACGGTGAAACGCAGGCATTGTTATCGCCAGGCCTGACCGCGTACTGGAAAGTGAATCATCTGGTTGAAGCCGAAGTGGTTGATACCCGCTTGCAGGTACTGGAAGTTGGCGGGCAGGAGATCCTGACCAAAGATAAGGTCAACCTGCGTCTGAATATGGCCGCTAACTGGCGCTATAGCGACGTATTACAGGCTTTTGGTCAGCTCACCAAACCGGTGGATCATCTCTATCGCGAACTGCAGTTTGCGCTGCGTGAAGCGGTGGGTACTCGAACTCTGGATGAACTGCTGGAAGATAAGCAGATTATCGACGAAATCGTGAGTACGCAGGTGAAGAGCCGTATGACGCCGTTTGGTATCGAGGTCGCTTCGTTGGGCGTAAAAGATATTGTGCTGCCGGGAGATATGAAGGCCATATTGTCCCAACTGGTTGAAGCTGAGAAATCGGCGCAGGCTAACGTGATTCGTCGTCGGGAAGAGACTGCTGCGACGCGTTCGCTGTTGAATACGGCGAAAGTTATGGAAAACAACCCGGTTGCATTGCGTTTAAAAGAGCTGGAAACCCTCGAAAGAGTGGCTGAGCGTATCGATAAAATCTCGGTATTCGGTGGACTGGACCAGGTTCTGCACGGTCTGGTGAATATAAAAGGACAGGAACTATAAACGTTAACGGAGTGTACAGCCCGATGATGTTTACACCTGTCGGGCCGTGCACCCATACCGTAAGCCGGATAAGACGATTCACCGCCATCCGGTCTACGGACGTTGTCACTCAAACAGATTATGGTGCAGCTTCTGCACAACCTGCTCAGCTTCAGTACCGGGAACGAGGAAGCACAGGTTATGGCTGGATGCACCATAGCAAATCATGCGAATGTTGAACGGCTCCAGCACGCCAAACACCTCTTTACCCACGCCACAGGCTTTAGACAGGTCGTTACCAATCAGCGCCACCAGCGCGAGACCTTCTTCTACTTCTACCCGGCACAGTGCAGACAGTTCCATGAGCAGAGTCTGTGTCAGCAACGTATCTCCGGTGGAAGTGGAACCTGTGGTGTCCAGGGTTAGCGCCACGCTGACTTCTGAGGTGGTAATCAAATCCACCGAGATATTATGACGTGCCAGAATGCCGAACACTTCCGCTAAAAATCCACGAGAGTGCAGCATATTCAGGCTATGCAGCGTGAGCAGCGTTTGCTTACGACGCAGCGCCAGTGCGCGAAATAGCGGTGGATTCTGGGTTTTATTACACACCAGCGTGCCGCCCGCTTTTGGATCTTTGCTGGAGCCAACAAACACCGGAATATCGCTACGTACGGCGGGTAACAGGGTCGCCGGATGCAACACTTTCGCGCCGAAGGTTGCCATCTCAGCAGCCTCTTCAAAGGCGATTTCATCAATACGTTTAGCGGCTGGAACTACGCGTGGATCGGTTGTGTAGATGCCGGGAACATCGGTCCAGATATCAACGCGCGTTGCGTGCAACGCTTCTGCCAGCAAGGCTGCCGTATAGTCGCTGCCGCCACGTCCCAGCGTGGTGGTGCGGCCTTTGCTTTCGCTACCGATAAAACCCTGGGTAATAACCAGACCTTCATCCAGACGCGGGGCCAGCTGTAGCGTCGCCAGTTCAGCCAGCGCCGAAACATCCGGCTCTGCGCGGCCAAAACGATCGTTGGTTCGCATCACTTTGCGCACATCAAACCACTGCGCCTGCACGTTACGCTCACGCAGGATCTCGACAAACAGCAGGGTAGACATCAGTTCACCGTGGCTGACCAGTTCGTCAGTCAGTGCGGTTGAGGTGGCCAGTGAAGCGGCTTCTGCCAGCGTGGTGATGTTTTCCAGCAGGCGTTCTATCTCTTCGCGGATCACGTTCGGATAGCGCAGGCGTTCCAGGATATCGAACTGAATTTGACGAATGGAATCGAGCTTCTCGAAGCGTTCGGTTGGCTCCAGTCCTTCTGCCAGTGCGACCAGCAGATTGGTAATGCCCGCCGAAGCGGAAAGTACCACTAAACGGACGTTAGCATCGGAAAGTACCACATCCGCGCTGCGATTCATGGCGTCAAAATCCGCCACGCTGGTACCGCCAAACTTGGAGACAACTAGATTTGTCATAACGACCTCGTGTCAGGGAATGAAAAAAGCGACCATGGCACAAAGGCAGAACGGAAACCGGTGCAGGCGCAAATGCAAATACCGTATTTATAAATAAAATGTGTAGCCTGTACTGTCAACGCTGGGATTATGCGGATTTTTCATGCTGCGTTAGCGATGAGTAACAGCGCTTATAACAGCTATACTTTTGCTGCTTTTCATCCTCGATTCATACAGGCCAGTGCAATGGCATTAAAACAATCACACTTTTCTGTGACTGGCGTTACAATCGATCTCAGTCACAATTCTCAAAATCAGAAGAGTATTGCTAATGAAAAACATCAATCCAACGCAGACCTCAGCCTGGCAGGCACTACAAAAACACTTTGAAGAGATGAAAGACGTTACAATCGCGGACCTGTTCGCGAAAGATAGCGATCGCTTCACTAAATTTTCCGCGACGTTTGACGATCTGATGCTGGTGGATTTCTCCAAAAACCGCATCACTGAAGAGACGTTGGCCAAACTGCAGGATCTGGCGAAAGAGACCGATCTCGCAGGTGCTATCAAATCCATGTTCTCCGGTGAAAAGATCAACCGCACCGAGGACCGTGCGGTGCTGCACGTAGCGCTGCGCAACCGTAGCAATACGCCAATCATTGTTGACGGCAAAGATGTGATGCCGGAAGTGAACGCGGTGCTGGAGAAGATGAAATCCTTTTCTGAAGCGATTATCTCCGGCAGTTGGAAAGGCTACACTGGTAAGGCAATCACTGATGTGGTGAACATTGGTATCGGCGGCTCTGACCTTGGCCCGTTCATGGTGACCGAAGCGCTGCGTCCGTACAAAAATCACCTGAATATGCACTTTGTGTCTAACGTTGACGGCACGCATATTGCCGAAGTGCTGAAGAAAGTGAACCCGGAAACCACGCTGTTCCTGGTCGCGTCTAAAACCTTCACTACTCAGGAAACCATGACCAACGCCCACAGCGCGCGCGACTGGTTCCTGGCGACCGCAGGCGACAACAAGCACGTTGCCAAACACTTCGCGGCACTGTCCACCAACGGCAAAGCGGTTGGCGAGTTCGGTATTGATACCGCCAACATGTTCGAGTTCTGGGACTGGGTCGGTGGACGCTATTCCCTGTGGTCAGCAATCGGCCTGTCTATCATCCTGTCCGTGGGCTACGACAATTTCGTTGAGCTGCTGTCCGGTGCGCACGCAATGGATAAGCATTTCTCCACCACGCCTGCAGAGAAAAACCTGCCGGTGCTGTTGGCGCTGATCGGTATCTGGTACAACAATTTCTTTGGTGCTGAAACCGAAGCGATCCTGCCGTATGACCAGTATATGCACCGTTTCGCGGCCTACTTCCAGCAGGGCAATATGGAATCCAACGGTAAATACGTTGACCGTAACGGCAACGCGGTGGATTACCAGACTGGCCCAATCATCTGGGGTGAGCCGGGCACTAACGGTCAGCACGCGTTCTATCAGTTGATTCATCAGGGCACCAAAATGGTTCCTTGTGACTTTATCGCTCCGGCGATTACCCACAACCCGCTGTCGGATCACCATCCGAAGCTGCTGTCCAACTTCTTCGCTCAGACTGAAGCGCTGGCGTTTGGTAAATCTCGCGAAGTGGTTGAGCAGGAATATCGTGACCAGGGTAAAGATCCGGCTCAGCTCGAGCACGTTGTGCCGTTTAAAGTGTTTGAAGGCAACCGTCCGACTAACTCCATTCTGCTGCGTGAAATTACCCCGTTCAGTCTGGGTGCGCTGATTGCACTGTATGAGCATAAAATCTTTACTCAGGGCGCAATCCTCAACATCTTCACCTTCGACCAGTGGGGCGTGGAGCTGGGCAAACAACTGGCAAACCGCATTCTGCCAGAGCTGAACGATGATAAAGAAATCAACAGCCACGACTGCTCGACTAACGGTTTGATTAACCGTTATAAGTCCTGGCGTTAATCTGCGTCTTCCTTTGAACCGCAGCAATAATGAAATTAAAAAGCCGATATTATTATCGGCTTTTTTTATAAGATTGACCCGTCCTGAATAGCGTTGACACGTTCCTGACTTAAATACGGAGAACGTGATGATGACTGAGTTCAAACGCACCCAACGTGATTATCCTCTATCCTTTAAAATAGCTGTTGTTGAGCAGGTTGAAAAAGGCGAGATGACCTATAAACAGGCCCAGCAGCGGTATGGTATTCAGGGGCGCTCCACCGTTCTTGTCTGGTTGCGTAAGTATGGCCAACTTGACTGGAGTCCCGGACTTCCTGACCTGGTGAAGAGGAAACTGCATGTGGCTCAGACGATTATCCCGCTTACACCCGAGCAAAGAATCAGGGAACTTGAAGAACAGCTTGAGCTGGCGAACCAGAAAGCTGAGTTTTTTGAGTCGGTTATCAACGTCCTGAAAAATGATTACGGGGTGAGCGTTGTAAAAAAGCGGCCCGGCAAGTCCTCGCGCAAAGTCCGGCCCCAAAAATAACTGTTACGCGTGCATGCCAGTTCCTGGGGCACAGCAGACAGGCGTGGTATCAGGACAACACAAGACGCATAAAAAGACAGGAACATCATGCTCAGGTTCTTGAGTTTTTTGCCCGAGTCAGGTGTCGTCAGCCGCGAATCGGTACGCGTAAACTGCACTATCTGCTGAACACTCAGTCCGATAAAATGCTGAATATCGGACGAGACCGTCTGTTTAACCTGCTGGATGAATACCGGCTCCTGGTGCCAGTGAAACGGGCATATCACAAAACCACTAACAGCCATCATCGCTTTTACCGGCATCCTAATCTGCTGAAACCCGGCCCTGAACAGGTTACCCCCCTTGAGCCAGAGCAGGTCTGGGTCGCTGATATAACTTACCTTCCACTACGCAGCGGCACGGCTTATCTGAGTCTGGTCACCGATGCCTGCTCCAGAAAAATCGTGGGTTACCATGTCGGGGAAAACCTGCAGACAGAAAACGTGGTAAAGGCGTTCAGACAGGCTCTGAGGCGGAGAAAAACGACAGGTCCGCTGGTACATCACTCTGACAGAGGACTGCAATACTGTTCGGTACTTTATCAGTCAGTTCATGAGCGAAACGGAATAACCTGTTCAATGACCGATGGTTACGATTGCTACCAGAATGCGCTGGCTGAGAGAATAAACGGGATACTGAAAAATGAGTTTTTACTCTCGCGCCCGGAGGATCTTGCACAAGCCCGGATGATGGTAAAAGAGTCCGTGGCAATTTATAACCATGAACGGCCACATCTGGCCCTGAAATACAAAACGCCCGATGATGTTCATCAGGCGTTTTACAGACAAAAAACTGTCAACCTATATCAGGACTAGTCAGATAATTCCCTTTCTCTTGAACCTTATGTGAAAATTTAATTGAGCTTAATCCTAAAATAATTTTATTACTTTAATTTTTGCTCGATTATTTTCAGAGTTTACGGATATTGTATTTTTATATAATTATTTTAACCAACTGATTTATATTTGTTTTCATATTAAAAGTTATCATTAGTACGTTCTTTTTTCTAATTATCCTAAATTCCCGCGTGCCGTAATTCGCATACTTCGGTTGTGTATACTCGATCTCGCCCGAAATTCTTTTGGGTAAATCTCCATTCATACAATGAAGGGAATTTGTGATGAAAAAAGTTCTGTATGGCCTTTTGGCTATATCTGCGCTTGCGGCGACTTCTGTCCATGCCGCCCCCGTCCAGGTGGGGGAGGCTGCAGGGTCAGCTGCCGCGTCGGTTTCGGCAGGAAGTTCCTCCGCAACCAGCGTGAGCACCGTAAGTTCTGCGGTGGGGGTCGCCCTGGCGGCAACCGGTGGTGGAGATGGCTCTAATACCGGAACCACAACCACCACGACCACCAGTACCCAGTAATCGCGGTACGTTTAACCATAACCACACTTCGGTGTGGTTATTTTGGATTGCCGTAAGCCTGCGGGACTTATCGGCCTGCCGGGTAAGCATAGCGCCACCCGGCAATAATGCGGAGAAGCGTCGTGAAGCGACCAGCGCTCATATTGGTTTGCCTGTTACTGCAGGCGTGTTCTGCCTCAACTGAGGGGCTGGGACATTCGCTGTGGAATAGCGTGTTCGGTACACCTGGCGTACAGATGACGGACGATGATATCCAAAACATGCCCTATGCCAGCCAGTATATGCAGCTCAATGACGGCCCTCAGCTGTTTGTGGTGCTCGCTTTCGCAGAAAACGACCAGCAGAAATGGGTGACGCAGGATCAGGCCGTTCTCGTGACACAGCACGGACGTCTGGTGAAAACATGGCTCGGCGGAGACAACCTGATCGAGGTGAATAATCTGGCGGCAGACCCGCTTATCAAGCCAAACCAGATCGTCGACGGTGTCACCTGGAGCCGTACGATGGGCTGGACCGAGCATAAGCAGGTGCGCTACGCCACCGCCCGCTCGGTCTTCAAATGGGATGGCACTGACAGTATCAGGGTTGCCAGCGATGAAACCTCGGTTCGCGTGCTGGATGAAGAGGTGACGACCGATCAGGCCCGTTGGCATAACCGCTACTGGATCGATAGCGACGGGCTGATTCGTCAGTCGAAACAGTACCTGGGCGCAAATTACTTCCCGGTGAAAACCACGCTGATTAAGGCGGCAAAATCATGATGAAACGGACTATTACAGCGCTCCTCGTCAGCCTGAGCGTGTCATCTGTTTTTGCAGCAGGCACTGTCAAAGTGATGACGACAGGCAACACGGAGGCGAAAACGCTGGCCGATGTGGAGCACCTGATCGATCTGGTGGGACAACCGAAACTGGCAAATAGCTGGTGGCCAGCGGCGATCATCAGCGAAGAACAGGCGACCATTACAGCGCAGCGCCAACAACAGGTGCTGTTAGGACGTTTAGCGGCGCTGAGTTCAGAGGAAAGTGGTGACGCCGCTGCCGCCATCAACACGTTACATCAGCAAGTGCAGGTGCTGAAGGTTACCGGCAGACAGCGGATTAATCTCGATCCGGACGTTGTGCGGGTAAGTGACGGCGGTAACCCGCCATTACAGGGCAACTACACGCTTTGGGTCGGGCCAGAGCCAACAGAAATTACGTTGTTTGGGCTGGTAAGTCGCCCGGGGAAGCAACCGTTTGTGGCCGGGCGTGATGTTGCCAGCTATCTCGATGGGCAAAGTTTGCTCAGTGGTGCCGATCGCAGTTATGCGTGGGTGGTCTATCCCGACGGACGTACACAGAAAGCGCCAGTCGCTTACTGGAACAAACGCCACGTAGAGCTGATGCCCGGCAGCACCCTTTTTGTCGGACTCGCCGATGCCGTCTGGAGTACAGCCCCGGATGAAATCAATGCCGACATCCTTCGCACTCTGACCCAGCGGATACCCGAATGATGAGAAAAACTTATCTGCTCAGCTTATTGGCGCTGGGTGTAAGCGTGGCGTGCCACGGTGAAACTTTCCCGGCGCCTGTTGGCCCTTCTCAGTCAGACTTTGGCGGCGTGGGGCTGCTGCAAACCCCGACCGCACGGATAGCGCGTGAAGGGGAAATGAGCCTCAACTATCGTGATAACGATCAGTACCGCTACTACTCCGCGTCTGTGCAGCTTTTTCCCTGGCTGGAAACCACACTGCGCTACACCGATGTGCGTACTAAAAAATACAGCAGTGTTGAGTCGTTTTCTGGCGATCAAACATACAAGGATAAGGCTTTCGACCTCAAATTACGGCTGTGGGAAGAGAGTTACTGGATGCCGCAGGTGGCGGTTGGTGCGCGGGATATCGGCGGGACTGGCCTGTTTGATGCGGAATACATTGTGGCGAATAAGGCCTGGGGCCCTTTTGATTTCTCGCTCGGCCTTGGCTGGGGATATCTGGGAACCAGCGGCAATGTGAGTAATCCGCTGTGTTCGTACAGCGATAAATTCTGTTATCGCGATAACAGCTATAAACAGGCCGGATCTATCGATGGCAGCCAGATGTTCCACGGTCCGGCATCGTTGTTTGGCGGCGTGGAATACCAGACACCCTGGCAGCCATTGCGTCTGAAACTGGAGTATGAAGGGAACAATTACCAGCAGGATTTTGCGGGTAAGCTGGAGCAGAAGAGTAAGTTTAACGTCGGCGCCATTTACCGCGTCACCGATTGGGCCGACGTTAACCTCAGCTACGAACGCGGCAATACCTTTATGTTTGGGGTCACGTTGCGTACCAACTTCAACGATCTGCGGCCCAGCTATAACGACAATGCCCGACCGAAATATCAGCCGCAGCCGCAGGATGCCATCCTGCAACATTCGGTAGTGGCGAATCAGTTAACGTTGCTGAAATACAACGCCGGGCTGGCGGATCCGAAGATTCAGGTGAAGGGCGAGACACTTTACGTCACCGGCGAACAGGTGAAGTACCGTGACTCTCGTGAAGGGATCGAACGAGCGAATCGGATCGTGATGAACGATCTTCCGGAAGGGATCCGCACGATCCACGTAACAGAAAATCGCTTGAATTTACCGCAGGTGACGACCGAAACGGATGTATCAAGCCTGAAGAACCATCTGCAAGGGGAACCGTTGGGACATGAAACTTCGCTGGTGCAAAACCGCGTCGAACCCGTTGTTCCACAAACTGTCGAGCAGGGCTGGTATATCGATAAGTCACGCTTCGATTTTCATATCGATCCGGTGCTTAATCAGTCGGTTGGCGGCCCGGAAAACTTCTATATGTATCAGTTGGGTGTTATGGGGACGGCGGATCTGTGGGTCACGGATCACCTGCTCACTACCGGCAGTCTGTTTGCCAATCTTGCCAATAACTACGACAAGTTTAATTACACTAATCCGCCGCAGGATTCGCATTTGCCGCGGGTTCGTACCCACGTACGTGACTATGTGCAGAACGACGTGTATGTGAATAATCTCCAGGCTAACTACTTCCAGTCTCTTGGTCATGGGTTTTACGGACAGGTTTACGGCGGCTATCTGGAGACCATGTACGGCGGCGCGGGGGCTGAAGTGCTGTACCGCCCGCTGGATGGTAATTGGGCGTTTGGTATTGACGCCAACTACGTGAAACAACGTGACTGGCGCAGTGCGCAGGAGATGATGAAATTCACCGACTACAGCGTGAAGACCGGGCATCTGACGGCCTACTGGAATCCTTCGTTCGCCCAGGATGTGCTGGTGAAAGCCAGTGTCGGGCAGTATCTGGCTGGAGATAAAGGTGGGACGCTGGAGATTGCTAAACGCTTCGACAGCGGTGTCGTGGTGGGCGGCTATGCGACCATCACCGATGCATCACCAGATGAGTACGGGGAAGGGGATTTTACCAAAGGCGTGTATGTTTCTGTGCCGCTGGATCTCTTCTCCACCGGCCCAACCCGCAGTCGTGCGGCGATCGGCTGGACACCGTTGACGCGTGACGGAGGCCAGCAGCTTGGGCGTAAGTTTGGTCTGTACGATATGACCAGCGACAGGAGTGAGAAATTTCGCTGATGTGAGCGTTGTTTGCCCGGTGGCGCTACGCGCATCGGGCAAGCAGCAGGCCAGATAAGGTGCTTACGATCCCTGAATAAAAAATAAACAAAAAATATAGATCTCTGTCACATTTTTGCGTTATACAGGAACTTCGCCACAGAGTAAGAGGTGCTGTTATGATGTCACTATCTCGTCCACGTGTTGAGTTTATCTCCACGATTTTACAGACCGTCCTGAATCTAGGACTGCTCAGTCTGGGCCTGATTCTGGTCGTATTTCTTGGGAAAGAGACGCTGCATCTGGCAGACGTTCTGTTCGCGCCGGAACAAACCAGCAAGTATGAGCTGGTGGAAGGGCTGGTGGTGTATTTTCTCTACTTTGAATTTATCGCACTGATTGTGAAGTACTTTCAGTCAGGTTTTCACTTTCCACTACGCTACTTTGTCTATATCGGGATCACTGCGATTGTGCGCCTGATCATTGTCGATCATAAAGCGCCAATGGATGTATTGATCTATTCTGCGGCGATCTTGTTGTTGGTGATTACGCTGTGGCTGTGTAATTCCAAGCGGCTGAAGCGAGAGTAAAAAAATGGCGCTCCGTAGAGCGCCGAAAAACAGTCACAGGTTGGGATAACATAAGTTGAGGGTTGCAGTGGCATTGCACTGCCCGTTGCCGGGCAGGTACTTCGATGAAACTTAGCCTTTCACACCACCCGCCGTCAGACCGTTGACCAGCCAGCGCTGTGCCAGCAGGAAAACCAGGGTGATCGGAATGGCGGAAAGAACGGCGGCGGCGGCAAAGTCGCCCCACAAATAGTTCTGTGGATTGAGGTACTGCTGCATACCTACCGCCAGGGTGTAGCTGTTCACATCACGCAGTAGCAGTGAAGCGACCGGAACTTCAGTAATTGCGGCGATAAACGACAGAATAAACACCACCGCCAGAATCGGTACCGAAAGTGGTAATAGCACCAGACGGAATGCCTGCCATGGTGTTGCGCCATCCAGCGCCGCCGCTTCTTCCAGCGAACCATCAATCGTTTCAAAGTAGCCTTTAATCGTCCATACATGCAGGGCGATACCGCCGAGGTAGGCGAAGATCACGCCACCGTGAGTGTTCAGACCGATAAAAGGAATGTACTGTCCGAGGCGGTCAAACAAGGCATACAACGCCACCAGTGACAGAACCGCCGGGAACATCTGGAAAATTAGCATCCCTTTCAGCAACGTGGCTTTACCCGGAAAGCGCATACGGGCAAAGGCGTAGGCGCAGGTAGTGGAGAGTGCCACGATGCCGATGGCGGTAATTCCGGCGATTTTCACTGAGTTCCACAGCCACAACAGAACCGGGAAGGGAGGCGGTGTGACACGGCCGTCAGCATGTTCAACGCTGAAACCCAATGCCAGCCGCCAGTGTTCCCAGGATATATTTTCCGGGATCAGGCTCCCGGTAGCAAAGTTACCTTCGCGCAATGAAATCGCGATAACCATCAGCAGCGGGAACATAATTGCCGCGATGAAAATCAGCAAGCCTAAGTGCGTCGCGAAGAGGCGCATTTTTTGAGATTTGGGTTGGACCATAGCCATGTTCAATGCCCTCCTTAGTCAAACTTCATTCGTGTGGCTTTCAGGTTCACTATCGCCAGTACACCTACCAGCAGGAAAATCAGCGTCGCAATCGCTGCTGCCAGACCGAAGTCCTGACCGCCGCCGCCTTCAAAGGCGATACGATAGGTGTAACTTACGAGCAGGTCGGTATAACCTGCTGGCGTGGTGGTACCAAGACGGTCCGGGCCACCGTTAGTCAACAGTTGGATCAGCACGAAGTTGTTAAAGTTAAAGGCAAAACTGGCGATCATCAGCGGCGTCAGCGGCTTAATCAGCAGCGGCAACGTAATCTTAAAGAAGTTCTGGAACGGGCCCGCGCCATCCATCGCAGAAGCCTCATACAGATCGTCAGGAATCGCCTTCAGCAGACCCATGCACAAGATCATCATGTACGGATAGCCCAGCCAGGTGTTGACGATAATAATCATCGAACGCGCGGTGGTTGGGTCACTGAACCAGGCCGGTTTGATGCCAAACAGTGCGCTTAGCATCATGTTGATTTCACCGAAGCTCTGGTTGAACAGCCCTTTGAAAATCAGAATCGAGATAAACGACGGTACGGCATAAGGCAGAATCAACAGTACGCGGTAAATCGCTTTACCTTTTAATGATTCCCATTGCACCAGGCAAGCCAGAACCATACCCACGGCAACGGTCAGGATCACGGTCAGGACCGAGAAAACGACTGTCCAGACAAAGATAGCGAAGAACGGTTTCTGGATCCCTTCATCGGTAAATACGCGGGTGAAGTTCTCCCAGCCGATGGTGACGGTATAGCCGGGACTGAGTTTTTCAGTGCCCCAGTTCCCGTCAGCCGTGACCGACTGGTAATAACCGATATCGTTGTTTGCACGGTATTTTACGCCGCTCTGGTTGTTGGTGAGCGTCCCGTCATCCGCCAGGGAGTAGAGTGGCTGCGTGCCAGAGAACTGACGCAGCGAGCTCATAATCACTTTGCTTTCATCAGGCAATATAGCCGTCAGTTGAGTCAGCGCCTGGCGATGTTGCGTGATGATGCGCAGCGTCGCGCGTTCACCTGTTGGCAGCGTATCGGTTTCTTTCAGTTGCAGTTTTTGCTCGCCGCCAAATTTAAAGGCATCGGAGACATAGTTCTTGCCCGTCTCTCCATCGGTGAGGGCCAGTTGCCACTCCGTACCCGCTGGATACAGACCAAAGTTGTAGGTTTTACCCGCCTGATAAGAACGGTCCATCAGGACTTGCTGGGCGCGTTCAAAGGTCAGTTGGTTGGTACTGCTGTAGTTGGTAAAGGCAATGGCAATGGTGCAAATGAGCGGAAACAGAACAAACAGCCCCATGCCAGCAACACCAGGATAAACATAGCGCCAGGCATAAGTTTTACGGTTAGCAAAAATATACAGACCAGCAGAGCTTAAAATCAGCGTCATGATGGCAAAAAGGTACTCCCCCTGGGCGTACATCAAAACAACAAGGTAACCCACCAGCAGACCAAGCAGACCTATCACTGACCATTTCAGCGTGTCGCTTTGCCACCAGTATTTCTTTTTAATGACATCCATGGGGATCTTCCTCAACAACGGTGAAACTTCCTCGCTGGAGATGTGCCGGATAGCGGCATAAATGCCTTATCAGGCCTACAATCCTCCGTAGGCCTGATAAGCGAAGCGCCATCAGGTACATCGACAGCACTACTTGGTGATACGACCTTGCGCGTCTTTCAGTGCTGCATCGACAGTCTGACGGCCACTAGCGGCGTTGATTACAGCGGTACGAACGGCATACCAGAATGCAGACATCTGCGGAATGTTCGGCATGATTTCGCCTTTCTGGGCGTTATCCATGGTGGCAGCAATACGCGGATCTTTCGCTAATTGCTCCTGGAAGGATTTCAGCGCAACGGCGCCCAGCGGTTTGTCCTTGTTCACTTCATCCAGACCCTGATCGGTCAGCAAGTAGTTTTCGAGGAACTCTTTTGCCAGTTCTTTGTTCGGACTGGCGGCGTTAATACCGGCACTGAGTACACCAACAAATGGTTTAGAGGCTTTGCCTTTGAAGGTTGGCAGCAGCGTTACGCCGTAGTTAATTTTGCTCTTGTCGATGTTCGACCATGCCCACGGACCGTTAATCGTCATTGCCGTTTCACCTTTGTTAAAGGCCGCTTCGGCGATGGAGTAGTCGGTATCCGCGTTCATGTGTTTGTTCTTGATGAGGTCAACCAGGAAGGTCAGACCCGCTTTCGCGCCAGCGCTGTCTACGCCAACGTCTTTGACGTCGTATTTGCCGTTTTCAAATTTGAATGCGTAACCGCCGTCGGCAGCAATCAGCGGCCAGGTGAAGTACGGCTCTTGCAGGTTGAACATCAGGGCGGATTTACCTTTCGCCTTCAGCTCTTTATCCAGCGCAGGGATCTCTTCCCAGGTTTTCGGCGCTTGAGGAACGAGGTCTTTGTTGTAAATCAGAGACAGCGCTTCAACGGCGATTGGGTAGGCGATCAGTTTGCCGTTATAACGCACTGCATCCCAGGTGAACGGATAGAGCTTGTCCTGGAACGCTTTGTCTGGGGTGATCTCAGCCAGCAGACCAGATTGTGCGTAGCCACCAAAGCGGTCATGCGCCCAGAAGATAATGTCCGGGCCGTCGCCGGTCGCTGCAACCTGCGGGAATTTTTCTTCCAGTTTGTCCGGATGCTCAATAGTGACTTTGATGCCGGTGTCTTTCTCGAATTTTTTACCCACTTCAGCGAGGCCGTTATAGCCTTTATCGCCGTTGATCCAGATAACCAGCTTACCTTCTTCAATCTTGGCGAGAGCCGAGGCGGAAAACATCATCGTCGTCAGTGCGGACAATGCGAGGATGCGTGCGCCAGTTTTGATTTTCATAGTTCCCATCCTGTTTGGTGATTTTTCAGAGGTGGCTTAACGGTTACTAGTTTCTTTATACGACAACCTCTTTCCATCCTCCTTACCCCTACGCCCCACCCATTCTTTATGTGATCTGTGTTGCATAAATGTGAGTAATGCGTGCTGGCGCACATAAAAACCCACTGATTTTTGCAGGCGCCATCACGAAATTCCTCCACGGAGTACAGCCAGGGTCTCAGACACTGCTCTCTCATCCTCCCGCCTCCTCCCCCATAAAAAAGCTGGGGGGTGGAGGATTCCCGCCATTAATGAATAACGCATAGTCAGTCCATCATGAATGTTGCTGTCGATGACAGGTTGTAACGAAGGGAGAAGGGCATGGCGAGCGTACAGTTGCGAAATGTAACGAAAGCCTGGGGTGACGTGGTGGTATCGAAAGATATCAATCTCGACATTCACGAAGGGGAGTTCGTGGTGTTTGTCGGACCGTCAGGCTGCGGTAAGTCGACTTTGCTGCGTATGATCGCCGGGCTTGAGACTATCACCAGTGGAGATCTGTATATCGGGGAAACCCGAATGAACGATATCCCGCCCGCCGAACGCGGTGTGGGAATGGTCTTCCAGTCCTATGCGCTCTATCCCCATTTATCCGTCGCAGAAAACATGTCGTTTGGTCTCAAGCTGGCGGGTGCCAAAAAAGAGGTAATGAATCAGCGCGTTAATCAGGTGGCTGAAGTTCTGCAACTGGCACACCTGCTGGAGCGTAAACCAAAAGCGCTTTCTGGTGGACAGCGTCAGCGTGTGGCGATTGGTCGTACGCTGGTGGCAGAGCCGCGCGTATTCCTGCTTGACGAACCGCTTTCCAACCTTGATGCCGCGCTGCGCGTGCAGATGCGTATAGAAATCTCCCGCCTGCATAAACGTCTTGGCCGCACGATGATTTACGTCACCCACGACCAGGTCGAAGCGATGACCCTGGCAGACAAAATTGTGGTGCTGGATGCTGGTCGCGTTGCTCAGGTGGGCAAACCACTGGAGCTGTATCACTACCCGGCTGACCGCTTTGTCGCGGGCTTTATTGGTTCGCCGAAGATGAACTTTCTGCCGGTGAAAGTCACGGGGACGGCAATCGATCAGGTCCAGGTAGAGTTGCCTAACCGCCAGCAAATCTGGCTACCGGTCGATAGCGCACACGTTCAGGTTGGCGCCAACATGTCTTTAGGTATTCGCCCGGAACATCTGCTGCCCAGCGAAATTGCTGATGTCACTCTCGAGGGTGAAGTACAGGTCGTCGAGCAGCTTGGTCACGAAACACAAATTCATATCCAGATCCCCGCCATCCGTCAAAACCTGGTTTACCGCCAGAACGACGTGGTGTTGGTAGAAGAGGGTGCCACATTCGCTATCGGTCTGCCGCCAGAGCGTTGCCATCTGTTCCGTGAGGATGGCACTGCATGTCGTCGGTTGCACCAAGAGCCGGGCGTTTAAGGTCCCCATAAAAAAAACGAAACGCAAAACCATTCGAGGCTGCATCGAGGCTGCAAGTGAATGAATCCCGGGAGCGTACAAAAAATACGTGACCGGGGTGAAAGAACGCAGCCAACAAAGAGGCAGCCCGAAGGGGACGCGTTTAAAGAAAAGCAATGATCTCAGGAGATAGAACGATGATTACTCTGCGCAAACTCCCTCTGGCGGTTGCTGTAGCAGCAGGCATTATGTCTGTTCAGGCAATGGCTGTAGATTTTCATGGTTATGCTCGTTCCGGTATCGGCTGGACGGGTAGTGGCGGCGAACAACAATGTTTCCAGGCTACTGGTGCTCAAAGTAAATACCGTCTCGGTAACGAATGTGAAACCTATGCAGAACTGAAACTGGGCCAGGAAGTATGGAAAGAAGGTGATAAGAGCTTCTATTTCGACACTAACGTCGCCTACTCCGTAGCACAGCAGAATGACTGGGAAGGAACAGATCCGGCATTCCGTGAAGCAAACGTGCAGGGTAAAAACCTGATTGAATGGCTGCCAGGTTCTACGATCTGGGCCGGTAAGCGCTTCTATCAGCGTCATGATGTTCACATGATCGACTTCTACTACTGGGATATCTCGGGTCCTGGTGCCGGTATTGAAAACATCGATCTGGGCTTCGGTAAACTGGCTCTGGCAGCAACCCGTTCTCAGGAAGCGGGCGGCTCTTACGCGTTCAGCAGCCAGAACATTTATGATCGTACCAAAGATACCGCCAACGACGTGTTCGACGTGCGTTTAGCGCAGATGGCCATTAACCCGGACGGTATGCTGGAACTGGGCGTTGACTATGGTCGCGCAAATACAACAGATGACTACAGCCTGGCAGACGGTGCATCAAAAGATGGCTGGATGTTCACCGCTGAACATACCCAGAGCATGTTGAAAGGCTATAACAAGTTTGTCGTTCAGTATGCGACAGACTCCATGACCACTCAGGGTAAAGGCCTGAACCAGGGCTCTTACGGTTCTTCTACCACTACTATTGAAGACCCTGTTACTGGCGTTAAGACAAACTTCGCTAACAACGTCGTCAATAACAACGGTAGCCTGGTGCGCGTCCTGGATCACGGTGCGATTTCCCTGGGCGACAAGTGGGACCTGATGTACGTCGGTATGTACCAGAATCTCGATATGGATAACGACCTGGGTACCGAATGGTACACCGTCGGTATTCGTCCGATGTACAAATGGACGCCAATCATGAGCACCCTGATGGAAGTCGGTTACGACAACGTCAAATCCCAACAGACCGGCGATCGTAACAGCCAGTACAAAATCACCCTGGCGCAACAGTGGCAGGCAGGCGACAGCATCTGGTCTCGTCCGGCAATCCGCGTCTTCGCAACCTACGCAAAATGGGATGAAGAGTGGGGCTACGTCAAAAATGGTAACGACGTAACCAAATTCGCTGCGGCGACTAATTCCGGTATCAGCACCACCAGCCGTGGCGACAGTGACGAGTGGTCCTTCGGTGCCCAGATGGAAATCTGGTGGTAATCCAGCATTAATCTGACGTCATGACCGAAAGAGGGGCGTAAGCCCCTCTTGATTACGGTTTAGCGCGCTATTGCCTGGCCACCGCTGAACCCATGCTATCTGAGGTGATAACAATGAAAATGAAGAAAAGTCTCGTTGCCCTTTGTTTATCTGCAGGTTTATTTGCAAGTGCTCCTGGCATCAGCCTGGCCGATGTGAATTTTGTGCCGCAAAATACCACCGCTGCGCCTGCTATCCCCACTGCTGCACTGCAACAGTTAACCTGGACACCTGTTGATCAATCGAATACGCAGTCTACTCAGCTCTCTACTGGTGGTCAGCGTCTGGACGTTGCCGGGATTACCGGCCCGGTCGCCGCCTATAGCGTCCCGGCAAATATTGGTGAATTGACCCTGACGCTGTCCAGTGAAGTGAACAAACAAACCAGTGTATTTGCACCAAACGTATTGATTCTTGATCAGAACATGACGCCATCTGCGTTCTTCCCCAGCAGCTATTTCACCTATCAGGAGCCCGGCGTGATGAGTGCCGATCGTCTGGAAGGAGTCATGCGTCTGACGCCTGCGCTGGGCCAGCAGAAGCTCTATGTGCTGGTATTTACAACAGAAAAAGATCTTCAGCAGACCACAACTCTGCTTGACCCGGCGAAAGCGTATGCCAAGGGTGTGGGTAACTCCATTCCGGATATTCCAGACCCGATCGCCCGTCATACCACCGATGGCCTGTTGAAACTGAAAGTCAAAACCAGCTCTTCTTCCAGCGTATTGGTCGGGCCGCTGTTTGGCTCCTCCGGTCCAGGGCCGGTGACGGTTGGGAATACTGCCGCGCCAGCAGCGGCTTATGCAGCTCCAGCTCCGGCTGCTGTAGCGACCGCCGCTCCAGCGCCTGCGAAGAAAAGTGAACCGATGTTGAATGACACGGAAAGCTACTTTAATAAAGCGATTAAAGATGCGGTAGCGAAAGGTGATGTTGATAAAGCGCTGAAGCTGCTTGATGAAGCTGAACGTTTGGGGTCCACATCTGCCCGTTCCACCTTTATCAGTAGTGTAAAAGGCAAGGGGTAACCATCTCCCCACATTGCTGATTTTGCAACAACTGGTGCGTCTCCTGGCGCACCTTTTTTTATCGTGCAATGCGATTTGTTACACTAATGTTGATTAGCCGATCACTTAATCACGTTTGCTCACCCTGTAATGCCTTTTCTGCGATACAATGCCATCACGTTATAAATCGGAGAGTAAGGCATGCCACACCCTGCGTTAACGCAACTGCGTGCGCTGCGTTATTTTGATGCGATCCCCGCGCTTGACCCTCAACTGCTTGACTGGTTGTTACTGGAAGACTCCATGACCAAACGCTTTGAGCAGGAGGGAAAACAGGTCACCGTAACGTTGATACGAGAAGGATTTGTTGGGCAAAATGAGGTGGCTGAAGAACTGACGCTGCTGCCGAGCGAATCCCGTTATTGGTTGCGTGAAATTCTGTTATGTGCGGATGGTGAACCCTGGCTTGCCGGGCGCACCGTGGTGCCTGAATCAACTCTGTGTGGTCCTGAGCTGGCCTTACAAAATCTGGGGAAAACCCCGCTCGGGCGCTACCTGTTTACATCATCGACATTGACCCGAGATTTTATTGAGATAGGTCGCGATGCAGCGCTGTGGGGGCGTCGTTCCCGCCTGCGGCTGAGCGGTAAGCCGCTGATGCTTACCGAGCTTTTTTTACCTGCATCGCCGTTGTACTGAGAGGAAGAAAAAATGGAGTGGAGTCTGACGCAGAATAAGCTACTGGCGTTTCACCGCTTGATGCGTACGGATAAGCCAATCGGCGCCTTACTGCTGCTCTGGCCGACCCTGTGGGCGCTGTGGGTGGCGACCCCTGGGGTACCGCAATTATGGATCCTGGCGGTTTTTGTCGCTGGCGTTTGGTTAATGCGCGCCGCCGGATGCGTGGTGAATGATTATGCTGACCGCAAATTTGACGGGCATGTCAAACGCACCGCGAACCGGCCGCTGCCAAGTGGTGCGGTGACAGAGAAAGAAGCCCGAACGTTGTTTGTGGTACTGGTGTTGCTTGCGTTCCTGCTGGTACTGACGCTAAACACGATGACAATTTTGTTGTCTGTCGCTGCGTTAGCACTGGCGTGGGTATATCCCTTCATGAAGCGCTATACGCATTTGCCACAGGTGGTTCTGGGCGCTGCATTTGGCTGGTCTATCCCAATGGCGTTCGCTGCCGTGAGCGAATCTGTTCCGCTGAGTTGCTGGCTGATGTTCCTTGCCAATATTCTCTGGGCGGTAGCGTATGATACACAGTACGCGATGGTTGACCGGGATGATGACCTGAAGATTGGTATTAAATCGACCGCGATCCTGTTCGGCCAAAACGATAAGCTGATTATTGGTATTCTGCAGGTTGGCGTACTGGTATTGATGGCGTTGATTGGCTGGCTGAACGGGCTGGGTCTGGGCTATTACTGGTCTCTGCTGGTGGCGGGCGCGCTGTTTGTGTATCAGCAGAAATTGATCGTCAATCGCGAACGGGATGCCTGTTTTAAAGCGTTTATGAATAACAACTATGTCGGTCTGGTGCTGTTTTTGGGGCTGGCAATGAGTTACTGGCACCTTTGATTTTAGGTGAGGCGACAAAAGAAAAACCGGTCATTTTTTCGACCGGTTTTTTTATGCTTACTCGCCCTGCGTTGCGCTCTCGATGGTCAGACGTACATCGGACGTGACCAGTTCGGCCAGCATCTGATAGATCTTCATCGTTTCTTCCGGCTCGGCATCACCGGTATCGCTGATGTATCCCTCGTCACGCAGAGTCAGCACCAGAGAGCTGAACACCGCCTTATCGAAGAATTCAGGGGCGTTAATACCGTGCAGTACGGAAAGACGCTGAGCCACGGTACGGCTCTCTTTCTCCAGTGTGCTGCGGTTGATGGATGGGTTTGCACTCAGCAGCCAGAAGGTAATGGCATAGCGTTGCAGGGTTTCACGAGCACCTGCCGCCAGCAACTGTAGCGTGCGGGAGTGTGCCGGATTGATATGCAGCTCATCGTTCTGCATGGTGATTAAACCCTGACGCTGCATTTCGCTGGCCAGTGCGTCGATCACTCCTGCAAGCTCGTCACGTTCCCAGCGCAGGAACAGCTCAGCTTTCAGCATCGGGTACAGTGCTTCAATATGCTGCTGTAGTGCCTCACGTGAAATACGACGATGCTGAGTCACAATCGCCGCCATCAATGAAGGCAGAACCAGCATGTGCGCAATGTTGTTGCGGTAGTAAGTCATCAGTACAGCCTGCTCGCGCGGCAGAATGATGATGTCGCCGATGGTATCTTTCTCGACCTCAAACTTGTTCATCTGCAAAGCGTGGTCGATCAGTTCACTGGCGCTTTGCGCGGGAACCGTCGAATCCGCAGCATACGGCACGTTGCGCAGCAAGCTCAGGTAGCAATCAAGTTGTTCGGTTAACTGCTCACGGGTCAGAGATCGCTGGCGGGATGCCAGTAGCGCGGTACAACACAGGTTCATGGCGTTGGCCGCGCCTGCGTTGTTAATACGAACCATCAGATCGGCGGCGATGTTATTCACTGTCGGCGTCAGCCAGGCCGGGCGAATAGACTCGATAGGATCGATAGATTCGCGCCATTCCGGAACATGTTGGTTCAGGTAAGTCATCAATGGCATCGGTTCGCCAAAGTTAACGTAGCCCTGGCCCAGGTTACGCAGCTTGCTTAAGCCGCGCAGCATTTGTGGCAGGCTCTCTTTCTCTTTCGTCGCACCACGCAGCTCTTTTGCGTATGTTCCCACTTCCATCACATGCTCGTAGCCAATGTAGATAGGCACCAGTGTGATCGGACGCGTACCGCCGCGCAGCATCGCCTGAATGGTCATGGACAGCGTGCCGGTTTTCGGGTCTAGCAGACGGCCTGTACGTGAGCGCCCACCTTCGACAAAGTACTCAACCGAGTAGCCACGGCTGAACAGTTCGCCCAGGTATTCGCGGAATACGGTGGAGTAAAGTTTATTGCCCTTAAAGGTGCGGCGAATAAAGAATGCACCCAGACGGCGGAAGATCGGGCCTGCCGGCCAGAAGTTCAGGTTGATTCCAGCTGCAATGTGCGGAGGAACCAAGCCCTGGTGATACAGAACGTACGACAGCAGCATGTAGTCCATATGGCTGCGATGGCATGGCACATAGACGATTTCATGTCCGTCGTGCGCCAACTGGCGCACACGTTCTGCATTATGAACGTTAATCCCCTGGTACAGCCGGTTCCATGTGAACCCCAGAATACGGTCCGTCAGGCGGATCATCTCATAGGAGAAGTTTGCGGCAATTTCTTCCATCAGCGCGATGGCATTTTGCTGCGCTTTTTCGTGGGAGATTTTTTTACTGCGTGCTTCATCTTCTACCGCGCGGGCGATAGCTTTTGAGGCCAACAGCTTATTAAACAGATCCTGGCGGGCAGGAAGACGCGGACCAACTGCAGCTAAACGTTGGCGGGCAAAGTGCATACGCGCCACGCGCGCCAGTTTCTGTGCAATGGTTTTATCTGTGCCGTGTTCGTCAGCCATGCGACGCAGGGACACCGACGGAGAGAAGCGAACAAAACTGTCGCGACCCAGCCACGAAACGGCAAAGAATTTCTGTACGCCATTCAGCATGCGCAGAGGCGGATTCACTTCGCCTTTTTCGCGTCCGGGAGCGCGGCCAAACATCACCGATACCGGCACCATCTGCACATCCAGGTCAGGATTGCTGCGATGAAGGTCGAGATAGTTATGGAACAGCTTGATAGACTCTTCTTTAGGCGTGTAATAAGTGAAGACACGCGGGCCGCCGTGAATAAACACGTAGCGCGGCAGGAGAGTCCCGTCGATTTCCAACTGCTCCAGGGGGTCGGGGAGATCGTGAACCAGGCATTGAGCACGCAGCGTTAGCAAGTCCGCTTTTGAGTTGTACGGCAAGACGTACATAATGGGACGCGAAGTGTCGAGCCCCAATTCCGGAGCAGGATCCGCCGGAATAGACTTGCTTTTTACCAGCACACTTAATGGTAAATTCAGTAATTTGTAGTAAATTCTTGGCCAGCCGGACATAAACGATGTAAAGCCTCTGGTTAATAATGCAAATGCGCTGCAAGGATATCAGAAAGTTTAGTGAATTTCTGGTGTATCCCGTCATACTTCGCGCTGCTTTGCATCAGCCCTGAAGTAAATAGGGTAACGGTACAATGACATTGACGCTAATAATGTAAAAAGGTTCTTTTGATGGCTAATAATACCACTGGGTTCACTCGAATTATCAAGGCAGCAGGCTATTCGTGGAAAGGTTTTCGTGCCGCATGGATTAATGAAGCGGCGTTTCGCCAGGAAAGTGTTGCCGTACTGCTGGGCGTCGCGATTGCTTGCTGGCTGGATGTTGATGCGATTACCCGTGTGCTGCTGATTGGCTCAGTGATGCTGGTGATGATTGTTGAAATTCTTAATAGCGCTATTGAGGCGGTGGTCGACCGTATCGGCTCTGAGTATCACGAACTCTCTGGCCGGGCGAAAGATATGGGATCGGCGGCGGTACTACTTTCTATTTTTGTTGCCTTGATCACCTGGGGCATCTTGTTGTGGTCGCATTTTCGATAAGCATTCCACAACTTCATAAATCTCCTGTTTTTTGTGCAGTTTGCGGTTCCAAAATCGCCTTTAGCTGTATATACTCACAGCATAACTGTATATACACCCAGGGGGCGGAATGAAAGCGTTAACGGCCAGGCAGCAAGAGGTGTTTGATCTCATTCGGGATCACATCAGCCAGACAGGTATGCCACCGACGCGTGCGGAGATCGCGCAGCGTTTGGGGTTCCGTTCCCCAAACGCAGCTGAAGAACACCTTAAAGCGCTGGCACGTAAAGGTGTGCTGGAAATTGTTTCTGGCGCATCGCGTGGAATTCGTCTGTTGCAGGAAGAAGAAGAGGGATTACCACTTGTCGGCCGTGTTGCGGCGGGTGAGCCTCTTCTGGCACAGCAGCATATTGAAGGCCATTATCAGGTTGATCCTTCACTGTTTAAACCCAGTGCCGATTTTTTACTGCGCGTCAGCGGAATGTCGATGAAAGATATCGGGATTATGGACGGTGATTTACTGGCCGTACATAAAACTCAGGACGTGCGTAATGGCCAGGTGGTTGTTGCACGCATTGACGATGAAGTTACGGTTAAGCGCCTGAAAAAACAGGGCAACAAGGTCGAACTTCTGCCAGAAAACAGCGAATTCAAGCCTATCGTAGTTGACCTGCGCGAGCAAAACTTCACTATTGAAGGGCTGGCGGTCGGCGTCATTCGTAACGGTGAGTGGCTGTAATTAAGTAGGCCGGATAAGGCGTTTACGCCGTCATCCGGCATCACTCTGGTCCGGTAGCGCCACGCTTACCGGGTCTACGAAAAACAATATTATCCGTTTAACTCCTTCTCAGGCTTTCTGCATGCCTTTCTTTACCTCTTCCGACAAAGCACTTTGGCTCCTTGCCCTACCGATGATCTTCTCCAATATCACTGTCCCCCTGCTGGGGCTGGTGGACACCGCAGTGATTGGTCATCTGGAGAGTCCGGTCTATCTTGGCGGCGTAGCCGTTGGCGCAACGGCGACCAGTTTTCTCTTTATGCTGTTGCTCTTTTTACGCATGAGCACCACTGGGCTGACGGCCCAGGCATTTGGCGCGAAAGATCCGCAGGCACTGGCTCGCGCGCTGGTGCAACCGTTGATCCTGGCGCTGGGAGCAGGGGCTGCGATTGCCCTGTTCAGGACGCCAATTATCGATCTGGCGCTGCATATAGTTGGTGGCAGTGAGGCGGTACTGGAGCAAGCCCGGCGCTTCCTTGAAATTCGTTGGCTCAGCGCGCCAGCCTCTCTGGCAAACCTGGTGCTGCTGGGCTGGTTGCTGGGCGTCCAGTATGCCCGTGCGCCGGTTATCCTGCTCATTGTTGGTAATATTCTCAACATTGTGCTCGATTTATGGCTGGTGATGGGCTTGCATATGAACGTGCAAGGCGCTGCACTGGCAACTGTGATTGCCGAATATGCCACATTGCTGATTGGTCTTCTGATGGTGCGCAAGGTTCTCCATTTGCGTGGTGTCTCGCTTGCGATGCTGAAGCTTGCATGGCGCGGCAATTTTCGCCGTCTGCTGGCGCTTAACCGCGACATTATGCTGCGTTCGCTGTTGCTACAACTCTGTTTTGGCGCCATTACGGTACTCGGCGCGCGCCTTGGTGGTGACATCATTGCGGTAAATGCCGTCCTGATGACTCTGCTGACGTTTACAGCTTATGCGCTGGACGGGTTTGCCTACGCCGTCGAAGCTCATTCTGGTCAGGCTTATGGCGCGCGCGATGGCGGTCAGTTACTGGATGTCTGGAGGGCGGCATGTAGGCAGTCGGGTATTGTGGCAATTCTGTTTTCCCTGATATACGCCCTGTTCGGTGAACAGATTATTGCGCTGCTAACCTCTCTGCCCCAGATTCAACTACTGGCCGATCGTTATCTTATCTGGCAGGTGATTTTGCCGCTGGTGGGCGTCTGGTGTTACCTGCTGGACGGCATGTTTATTGGTGCGACGCGAGCGGCAGAAATGCGTAACAGTATGGCCGTCGCTGCCGCGGGATTTGCATTAACGTTATTTGCTTTACCACTGTTGGGAAACCACGGTTTATGGCTGGCGTTAACCGTTTTCCTCGCGCTGCGCGGGCTCTCACTGGCCTTCATCTGGCGGCGTCACTGGCGTAATGGTACCTGGTTCGCCTGACCCAGATGGTTAAAAATTCTGAATAGTTAATAATTCCTGGAATCACTGACTACACTTAATCTCACGTCCAGCGAAAACATAACATGTCTGGATATAGCACTCTCGCTATTCACAACCTAACGATGAGGACTTGATGATGAATAAAGACGAAGTCGGCGGTAACTGGAAGCAGTTCAAAGGTAAAGTGAAAGAGCAATGGGGCAAACTGACCGATGATGATATGACGGTCATTGAAGGTAAACGCGACCAACTGGTGGGTAAAGTCCAGGAACGTTACGGTTACGCGAAAGATCAGGCGGAGAAAGAAGTTAAAGATTGGGAAAAACGCAACGATTACCGCTGGTAATTAATCCCTCCCTCCTGAGAGTACAAGGATGTACGCTCTTTTATCGCCCAACTTTCTTCTTCACCTGAATCGTATGATCATGCTGACAGTCGCCTGGATGGCGGCACGATTCAACTTCCACACATGCCGGACAGAGGCCGTGGGCTTCAATCACGTTATGACGTAGTGCAAAGCCCATCCTGGCGGCCAATGTATGCATGATGTCTTCCACGCCTTCAGCACACTCTTCTTTAACCACACCACAGCGGTCACAAATGAACATTGCTGAGCTGTGGGTCGGCTGATCGAACAGATGACAAAGCACGTAGCTGTTGGTGGATTCCACCTTGTGCACGAAACCTTGTTCAAGCAGAAAATCGAGAGCGCGATAAACGGTAGGCGGTTTGGCCTGTGGTTCGGTTTCCCGTAACAGATCAAGCAGATCATAAGCGCTAATCGCGCCTTGTTGCAGGCTCATCAGGCGCAGCACTTCGAGGCGTTGTGGTGTCAGCCGCACGTTACGTTGCGCACAGAGTTTTTCAGCCTGGGCCAATAACTCCTGCGTGGTGGTTTTTTCCATTTGACGCCTCGATTTGCATGGAAGGTTAATCCCTTACTTTATCATATTCTGCTCAAAACACCGAGATCCCCACCGTGTGCTATACCTGACGCATCGCAATACTGGAAAATAAAAATGAAAAGACCTGATTGTATTCGCCACTGGCGTGAAGTAGAGGGAGCTGATGACTCCACTTATCCTGGCAGCAATGAACTTTTTTCTATTGGCGCACCGCTTGCCCGCAAGCTGGGATTAGGGCGGCTCGGTATTCATCATGAACGACTGCCACCAGGACGTCGTACTTCATATCCTCATGCAGAAAGTGATGAAGAAGAATTTATCTATGTGCTGGAAGGTTACCCTGAGGCCTGGATTAATGGCTATTTATGGAAACTGGAGCCCGGCGACAGCGTGGGCTTTCCAGCAGGAACCGGCGTGTGTCACACCTTTATCAATAACACCAGTGAAGAGGTGCGTCTGTTAGTGGTGGGTGAAGCAAACAAAAAGTTTAATCGTATCTATTACCCCCTCAATCCGGTCTATGCTGCAACGCGCGAGGATCGCTGGGTTGATCATCCCCCGCAATTTTTTGGCCCGCATGACGGGAAACCGGGACGGAAATAGCCTTGTCTCGGCAGGGGCGTGAGTTCCCGCGACGATGTGGCTCACTATCGTAACGGTCTATGCTATAGTAGCGCCCCTTTTTAACCGGATGCTTAATTATTCGCCATGCTGCCTGAATCTCAGCCTACTGCTTTTCCTGCTCATCGTTTTTCTATCGCGCCGATGCTCGACTGGACGGACAGACACTGCCGCTACTTTTTGCGCTTACTGTCCAGCCAAACGTTGCTCTATACGGAGATGGTGACCACCGGGGCAATTATTCATGGGAAAGGCGACTATCTGGCGTATAGCGAAGAGGAGCATCCGGTCGCGCTCCAGTTAGGGGGGAGCGACCCGGCAGCGCTGGCGCAATGCGCGAAGCTGGCTGAAGAACGTGGCTACAACGAAATTAACCTCAATGTGGGTTGCCCTTCCGATCGTGTCCAGAATGGCATGTTCGGTGCCTGTTTGATGGGGAACGCACAGCTGGTTGCCGATTGCGTCAAAGCGATGCGTGATGTGGTGTCAATTCCGGTAACGGTCAAAACTCGTATCGGCATTGATGACCAGGATAGCTACGAATTCCTGTGTGATTTCATCAATACGGTCTCCGGTAAAGGCGAGTGTGAGATGTTTATCATCCACGCGCGTAAGGCCTGGCTTTCCGGGCTAAGCCCGAAAGAAAACCGTGAGATCCCACCGTTGGATTATGAACGTGTCTATCAGTTGAAGCGTGACTTTCCACACCTGACCATGTCGATCAACGGTGGTATTAAATCGCTGCTCGATGCAAAAACGCATCTTCAACATATGGATGGTGTGATGGTAGGGCGTGAAGCCTATCAAAATCCTGGTATGCTGGCCTCTGTGGACCGCGAAATTTTTGCTGTAACTACCACCGATGCCGATCCTGTTGCCGTAGTGCGCGCAATGTATCCGTATATTGAGCGTGAACTGAGCAAGGGAACCTATCTTGGTCATGTTACCCGCCATATGCTCGGCTTGTTTCAGGGGATCCCTGGGGCACGTCAGTGGCGCCGTTACCTGAGCGAAAATGCGCATAAAGCAGGTGCTGATATTAACGTCCTGGAACATGCGTTAAAGCTGGTGGCCGACAAGCGTTAATTTCTCGCCAAAAGTTAGTCAATTTCACCATGCCCTGCGATATGTCGCGGGGCGTTTTCTTTATAAATCAATAAAATAATTTTGGCATGCTTTTTGTAAGACTCTGGAGAGTTTTCATTTCGGGAGAGCACCATGCTGGAACTACTTTTTGTCGTTGGCTTTTTTATCATGCTGATGGTCACCGGTGTATCACTGCTGGGTGTGCTGGCTGCATTGATGGTGGCTACCGCAGTGATGTTTTTGGGTGGCTTGTTTGCGTTAATGATTAAATTGTTGCCCTGGTTGTTACTGGCCATTGTTGTGGTATGGGTTATCAAGGCGATAAAAGCGCCAAAAGTCCCACAGTATCAGCGCAATAACCGTCGGTTTTACTAAGGTATTGAGTGGTTCGTCACAACATGCAACTTTGCCTTTAGAACCAAATAGGAATTGATAATCAAATCTGTCACTATTACGCCGTTAACGAATTCATCGAGCTGTACCCTACATACAGCCGAACTAAAAAAAGAAAGGGCTTCCTGCGGGAAGCCCAATTTCTTTGTATTCCCGCCATCATTCAAACCGCTGGTGTGCTGGCTGTTTTCACTGACCCCGGACACAAGCTTCAGTAACGTATCGTTTTTTTTCCTGCTACTGAAATGAATTAGGAACGGTAGAAATTAAGGGATCAGAAGACTTGAACCCTGCGTCGCCCGGCTTTCCAGGACTTCATGCGCGCGTTGCGCATCTTTCAGGGCATACTTCTGACTCTCTGCCACATCAACCTTGATAACCCCGCTGGCAATCAGCGAAAAAAGCTCATTGCTGGCTTCGGCTAACTCATTGTGGTTGGTGATGTAACCCTGAAGAGAAGGGCGCGTCACATATAACGAGCCTTTCTGATTCAGAATACCTAAGTTTACGCCAGTCACTGGTCCGGAAGCGTTACCGAAACTTACCATCAGTCCCCGGCGCTGCAGACAATCCAGCGAAGCTTCCCAGGTATCTTTCCCTACCGAATCGTAAACCACCCGAACTTTTTTACCGCCAGTTATCTCTTTAACGCGCTCGACAATGCTTTCTTCACGGTAGTTAATCACCTGCCATGCTCCGGCCTGCAAGGCAATTTGCGCTTTTTGCGCGTTGCCGACGGTACCAATCAGTTTTGCACCCAATGCTTTTGCCCACTGACAGGCAATCAGACCGACCCCCCCTGCCGCAGCATGGAACAAAAACGGTTCGCCAGGCTGGATTTCATAGGTTTTGCGTAACAGATAAAAAACGGTAAGCCCTTTCAGGAAGGAGGCGGCAGCCTGCTCAAACGAAATGGCATTGGGCAGAATGGCGACTTTATCAGCTGGAACGTTATGCACTGAACTGTAAGCGCCGAGTACGGACTGAGCATAGACGACCCGATCGCCGGTTTTAATGTGCTTCACACCGCTGCCGACTTTGCTGACTACGCCAGCAGCCTCGGTGCCCAGACCACTGGGTAATGATGGCGGCGGATAAAGCCCGCTACGGATGTAAGTATCAATATAATTGATGCCAATCGCTTTGTTTTCGACCTGGATTTCATGTTCCGCCGGGTCAACGGGCGCAAACTCCACAGCCTTCAGAACATCAGGCCCGCCGTGCTTATGAAATTCAATACGTGTTGCCATGTATCCTCCAGAACGTATCGTAAGGGTCTACTTATATGGTAATCTTTCGACCCATTCTTTATCTCGGTAACTCCATTCACTATGGCAGGAAATAAACCCTTCAACAAACAACAGACTGATGCTCGTGACCGCGATCCGCAGGTTGCGGGACTGAAAGTGCCGCCGCACTCGATTGAAGCGGAACAGTCGGTGTTGGGCGGTTTAATGCTGGATAACGAACGCTGGGACGATGTGGCCGAGCGCGTGGTTGCGGAGGATTTTTACACCCGACCACATCGGCATATCTTCACAGAAATGCACCGCCTGCAGGAGATGGGAAAACCCATCGATCTGATTACACTGGCAGAGTCGCTGGAAGTTCAGGGACAACTGGACAGCGTCGGCGGTTTTGCTTACCTGGCTGAGTTATCTAAAAATACGCCAAGTGCGGCGAACATTAGCGCGTATGCCGATATTGTCCGCGAACGTGCCGTAGTTCGCGATATGATTTCTGTCGCCCATGAAATAGCCGACGCGGGTTTCGATCCGCAGGGGCGCTCCAGTGAAGACCTGCTCGATCTGGCGGAATCTCGCGTCTTTAAAATCGCTGAAAGCCGCGCCAATAAAGACGAAGGTCCGAAAAACATCGCCGATGTGCTGGATGCGACCGTCGCGCGTATAGAACAGTTGTTCCAGCAACCGCATGATGGCGTCACCGGGGTGAATACCGGTTATGACGATCTCAATAAAAAGACTGCAGGTTTGCAGCCGTCAGATCTGATCATCGTCGCGGCGCGTCCATCGATGGGTAAAACGACATTTGCGATGAACCTCGTCGAAAACGCAGCGATGTTACAAGATAAGCCCGTACTCATCTTTTCTCTTGAGATGCCCTCTGAGCAGATTATGATGCGTTCCCTGGCCTCGCTTTCGCGCGTGGATCAGACCAAAATTCGTACTGGTCAACTGGATGATGAAGACTGGGCGCGAATTTCCGGAACAATGGGTATTTTGCTGGAGAAACGAAACATCTATATTGATGATTCCTCCGGTCTGACGCCGACGGAAGTGCGTTCGCGCGCGCGCCGTATCGCTCGTGAGCACGGCGGTATCGGGCTTATCATGATCGACTACCTTCAGCTTATGCGCGTGCCGTCGCTTTCCGACAACCGTACGCTGGAAATTGCTGAAATTTCTCGCTCACTGAAAGCGTTAGCAAAAGAACTACATGTGCCGGTGGTGGCATTGTCGCAGCTTAACCGTTCTCTGGAACAACGCGCCGACAAACGCCCGGTCAACTCGGATTTGCGTGAATCAGGCTCCATCGAGCAGGACGCCGACTTAATCATGTTTATCTATCGTGATGAGGTTTATCACGAGAACAGCGATCTGAAAGGGATCGCAGAAATTATTATTGGTAAGCAGCGTAACGGTCCTATCGGCACGGTACGTCTGACGTTTAACGGCCAGTGGTCACGCTTTGATAACTATGCCGGACCACAATACGATGATGAGTAAATAATTTGGCCATTTTGTTTGCGATTTAAGGATTGGGGAGTGCTCGTCATCCCCACGTACTTTAGTACGCTCTGGTGGCTGAGCGTTTGCCGCACCCAAACTCGCTGCACCAATAACACCAAATTCCAGACACATAATTCAAGGAACACAAATGCAAGCGGCAACTGTAGTCATTAACCGCCGCGCTCTGCGACACAACCTGCAACGTCTGCGTGAACTGGCGCCTGCCAGCAAACTGGTTGCGGTCGTGAAAGCGAACGCTTACGGACACGGTCTGTTAGAGACCGCGCGAACGCTCCCCGATGCGGACGCTTTTGGTGTCGCTCGTCTTGAAGAAGCCCTGCGGCTGCGCGCGGGAGGGATCACGCAACCCATCCTGCTGCTGGAGGGTTTTTTCGATGCAGCCGATCTGCCGACTATCTCCGCACAGCGTCTGCATACCGCCGTGCACAACCAGGAACAACTTGATGCCCTGGAAGCGGCAGAACTGGCTGAACCGGTCACTGTATGGATGAAGCTCGACACCGGAATGCACCGTCTGGGCGTACGCCCTGAGCAGGCCGAGGCCTTTTATCAGCGTTTAACGCAGTGTGAAAACGTGCGTCAGCCGGTCAATATTGTTAGCCACTTTGCTCGTGCAGATGAACCCGAGTGCGGTGCAACCGAAAAGCAGCTCGATATCTTCAATAGCTTCTGTGAAGGCAAGCCGGGCCAGCGTTCTATCGCCGCTTCTGGCGGCATCCTGTTGTGGCCACAGTCTCACTTCGACTGGGCGCGTCCGGGGTTAATTCTGTATGGCGTATCACCGTTGGAAAATCACTCCACAGGTGCAGATTTCGGCTGCAAGCCGGTGATGTCACTCACCTCCAGCCTGATTGCGGTACGCGAACATAAAGCAGGAGAACCTGTTGGTTACGGCGGAACGTGGCTCAGTGAGCGCGACACGCGTCTGGGCGTCGTGGCGATGGGGTATGGAGACGGTTATCCGCGTGCGGCTCCTTCTGGTACGCCAGTACTGGTTAATGGTCGGGAAGTGCCGATAGTCGGGCGCGTTGCGATGGATATGATTTGCGTTGATTTAGGCCCTGATGCGCAGGATAAAGCTGGCGACCCGGTGATCCTGTGGGGTGATGGCCTGCCGGTTGAGCGTATTGCTGAAATGACAAAAGTAAGTGCTTACGAACTTATCACGCGCCTGACGTCAAGAGTAGCGATGAAGTACGTGGACTAAATTTGGTTATAAGCCGGATAAGGCGGTTCCGCCGCCATCCGGCAATATTCCCCTCAACATCCTCTCGATCTTCTCTCACTTCCGGTTTATTGTGTCTTTATCCCCTGCCTGTAAACCTGGAGAACCATCGCGTGTTCCAAAAAGTTGACGCCTACGCTGGCGACCCGATTTTATCGCTCATGGAGCGTTTCCAAGAAGATTCACGTAGCGACAAAGTGAACCTCAGTATCGGCCTGTATTACAACGAAGACGGGATTATTCCTGAGCTTAAAGCCGTAGTTGAAGCGGAAGCGCGGCTTAATGCTAAGCCACATGGTGCTTCCCTGTACCTGCCAATGGAAGGGTTGAATAGCTATCGCCATACTATCGGAAAACTGCTGTTTGGCGCAGAACACCCGATTCTCCAGCAACAGCGTGTAGCGACGATTCAGACGATGGGGGGATCGGGCGCGCTAAAAGTGGGCGCTGATTTCCTGAAACGCTATTTTCCTGATTCTGGCGTGTGGGTCAGCGATCCGACGTGGGAAAACCATATCGCAATTTTTGAAGGCGCCGGGTTCGAAGTCAGTACTTACCCTTGGTATGACAATACAACCAATGGTGTGCGTTTCAACGATCTGCTAGCCACGCTCAATACCTTACCGGCGCGCAGCATTGTGCTGCTGCATCCGTGCTGTCATAACCCAACCGGTGCAGATCTGACTCATGCTCAGTGGGATACGGTCATCGAGATACTGAAAGCACGCGACCTGATCCCGTTTCTGGATATTGCCTATCAAGGTTTTGGCGCCGGAATGGATGATGATGCCTACGCGATCCGTGCTATTGCCAGCGCCGGATTGCCTGCTCTGGTCGGCAATTCGTTCTCAAAAATTTTCTCACTGTATGGCGAGCGTGTCGGCGGGCTTTCCGTTGTCTGTGAAGATGCTGAGACGGCAAGTCGCGTACTGGGACAGTTAAAAGCCACCGTTCGTCGTAACTATTCCAGTCCGCCGAACTTTGGTGCTCAGGTTGTTGCTGCCGTACTGGGGGATGATGAGCTCAGAGCCAGTTGGCTGGCTGAAGTAGAGGGTATGCGTACCCGTATCCAGGCGATGCGTCAGGAACTGGTCAACGTTCTTAATACTGAGATCCCTGGTCGCGATTTTGATTATCTGCTGCAACAGCGCGGTATGTTCAGCTATACCGGACTGAGCGCAGCCCAGGTTGATCGTCTGCGTGATGAGTTTGGTGTTTACCTGATTGCCAGCGGTCGTATGTGTGTGGCCGGTCTGAACCACAGTAACGTTCAGCGCGTGGCGAAGGCGTTTGCTGCTGTAATGTAATATTTTTTTACCGAAACACGTAGGTCAGATAATGGCAACACCATCAGGTTTTGTGTGCCAGACGGTAGCGTAAATACCTTATCTGGCCTACGTGACATGCCTCTATTCATATGTGATCGTTCTCTTTTTCTGTAACAAAACCAGATAAAGCCCTTCCTTTCCCCCCCCCTCAGGGGGTAAGGTCAGATAGCTTTTTGACCAGTTGTTAATAAAAAAATCATAACTAACTGACTAATTAGGGAAAAATATGCGCAAGATTTCTTTGGCACTGAGTGCCGTTTGTTTATTGTTCACGTTAAACCATTCCGCCCAGGCTTTAGTTTCTTCTCCCTCTCAGCTTAATCCAGGCACTAACGTTGCAAAACTTGCTGAGCAGGCTCCTATTCATTGGGTTTCTGTCGCACAAATTGAAAATAGTCTGACTGGTCGTCCGCCGATGGCTGTCGGATTTGATATTGATGATACGGTTCTCTTTTCCAGCCCGGGATTCTGGCGTGGCAAAAAAACGTACTCCCCGGACAGCGAGGATTACCTGAAGAATCCGGCCTTCTGGGAGAAAATGAATAATGGCTGGGATGAGTTCAGTATCCCGAAAGAAGTGGCGCGACAGCTTATTGATATGCACGTGCGTCGCGGCGACAGCATCTTTTTTGTGACCGGGCGTAGCCAGACCAAAACCGAAACGGTTTCTAAAACGCTGTCCGACAACTTCCATATTCCACCCGCCAATATGAATCCGGTTATCTTCGCGGGTGACAAACCCGGACAGAACACCAAAACGCAGTGGTTGCAGGATAAAAACATCCGTATGTATTACGGCGATTCCGACAATGACATCACTGCGGCCCGTGAGGTCGGTATTCGCGGTATTCGCATTTTACGTGCTTCTAACTCCACCTATAAACCGTTGCCACAGGCTGGAGGGTTTGGTGAAGAGGTGATCGTGAACTCCGAGTACTAAGGCGTCGCTTTTTCGATTGCTGTTTTTTTAAACAAATTTGCGTTACTGGCTTTTACCTTTCGCTGACTTGCTGCACACTGAGTAAAAGATGTTCTCATCAGGCGATATGCTGGTAAGGGGAATAAAAATGACGAATTCGGAGTTGCTGCAATACTGCATGGCAAAAACAGGTGCGGAGCAGAGCGTCCACAGTGACTGGAAAGCCACACAAATTAAAGTCGAAGATGTGCTTTTTGCCATGGTAAAAGAGGTGGAAGGTCGCCCGGCGGTGTCTCTGAAAACCAGCCCTGAACTGGCAGAGTTATTACGTCAGCAGCATAGTGACGTAAGGCCAAGCAGACATCTGAATAAAGCGCACTGGAGCACGGTATATCTGGATGGCTCGTTACCGGATTCTCAGATTTACTATCTGGTCGATGCCTCCTGGCAACAGGCCGTAAACACGCTGCCGGAAGATAAGCGCAAACTGCTGGCGTAAATTTGCCGCTCCCTGATGATTCAAGAAGCGGCATTCGCGCAATTACAGCATGGGTTTGAGGAATCGGGCCGTGTGCGAAGCTTCACACTCGGCAACCGTTTCTGGCGTACCGGAGACGAGGATTTCGCCGCCGCCGCTCCCGCCTTCCGGTCCGAGGTCCACAATCCAGTCCGCGGTTTTAATCACGTCCAGGTTATGCTCAATGACTACGATGGTGTTGCCCTGATCTCTGAGCTGGTGCAGTACGTCCAGTAACTGCTGAATATCTGCAAAATGCAGACCTGTGGTCGGCTCATCCAGAATATACAACGTCTGGCCGGTTCCGCGTTTTGACAGCTCGCGTGCCAGTTTCACGCGCTGCGCCTCACCACCGGAGAGCGTTGTCGCGGACTGACCCAGACGAATGTAGGTCAAACCAACGTCCATCAACGTTTGCAGCTTACGCGCCAGCGCTGGAACGGCATCAAAGAACTCGCGGGCTTCTTCGATAGTCATATCCAGCACTTCGTGGATGGTCTTGCCCTTGTACTTAATCTCCAGCGTTTCACGGTTATAGCGCTTGCCTTTGCACTGGTCGCACGGCACGTAGATATCCGGCAGGAAGTGCATTTCGACTTTGATTACGCCGTCGCCCTGGCAGGCTTCGCAGCGTCCACCGCGCACGTTAAAGCTAAAGCGACCCGGCGTATAGCCGCGCGCGCGTGATTCCGGTACGCCAGCAAACAGTTCGCGCACGGGCGTAAACACGCCAGTATAGGTCGCCGGGTTAGAACGCGGCGTACGACCAATCGGGCTTTGGTCAATATCGATAACTTTGTCGAAATGTTCCAGTCCCTGAATATCGCGATACGGCGCGGGTTCCGCCAGTGTTGCGCCATTAAGCTGGGTCTGGGCAATCGGGAACAGCGTGTCGTTAATCAGCGTCGATTTACCCGAACCGGAAACACCGGTAATACACGTGAACAGGCCAACTGGCAGCGTCAGGGTGACATCTTTCAGGTTGTTGCCGCGTGCACCGGTTAACTTCAGCACTTTTTCTGGATCGGCCGCAACGCGCTGTTTCGGCACTTCAATCTTGCGCTTGCCACTCATGTACTGGCCGGTCAGTGACTCAGGTACTGCCATGATGTCGTCCAGCGTTCCTTCCGCGACCACCTGTCCACCGTGGACACCGGCGCCAGGACCGATATCAATAACGTGATCGGCGGCGCGAATAGCGTCTTCATCGTGTTCCACCACTATCACGGTATTACCCAGATTGCGCAGATGGATAAGCGTACCTAACAGGCGTTCGTTATCGCGCTGGTGCAGACCGATGGACGGTTCATCCAGCACGTACATTACGCCCACCAGGCCTGCGCCGATCTGGCTTGCCAGACGGATGCGCTGGGCTTCGCCACCGGAGAGCGTTTCGGCTGAACGGGACAGCGTCAGGTAGTTCAGACCGACGTTAACCAGGAACTTGAGACGGTCGCCAATCTCTTTGAGGATTTTCTCTGCGATCTTCGCCCGCTGGCCCGCGAGTTTGAGATTGTTGAAAAAGTCCATCGCATGGCCGATGCTCATGTCGGAAATGGCGGGCAGCGGTGTGTTCTCAACGAATACATGGCGTGCTTCACGACATAAACGTGTTCCTTCACAGCTGGCACAAGGCCGGTTGCTGATGAATTTTGCGAGTTCTTCACGTACCGCACTGGATTCCGTCTCTTTATAGCGACGTTCCATATTGTGCAATACGCCTTCGAACGGATGGCGGCGTACCGATGTATCGCCGCGATCGTTCATATATTTGAATTCAATGTTTTCTTTGCCGGAACCGTATAAGACCACTTTGTGAACGGCAGGATTCAGGCTGGCCCATGGCGCTTCCACATCAAACTTGTAGTGTTCCGCCAGCGACTTGAGCATCTGAAAGTAGTAGAAGTTACGGCGGTCCCATCCGCGAATAGCCCCGCCTGCCAGCGACAGTTCAGGGTTCTGAATCACCCGATCGGGATCGAAATACTGCTGTACGCCGAGACCGTCACAGGTTGGACACGCACCAGCCGGGTTGTTGAACGAGAACAGGCGCGGTTCCAGTTCGCGCATGCTGTAGCCGCAAATCGGACAGGCAAAGTTGGCGGAGAAGAGCAACTCTTCCGCTTTTGGGTTGTCCATATCGGCAACTATCGCTGTGCCGCCGGAAAGCTCCAGCGCGGTCTCAAAAGATTCCGCCAGACGCTGAGAGAGGTCGTCGCGCACTTTGAAACGATCAATCACCACTTCGATGGTGTGTTTCTTCTGCAACTCCAGCTTAGGTGGATCGGAAAGGTCGCACACCTCACCGTCAATTCGCGCACGGATATAACCCTGGCCTGCCAGATTTTCCAGCGTTTTGGTGTGCTCACCTTTACGCTCTTTAATTACTGGTGCCAGCAGCATCAGACGCTTGCCTTCCGGCTGCGACAGGACATTATCAACCATCTGGCTAACGGTTTGTGCTGCCAGTGGGACGTCGTGGTCCGGGCAGCGCGGTTCACCGACGCGGGCAAACAGCAGGCGCAGATAGTCGTGAATTTCGGTAATGGTGCCTACCGTGGATCGCGGGTTGTGGGATGTCGATTTTTGTTCAATTGAGATGGCAGGAGACAGCCCCTCAATGTGGTCGACATCCGGTTTTTCCATCAGCGACAGAAACTGACGCGCGTACGCGGAAAGGGATTCAACGTAACGACGCTGCCCTTCGGCATATAACGTGTCGAAAGCAAGCGAGGATTTGCCTGAGCCCGAAAGCCCGGTGACGACAATCAGCTTGTCGCGCGGGATGACGAGGTTGATGTTTTTGAGATTATGGGTGCGGGCGCCCCGAACTTCGATCTTATCCATTCATCTTTCCCGGATTAAACGCTTTTTTGCCTGGCTGCATGGTGCTACCGGCGATCACAAACGGTTAATTATGACACAACCTAACCTGAATGGATATACAGTATTGGAATGCAAAACGCAGGTGTCTGTGCAACAATGTCTGGCTGAGGTTGTTTACTGGAATCGACCTCCCAACGTAGTAAAAGCGCTATTGGAAATGCTACAATCCCGCGCTTACACTTATTAAGAAACGTTTTTCAGGAGACACGATCATGGCCAGCAGAGGCGTAAACAAGGTGATTCTCGTCGGTAATCTGGGCCAGGACCCGGAAGTACGCTATATGCCGAATGGTGGCGCAGTTGCCAACATTACGCTGGCTACTTCCGAATCCTGGCGTGATAAAGCGACCGGTGAGATGAAAGAGCAGACTGAATGGCACCGCGTTGTGCTGTTTGGCAAACTGGCAGAAGTTGCCAGCGAATATCTGCGTAAAGGTTCTCAGGTCTACATCGAAGGTCAGCTGCGTACCCGCAAATGGACCGATCAGTCTGGCGTAGAAAAGTACACCACTGAAGTGGTTGTAAACGTAGGCGGTACCATGCAAATGCTGGGTGGCCGTCAGGGCGGTGGCGCTCCTGCTGGTGGTAACGCGGGTGGTGGTCAGCAGGGTGGTTGGGGTCAGCCTCAACAGCCGCAGGGTGGCAATCAGTTTAGCGGCGGTGCTCAGTCTCGTCCGCAGCAGTCAGCTCCGGCAGCACCGTCTAACGAACCGCCGATGGACTTTGACGACGACATCCCGTTCTAAGCATTCTGCTAAAAAGGCCCGTAAAGGGCCTTTTTTGTTTCGGGAAACGTAAAATGTCCGGCTCGATTGCAATCCCAAATCTCTGCCCTTGAAAGTATTACACCACCACGCACATCGGCCTTCCTGATATTGGCTCCGGGTGGATCTCTGCTTCCACGCTAAACACTCTTTTTAGCATTTCCGGCTGCATTACCGCTTCTGGTGTTCCCTGCGCCGTCACGCGACCATTTGCCAGCACGACGAGGTGATCGCAATAGCGGCTCGCCTGATTCAGATCGTGCAGTACCGTCACTACCGTTTTTCCCTGCGCCTTGAGCTCGTCCATCAACCGCATTAGTTCGACCTGATGATTAATATCCAGCCAGGTCGTCGGCTCATCAAGCAACACGACAGGAGTGTCCTGCGCCAGCATCATGGCCAGAAATGCTCGCTGGCGCTGACCGCCAGACAGCTCGGTTAAACGTCTGTCTGCCAGAGCATGCATCTGCGTTTTCTCCATTGCAACGTTGACCCGGGAATGATCTCCGATAGAAAGTCGTCCCCATAAGGAAAGCCAGGGGCTGCGACCGTAACTCACCAACTCCCGGACGGTGATCCCCTCAGGAGTAAGGTGATGTTGGGGTAGCAGCGCCAGACGTTGGGCTAACTGGCGTGATGACAGGCTGTCAATCGGCTGGTCGTCGAGCATCACGGTACCCGATGTTGGGATGAGCAGACGCGAAAAGCAGTTCAACAGAGTTGATTTTCCGCAGCCGTTTGGTCCCAGTAGTGCGGTAATTTTCCCTGACGGCAGTGCGAGCGTAAGTCCGTCCAGAACCTGGCGAGTACCATAGTTGACGGTCAGATTTTCGGTATGTAATTTCATTTAACGCATTCTCACAAGCAGCCAGACAAAACATGGTGCGCCGATGATGGCTGTCAGTATCCCTGCCGGAAGCTCCAGCGGGGGATGGATAATTCGCGCCAGCAGATCGGCGACCAGCAACAGCAAAGCGCCAGTTAGCGCGGAAACTGGCAGCAGCCAGCGATGGCGACCGCCGGTCATTTTGCGCACCATGTGTGGCACCACCAGACCAATAAAACTGATTGGTCCACAAACGGCTACTCCGGTTGCGGCCATCGCCACCGCCAGCATTAGCCCGCAAAATTTTACGCGCGGAACGGCCACGCCAAGCGTCGCCGCGCGCGCATCGCCCAGTGCCAGCAGGTCGAGGTCGCGGCAAAAACGCAGGCTAAGGGGAAGAAATACCGCCAGCAATGGCACCGCGATTTTTACAAACGTCCAGTCGCGCCCCCACAAACTTCCGGTGAGCCACAACAAAGCACTGTTTACATCTTGCGGATGTGAAAGCATCAGGTAATCCGTCATGCTCGCCCAGCAGGCGGAAAGCGCCACGCCTGTTAACGCCAGCCGCATTGGCTGCGTGGTATCGGCCAGTATGCGTAGCAGCAACAACGCTGCAATGCCGCCGCCAAATGCCAGTAGCGGCAGAAAAATTGCTGGCAGCGAGGGCAGTAGCAGCAATCCACTCACTGCCGCAAGACTGGCCGCATGGTTGACGCCGAGAATGTCCGGTGAGGCCAGCGGGTTGCGTACAATGCCTTGTACCAGCACGCCAGAAACCGCTAACGCGGCACCAACGAATATCGCCAGAATCAGTCTTGGCAGACGGTATTCCATCAATACGTAATAGTGTGTGCTGTCGGGACGCCAGTCAGTCAGCAGTGCTCGCCAGGGAACAGGGATCATCCCCATCTGTAGCGACAGCGAGGCGAATACCAGCAGAGCCAGCGCAATCAACATCACCAGGGAGGTTCTCATCCGCGCCTCCTGACCAGCCAGACAAAACACGGTGCGCCGATGAGCGCCAGCACTGCACCGGCAGGTAAATCACCAGGAAAGGCCAGGGCGCGGGCCAAAACGTCAGCCAGCAGCATGAACGTAGCACCCAACAACATGCTCATAGGCAGAACCTTGCGCTGATCGTACCCAATCCAGAATCGTGCCAGATGTGGCATCAGCAGACCGACAAATGCCACGGGGCCCGCCACGCTGACGCAGGCACCGACTAACGCCAGTACCAGAATATTGATGGTAAATCGCAATTTCGGCAGATTTACTCCCAACGTGTGGGCGGTACTATCCCCTATATTCAGCAAGTTAAGCTGGGTTGCCAGCAGCAGGATCGCCGGCGTTGCTATCGCCACAATCGGGAACAGATGCCAGAAATCCTGCCAGCGAACATGTGACACACCGCCAGCCAGCCAGTAAAAAATGCCCCAGGTATGATCTTCAGCCAGCAGTAGCGTGATCCGGGTGAATGCCATACAAAAGGCGGAAAGCGCGATCCCGGCGAGGATCAGCCGGTTTCGCTCCTGTGTATGACGAAAACCGCCTCCGGCGATCATGACCAGCATCCAACTTATACCACCACCACAGGTTGCGACGATGGCAAGTGGATATCCTGCCACTGGCGTGGGATTGAGGGCGCTGGTGAGCGCCATTGCCAGCGCGGCACCGCTGTTGATACTGAGCAGGGAAGGCGAGGCCAGTGGGTTATGGGTCAGGGTTTGCAGTAGCGATCCGGCTAGCGCCAGGCTTGCTCCCACCAGAATCGCGACCAGGCTTCTGGGTAAGCGGAGATTGTGGACCAGCGTTTGCGGGAGCGTCAGCGTATGGCCGGGGATCAACGCACCTAAAGCATCCATACCGGAAACAGGGATGGCTGAGTAGTAAAACAGACTCAGCCAGAAAATAGCGATAAGCGCCGCAGCGGGAATACCCCACAACAGTGCTGGATGTTTAGGGTAAGTCATTTCATATCGTCAACTGACTGGTGCTGAAAGACCTTTACCGTATCGCTGGCAATGCGCTCGGCAGCAAAAATGCCGCGCATTCTGGCCCAGGCATTACTGTCAACGGCGGCAATTTGCTGTTTTTTCACCGCATCAAGCATTTGCCACAATGAGTCCTGTTGCCAGCGTTTAACGATACTTTCCTCGCGATAGTGTGCCACCAGCAGCCATGACGGATTGATTGCCAGGAGTTGTTCAAGGCCTATCGAGGGGATGGGCGCACCTGCGATTGCTGGGGGGACGTTCAGGCCAAGAGTCGTTAATACGCCCCCGGTATAGGTCTCGCTGGAGTGCAGATTGAACTGCTGTTCGCGAGAGGTTCCAAATACCACGCTGGCCCCTTGCGGGAGAAGTTCGGCCCATTGAGCCATCTTCTGGCGATGTTGTTCCAGTCGTGCGGTCATCTGCTCTTTCTTACCGACAATATTCCCGATAATTGCGGCTGATTGCAGATTTTCTGCGTAGGTTTCGTTGCGGGATTTAAGCAACAGAACCGGGGCGATCTGCTGTAATGCACTATAGATGCCCGCGTGGCGGTGGCTGTCGGCAATAATCAGGTCTGGCTTCAGGGCGCTGATAGCCTCCAGACTTGGCTGGGCGCGCGTACCGACAGATTGCCAGGGTTTTAGATGCGCGCGAACCTCCGGAAGAATGCGGCCCGCATCACCATCATCGGCAATCCCCACCGGACTTATCTCCACCGCGGCCAGCGCATCGGCAAACGACAGTTCCAGCACCACAATCCGCTGTGGTGTTTTGTCGAGTGTAAAAGAGCCATGTTCATCCTGAACCGTGGCGGCAAAGGTGTGGCTGGCTACCAGCATCAGACCTGCAAATAGAAAACGAAAACATGCCAACATATGTACTCCCGGTGCCGGATAGCGCGGTGTTTTCTGGCCTGCATTGGTGTACCTGCAGGCCAGATAAGTGTTTATACCCGTCATTCTTCAAGCTGCTTGGGTGTTGGCTGCCCTTACTCACCCCAGTCACTTACTTGTGTAAGCTCCAGGGGCTTCGCTCTGTTGCCGCCTACAAGCAACTCGAATTATTTGGGGTATACGTCGCTCTCGGAAAAAGAACCCTTATCAGAACTTCAGCGAGCCTTGCAGGTACAGCGTGCGGGGCTGTCCGGTGTAGATACCTTTGTTGTTATCGTCATACGAGCGGGTGTAGTACTCATGGTCGAAAATGTTCTTCACACCGAATGCCAGATTCAGGTCTGCCATCTGTGGGCCGAAGTCATACGCCACGCGAGCTCCCCACAGCATATAGCCGGGGATCCGTCCGGTGCTGCCGTCTGCGCTCTCTTTCTCAGTGTTTGCATTATCTGCAAACTGGCTGGACTGGAAATCGCTGTTCAGGTTGAAGGTCCAGCTACCCGGCTTGTAATCCACACCGAGCGTGCCTTTATGTTTCGGCGAGAAAGGAACCTGGTTGCCGTAGGTATCGCCTTTTTCACGAATTTCGGCGTTTACATAGGCGTAGTTTGCATAGATGGATACGTTATCGAACGTGGGCGTCAGGCTGCCGAGATCGTAACGAGCCTGAGTTTCCAGGCCGGTATGGCGCGTTTTGCCGCGTGCGGTAACGGTGTCATTGGTTTGGTTAGAGTCGTACTGATTATTAAAGTTAATCAGGAACAACCCCATTTCCGCCGTTAACGCTCCGCCGTCGTATCGGGTTCCGAGCTCCCAGGTTCGCGCTTTTTCCGGTTCCACGTTGCCGCTTTCCACAGCCTTGCCAATTTGGCTGTACTGTACGGTGCCGAATGAGCCTTCTGTGTTGGCATAGAGATTCCAGCTGTCTGTAAGATGATAGAGAACGTTCAATGCCGGAAGCGGAGCGTTATAGCTCACTTCCTGATGTGTTTTTTTGATGTTGTTGTTCTGATACGACTCGATATGCTCAAAACGCATACCTGGCGTAATGGTCCAGTTGCCGATATCAATTCTGTCATCCAGATACCAGGCATGCGCTTCAGTACCGGAGCGGGTATCACGATCGTGTGGGCTGGATGTTGAAGGTAACTGCCCGCTCGCTGCTGCGCTGAAATAGCGCATCTCATGCGTTGATTCGTTGACGTAGCGATAACCTACACCAACTTCATGCGCGGAAGAGCCGATCATAAAACTCTGACTGTAGCGTGGTTCAATGCCGCGAACCCAGTAGTAACGTGGCGAAAGCGTGAGGTTTTTTCCCTGATCCAGAAAACCGCTACGCAGGGTTTGTGTATAAAAGCCCTGGATATTGAATTTATGTTGGCTGTCCGGCTGGAACTGGTACCCGAGGCTGGCCAGTTTTCTGCGGCCCCAGAAGCGATCATATGGACGGGTGGATTGCCAGCGGTCGGCGTCATAGTCGGCGCGAGACAGTCCACCAGGCATGTCGGCTTCACCATCGTAGTATTGCAAAAGACTATTGAATGAGTGGACTTCGTTCGGCGAATATTTGCTTTTTAGCAAAATATCGTCGATACGGGTGGCGCTGTGTTCACGCCAGTCACTACCACGGGTGCCGGAATAGAGCAGAGCGGAGCCGAAGCCGTTATCTGCCGTGCCGCCAATCATCAGATTGTGCGTTTCTTTCGGATTATTTTGTGATGAGGTTGGACTTAGTTGCCCCTCCGTCCCGGCTTCAATACCGAAGTCTTGTGGGATCGCGCGGGTGACGAAGTTCACTACGCCGCCGACACTTTGCAGTCCATAGCGCACCGCGCCGCCGCCGCGAACCACATCAATGGCATCCATATTGCCCAGAGAGACCGGTGCTAGCGAGAGTTGTGGTTGACCGTAGGGGGCAAACGGAACGGGGATGCCGTCCATAAGCACCGTTGAACGGCTTGCCAGGCGTGGGTTGAGGCCGCGAATGCCGAAGTTCATTGCCAGGTCGTGGCTGCCGGTACCGTTATTTTCTGGGGCGTTGACGCCAGGAATACGGTTAAGCGCTTCGCGCATTGTCGTTGCACCGGTTTTGATAAAATCATCGCGGCGGATAACGTCACGTGCTCCGGCATGTTCAAAGACGTCGTTTTCACGGGCATCGCCCAGCCAGTCGCCGACCACAGTCAATGAGTCTTCAGTCGCAACGGGGGCGGGTTCCAGCGTCCAGGTGTTATCTCCGAGCGATTTCTCCTGCAGGCCACTGCCTTTTAATAGCGCATGCAGACCCTCGTCGAGATTAAAGTCCCCTTGCAGACCATCGCTGTGTTTGCCGCGCGTCAGCGAGGCATCAACCGACAGAATAATACCGCTGCGCGTAGCGTACTGGTTCAGCGCTTTGTCTAAATCTCCTGCGGCAATATTAAATTGTGTCGCGATTGCAGGGAGCGAAGCCAGCCCGGCGAGCGGGAGCAGGCTTAAACGAATCCACATCCCCAGAGATGCTGTGTTATGAAAGGCCATCACGTCTCCATCATATTATTTTGTATTTTCATTAATGAAGTCGAACGACCAGAGGAAAAGGGACAATGGAAATGATAATTTTTTTCGTTATCGTTTAACTGATGGGGCTGAGAGTGACCCAATAGCGGGTAACAAACTGAATTTTAACGGGGAGTGTTTTGGCTATCGCATTCAGCACTGCATCAGTATTTTCTAATGGAAAAGTTCCTGTCAGACGTAATCCGGCGATGGCAGGATCGCAGCGCAGAATGCCGGGGCGATAGCGAGAGAGGGTGGTAATAACGTCTTCCAGTGGTTTGTCGCTGAAGCTGAGCACGCCTTGCGTCCAACTCGCTGATTCGTTATTAAGCGGCTGTACATGACCAAATTGTGATGCGCTGAAAACCAGCATTTCACCCTGCTGGATCACCCGTATTTGGTGGGGCTCGCTGGCAAGACGCACTTCAACCGCATGCTGATGGACGCTAAGGTGCGTTTCATCGCTCAGTTGGGTAACAGTAAATTCTGTACCCAGTGCGGTGAGTTGCCCCTGACGCGTCTGTACACGGAAGGGGCGCTGTAGATCATCTTTCCCGGTGGTAATTGCAATTTCACCGTACCACAGGCGTACCAGGCGTTGCTGATCGTCAAATTTTACGTTTACTGCGCTGTCGGTATTCAGTGAAAGTAGAGTGCCATCTTGCAGTTTTTGTCGCTGGATTTGCCCTTTCGCGGTCCGGTAATCCGCGCGTAACCCTTCCCCTGTTTCTGAGTGCCAGAGCGACCAGCCGCTTCCTGCACAGGCGAGGATCAGCAAGCCTTTCAGTACATGGCGACGAGTCAGGCGGGTATCATTCAACGTCCGACTGGCAAGGTTTCCTGGTACGCTGTTCATCTGGCAACGCAGATTTTCAACCTGCTGCCATGCCCACTGGTGATCTCTGTCCTGTTCATACCATTGTTGCCAGCGGGCTTCCTGCTGAGGGCTGACACGTTCACCGGTCAGTACAGCGTACCAGTGAGAGGCTGAACGTAATGCCTGGCGACGGGAATCGGTAAGTGTTGTTTTCACAGGTCGTGCTCCAGACGGAACAGCAGGCAGTGCTCAGTGGCTTTAGCGACGTACTTTTTCACCGAGCTTACCGATACGCTCAGTCGCTGCGCGATATCGCTATAAGTAAGACCATCGAGTTGAGAAAGCAGGAAGGCATATCTGGCTTTGGTGCTCAGTCCGTCCAGCATCTGGTCAACAAGTTGTAACGTTTCAAGATGAGACTGCTTTTCTTCTGCAGAAGGTGCCAGCGCTTCGGGTAACTGTGCGAGCATCTCCAGATACGCTCTTTCCAGTGCATTACGGCGGAACAGGTCGATCATTACCCGCTTAGCGATGGTGCATAAAAATGATTTTGGATCGCGAATGGCGGCGAGTGACTCACCATTGATAACACGTAGAAAAGTATCCTGAGCGACATCATCGGCATCGAATGCTGATTGTAATTTTCGCGTCAGCCAGTGGGTTAACCAACCGTGATGCGCACGGTACAACGATTCAAACGAGAGAGGGGCGCACTGAGCAGGATTAGACATGGCCGATAGTTTCAACAGTTAATCATCACGGCGGCATGTTAATATGAGAATGGTTATCATTTCAATGTTGGCGGAGGAATTTGTACAAGAGAGAGAATAATTGACTGATTTTGTGGGTAATAAAAAGCCTCCATGCAGGAGGCTCATTGGGGTCAGGTCAGTACCATCGGCCAGTCAGGCGGTGTATGGCTCATTACTTCCACCATTACAGATTCGATGTTCTTCCAGATAGCAGAGACATCCACCAGAGTGATACCAAGTAATCCGGTCGCAAACCAGCAGGCAAAAACAACCCCTAAACCGCTGCTGATGACAGCCAGGCCAATATAATCTGATTTACGAAACCGAATATTGAGCATACTGGCTAAAAACATGAGCACCGCGCTGAGCAGTTGCCACCGCAGAAGAACCACGCCAGTTGTTATTGTTGCCATGAAAAATGTCCTCAGAAAATCTGATGCCCAGGACAGCGCGGGGGGATTCACAGGGGGTGTGGCTCTCTGGCTATCGACGGGCATTTACATGAATGAAACGTTGTTTCTGTTACATGATTTTTGTGAACTATATCACATATGCTCGTTTGTTCACCAGTGTTGAACGCTATTTTTGTCGGCTTATAGCCATGCTAAAGTTGTGGTTATATTGAGAGCGAACAGATAATAAAGTATTCACAATATAAGATGCATTCATACTGCCTGTTATCTTTATCCTAAATTAATCTTTAAATTTTTTAATGTGTTTTTTTTATGCAGCCAGTATTACGCCCATAAAACATTACGACTTCTGGATAATGTTGTTCCTGAATAAGCTAAACTCTAAGTTTGGCTTACGGAAAAATAATATCATCATCAACTAATATCAGACTTTTACATAGAGAAGTCTGTTGCTAATACTGATAGATTCATGCAACTTAGCTAGCTGGTGTTTATAGCATCCTGCCTTGATGGGTACTGGCATATACGATACAGGGAAATAGGGCTGACATGACTCACAGTGCGCGACGCAAGACGCTGAGGCTCCTCGGAACGTTCATGGTGGTAATGCTCCCCGTGGTACTGGCGTTATGGTTTGCTCACTTGAGGGCAATGTCCGAAACCCGCAATCAACTCCGCTCTTTTGCTCAACTGGTGTTAAATAAAACGGAACTGGTGATCCAGCAGGCTGATTTAGCTCGCGATATGGCCCAACTGTATCAAGGGAAGATGTGTACCCCTGAACATCAGAAAAGCATGCTGAATATTATTCGCGGTCGCTTATATATCAGTGAGCTAATTTATGCGCAGGCTGATCGTTTTTTGTGCTCTACATCGTTAGTACCCCCTGCCTCGTATATTATGCCGACCGCTGACTATAAGCGTACACCGGACATCTCCATCTATTACTATCGCGATACGCCTTTTTTTTCCGGCTACAGAATGACGTATATGCAAAGGGGAAACTACGTTGTCGTTATCAATCCATTATCTTACAGCGAGGTAATGTCAGACGATCCAGGTCTGGCCTGGGGAGTATATGATACGGTTACGGATTCCTTCTTCTCTGCAAGTGAAGGGGTAAACGTTGCGCAATTATTGCCGTTGGTGCGCGGCGCAGCCTCTACGTTCCAGCAAGGTAATCGCTTCTATACCATCGTTCGTTCTGAAAAGCGGCCAATTGCGATTATTGTGTCGACGACAGGCGATCGCGTAATTCAAAATTTCTATCATGAAGCTGCGTTAACACTTCCCTTCGGGGCAATTAGCAGCATTCTGATACTGTTAATGTGGTGGCGTACGCGTCAGCAATACTACTCTCCCCGCCGCCTGTTAAAACGCGCGATCAAAAAACGTCAGCTTTGTCTTCATTACCAGCCAATCATTGATATCAAAAATGGTAAATGCGTCGGGGCCGAAGCTTTGCTGCGCTGGCCTGGCGGAAAAGGTGAAGTAATGAGTCCGACAGAATTTATTCCGCTGGCAGAAAAAGAGGGAATGATAGAGAAGATCACGGATTACGTGGTGGAAGAAGTGTTCAACGATCTGGGCTATTTTTTATCGGCGCACCCTCAGCTTTATATCTCAATAAACCTTTCCGCTTCTGATTTTCATTCATCCCGACTGATTGCCTTAATTGCCGATAAAACACGCGAGTATTCGGTGCAAGCGCAGCAGATTAAAGTTGAGGTGACTGAACGCGGATTTATTGATGTGCATAAAATGACCCCGGTCATCCAGGCATTTCGTCAGGCGGGTTATGAAGTCGCGTTTGATGATTTTGGTACGGGGTATTCCAACCTGCATAACCTGTCTTCATTGAATGTTGATATTCTGAAGATCGATAAATCTTTTATCAGTACGCTAGCCACCAATAGCACCAGCCACCTGATTGCGGAACATATCATCGAGATGGCGCAAAGTTTACATCTGAAAACTATTGCAGAAGGTGTGGAAACGTCGGAGCAGATCAAGTGGCTGCTGGAGCGCGGCGTACAGTACTGTCAGGGATGGTACTTCGCGAAGGCGTTGCCGCCACAGGAATTCATGCACTGGCTCCAGCGATCGCCCGCCATACTGTCGCAAAGCGGGCAATAATCTTACAGGCGATGACGGTAGTCGCTGGGAGTACGATCAAACTCGCGGCGGAACACGCGTGAGAACGTTTGTTGCGATACATAACCCAGATCCATCGCGATATCAAAAATAGGCCGCTCGGTGTTACGCAACTCGACAGCGGCCAGCAGAAGTCGACGCTGACGGATATAGTCGCCCAGCGTCTGACGCATCACCGTGCGGAACATCCGCTGTAAATACCACTTCGAATAGCCTGATTTTTTCGCGACCACCTCAATATTCAGCGGTTGGTCGATATGTTCATCAATCCATTCAATAAGGGTCTGAATAATTTGCTGATGGGACATATAGTTGCCTCTTGCTCAGTGTTCGATTCGTCGTTTTGTCTGTGGGCGAGTATAATTCCTCAAGTTAACTTGAGGTAAAGCGATTTATGGAAAAGAAATTACCCCGCATAAAAGCTCTGCTAACGCCTGGCGAAGTCGCAAAACGTAGCGGTGTGGCGGTATCAACTTTGCATTTCTATGAAAGCAAAGGCTTAATCAGTAGCATGCGCAATAGCGGCAATCAGCGTCGATATAAACGTGATGTGCTGCGCTATGTCGCGATTATCAAGATTGCTCAGCGCATAGGTATTCCGCTGGCGACGATTGGCGACGCGTTCGGTGTCTTGCCAGAAGGGCACTCGCTTAGTGCGAAAGAGTGGAAGCAACTCTCGTCGCAATGGCGTGAGGAACTGGATCGACGCATTCATACCCTGGTGGCGTTACGAGATGAGCTGGACGGCTGCATTGGTTGTGGTTGTTTGTCGCGCAGCGATTGTCCGTTGCGTAACCCAGGCGATCAGCTTGGTGAGCAGGGGACAGGGGCGCGATTGCTGGAAGATGATTGATGTGAAATATTCGATGGGCATATCCCCTAAACAACATGAAGTATGACGGGGATAAAACTAAAGCGCCACAGAGGGCGCTTTAGTTTGGTTCCGGTCTTTGTCTTTCACTCTATCCCGCTGGTTCACGGGAGGGTTTCCCCCGACATCAACACCCCTCAGTCGAGCACATTAGGGGAGGTTCCGGCTTGTGTTGATAAGTTAATTGTAAGCCAGCTCAGGGTATTTGCCAGTGTATTGACGGTTTTTTCGCCTAAAAATTTCCCACAACTCCACCAATTTTTCTGCGTAACTTTGCGTCCAAAACAAAACGATTGTTGCGACAACTCAGCGAAATTTGTTGCCAGATTGCGCATTGACGATAACGTTTGCGCATCGACTGTCTATTTCTTGTACGTTATAAGAAGAAATGAGTAAAAACTGGCAAAGTTCAGTTGAAAACCGTCGTATGATCGCTGGATAATCGTTTGCTTTTTTTTACCACCCGTCTTTTTATGCGCGGAGCTAAACGTTTGCTTTTTTGCGACACCCCTATTGACGCAAACCTGGCACATGGAGAAAACGTTTAGCAGGCAGTGGATTGTCCATCACGCATAGGGACGAAAAAATAAACTCTCAGGGGATGTTTTCTATGTCTACGCCTTCAGCGCGTACCGGCGGTTCACTCGACGCCTGGTTTAAAATTTCACACCGTGGCAGTACCGTCCGTCAGGAAGTCGTTGCCGGATTAACGACGTTCCTGGCGATGGTCTACTCTGTTATCGTGGTTCCAGGAATGCTGGGTAAAGCCGGGTTCCCGCCTGCTGCTGTATTTGTGGCAACCTGTCTGGTGGCAGGGGTTGGTTCGATTGTGATGGGCCTGTGGGCAAACCTACCGCTGGCTATTGGTTGCGCCATTTCGTTAACGGCATTTACTGCATTCAGCCTGGTTCTGGGACAGCATATCAGCGTGCCTGTCGCGCTGGGTGCGGTGTTCCTGATGGGGGTCCTGTTTACCATCATTTCTGCAACCGGTATTCGTAGCTGGATCCTGCGCAACCTGCCACAAGGTGTTGCGCACGGCACCGGTATTGGTATCGGCCTGTTCCTGCTGCTGATTGCGGCAAACGGTGTTGGTCTGGTCATTAAGAATCCGCTGGATGGTCTGCCGGTTGCCCTGGGTGACTTCGATACCTTCCCGGTCATTATGTCGCTGATTGGTCTGGCGGTGATTATTGGCCTTGAAAAACTGAAAGTACCAGGCGGCATTTTACTGACCATTATTGGTATTTCCGTGGTCGGCCTGATTTTCGACCCCACCGTACACTTTTCCGGTATTTTCGCTATGCCTTCTCTGAGCGATGCTGAAGGTAATTCGCTGATTGGTAGCCTGGATATTATGGGCGCACTGAACCCTGTCGTCCTGCCGAGCGTGCTGGCGCTGGTGATGACTGCAGTCTTCGATGCGACGGGTACTATCCGTGCCGTGGCCGGGCAGGCGAATCTGCTGGACAAAGACGGGCAGATTATTGATGGTGGCAAAGCGTTAACCACCGACTCCCTGAGCAGCGTGTTCTCCGGTTTGGTGGGCGCAGCACCGGCGGCGGTGTACATTGAATCCGCAGCAGGTACGGCGGCTGGCGGTAAAACTGGTCTGACGGCGATCACCGTCGGCGTTTTATTCCTGCTGATCCTGTTCCTCTCTCCGCTCTCTTATCTTGTTCCTGCTTATGCAACGGCTCCAGCACTGATGTACGTCGGTCTGTTGATGCTGAGCAATGTGGCGAAAATCGACTTCACTGACTTTGTTGATGCGATGGCGGGTCTGGTGACAGCCGTGTTCATCGTGCTGACCTGTAACATCGTTACCGGCATTATGATTGGCTTTGCCACGCTGGTTATTGGTCGTATCGTTTCTGGTGAATGGCGCAAGCTTAACATTGGGACCGTGGTGATTGCTGTAGCGCTGGTAGTCTTCTACGCAGGCGGTTGGGCTATCTGATCCTGATACGCTGATGATCCTGAAAACGGGTGGCTTTTGCCGCCCGTTTTTATTTTCAGAACACATCTCGTTGTCTTTTGCGTTACTCTGAAGTAGATAGAATTGAGGCACGACGCTTCTCGTCACATATCATAAGAAACATCGCAAACAGGGAACGCATGGAAATCTTCTTCACCATACTTATCATGACCCTTGTGGTCTCGTTGTCGGGGGTATTAACTCGCGTATTGCCCTTTCAGGTCCCTTTACCTCTCATGCAGATCGCCATTGGCGCCTCGCTGGCATGGCCGACGTTTGGTTTGCATGTGGAGTTCGACCCCGAACTGTTTCTGGTTCTGTTCATCCCTCCTTTGCTGTTTGCCGACGGCTGGAAAACGCCAACGCGTGAGTTTCTCGAGCACGGTCGGGAGATCTTCGGCCTGGCTCTGGCGCTCGTTCTGGTCACGGTTATCGGGATTGGTTTTATGATTTACTGGCTGGTGCCGGGGATTCCGCTGATCCCCGCTTTCGCACTGGCTGCCGTGTTGTCGCCAACCGATGCCGTCGCGCTTTCCGGCATTGTCGGTGAAGGGCGTATACCGAAGAAAATCATGGGTATCCTGCAGGGTGAAGCGTTAATGAACGACGCTTCTGGCCTGGTATCGCTGAAATTTGCCGTCGCCGTGGCGATGGGTACGATGGTGTTTACCGTCGGCGGTGCGACGGTTGAGTTCTTCAAGGTAGCGATTGGCGGTATCCTGGCCGGTTTTGTTGTCAGTTGGTTGTACGGCCGCTCCCTGCGTTTTCTCAGCCGCTGGGGCGGTGATGAGCCAGCAACGCAAATCGTCCTGCTGTTCCTGCTGCCGTTTGCTTCTTACCTGATTGCTGAACACATTGGCGTATCCGGGATCCTTGCCGCGGTCGCTGCCGGGATGACGATTACCCGTTCTGGCGTAATGCGGCGCGCGCCTCTGGCGATGCGTTTACGTGCTAACAGCACCTGGGCAATGCTGGAGTTCGTCTTTAACGGCATGGTATTCCTGCTGTTAGGGCTGCAGTTGCCAGGAATCCTGGAATCGTCGCTGGTGGCGGCAGAAGCCGATCCAAACGTCGAAACCTGGATGTTGTTTACTGATATCGTCCTGATTTATGTCGCGCTGATGCTGGTGCGTTTTGGCTGGCTGTGGACGATGAAAAAATTCAGCATGCGCTTCCTGAAGAAGAAACCGATGGAGTTTGGCTCCTGGACGACGCGTGAAATCCTGATCGCGTCCTTTGCCGGCGTGCGTGGTGCAATCACACTGGCTGGTGTGCTCTCTATTCCGTTACTGCTGCCGGATGGTAGCGGCTTCCCGGCGCGTTATGAATTAGTATTTCTTGCTGCTGGCGTCATTCTGTTCTCGCTGTTTGTTGGCGTGGTGATGCTGCCAATTCTGCTGCAACATCTCGAAGTGGCCGATCACTCTCAGCAACTGAAAGAAGAGCGCATTGCCCGTGCGGCGACGGCCGAAGTGGCGATTGTCGCCATCCAGAAAATGGAAGAGCGTTTGGCTGCGGATACCGAAGAGAATATTGATAATCAGTTGCTGACTGAGGTGAGCTCCCGCGTTATTGGTAATTTGCGTAGACGTGCCGATGGGCGAAACGATGTAGAAAGCTCCATGCAGGAAGAGAACCTGGAACGGCGCTTCCGTCTGGCGGCACTGCGTTCAGAGCGGGCGGAGCTGTACCATCTGCGTGCTACGCGTGAGATCAGCAATGAAACGTTGCAGAAGCTACTGCACGATCTGGATTTGCTGGAAGCGCTGTTAATCGAGAACCAATAAACGGTTGTGCCTGACGGCGCTACGCTTATCCGGCCTACGAATCGGCAATACCGATGTAGGCCGGATAAGGCGTTAAGCCGCATCCGGCGAAGGTTGTGCCTGGTGGCGCACAGCTTCCAGGACTGCAAAAAAATTATTCATCGTGTAATTTGCGAGCGGCTTTCCTGAACGAATCCATCCTTCTTGTCGATTCCCTCTTTTCTCCGTACGGTTGAGGAAAGGGGGAAACATGTCCAACTATCGACGAAATTACATCCATGGAGGCACCTGGTTTTTTACGGTGAACTTGCAGGACCGTCGAAGCTATCTTCTGACAGCCAACATTCACGCGCTTCGGTGTGCAATCGCTACGGTTAAAAAGGCTAGGCCATTTCAGATCAATGCGTGGGTCGTATTACCAGAGCATATGCATTGCATATGGACGTTACCTGGCAATGATGCGGATTTTTCCTCCCGCTGGCGGGAAATTAAGAAGCATTTCACTCGCTCATTGTCTGCACGACATATCTGGCAATCTCGCTTTTGGGAGCACACCATCCGCGATGAGCACGATTATCGCCAGCATGTTGATTATATTTACATTAACCCGGTGAAGCACGGTTGGGTAAAGCAGGTACAGGCATGGCCTTTTTCAACATTCCATCGTGATGTGAGGAATGGTTTGTACCCACAAAATTGGGCTGGTGAAATAATGGATTTTAATGCGGGCGAACGTGCCTGATGGCGCTACGCTTATCAGGCCTACAAACCGGCAATACCGATGTAGGCCGGATAAGGCGTTAAGCCGCATCCGGCAATTTATGACTCCTGCGTTAACCAAAACCCTTCGCAACATTTCAGCCACGCCTGGGCGCTGTGCGACAGATACACGCCTTCACGCCAAATCATGCCCAACTGCCAGCGTAAATTACTTTCCAGCGGGATCCAGCGCAGCGTCTGCTTATCCAGCCGCTGGCAGATCGGCTCTGGCAAAATAGCGATCCCGACCCCGGCTTGCACCATCGCCGCCAGAAAGTCCCACTGCCCGCTACGCACCGCGATTCGCGGCTTAACGTTGTGCTGATTAAACAGTTCAAGTAGCTGACGGCTGAGAGCAAAATCTTCGTTGTAAATCAGTAACGGATGCTCAGCCAGTGCTTCGGGTGAAATGGAATCGCAGGTTGTCCACTGGCCGGATCGTGGCACAAGTACGCAGAGTGGGTGGCTGAAAAGCGGTAAGGTTGCCAGTCCGCTCTCTTCTTCGACCGGTAGCGCTGTCATTGCCACGTCCAGATCGCCATTCATCACTGCCTGCTGGACGGTTAAGCCGCCAAATTCAGATACCTTCAGTTCCACGCCGGGATAGCGCTGGCGAAACAGGCTGATTGGCCCCGCCATAAGCATGCCGACCATCGGGGGAATCCCGAGTCGCAGGATCCCTTTATTGAGATGGTTAATGTCGCTGAGTTCTGCTTCGAGTTGCCGAAATTCGGCCAGGATCGCCAGACCACGCTCAAACACCACCTGTCCGGTGTCGGTCAACAACAGCCGACGTCCGTCACGAATTAACAGCGTGCAATTAAGCTCGTCTTCAAGGTTCTTCAACATTTTGCTGATGGTGGGTTGGGTGACAAAGAGCTTCTCCGCTGCGCGGGTGAAACTCTGCTGACGTACTACCTCAACAAAATATCGTAGCGTTCTGATATCCATGATTATTCCTTAAGACTATGCCTGCAATGAGTTTAATTCATTTCAGTCCTGGGGGGAGGCTCTCTATACTGGCGCTCTCTATTTTTTAAGGACATTCCCTCATGGCTGTGGCGATAAGCCGCGTGACGCCTGCCGTTATTCACCGACTACAGATACCCGTTCAGGTACTGTTGTACGCAGGTTTATTTGTTTTTGCCCAATATCTTGTCTCCTGGCTACACCTGCCGCTTCCTGCCAATCTGGTAGGGATGATTTTGATGTTGGCGTTGATTGTCTGCCGGGTTATCCCACTTAACTGGATACGTGCAGGCGCCCGCTGGTTACTGGCTGAAATGCTGCTGTTTTTTGTTCCGGCTGTTGTGGCTGTCGTGAACTATACGCAACTGTTGCTGGTCGATGGTTGGCGCATTTTTGCTGTTATTGCGATCAGTACGCTGATGGTACTTGGTGCAACCGCATGGGTAGTAGATAAAGTGTATCGCTATGAAATGAGCAGGTTAAACCGTGAGTAACTTCCAGTTAAGCGTGCTTTGCCTGGTGATAACGCTGGGTATCTATTTTGCCAACAAGCGTCTGTATCGCCGCTTTCGTAAATTACCGCTGATGCCGCTGGTTCTTACTCCGGCCCTGTTGGTACTGATGCTGGTTTTTGGCCACATTTCCTGGCAAAACTATATTGGTGAATCTCACTGGCTGCTGTGGCTGTTAGGCCCGGCGACCATCGCTTTTGCCGTTCCGGTTTACGATAATCTCGCGGTGATTAAGCGCCACTGGATGTCTCTGACAGCAGGTGTTGTCACAGCAACGCTGGTGGCTGTGACCAGTTCCGTCTGGCTGGCACGTTTGTTCATGTTACCCGATGAGATCCAACGCAGTCTGGCAGTACGCTCTGTCACCACACCGTTTGCGCTGGCGGCGGCGGAGCCGTTAGGCGGTCAACCGGATCTGGTGGCGTTGTTCGTAGTAGTTACTGGCGTGTTCGGTATGGCGGTCGGCGATGTGCTGTTTCTGCGGCTCTCTATTCGCGAAGGTATGGCGAAAGGGGCGGGATTTGGTGCGGCGTCCCACGGTGCGGGTACGGCGCGCTCTTATGAACTTGGTCAGCAGGAGGGAGTTGTCGCCAGTCTGGTGATGATGCTCTCCGGTGTGGTGATGGTTCTGGTCGCACCGTTGGTGGCTACATTGATGTTTTGAGAGAAAATGAACTCCTCCGACCCGCAGGCCGGAGGAGGAGAGAGACTATTAGTTAGTGCGCGCGACCCTGCTCTACACCGTACCCGGTCTGGGAACGGATGAACTGAGCACGGAACTGCTCCCGCTCACGGTTACCTTCTGCTGAGTTATCCGTAGCGGAGAAGAACCAAATCCCGAGGAACGCAACGCTGATAGAGAACAGCGCCGGGTATTCATACGGGAAAATAGCTTTTTCGTGGCCGAGAATTTGCACCCAAATAGTCGGGCCAAGAATCATCAGCACTACTGCCGTCAACAGACCTAACCAGCCACCCAACATAGCGCCTCGCGTGGTCAGTTTTGACCAGTACATAGAAAGCAGAATGATTGGGAAGTTACAGCTGGCAGCGATAGCGAAGGCCAGACCCACCATGAAGGCGATGTTCTGATTTTCAAACAATACGCCGAGCACGATAGCGATCACGCCCAGTACCAGCACAGTAATTTTTGAAACACGCAGTTCGTCACGCTCGGTTGCGCCTTTGCGGAACACGTTAGCATACAGGTCGTGAGAAACTGCTGATGCGCCTGCCAGCGTCAGACCGGCAACCACCGCCAGAATTGTGGCAAATGCCACGGCTGAGATAAAGCCGAGGAACAGGTTGCCGCCTACCGCATTCGCCAGGTGCACCGCCGCCATGTTATTACCGCCAATCAGCGCGCCAGCCGCGTCTTTGTACACCGGATTAGCACCGACCAGCATGATGGCGCCAAAGCCGATGATAAAGGTCAGAATGTAGAAATAACCCATAAAACCGGTGGCATAGAACACGCTCTTACGCGCTTCGCGGGCATCGCTGACCGTGAAGAAGCGCATCAGAATATGTGGCAATCCTGCAGTACCGAACATTAACCCGAGTCCCAACGACAACGCGGAGATCGGATCTTTTACCAGCCCGCCAGGACTCATAATGGCCGACCCTTTCGGGTGTACCGCCATGGCTTCGGTGAACAGGTTGTTGAAGCTGAAGCCGACGTGTTTCATCACCATGAATGCCATAAAGCTGGCGCCGAACAACAGCAGTACGGCTTTGATGATTTGCACCCACGTAGTTGCCAGCATGCCGCCGAACAACACGTACATCATCATCAGTACGCCAACCAGCACCACGGCAATGTGATAGTTCAGACCGAACAGCAACTGGATAAGTTTACCGGCGCCTACCATCTGGGCAATCAGGTACAGCGCCACCACCACCAGTGAACCGCAGGCAGACAGAATACGAATTGGCCCTTGTTTCAGGCGATAAGAGGCGACGTCAGCAAAGGTGTAACGACCAAGGTTACGCAGACGTTCAGCAATCAGGAACAGAATGATTGGCCAGCCGACCAGGAAGCCCAGCGAGTAAATCAGACCGTCATAGCCAGAGGTAAAGACCAGCGCGGAAATCCCGAGAAACGAGGCTGCTGACATATAGTCGCCAGCAATCGCCAGCCCGTTCTGGAAGCCGGTGATATTGCCGCCAGCGGTGTAATAGTCGTTACGCGACCGTACGCGTTTAGAGGCCCAGTAGGTAATACCGAGCGTAAAGACGACGAAGATCAGGAACATAACAATCGCCTGCCAGTTGGTTGGCTGGCGTTGGACTGCACCGCTAATAGCATCCGCCGCATTTGCGGCGAAGGGCAGCGTGGCGGCAAGCGCCGTCAGGACTCTCTTCATGATGCTTTAACCTCGTGCAGAACCGCATTGTTAAGACGATCGAATTCACCGTTTGCCCGCCAGATATAGATCCCGGTCAGAATGAAGGAGATAAGGATCACGCCCACCCCAATCGGAATACCCCGGGTAACGCTGGTTCCCGCATGCAGCGGCGTTCCCAGCCAGCCAGGCGCAAAGGCAATCAGTAAAATAAAGCTGATATAAACCACCAGCATGATGATGGACAGAACAGCGGCAAACCGTTGCCTTTTTTCAACTAATTCCCTGAAACGCGCACTGTCTTCTATCCGCTGATAAATATTGTCATTCATCACAGAGCTCTCCAGAGGTCCCCCTGCGTCTTTCGCGTTACAGACTCGTTGGCCGCACTCACCCACCCCAGTCACATAGTGAACTCTGTTCTTGGGGATGTGCTCGTTTGTCGCCTTCCTGTAACGCGAAATCCTTTGGGGGAGGTTTTTATATTTCCCTCCCGGTGAAGAGAGGGTAGGGTCAGATTTGTAGGCCGGATAAGACGCTTTGGCGTCGCCATCCGGCATTTTCAGGACTTTGTTAGGATGGCATCGCGATAGCCTGCTTCTCTTCGAGCAGTTTCTCTACCACACCTGGATCGGCGAGGGTCGAGGTATCGCCCAGATTGCTGGTATCGCCCGCCGCAATTTTGCGCAGAATACGGCGCATGATTTTGCCGGAGCGGGTTTTCGGTAGTGAGTCAGTCCAGTGCAGCACATCTGGCGTTGCCAGCGGGCCAATTTCTTTACGCACCCAGTTGCGAACTTCAGCGTACAACTCAGGTGACGGCTCTTCGCCGTGGTTGAGTGTGACGTAAGCGTAGATCGCCTGGCCTTTGATGTTATGTGGAATACCGACTACCGCGGCTTCGGCGATTTTCGGATGCGACACCAGCGCCGACTCGATTTCCGCCGTACCCAGACGGTGACCGGAGACGTTCAGCACGTCATCAACGCGTCCGGTGATCCAGTAATACCCATCTTCGTCACGACGCGCGCCGTCGCCGCTGAAGTACATATTCTTGAAGGTGGAGAAGTAGGTCTGCTCGAAGCGCTCGTGATCGCCAAACAGGGTTCTCGCCTGACCCGGCCAGGAGTCGGTAATAACCAGATTGCCTTCGGTAGCGCCTTCCAGCGGATTACCCTCGTTATCAACGATGGCGGGTTGCACACCAAAGAACGGGCGCGTCGCGGATCCGGCTTTCAGCTCGGTTGCACCCGGCAGTGGGGTGATCATGAAGCCACCGGTTTCGGTCTGCCACCAGGTATCGACGACCGGGCATTTTTCGTTACCAATCTTCTTCCAGTACCACTCCCACGCTTCCGGGTTGATAGGCTCGCCCACCGATCCCAGAATACGCAGCGATGAACGGTCAGTACCTTCAATCGCTTTATCACCTTCTGCCATCAGGGCGCGAATTGCGGTTGGTGCGGTATAGAGAATATTCACCTGGTGCTTGTCCACAACCTGCGACATACGCGCAGGCGTTGGCCAGTTTGGTACGCCTTCAAACATCAGCGTCGTTGCACCGCAGGCCAGCGGGCCGTACAGCAGATAGCTGTGTCCGGTAACCCAGCCCACATCAGCGGTACACCAGTAGATATCCCCCTGATGATAATCAAAGACATACTTAAAGGTCGTCGCCGCGTAAACCAGATAACCGCCAGTGGTGTGTAGCACGCCTTTCGGTTTACCGGTGGAGCCGGAGGTATACAGGATAAACAGCGGATCTTCCGCGTTCACTTCTGCCGGCTGATGCTCAGGACTCGCTTTTTCAATAAGATCGGACCACCACAGGTCACGACCTTCCTGCCAGTCTGTCTTCCCACCGGTACGTTTGAGGACCACTACATGTTCAACGGTTTTCACGTTCGGGTTTTTTAGCGCATCATCCACATTCTTTTTCAGTGGGATGCCGCGTCCGGCGCGCACACCTTCATCAGCGGTGATCACCAGGCGTGAATTTGAGTCAATGATACGTCCGGCAACGGCTTCCGGTGAGAAACCGCCGAAGATAACCGAATGCACAGCGCCAATGCGGGCGCAGGCCAGCATGGCAACCGCAGCTTCCGGAACCATTGGCATATAAATAGCCACGACGTCGCCTTTTTTAATCCCCAAATCCAGAAGGGTATTGGCAAAACGGCAGACATCGCGATGCAGTTCGCGATAAGTAATATGTTTGCTTTGGGTGGCATCATCGCCTTCCCAAATAATGGCGGTGCGATCGCCATTTTCCAGCAGATGACGGTCAAGGCAGTTCGCCGCCAGATTCAGCGTGCCGTCTTCGTACCATCTTATGGATACGTTGCCAGGTGCAAAAGAGGTGTTCTTAACCTTGCTGTACGGTTTGATCCAATCAAGAATTTTTCCCTGCTCGCCCCAAAATGTGTCGGGATCGGTAATGGACTGCTGGTATTTCGCTTCGTACTGCTCCGGGTTTATCAGGCAACGGTCCGCAATATTTGCGGGAATAGCGTGTTTGTGTATTTGGCTCATGGCTTTTGTTCTCCTTGTAGGATGTTAATAATATGTCGCACAAACGTTAAATGTAGGGGCTTTGGCGTTTTTGTTTAGTATTTGCGCGGCAGATCACGCAATAAAGGAATTGTGCAAATTAGCGGCAAACTGATTTTTGAAGGGAACTAGCTAAAATTGATTAAATCTCGTAATAACATGCAGTTATCAATAAATTGTTGAAAAGGTGATCCGTATCGAAAATAGACAAAAGAGTGAGGCTCAGAAGGGGGTGAATAACTCTAAAGTGGTATTTTACATACACTTACAATTGATTAAAAACAACATTTCTTGTGGGGTTTCTTGTTACAAATAGGGTGGAGCAATGTCATGACAGTATTCGTGTGGTTGCTGTTATGGAAAACAATAAAAGAACCGCCATTGAAAGTAATGGCGTCATCTGGATGAGACCCCTATGGCAAGGACAAAATCACGCGTACGCCGTTTCTTCAGCCTGATATTACCGTTTTTATTTATATCTGTTGTTAACGCTGAACAAACTCCTGTACCCGCAAAGACCGTCACCGTTGAAGCGAAGAATGAAACCTTCGCCCCTCAGCATCCCGATCAATATCTCTCCTGGAAAGCCACGTCGGAGCAGTCAGCTCGTGAAGATGCGCTGGCAGAAGATCCTCGACTGGTGATCCTGTGGGCGGGATATCCTTTCTCCCGCGATTACAACAAACCGCGTGGGCACGCGTACGCGGTTACCGATGTGCGTGAAACCTTACGTACCGGCGCGCCAAAAACGGCAGAAGATGGTCCGCTGCCGATGGCCTGCTGGAGCTGTAAAAGCCCGGATGTGGCACGTCTGATCCAGAAAGACGGGGAAGACGGTTACTTTCACGGCAAATGGGCGCGTGGCGGCCCTGAAATTGTTAACAACTTAGGCTGCGGCGATTGCCATAACACCGCATCGCCAGATTTCGCCAAAGGGAAGCCTGAATTGACGCTGTCTCGCCCTTACGCGGAACGCGCCATGGAAACGATTGGCAAACCGTTTGATAAAGCCGGTCGCTTTGACCAGCAGTCAATGGTTTGCGGTCAGTGCCATGTGGAGTACTACTTTGACGGTAAAAACAAAGCCGTTAAGTTCCCGTGGGATGAGGGCATGAAAGTTGAGAACATGGAGAAATACTACGACGCCATCGCGTTCTCCGACTGGACCAACTCTCTGTCTAAAACGCCAATGCTGAAAGCGCAGCACCCGGAATATGAAACCTGGAGCGTGGGCATTCATGGCAAGAACAATGTGACCTGTATTGACTGTCACATGCCGAAAGTACAGAACGCCGAAGGCAAGATCTATACCGACCATAAGATTGGTAACCCGTTCGATAACTTCCCTCAGACCTGCGCTAACTGCCACACCCAAGATAAAGCCTCACTGCAAAAAGTGGTTGCTGAGCGTAAACAAGCGATTCATGACCTGAAAATCAAAGTTGAGGATCAACTGGTTCATGCGCACTTTGAAGCAAAAGCTGCATGGGATGCGGGCGCGACGGAAGCTGAAATGAAGCCGATTCTGGAAGATATTCGCCATGCACAATGGCGCTGGGATCTGTCGATTGCCTCACACGGTATTCACATGCACGCGCCGGAAGAAGGTCTGCGTATGTTGGGTAGCGCGATGGATAAAGCCGCTGATGCACGCACCAAACTGGTACGTCTGCTGGCGACCAAAGGCATCACTCATGAAATCCCTCTGCCGGATATCTCCACCAAGGAGAAAGCCCAGCAGGCGATTGGTCTGAATATGCAGCAAATCAATGCTGAGAAGCAGGACTTCATCAAAACGGTGATTCCGCAATGGGAAGACCAGGCACGTAAAAACGGTCTGTTAAGCCAATAACCCCATTCCGCCTCGCAAGGGGCGGATAACTCAACGGAGTGAATATGAGCGTATTACGTTCGTTATTAACTGCTGGGGTGCTGGCGTCAGGCCTGTTCTGGAGCCTGTGCGGGATAACCGCCACGCCAACGCCACAGGAATCGGAGCAACGCTGGACGGTAACCCAACAGCGTAACCCGGATGCCGCCTGTCTGGATTGTCATAAGCCAGACACTGAAGGCATGCATGGTAAACATGCACAAGTCATCAACCCGAATAATAAACTGCCGGTTACCTGCACCAACTGTCACGGCCAGCCATCCCCGAATCACCGTGAAGGGGTGAAGGATGTGATGCGCTTTAATGAGCCGATGTACAACGTGGAGCAACAGAACAGCGTCTGTATGTCCTGTCACCTACCTGAGCAGTTGCAAAAAGCGTTCTGGCCGCATGATGTCCACGTGACTAAAGTGGCCTGTGCCAGCTGTCACTCATTGCATCCGAAGCAAGACACGATGCAGACGCTAAGCGATAAAGGACGGATTAAGATTTGCGTCGATTGCCACAGCGATCAGCGTAACAATCCAAACTTTAACCCGGCGTCTATTCCCTTGCTTAAGGAGCATCCATGAGTTGCTCTCGTCGCCAGTTTATCACCGGCGTCAGCGCGCTGGTGGCTGTGAGCGGGACGGCGGGACGCGTTGTGGCGAAGACGTTGAATATCAACGGCGTCCGTTACGGCATGATACATGATGAGTCATTATGCATCGGCTGCACTGCCTGTATGGATGCCTGTCGGGAAGTCAACAACGTGCCAGAAGGCGTCTCGCGTCTGACGATTATTCGTAGTGAGCCGCTGGGGACGTTTCCCGATGTGAAGTACCGCTTCTTCCGTCACTCTTGCCAGCACTGCGACCATGCTCCCTGTGTTGACGTCTGCCCGACGGGGGCGTCGTATCGCGATGCCGCCACCGGGATTGTGGATGTAAACCCGGATCTTTGCGTCGGCTGCCAGTATTGCATTGCCGCTTGTCCTTACCGTGTGCGATTTATCCACCCGGTCAATAAGACGGCGGATAAATGCGATTTCTGTCGGAAAACCAACCTGAAAGCGGGCAAACAGCCTGCCTGCGTTGAGTCGTGTCCGACGAAGGCGTTGACGTTCGGTAATCTGGACGATCCCAACAGCGACATCTCTCGTTTGTTGCACCAGAAAAACACCTACCGTTACAAGCTGGCGCTGGGCACAAAACCGAAGGTCTACCGCGTTCCCTTTAAATATGGGGAGGTGAGCCAATGACACCCGCTTCTGCTTTTCATTTTGAATCACTGGTGTGGGATTGGCCCATTGCCATCTATCTGTTTCTGATTGGCATATCCGCTGGACTGGTGACGTTGTCGGTATTGCTGCGATGGCTGCACCCGGAAGCGGGCGGTGCCGACAGTACGCTGCTGCGCACCACGCTGGTACTCGGGCCGGGAGCGATTATTCTTGGTCTGTTGATTCTGGTATTCCACCTGACGCGACCGTGGACCTTCTGGAAACTGATGTTCCACTACAGCTTCACTTCGGTGATGTCGATGGGGGTCATGCTGTTTCAGTTGTACATGGTGGTGCTGGTGTTGTGGCTGGCAAAAATCTTCGAAAAAGATGTTATTGCCCTGCAACAGCGCTTCATCCCGCGTCTGAGTATCGTGCAGAAACTGCTGGCGCTGATAACGCCGTTCCATCGTCTGCTGGAAACAGTAATGCTGGTGCTGGCGGTACTGCTCGGGGCATATACCGGGTTCCTGCTGTCGGCGCTGAAATCCTATCCGTTCCTGAATAACCCGATCCTGCCGGTCCTGTTCCTGTTCTCCGGGATCTCCTCCGGGGCGGCGGTTGCGTTAATTGCCATGGCATTACGCCATCGCAGCAACCCGCACAGTACTGAGGCGCACTTTGTTCACCGTATGGAAACCCCGGTTGTCTGGCTGGAGATCTTCCTGCTGGCAGCGTTCTTTGTGGGGCTGGCATTAGGCGATGACGGCAAAATGCGTGCACTGGCAGCAGCGCTGGGTGGTGGTTTCTGGACCTGGTGGTTCTGGCTTGGCGTTGCCGGGCTTGGGCTGATACTACCGATGCTGCTGAAACCCTGGGCTAATCGTAGCTCGACGTTTCACGGCGTTCTGGCGGTGTGTGGCGCCAGTCTGACAGGAGTGCTGTTACTGCGCTTTTTTATTCTGTACGCAGGCCAGCTTACAGTTGCATAAGGTAGGGTGATTTCTGGAAATATTCCTTCCTGAAGCCGGTTTTCTGGCACTCCTGTTAAGTCTCGGGGTCAACGTGTTGACCCCGCTTGCCGCGCTGGTGGGTGTTCGCCTGCGCTGGCAGGGCGTGATGCGTCTGGCAAGCGTTGGCGTATGGACGCAATTTACACTGCTGCTGCTGGCTTTTGCCATTCTGGCTTTCTGTTTTCTGACCAGCGATTTCTCCGTTGTTTACGTTGCCCAGCATAGTTACAGCCTGCTGCCGTGGGGGTTAAAACTTGCGGCGGTATGGGGCGGTCATGAAGGATCGCTCCTGTTGTGGGTACTGTTTCTTTCCGGCTGGAGTGCGCTGTTCGCCTGGCGCTATCGGCGGGAACCGGACACGCTGTTTCCGCTGACTCTCAGCGTTCTGTCAATCATGACAGCTCTGCTCCTGCTGTTTGTGGTGGTGTGGTCTGATCCGTTTGTGCGTATCTTCCCGCCAGCGATTGAAGGGCGCGACCTTAATCCGATGCTGCAACACCCTGGACTTATCTTCCACCCGCCGCTGCTCTATCTTGGCTACGGTGGCCTGATGGTGGCGGCTGGCGTAGCGCTGGCTTCGCTGCTACGCGGGAGCTTTAGCGCGGCGACCGCCTGGGTATGCTGGCGCTGGGCGCTGCCTGGCTGGTGCGCTCTGACGTTGGGTATCATCCTCGGTTCCTGGTGGGCGTATTGCGAGCTGGGTTGGGGCGGTTGGTGGTTCTGGGACCCGGTTGAAAACGCTTCTTTATTACCCTGGCTTTCTGCCAGCGCGTTGCTGCATAGCCTGTATGTCACTTGCCAGCGGGGAATCTTCCGCCACTGGTCGCTGCTGCTGGCGATTGTGACGCTGATATTATCGCTGCTGGGTACGCTGATTGTACGTTCCGGTATTTTGGTTTCTGTCCACGCCTTCGCGCTGGATAACGTCCGCGCCGCGCCGCTGTTCGCGCTGTTTACCGTGCTAAGCCTGGCATCACTTGGTCTGTATGCCTGGCGGGCGCGGGATGTCCACCAGGCTGCGCGTTTTGGCGGCTGGTCGCGCGAGATGTCGATTCTGGCGGCGTTGCTGCTCTTTTGCGCAGTACTGCTAATCGTGCTGATCGGTACGCTCTATCCGATGATTTATGGCCTGTTTGGTTGGGGACGACTCTCCGTTGGCGCACCTTATTTTAATCGTGCCACGCTGCCGTTCGGCCTGCTCATGCTGGTGGTGCTTGGTCTGTCGGCGGGCGGGTTCTGGAAACGCTCTGCACGCATTTCCTTGCGCCGACGGGTCTGGCCATTTGCCATTGGTTTGTTGGTGGCTGCGCTGTGCTGGTCGCTGGGTACGCTGGACGCAATGGCTGGTGGGCTGGTCGCTGCGGTAATGGTGCGACTCTGGTTTCAGCCTCTGGAGGCACTACGCCGCCAGCTTCCGGCATTGCTGGCGCACACCGGTGTGCTGGTATTCGCTGCGGGGATCATCTTCTCCAGCGGCAGTCGGCACGAGATAAGCCTTAATTTAAGCCCCGGGGAACAGGTTGAACTGGCAGGTTATACGTTTCGTTTTGATCGCCTCGATCTTGCCGCACACGGGAACTACACCACCGAAAAAGCGCGAATCGTTATCTCAGAAGATGGGCAGCACATCGGCAGCGTTGTGCCAGAGCGACGTTTTTATGCGGCACGGCGTCAACAGATGATGGAGCCGGGTATTCGCTGGGATCTGCTTCATGACTGGTATGCGGTGATGGGCGAAAAAACCGGGGAAGAGAGATATGCGATGCGCTTTTACATTCAGACCGGCGTGCGTTGGGTATGGGGCGGCGGGTTGTTGATGGTACTCGGTGCGCTGCTCAGCGGATGGCGAGGGAGGAAGCGTCCTGGATTGTTGCCTGATGATGCTGCGCTTATCGCTCCTGTGTGTGATGAATCAGACAAGCTGAATAAGGCTTCGACGCCATCATCCGGCAAAACGATGTTACTGCTGGCAGTGCTGATTTTTCTGCCCTTTAGCGGCCATGCTCAGATTGTGGATACCTGGCGCTTTGAAAACCCGCAACAGCAGGAAAAAGCGTTATTTATTGCCAGCCAACTACGCTGCCCCCAGTGCCAGAACCAAAACTTACTGGAATCCAATGCACCAGTGGCGGTCAGTATGCGTCATCAGGTTTACAGTATGGTGGAAGAGGGGAAAAGCGAGGAGGAAATCACCACCTGGATGACTGAGCGCTACGGCGATTTTGTGCGCTATAACCCCCCGTTGACTGGACAAACACTGCTGCTGTGGGCATTGCCGTGCGTCCTGTTGTTGCTGGGAGGGATTATCCTGTGGCGGGTGAGAGTCAGCCAACGCAACCGCGGAGAACGTAAATGAGTCTGCATCAGGTCAGTGTAATATTACTGCGTCACAGCCAGCAGCAGGCTCAGCGGCTACTGGCACAACCCGAGGCGGAGCAGTTACAACAGGAGCTGAGCCATGATCTGGCAGAACCATCGCGGCTTGTTACCTCATCACGTCGGCTTCCGCTGAAGTGGCTGAGTGTCTCGGTCATGCTGGTGGCAGCAGCCTGCGTGGGGGCTTATTTTCTGATGCCAAAATGGCAGGCGATCCGCGTGGAACAGGCGCGTCTGGCGGACCCTTTACACGCCTTTTCTGCTGAAAATGTGCAGGAAAAACAGCTACTATCCCTGCAGGAGAAAATCCGCGCTAACCCGCAGGACAGCGCGCAGTGGGCGCTGCTTGGTGAGTATTATCTCTGGCAAAATGCGTATCATAATGCGCTGCTGGCCTATGAACAGGCGCTGCGTTTACGCGGCGAAAACGCTGAAATCTACTCGGCTCTGGCGACGGTGTTGTACTATCAGGCCGGGCAGCACATGACACCGAAAACCCGTGAAATGATAGATAAAGCCCTGGCGCTGGACGCCAGTGAAGTCACCGCGTTGATGCTTCTGGCTTCCGATGCGTTTATGCAGGCTGATTACGATCAGGCTATTTCGCAGTGGCAAAAAGTACTGGATTTAAACTCATCAAGGGTGAATCGTGTGCAGTTGATTGACTCTATCAATATGGCGAAGTTGTTGCAGAATCGGCAGAAATAAAATTGTTTTTTTGTGATTTGCATCGTTTTTGCTGTTTAAAAAACAGGCGAACGAACAAATGAGCAAAAAAAACTCACGCCATGACTTCTTCATTTTTGAACATATTAAAATTCTTTTATAACAAAAAGTTATTCATCGTTATCCCGATAAAATTGCATTTTTATGCATAAATTCAGCTGAAGGCTCTGTTCCTGGAGGGTTGCGCGAGATAGCACGCAAATGATAATGATAATAAGCGTTAAAAAACTCCATAAACGAACGCAACACAATTCATACCCTTTCAGTATGTACTATTACCACACACTGCATGTGGAATAGCGCTCCACCGAGGAAGTCCGTTGTTATGAAAAATTTGAAAGTCAGCCTGGCCTGGCAGATTTTGATCGCCATGGTGCTGGGCATTTTGCTAGGGAGTTACCTGCATTACCATAGTGACAGCCGAGAATGGCTGGTGTTAAACCTGCTGTCCCCGGCAGGCGATATCTTTATCCACCTGATCAAGATGATCGTAGTTCCGATTGTTATCTCAACGCTGATTGTAGGTATCGCCGGGGTCGGTGATGCAAAACAACTGGGTCGTATTGGCGCAAAAACCATTATCTATTTCGAAGTGATCACCACCGTTGCGATCATCCTCGGTATCACGCTGGCGAACGTATTCCAGCCCGGTACCGGCGTTGATATGTCGCAACTGGCGACCGTGGATATTTCGAAATATCAAAGCACAACCGCAGAAGTGCAGAGCCACGCGCATGGCCTGATGGGCACTATTTTGTCACTGGTGCCGACCAACATTGTTGCATCAATGGCAAAAGGCGAAATGCTGCCGATTATCTTCTTCTCGGTGCTGTTTGGCTTAGGGTTGTCTTCTCTGCCAGCAACCCACCGCGAACCGCTGGTTACCGTGTTTCGCTCCATCTCTGAAACCATGTTTAAAGTGACGCACATGGTGATGCGTTATGCGCCGGTCGGTGTTTTTGCGTTGATTGCCGTTACCGTTGCAAACTTCGGTTTTGCATCCCTGTGGCCGCTGGCGAAGCTGGTACTGCTGGTGCATTTCGCCATCCTGTTCTTCGCGTTGGTCGTACTGGGTATCGTGGCACGCGTGTGTGGGCTGAGCATCTGGATCCTGATTCGTATTCTGAAAGACGAGTTGATTCTGGCCTATTCCACCGCCAGTTCCGAGAGCGTGCTGCCGCGTATTATTGAGAAGATGGAAGCCTATGGCGCTCCGGCGTCGATCACCAGCTTCGTGGTGCCGACCGGTTATTCATTCAACCTTGATGGTTCGACGCTGTACCAGAGTATCGCCGCTATCTTTATCGCTCAGTTGTACGGTATTGATCTGTCATTGTGGCAGGAAATCGTGCTGGTGCTGACGTTGATGGTGACGTCGAAAGGGATCGCAGGCGTGCCGGGCGTATCTTTTGTCGTGCTGCTGGCTACGCTTGGCAGCGTGGGGATTCCACTTGAAGGTCTGGCGTTCATTGCCGGTGTCGACCGTATCCTCGATATGGCGCGTACCGCACTGAACGTGGTGGGTAACGCGCTGGCAGTACTGGTTATTGCGAAATGGGAACACAAATTTGACCGCAAAAAAGCGCTGGCCTATGAGCGTGAGGTGCTGGGGAAATTTGAGAAGACCGCCTTGTAGGGCCGGATAAGGCAACGCCGCCATCCGGCAACCTGCTCTGGGTTGCCTGATGGCGCTACGCTTATCAGGCCTACAACGACTACGTTCATCCGGCAACTCAAAACTAGCCGTTCGTTAACTTATCAAACTCCTCGCAGCCGGTATCAAATCCTTCCGTACAGCTCAGATTCAGCCAGTGCAGAGCCTTCTGTTTATTCTTCTCGATAAAGCCCTGCTCGCCGTTTAAGAACATCATCCCTGCCCAGTACTCGGAATAACCGGTACGCGAAATGGCAGAACTGCGTTTGAAATACCATGTCGCTTTCTCATCATCTGCGGGTATGCCCACACCGTTGGCATAAATCAGCCCTAGCAGCATTTGTGCATCAACAGCTGAATCGCTTTCCAGATTCTCGGATGCATTTTGTAGCAACGTAATGGCTTTGGGATAATCTGGTCGCCCCGCCTGAGTGTTCACCAGAATCCGCGCCAGCGTGATTTCCCCGGCCTTACTGCCAGCCTGAGTGGCTTTTTCGGCCAGCGTTTTGGCTTCCGGGTAATCCAGACTGACCGGATTGGTTATCTTAATTTGCGCCAGTAAGGCCCAGGCATCAGCATCACCGTTGTCGGCGGCTTTTTGCGCCCAGTATTCGGCTTTGCTCAAATCGCCGGAACTAAACCAGGTATCAGCGAGGAAGTATTGCGCACGTCGGTCTCCGGATTCGGCAGCCTGCAGAAACTGGCTACCAGGCTCTTCGGCATGGACAAAGCATGTGATTAACACCATTAAGGCGAAAAGTCGTTTCATCTTATTTTTAGATTTAGTGTAGGGAATGAACAGTATAGAGAGATTATTTGCATAAAAAAACGGCCTCCGAATGGAGGCCGTAGAGACAAGCTTAACCCATTGCGCTTTCGCGCAGGCTGGCTTTCAGCTTGGTGTACTCATCAATAACGTATTGTTCGGCAGCACGCTGATCGGCAATGCGTTCAACGTTGACGGCACAGTACTTATACTCCGGCGTTTTGGTAATCGGGCTTAAGTTCTCGGTTACCAGTTCATTACATGCCCCAATCCACCACTGGTAGGTCATGTAAATCGCACCTTTGTTCGGACGGTCACTCACTGCCGCGCGGGTGATAACTCTACCCTTGCGAGAGTTAACCCACACCAGATCTTCATCCTGAATACCCAGACGTTCAGCGTCGGCGGTGTTGATCTGGGCATAGCCCGGCTCATCCGCCAGTGCAGCCAGCGCTGCACAGTTGCCGGTCATGGAGCGGCAAGAGTAGTGGCCAACTTCACGCACCGTAGACAGTACCATTGGGTACTCTTCGGTGAGTTTATCGATTGGCGCTACCCAGTCGCAGGTGAAGAACTGCGCCAGGCCGTTCGGGGTGTCGAACTTCTCTTTGAAGAGGTAAGACGTACCCTGGTCGGCATCTGAGGTGTCGCGACACGGCCACTGGATATAACCCAGTTCGCCCATTTTCTCGTAAGTGGCACCGTAGAAATCAGGGCACAGATGACGCAACTCATCCCAGATTTCCTGGGTGTTGTTGTAGTGCATCGGATAGCCCATACGGGTAGCGATTTCACTGATAATCTGCCAGTCCGTTTTCAGGTCCCACTTCGGCTCAACGGCTTTAAAGAAGCGCTGGAAGCCACGGTCAGCTGCGGAGAAAACGCCTTCATGCTCACCCCATGACGTAGACGGTAAAATAACGTCTGCGGCAGCGGCTGTTTTGGTCATGAAGATATCCTGCACAATGACCAGTTCCAGATCCTCAAAGCCTTTGCGCACCGCGGAGAGTTCAGCATCGGTCTGTAATGGATCTTCACCCATAATGTACGCTGCGCGAACTTCGCCATGTGCCGCACGGTGCGGCAGTTCGCTGATGCGATAGCCGGTATGTGCAGGCAGGCTTTCAACGCCCCAGGCTTTGGCGAATTTCTCGCGGTTAGCCGGATCTTTCACATACTGATAGCCCGGATAGGTATCCGGCAGTGCACCCATGTCGCACGCGCCCTGAACGTTGTTCTGGCCACGGACCGGGTTAACACCCACGCTTGGCTTACCGAGGTTACCGGTCAGCATGGCGAGGCTGGTCAGTGAACGCACGGTTTCCACACCCTGATAGAACTGGGTAACACCCATGCCCCAGAGGATGGCCGCGCTTTTTGCCGATGCGTACATACGCGCAGCCTGACGAATTTCCTGAGCGCTAACGCCAGTAATATCTTCGACGGACTCCGGCGTGTAGCCTTCGACAATCTTGCTGTACTCTTCGAAGCCTTCCGTACGCGAGGCCACGAACGCCTGGTCATACAGTTTTTCTTCGATAATGACATGTCCCATGGCGTTGAGCAGCGCGATATTCGAGCCGTTTTTCAACGCGATGTGCATGTCGGCAATGCGCGCAGTTTCAATTTTGCGCGGATCGCAGACGATAATTTTCGCCCCGTTACGTTTAGCGTTAATCACGTGATTCGCCACGATAGGGTGGGAATCCGCCGGGTTGTACCCGAAGATGAACACTAAATCTGTGTTATCAATTTCATTGATAGCATTACTCATTGCGCCGTTACCGACCGATTGGTGCAGACCTGCAACCGAAGGGCCGTGTCAGACGCGAGCGCAGCAGTCAACGTTATTGGTACCAATAACGGCGCGCGCGAATTTTTGCATTACATAGTTGGTTTCGTTACCTGTGCCGCGAGATGAACCGGTCGTCTGAATGGCGTCCGGGCCATACTTCGCTTTGATGGCGCTCAGGCGATCGGCGACGTAATTAAGCGCTTCATCCCAGGATACAGATTCCAGCTTGCCGCCACGCTGGCGACGGATCATTGGGGTTTTCAGACGAGGGGTCAGGATCTGGGTATCGTTAATAAAATCCCAGCCATAGTAGCCCTTCAGACACAGGGTACCCTGGTTGGTTTTCCCCTGCGCCGCCTCAGCCCGGACGATTTTGCCGTTATCGACCACCAGGTTGATTTTGCAACCTGATGCGCAATATGGGCAAACCGTGACGACTTTTTTCATCGGTCTCGCTCCAGTTAATCAAATCGCGCATACGCGCTTGTCGCTTTAGTTATGCATCTTTTATGCCATGTTTTTATTAGGGGCATTTACTGATATTACGGGTGAATTTTGAACAAAACCCTGACGAAAAACAGGCTGTCGTCATATTTGACGTGACGAATTCCAAATGTGTGACGGCCTGGCAGTGTGACCAAGGTTATGTTTCCCGCATGTCCTTGTGCCTTATCGCTGTCACTCTGTGCAGAATCATTCACACTCATTTGAGTTGGCATAAAATGGGGAAGAATAATGAAGCCAGCCATACTGGTTGTGGATGATGACGTGGCGATCTGCGCATTGTTACAGGATGTGCTGAGTGAGCATGTCTTTGCTGTGACGGCCTGTCATACCGGGCAGGAGGCGTTGCGCTGTATTGATACCCAGCCGGATATTGCTCTGGTATTGCTGGATATGATGCTGCCCGATACCAACGGGTTGATGGTGCTGCAACAGGTGCAAAAGATGAGGCCAGGGTTGCCGGTCGTGATGTTGACCGGGCTGGGCAGTGAGTCAGATGTGGTTGTGGGACTGGAAATGGGCGCTGATGACTACATTGGCAAACCGTTCAACGCCCGCGTGCTGGTGGCGCGGGTGAAGGCGGTGCTCAGGCGTGTCGGAGTGCTCAGTGCAGAAAGCACAGGCCCGCAAACGACGGGACTCTCCTTTAATGGCTGGCATCTTGATACCACAGGCTGCCAGTTGCATAACCCCCAACAGTTGAAAGTGGATCTGACGCAAGGCGAGTACAGTCTGCTACTGGCGCTGGCGCAAAACGCCCGTCGGGTACTGAGCCGTGAACAGTTACTGGAGCTAACGCGTAGCGACAACGTCGAAGTCTTTGACCGTACTATCGATGTATTAATTATGCGTTTGCGGCGAAAAATAGAGAACAATCCGCATCAGCCGACGTTGATCAAAACTCTGCGCGGCCTGGGTTATGTGTTCGCCGCTGACGTGCAGCATCACGATAAAGCAGCGTAATTTGATCACCCAGGCCTACACGTTTCCCGTAGGCCTGATAAGCGTCGCGCCATCAGGCGTCAGCCATTCCGGCTTTTAACTCTTCCAGCGTTTTTGCACCGTCAATCGCGTTGGCGCACAGCAAGCTTGCCCGTGCGCAGGCGTGCGCCAGTCTGACGCTATCCGTCAGCGACCAGCGTTCGTGGCAGCCGTACAGAAAACCCGCGCAAAACGCATCCCCCGCGCCGACGCTGCCCACGATCTCCTCCTGTGCCAGATACTGTGACGGTATCCAGACGCCATCCTGATCCGGCGTTTCTCCCCAGGCGCCTTCCGGGCAGTGGATCACCACTCGCCGGCGCACGCCTGCGTCCAGGAGTTCACGCGCGGCGCTGGCGATATGGGGGATATGTAACTCACCGTTGGGCTGGCGGATCTCCAGACCGCTGAATTCTCCGGCCTCCAGCTCGTTGATGACCAGATAATCCAGATGACGCAGCGCGGGCATTACCAGTGGTTGATAGCGTGGATCACCCTTGCGAGACACAAGATCCAGCGATGTTTCAAATCCATTCTCACGCATTTGTGTCAACAATCGTGCGCTGCGCGTGCCGAACTCTTCGTCTGGCATGTCCAGACTGTCGAGCAGCAGCAGATAACCCAGATGGAAAATTTTCATCGACGTATCAAGTGCGCCAAATGCGGGCAAATCCAGTAGCCGGTTCGCGCCGGGAGAGTGAAAAAAAGTACGCTGGCCGCCTGGGTCGGTCATCACCTGAGACATCGAGGTAGGGGCTGAGGTGGTGCGCTGTACGTGCTGGCGATTAACGTGATACTGCTCGAGCATCGCCATGATGTAGTCCCCGTCGCTGTCCTGGCCGATCAATCCCACCGCCTGCAGCGGCAAACCCGTGTGCATTTTCGCCAGCGTGAGCAGCACGTTTAACGGCGCACCGCCCGTTGCGCGTTCGCTACGGGTTATTTCAGCCAGCCAGCCGCGCTCTGGCCATTGCACGATCTGATGTACATGATCGACCAGCATGTTGCCCGCGGCGATAATGCCCCTGCGTTCCATCAGACCTGCCCCGCGCTGCCAAAGATGCGCATCTGTTCGGAAACGGTATCGGTGATGGCCTCTTCAATACCTAATAACAGCTCGGCAAATTCATCGTACAGCGACTGACGATTGGCCATGCGCGACTCTACTGCAGCCAGTGCCGCCTGTGACATGCCGGTATAAAAGTTGATTTTATGAATCCCCAGTTCGATCGCACGGCGGAAGTCATCATCACTGATGCCTGAACCCCCATGCAGTACCAACGGGATCGCTGCCTGCTGGCGAATGGCGTCCAGACGCGGGAAGTCGAGTTTTGGCTCGCCTTTGTACTTGCCGTGCGCATTGCCAATAGCAACTGCCAGCGCGTCAATACCGGTTCTGTCGACGAAATCGCGTGCCAGCATGGGATCGGTAAATAATGATTCGTCGGCATGACCGTACAGCGCACCGCCTTCATCACCGCCCACCGCACCCAGTTCCGCTTCCACCGAAACGCCGACGGCGTGACACATCTTCACCACTTCTCGGGTCTGACGGATGTTTTCTTCGTAATCCAGCGTTGAACCATCGAACATTACTGAACTGAATCCTAATCGCAGTGCCCGGACGACTGACTCAAAGTGCAGACCGTGGTCAAGGTTAAGCACCACCGGGATATCATGCCGTGCGGCTTCAAATTTCACCGCTTCGACCAGCGAATCCAGCGAGACATATTTAAAGTGGACTTCGGCAATGTTGATAATAAACGGTGAACGTTCCTGTTTGGCTGCGGCAAACAGCGCGCGCAGAAAGTGTGAATCGAGGACGTTAAAAGCCCCTAAGGCATAGCGGTGCTCGCGAGCATGGGCGAGGCCATCGGCAAGAGAAATCAACGGCATAATACGCTCCTTGGTTAACGGAACAGGCGATACTCGTTACACAGCACCAGCTGCGCCGGTTCATCTTCTTCAATGTCGTTATAACGGGCGATCGGCAGCAGAAAGTGATTGTCATGGTCGTCGTCATTAACAGAAGACACTTCGCCAACCAGTACGTCGCCGAAACCTTCCTCAGCCCAAAAGCTGTGATACAGACCGGGTGTCAGGCAGATGCTTTCCCCCGGAGTCAGGCGTAACTGGCTGCCAGCGGAGTGGATTTGCCGACAACCGTCAATGACCACGCTGACGTCGCTCGCTTCTGTTTGCTCGCGAATATCGGCGTTCCACAGTTCAACAATCAAATTGCCGCCGCCGCGATTGATAATGTCTTCGCGCTTGCGCCAGTGAAAGTGCATTGGGGTGACCTGCGCATCACGGACATGCATGATTTTTTCGGCGTAGCATTTCTCATAAGGCATGCCTTTCGGCGAGCCATTACGTAGGGTGAACAGCGTTAATCCCAGTGCGGCGAAGTTGTTGCCACCGAATGCAGTGACATCCCAGCCGAGTTTGAGGTCAAAGACTTCGCTCCATGCGGAGGCATCGAGTTTGCGCCATTGGGTTGGCGGAAAGCTGGCAAAAGGCGGGAGATGCACATCGTGCAGGGAAAAAAACTGGCGTGTGTGGCCGAGAATTTCGTTTATTGCGGAGCGTTTCATGGGCAGCATTCTCCTTATAACGCCGGACAGGGCATTGATGCCGCCATCCGGCAGTGTCGTGGTGGGGGGTTATTTCACCGTCCAACCCTTATAGCTACCGACGTTGTTTTTATCGATCATCGTCACCGGGATCAGCACAGGCTCTTTCGGCGCGGGTTTCCCCTGTAATATGTCATAGCCGATTTCTACCGCCTTGGCAGCCATCACTTGCGGATCTTGTGCCGGGGTCGCCACAAACAGTGAATTCTCACGCTTCAGTGCTTCTTCTCCATCTGGAGATCCGTCAACACCAACAATAAAGAATTCACTGCGTTGCGCCTGTTTTGCTGCCAGATCGGCGCCGATCGCCGTGGGATCGTTAATCGCGAATACGCCGTCAATCTTCGGATTGGCCGCCAGCAATGCAGTCATGATCTCCAGTCCACCTTCACGGCTGCCTTTGGCGTTCTGGTTATGTGAAAGCACCTTGATGTCCGGGTGGCGTTTGAATTCGGTCTGGCAGCCTTCCACGCGGTTCTGTACCGCGGAAACCGGAGGCCCGTTGATGATCACGACGTTGCCTTTGCCTTTCAGGCGATCGGTGATGTACTTACAGGCCATTTCACCTGCCTGGGTGTTATCGGAGGTGATGGTCGCATCTGCACCTTCAGCCGCCACGTCAACAGCGACCACGACGATCCCCGCATCTTTTGCCCGCTTGACCGCCGGTCCGATGCCTTTGGAATCGGCAGCGTTAAGAATAATCATGTCAACTTTGGCGGCAATAAAGTTGTCGATCTGAGACACCTGCTGCCCCAGATCGTAGCCGCTGGAAACCAGCGTTACTTTGACACCATCACCCGCCAGTTTGCGCGCTTCCAGCTCCGCACCTTTGGTTATCTGTACGAAGAACGGGTTGGCAAGATCGCCCACCGTTACGCCGATTGATTTCAGTTCTTTTGCCTGCACATAAGGCGTAGCAGCAAGCAGTGCGCCAGCACAGAGCGCAGTCACTATTGGCTTCAAACGCATACTCGTTTCCTCACGTAGGGTATTGTTGTTATAAGCCGGATAAGGCAATTGCGCCGCCATCCGGCAAGTTGGCTTATGCACTTTGATGGTGTCGGGTACGGTATTTGTCGATTAGCACCGCTATGATGATCACCGCCCCTTTGATCACCAGTTGCCAGAAATAGGAAACGCCCATCAGCGTCATTCCGTTATTGAGCGTCGCGATAATAAGCGCCCCAACCAGCGTGCCGGTGATGGTGCCAATTCCGCCGACAAAACTGGTGCCGCCGAGGATCACCGCCGCGATGGCGTCCAGCTCATAGCCCATGCCTAAGTTGCCGTTGGCGCTGTACAGTCGTGAGGCGCTCATCACCCCGCCAAGACCCGAAAGCAGACCGCTCATGCCGTAGACGAACAGCAGCACCAGCCACACTTTGATGCCGGTTAACCGTGCCGCCTGCATGTTGCCGCCGACTGCGTAGATATGAACGCCCAGTGTGGTGCGGCGCAGAATAAACCAACACACGACAATCACCGCCAGGGCAATGACCACCAGCCACGGAATCGGCCCGAGATAGTTGTTGCCGATCCACTCAAAGCTAATGTTGGAGTTAATTACTGTCGTCCCGTCTGCCAGCAGATAGGCCGCACCGCGTAGTGCCGTGTAGGTCCCAAGCGTAACGATAAACGGTGGCAATCCGGCAAAGGCGACCAGTGCGCCGTTAAACAACCCCAGAACCAGACCGAGCATCAGTGCAGCCGGAATCGACAGCATGGACAGTTCAGGAATAAGAGAAACGACCATCGCCGCGACTGCGGTAGTACCAAGAATGGAGCCCACGGAGAGATCGATCCCGCCGGTCAGAATGATGAAGGTCATTCCGGCAGCCAGTACGATGTTAATCGATGCCTGACGGGTAATATTGAGCAGGTTGCTCTCAGTAAAAAAGTTTGGGGCGATAAAACCAAATACCGCCACAATCAGGATCAAAATGGGTAAAATGCCGACCGTTTGCATCAGATCGCTCATCAGCATTTTTTTTGCGGAGGCCGATTTTGCCACCTGCTGGGGAGTGGTTGGATTAGTCATGGTGCACCGCCTGATGATGGGAGTCGTTCACGCCGGTCGCCAGCGTCATAATGTTTTCCTGAGTAATGTTTTGTCCGTTCAGCTCTCCGGCAATACTGCCTTCGCGCATCACATACACCCGATCGCTCATGCCGACGACTTCCGGCAGTTCGCTGGAGATCATCAGGATCGCCACGCCTTTGCGCGCCATATCGTTCATGATCCGGTAGATCTCGCTTTTTGCTCCGACGTCCACACCACGGGTCGGTTCATCAAGGATCAAAATGCGTGGGCCAATCGCTACCCAGCGTGAGATCAGTAATTTTTGCTGGTTACCGCCAGACAGACCGCCTGCGCGAACCTGAGCATGTGGGACGCGGATATTGAGCAACTGGATGGCGTCATCAGAAATGGTCTGTGCCTTTTTGCGGTTGAGCATGCCCCAGTTTGCATCACGTTCCAGGGTTGCCATGGTGATGTTCTCTGCCGCCGCCAGCTCTAAAAACAGCCCCTGTTCTTTGCGATTTTCGGTAAGAAAACCGATACCGTGGTCAATGGCTTCGCGCGGGGAGTGGATCACCACCGGCTCACCGTCCACTTCAATCATGCCGCTGATCGCTTTACGTACGCCAAATATGAGTTGCGCCAGTTCGGAACGCCCGGCTCCGACCAGCCCAGCCAGGCCAACGATCTCCCCGGAACGCACCAGTAAACTGCATGGCTGGACTTTGTTGCCATCAGTCAGGTGATGGACATTCAGACGCGCTTTGCCTAATGGGATATCGCGTTCTTTGTTGAACAGATCGCTTAAAGGGCGGCCCACCATCATACGTACCAGTTCGGAGGCGTTGAGCTTGTCGCGGGTCAGACTGCCGACGTACTGCCCGTCGCGTAATACGCTGACGCGATCCGACAGTTCGTAGACTTCTGCCATACGGTGGCTGATGTAGATAATCGCCATGCCTTCATCACGCAGACGCATGATCAGCTCAAACAGGCGGTGGGTTTCACGGGAGGAGAGTGCGGCGGTGGGTTCATCCATTACCAGGATGCGGCTGTTACGGTGCAGAGCGCGGGCGATTTCCACCTGCTGCTGTTCGGCGATAGTGAGCGTCATCACGCGATCGCTGGCCTTAAACTGCGCGCCAAGCCGGTCGATGACCTTTTGCGCCTGCATCACCATCTCTTTACGCTGGACCAGGCCACCACGCGACAGCTCGCTGCCGAGGAAGATATTTTCCGCTACTGTAAGATTCGGTGCGAGCTGCATCTCCTGATAAATCAACGTAATGCCTGCACTAAGCGCATCCTTTGGCCCACGAATATGAAAAGGCTGACCGTCAATCAGGATCTCACCACTGGTGGCGGTATAGGCGCCAGCAAGGATCTTCATCAGGGTGCTTTTTCCCGCGCCGTTTTCGCCCATCAGCGCGTGGATCTCACCGGTCCAGACCGTCAAATCGACCCCTTTCAGCGCATAAAATTTGCCAAATGCTTTGGCAATATTGCGCATTTCCAGAACCGGTGTCTTGCTCATAACGGATCTCCTGCGGGGTGGCCGATATCAGCAGTCCATCACAGGAATGTAAATGCAAAATGTCAGAAGCCGTTCATATTTGTCATATTGCGATTTTTCTTCATGGAGCGTGATATGCCGCAACCCGGACGTCACTTTTTCGCCAGTGCGCGTGGGCGACTGCTGTTCTTTAACCTGCTGGTGGTCGCGGTCACGCTGATGGTGAGTGGCGTTGCGGTGCTGGGTTTTCAGCATGCCAGTCAGATTCAGGAACAGGTGCAACAGCAAACCGTAGACGATATGACCGGTAGCATGAATCTGGCGCGCGATACAGCAAACGTGGCAACGGCGGCGGTGCGGCTCTCGCAAGTGGTGGGGGCGCTGGAATACAAAGGTGAAGCGGAGCGGTTACAGGAGACCCAGCGGGCGCTGAAACATTCGCTGGAACAACTGGCCAGCGCACCGCTGGCACAGCAGGAACCGGAGTTGGTTGGGCGAATTATTCAACGCAGCAATGAGTTGCAAAGCAGTGTGGAAGGCATGTTACAGCGCGGTCAGTTACGACATCTGGAACGTAACGCATTGCTCAGTTCGCTGTACCAGAATCAAAGTTACTTACGCCATCTGCAAAAACTCACCGATGGGCAGGATGACGTGCTGCTGGGGCAAATGGATCGCTTGATCGTCGCCGCTATCGAAACGCCAACGCCGCGATCGGTGATCAAACAGCTGGACGATGTAATGCCTGCGTTGCCACTGCACAATGCCAACCTGTTGATTAACCTTATTCTCAACGACTTCAATCAGGAGCTACATAAACTTGAACCGCTTTCGTCAGCGCTGGAACAGAGCGATCTGGCGATCAACTGGTATATGTTTCATATCAAAGCGCTGGTAGCGATCCTCAACAGTGATATCAACCAGTATGTCTCACAGGTGGCGATTATCTCCGAACAGCGGGTGGCGCAGAGCCATCATGAATTGCAGTCCGGCGTGCTGTTTATCATGATCTTTGCGCTGCTGGCGGTGGTGATCACCGGCTTTGCCGGCTGGTATATCTACCGTAATCTTGGCTCCAACCTGACGGCTATCTCGCGTGCGATGACCCGGCTGGCGCATGGTGAATCAGACGTTAGTGTTCCTGCCCTGCAACGGCGCGATGAGCTGGGAGAGCTGGCGCGTGCTTTTAGCGTTTTTGCGCGTAACACGGCTTCGCTTGAGCACACCACCCGGTTGCTGAAAGAAAAAACCACGCAAATGGAAATCGATCGAACCGAACGTCAGGGCCTTGAAGAAGCACTGTTGCACAGCCAAAAGCTGAAGGCGGTGGGGCAACTGACCGGCGGGTTAGCGCATGATTTCAATAACCTGCTGGCGGTGATTATCGGCAGTCTGGATCTGGTTAATCCGGATTCTCCCGATGCGCCGCGTATCAACCGGGCGCTAAAAGCGGCGGAGCGCGGCGCACTACTCACCCAACGGCTATTAGCCTTTTCGCGTAAACAATCTTTGCATCCGCATGCGGTAGAGCTGAAAACGTTGCTGGAGAATCTGGGTGAGTTGATGCGCCACTCGTTACCCGCCACGCTGACGCTGGAGATTGAAGCCCAGACGCCCGCCTGGCCGGCGTGGATTGACGTCAGCCAACTGGAAAATGCCATCATTAATCTGGTCATGAATGCCCGTGATGCGATGGAAGGGCAGGCGGGCACGATTAAAATTCGCAGCTGGAATCAGCGGGTGACGCGCAGCGATGGACGCAGGCAGGACATGGTGATGCTGGAGGTTGCCGACCAGGGTAGCGGCATGTCGCAGGAGATCAAAGCACAGGTCTTTGAACCGTTTTTCACTACCAAACAGACCGGCAGCGGCAGCGGGCTGGGGTTGTCGATGGTATACGGATTTGTGCGCCAGTCCGGCGGTCGCGTCGAGATTGAAAGCGCGCCAGGGCAGGGAACTACCGTCAGGTTACAGCTTCCTCGCGCGATTGTGCCGGTGCAGATTCAGGTGGAACCGATAACGGAACACGCCACAACCCGCGGCGAAAAACTGGTTCTGGTACTCGAAGATGAGGCCGACGTGCGCCAGACGTTGTGCGAGCAGCTACACCTGCTGGGCTATCTGACGCTGGAGGCGTCCAACGGCGAACAGGCGATGCATATGCTGGCGTCGTCATCTGAGATTGATATTCTTATCAGTGACTTAATGTTACCTGGTGGCTTAAGCGGGGTGGATGTGGTTAACCACGCGCTGAAGCATTATCCGCAGTTGACCATCCTGCTGATCAGCGGCCAGGATTTACGCCCGGCGCACAACCCAGCGCTACCGGACGTAGCGTTATTGCGTAAACCTTTTACCCGTGTGCAACTGGCGCAAGCACTGCGTTAGATTGTGATAAAAAAAGATAATGGGCCAGTGTCGCCGCGCCCTGAGCGCCATTGAAGGCAGAAGACGAGGCTGCGATGAAACGCACGGCCTGATATGGCAGTGGACGGCGCAGGTAATTTTGGGTCATGGCAATCAGCGTCTCGCGTGGGAAGGCGGGCATATCCATCACGCCTCCTCCCAGAATCACTGCATCGGGATCGAACAGATTAATGCTGGTAGCAATTGCCCGTGCAGCGTTTTCCAGTAGATCCTGGACGAAGGAGGCGTTGCCAGCATAAACAAACAGTTCACTCAGCGCATAATCTCGGGGATGTTGTTCATACCAACGTCTTAGTGCTAGTCCGGAGCAGACAGTTTCCAGACACCCTGAGTTGCCGCAGGCGCAGCGTTGGCTCATATCGCCTTGGGGAATATGACCCAGTTCTCCTGCCACGCCGTGCGCTCCGGTCCAGGGGGCTCCGTTCATCCACACCGCAAAGCCCATTCCGGTACCGAGATAGGCAGCCAGAACCTGCTGCTGCGTGAGGTAATTTTCTACTACATCCCAGGACAGTTGCAGGTTGACGTCGCGGGAAAACTCCACAGGGCAGTCCAGCACCTCTTCCAGTTTACCCGCGAGCCCCTGTAGTTCTTCCTGCGCCAATGGCAGGTTAGGCGTAGAAATAATGGTGCGCTTATCTTTGCTGACTAACGCCGGAAACCCCATCACCAGACCGCGGCAGCGAACTTCAAAGTGCCTAAGTTGCTCGTTGAGCATTCCGGCGATACCTGACACGATGCCGGAAGCAATCACCTCTGCGGTACGTTTTTTTTCACAGTGTAGAGTTTCACCCTCTGCTGTCCGCAGGCAAAAACGGATATGGGTTGCCCCCATATCCACGCCCGCTACAACGTTACGCTGTTTTTGCATGAGGCTGTACCTCGTTTTTCGCAGTCAGGATCTGCGCAGCCATCACTTTCCACGCATCGTCTATATTCTCCGCATGGTTGAATAGCCCGGAGGTGCCGACGATAAAGACATCCGCACCAGCTGACATAAGTTTTTTGTAGGTCGCCTGGTTGCATGAACCATCCACCTCGATTTCGTACTCTAGACCCTCTCGTTCACGCCATGCCTTCAGTTCGGCAATTTTATCCAGCATTTCAGGGATGAATGGTTGTCCGGCAAAGCCGGGATCGACAGTCATGACCGTAATTTTATCGGCCTTATGGATATAGTATTTCATTGCCTCAACCGGTGTTTCCGGGTTAAGAATCAGCCCCACTTTCATGCCATGACGGCGGATTTCGTCAATCAAGCGGAACGCCTGGCCGTTGATAGTTTCCGGATGAAGGGTAATGAAATCCGCACCAGCGCGCGCCAACTGACTAATGTAATCCTGCGGACGCGTTACCATCAGATGGCAGTCGAGCGGTTTACTCGCCAGTTTTTTAACCTGGCTGACGAAGAACGGTGAGAGCGTTAGATTTGGCACAAAGTGGCCGTCCATAATATCGATGTGAAAGTAATCTGCATGACAGTCGATAAATTCGATTTGTTCTTTAAACTTCAGCAGGTCCATACACATTAAAGAGGGGGAGATTTTCATGATTAATTCCTTACTTACTGATAAGACGGTCAAGGGCGACAGCTGCGATAATTAATCCGCCCATCACCACCAGTTGGTAATAGGTTTGTACCTGCAGAATATTCAGGCCGTTATTGATGGTGCCGATGATCAGGCTGCCAATCACCACAGAGAAAATACGCCCCTTGCCGCCGAAGAAGCTGGTGCCGCCAATGATGGCGCTGGCGATGGCGTAGGTTTCAAAACCCATTCCGGCAAGTGGCTCTGCGGCGCCCAATCGAGCCGTGGAGACGACACCAGCCAATCCCGCACAAACACCGGAGATGATAAACACCACCAGGATGTGAAATTTCACGTCAATCCCGGAATAGAAAGCTGAGTTTTTGTTGCCACCCAGTGCGTAGATGTTGCGCCCGAGACGCATACGAGTTGTTAGAAACCAGAGGATAACAGCGACAATTAACGAGAAGATAACGGGGACGGGTATTCCTATCACGCTGGCGGCAAAGAAGTTCACGAAGTCAAACGAGAAGCCGTATACCGAGTTGGCATCGGAGATGACCAGCGTGATCCCACGGAAAATCGCGTTGGTGCCAAGCGTGATAATAAAGGGGTGCAGACCAGTCCAGTTTACCAGGCAGCCATTAATCGCCCCCAGTGCGCCGCCGACTAGTACACCGCCAATCAGAGCTGCGAGAAACGGATCGACACCAGCTAACATTAGCTTGGCGGTCACCATGCCGGAAAGCGCCAGAATCGCGCCAACCGAGAGGTCGATACCGGCGACAAGAATAGCGAAGAACTCGCCCATGCCGATCAGAACGGTCACGGAACTCTGCACAAAAATTTGGGTAATGTTGTTAGTGGTTAGAAAATATTCTGGCGACAGTGAACCGAAGATGGCGACGATGATCGCCAGGATAAAAAAGGTACCGTATTTATCCCAGAACAGCGCAAAGTTGAAGGGTTTCTTCTCGCTCGCTTCGTCTTTTACTCTTGAGGTAATGCCCATGCCATAATCTCCTCTTCGCTCATGTCATCGCGGTTGGTCAGGATTTGCGTCAGTCGTCCTTCGCAGAACACGGCGATGCGGTCGCAGACGGCGATAATTTCAGGAAGTTCAGATGACACCATCAGGAGGACTTTCCCGTCGTCCGCCAGTTGGCGCATCACCTTGTAAATTTCGGCTTTTGCGCCTACGTCGATACCGCGGGTAGGCTCATCGAAAATGATCACTTCCGGGTGACAACACAGCCATTTGGAGATCAGTACTTTCTGCTGGTTACCGCCGGAGAGTTCGGTAATGTTCTGGTTTACCGAGTGGCACTTCAGTGCGAGCAGTTCGCGCTGAGATTCAGCAGTACGTTGCTCGTCACCTTCATGAAACAGACCCATCGCGCCTTTATAGCCGCCGCCTTTAAGACTGCGGCTGATAGCCATGTTCTGAGCGATAGAGAGGTTGGGGAAAAAGCCGTTATCCCGGCGGCTTTCAGTTATGTAGGCCATCCCCTTTTTTACGGCATCCAGTGGTGAACGTGGAGAGATGGCTTTGCCGTTAAGACGGATCTCACCGCCAGCGCGTTTATCAACGCCAAACAGGCAATCCATCAGTTCGGTACGTCCGGAACCGACCAGCCCAGCGAAGCCTAATATTTCTCCCCGGCTGACGCTAAATGAGATATCCCGGACCTTTTTTCTGTCACGACTGGTGACATTCTGCACCTCAAATACCGTATCGCGCTCAAGGTTGCCGGTGCTCTCCTTCATCACGTTAAATCGGTTTTGCAGTTCGCGGCCTACCATCAGACGAACGATATCGTCATTTGACACATCGCTCACCATGCCACTGCAAACGCTACTCCCGTCTTTCATCACCGTATAGCGGTCGCAAATGCGGCGAATTTCCGCCAGCTTATGTGAGATGTAGACGATGGCAGTGCCTTCTTTACGCAACTGACTCATGATCAGAAATAGATAGTCCACCTCTTTATTGGTGAGTGAGGAGGTGGGTTCATCCATGATGATTACTTTGGCGTCGAGCATCAGCGTCTTGGCGATTTCTAGCATCTGTTTATAGCTAATAGATAAGTTCGCCACTTTCTCATCTAAATCGACTTTCAAGCCCACGCGTAATAACATCATGGCGGCGCGCACGCGCATTTCTCGCCAGTCGATAACATTCATGCTGCAGACTTTTTTCGTCAGATGACGACCGATATATAAATTCTCCAATACCGTTAATTCATCAATGACGCTGAGTTCCTGATAAATAATTCCAATGCCGAGTTTTGCTGCTAATTTGTGATCCAGTTTGTCATAGTTAATGTCATTAATGGTAATGGTACCTTTTGTCGGTTCGTGTATTCCCGACAACACTTTCATCAGCGTGGATTTACCGGCACCATTTTCCCCTAATAAGGCGTGTATTTCATAAGGGTAGACAGTTAAATCAACCGATTTTAATGCGTGAACCGGACCAAAGGATTTGCCGATCCCCACCATCGATATATATGGCGTGACCATAAATGCTCTCTTTTACACTTCATCCTTTTAGTTGCCTCTCAATTGCCGCCTCGACGCATCTCGGATGATTATGTGTAAGCAAAATGTTGGCTGAATCAGTAAGCCGGATAAAGCGCTTTCGCGTCGCCATCCGGCACAAAAGTCGAATCATTGCCTGATGGCGCTACACTTATCAGGCCTACAAATGACCTTTTACGTCAATTTTATTTTGTGATCAGAATAGAATCGACCAGCTTAAATTCCGGTGCTTTATCCAGCGGGATAATGTTGCCTGATTTCGCGGTATCAACCATCAGCTTAAGCCCAGTCGCACCGATATCCGCTGGGTTCTGGGCAACAGTCGCCGTCATTTGTCCAGCTTCCACCATCTTGCGGGCTTCAGGAATACCATCAGTACCGACTACCAGCACTTTTCCTGTTTTTCCAGCGTTTGCGACGGCTTGAGCAACCCCCATAGCCATCGTGTCATTCGCGCAATAGATCGCTTTGATATTCGGATTACGCTGCAGAACATTAGTGGCGACATCCAGTGCTTTAATCCGGTCCCAGTCGGCGGGTTGACTAGCAACCAGTTTAATCTGGCTTGCTTTTTTGAAGGTTTCGGTAGCACCATTACGACGCGCTTCGCCGGAGGCGTTACCAGCTTTACCCTCAATAATTGCTACTTCACCACCTTCAGCACCTAGCTTATCAATAATGAATGTCGCACCTTTCGCCCCGACGGCAACATTATCGGTGGTGACAAAACCTTCAACATTACCGCCCGCTTTTTGCAGATTATCCATATCAATTTTTTCATCGAGATTGACCAGATAAATCCCTTTCTTCCATGCACGGGCTACGGGCATTACCAGGTTCACCGAGGACAAGGGGGCAAAGGCAATCCCCTTGTAATTTTTATTACTTAGGTCTTCGAATAACTGCAGTTGAGACTGAAAATCGCCCTCTGAAGGTGAAGCAAAAATATCGACGCTGACGCCCAGCGTTTTTGCTTCATCCTCAATTCCTTTTTTCATATCCACCCAGAAAGGATTAGAGAGAGTTTTTAATACGACAGCATATTCGGCGGCGGCAAAAACACTGGTTGACAACATTAGGCCTATAGCAGCACCGCTGAAATATTTCAGATATTTATTCATAGTAGTAATCTCTGTGTAGGGTGTTGCTTCCATGAATTCGTCATACTTCAAGTTGCAGATGCGTTGTCTTTCCTGCAAATCGAATTATTTAGAGAATATAAATGGAAGCAACTAACATTTTATTTCAGCGCGCCTGGTGAGAAAAAATTAACAATTGCGCCGGTTTTTTGCATATTAACGGTTGCCTGTTCAATATTGAGTTGTGCTACTGAAACAAAAAATGCGTCTAATAATGTAAGTTGCAATATACGTGCCGAAGCATTACGCCCTAATAAAGGTGTCTCCGGTGCTGGCGAACAAATAATATAGTCAGCCAGTTTAGCAATTGGCGAATGGTAGCTGTGAGTGATACAGATAATTTTTGCACCGTTCTTTTTAGCCAACTCGACAGCCGCTTTGACATCGCTGGTTCGCCCTGAATGAGTGACGACCAGAACCACATCACCTTCTTTCAAGAGCGAGGCAGACATCATCATGATGTGCGCATCGGGATAGGTCTGACAGCGTATGCCAATGCGTAAAAATTTATGTTGTACGTCAGCGCAGATAGCATTCGATCCACCCGCGCCATACAAATCGCGCTGTTTTGCCTGATAGAAAAAGCGTGCGGCACGGTGGATCTCATCGACATTGACGATCGACTGTCCTTCCATAATGGTGCGCAAGGTAATGTTAAATACCTTATTTACCACGTCCTGCGGTGCTTCATCAAAGGCCAGCTCGGCAGGCAACACCTGCTCAGACTGAGAAAAATAGTCCTCGAGCGCACTGCGTAAGTTGCGAAAGCCGCTGAACCCCAGCAGCTTCGATACTTTAACAATCATGGCTTCAGATACTGCCAGCGCTTCCGCAACATCTTTAATCGCGGGGGCGCAACTCAGGTTCCCCGGCTTGAGTAACCACTCCACGATCCGGCTTTCGTTCTCGGTCATCCCTTCCTGCTTCATACGCAGGTAAGGCGCAAGCCCGATACCGTTTGGAAGCGCTGAATCAAACTCTGACTGGCTCATTACGTTCTCTTGTCCTTGAAATGAAGACGTCACTATATCACCACAGCAACGACAGAAAAGATGCCGATCGCTTCACAAAATAATTAAATTTATAAAGTTTTTGTTTCTGTGAAAAAACAGAACGCATTTAAAACATCGGCTTAGTTTAATGTCATTAAAAACAGGTGATTACTTTAAAGTGATGTTCTTTTATCGTCAGTATGGCGGGAAAGGGGGCGCATTAAGCGCTATTGCATTGCTGAATGTATGTGTGTAGAACAGGCCAGTAAGACGTTTTAGGTTGATAATTGACGCTTTTTATTGCATTTAAATCACAGAAAATATTTTTTTGTGAAGTTTTAAGGGTGGCGGAACATCTATGAAAAAGATTGCATTTGGCTGTGATCATGTCGGTTTTATCCTTAAATCGGATATTTTTAAACATTTGGCGCAGCGCGGTATTGAAGTGATTGATAAGGGGACATATTCGTCCGAGCGTACTGATTATCCACGCTACGCCAGCGAAGTGGCGCAGGCGGTGGTTACCGGAGAGGTCGATGGCGGGATTCTGATTTGTGGTACAGGCGTCGGTATTTCAATAACGGCGAACAAGTTTGCCGGGATCCGTGCGGTTGTCTGTAGCGAACCCTACTCGGCACAACTCTCGCGGCAGCATAATGACTCTAATGTACTGGCGTTTGGTTCGCGAGTGGTAGGACTGGAATTGGCGAAAATGATTGTGGACGCTTGGCTGGATGCAGTGTTCGAAGGAGGACGTCATCAACAACGCGTTGAGACAATTATGGCGATAGAGCGGCGGAGGAATTGAGAATCCTCCGCTACTTGTGTGACAGTGCTTTGATTACCGTGGAGCGAGTTTCTCTTCAGGGCTGGTTTTATGAAACGCTCCACGACACTCTTTTTATTCAGTCTGCTGATGCTGACCACCATTTCGGCACAGGCGGATATTATCGATGACGCCATCGGCAATATTCAACGTGCCGTCAGCGATGCCTATAAACCTGAAAATAATCGGGATTACGACGATTCTCGTGATGAAAGCTGGCAGCGCCAGATGAGCGACGATCGTCGCAGGCAGTATGATAACCGCCGTCGCCAGTTTGAAGACCGTCGTCGTCAGTTAGACGACCGCCAGCGTCAGCTCGATCAGGAACGGCGTCAGCTTGAAGATGAAGAGCGTAGAATGGAAGAGGACTACGATCGTTAACGCCCCATTCACCTTTTTTCGCGACGATGATTCCCGTCAGTAGCGCGGGAATCGCACCGATTATCCATGTCAGCGTAATAAACAGCGAAAACATGTGCAGAATGTCGGCCAGCAGGCGCATGGCTGAATCAGACGTTATGCACATCAGACCGATAATGGTTAACAGCATGCCGATAAACGGCCCCAGCAGCGTGAACCAACTGGCGTGGTGGATGATACGTCGTGTTCGGGTCATGCGATTCCCTTCAAATTGAACAATGTGCAGGGAGCATAGGCCTGGAGTGTGAAGCGCGCGTGAAGTGGGCTAATCCACCACAATCTCCATCCCGTCATATCCGGCCTCCATCCCTTTTGGTAATGGATTTTCCATCATCCATGCGTCGAACTGGTGGCTGATGTGAGTCAGGATCACCCTCGGGCAGCGAATCAGCTCATTGAGTGCCATTACGGTGTTGAGATCGCAATGATTACGCGGCGGTTCGGTGCGCGGGGCATGGCTACAATCGATGACGATTGCCTGAGGTTGATTGTTGATCAGGAATTTCAGCGTCTTGTCAGGTAGTCCGGCGGTGTCAGAGAGCCACGCCAGGCGACTGTGCGCGGTTTCCAGCAGATAACCAAACGTCAGTTTTGAGTGGTTAAGCGGCAATGGAGTAACCTGTAAGCCCTGGAGATCAAAGACCACAAACGGTTCGACCGTATGGCTAAAATCGAGAATGCCGGGATGCTTAAACAGATCGTCACAGCCCTGTTTATCCGGCGGTCCGTACACCGGGATGGTCTTGCCTACACCCCAGCGCAGCGTAAACAGCCCCTGTACATGATCCATATGGTAATGGGTTAGCAGAAATTGCCGGAAACTGCCTGCGGGCCAGTCATCCATCAGGTGTGGGATCCCCGCGTCCAGCAGCGTCACCGAATCATTGAACCTGACCACCCCGCTACAGGGGCGACGACGGTATTGTGTCTGTATACGTGCCCGTTGGCAGGCTGCACAGTCGCAGCCAAAAACCGGTACTAACTGGGCACCGCCCGTTCCCGTCAGCGTGATGGTCAGACTCATAGCTCTCCCTACAACGGCTTGGTGAAGCGGTAATGGCTTTGTACATAGCCTTCACGCAGATAAAAACGGTGTGCGTCGTGGCGTTGAACACTGGTGGAAAGCTCGGTCATTTCTGCGCCAGCCTCACGTGCTGTCGCTTCAGCCCAGGCCAGCAATTGACTGCCTACTTTTAGCCCTCGCGCCTGTGGCATTACAACTAATTCCTGAATTTCACCGATCCAGTTGGCGTGGTGCAGGTGAAACTGTAAGTGCAGACCAATCATCCCGACGACTTGTCCGTCCAATAGCGCCAGTTGGTAGCGCATATTGTGGTCCTGCAGATTTGCGGCATACCCGGCGCTAAATGCCTGGTGGTCAAATTTGCCCTGCTTTAGTTCGCAAATAAGCGCGTAAACCGCATCAACATCGTACAGCGTGGCGCGGCGTAATTCACAGACAGACATGTTTCTTCTCCTTGCGTCCCATCAGTGTGAGCAATGTATCGACTGACTGTAGCAAACTTCCATCGTTATTGAGGACATGGCAGTCAAACGGCGTGTAGCGTGCTGCGCGTTCGAGGCGGGCGGCGATTTCCATTGCGCTCTCCCGCCCGCGCATCTGCAGGCGCTGGCGCAAAATCTCAGGAGAAACTTGTAAGCAAATGGGCAAAAGCGAGGTGCCATAGCGCGTTTGCGCCTGTGCCAGATGGGCGCGCGATCCGTTGACGACGACATCGAAACCGGCGTGCAGCCAGAGGTCGATCTCCACGCCCACGCCGTAGTATAGGCCGTTGGCATGCCAGCTCAGCGCCAGCAGATTCTGCCCGGCGCGGGTAAAAAACTCTTGTTCACTGAGGGCGATATGATTTTCATTCCCGGCGTTAGCGGCTCGGGTAATGTAGCGGTGCGCCACCAGTAACTGCGTATGTTCCTGCTGGCGGAGTGCCGCCAGCAAACTGTCCTTACCTGAGCCGGATGGCCCCATCAGCCAGATCAGTTTTCCCATAGTCAGAACACCCTTTTCCCCTGACGCCAGACGTGATCGATATGGATGTGATCGCCCTTACGGTGTGCCAGCACCAGATCCGCACGCTTACCTTCAGCAATAACGCCACGATCGTTGAGATTCAGCGCTTGTGCCGGGTTGCGGGTGACCAGCCGGATTGCCTGCGATAGCGTAAAGCGGTTGGCTTCGTCATCGGCAACACGAAAGGCTGCATCGAGCAGGCTGGCGGGGTAGTAATCAGAAGAGAGGATATCCAGCAGGCCTAATTCTGCCAGCTTATGTGCCGCCACGTTGCCTGAGTGAGAACCACCGCGCACGATGTTTGGCGCTCCCATCAGCACATTCATACCATGCTGGCGTGAGGCTTCTGCGGCCTCAAACGTGGTGGGAAATTCGGCAATAACGCTGCCAAGCTGATGCGATTCCAGCACATGTTCATGCGTCGCGTCATCGTGGCTTGCCAGCGCAATCTGACGTTCGCGGCACATCTGCGCAATGGCTGAGCGGTTGGGCTGCGACCAGCGCGCCGCCAGTGCCACTTGTTCCTCTTCATAAAGAGCCATCTGCGCATCGGTGAGTGAATATTTGCCCTGATAATACTCGCGGTACTTCTCGCGGTTGGCAAATTGACGCTGACCCGGCGAGTGGTCCATCAGCGAAACCAGAGTTACCGGTTCGCGACCGACCAGCTTTTCAAACAGCGGCAGGGTGGTGTGATGCGGCAACTCACAGCGCAAATGCAGGCGGTGTTCAGCGCGATTGACCCCGCGTTTTTGTGTCTCTTCCACCGCGTTAATCATCTTCTCCAGGTTTTCCAGACGGTCGCCGCCGTCACGCACATCGCCAATGGCAACGGCATCCAGCACGGTCGTGATACCACTGGCGACCATCAGCGCGTCGTGGCTGCTCATTGCCGAATGGGCGGGCCAGTCCACCTTCGGGCGGGGGGTGAAGAATTTATCCAGATTATCGGTATGCAGTTCGATCAGTCCCGGCAACAGCCAACCGCCTTCACCGTCCAGCGCTTGCGGAAGACGGCTCTGGCCTTCGGCAACAGCGCGGATAACCCCGTCCTGTATTTCCAGCGATCCCTGCAGCACTTCATTTTCCAGCACCAGCTTTACATTGTTGATAATCATGCTGTTGTTCCCATCAGGTGCAGGCGATCCGCTACGCGGTCGCGCACGGTTTGATCGTGAAAAATGCCGACAATTGCCGCGCCGCGGGCTTTCGCTTCTTCAATCAGTGCGACGACGGCGGCGCTGTTTTTGGCATCCAGTGAGGCAGTGGGCTCATCGAGCAGCAGAATGGGGTAATCAACGATAAACCCGCGGGCAATGTTGACGCGCTGCTGTTCACCGCCGGAAAACGTCGACGGTGCAAGATGCCACAGCCGCTCCGGGACATTCAGGCGAGTGAGCAGATTCGCCGCTTTGGCAGCGCATTCCTCGCGAGAAACCCCCAGATCAAGCAGAGGCTGCATTACGACATCCAGCGCGGAAATCCTTGGGATCACACGCAGAAACTGGCTCACCCAGCCGATGGTTGCGCGACGGACTTCCAGTACTTTGCGTGCCGGAGCCTGCACCAGATCCACCCATTCATCACTGTGGCGAATGTGGATGTGCCCTTCATCCGGCAGATAGTTGGCGTATAGCGAGCGCAGCAGCGTTGATTTTCCGCTACCGGAATGGCCGTGAAGTACCACGCATTCCCCGTTTTTAACTTCCAGAGTGGCGTTTTGCAGCACCGGCAGACGTACACCGTTTTGCTGGTGGAGTACAAAAGTCTTACTGACATTTTCAACGCGAATCATGTTGGCCTCTTAATTCTGCAATACGGACGACACCAGCAGTTGGGTATAGGGGTGATGTGGATCATCGAGCACGCGGTCAGTTAATCCACTTTCCACCACCTGACCTTGCTTCATCACCAGCAAACGGTCTGCCAGCAGACGCGCCACGCCTAAATCATGGGTGACAATCACCACAGCCAGATCCAGTTCCACCACCAGGCCGCGTAGCAGGTCCAGCAGTTTGGCCTGTACCGAGACGTCCAGCCCGCCGGTGGGTTCATCCATAAACACCAGTTTGGGATGGGTGACGAGGTTACGGGCGATCTGTAAACGTTGCTGCATGCCGCCGGAAAAGGTGGTCGGCAGGTCGTCAATACGTGAGGCGGGGATCTCGACCTCCTCCAGCCAGCGCATCGCGGTGGCTCGGATGTCACCATAATGGCGCGCGCCGGTAGCCATCAGGCGTTCGCCGATATTGCCACCCGCCGAAACCTGGCGGCGCAGACCGTCCATCGGATGCTGATGCACCACGCCCCATTCGGTACGCAGCAGGCGGCGGCGGTCGGCTTCATTCATGCCGTACAGCGAATGGTTCTGATACAAAATCTCACCGCTCTGCGGCGTCAGACGTGAGGAGATCGATTTCAGCAGCGTAGTTTTGCCGGAGCCGGACTCGCCGACGATGCCCAGCACTTCGCCAGGCCACAGGTCGAAAGAGACATCGCTGAAGCCCTTTCCCGGCGCGTAGAGGTGGGTCAGGTTGTTGACCGAAAGCAGCGGTTGCGTCATTTGCTGAGAGCCTCACTCTGTTGGCGGCAGTAATCGGTGTCGGAGCAGACAAACATCCGTTTGCCGGTGTCATCGAGCACCACTTCGTCGAGATAACTGTGGGTTGAACCGCAGATGGCGCAGGGCTCATCCCAGCTCTGCACCGTGAACGGGTGATCGTCAAAATCGAGGCTTTCCACCCTGGTATAGGGCGGAACGGCGTAGATCCGTTTTTCACGGCCTGCGCCAAACAGTTGCAGGGCTGGCATCATATCCATCTTCGGGTTGTCGAATTTTGGAATGGGTGATGGGTCCATCACGTAGCGCCCGTTAACCTTCACCGGATAGGCATAAGTGGTGGCGATATGGCCGAAGCGGGCGATATCTTCATACAGCTTCACCTGCATCACGCCGTACTCTTCCAGCGCGTGCATGGTGCGGGTTTCCGTTTCGCGAGGTTCGATAAAGCGCAGCGGCTCCGGGATTGGTACCTGAAAGATCAGGATCTGATCTTCAGTTAGGGGTGTTTCCGGGATCCGATGACGAGTCTGGATCAGCGTGGCGTCTTCTGTTCGCTCAGTGGTATTTACCCCAGTAATGCGTTTGAAGAAGTTGCGGATCGACACGGCGTTGGTAGTGTCATCTGCACCCTGGTCAATCACCTTCAGCACATCCGGCTCGCCAATCACGCTGGCAGTCAGTTGAATACCACCAGTTCCCCAGCCGTAGGGCATCGGCATTTCACGGCCGCCGAACGGCACCTGATAGCCGGGAATGGCGACCGCTTTCAAAATGGCGCGGCGGATCATGCGTTTGGTCTGCTCATCAAGATAAGCAAAGTTGTAACCGGAGAGGTTAGTGGTCACGAGAGGCCTCCTGTTGCAGACGTTTGAGCAGTTCCAGCTCGGCCTGGAAATCGACGTAATGGGGGAGCTTGAGGTGCGAAACAAAACCCGCCGCCTCGACATTATCCGCATGCGCCAGCACGAACTCTTCGTCCTGCGCGGGTCCCGTGACCGTTTCATCGTATTCGGGTGCCTGTAGGGCTCTGTCCACCAGTGCCATTGCCATCGCTTTACGTTCACTCATGCCGAACACCAGCCCGTAACCGCGGGTAAAATGGGGCGCTTCGTTCTCTGGCGCGACAAAACCGTTGACCATTTCGCATTCGGTCATCAACAGTTCGCCGACATTGACCGCAAATCCCAGCTCTTCCGGTACAGTTTCCAGTTCCACATAGCCGCTGCGGATCTCTGCCGCAAACGGATGGTTACGCCCGTAACCGCGTTGAGTGGAGTAGGCGAGTGCCAGCAGATAACCTTCATCACCACGCATTAGCTGTTGCAGGCGTGAGGCGCGTGAGCAGGGGTAAACTGGCGGTGTGCGGGTGATGTCATCGGGCGTTGCCCCGTTATCTTCTTCACGCTTTGCCAGTCCCTGGTTTGCCAGCAGAGAGAAGACGTGTGGGGAGGCCTCCTGTGCGCTATCAGCGGTTCGCAGTGGCGGCGTTTCGCCATTGGCCAGCAGGGTAAAATCCAGCAGGCGGTGGGTGTAGTCGTAAGTAGGGCCTAACAGCTGTCCACCGGGAATGTCCTTGTAGACGGCGGAGATACGGCGTTCCAGGCGCATCTCTGCACTGTTTAGCGGCTCGCTCACCGCCAGCTTTGCCAGCGTTGTGCGGTAGGCGCGCAGCAGAAAGATGGCTTCGACGTTATCACCACTGGCTTGTTTCAGTGCCAGCGCGGCCAGTTCACGGTCAGCAATCCCGCCCTCAGTCATCACGCGATCGACCGCCAGGTTCATCTGCTGTTCGATTTGCGTCACGCTCAGTTCGGCAATGTCATCATCGCCCCGGCGTCGGTTTTCTTGCAGTGCGTGGGCGTTGGCTATCGCCTTTTCACCCCCTTTGACGGCGACGTACATCAGCACACCTCCACATGGGTGGTTCGCGGAATAGCCAGCAACCGCTCGCCGCAGGTCAGGATCAGATCGACTCCCAACGGGAACGGGTGCGGGCGTTCGGTGAGTTCATGAATAATGCATTCAGGCAGTTGTGGCGCAATCATCCGTTCTTCTGCAATGCCCGCACCCGTCAGGCGCAGCATTCGGCCACCGCTTAAACCTGCGACCTGCACAATCAGGGTGGCACTGGTCTCTGGCGCAACGGCGGAGCCGGAGGAGAGTGCGTTCAGTTGTTCGCTGCTGATGCGTTCGTCGGCAACGGCAAATGCCGCCAGTTGCGGCTGATCCACCAGCGACGCGTTAGTGTGAAAACGCAGGTTCTGGCTGGCAATGTCATTATTCATGGAAGGTGCCAGCCAGACCGGTGTGTCGCCATCGACCAGTGTCAGTAACACGCTGGTGGTCGCGAGATTCAGCGGCTGCCAACCGTGTTTCAGTTGATGCAAGGCGACAATCACCCCCGGTTCGCTCATTGCTTTCAGCAGACGACGAAAGCTTTGTTGCGCGTCCTGGACGGGTAGGTTAAAGGCTGTTTGTAAGGTCATGCGTTATCTCCGCGTACCAGCGTGAAGAAGTCGACCCGGCTGGCGTTAACTTCGGCACGGCGAGCGCTAATCAGTGCATCGCGTTCCGCTTCCAGCGGGGTAATAAGGGTTTCCATTAGGCTCTGGAAATGCGTCTGTTCCTGGAGCAGCGCGTCAATGACGGCGCACTGCTCAGCATGGTGTTTATTACGTCCGAGCAGGTAGCTGTAGCCCAGCGTGCCGCTTTTAAGGCGTACTACTGCGCGGGTGAGCGTGGTGTCGCCAGCAAAGAAACGGTTGCCGGTGCCGCCCATACGGGCCTGAATCTGCATCAGTCCGGTTTCTGGTGCGCGGATCAGTTCATATTCCGGCGTCAGCTTCAGTGCCTGCAGACGCGCATTCAGGGTTTCAGCGTTGCTGTAAGCCAGCACGCGCATCCAGTGCTGGCGGGTGGCGATATCGACGTGCATTCAGTCAGTGCTCCATGGTGAATTCGATCATGTCGGCGCGGGTCAGGCTGACGGAGTATTCCGCTGCATGCTCTTCGCCATCACGGTGGTTCAGGGTACGCACGCACAGCAGCGGCGCCATGTTGGGGATTTCCAGTATCTTGCTCTCTTTGGCCTGCGCGCGGCGGGCGCTGATACGCGTCTGCGTGCGCTGTAATGTCAGACCAGATTGCTCGCGCAGATAGTCGTGCAATGAGCCGCTGTTAAAGCCCTGCAACAGCGGCCAGAGGGTGAGGTCGGAAAAGTAGTGGTCAATCTGACACAGAGCGATACCGTTCACCCGGCGCAGGGTGCGCAGATGAATGACGTTGTCGCCCTCTTTGACGCTCAATGCGTCGGCAATGTGGCTGGACGCCGGGCGCAGCACCGCCAGCAGTTTTTCGCTGGTAGGGTGGCTACCCTGGTCCAGCAGGTTCTGGCTGAAGCGCGCCTGAGCATTGAGTGGGTAATCGAACGGTCGCATCAGCACCAGTACGCCCACGCCCTGGCGACGCTGCACCCAGCCGCGTTCAACCAGTTGGTCGATGGCACGGCGCAATGTATGGCGGTTCACCTCGTAGCGCGCGGCAAGCTGATGCTCCGCGGGAAGGTAGTCGCCGCAGCGATAATGTTGACGAAGCTCCTGCTCAAGTCTCGCGGCAATCTCCTGATAACGCGTCGGATAACTGGTCGGATGTGTAGACAAGTGCATAGCAATCAATGCCTCGCTAATCAGATAAAGTGCTTACGTAAACGCTGGGAGAGGAAATCCAGCAGGCTGACGGTGACGATGATTAACACCATCAGGGCGCAGGTTTGCTGGAACTGAAAGCCGCGAATCGCCTCCCATAGCGTTACGCCGATCCCGCCTGCGCCGACCATCCCAACCACCGTGGCGGAGCGGACGTTGGACTCAAAACGGTACAGCGAGTAGGAGATGAGTAGCGGCATGACCTGCGGCAGAACGCCGTAGAGGATCTCTTCAATCTTGTTAGCACCGGTAGCGCGAATCCCTTCTACCGGACCGGGTTCAATGGCTTCTACTGCTTCGGAAAGCAGCTTGGAGAGCACCCCGGTGGTATGGATGAACAGCGCCATGACGCCTGCAAACGGACCCAGGCCGACGGCGACGACAAACAGCATGGCGAAGACCATTTCGTTGATGGCGCGACAGGCGTCCATCGCCCTTCGCATCGGCTGGTAAATCCACCACGGCACGAGGTTATCGGCGCACATCAGGCCAAAAGGAATCGATAAAACAACAGCGAGGGCGGTACCCCAGACGGCGATTTGCAGAGTGACGGCCATTTCGCCCAAATAGTCCCGCCACTGGCTGAAGTCCGGCGGGAAGAAGTCGGCGGCGAAAGTCGCCATATTGCCGGAATCCTCGATCAGCGTGAGCGGGGCCATTTCGGCGCCTTTCCACGAGACAACCAGCACGGCGAGAAGGATGGCCCAGCTCAGCAGCGAGAACCAGCTGCGCTTGGGTGGGGCGACGGTGATGGTTTGCATATTTGGCTCCGTTATTCTGTATTGCCGGATGGCGGCTTTGCCTGATCCGGCCTACGTTCGTAGGCCCGGTAAGCATCGCGCCACCGGGCAATCCGTTACTGCACCGCTTTGGTGACGTTGGTCATCGCACCCAGTGCAGCAGTCAGGCGGTCGAGGTCGTCGAGCTGTGCTTTCAGCGCTGAGGTTTTGCTGGTTTTTTCTTCTGCATTCAGTCCTTTGTTGTCCTTCACGCCCTGCATCTCTTTAAACAACGCCAGCTGACGAATCGGCACCAGTTGCAGATCGCTGGAGGCGCGGAATGGCGCCCAGCCCAGACGTTCCAGAGTGGCTTTCTCTTCTGGTGTTTTGCCGTAGCTCATAAAGAAGTCGTACACCTTGTCCTTGGTGTTTTCGGAGAGGTTCTTACGCCAGACGATCGGATCGCCCGGGATCAGCGGTGACTTCCAGATCACCTTCAGTTCTTTTAGTTTGTCTGGCGCGGAGGTTTTCAGTTTGTCGAGGTTTTCGGTGTTGTTGGTTGCCACATCCACCTGCTTGTTGGCGACCGCCAGGGCGTTAGTTTCGTGCCCGGCGTTAACCGTGCGTTTGAAGTCGCTGGCAGAAATATTGTTTTTGGCGAAGACGTAGTAACCAGGAACAAGGAAGCCTGAAGTGGAGTTAGGATCGCCGTTGCCGAAAGTCAGATCTTTGCGTTTGGCGATCAGTTCGTTCAGGTTGTTGATCGGGCTGTCTTTGTTAACGATCAGCACGCTCCAGTAACCCGGCGATCCATCTGCGGCAACGGTCTGTGCAAAGACCTGTCCGTTGGCGCGGTCCACTGCTTCCATGGCGGAGAGGTTGCCGTACCAGGCGATATCGACTTTGTTAAAACGCATTCCCTGGATGATCCCGGCATAGTCCGGGGCAAAGAAGGCGTTCACTTTTACGCCCAGTGATTTTTCCATGTCCTTCAGGAACGGTTCCCACTGTGGCTTCAGGTTTTGCTGTGATTCAGTCGAAATAATGCCAAAGTTCAGCGCTTTTTCCTGCTCTTCGGCATGCGCCGGGCTTAACAAGGTACTGAAGCTGAACATGCTGGTGAACGCCAGCGCGGCAACGGCCTTATAGCTCATGTTTTTTCCTCAACGAGTCATTGTTCCAGGCTATTTCACTTGTCAGCCTGGTCTTTTCAGTTCAATTAAGCAGCCTGCGCGTTCTGTTCGACGCGGTTCATGCTGCGGTAGAGATGATCAAATCGATCGTTATCGAAGTGCTGGCTGCTGCCATCAAAGAAGACGTTCCCCTGACGCAGTGCGACAATGCGTTCGCAGTAACGCAGGGCGTAATCCACCTGATGCAGTGTGACAACCACGGTGATGCCGTCGGTCTGGTTAATGTCGCGCAGGGTGTCCATCACGATGCGCGCAGATTCCGGGTCCAGCGAGGCAATCGGCTCATCGGCGAGGATCACTTTTGCCTGCTGCATCAGCGCGCGGGCGATGGCGACGCGTTGCTGCTGCCCGCCTGAAAGCGTGGAAACGCGCTGATATGCAAAGTGCGCCATGCCAACGCGGGTTAGCGCCTGTAACGCACGTTGTTTCTGTTCTGACGTAAACCAGCTAAAACAAGTGCGCCAGAACGGTGTGCTGCCGAGCGCACCAATCAGCACGTTCTCCAGCACGGTCAGACGGTTCACCAGATTGAACTGCTGGAAGATGTAGCCGGTGTGAGCGCGGCTTTTGCGAATGTCGCGCGCCAGCCGGCCTTCACGCTGTACGGTGCGACCTAACAGTTCGACGCGACTGCCTGGTGATTTATCACCAGTAATCAAACCGCTTAAATGGCGTAAAAGGGTGGATTTGCCGGAGCCAGACGGCCCAAGCAGAGCGACCATCTCACCGGCACCGATATTGAGATCAACCGCGTTTAGCGCCTGATGTTGATTGAAGGATTTGGAGAGTTTTTCGACGCGAATAATCGTTTGCATGATGCGGCCTCCCTAAAAAAGTGGCCCCATCGTGGCGGATTAATGTGACATTTTCGTTAAAGGAAGGTTACCTGGCGATGAAGAGTTGAGCGAGATTTGATGACAGTACGGGAGGGCGAGCCTCCCGTCAGGTTACTCGGTTGGCTGCGGTTGCTTCACGACGTTAATCATCCATGGCACACCGTATTGATCGGTGACTTTACCGAATCCGTGCGCCCAGAAGGTTTCCTGCCAGTCCATTTCGATTTGGCCTTTGGCGGCAAGTTTGTCAAACCAGCGCTTCCCTTCGTCGACATGTTGCGTATCAAGAACCAGCGTGAAACCGGAATAATGTGCGTTTCCTGATGAAACAGCATCACTCATCATGATATCGCTGCCCGCGATACGCAGATTAGCGTGGGCTATTGCAGTATCGGGGAATTTCATACCTGAAGGGCAACCCTCTTCGCTGTCCTGTGCCGATTTGGGCATTTCACCAAAGTTGATTTTGTAGAGCAGCTCTGCGCCCAATGTCTGTTGGTAGTATGCGATGGCGTCGGCGCAATTGCCGGCAAAAGAGATGTAGGGACTTAATGGCATAATTTTTACCTCAGTAAAAGAAGCCAGTTAAGTGTAGTTAGCGTAAGCCCGGTAAGCGAAGCGCCACCGGGCATAATCATTAGTTCTTTTTCACGAACTCGGATTTCAGTTTCATTGGGCCAAATCCATCGATCTTGCAATCAATGTTGTGGTCGCCTTCAACCAGACGGATGTTTTTCACTTTGGTCCCAATCTTCAGCATTGAAGAGCTACCTTTTACCTTCAGATCTTTCACGACGGTAACGCTGTCGCCGTCGGCCAGCAGGTTGCCGTTAGCGTCTTTCACGATCAGTTCGTCGCTGTCCTGAGCCGGTTCAGCATCGTTCCATTCGTGGGCGCATTCCGGGCAAATGAACATGCCGTTATCTTCGTAAGTGTATTCGGAGTTGCATTGTGGGCAGTGTGGTAATGACATGTAGATTTCCTCAAAAGTCAGCAGGGGCAAAAGCGCCCAAAAATGGCAGATTGCCGAAAAAGGCCGCAATTATACATAAAATCCCTGCTTTTGTCGGGACTACTGTCCGATTAAGAAAAATGGCAGGCTGCAGTTAAACACCACAATTCCTTTGCTTTCCAGTACCTGAAATCCGGACTGAATATTTTTTAAGGGAAATTGCTACGCTTTGTTATTTAAGATAAGGTGAGGCAAACCACCTGATATTCATAGGTCACACGACTTTCAGTATCACTTAGCCATTGTATGTGAATGCTTCACGACCCCTTAATTTAGGTAGGGGAATTAAGCTGGCATTTTTTAAAACTGAACTACTCTCTTTATCTTTCTTACTTAATACAGTAAGTGAGAGGCCTCAGGCCAACGGTTATACATTGAATTCTATATTAAAAATATCAATTGGTTGTTTTGATTTTTAATTATTTCCACACGTAATTATAAAAGCCGAAAGTCTATAAATAAAACGATTTGGCTAAATAAAAGCACTGCTATTTGCGTTAAGGAAAAATTTTCCATGTACACACAGACAATATATGAATTAAGTCAGGAAGCTGAACGCTTGCTGATGCTCTCTCAGGAACATCTCAAGCAATTACAAAAATTGCCCGCGACATCGTTGGATAACGTCACGCAGAAAGAAGGAGAGCATAGCGGAAAGGTACAGCCCCTGCATTTCAGTGCGCGTGGCATGGATGTCCAGCAGGCAACGCTCAACAATGAGCTGCGAAAGATAACGCGTCTGGAGATGGTGCTGGCTATTGTCGGCACCATGAAGGCAGGTAAATCGACGACAATAAACGCGATTGTGGGTACGGAGGTTCTGCCTAATCGTAATCGCCCGATGACGGCGCTGCCGACGCTTATCCGCCATACGCCAGGTCAGAAAGAGCCGGTGCTGCATTTTTCTCATGTTGCACCGATTGATGACTTGATGAATTTATTACAGCAGCGCGTGCGGGAGTGCGATCGCCAGCTTCTGACTCAGACGCTGGAAATTGATAAGGATATGAATGCCCTGCTTCAGCGTATTGAAACCGGCGTGGCATTTGAACGGTATTATCTTGGCGCAGAACCTATTTTCCACTGTCTCAAAAGTCTGAACGATCTTGTGCGTCTGTCAAAAGCGCTGGAGGTCGATTTTCCTTTTTCCGCTTACGCAGCGATTGAGCATATTCCGGTTATTGAAGTTGAGTTTGTGCATTTGGCCGGGCTGGCGAGCTATCCGGGGCAATTGACCCTGCTGGATACGCCGGGGCCAAATGAGGCGGGGCAGCCGCACTTACAAAAGATGCTTAATGAACAGCTGGCGCGGGCTTCAGCGGTGCTGGCGGTGATGGATTATACCCAACTGAAATCTATTTCGGATGAGGAAGTCCGTCAGGCCATTACAGCGGTTGGAAAGTCGGTGCCGTTGTACGCTCTGGTGAATAAATTCGATCAGAAAGACCGCAATAGTGATGATGAAGAGCAGGTGCGGGCGTTGATTTCCGGTACCTTGATGAAAGGCGCTATTACACCTGAACGTATTTATCCGGTTTCTTCAATGTGGGGATATCTGGCGAACAGGGCGCGTCATGAGTTGACGACTAACGGGCGGTTGCCGGATCACCATAAACAACGCTGGGTACAGGATTTTGCCGAAGCGGCGCTCGGCAGGCGCTGGCGAACCACCGATCTTGATGATACGGAGCATATTAGGCATGCCGCCGATTTGCTTTGGGAAGATTCATTGTTTGAGCAGCCGATTCAAAAATTGATCCATGCTGCCTACGCTAATGCTTCGCTCTATGCACTACGCTCTGCGTCACATAAGTTATTGAACTATGCGCAAAGCGCGCATGAATACCTGGAGTTTCGCTATCACGGCTTAACAGTAGCGTATGAAAAGCTGCAGCTGAATGTCAGCCATATTGAAGAAGATATGCAGCAGCTTCAGGTGAGCCAGGAGCGGGTGAGTGATGAAGTTAACCACGAGGTTGAGCTGGCGCTGGAATCTGCCACGGCGTTTCTCAATCAACAGCAAGCCGATATTCTTTTTAGAATTAATGCGTTCTTTGCAAAAGAAAACGTGTTGAGGATTTCACAACACGGTATGGGAGCGTCCATTGCAGCGGCGGAAATGGCGGGTGAAATGCTGGTGCTGCATGACGAAGGGCAAGCGAAGATTGTATTAGATAAAATTCGGTCGTCCTGTGAAGTCGTCCTGCTGGCAGCGCAGGAGAATATCAGTCGCGATTTGGCGTTGCGTTTTGAGCAACTGGAGTCGACGCTGTCGCGGACGTTAAACGAGGCCATGAGGCCAATTGAGCTGCGGGTGAAAGAGGAACTGAGCCATACCGGATTTCGTGCGCGGATCCGTTTTCCGGCATTTCATGCGGCGATGTTCAACTTCAATACTCGCCAGTTGTTTAACGAAGCCATTGAACAGGATATGCCGTCGGAAAATACCACCTCCACGGTGGGAGGCGTGCGGGACACTTTCTCCCGCTGGCTGAACCAGCCAAACTGGGGATGGAATGATTACGTTGAAACCAAAACGCGTTACCTGATTGATATGAGCGTACTGCACAAGAGCCTGGTGCAGTACGTCACCCTGTTTTGCCAACAAATCCGTAAAGCTTTAGTGGCGCAGGTCGATATTTCCGTTACGGCAGGTATGGCAACGTTTTTTGCCGATTTTTCACTGAGCCTGACGCAATTACAGGCGAGCCTGCGTGAGAGTTTGGCCCTGCGTCAGCAAAATGAATCTGCAGTGAATGCCCTGAGTGAGCAATTACAGCATCGTATTGCGACTGCGGCATGGATTTATGAAGATTCTCGCTTGCTACGTGACGATATTCACACCCTTTTTGCAGTAGAGCATACATGACTAACGTGTTACTGGAAGGCCCAGGGCGGACGCTGGAGTGTGTCTACCCGAAGTTTATGGTCGACCTGGTTCAGGGAGATGAAACCAAACGTTCCGGCGGTTTTCTGCAACAGCAGAAGCGACTGCGCGCGCGCCTGACGCAAGAAGTGTTATCCCAGACTCAGCTTCGGGCGTGGGTTATGGCGGGAGTGTCCAGCGAGCACCTGGTTATGCGTCTTAAGCTGGTGGAGAAACTGGCGGGAATGATCGATCCGGGGCATCTGGCACTGATGCGTATTGCTGAACGACTGTTGTTTATGCATCAAATGGAAAATCCGCGCGGTCATGCCACCCAGGGCGTAATGCTGCAGATAAGCGCACTCTCCGACTGGTTTACACAACGCAGCGCTTATAAAAAGAAGGCGCTTGTCCAACGAGGGCTGACTGTCCAGGCAGGTGAACATAGCGAACAAATTTTTACTCGCTGGCGTGCCGGCGCTTATGACGGCTGGTCATTGCCGGGGCGCTGCTTCATCGCGCTGGAGGAGCTACGTTGGGGAGCCTTTGGAGATGCCTGTCGGCTGGGGAATGCCGATGTGGTATCGATGCTAAAAGACAATCTGCGCACGATGGCTACCCAGGCGCTGGCACATAGCGTAAATGCTGCACCTACTACGCGTCATTATTATCACCAATGGCTCAGTACACCTGCTGTCGGCGGATCAAGTGAACACAACGATATGCTGAGCTGGCTTGGTGACTGGTGTGATGCAGAGCGGCATCCGGTGAGCTGGTCGGTAACGCAGCGTTGGCAAAATGTGGCGTTGGGAATGCCGAGGCTGTGTTCGGCAAAGCGGTTAGTTGATGCGATGGTTGAAGAGATTTTTGCACCGTCCTCTCTCATGGGTTGAGAGGGGACGGTGAGTACGTTGGGGCAAACTTAGTGGTGCAGAGAATCCGCTGGTGTGGCCGCAGTCTCTGTGACGACCGGCTGTTTGTTAAAACGTTTGGCGTACAGCGCGGTGATAATTGGTACCAAAATCGCAGTGACAATAACGCTGGCGGCAACCAATGCCGTCGCTGAGGCGGCAACGGGTTCAAATGCCGGGTTAATCTGAGCGATGATCACCGGATTTGCCACCGCAGCACCTGCCGCAGAAGAGGCTGCAACGCCCGCAGTACCGTTCCCTCCGCCAATGACACGGTCGGCAATAATCAGCGGGATACCAGTAATAACGATTACCGCGACACCCAGCAGGATACCCAGCAGACCGGTATCAACAATGACGCTCAGGTTAATGGTGTTACCCAGCGCGAAGCCGAAGAACGGAATCAGCACCGGCGTCGCTTTGCTGAAGAAGGAACGCAGGTCGTGATCCAGGTTACCCAGCGCAAAGCCAATCAGGAACGGTAAGACTGCACCGACGAAATGGTGCGGTTCGAAGGAAGCGAGGCCTGCAGAACCCAGGATGACCATAGTCATTAACGGGCCAGACTCCAGTGACATCAGAACGAATGCGCCGGACTCTTCTTTAGTACCGTACTGATTCATCAGGCTGGCGTACAGACCACCGTTGGTCATGTCCATTGCCGAGACAATCGCCAGAACGGAAAGACCCGCAAAGAAACCAGTTTGAATACCTGTGTCAGGGATAAATGAAGCGGCAATCATTGCCACTGCCCAGGCCACGGCTATTTTGGTTAATACCAGCGTACCGGATTTGCGTAATACTGTTCCGGTTGCGCGTAAATCAATAGATGCGCCAATACAAAAAAACCACACAGCCAGAATCGGAACGGTGCCGCTGATCATTCCTTTTGTAAATGAACCGAAATAAGCACCGGTATCGGGAGCTAACGTATTTAATACTGCGCCTAATAACAGTGGAATCAACATCATTCCGCCGGGGATGCGTTCAATCGTGGCTTTAATTTTCATAAACGTCCTCATGTCTTGTCGCTGGTATCAAACGCGCAAGAAATTAAAAATTATTTAAATTCAAATGGTTACTTAAAAATAACAACAAAGAAAACGGCTATCTCTTTGTTTTATAAAATCTAACGCGGCATACGTTGAGCATCTAACTGCTCCCAGGGATATTGCGTCTGGAATTAGTGTGCATTCATGAGAACGATGATTCAATCAAAATAAAACGGTGTTTTAGTTATCTTCATCACATATTCCGAGCAAAAATTCCTAAAGCTTCCGGCTATTAAAAAATCTGTGAATTTTTTGTGAAGGGATTAGATGTTTTTTTCGCTAGCAGAATAATAATGACTGCGGTGATTGTTGGTGCGACAGGGTGATTCTCTTGTAGATAATTGCCAATAAATCGCAACGACTTTATGTAAAAAAGCTGACTAAGAATGACCTTATTTACGCATGTTGACGAAATGAAAAACTATGTGTGAAGTTGATCACAAATTTAAACACTGTTAGGGTAAAGAGGTCATTAACCGCCCAATCAGGCGTCAACAGGTTCGGTTGTACTGCACACTTCAGGTCAGTGTAAGTAAACCTGCTACGCTTGTTACAGGGATTGCGCCAGTGCATTCCCCGCAAGGCCGATGACCTTAGCGCATGCTGCGTTGAGTGATTCGTTCTGTGCGCGACAGGGCTAAGTCTAAGAGGACAGGTATGCTAAAAAGGAAAAAAATAAAACCTATCACGCTTCGCGACGTCACCATTATCGATGACGGTAAACTGCGAAAAGCCATTACCGCTGCGTCGTTAGGTAATGCAATGGAGTGGTTTGATTTTGGTGTTTATGGGTTTGTAGCTTACGCATTAGGTAAAGTGTTTTTCCCGGGGGCTGACCCCAGCGTGCAGATGGTTGCTGCACTTGCCACCTTCTCCGTTCCCTTTCTGATTCGACCGCTTGGCGGATTGTTCTTCGGTATGCTCGGCGATAAATATGGTCGCCAGAAGATACTTGCTATCACGATTGTGATTATGTCGATAAGTACGTTCTGTATCGGACTTATCCCTTCGTATGCCTCCATTGGTATCTGGGCGCCAATACTGCTGCTGCTGTGTAAGATGGCGCAGGGCTTCTCAGTGGGTGGGGAGTACACCGGCGCATCAATTTTCGTCGCGGAATACTCTCCCGACCGTAAGCGTGGGTTTATGGGGAGCTGGCTGGATTTCGGCTCCATCGCGGGATTTGTGCTGGGTGCGGGCGTCGTGGTGTTGATCTCCACCGTCGTCGGTGAGGAGAATTTCCTTGACTGGGGCTGGCGTATTCCGTTCTTCCTCGCGTTGCCGTTAGGGTTGATTGGTCTGTATCTGCGTCACGCTTTGGAAGAGACTCCGGCGTTTCAACAGCACGTTGATAAGCTGGAGCAGGGCGACCGTCAGGGTTTGCAGGAAGGGCCGAAAGTCTCCTTTAAGGAAATTGCGACCAAGCACTGGCGTAGCCTGCTGGCGTGTACTGGTCTGGTGATTGCGACAAACGTCACCTATTACATGCTGCTCACTTATATGCCGAGCTACCTGTCGCATAACCTGCATTATTCTGAAGATCACGGTGTGCTGATTATTATCGCCATCATGATCGGGATGCTGTTTGTACAACCGGTGATGGGGCTGCTCAGCGACCGTTTCGGGCGTCGTCCGTTTATTATTATGGGCAGTATTGCGCTGTTTGTGCTGGCGATCCCGGCATTCATTTTGATTAACAGCAACATTATTGGCCTGATTTTCGCTGGTTTATTGATGCTGGCGGTGATCCTCAACTGCTTTACCGGGGTAATGGCATCATCGTTACCGGCGATGTTCCCGACGCACATTCGTTACAGTGCGTTGGCTGCGGCGTTTAATATTTCGGTATTGATTGCCGGTTTGACCCCAACGCTGGCTGCCTGGCTGGTGGAAAGTTCGCAGAATCTGATGATGCCTGCTTACTATCTGATGGTGATTGCGGTGGTGGGTTTAATTACCGGCGTGACCATGAAAGAGACCGCTAATCAGCCACTGAAAGGAGCGACCCCTGCGGCTTCGGATATACAGGAAGCGAAAGAAATCCTCGGTGAGCACTACGATAACATCGAGCAGAAGATTGAAGATATCGATCAGGAAATTGCTGAATTGCAGGTCAAGCGTTCGCGACTGGTACAGCAGCACCCGCGTATTGATGAGTAATCTTTTCCTGTAAGCCAGGGCTTAGAGCCTAATAGGGCAGGCTCTTAAGGTTGGCTTAATCTCTGTCAGGCAAACTCTCCTCCAGATTATTGGAGGAGAGTGTCATGAAAACCCGTATTTATGAAAGTTTAACCACCGTATGCAGCGTGCTGATCGTGAGCAGCTTTTTGTACGTATGGGTGAGCTCTTACTGATCTTTCTCCAGCACCACCCAGGCTCGGGTGCCGGTAGTTCCGACGCGATTCTGCAAGAAGAACTGGCCATGGTGGAGCTGGGTTATACGGCTAACAATACTCAATCCCAGGCCAATGCCGCCGAAACGACTGTCCATGCGTACAAACGCCTGGCTTAACTCCCCGCATTTACTTTCATCAATTCCTGGCCCTTCATCCTCGACGGCCATCAACGCATCGTGTTCTGTGTTTAGGACAATCGTAATATTGGTGCCTTCCGGGCTGTAACGATGTGCGTTTTCCACCAGGTTTCGCAGCAGCATACGCAGCAGCGTGACGTCACCCCGGACGACGACATCCGTGGCGCTCTCTGGTAGTAATAGCGTCTGTTGCCGCTGGTCCAGCATAGTGCTGAGCTCATCGTAGGAAGGCAATATCACGTCTTCCAGTAGTTTCACATGCTGGTAATTCCCGGCGGAAAACGACTGACCCACACGGGCGAGCTGCAGTAGCTGCGACACGCTGTCCATCATTTGGTCAAGACGGGCAATCAACGGCGAAACGTCAACGTTGTGGGCTTTTGACAGCAGTTCCAGGTGCAGGCGAACGCCGGATAACGGCGTTCGAAGCTCGTGGGCGACATCGGCGGTAAACAGACGTTCGTTTTCGATGGTGGTGGTCAGTCGCGTCACCAGTTGATTGAGTGCCGAGACTACCGCCTGGATCTCAATGGTCGAGCTGCGAATAGCGATAGGAGTCAGGTTATCTGCTGTACGTGCTTCTAACTCTTTTTGTAAATCAGCAAGGGGACGGGTAATACGCCGTACTGCCTGATAGCAAATAATCAGCGTCAGGCTGACCATAAAGATACCGGGGACGATCAGGCTGGCGATGGCCTCGCGGATCTCATGCATGATGTGGCGATCGTTGTTACGGTTTTCGCGTAACGCCTGCTCGAACAGCTGTATTTGTTCAGTGCTTTCGTGCCATAGCCAGAAGGTACTAATCAGCTGAAAGACCAGCAGAATAAGGCCAATCGTCAGCATCAGGCGGTGACGAAGCGGGAGCGGTTGTTTTAAAAAATGTATCAGCTTCACTTAGCTTTCCCCGGTAGCAACCAGCATGTAGCCAAATCCTCTGACCGTGCGGATGCGTGATTTCCCGACTTTGTCGCGCAGATTGTGAATGTGGACTTCAAGCGTATTTGTCGACGGCTCGTTATCCCAACTGTAGATGTCGTTATACAGAATTTCACGGTGTACCGGGCTGCCCGCTTTGAGCATCAACCGCGACAGTAGCGCGTACTCTTTGGGCGTTAAGATAACCTCTTGTCCGTCCAACCACACCTGGCGACGACCAATATTCAGCGTCAGGTTACCGATAATAAGTTCACTCTCACCCTGGTTGTTATGACGACGTAATAGCGCCCGGATGCGGGCGTGCAGTTCCTCCAGGGCGAAGGGTTTTACCAGATAGTCATCGGCACCGACGTCCAGTCCGTTGATACGATCTTTGAGCGTGTCACGAGCGGTGAGGATCAGTACCGGTAGGGTATATTTCTTCTGCCTGATACGGTTCAGAAAATGCAGGCCGTCTTCATCGGGTAAACCGAGATCCAGAACTACCAGACTATAATGTCCGCTCTCCAGGCAATGCTCTGCTGCACGGGCGGTTGACACGCCATCGCAGGCGTAACCTTCCGTTTGCGCGGCGAGTATCAGCCCCTGTAACAACAGCGTATCGTCTTCAACAATCAAAATTTTCATTCGGTTAGCCTCCCCTGCATGGTTGCAGAATATCATCTGCGCCCTGGTAATAGGTTGTCTGTACGCCTGTTAATCCCAGCAGGGTTGAGAAGAGATTATCCTGTGAGAAATCTTCAGCGTTTGCCCGTTTTTGCAAACATGTCTGAGAGATCTGGTAGCGCTGCTGGTAATCCTCTGACAACCAAAGCAGCATCGGTACATGCTTTTGTGTGTCCGGTGCAATCGAATACGGCAGGCCGTGCAAATAGACGCCATTTTCCCCTAAGGATTCACCGTGATCGGAAAGATAGACCAGACTGGTGGTGAAATTATCCTGATGCGCTTTCAGTATATTAATTGCTTTATCAACAATATAGTCGACGTACAGGATGGTGTTGTCGTAGGTATTCACCAGTTGTTGCTGTGAGCAGGTCTGGATTTCGTTCGTGTCGCAGGTTGGGGTAAATTTCTTAAACTGTGGCGGATAGCGATTGTAATAGGTCGGACCGTGACTGCCGATAGTGTGCAGTACAATCACGCCATCACCCTGCAACTGATTAATGTACTCTTCCAGCCCGTGGAACAGGACTTCGTCATAGCATTCACCATCAATACACTGCCCCGACAGGTTCAGCTCGGTCATATTCTGATGCGGTACGCGGTCACATGCACCTTTACAGCCGCCGTCATTATCATTCCACAGCACGTTAACCCCCGCCCGTTGGATGATGTCGAGTACGCCTTCCTGGTGGTGCGCCAGCTCTTCATCATAATGTGCGCGCGGCATGTTGGAGAACATGCAGGGTACGGAAACGGCTGTCGCCGTACCGCAGGAGGTGGTGCGCGGGAAATAGACCACGTTATCTTTTTCCAGCAGAGGATTGGTCTGGCGCGAATAACCCGACAGCGAGAAGTTATCGGCGCGCGAGGTTTCGCCGAGAACCACAATGGTGAGGTTTTTACGTTTTTCTTTTGTCATCAATGGATTGCGATGAGCATCTTCACCGATGCGTACCAGTGGCAGATTAGCCAGCCGTTGGTGGGAATACCAGGACGACGTAGCCACAATGCTGTTAGACGGGCTGAGGGACTTAACCAACTCTTTGTTATTGCGAAACAGCGAAGCGTAATCTTTATAGAAGAAGGCGGCGACCAGCACGATCAGCAGAGCGGATACCAGTATATTGGCCCCTCGATACAACACGCTACGCAATACTGGCGCTGCCGGTTTGATTTTGATCCAGCAAGCGATTACCGCTGCCATGATGCCGCTGAATCCAAGCGTCACGATCATTTGCGGCGTCAGCAGGGCGAAGGTTTCCGCTGGTGTGGTATCCATCATATTGGCGATCATCGAGCGGTCGATGATGATGCCGTAAGTCATAATGAAATACTGGGCAGATGCGCCTGCCAGAATGAAAATGCAGGCCAGCAGGCGGTTAAGCCACAGGAAAGAGGCCAGCGTCAGTACAATGTTCATAACGCTGAAGGCAACTACCGGCATTGATAAAAATACCAGTACGTTGCGCAGGGAATCCAGCGGCAGGTCTTGTAGTACCTGTTTGTAGAACGCAATGTTCAGGAAGGTCGCAAGATAAAATGAGATCAGCAGAAGCCAGCTGATTTGCCCGAAAGTCGGTCTTTTAAACAGGAGCTTGAACATTAAGGGGGTTCCATTAACTAAGTGGGGCAGATCCTCTCAAAGTAAAATTAAGCCAACCTTAAGTTCTTAATGTTTGCATTTACCGGCTGGTTGCGTGATGAGTAAGCCCGATGAGCTGGTGCTATCGGGCTTCAGTGAGCATCGAAATTAATTACGGTTAACCGGAGCATCTAACGGATACGGGTTTTTATGGATCCGGTTGTAATTGAGGGCATACAGCGCGGTGATGATCATCAGCATCACGAACGACCACATTACCTCTTTGGCACCAGAGCCAACCACGGCCCAGATGCAGTAGACAAATGCCACGAAGGTCACCACTAAGTACAGTGGACGCGCTTTACCAAAGTGACCGTGGCCTAGCAGCAACAGGGCGGCGCAGGTATAAAGATACGGTACCAGCGTGAAGATGACGGATACCGAAGAGACCAGACCAAACTCTTTTGCGGCATTCGGCGACATGCTACTGAACTGGAAGATAGTCATCAGGATACCGACGATAATTAACCCGGCAACCGGGGTACCGGCTTTGTTAACGCGGGCGAAAATCGGCGGGAACAGCCCATCATCAGCTGCTGCTTTTGCTGTCTGTCCAGCAAGTAGCGTCCAGCCGCCCAGTGACCCCAGGCACCCTGCAGCCGCACAGAATGAGACGATCGCCCCGGCGGTGTTACCCAGCGCCATTCGTGCTGCATCACCGAACGGAGAGGCAGAGACGCGCAGTGCAGCGTTAGGGATCATACCCATAATCGCCGTTGTGGAGAGAACGTAGCAGACGGCAGCAATTAGCACCCCGCCAATAGTGGCGATAGGAACGTTACGTTTGGGGTTTTTGACTACGCCTGCTGCCACAGAGGCACTTTCCACCCCGATAAATGACCACAGAGTGACGTTTAAAGTGCTTTGGATTGCGCCGAAGGTGTTCATGCCGCTGACGTTCCAGGCTGCCATATAGGTTTCACCACGGAACCAGAACCAGCCGAAGACCGCAATCCCGACAATAGGCACCAGCGCCAGCACGGTCGCCACGGCCTGCACGCGGGTGATCATTTTCGGCCCGACGATATTCAGCAAAACGAAGATCCACAGTACGGCCACGCAGGTTAGCGTTAAGACCAGTGGGTCTTTTAAGACAGGAAAGAAGTAGCTCAGGTAACCAACGCCAATCACCACCATTGCGATGTTACCGATCCAGCAGGCCAGCCAGTACAGCACGTTAGTCTGGTAGCCTAAAAAAGGCCCGAAGCAACGGCGTGCATAAGCGTATGAACCACCGGGACTGGAGTCTAAGGACGACATTTTGGCGTATACCATCGACAGTGCCAGAGCACCGATAATAGTGACCAACCATCCGTAGATTGCAATCCCGCCAGTTGACGCAAGGTTTGCGGGTAGCAGGAATACACCGGAACCCATAATATTCCCCGACACCATAAGGGTGACGGGGATTAAGCCCACTTTGTGAGCATCAGCATCCGTCGACATATTTTTTTACTCCTGATAAGGATAAATGACGACGTATCATACCTCTTCATACGGCTATTTTATGATGTCGGAAAAGGGGTATCGCTAATGCTGATATTATTGTGGCTTATCGCTTAATGGTTAAAAATCAGGCAGCCGAACGTTCCCGATAATGACTTACATAATGCAGTGGCGTCATGCCATAGAACTCTTTGAATACGGAAATAAAATATGACGTGCTGTTATATCCGCACAACTGAGATACCTGTGAAATATTTTTTCCGTCCATCATTAATTGATTAACTGCATATCGCATTCGACAGGTAGTAATTATTTGACTGTAACTTGTATTTTCACTTTTAAGCTTTTTCTTTAACAAACTGGGGCTCAGGCATAAGCAACTGGCGACCATGCTTAAATTCCAGTCTTTATGAATATCGCTCTCAATGATGTGGTAAACGCAGTCGCTGATACGGTTGCGTAGCATATGCATGAGGAGGGAGATAAACTTTTTACTGTCGAGAAAACGTGATAACACAGTGAATAACAACGAGCGTTTACGTTCGGATTCACTTTCATTCTGGCTATCCATCACGCTGTGTTGAGCGGCGACCCGAAAGACATCCGGCGTCAGGCAGACGGCGGTCATTACCGGGTTGGCACTGCGTTGCCAGAGGGGGATCTGTGACAGATCTTTATTTAAGAACCGTAAGTAATCTTTAATGATACTGCGGCTGATATGGACAACCAGCGCATTATTGAGTGAAGAGAAGTCGATAATATTATTTTCACAAGCTAATAACGCCATATGGTTAGCTTTTAAACTGATGGCTTCTTTTCCGTTAATCCTTAACCAAACATCTTTCTCCGTTAATACAACAACACAAGCTTCTTTGCTGCAAACCCTCATACCCGAACTCCTGGAATATGAACATAAAATACCGTTGCTCACCAAGGGGTGAACAATACCGGTTAAATGGAATTGTATGATGAATCAAGACCTGCGTTAAAATAGCGTGATTTAAAGTAATTACAATATTTTTAGGAATTATCGCGGTGTACATAATTATTTACGCAAGTGGCAATACGCTTTTTTTGTATAAAAAAAGCGCGGGGTTGTCCCGCGCAAAAAGGTATGACAATGTTATTGTTTTGCAGCAATACTCAGGAATTACTCAATTATCATGTGTCAACCTTGAAAGCAGAAAAGCAGACTAAGCAAAAAAAGACTTATGCTTTCACGCACATGACGTGATACACACCGTCAATAATTTCCGTTCCTTCGGTTTCATGTTCAAAGCCAGGGAAGTGATGGTCCCAGGACTGCAACGAACGCAGGTATCCGATCTGCGGGCTGTTGGCGTCGCCAAAATTTTCACCGGACAGCAGCATAGGAATTCCCGGTGGGTAAGGAATTACGGAATTTGCTGCGATACGGCCCTGCAGATTTTCGATGGCCACCATCTCAACGTTGTCGCTTACTATCGCGTTATAAGCTTCACGCGGGGTGATTTCCGCGACAGGCAGGCCGGAGTAGGCCGCATTGAGTTTGCTGCCAGGGTTGTTTTCTTTCAGCCATGCAAACATGGTGTCGCCCAGGTCGTGAATGCCCATGTTTGCGTAAGTGTCGGGATGTTCCTCTACCAGTTCAGGCATAACCTGCGACAGCGGAGTATTGGCATCGTAGTGGTGTTTGAAAGAGCACAGTGTGTTGATTAATGTGCCCCATTTCCCACGGGTGATACCCATTGAGAACAGGAACATAATCTGGAAATCGGTAGTACGTGTTGGCACGATACCGTGACGTCCAAGCCAGGCTGTGACCAGAGCTGCCGGTACGCCGGACTCTTCCAGTTCGCCATCGTCGCCCATACCCGGTGCCAGAATGCTGACTTTAATCGGGTCCAGCATGCTCCAGTTATCCGGCAGGTCTTTAAAACCGTGCCAGGATTCACCCGGCCGCATCACCCAGCAATTTTGGTCAGTGGTCAGGAGTTGGGTTGGCGCGTCAGCAAAGTCATAGGTTTTGCCGGTCTGCGGATCGGTTACGACCTCTTTGTTCCACGGTTTGAAGAACCAGTCTCCCTCGGTAGTGAACTCTTTGTATAACCGCGCCATGGCTTGACGGAAGTCGACTGCTTCGTCGATCACTTCCTGAGTCAGCGACAGGCCGCTGTTGCCGTCCATCATGGAGACTGCCACGTCGTTCGATGCGCAGATGGCATATAACGGCGAGGTGGTGGCGTGCATCATATACGCCTGGTTAAAGCGGGAGAAATTGACGGCACCGCGACCTTCACGAACGTGAATGTAAGAGGCCTGAGAGAGAGCATTCAGCAGTTTATGGGTCGAGTGGGTGGCAAAAACGGTTGGGCCGTTATGGTCGCCAGGCTCGCCACGCATTGCGTAGTGATCGGAATAGATCGGGTTGAAGCGGGCATAGCCGTACCAGGCTTCATCGAAGTGAATGCGATCGCTGGTTTGCGCTAACAGATCCTGCGCTTCTTTCGCGTTGTAGCACACACCGTCGTAGGTGCAGTTGGTTACAACGCTGTATGACGGTTTTTGTCCTGCTTTACCTTTAGTCAGCGGGCTTTCGCTGATTTTTTTCTGCAGAGTTTCTGGCTGCATTTCCTGCGGGTAGATAGGCCCAATAATGCCGTAGCGGTTGCGGCTTGGCACCATATACACCGGTTTTGCTCCGGTGAGGATTAACCCCTGTTCGATAGATTTATGGCAGTTACGGTCCAGCACCACCACGTCGTTATCGGTCATGCATGCCTGCATGATAGTGCGGTTAGAGCCGGAGGTTCCGACTACCACGGACCAGGAACGGTCTGCGCCGAACACGCGGGCGGCATTTTTTTCGCTTTCACCAAATGCGCCTGTGTGGTCGAGTAAAGACCCGAGATTGGTACGTTCAATCCCCATGTCGGTACGGAACAGATTCTCACCGTAGTAGTCATGGTACAGGCGACCAGCAGGCGTTTTGGTAAAACCGACACCGCCCTGGTGACCGGGCGCTGCCCAGGAATATTCATGGACATTGCTGTATTTCATCAGGGCGTTGAACAGCGGTGGTAATAACTGTTGACGGTAACGGGTCATCGCCGCCATGGCGCGACCCGCGATAAAGTCAGCGCTGTCTTCAAGAATCCAGGCGAATTCATCGACAAGCTCCAGCAGGTCGCGATCCAGTGACGCGGTGGCCTTTTCCCGATCGCCCAACAGGAAAACAGGGACGTTTTGTTGGCGTTCGTGAAGCTTACCGATCAATTGCCTGACATTCAGGTGTTCATCTTGTTGTTCCATTTGATAGCTGAACATCAGGCAATCAATGGCTTCATTCGCGGCGAGGATGGCGTAACCGTCGTCGAATGAGGTGGACTTAATGACGGTAACATTTTGCCGACTTAAAGCATCAGCCAGACGTTCGACAGCGCTACCGACCCAGGTGTCCTGATGCAGAAATTCACTTTCAACAATTAATACTTTCATCGTCTTTTCCCGTAGTGGAGGATGTGTGACGAGGGCAAGTATTTACCTGATAAATAAGTGAGTAAAGCGGTCAATAAACAGACTGTTTGAGGTTTTTATCCTTTATAAACAATTCATTAGATAAAGGATTAAGCCGTTTCTGTCCCCTGTTTATCGACAGGGGGATTATTTTTTTGGCTGATAGTGATATTGCCAGGTGCTCAGGTCGTTGAGGATTGCCGCCGTTGTTGGCTCAGCTTGCGGTATTGCTGTGGCGACATACCAACGAACTTGTTGAAGGTGTCGTAAAAGCGGCTGCTGGAGCGAAACCCAGCGGTCAGTGCGACATCCAGAATTGTTTTATCGGTATCGCTAAGCAGTGCGCGGACGTGGTTGATACGCATTGCGGTAATGTATTGCTTCATGGTGAGTTGCATTACGCGCTGGAAAATCCCCATAGCATAATTGGCATTGAGTTTTACGTGTTCCGCAACATCGTTGATGGTGAGTGCTTGATCGTAGTTGTCAGCGATAAAGCTCAGCATCTGGCTTACGTAAAACTGGGCGTGCCGGGATACGCTGTTTTTGTGTGTGCGCGAGGTTTTATTGACCAGGATTGGCTGCCAGCCAGAAAGGTTAAACCGCTTAAGCATCAGGCCAATTTCATCGATGGCAAGCTGGCGGATTTGTTCGTTCGGGCTGCTCAGTTCCTGCTGCCAGCGCTGAACTTCAAAAGTGCTCAACTGCTGTGTGGCCAGTGATTTTATCACCATGCCGTGGGTGACGTGATTGATCAGCTCGCGGTCCAGTGGCCAGGAGAGAAACAGGTGCATAGGTAAATTGAATATCGCCATGTTCTGGCAGGTGCCGATACGCGTCAACTGATGCGGTGTACAGGCCCAGAATAGCGTGATATGGCCCTGTTTTATCTGCACCACTTCGTTATTGATCAGATACTCAACATCACCATCGAACGGGACGTTGACCTCCACCTGGCCATGCCAGTGGCTGGTGGTCATGGCTTGCGGCGGGCGCAGTTCGATATCCATACGTTGATATTCAGAGTACAGCGTTAGCGGGCTACGAGTCTGCGGTTCATCACTATTGCACATGTGCGGATCAAGGGGGAGGTGTGGCGTTGGCAGCGTATTCATGGTTGCTCCATTTCCTGAATTATCAGAATCATGCCATTTGCCGATGGATAAGACTGAGAATTGAGGCGCAAATCGCTCCACTGCGAGTGTAGATAGTCAGATTTTTGGGTCGCATACTCTGCTTTTTGGTCAATTTTATCCCATAAACTCAGATTGTTCGTTGACGGAAGGGGGATCTGAGTTTTTGGGAGTGCTCATTACAGAAGCCGGAAGTTTTCATGGAAACCCCGTGCCACCATGACGATATTCAACAACGTTCTGGAGAGTGATGATGTCTGCACCTAAAATTACCTTTATCGGCGCCGGTTCCACGATCTTTGTAAAAAATATTCTCGGGGATGTCTTTCATCGTGAGGCGCTGAAATCGGCGCATATTGCCTTAATGGATATCGATGCGACCCGCCTTGAAGAGTCGCATATTGTGGTGCGTAAGCTGATGGATTCAGCTGGCGCTTCCGGTCACATCACTTGCCATACTGAACAAAAATCGGCATTGCAGGATGCCGATTTTGTGGTTGTCGCGTTCCAGATTGGTGGTTATGAGCCGTGTACCGTCACCGATTTTGCGGTTTGTAAGCGTCACGGGCTCGAGCAAACTATTGCTGACACGTTAGGGCCCGGCGGCATTATGCGTGCGCTACGCACCATTCCACATTTATGGCAGATTTGTGAAGACATGACCGAAGTCTGCCCACATGCCACTCTGCTTAATTACGTCAACCCCATGGCGATGAACACCTGGGCAATGTATGCCCGTTATCCGCATATTAAGCAGGTGGGGTTGTGCCATTCAGTACAGGGAACGGCGGAGGAGCTGGCCCGCGATGTGAATATCGACCCAGCCTCTTTGCGCTATCGCAGCGCCGGGATCAACCATATGGCGTTTTATCTGGAGCTGGAACGCAAAACTGCCGATGGCAGCTATGTGGATCTTTACCCGGAACTGCTGGCAGCCTATGAAGCAGGGCAGGCTCCGAAACCGAATATTCACGGTAATACGCGTTGTCAGAACATTGTGCGTTATGAAATGTTCAAAAAATTAGGGTATTTCGTCACCGAGTCGTCTGAACACTTTGCCGAATATACACCGTGGTTTATCAAACCGGGACGCGAGGATCTAATTGAGCGCTACAGGGTTCCGTTGGATGAATACCCGAAACGTTGCGTGGAACAACTGGCTAACTGGCATCAAGAGCTGGAAGAGTACAAAACGGCTGCGCGTATTGATATTAAACCGTCTCGAGAATATGCCAGCACTATCATGAACGCTCTCTGGACTGGTGAACCGAGCGTAATTTATGGCAACGTTCGTAATGACAACCTGATCGATAATCTGCCTTCAGGTTGCTGTGTTGAAGTGGCTTGTCTGGTCGATGCTAACGGCATTCAGCCGACAAAAGTTGGTACCCTCCCGTCGCATTTGGCGGCAATGATGCAAACCAATATCAATGTGCAGACACTGCTGACGGAAGCCATCCTGACGGAAAATCGCGATCGTGTTTATCACGCGGCAATGATGGATCCGCACACCGCTGCGGTATTGGGGATTGAGGAAATTTATGCGCTGGTGGATGACCTGATCGCGGCACACGGTGACTGGTTACCGGGCTGGTTACATCGATAAGGTCATTTACATCAGTCATGCACAGGCCGGATTAGCGTGAACAACATCCGGCAATCAGTTGGTGGCAATTAATGCATAACGCCGCAGCTGTCGACAATGAATACGCGCCAGAAAAATTACTGTAGTCAATGCTCCGAGCAGGGCGCAGAACATATCCGACTGGGTGTCCCACGGATCTCCCTGTGTGCCAAGGAAGTCATCAGCACCCTGACCCATCGCCAGCGCTGCCCACCATTCAATCAGTTCATAGGTAGCGCTAATCGCCAGGGCTACGCAGCAGACTAAAAATGCCAGCATCTTACGCCCATGGACAATATTGCCGCGCACTAAAATTTCTCTCGCCGTCAGTGCAGGGACCAGTCCCTGGAAGAAGTGCCCCAGTTTGTCGTAAGGGTTGCGACTCAGATTCAGCCACTCCTGAACTTCAAAACCGATGGGAACTTTGGCGTAGGTATACATGCCGCCCACCATCAGAATGATGGCGTGAAAGAAAATCAGCGTGTAGAGCAGTGGTGTTAATGGATAGCGCTTTACCGTGGCAAGTAACAGCGGCACGACAATAATGACCGGCGTAACTTCCATCAACCAGGTGATTTTTTCTGTGGCACTAAAACCGGTGTAGATAAGGATAAGCGCCAGCAGCAATGCGCCAGCGTTGAGCAGCGATGTGTTGAGTGTGCGGTTCATGGTGACTTTTCAACGAGTGGAAAAGCCTACTATTTACCGGGAACGATAAAATTTCAATGCCAGTAATTAAGGGGGAAAGTTGGCCCGGGGGGATCACCGGACTGACCCCAATGGTTGAGTATCCAACTATTGGGAGCAGTCCAGTGCCGGGCCGAATGGCTTATTTCGCGCAGTTAGCGCATTGTTTGCTCACGATTTGCTGGAAGAAATCGTTACCTTTGTCATCAACCAGGATGAAGGCCGGGAAATCTTCGACTTCGATTTTCCAGATGGCTTCCATCCCCAGCTCAGGGTACTCCACGCATTCCAGATGCTTGATGCTCTGCTGCGCCAACACCGCTGCCGGACCGCCGATGCTACCTAAGTAAAAACCACCGTGTTTGTGGCAGGCGTCTGTCACTTGCTGACTACGGTTACCTTTCGCCAGCATGATCATGCTACCGCCGTGGGACTGCAGCAGATCGACATAAGAGTCCATACGACCTGCAGTAGTTGGGCCTAAGGAGCCTGATGGATAACCCGCTGGCGTTTTTGCCGGCCCTGCGTAGTAGATTGGGTGATCTTTCACGTACTGTGGCAGACCTTCACCGGAATCAATACGTTCTTTCAGCTTAGCGTGGGCGATGTCACGACCCACAATGATGGTGCCGCTCAGAGACAGGCGGGTAGAAACCGGGTATTGAGAAAGCTGGGCGAGGATCTCTTTCATCGGGCGGTTAAGGTTGACCTTAACCACTTCGCCTTCGCCCGCCTGACGCAGTGATTCTGGAATGTACTGGGCTGGGTTATGTTCCAGCTTTTCAATCCAGATGCCTTCGCGGTTAATCTTAGCCTTGATGTTACGGTCAGCAGAGCAGGAGACCCCCATACCTACAGGGCAGGATGCCCCGTGGCGAGGCAGGCGGATTACGCGGATATCATGAGCGAAATATTTTCCGCCAAACTGTGCACCGAGGCCAAGTTTCTGGGCTTCTTCCAGCAGTTCCTGTTCCAGTTGAATATCGCGGAATGCCTGACCATGGGCATTACCTTCAGTCGGCAGCGCGTCGTAATAGTGCGTGCTGGCCAGTTTTACTGTTTTGAGCGTGCTTTCCGCTGAAGTACCGCCAATTACAAATGCGATGTGGTACGGCGGGCAAGCGGCAGTTCCGAGTGTGCGCATCTTCTCTACCAGGAAATTCTTCAGCTTCCCGGGAGTCAGCAGCGCTTTGGTTTCCTGATACAGATAGGTTTTGTTGGCAGAGCCGCCGCCTTTGGCGACACAGAGGAATTTGTATTCGTCACCGTCCACGCTGTACAAATCAATTTGTGCAGGCAGGTTGGTGCCGGTATTCACCTCTTTGTACATATCCAGCGCCGCGTTTTGTGAATAGCGCAGGTTATCTTCAATATAGGTATTAAATACGCCTTTGGAGAGTGCAGCTTCGTCACCGCCGCCAGTCCAGACGCGTTGGCCTTTTTTGCCCATGATAATTGCCGTGCCGGTATCCTGGCAGGTTGGCAATACGCCTTTGGCGGCAATTTCGGAGTTTCTCAGGAATTGCAGCGCAACGTACTTATCATTTTCGCTGGCTTCTGGGTCATGGAGAATGGAGGCGACTTGCTGTTGGTGTTCGGGGCGGAGCATGAAGGAGGCATCGTGGAAGGCTTGCTGAGCCAGTAGCGTAAGTGCTTCAGGTGCTACTTTCAGGATTGATTCGCCTTCAAACTCGCCGACGCTGACGTGATCGGATGTCAGCAGGTAGTACTCAGTTTTGTCTTCCCCCAGCGGGAAAGGCGCCTGGTAAGTGAATTCAACTTTTGACATTTGCTTCCAGCCTTTTCATTTTTATCAGGAATTTAAAAATTCTCTGTATCTTAAAGGTGGCGTGCCGTACAAAACTGGACGGCACGCGAAGTGTGATTACAGGAAACCGTACATTGCGGCGAATACCCAGCCAAAGACACAGGATACGCTTACGCCGATCAAACCAGGCAGAATGAAGCTGTGGTTGATAACGAAGCGGCCAATGTGGGTGGTGCCGGAACGGTCAAACTGAATGGCCGCCAGATCGCTCGGGTAGGTCGGCAGAATGTAGTAACCGTAGCATGCCGGAGCAGAGGCAACGATGTACGCAGGATCTACCCCGATTGCCAGCGCAACCGGAACAATAGCCGCCAGCGCTGCAGCCTGGGAGTTTACAAACTTAGAGACCAATAACAGAACAACCGCATAGGCCCATGGATACTCTTTCACCATGTCGCCCAGTACGCCCTGAATTTCAGACATATGCGCGCCGAACATGGTTTCCGCCATCCAGGCAATACCGTACACCGCTACAATCGCGATCATACCTGAACGGAAGACTTCATTTTTTGAGATAGATGCGGGATTGGTTTTCGTCAGAATGATAATCAGTGCGCCAGTCAGCAGCATGAACATCTGAATAACCAGAACCATCGACAGCGGTTTGCCGCCAAAAGAAGGACGCAGTTCAGATACTGCGCCGAGCACGGCAACAACGGCGATAGCGGCCAGGAAGATCCACATTGCCAGCCAGTTGCTCTTCGGCAGCTTTTTGTCTAACAGAGTCGCGGTGTCGCCATACACATAATGGTGGTTTTCCGGTACAGAGATAAACTTCTGGAACTCTTCATCTTTATCCAGATCTTTACCACGGAACCAGCTGAAGATACCGATAGCCAGGATACCCAACAGGGTAGACGGAATAGTGATGCCGAGCAGGTCGAGGAACTCAAGATGCTTGCCTTCAAACGTCACGTTGCCCAGCATTGCGACCAGTGACACAACGGCTACGGAAACCGGGCTGGCGATAATCCCCATTTGTGCGCCAATAGAACTCGCTGCCATCGGACGTTCCGGGCGAATATTGTTCTTAATGGCTACGTCATAAATGATTGGCAGAATGGTGTATACCACATGGCCTGTACCACAAAGAATGGTCAGGGTGCAGGTAACAAACGGTGCCAGGATGGAAACGTATTTTGGGTTACGGCGCAGCAGCTTTTCAGCAATTTGCAGCATAACGTCAAGACCGCCGGAGGCTTGCAAGGTTGCAGACGCGGCCACTACGGCAATAATAACCAGCATAACGTCTACAGGTGGTTTACCTGGCTGGAGATGGAAAACAAAAACCAGGATGACCAGACCGATACCGCCTAACAAACCCAACGCGATACCGCCCTTTCTGGCGCCATAAAACAAACATATTAATATTATGAGAAGTTGTATACTAAATAACATTTTATTTACCCTCGCGAAAAAACCAGTCAATTTTTAAAAAATGGATCTGCACCACATTCTTTTGTGCTGGAATAAGCATCAGAAAATGGTCAATATTCGGTATGTCCGTATTTGCGATTAATATTCAAATGTCTGGTTAAAATGTTTCTTTATGATTATTAGAAATATTAAACTTTCTTTCTGTGGCTTTGTTCAGAGGAGAGAATCCTCAGGCGATGGGAAGCAGGGCTTGTTATGAAGAGCAGTGGCTGACGCTGTACAGTCTGTATTTTGTCCTGGTTATCCAGGCGCTTATCATCAGCTTTATGTTTTCCGCTATTACGTGAACCACCGGCACAATGGGTGAGAGGATTATTTGTGTGATCACGCTCACGCCAGTTCATGATGTAATGAGGTTGGCTCGCGGATACTTTTATTTGCTCACAAAAATGTACGGTGTCCATAGTACGTAGCATGTTCTCCATTGCTACCAGCTAGATTTTTATGTCTGGTTAATTTCAGACTAATCCTTTATGGGTAAAAATACACACTCTGTGAGTTAGATAATACTTAATTAACTTTTGTTAGCGATTTTGAAATTAAAAACATTGTGACGTTTGTCAATATTAAAATAATGCATTAACATATCATATACAAATATATTTGATCTAACGCAAATCACTATTTTACTGCGTCAGCAAACAAAAAAGGGATTTTTCATTATCTTAATAATTGTTACTTTTATATAACGAATAATCCCAGATATGTGTTTTATTGGCAATATTGTTTAAGCAATGAGTAATGCTCGGCTTGAACACGATAACGATAAACTGGTCTGCCAGTAACGCCATAATGGATGCTGGTAAATAAGATGTGACAATTGACTAACCAGATGAGGTATTTACGACAAGAGACGCGGGAGATATTGACCTCGTTTGCCAGTTCATCCGTAGAAAACTCTTGATCCTGGTGCTCATCAATCCACTGGCATAGCGTACGTAACGTCTGGGGGGTTAACCCTTTGGGCAAGCGCCGCGTTTCCTGTTCGCTGGAAGAGTTGCCATGGATCAGTTGGTCAAGCTCTGACTGTTCATAGTACTGGTGTTTTTCCATCTCCGTTTTCTTGTGCAGCCAACTGGTAAGGGCTTCTTCAAAACGGGATGCCTGAAACGGTTTGATCAGATAGTCAACCACACCGTAGTGGAGTGAGTCTTTGATGGTTGTGGCGTCGGCGGCGGAGGAGATGACAATGACATCACACTTGCAGCCTTCACTGTGCAGAACGGGCAACAGGTCCAGACCGTTTTCTTTCTGCATATAAATATCAAGTAAAATCAGATCAATGTGGTGCTCGCCTTGAAAAATTATCTCTTTGGCTTTCTCCAGCGTAGAGGCGGTCCCACAGCAATGAAAACCGGAGAGTTGCGCCACATATCGACGGTTTAATTCCGCTACCATTGCATCGTCATCGACAATTAAGACATTGATCATCTGCTGGCCCTCTCACCATTCCACGGTAACTGTACAAAAAATTGGGTGAAGATCCCTGGTTCAGACTCGACGGAAATATTGCCGCCAACGCTTTCAATCTGCTGTTTAACAAGCGCTAAACCTACTCCCCGTTCGGTTCCTTTTGACGAAACGCCCTTCTCAAAGATGTGATCAATATGCTCGGGGGCGATCCCCGGGCCATCGTCATTCACTTCACAATGCAACCAGCCGTGTCGATAGTGTAAGGATACGCTGATCTCCCCACCCGGTTCTTGACCTAGCGCCTCCAGAGCGTTTTCAATCAAATTCCCCAGAACGGTAATCAGTACAGCCACCTGATCTTCATTACTGTTTTCCGGCAATTGGCTTTCATTACTAATAACCAGGGAATGGCCTAAATCTGATGTGCGATTAATCTTACTGAGTAAAAAACCCGCGATCACCGGGGATTTTATTTTGCCTAACAGTGAGCCGATCTCTTCCTGATAATTGTTCGCAGTCTTAATGATATAATTCTCCAACTGCTTATAACTTTTCAGGTGCAATAAGCCCAGAATCACGTGCAACTTATTCATGAATTCGTGGGATCGTTCACGAAGTGCATCGGCATAGTTGACCATACCATCCAGACGTTGCATGAGCTTACGGACTTCCGTCTTATCTCTGAACGTTGAAATGGCCCCGATGATCTTACCGTTACTGAGTACCGGCACGGTGTTGATTAAGAGTAGCCGATCTTTTACCGTGATCTCCTCATCACGGCGTGGCGTCCCATCACGTAATACTTCTGAAAGATCGACCACTTGCGACCACGCATGGCTGAGCGTTGAGAGCTGCTCATCGTCTTGTGATTTACGGTAATCAAGAAGCTCCTGCGCTGCCTGGTTTATCAGTGTCACTTCACCACTTTCGTCAACGGCAATAACGCCTTCCTTTATAGAGTGCAACATTGCCTGGCGTTGTTCGAACAGGTTGGATATTTCATAAGGCTCCAGGCCAAACAGAATGCGCTTAAGGACCTTAACCAACACCCATGTGCCCAACAACCCAACCAGAACACCAAATAAGATGGACCAAATGATGCTACCGCGACTGTCATTGATCTGTTCGGTGACCCTGCTTAGCTCCAGGCCGATCGACACGACGCCAATCTGCCGGTGATTTTCATCATAGATAGGAGTAAAGACGCGTAGTGCTTTAGCCAGAAAGCCGCGATTAATGGCGACGTTCTCTTTCCCTTGTAGCGCCAGTAAAATGTCGTCACCTTTAAACGGTTGACCGATTCGCTGCGCTTCAGGGTGCGAATAACGGATGCTTTGCATATTAGTGACAACGATGAACAAGAAATCGTTGCTCTTATTTACCGCCAGGGCAATTTCCTGAATACCACTCTCTTTGGGCTTTTTTGCCAGACCGCGGCGGATCTCTGGAGAGTCTGCCAGTGTTCGCGCGACAGCCAGCGCTTTGCTTGCTAACGCATCACGCGTCATATTGCTGATTTGTGAGAAGTAAATCAGATGAACGACAAGCAGCACGGAAAAGAGTACGGCACTGACCATGAGAATCACGGTTGTACCGAGTTTCATTGGGCGTTTACGTATAGCGTAGCGTTGCAGAGTGTGTCTCATCGTGGTCCAGGAATCACTGTTTGTATGGGTATTATCGCTTTATGAAGTACGTAATTCAAAGATGGAACCGGGATTATGAGGGCTGAAGCCAGCACTGCTTATATAGAGTAGTAGAAACGGAGATGCATAAATCTGAACGATATGGCTGACGTTGAGGGTTATTTACGTCAGATTTGGTCTTTCTACCTGGGGAGAGAACAGGAAATACCAGCATCTTTGTGGATAACTCTGTGTGTAAACAGGTATAAGGCAGGGTTTTGCTGTGGAATGCAGCAGTCAGTCATTTTTCTGACATTTAAGGGTTGCGGGCGCCGGAGAACT
>NZ_JAOWGO010000026.1:67796-101840 GCF_030333105.1 Citrobacter sp. Cm038 | reverse complement strand
GACCCTCCCGTTGATCCTGTAACACCGCCGGTTGACCCCTCTGATGAAACACATGTTAACCGCCCTGAAGCAGGTAGCTATCTTGCAAACATTGCGGCTGCGAACACGTTATTCAACACCCGTCTGCACGACCGTCTGGGGGAAACGCAGTACGTTGATGCTCTGACCGGTGAGAAGAAAGTTACCAGTCTGTGGCTACGCCAGGTCGGTAGCCATAATAACTGGCGTGATGGCAGTGGTCAGTTGAAAACACAGAGCAACAGTTATGTCGCACAGTTGGGTGGCGATGTTGCGCAGTGGTCAACCGATGGCCTGAACAGAGGCCACCTGGGTCTGATGGCGGGTTACGGTAATAACCACAGTTCTACCCGCTCTTCCGTCACGGGTTATGATTCAAAAGGTTCCATAAACGGTTACAGCGTTGGCGCTTACGGCACCTGGTTCGCCAGCGATGCGGATAAAGCAGGGTTGTATGTGGACAGCTGGCTCCAGTACAGCTGGTTCAACAACCAGGTTAACGGGCAGCAACTGGCCAGCGAATCCTACAAGTCTAAAGGCTTTACGGCCTCGCTGGAGACGGGTTACACCCAGAAACTGGGCGAGTTTGCTGGCAGCAAAGGGACGCTTAATGAATGGTTTATCCAGCCACAAGCCCAGGCCACCTGGATGGGCGTGAAAGCAGACAACCATCGTGAAACCAATGGAACCCGCGTTAGCAGCGGTGGCGACGGTAACGTACAAACCCGCCTGGGCCTTCGTACGTACCTGAAGAGCCATCATGCGATGGATGACAACAAAGACCGTACTTTCGAGCCGTTCATTGAAGCCAACTGGTTGCATAATACGCGCAGTTATAACGTGAACATGGATAATGTCCACATCAGCCAGGCTGGCGCCCGCAACATTGGTGAAGTCAAAGTGGGTGTTGAAGGACAGATTAACCCTCGGGTCAATCTGTGGGGCAATGTCGGCGCCCAGATGGGGGATAAAGGATACAGTGACACCAATGCCATGGTGGGTATTAAGTATAACTTTTAATGCCGCGCTAACCGGGGGATTATCCCCGGTTTTTATCTGAAGAAATCTCCTACGGACCTTGTCCAGTATGTTGTGGACGAGGTTATTTCCGAAACAGTGGTGTTGAGGATAAATGTAATTTACCGCGCCTAAGCTGATTAACTGCTCATAACTTGAGCAATAAAAATCTTAAAACCTGAGAACCCGCTATGGCGGGTTTTTCTTTTTTACGCCTGACAGGAAATTAACAATTTGTGCTCTTAAGACATTGATCATCTCTGAGCACAGTTGTGCTGTATGAACACTCAATTTCTCGAATACGTGCGCCAGCAACTGCTGGTTGCCACCGCCGATTTAAGAGGTGCGACGAAAGGTCAGTTGATGACCTGGCTTGAGGGTTGGCGGCGCAGGATGTGAAAGCGGAACTGGCTGGTCGTGATGTTTTTCAGCAAAGGACTTAGCCGCTATGCGTGGTGTCAAACCGGACAACTGGAGCCACTACTATGCGGACTACTGGCGAGTTTTGTGCAGCATCTTCAAGGGGCTCGATAGCGAATCCCTGCTTTGTACGGTGAGAACGCGATCACAACAAAAGACGTCTTTTTCGCAGCAGGGTATTGCAAAAGTCAATTAAATAGCATGCATTTCGTGTGAATATGATATTGTGCCATTGTTGTATGTACTGGCAGTAAATTAGTTTTCGAGCCCGAGGTTAACGCCTTGGGCTTTTTATTTGCCTGTAGGTAAGCTGTAAAGCACTCAAGTCATAATTGAATGCTCGCTGGTTAGATCCCTGTCAGGCGCGCCAAGTCTAAGCCCACTTCGAGGTATCAAAGGTAGTTATCAATTTGATATATTTCACTTCAAGGAAGATGAGAAATGGATTAATGATAATGAGGTTGCCAACAAAGGTAGAGTTGATTTCATTCTGCTTCGCAGTCATTTGGGTTATTTGGTGTGCATGGGCAGACAAAACAACTCACGACACATACCTTTTTGATGGGGTGCTTTATAAGTCAGTTATTGTTGGGACTTCCTTCCTGATAGGAATGTTCATTGCTTGGCGTGTGTACCTAAGTAATAAGGTCGCAGCAGGTATGGTTAAGAGGCTTTTCGGCGTTTGCCTTACTGTTATGATGTGCCTGACATTTACTTTTTGGAATGTTCCAGAGTTAATAATGATCTCATCAGCTAATAAGCATGTGAGTGACAATTACCGATTCAAGATGAGATATCCCACACAATCTGGAGGAAAAACCAGGCCATGTAAGGCTCGTGTTATCTACTATGACACATATCTGAAGCGTGAAATCGCACTCTGTCACTGGGATGATGCTCCATCTTTTTTCTATACGGATTATATTCGAGTAGATAAGCTGATTTCAGATATGGGCGGGCAGATTATTTATCACGAAGCCGTTCATTGAGAAAATCCTATTCAAAGTTTAGAGGTCGCCATATGACGGCCTTTTTCATTTCAGGCTCACGAGAATCAACCACTACGTGCTTTGTTGATAAATCCAGCCCGTGAAGATAGAACTCTTTTATCCCATCGTAAATGTGTCTAAGAAAGTATCATTTCTACAGCTATAACCAATAAATTATGGTTGGTATCATTTTGTAAAATATTTTTATAAAATCTTTTGACCGTTACTCTGAAGACGAATGCAGAATCACAGTGACGTTTACACTGTTGTACTATTTTCTACTGTTTTATCCCACCGGAAGGGTTGTAAGTGATTGATTTTAAATTATGTGTGTTTGCAGTTTTTCTCCTCTTTGGCTGTAGTTCTGATGTTGTCATCAAATCACCTGCTAAACCTGTCTACAGGTCGATGCCTGAAATTACCCAGTCAATTACACCTTCACAGCAGAGGGCAATTATGACTGGCGCACGACCTGACTGGTCAGAAAGAACACCGGTTAACACAATTAAGCGATATTAATTAGCACTTTTCACCGAGTTAAGGCTGCCATCTGGCGGCCTTTTTCATTTAAGGGTTCATTGGAATCATCCGCTACGTGCTTTGTTGATAAATCCATCCCGTGAAGCCTGACCCTTTAATCACCCACAGCGCCATCCGAAAAATCGGAGGTGAGGCTATGACCAGAATGAGCACCATTTACAGCAGATTCTCATATGGAACAGGCACCACGCTGACCGGCTGCGGTGTATCAGCGAAGGCATATGCCGAAACACCTAAAACAGCAAAAGAGTTGCCCAGGATGTTGGCCGACAGAATTGCAGGATTAAGCCTGAGTGACTGGGCAATTGTTGTCGTTATCGCATGCACCGTTATTACCTGTTCAGTGAACTGGTATTTTCACAGGAAGCGAATGCACAGACCGTAGCCCGTATGATTGAACAGGGGCGAACAATTCCCGAGATGAGGTTGTTAAAGATGCTCAAGCTCAAGCAGCGCGTGTCAGGCAGCGATTCGTGTGGGGTACAGCGCTAAAACTGCTACGGTACTGCTACAAAATTGCTGTCAAAAGCTGTCATTCAAAACAGGATTGCCGAACTTAAAGCCAGGCGCAACGAAGATGTGGGCATTGATGCCGATTATGTGCTCCGGCGCTTGGTTGAAATCGACCAGATGGACGTGCTGGACATCCTTAATGACGATGGCAGCCTAAAGGCGATTAGCCTTTGGCCCAGGTCGTGGCGGACGATACTCACTGGACTGGATATCAGCACGACTATCCAGAACTGATATAAAGGCTGGTGCGTAAACGCGTGCCAGCCTCTGCTGTTATTACTCTTCCGGGGGCTGATGTTCCCGACAAATCAGTTTTGAATCATCCTCACTCAGCGGTTCTTTCGTGAGATTACAAAATCTCTGGCCATTATTTTTTAGATGGAACTGACAGCTATGGCAAAGACCGAAGCCAGGAACATTGTTGGTTCTCTGGATTTCACGCAAAAGTTCGAACAACAACTCTTTTAACAAGTCAGAACGTTTCCCCATCGCAGACTCTCCCGCCACCAAAAATGAGGGGGGAAGTAGGGCATCGAGTAAGGTTTTCGCTGACTCAGAGACCTGTAAATGGACGCTGCGTTTATCCCGAACGTCCTGGGTTCGCACAATCAGTCCTTTTGTTTCCAACAACTTTAGCGATTGTGAAACGGTTCCTTTGGTGAGTCCAAGATAGTCCGTCACGCCTAGCGGCGTATTGGAATAGCGGTTACAGCGAGCGAGATACATCAACGCGCTGAGCTGTACCGGTTGAATATCCGCCAGTAAAGGATGCTGGCGAAACCACATCCGCGTCAGGCTGGAAAGCCTGTCCAGTACGTCGAAAAGTGACATGTCGTGCATAACGAAATCCTCCTTGACATATAGTATCGATTAAAAACTAAATTGACAAAGCATTAAAGCAGCGTAGTATGAATTATAGTATCGAATCGATACTATAATTCAAAAGGAGATATATCATGACAAAGGCTACCTATTATCATGCCGGTTGCCCGGTTTGCGTTTCCGCGGAAGAGGCGCTGCTTCAGCATCTGTCCCCAAATGTGAAAGTCGATATTATTCACCTGGGTGAACAACCTGATCGAGTCGCTGAGGCTGAACGGGCTGGTGTGAAGTCTGTTCCGGCATTGGTGATCGACGGCAATGTGCTACACATCAACTTTGGTGCGCCAATTGAAGCACTGAAATAACGTCTGGCGTTCGGGAGGTCGCTCCGGCTATTTCCCGAACAAGCGTTCAAACGGAGGAAGGGGCTACGTTTATCATCGTTATATTTATTTGATTATATGAGATAATTTTTAGGTACAGACGTTATACCGTATAAATCCGGATGTCATGCGCCTGAAAGGCGGTTGCGTACTCTTTGCTGATATTTTCCTCTACAACAATGACATCAATGTTGCTGCTTTCGGTAACAACATACCGGGCTACTGCCGGGATTTTATCTGCCGTCAGTGCGACGATAGTTTCATTGCACTGTTTAATCACCGCTTTTTTAAACTCACAATCTGCGTAATCAAACCCCGTCAATCCTGACTCGGGCGCCATTGCGCATCCGCCAATAAATCCCTGATCAAATAAAATGCCCTGCAACTGAGATATCGCCGTGGCTCCAACACAACCACCTGACGATCTCTGTACCTGGCCACCCAGAGTAATGACCTCAAACAGTGGTTTCTTTAGCAGAACGGCGGCAATTTCTGGCGAATTAGTCACTACTGTTAGTGCAAGCTCGGCGGGCAGGGCTTCAGCCATCGCCAGGTTAGTGCTACCCGTATCGATGAAAATGCAGCTCCCGGATTTAACCAGCCGGGCACATCTTTGCGCGATGTTGCTCTTTTTCTCCGCATTGATGTTCTTACGAACGGCGATCTCCGCTGATTCCGGCAATGAAATAACGGCTCCGCCATATACCTTCTTGCATACACCTTCTTTACTAAGTTCATGTAGATCACGGCGAATTGTGTGTTCTGAAACGCCTAATCGTCCGGCGAGTTCGGAGCAGACCACTCTACCGTTTTCCTGAAGGATCTGATGAATTAGTGCCTGTCGCTGTTGTGGGAATGCAGCGTAATCGAGCATAAAAACTCCTGAATAAATAAAAATCGAGCAATACTAAGCATGATCGTGCATTATGATTAGCGTTGTCAATGTCCCGTTAGTACGGAATGTATAATTATGAATAAAACCAGTGGAGGTTCGCGATGAAGGTTGCCCATATGGCATTGTGGACACAGGATCTCGAGCGACAAGCTCATTTCTGGGGCACTTTTTTTGGTGGAGAGATTAACGAAAAATACTGCAGTAAAACGAATCCGGGGTTTGAGTCCTATTTCGTCAATATTGGTGATGGCATTGCGATTGAGTTGATGACCAAGACTGGACTTACATCCTGTTCGCCCGACAACAACACGGTTGGATGGGTTCATCTGGCCATCTCCGTCGGCAGTGTCGAGAGTGTTGACGCAATGGCGATGCGTGCCCAGGAACAGGGGATTTTAGTATCAGCCCCACGCACTACTGGTGACGGATATTATGAAGCCGTGATACGCGATCCTGATGGTAATTTAATCGAGATTGTTGCCTGATTTTTAGTCTGCCCGAGACAATCGAAGACAGGAAGTTAAAAGTGCTGTTTGCCCACTATCTGTGGCATGTCAGGCCACAATAACTTGGCTGTTTTTAGCTCTCGGGGCAGAACCATGCTGGTCTGAGTAAATAAGACGCGAAATTTCGCGTCTTATTCTTTTAGTGTGAAGACGCTTGTGCTGTGGCATCTTCCATGTACAGCGTCTGGCTTGGGAAGGCAAAATCGGCTCCGTTTGCCTGGACGATAGTAATAATCTTTAAATAAACATCCTGCTGAACGGCGAGCCACTCCTGCCATACAGTCGTTTTTGTAAAGCAATAGACCATAATATTCAGAGAGGAATCCGCAAACTCATTAAAATAAACCAGCAAGGTTTGCTTCTGGTCTATACCGGGATGGTTTTGCAGCATCTGTCTTACTGACTCGACAATTGTACTTATTTTATCGGCATCTTCATAACGTAACCCGATCACCGTTTTTATCCGTCGGTTAGTCATTCTGCCTGGATTTTCTACACTAATTGACGAGAAAATTGAGTTCGGCACATACAGAGGACGATGATCAAAGGTGTTTATTTTGGTCATTCTCCAGCCAATTTCTGTTACTGTGCCTTCGATATTTCTGTCCGGGGAACGGATCCAGTCACCGATACTGAACGGTCTGTCGAAATAGAGCATAATTCCGGAAAAGAAATTACTCAGAATGTCTTTCCCCGCCATACCAACAGCTATACCGCCGATGCCTCCAAAGGTTAGCAGTCCGGATAAACTCATTCCAAAATGTTCGCCATACAGCAGAATGATGACGACAACGATAGTTATCTTAATAATTCGCGACAGGATCCGGGCACTGGTGATATCTCTGCCTTTGCTGATCTGTGTTTTTTCAAACTGGTTGATCACCAGAAAGAGTTTTATGGTCAGAATGAGCGCAATCAAAGAGGTACAGAGGAAGTCGACAACGCTCGGGGATATAAATTTCAGCCTGTAGCTTTCAATCACATTATTGGCGATGCTGCCGAATGTTCCAATGATAATGGCATAGACGAAAAATTGCGCCGCGTGGAATATGAAACCTTTTTTACGTTTCTCGCAGCGATGAAACCAGACGCTCATCAGGACTAATGCCGCACAGCAACTGAGAATTACCGTCAGATTAAATGCATTGTTCATAAACAGTTCAGCGATCATGATTCTCCCTGGCTACTCCGTGTTAGCTAAATATCATCTGACATATCCAGTCCAGATATTTTATCCAGTTCAGGGTGTCAGATCATTAAGCATAAAGAGAGAGAAATAAGATAATCAGCGCTGTTTTCAGGCGAATAATGCTGAAGGCAACCTTTTAGCGAGTCTTATGTAGCAGACAATGAGCTGATGTCATGGTATTGTTATTGCAAAGTAACAAGGTATTCATCTGCAAATGAAAAGGACGATACTATGGTCATGGCTAAGCTGAAAACAGCGAAGGGAAGGAAATTTCTGTTGTGTCTGCTTGGGGTGTTCATCATCGCAGCATCGGTGGTTACGCGAGCAACAATCGGTGGGGTAATTGAGCAGTACAATATTCCGCTTTCAGAGTGGACCGCTTCAATGTATGCCATTCAATCTGCAATGATTTGCGTCTACAGCATGGTGTTTACTATTCTGCTGGCGATCCCGCTTGGGATCTATTTCCTTGGCGGGGAAGATAAGCGCTAAGTGTTTTTAATGCCGGATGACGTCGCCATCCGGCATTTTTCTGTGCGGTTAATCGTCTTCTTCGTCGTCCAGTTCAACCGGGGTCTGATATTGATCGGGTTTGATAACCAGCAGGTCACAGCGTAGATGGTCGATGACTTGTTCCGCTGTATTTCCGAGAAACGCAGCTGAAATACCGGTACGCCCAACCGTTCCTAATACCACGATACCTGCCTGTAAATGTTCAGCTAAATCAGGGATAACCTCTTCAGGTAATCCTTTTTCAACGTGGGTGACTTTCTCGTCGATACTGAACTTTTGGCGCAATGCTTTCATTGCCAACAAGTGCTGCCCACGGATGGCGTCGTTATAGACGCTGGGGTCAAATTCAGGCAGCTCAATGGCGATGTTGATAGGTGTGACCGGATAGGCTCCAACCAGATGCACTTCGGTATGGTTAACTTGCTCTGCGAGTTGCAGTGTCTCCTTAACGAGTTTTTCGTTGAGGGCGTTGTGATATGCCTCTTCACTTGCCAGGTTAACTGCAACCAGCGCTTTACCACCTTCCGGCCACGGTTGGTCTTTAACCATCCATACCGGGCTTGGGCATTTACGCAGTAAATGCCAGTCAGTAGGTGTGAAAATCACGGCTTCCAGACGGTCGTGTTGGTGCGCCATTTTCAGGACCAGGTCATGCTTAGCACTGATAACTTCCTGGATGATGGCTTCAAACGGACGGTTGTGCCAGACCACTTTTATATCAAGAGGAATACCTGCCTCGATATAGTATTTTGCTTGTTCACGTATCCATGCTGTTCGCTGGCTGATGACACCCTGACGCATTGCTGTACGCTCATCTGGTGACAGCAGGGTGGTCATCTCATAGGAAAAGTCATAGATCGGCAAAAAGGCTTTAATTTTGCCACCAATCCGTTGATGCAAATAAACAGCGCGCCGTAATGCTGGTTGATCGTCCTGGTTAGGATCGATGACTACCAGCATGTTTTGATACATAGCCATACAGGGTCTCCTTACAACTGTCACCGCAGTTTGTCATTAAAAGAGTAACCCAATAATGTGGATTGAAACAGGGGATAACCTCCTGCCAGATCAATAAATTGGGAAAATATATTCTATTTGCCCACATCCGGCTAAATTTAAACAACTTTTGTCGAGGTATGCGCCCTGAGGACTACGCAAAGGGGCGGCCTATTGCGCGTTTGTACATTCAACGGATACTGCCATCTCCTGATTAGAACCGGAAGCAAAGTGTTCGGGTGTCTTATATGATGATAGGGTGATCGCAATATTTTCTTAAGATCTGGCATATAGTCTTTCTTCCAATTAAGCCACTATTCAGGATGATAATATGTTGAAAAAAGGGGTACTAGCTTTAGCGTTGTTCATCGGTATGCCGGTTTTTGCCGCAGAACATTGGATTGATGTTCGCGTGCCTGACCAATACCAGCAGGAGCATATTCAGGGAGCGATCAACATTCCGTTGAAAGATCTCAAAGCGCAAATCACCTCCGTTGTTCCGGATAAGACCGACACGGTGAAACTGTACTGCAACTCAGGACGGCAGTCAGGGCAGGCGAAGGATATGCTGATTGATATGGGATATACGCAGGTGACGAACGAAGGGGGGATCAAGCAGATTGACCTTCCAAAAGTAGAGCAAAAATAATCCGCGCGGTTTTCATCTGTAACAGGCGGCATACATAAATGATGTCTCCTGATATTTCTCAGGTGGTTGATAAATAAGAATTGCCCCCAATCTTTACTTCCTGTTTGTTATAATTTCTACGGCTCCTTCAGCATAACGGGATGGCGATGAAGCGACTTAAAAATGAACTCAATTCGCTGGTTAATCGCGGCGTGGACAGACATCTGCGTCTGGCTGTCACCGGGCTTAGCCGCAGCGGTAAGACAGCATTTATCACCGCGATGGTAAACCAGCTACTCAATATTCACGCAGGTGCGCGTTTGCCGCTGCTCAGCGCAGTGCGCGAAGAGCGCTTGCTCGGCGTTAAACGGGTTCCACAGCGCGATTTTGGCATTCCTCGCTTTACCTATGATGAAGGGCTGGCCCAGTTGTATGGTTCTCCGCCGACCTGGCCTACGCCGACGCGTGGTGTAAGCGAAATTCGCCTCGCTCTGCGCTACAAGTCCAACGACTCTTTACTGCGTCATTTTAAAGATACCTCCACGTTGTATCTGGAGATTGTGGATTACCCCGGTGAGTGGCTGCTTGATTTACCGATGCTGGCCCAGGACTACCTGAGCTGGTCACGACAAATGACCGGGCTACTACAGGGGCAACGGGCTGAATGGTCGGCAAAGTGGCGACAGTTAAGCCAGGGATTAGATCCATTAGCCCCCGCCGATGAGAATCGTCTGGCGGAGATTGCGGCTGCCTGGACGGATTATCTGCATCAGTGTAAGCAGCAGGGACTGCACTTCATTCAGCCTGGGCGTTTTGTCCTGCCGGGTGATATGGCTGGCGCGCCGGCACTGCAGTTCTTCCCGTGGCCGGATGTGGATGCCTGTGGTGAGTCCAGGCTGGCGCAAGCGGATAAACATACCAACGCAGGTATGCTACGCGACAGGTTTAATTACTATTGCGAGAAGGTGGTGAAGGGGTTTTATAAGAATCACTTCCTGCGTTTCGATCGCCAGATCGTGTTGGTTGATTGCCTGCAACCGCTCAACAGCGGACCACAAGCGTTCAACGATATGCGCCTGGCATTAACTCAGCTTATGCAAAGCTTTCATTATGGTCAGCGTACGCTGTTTCGGCGGTTGTTCTCGCCGGTTATCGACAAGCTGTTGTTTGCCGCGACTAAGGCAGATCACGTGACGGTCGATCAGCATGCCAATATGGTGTCACTGCTTCAGCAACTGATACAGGACGCGTGGCAAAATGCGGCGTTTGAAGGCATCAGCATGGATTGCCTGGGCCTGGCGTCGGTTCAGGCAACCACCAGTGGGCTGATTGATGTGAAGGGCGAGAAGATACCGGCACTGCGTGGAAATCGCCTGAGCGATGGCGCGCCGCTGACGGTCTATCCGGGAGAAGTGCCTGCGCGTTTGCCAGGGCAGGCGTTCTGGGATAGCCAGGGCTTTCAGTTTGAAGCGTTTCGCCCGCAGGTTTTAGATGTGGATAAGCCTTTACCGCATATTCGTCTTGATGCTGCGCTGGAGTTTTTAATAGGAGATAAATTGCGATGAGCGAGCCGTTAAAACCGCGTATCGATTTCTCAGGTCCGCTGGAAACGGAAAATAATCCGGCGTTTAAAGCGCAGCAGATGTTTAACGAAACGGAAGCGCAGACGTTTGCTCCGGCTACGCTGGATGTACCGTTGGAAGATGAAGGCCAGGCAGAAGCCGTAATTGATGCAGCTTTACGTCCCAAACGTAGCCTGTGGCGCAAAATGGTTATGGGCGGGCTTGCATTGTTTGGTGTCAGCGTGGTCGCTCAGGGTGTGCAGTGGACAATGAATGCCTGGCAGACTCAGGACTGGGTCGCAATGGGCGGATGCGCCGCCGGGGCGCTGATTATCGGTGCGGGTATCGGTTCTGTCGCAACCGAATGGCGTCGCCTGTGGCGTCTGCGCCAGCGAGCCCACGAGCGCGATGAGGCACGGGATTTACTGCATAGCCATGGTACAGGGAAAGGGCGGGCATTTTGTGAAAAATTGGCACAGCAAGCGGGGATTGATCAGTCTCATCCGGCGCTGCAGCGTTGGTATGCTTCAATTCACGAAACACAAAATGATCGGGAAGTGGTGAGTTTGTATGCCCACCTGGTGCAACCGGTGCTGGATGCGCAGGCCAGGCGCGAAATCAGCCGCTCAGCGGCTGAATCGACGCTGATGATTGCCGTCAGTCCTCTGGCGCTGGTGGACATGGCATTTATCGCCTGGCGAAATCTGCGTTTAATTAACCGCATCGCGACCCTGTATGGCATTGAACTGGGTTATTACAGTCGCTTACGTTTATTCCGGCTGGTGTTATTGAATATTGCGTTTGCCGGGGCCAGTGAACTGGTGCGGGAAGTCGGTATGGACTGGATGTCGCAAGATCTGGCAGCCAGATTATCCACGCGCGCTGCACAGGGGATTGGCGCCGGATTGTTAACGGCGCGTCTGGGGATTAAAGCGATGGAACTGTGCCGCCCACTCCCATGGATAGACGATGACAAACCGCGGCTTGGTGATTTTCGGCGTCAGTTGATTGGACAGGTCAAGGAGACCTTACAGAAGAACAAATCCCCCCGCGAAAGCTAAGACTAAAAGGGCTCCGATCGTATAACTTTACGCCTCGGTGCCCAATTTTCCAGCGTGCTGTCAATATTTGTTGACAGAGTCCTTCCTGCTAACGGAATACTGGCTTATCATCTTACATATGATCCATTGTTTAGGTGAAGGTTCCCATGCGTCTGGAAGTCTTTTGTGAAGACCGACTTGGTCTGACTCGCGAATTACTCGATTTACTGGTGCTTCGAAGCATTGATTTACGCGGTATCGAGATTGACCCCATCGGGCGAATTTACCTTAATTTTGCGGAACTGGAGTTCACAAACTTCAGCAGCCTGATGGCTGAAATCCGCCGTATTTCAGGGGTGACGGACGTTCGCACCGTACCCTGGATGCCTTCCGAACGTGAACATCTGGCGCTTAGCGCGCTGCTTGAAGCGCTTCCGGAACCGGTCCTTTCTCTGGACATGAAAAGCAAAGTTGAAATGGCGAATCCCGCGAGCTGCCAGCTTTTTGCGCACACTCAGGATCGTATGCGCAACCACACGGCCGCACAGTTAATCAATGGATTTAACTTCCAGCGATGGCTGGAAAGCAATCCTCAGGATTCTCACAGCGAACATGTCGTGATTAATGGACAAAATTTCCTGATGGAAATTACACCGGTCCATTTACAGGGTGAAAATAACGAACTGATGTTGACCGGCGCTGTGGTGATGCTGCGTTCCACCATTCGTATGGGGCGTCAGCTGCAAAATATGACCACTCAGGATCTGAGCGCGTTTAGTCAGATTATCGCGGTCAGTACCAAAATGAAACACGTCGTGGAGCAGGCGCGCAAGCTGGCTATGCTGAGTGCGCCATTGCTGATTACCGGGAATACCGGTACGGGAAAAGATCTTTTTGCACGAGCCTGCCATCTGGCGAGCCCACGTGCGGAGAAACCATACCTGGCGCTGAACTGCGCTTCGATTCCTGAAGATGCGGTTGAAAGTGAGCTGTTTGGCCATGCACCGGAAGGCAAGAAAGGCTTCTTTGAACAGGCTAATGGCGGTTCGGTTCTGTTGGATGAAATTGGCGAAATGTCGCCGCGTATGCAAACAAAATTGCTGCGTTTTCTTAATGACGGAACGTTCCGCCGCGTCGGCGAAGATCATGAAGTCCATGTGGATGTGCGCGTGATTTGTGCTACGCAAAAAAATCTTGTGGAACTGGTACAGAAAGGCCTGTTTCGTGAAGATCTCTACTATCGTCTCAACGTACTGACGTTAAACCTGCCGCCACTGCGCGATTGCCCGCAAGATATTATGCCGCTCACTGAGCTGTTTGTCGCAAAGTTTGCCGACGAGCAGGGCGTACCGCGCCCGAAACTTTCCGCCGATCTCAGTACAGTGTTAACCCGCTATGGTTGGCCGGGTAACGTGCGTCAGTTGAAAAATGCTATCTATCGGGCGCTAACCCAGCTTGAGGGATATGAACTGCGTCCGCAGGATATTTTATTGCCGGATTATGATGCGGCGACGGTTGCTGTCGGAGAAGAGGTTATGGAAGGCTCGCTGGATGAAATCACCAGCCGCTTTGAGCGCTCAGTGCTTACGCAGCTCTATCTGAATTATCCCAGCACACGTAAACTCGCCAAACGGCTGGGCGTCTCGCATACCGCGATTGCCAATAAATTACGTGAATACGGTCTGAGTCAGCAGAAGAAGAGCGAAGAGTAACGCAGTAAATAACAATGCTCGGCTGGCGTCATGCCGATCGGTTAAGACGCGCTTAACCGATCGGAGGCGCATGTTACGGAACAGATTTTGAGGCGGATATATGCATTTTGCATCAATTCCGCCCCTTAGAATTTGAGAAGTGAGCCAGTTACGCTCCTTCAGGCACCGGAAGAGGCCAGCCGCCCAGGCGCTTCCAGCGGTTAACGATTTCGCAGAACAGAACTGCAGTACGTTCAGTGTCATACAGCGCAGAGTGCGCCTGAGTTCCATCAAATTCCATTCCAGCCGCAAGGCACGCTTTTGACAGCACGGTTTGTCCCAGAGACAGACCGCTCAGCGCCGCTGTATCAAAGGTAACGAACGGGTGGAACGGATTGCGTTTCAGTGAGGCACGCTCCGCTGCCGCCATCATAAAGCTGTGGTCGAAAGTGGCGTTATGCGCAACCATGATCGCCCGATTACAACCACTGTCTTTGATGCCTTTACGCACCATTTTAAAGATTGCGTGCAGAGCATCATATTCGCTGACAGCTCCGCGTAGCGGATTGCTCGGGTCGATACCGTTGAACGCGAGTGCTTCCGGTTGTAAATTTGCCCCTTCAAAGGGTTCGACGTGGAAATGCAACGTCATGTCCGGCATCAGCCAGCCTTGTTCATCCATTTTCAGCGTGATGGCTGCAATCTCGAGCAGCGCATCGGTTTTGGCATTAAATCCTGCTGTTTCTACATCAATGACGACAGGATAAAAACCACGAAAACGGTCACACAGACCGGAAAGTTGAGCGTTATCGGACATCTGGGTCTCTTAATACGGGAAAATTGCAGCGCGTATTATGGCAAAATGATGAGTATAAAACTACGGGCACAGACGATCTGCGCCCGACGGGAGATTAGTCACCCAGGCCGCGACCTGCGTCTTTTTCTTCGATCAGTTCAATTTTATAGCCGTCCGGATCTTCCACAAACGCGATAACCGTCGTACCGCCTTTAACCGGACCCGCTTCACGCGTCACGTTACCGCCGTTCTGACGAATACGCTCGCAGGCTTCTGCCGCATTGTCTACGCTCAGGGCAATGTGACCGTAAGCAGTACCCAGGTCGTATTTGTCGACGCCCCAGTTGTAGGTCAGCTCAATGACGGCTTCGCTGGTTTCAGGGCCGTATCCGACAAACGCCAGAGAGTATTTGTATTCAGGGTTTTCACTGGTACGCAGCAGCTTCATGCCGAGTACTTTGGTATAAAAATCGATGGAACGTTGCAGGTCGCCCACGCGCAGCATGGTATGAAGTAAACGCATCTTTTCTTCCCCTTCAAAAATGGCTAATACATTCAAAATGTTGTTTTAGTATAGCGGCGTTGTGACGCCGCTATCAATGCAGGATTATAACCGCTCTCTTTGAGACCACATTTTATTGGCGGCAACTCAAAACCCAGTGCTATCGTCAGGGCAGTTACAGAGTCGGATAATCAGTGTAACCTTCAGCGCCACCGCCATAGAAACTCTCAGCGCGCTGTGGATTCAGTTCAGCTTTATGCTGCAGACGAGCGACCAGATCCGGGTTAGCAATATAGGCGCGGCCAAAGGCGACCGCATCGATCAGGCCTTTTTCAATCAGCGCTTCAGCTTTCTCTGGCGTGTAGGCTCCCGCTCCAATAATTGGACCATGGAATCGAGCACGAACTTTCTCGCGGAACGCATCGCTATAAGGCTCACCTCCGGCCCAGTCCGGTTCGGACATATGCAGGTAAGCGATCCCGCGTTTGCCAAGTTGTTCAATCAGATACAGTGCATCGGCTTCTTCATTCGGACCGTTATCCACGTTCTGGAAAGAACCAATAGGGGAAACCCGAATACCAATGCGGTCTGCGCCCCATTCTTTGATCCCGGCATCGACGACTTCCAGCACCAGACGCGCACGATTCTCTACGCTGCCACCATATTGATCGGTGCGGTGGTTAGAAGTAGGGGACAGGAACTGATGCAGTAAATAGCCATGGGCGGAGTGCAACTCTACCAGGTCAAAGCCCGCTTCACGCGCGTTAGCTATTGCCTGACGGAAATCATTGACGATACCTGGAATTTCTTCGGTTTCCAGTGCGCGCGGCATAGAGGTGTCCACTCGCGTCGCCAGTCCGTTTTCATCGCGCAGTGAAGTGCGGGTTCCTGCGCTGATGGCAGAAGGTGCAACCGGTGGCTGTCCATTTGGCTGCAGGCTTGAATGAGAGATTCGCCCGGTATGCCACAATTGTACGGCGATATGACCCTGCTCAGCATGAACGGCATGGGTGATTTTTTTCCACGCTGCAATTTGCTCTGCGCTGTGTAATCCTGGCGCACCCGCATAGCCTTTTGCCTGCGCGGAGATCTGCGTGGCTTCACTGATGATCAGACCTGCACTGGCCCGTTGGCGATAATATTCGGCCATGAGCGGAGTCGGGATGTCGCCAGGTTCGATGCTGCGCAGACGCGTCAGTGGTGCCATGAATACGCGGTTTGCGGCTGTGATAGCACCCACTTTCAGCGGGGAGAACAGTTTTTCAGATGACATAATAACTCCAGATATGAATAGACCGGTCGTCTAGTGATAATTTAAATAAAAACGCCTGTTAAACGTCAGGCGTTGTAATGACGGTTTTAACGTGTGCCAGCGCATTTTCCAGCGGTGTGGCACTGCGAGAAATCTTAGCCTGCAGGTTGGCCCCCAGCCACAGCGCATACAGCACCTGCGCCTGCTGTAAAGGTTCGCCAATGAACGACAAACAGTGGCAGTCCCGTCCTTTTTCCAGCGCTTGCGCTAACAGCGTAATAATATGTCGCGCGCCTTTATCCATCGCCGTACGCATGTCTTCAGAGAGATCGCATACTTCGGCGGACAATTTGACGGTCAGGCATCCGCTAATAATGCCATGCTGGCTAAACTGATTCAGGGTTTCCTGATAGTAGGCCAGGATCCGGTCGCGGTAATTACCAGCACCCGCATCAAAATGCGCGCCGAGTCGCTGATGATAGGCCGCATAATGGCGTTCCAGCATAGCCACACCAAATGCTTCTTTTGAGCGAAAATAGTGATAAAACGAACCCTTGGGAACCTCAGCGGTTTTCAATAATTCGCTTAAACCCATACCGGTGAATCCGCGTTGCATGCAAAGCTGCTCGCCGGTCGCCAGAAGATGTTCGCGCGTGTCGTGTTCAGTTACTTTGTTCATGTGAAGGAGTGTAATAGACCAGTCGGTCTAATGCAATAGCGCTTGCCAGAAATTCAGTTAACGTCTTCAATAGGTATATCGAACTTATTTAAGGAGGGGATGTGGCCGAACAGCTGGAGTTTTTCCCCGTCCAGAGCCCGTGCCGTGGGATCTGTCAGTCTGACGAGCGCGGTTTTTGCCGCGGATGTTTTCGCAGCCGGGATGAGCGTTTTAACTGGCAAAAAATGAGCGATGCCGAAAAACAGGATGTGCTGCGGCTTTGTCGCCAGCGGCTTATGCGTAAATTACGTGCAAACAAAACCAACCCGCCGGAAGAACCGCAACAACCCTCACTCTTTTAAAATCGCAATTGCGTATACTCGATACACATTCACTTATTAAGGAAGCTGCTATGGTTCAGCGTATCACTATTGCGCCGCAAGGCCCGGAATTTTCTCGCTTTGTCATGGGGTACTGGCGGCTGATGGACTGGAATATGTCCGCGCGCCAGTTAGTCAGCTTTATTGAGGAACATCTGGAACTGGGCGTAACTACTGTCGATCACGCGGATATTTATGGCGGATACCAGTGTGAAGCTGCGTTTGGCGAGGCACTGAAGTTGGCTCCACATCTGCGGGAAAAAATGCAGATTGTGACCAAATGCGGTATAGCTACCACGGCGCGAGCGGAAAATACACTTGGTCATTATATCACCGACAGCGCTCACATTATTGCCAGCGCAGAACAGTCTCTGAAGCTTCTGGCGACCGATTATCTTGATCTGCTGCTGATCCACCGTCCCGATCCGTTGATGGATGCAGACGACGTGGCTGATGCCTTTAAAAAGCTGCACCATAGCGGCAAAGTGCGCCACTTTGGGGTATCAAACTTTACACCCGCTCAGTTTTCGCTGCTGCAATCGCGTCTGCCATTTACTCTGGCGACTAACCAGGTCGAAATATCACCGGTACATCAGCCGCTCTTGCTGGATGGCACCCTGGATCAGTTGCAACAGTTGCGCATCCGGCCGATGGCCTGGTCCTGTCTGGGCGGTGGTCGACTGTTCAATGATGACGCTTTCCAGCCGCTGCGTAATGAGCTTGCTGCGGTAGCGGAAGAGCTGAATGCCCAGTCTATTGAGCAGGTGGTGTATGCGTGGATTTTACGTCTGCCATCACAACCGCTGCCTATTATTGGTTCTGGCAAAATTGAGCGCGTTCGTGCCGCTATTGCTGCTGAATCGCTGGCAATGTCTCGTCAACAATGGTTCCGAATTCGTAAAGCGGCGCTGGGATACGACGTGCCTTAATCGTGTTTTCTGCGCTTCGTCGTTCAAATTTTCGGCACTGGTTTACACTTATCAATCAAGTACCTGTTCGAAGGAGGATGTATGAAGCGTTTGAGTTTGGCCGTGATTACCTTACTGGCCTGTGCGGGTGCACAGGCAGCCAGTGAGCAAGTTGAGATGAACCTGGTGACGTCACAAGGCGTCGGGCAGTCGATTGGTTCAGTGACCATTTCTGAAACGGCGAAAGGGCTGGAGTTTACGCCAGATTTGAAAGCTCTGCCGCCGGGAGAGCATGGCTTTCATGTGCATGCTAACGGCAGTTGTCAGCCAGCTATTAAAGAAGGTAAAGCTTCGGCCGCCGAAGCGGCAGGTGGACATTTTGACCCGCATAAAACCGGTAAGCATGAAGGCCCCGAGGGTGGTGGACACATGGGAGATCTCCCATTGCTGATGGTTAATAATGAGGGGAATGCCACGACGGCTGTCGTCGCTCCGCGACTGAAATCGCTGGATGATGTCAAAGGCAAGTCGCTGATGATACATGTGGGCGGAGATAATATGTCCGATCAACCCAAACCACTCGGTGGTGGCGGGGCGCGATACGCCTGTGGTGTTATCAAATAATCAGCGGGTCAGCGTACCTGGCGGTGGTGCTTGTTCAAGCTGAGAGAGCGAACAGTGTAATCGCCAGATTAGAGCGGCCAGCTCTTGTGCGGCAGACTGATGATGATGGGCAAGTGTATCGCATATACGTTGTAGTTCATTAAGCGTGGCATTCAGCGGACGTTGCTGCACGCCACGCTCGCTCATTACATCGCGAAGTAATGAGATGCACACATCCCTGACGCGAGATAACGGATCTGAGCGTGCCTCCCAGGCGCGCAACTGCCATACCACATGTGAGCAATTTAGTAGTACCACTCCCCACCGTAATAACCAGCGCCGTGCCAGTGCATCCTGGCTGTTGCTGAGCTGACTGACATGATGATAGGTCAACGACTCAAATTCATTTTCGCTGAGCGACGGATGTCGGCTGAGCTGATCGACAAAATCCCGGCGCAGAGCGCGAATGTGGCGCCGACTCTTCCTGGCGTCTGAACCAGGGCGCAGAATGGCAAAGGCCAGCCATGACAATGCCACGCCGGTAATTTTTGCCATATTGTCATTCAGAAAATCAGCAAAATCATAGACGGGAGGATTGGTCACGGCGATGAACGATCCCATGAACACGATCAACTGTCCCCAAAGTCCCGCCAGCGCTGGCATCTGCAATTTTAATAACTGCATGGTGGCAAGCAGTGGAAAGAGGAACAGAATGAATTGCCAGAGGTCGGTGATTTGCACCATCAAGCCAAATTTAACCACAAAGCTGAATAATGACAGCAGGACCAGCGTTCGCATCAACAATGAGAGTGATTTGAACGGGGTGGCAACGGCGGAATACAGCACACAGCTGATGGCGGCAAGCGTCAGTGCTCCGGAACCCGATTCCCACTGTGCGCCGATGCTCCATGCACCGATTACCATCAGCGTGCAGAAAGTACGTAATCCGCTCCATACCGCTTCCGCATTGTCAGTATGACGGGCAAGTCCAGGTGTTCGATTCACGATAATGCGATCAACGGTTACGCCATTTTCCAGCAAATGCAGGTAGTGACTGCTTTGCAGGTAGATACGGCAGAAATAACGCAGCCGCTGCCAGAAGGCGATATGTCGATAGTCGCTTTGGTCCCGCGGGCGCAGGGGGGCAATAATACGCGCCACGGTATAGCTGTCGGTGTTTGCTTTCACCAGCGCATTCAATAGTTGTTCGATGATATCCCGGGTATTCGCAGGGGGATTGGGCCAGTTCAGCAGCATCCTGCGCAGACTGGAAATCACGCTGGTCATACGAAGCTGCTGGTGTAACAGTGAATTGAGCAGTGCATTCTGGCGGCGAAAGCGATAGTGACTCCAGAACGCCTGGATCCGCAACAGATTCATAGTCAGAATTTGGCCGATTACGCCCTCGTGAGCCGAACGAATCGCATCAGTGGTTTCTGGTTGCCAGAGTAAACTGGCATGTTCCAGCAAGCGTGCGTGCATGTTTTTCAGTGCGGTCAGCAGTGTTGTACCATCGGATGTGCTTGGCAGGATCATCATCATCATCCCACCACAGAGTATCCCGACGAGGACTTCGCATACACGGGCCTGGGCGATATCCCACAATTGAGTAATCTCAATGGTATTCACCATTGGAAACGCGATGATGGCTGCCGTGTAGCCAGCCAGTTGAAAAGCGTAGGCTACGTTATTGGTAAAATGTGCGCAGGCCCACGTGCATAAGCCAATCCACGCCGACATGCTCAGCAGAAATAGCCAGGGTTCATTGAGGGTATGGCCCGCAATGATCAACGCCGCCGTTGCCCCGAGTAAACTGCCGGCAACACGCCCCAGACTCTTACTGATGACGCCACCGACGGTGGGGAAGCTAACCACGGCGGCAGAGGTCATCGCCCAATAAGGTTCATCCAGGTTCAGATAATAGGCGAACGTTAATGCCAGACACATTGCAATGGTATTACGCAGAGCGTAACGCCACTGTCCGGCCGTGGCTTTAAACCACGGCAAATTACCTGGCGTCAGATGAAACCGTTTCATTGATGCTGACCAATGGAGACGCTACAGGTCGTTCCTGAAACCAAAGTGACATCGTGAGGGTGGGCGCTAAATTCGATGCGAACAGGAACCCGTTGCGCCAGACGAACCCATGGCACGTTAGGTTTGATATCGGGAATGAGGCCGGAATCACTTTCAACACTCTGATCGTAAATAGCACGGCCAATACTTGATACGTGACCCTGTAACTTCACGTTGCCGCTGTACAGTGTAATAAGAGCCGGTGCGCCTTCGCGAATGTGGCGTAGCTTGGTTTCTTCAAAATACCCCATCACATAAAAAGAGTGGCTGTCGACAAGGGCAAACAGCGGCTTGCCCGTGGAGGCGTAGTCTCCGGTTCGGGTCGAAAGATTGGTCACCCATCCCGCAACAGGGGCTTTAACTTCCGTTTGTGTCAGTTGCCACTGCGCCTGGCGCAATATGGCCTGAGCGGCTTCGACGCTGGCCTGCATCGCTTTAACGTTAAGGTTCGCCGTATCAAGATCCTCTGCGGAGATGTAATTTTGCGACAGATGACGGCGACGGTTGGCTTCGTTATTGGCTTTTGCCAGGTCGGACTGTGCTTTGGCTAACTGAGCCTGTGCATTCAATTCGGCGATATGAAACGGTGTCTTGTCGATAACCAAAAGCACATCACCGGCGTCAACGAACTGGTTATCCTTTACGTTGAGTTTGCTGATACTTCCGGAGACCTGCGGCGTAATGCTGACCTGCTCAGCGCGGACTTTGCCGTCGCGCGTCCACGGTGACTGCATGTAATAATTCCACATCCACCATCCCGCGAGGACCGCAATAACAGCGACTATAATTGTGGAGAAGTATTTAACGGTTTTAAGCGACATAATCACCACGCAATTAGCAGATAGAAGCCCAGGCATACGCAAAGCGTAAAGAGAGACAGATCCATTAACAGGGGATGCCATATTTCGCCGGAGTAGATCCAGTCGCGTAGTAGACGGTGAGCAACCAGCCAGAGAATGAACCCCGCGACAAACGCCTTGAAAATAGGGGGGAAATAGACAGATGCGCCGATCATTAAATCTTGTAAGGGCAATCCTGTTGCATTAAACATAAACTTCACGGGCAAAATCCTTGGCGGAAGAGAGCATTGCTATAGGTTTAGCAAAAAAGGGACAATGAGTCTCTTTAACACAGAATGTCTGAAAAAATGTCATCCGGTAAGCAAATTTGGCAATACATTTGTTTTGAGAATACAAATGCTGCACACTATTCTAAAATCAGTATAATAACTTAGCAAGCTAATTATAAGGAGATGAAATTGGAATCGCCACTAGGTTCTGATCTGGCACGGTTGGTGCGCATTTGGCGTGCTCTGATTGACCATCGCCTGAAGCCTCTGGAGTTGACGCAGACACATTGGGTTACGCTGCACAACATTCATCAGTTGCCGCCGGATCAATCGCAGATTCAGTTGGCTAAAGCGATAGGTATTGAGCAGCCTTCACTGGTGCGTACGCTTGACCAACTGGAAGAAAAGGGACTCATTTCGCGACAGACTTGCGCCAGCGATCGTCGGGCAAAGAGAATAAAACTCACTGAGAAAGCGGAACCGCTAATCGCAGATATGGAAGCGGTAATCAATAAAACGCGCGGAGAAATTCTGGAAGGGATCTCGGCCGAGGAGATTGATTTGCTGATTAAACTGGTCGCCAGGCTGGAACACAATATCATTGAGCTGCAGTCTCAGGGCTGATGTGAAATTTAACGTGTGGCCAGAGCCTGACCACACGTTAATTCGATTAGCGCGGGGAAACGGTAACTTCTCTGCCGTTGCTTGCCATTACGACACGCTGGCCTGCGGCGAATTTGGTTGCGCCCTGTTTCTGCACTACCATGATGGTATTACCGTCATCCTTACGGATTTCCAGTTCCACACCCTGGGTTTTATTCATTGCACCCTGCACGCCCTGGCCAGCAACGCCGCCAGCTACAGCGCCTGCAGCAGTTGCTAATGAGCGGCCAGTACCACCGCCAACGGTGTTACCGAGGAACCCGCCGAGTACCGCACCACCGATAGCGCCAATTACGTTTGCGTCATCACCACCCTGAATTTGAACCGGACGAACATGAACAATCGTGCCATAGGTTACGTTCTGAACCTGTTTTGCTTCGGATGCGGTATATACGTCACCTGAAAGGCTGTCATTGTTAACGCAACCGGCTAAAGATACGCCCATTAATGAAATAATAAGCACACGTTTAATCATTTAAAAATCTCCTTGTCACCACGAAACGCTGAAAAAAACACCCTTCATGATAAAATTATATGGCATTTGTGAGCCTAAGGTCACATGTTCTACTGGAACAATATGAAAATCATAATTGGGTCCGGGTTAACCGAGTATAAACGAACCATTCATCAAATCGATTGAAATGATGACCTGTTGCCATCAGTAACCCGCAAAAATCATCAATGAAGCATGGAATTACGCGGCACTTTATGGTTGAGTGTCAAGGCTAACATGCTTAAAAGGATGACATATGAAATCGGGCCGTTTTATCGGTGTTATGTCTGGAACCAGCCTTGATGGTGTTGATGTTGTGCTGGCGGCAATAGATGAAACGATGGTTGCGCAACAGGCGAGTCTTACCTGGCCCATCCCCATCCATTTGAAACAAGCCATTCTGGACATTTGCCAGGGGCAACAACTCACGCTTTCTCAGTTTGGTCAGTTGGACACCCAACTGGGACGTTTGTTCGCTGAGGCGGTGAATGCGCTCCTGTCGCAGCAAAAATTAAAGCCGCAGGATATCGTTGCTATTGGTTGTCACGGACAAACTGTATGGCATGAACCTACAGGCGCCGCGCCTCATACGCTGCAAATTGGTGATAACAATCAAATTGTGGCGCATACGGGGATCACTGTGGTCGGGGATTTTCGCCGGCGTGATATTGCGCTGGGTGGGCAGGGGGCGCCGCTGGTTCCTGCTTTCCATCAGGCTTTGCTGGCGCATCCGACGGAACGCCGGATGGTGCTGAATATCGGTGGGATTGCCAATTTGTCACTGCTCATACCTGAAAAACCTGTAAGAGGATATGACACCGGACCGGGCAATATGCTGATGGATGCCTGGATCTGGCGCAAATGCGGTCGACCTTACGACAAAGATGCGCAGTGGGCCAGCGAAGGAACGGTGATTATTCCTCTGCTGCAAAATATGCTTAGCGACCCCTATTTTTCTGCACCCGCGCCAAAAAGCACTGGTCGCGAGTATTTCAATTATGGCTGGATAGAACGTCACCTGGCGCAGTTTCCTGGGATTAACCCGCGCGATGTGCAGGCGACGCTTGCCGAACTGACGGCGGTGACCATTTCAGAGCAAGTCTTGCTGAGCGGTGGTTGTGAGCGACTGATGGTTTGTGGCGGCGGAAGCCGTAATCCGCTTCTGATGATGCGTCTGGCGGCGTTGTTGCCGGGAACAGAAGTAACATCAACGGATGAGGCAGGCATTAGCGGTGATGATATGGAAGCGTTAGCCTTTGCCTGGCTGGCGTGGCGTACCTTGGCTGGATTACCGGGTAATTTGCCTTCGGTGACCGGTGCGGCAGAGTCCAGTGTTTTAGGGGCGATTTTCCCTGCAAACCCACGATCTCAGAGTTAACTGAAATTATCCTCGCCTGTATGCCGGTAAACTAGGGAAGTTAGGGAGGGTGTCATTGCCCTCCGGGACCAGGAAAGTCTTCAGGATATGGCTATGAAAAAACTGTTAATTGTCTGTCTGCCCGTACTGCTTAGCGGTTGTAGTGTTTACAATCAATTTGTCGAGCGCATGCAAACGGATACACTCGAATACCGCTGTGATGAAAAACCGCTTACTGTGAAGTTGAACAATACTCAACAAGTTGCGAGCTTTGTTTACGATAATCAGTTAGTGAAACTCAAACAGGGTGTGTCGGCATCCGGTGCGCGTTACACGGACGGCATCTACGTCTTCTGGTCTAAAGGAGACAATGCAACGGTCTATAAACGCGACAGAGTTGTGTTAAATAACTGTCAGTTACAGAACCCGAAGCGTTGAGATTTTCACCTGGGCGGCGCACAATAGCGTCACCCACTGACAATCCGTAGCCCAACATCATGTCTGATAACGACGAATTGCAGCAAATCGCGCATCTGCGCCGTGAATACACGAAAGGCGGTCTTCGCCGCCGCGATCTTCCCGCCGAACCCCTTGCGCTTTTTGAGCGTTGGCTGGGGCAAGCCTGTGACGCCAAACTGGCGGATCCTACTGCGATGGTTGTCGCAACCGTCGATGAAAATGGTCAACCCTACCAGCGTATCGTGTTGCTCAAACATTATGATGACAAAGGGCTGGTTTTTTATACCAACATGGGCAGCCGCAAGGCGCATCAGATTGAGAATAATCCCCGCATCAGCCTTTTATTCCCCTGGCATACGCTGGAACGGCAGGTCATGGTTATCGGTAAGGCTGAACGTCTTTCCACGCTTGAGGTGGTGAAGTATTTCCATAGCCGCCCACGCGACAGCCAGATTGGTGCCTGGGTCTCTAAACAGTCAAGTCGGATCTCCGCACGCGGTATTCTTGAAAGTAAATTTCTTGAGCTGAAGCAGAAGTTTCAGCAAGGAGAAGTTCCGTTACCTAGCTTCTGGGGCGGTTTTCGCGTGAGTATTGAACAAATGGAGTTCTGGCAGGGCGGTGAAAACCGTCTACACGATCGTTTTTTATACCAACGTGAAGATAACGCGTGGAAAATTGATCGCCTCGCTCCGTAAAGATGCAAAATTCTTGTTTTAAGCGCTGGTACTGATGAATCCGGCGCTTTATTCTATGTCTCTTTCGCATCAGGCGAAAAGTCGTGTACCGGCAAAGGTGCAGTCGTTTTATACATGGAGATTTTGATGGCAAGCAGTAACTTGATTAAACAATTGCAAGAGCGGGGGCTGGTGGCCCAGGTGACGGACGAGGAAGCGTTAGCAGAGCGACTGGCGCAAGGCCCGATCGCGCTCTATTGCGGCTTCGATCCTACCGCTGACAGCTTGCATTTGGGGCATCTGGTTCCATTGTTATGCCTGAAACGCTTCCAGCAGGCGGGCCATAAGCCTGTCGCACTGGTAGGTGGTGCAACGGGGCTGATTGGTGACCCGAGCTTTAAAGCCGCCGAGCGTAAACTGAACACCGAAGACACCGTGCAGGAGTGGGTGGATAAGATCCGCAAACAGGTTGCGCCGTTCCTCGATTTCGACTGTGGCGACAACTCTGCGATTGCTGCGAACAACTACGACTGGTTTGGCGGTATGAACGTACTGACTTTCCTGCGTGATATCGGCAAACACTTCTCCGTTAACCAGATGATCAACAAAGAAGCGGTGAAGCAACGTCTTAACCGTGACGATCAGGGGATCTCTTTTACCGAGTTTTCATACAACCTGTTGCAGGGTTACGACTTCGCTTGCCTGAACAAACTGCACGGCGTTGCGTTGCAAATCGGTGGTTCTGACCAGTGGGGTAACATTACCTCTGGTATCGACCTGACTCGCCGCCTGCATCAGAACCAGGTGTTTGGCCTGACTGTTCCGCTGATCACCAAAACAGACGGTACCAAATTCGGTAAAACAGAAGGTGGCGCAGTATGGCTGGATCCGAAAAAAACCAGTCCGTATAAGTTCTACCAGTTCTGGATTAACACCGCTGATGCTGATGTGTATCGCTTCCTTAAATTCTTCACCTTTATGGACATTGAAGAGATCAACGCTCTGGAAGAAGAAGATAAGAACAGCGGCAAAGCGCCTCGTGCTCAGTATGTTCTGGCTGAACAAGTGACACGTCTGGTTCATGGTGAAGAAGGGCTGGTGGCGGCAAAACGCATTACCGAAAGCCTGTTCAACGGTGATCTGGGCTCCCTGAGCGAAGCTGATTTCGAACAGCTGGCACAGGATGGCGTACCGATGATTGAGATGGAAAAAGGTGCCGATCTGATGCAGGCACTGGTTGATTCCGAACTGCAACCCTCTCGCGGCCAGGCGCGTAAGACTATTGCGTCTAACGCGGTCACTATCAACGGTGAGAAACAATCTGACCCGGAATATTTCTTCCAGGAGAGTGATATTTTGTTCGGTCGCTACACCTTACTGCGCCGTGGCAAAAAGAACTATTGCCTGATTTGCTGGAAGTAAGTAAAAGTCAGCGGGGGCGTGGGAAACTACGCCCCTTTATTATTCTAGGGTTGTGGTAAGTTAAATGAAGAATATCCTCGCCATCCAGTCCCACGTTGTTTTTGGCCATGCGGGCAATAGTGCAGCAGAATTTCCGATGCGTCGTCTTGGCGCGAATGTCTGGCCACTTAACACCGTTCAGTTTTCCAACCACACGCAGTACGGTAAATGGACAGGCTGTGTCATGCCGCCCAGTCACCTGACTGAAATCGTCCAGGGTATTGCTGATATCGATAAACTCCAGCAGTGCGACGCAGTTCTAAGCGGATATCTGGGGTCTGCAGAGCAGGGCGAGCATATTCTGGGCATTGTGCGCAAAGTTAAAGCAGCCAATCCACAAGCGAAATATTTCTGCGACCCGGTAATGGGCCATCCAGAAAAAGGATGTATTGTTGCGCCGGGTGTTGCCGAATTTCATGTACGCCATGCGCTACCGGCCAGCGATATTATCGCACCCAATTTGGTCGAACTCGAAATCTTGTGTGAGCACGCAGTTAACAATGTGAATGAAGCAGTGATAGCGGCTCGTGAACTGATTGCTCAGGGTCCGGAAATTGTGTTGGTTAAGCACCTTGCTCGCGCGGGTATCAGCACGGATCGTTTTGAGATGCTGCTGGTGACTGCTGAACAAGCGTGGCATATCAGTCGGCCATTAGTGGATTTTGGTACTCGTCAGCCTGTTGGCGTTGGTGATGTTACCAGCGGTTTACTGCTGGTGAAGCTGTTACAGGGCGCGTCTTTACAACAGGCGCTGGAACATGTGACTGCGGCGGTGTACGAAATTATGATCGCGACCAAAGAGATGCAGGAGTATGAGCTGCAGGTGGTTGCCGCTCAGGATCGTATCGCTAAACCGGAACACTACTTTAGCGCAACGCAGTTGTAATAAATGCCGGATAAGCGTTAGCGCTATCCGGCACTAAACAGTTAGTTTAACCCTTCAGCTTTTAGCGCCGCAGTCACTGCCGGACGCTCCGCCATACGCGCCATATACGCTTCGATATGGCTGAATCCTTCCATATTCAATTTCACTGCATATGCCCAGCGCAGCACGGTGAACAGATAGGCATCCGCAATGCTGAAACGTTGACCGCAGATCCACGGATTGTCTTTTAATGACTCATTTACATATTGCATTTTTTTCTCCAGCAGAGCACGAACGGTTGGTTTGTACTCTTCTGGTGTATCGGGGCGAAACAGAGGGGTAAAGCCTTTATGCAGCTCTGTAGCAATAAAGTTAAGCCACTCGATTGTTTTGTAGCGGGAGAGGCTGCTGGTGGGGGCAAGGAGCTGACGGTCTGGTACAGAGTCGGCCAGGTACTGCATGATGGCAACGCCTTCGGTCAGTAGCGTTCCGTCATCAAGCAGCAGCGCGGGAACTTGTCCTTTTGGGTTTACCGCGAAAAAATCGTCGCCGTTTTCCAGACGTTTCTTCATCAGATCAACACCATCCAGCGTGAAATCTTTACCACTCTCACGCAGTGTGATGTGGGAAGCAAGAGAACAAGCGCCCGGTTTGTAGAACAGTTTCATCGGTAACTCCTTTTGGCTGAGGTATATCGTATGGTAGTGCTACCTCAGACAAAAAAAAAGCCGCTAACATAAAGTTAGCGGCCTTAAGATAAGTTTCCCTGAGAATTACGCTGTTGCGGCCTTAGAGGCTTTCTCGCTTACATCGTCGTCCTGAGTCATACGGTTCAGTTTCGGTGCTGTCAGCAGCATCAGAACAGCAATAACCGCTGTAGCAATACCAATCTGCAGGAACACACGTCCGTATACTTCAAGAGACATCAGCGGGTCAGTAACGTTTTCTGGAACTGCCATCATGTTAGCAACGTAGCCACCAATAATGTTGGCGCCTGCGGTAGTCAGGAACCAGCTACCCATGATAAAGCCCATCAGGCGCTGCGGAACCAGCTGTGCAACCATCGCCAGACCCAGACCAGAGATCATCAGTTCACCGATACTTTGCAGACCGTAGCAGATGATCAGCCAGTTAACGGAAACGATGCCCGCATCAGTTGCGAATTTCGCACCCAGCGGCAGGATCAGGAACGCGCCAGAACACAGCACCATACCAATAGCAAACTTGGTTGGCATCGGCAGGGTGTCACCCATCTTGTTATAGATGGCGGCAAGGATTGGGCTGCCAATGATGATCCAGAATGGGTTCAGTGCCTGGTACTGCTCAGGTTCGAAAGCGATGCCCAGAATAGAGTGTTCAACGTTACGAATCGCAAAGAAGTTCAGTGACGTAGGCATCTGGCTGTAAAGCACGAAGAAGATAATCGCTTCCAGCATCAGAATAAAAGCGACGATCATTTTACGACGCGCAGCACCGTGCATGGAGAACGCTTCTTTACCGAAGATAACCACGATGCCCATAGCGATAACGCCCAGAACCATACGTGCGATACCCTGGTTGTGCAGCAGCCATGTCGCGATAGCGATCAGAACTACAACGCCACCAATTGTCAGCAGCAGGTTACGGTAGTTGATTGGCTCGAAGTCCGGTTTAGAACCGTACTGTTTGACCCAACGCTGGCAGAATGCGAAGTTCACGACGGTGATCAGCATACCAACGACGCTCAGTGCGAACGCGGTGCTCCAGCCGTAACGTGCAGCCAGCCATGGAGTTGCCAGCATAGAGAAGAATGAACCGATGTTGACGGACATATAGTACATGGTAAATGCACCATCAAGACGCGGGTCATCTTTTGCATAGCAGGTAGACAGCAGGGATGATGGGTTTGCTTTGAACAGACCGTTACCGACCGCGATGGCCGCCATGCCCATATAAACGATACCCGCATCGTGACCAGACCATGCAACCAGTGCATAACCGATGGCCAGGACAATAGCACCCAGCATGATGACACGCTTCGTTCCCAGAACCTTGTCACCTAACCAGCCGCCAATGGCAACAAGACCATAAACCAGGGCGCTAAAGGATGAGAAAAGGGTGATGGAATCCGCTTCTGACATACCCAGTTGCTTCACCAGGTAGACGGCCATAATTCCTTGCAGGCCGTAATAGCCAAAACGTTCCCACAGCTCAATCGAGAAAATGAGATAGAACGCTTTTGGTTGTTTGAAGGCGTTTAAACTGACGCTTTCAGTTGGTTTATTGTTTGCAGTAGACACTTTTACCTCTTTTTTTACATCCCATATCAAGGGGGGTGTTCAGGTACGTGATGAGTCAAGTTCATCCGTCCGATTGTTATAGTGGGAGGGGAAACGGCAAGTAATGTTCACTATCTTGACCATTCAGACAAGGGGTTTGTAATAATCTGTTACATATATCTGGGCTGGTGAAATCATCCAGGCTAATAAATGTTATCTAGCGTTAAATTTCTTCAATTGAAAAATGGCAGATTTTTACACTGTCAGATAGGGGCGTAAACCGCAATGTGGCGATATGTTCTGCTATTCAAGGTTGAATCCAGTGATATAGGCCATTATCTTAAAAATAGCCAGTGTAATGTTTTGTATCGAATTGACGGGGTCAGGTCATTTGCTTGTCATTTTAACTACAAAATAAAAAATATTTTACATTGTGTTATCAGGGTGATCTTGATCACGGATGGATAGAAATTTCTATTACTAAAAAAACGATTAACCTGCTCAGGTGTTAATTCACAAGAATATTACATCAGATATGCCCGCGACTATGGCATCATTGACGGGAAATGAGAGATTAAGAAGTGCATAACTAATCGTTATGGAAGTGGGCAAGGGGCCTTGCCCCCAACATTATCAGATATCGACTTTCTCTTTGAATTCGCAGAGGTCTTCGATGATACAAGAGCCACAACGTGGTTTCCTGGCAATGCAGGTGTAGCGACCATGAAGAATTAACCAGTGATGGCAATCGACTTTAAATTCACTGGGAACAACTTTCAGCAGTTTTTCTTCTACCTGCTCAACGTTTTTACCCGGCGCGAATTGCGTTCGATTACACACTCGAAAAATATGGGTATCGACGGCTATGGTAGGCCAACCAAAGGCGGTGTTTAGCACCACATTCGCTGTCTTGCGCCCGACACCGGGCAGTGCTTCCAGTGCAGCCCGATCTTCAGGTACTTCGCCATGATGTTGTTCCAGCAGAATACGGCAGGTTTTAATCACGTTTTCTGCTTTGCTGTTAAACAAGCCTATCGTTTTGATATACGACTTAACTCCTTCGACGCCGAGCTCCAGCATCGCGGCAGGGGTATTGGCGACGGGATAGAGCTTTGCCGTGGCTTTATTGACGCTGACGTCGGTGGCCTGCGCCGACAGTAAAACGGAAATCAGCAACTCAAACGGCGAGGTAAAATTGAGCTCGGTTGTTGGATGCGGGTTGTTGTCACGCAGACGTGTGAGTATTTCCAGCCGTTTCGCTTTGTTCATTACACATTCCCTGTCTCGCCTGCCGGACTGTCCGTCACTGCAGCCTCAGCACGACGCTTTTTCATTCTTTCATCAATAAGATATTTAACTGCCAGCATCAGTCCCAGACCAATGAACGCTCCCGGCGGTAGCATGGCCAACAGGAACGGCGTATCCGTATGGAAGATCTCGACGCGCAGCGCTTTGGCCCAGCTACCCAGCAGGCCGTCTGCGCCATCAAACAATGTCCCGTTACCAATGATTTCACGCAGTGATCCGAGGACAAACATCGCGCCGGTTGCTCCCATGCCGATGGAAAAACCATCGAGCGCGGATAAAGCGGGGCCTTTTTTAGCGGCAAACGCTTCTGCACGGCCAACCACAATACAGTTGGTCACAATTAAGGGAATGAAGATCCCCAGGGACTGATACAAACCAAAGGCATATGCGTTGATAAGCATCTGCACCGCACTCACCACTGAGGCGATGATCATGACATAAATCGGGATACGAATTTCAGGCGGTGTCCAGCGACGCAGGGCTGAGATAGTCAGGTTAGTCAGCGTCAGTACCAGTGTTGTAGCAAGCCCCAGACCCAGGGCGTTGGTGGCGGTAGAGGTCACCGCTAACAGTGGGCACATGCCGAGTAACTGCACCAGGGCGGAGTTATTTTTCCATAGCCCCTGAACAATGACGTCTTTAATTTCGCTCATGGTTTATTCTCCACAGGCGGTAAGTTGAGGAAGCTGCGCAGGCAGCGTTTGCGCGTACAGACCAGCGCGTTTAACTGCATTAACTACCGCACGCGGGGTGATGGTCGCGCCAGTGAACTGGTCAAAGTCACCACCGTCTTTTTTAACCGCCCAGTGTGGGTCATTTTCAGTGCTGATTTTTTTGCCACTAAAATGGGTTATCCAGTCGGACAGACGCAGCTCTATTTTATCACCCAGCCCCGGCGTTTCATGATGTTCCGTTACGCGCGAACCCAGTACGGTACCATTGAAATCGACGCCGACCAGCAACTGAATAGCGCCAGAGTATCCATCAGGTGCGGTAGCTTCCAGAATTGCCGCTACCGGACGGTCATCCTGACGGGCAATATAAACGTGGTGTGTTCCTTTACCCAACGCCGGTGCATTAACCAGATAGCAGCTTTCAGGCAGATTATTATTGTAGCGATCGCCAGGCAAAACCTGATCGAACAGCGCCTTTTGCTGCAGTGCGGCCTGTTCATCAATGGTGGACTTGGTTAACTGATTAATGGCTGCCGTTAACCCCGTAGAGCCCGCAGCAAACAGTGCCAGAGTGATACCGTGTTTACGAATCGTTTTCAGCATATGTTGTCCTTAGCGATGTCCGTACACGCGAGGGCGGGTGTAATAATCAATCAGGGGAACAGTGATATTTGCCAGCAATACGGCAAAGGCCACGCCATCAGGATACCCACCAAAACTGCGAATCAGCCACACTAACAGACCTGCAAGCGCGCCAAAAATCAGGCGACCACGGTTAGTTGTTGATGCCGTAACGGGATCGGTAAGAATAAAGAATGCGCCGAGCATAGTTGCACCTGAGAGCAGGTGCAACTGTGGTGAAGCCAGTGAATCCGGGGAGAAAAACCAGCCTAACGTCGCACAGATGGCGAGCGATAGCAGAAAACTGACCGGGATATGCCAGCGAATTGCTTTTTGCCACAATAACACTACACCGCCAGCCAGCCAGGCCAGGTTCACCCACTGCCAGCCAGCGCCTGCGAGCATTCCGCTGTAAATAGGATACTGCATGACTTGTTCAACGGAGTGTCCTGCGTGTAACGATGTTTTGAACGTATCCAGCGGTGTGGCCTGACTGATGCCATCGATCCCCATGCGTAGAGCGTTCATATCACTGCCGCCCACGGTATGTCCGGTAAAGATTACGTTCAGGGCATCAAAGAAACCCGGCACCGTAGCCGCAATTTCATGCGGTGGCAACCAGCTGGTCATCTGCACCGGGAATGAAATAAGCAGGACGACATAGCCTATCATTGCGGGGTTAAATGGATTCTGCCCGAGACCGCCATACAATTGTTTGGCAATGATGACCGCGAATACAGTACCTAATACCACCATCCACCATGGAGCAAGCGGCGGAATACTGACGGCAAGCAGCAATCCAGTCAGCAACGCGGAGTTGTCTTTCAGGATTGCGACGACGGGCTGTTTACGCAGTTTTAGCACGCTGGCTTCGGCGGCGATAGCGCTGGCAGAGGCGAGAACTATCTGCAATAACGTTCCCCAACCAAAGAACCATAACTGAGCGGCAATACCCGGTAATGCGGCAATTAACACCAGCAGCATAATGCGTGATGTCTGGCGCTGATTATGGGTATAAGGGGAGCTTGCTATTCTGAATACCATTTATTCCTCGTTAACAACCTGCTGCTGTGCGGCTTTTTTAGCCTGCGCGCGTGCAATAGCGGCCGCGACGGCGGCTTTGCGTGGATCTACCGGTTCGGCCGTTTCAGCGACGGTCTGCTGCTCAAGTTTGCGTGCTTTAGCCCGGGCAATCGCGGCTTCGACAGCGGCTTTGCGCGGGTCTACTGGCTCGGCCGTTTCAGC
>NZ_JAOWGO010000026.1:0-67746 GCF_030333105.1 Citrobacter sp. Cm038 | reverse complement strand
GCAATCGCGGCTTCGACAGCGGCTTTGCGCGGGTCTACTGGCTCGGCCGTTTCAGCGTCTGTCTGCTGCTCAAGTTTGCGCGCTTTAGCCCGGGCCATCGCGGCTTCGACGGCAGCTTTGCGCGGATCAGTCGCCGTACCGCTCTCTTCAGACAGTGAGTTTTCCGCCTGTTTAGCTCGTGCCTGTGCTTTGCGCGCCTCACGGGCGGCAATGGCGGCGCTGTTGTCGGGTTTTTCGCCAGCCTTGATCACCACCGGCTGCATTGCCTGCGCCTGCTTTTCTTTTACGCGGGCAAGTGCGGCGGCAATGGCATCATGATCTTTTGCGGCAGGTTGTACCGCCGCGCTTTTGTGGCGTTCAAGACGAGCCGCTTTTTCACGTTCCAGTCGCGCTTGTCTGGCTTCAAAGCGTGCTTTTGCTTCAGCGGCGCGTTTTTCTTCCTGACTAATGGCATAAAGCTCAGCTTTTTCCTGGCGGAAATATTGCACCAGCGGAATATTGCTTGGACAAACCCAGGCACAGGCTCCGCATTCAATGCAGTCAGCGATATTGTGACTGGTTGCCTTATCGTGCTGTTGTCCTTTACTGAACCAGTAAAGTTGCTGAGGCAGAAGATCCGCCGGGCAGGCATCGGCACAGGCGCTACAACGAATGCAGCCTTTCTCTTCCTGCGGTTCACCCATTTCACTGACAGATGGCGCGAGAAGACAGTTAGTGATCTTAACGATGGGAACATCAAGCCAGGGAAGGGTGAAGCCCATCAGTGGGCCACCCATAATCACCATCTGTTCAGCAGAAGGGCAAAAACCGGCGTCATTCAGCAGATGACGAACAGGGGTGCCTAACCGTGCCCAGACGTTACCCGGACGGCTGACGGCTTCACCTGTCAACGTAACAACACGCTCGGTGATTGGTTCTCCGTCTATCACGGCGCGTTTAATCGCATAGGCAGTACCGACGTTTTGCATCAGTACACCGATATCCGAGGAGCGTCCACCGTGCGGAACTTGTTTCCCGGTCAGTATTTGGGTCAATTGCTTGGCCCCGCCGGAAGGGTATTTAGTGGGAATGACGCGTAAGCTTATATCGTGCGAGTCTGCCAGCACCGCACGCAGCATTGAAATTGCCTGCGGTTTGTTATCCTCAATCCCGAGTAATATTTCGCGTGGCTGCAAAATATGCGCGAGTATACGGATGCCTTCGACGACCTGGGCCGCACAATCCTGCATTAAACGGTCATCAGCCGTAATGTAAGGTTCACATTCAGCGGCATTGATGATTAGCGTTTCAATTTTATCACCGCCGCCCTGCAGTTTGACGCCGGTTGGAAAACCTGCACCACCTAATCCGGCTACACCATATTGGTGAATACGTGCAATTAACTCTTCCCGGCTGTGGGAGCGATAATCTGCCCAACAATCGCGTTCAATCCAGCGATCTTCTCCATCCGCATCAATGATGACACTCAGCTCGGCTAATGCCGAAGGATGCGCAGTGGAGTGAGGGGCGATGGCGGTAATCGTGCCCGAGGTCGGAGCATGAACCGGCAGCATTCTGCCTCGCCCGCGGGTCAGCGCCTGGCCGCGCAGAACGTGATCACCCACGTTTACGCACAGCTCACCTTCAGCACCAATATGCTGCTTCAGCGGAATGATAAAACGCGGCGCCAGCGGAACCTGTCGCAGTGGAGTACCATTTGACTGGGTTTTCATCTCCGGTGGATGTATGCCGCCATCGAAGTCCCAAATTTTGTTTTTTCTGAATGCAGAGAATAGATTAAACATGTTGTTCCACGGGAATGATGCGCACGGGGATAGTGTTCAAATCCCACTTCCAGCTATCAGGTGTTTCGGCGACTGGACGTAATTCGATACATTGGGTCGGACACGGATCAACACACAGATTACACCCCGTGCAGAGATCGCTCATCACCGTGTGCATGGCGCGCGTCGCGCCCACGATGGCATCGACCGGACAGGCCTGAATACACTTTGTGCAGCCAATACAATTATTTTCATCAATGACTGCCAGCATGCGCACGGGCGTAAGGTCCTGCTCTTCGCCATCAATAGGTTGCGGATCGACGTTAAGCAGAGTAGCAATTTTCAACATCACCGCTTCACCGCCAGGCGCGCAGCGGTTAATTTTTTCACCCTGGCAGCCTATGGCTTCAGCATAAGGGCGGCAGCCCGGATAACCGCACTGTCCACACTGGCTTTGCGGGAGAATTTCATCGATTTTCTCCACGACTGGATCGTCCTCTACGGCAAAACGACGAGAGGCGTAACCCAAAATAGCGCCGAACGCCAGACCCAGCAGACTCACTGCGGCAACGGCAATCCAGATAGCATTCATTACAACTTCACCAAACCACTAAAGCCCATAAAGGCCAATGACATTAAACCGGCGGTAATTAGCGCAATCGCATTACCGCGAAAAGGGGCAGGGACGTCTGCCACGGCGAGGCGTTCGCGAATCGCAGCAAACAGTACCATCACCAGTGAGAAGCCGACAGCAGCGGAAAATCCGTACAGCGCCGACTGTAAAAAATTATGACCAAGATTGATGTTCAGCAATGCGACGCCCAGTACCGCACAGTTTGTGGTGATCAGCGGTAAGAAGATCCCCAGCAGACGGTACAGCGCAGGGCTGGTTTTGCGCACCACCATTTCGGTAAATTGCACGACCACAGCGATGACCAGGATAAAGGCCAGCGTGCGCAAATAAATGAGATCGAGCGGGATGAGGATCCAGGTGTCAATCAACCATGCGCAAATAGATGCCAGCGTCATGACAAAAGTCGTGGCGAGGCCCATACCCATTGCGGTTTCCAGTTTTTTGGAAACACCCATAAAGGGGCAAAGCCCCAGAAACTTGACCAGTACAAAGTTATTGACCAGTACAGTTCCGACAAACAGCAGCAGGTAATCAGTCATTTTTCGGCCTGAAATAAAAAAGCCGCCTATTATCTGTCAATCTACAACAGGCGACAACAGGTTAACTGTAAGGTTATTACGGGTTCACAAACGTTGTCTTAACGCGTTGCGAGCGTTTGAAATAGGGCACCAGCAGTGCAGCAGCTAACAAAGGGAACAATAGCTGGCGTACGGCAAAAGCGTCCGGGACTGGTGAAAACGCAAACGCTTTAATCGCCAGCAACACGGAAATTAGCAGCCATATAATGTAATGCTTAGGAACGCACTGTCTGCGTTTGAAAAACGCGATGGTCAGCCACAGCGTGTAGTACCACATGGCAATAGCTGTAATAAAGGAAATACCCCACAAGAACAGATTCATCGGGCTTTGTTCACCGAGCATTTTAAATGTGTGCGGCGTTGCCAGCGCAGTGAGATAAAGCAATAACGCCAGCGAAGCGCTCAACAACGCAACTAACAGCCAGGCCAGTGGCCCAAGTAGCCAGCCTCCGATACGTTGTGCCGGTGTCGTAGTCATCTCTTCTCCAGGTTTACGCGTATGAACAGACGTGCCGTTCATTTTGGGGCAATTATTATAAAGCTTTTAACGTTGAGCGCTACTTCTTGTTTATTGCACGTAATGCCAGACTGACTTTGGCACCTGGCCTACATCAAACAGGCGTCCACCGGAGATAAGCTCCGCGCGGCGGTGGTCCGCAGCACGATACATATTGATAATGTCCCGATCGTCGGTCAGCGTGTAGTTAAGATGATCGAACAGTTTTTCCAGACTTTCGAGTGAACTGATTTTGCGGAATTTTAATAAGTAGTCCTGAACAGTCATAAACGGAGATCCATATTAATAAAATAATACCAACGGAGTAGTGAATATTAAGAAATAAACAATGTTGCACAGATAAAAGCGAACCAGTGTGCAAATACAAAAATAAGATTATTCATATCGGTAGAAAAGCAGATGCTGTCTGCACCAGGGGAAAGGGTAACGCGCTTCGCAATCGCAGGCAATATGCCCAGGGGCGGAAGCGCCATAATTCGCTTTTTCTGACAAAATTTCATCTTTTGCAGCTAAACCCAGCAGTCACTGCGGACAGTGCTGGGCTATAAAGAATTGGTGAGGCTTATTTTTTCTGCACTGAGGTTGCTGTTGGTTCCGGCGGCTGATAGTTATCAATATGATTGGCAACACCCAGCAGGATGACAGAGACCGCGAGAACAATCCAACCAGTTAATTCAATAAGACGATTCATTACTGACGACATTTGCTTTGATTTATCCTTAAACACAAGGCACAAATGTTACTAATCAATAAATAATACGGCAAGAGCATTGGGAACGATTTCTCTGACTTTTTCGCAGCAAATTTACTCTAAGTGACATATGTTTGACTTAAGTTAAGTAACAACCATTATTGTGTAGAGGTTATTAAACGGTTGTGACGTTGCTATGTATGGTGTGAAATAGGTCGGACCTGAAATGAGAGGCAATGACATGAGTGACAACATCCGCGTTGGGCTAATCGGCTACGGTTATGCCAGTAAAACCTTCCATGCCCCCCTGATAGTCGGTACACCGGGTCTTGAACTGGCGGCGGTGTCCAGTAGTGACGAAGCAAAAGTTAAAGCGGATTGGCCTTCGGTGGCGGTTGTGTCTGAGCCACGGCATTTGTTTGATGATCCCAGCATTGACTTGATTGTTATCCCCACGCCGAATGACACCCATTTCCCGTTAGCAAAAGCAGCGCTGGAAGCCGGGAAACATGTGGTTGTTGATAAACCTTTTACCGTGACACTGTCACAAGCTCGTGAACTGGATATGCTGGCGCGCAGTCTGGGACGAGTGCTGTCTGTGTTCCATAATCGTCGTTGGGACAGTGATTTTCTGACGCTGAAAGCTCTGCTGGCAGATGGTGTTTTGGGCGAAGTGGCTTATTTTGAATCCCACTTCGATCGTTTCCGTCCCCAGATCCGAGACCGCTGGCGCGAACAGGGGGGGCCTGGAAGTGGTATCTGGTACGATCTGGCACCTCATCTTCTGGATCAGGCGATCAACCTGTTCGGCTTGCCTGTCAGTCTGACGGTTGATCTGGCTCAGCTTCGTCCCGGCGCGCAATCGACAGATTATTTCCATGCTATTTTGACTTATCCGCAGCGTCGGGTGATTTTGCACGGCACAATGCTGGCTGCTGCTGAATCTGCACGCTACATCGTTCACGGATCGCGCGGGAGCTATGTAAAGTATGGTCTTGATCCTCAGGAAGAACGTCTGAAAAATGGCGAACGTTTGCCGCAGGAAGACTGGGGCTACGACATGCGAGATGGCGTACTGACGCGGGTTGAAGGCGAAGAACGCGTTGAAGAAACCCTGCTTACCATACCGGGTAATTATCCCGCTTACTATGCGGGCATCCGAGATGCGCTAAATGGAAACGGTGAGAATCCGGTTCCGGCCAGACAGGCAATTCAAATTATGGAATTGATTGAGCTTGGTATTGAGTCGGCTAAACACCGCTCCACGCTGTGCCTTGCCTGATCGAGTTTATCAACCGCCTGCAATTATCTAATTGCAGGCGGTTGATGCGTTAATGCCATCATGCATTAACGCATCACACGGTTACGCTGTTGCCACTTTCTGGCGCAGAGCCCGCTTTTCTTCATCACTCAGGAATGCCATTTCCAGGCCATTGATTTGCGCCTGGCGGATTTGCTCGCGCGTCAATCCAGCAGCCGGGGCCGCAATGGTGTATTCGTGAATAATATCTACGCCCTGAACCGCCGGATCGTCAGTATTCAGACTGGCCAGAACACCATGCTCAAGGAACGTTTTCAGCGGATGTACTGCCAGTGAAGCGACCGTACTGGTCTGGATGTTAGATGTCAGGCAGGATTCAATACCGATTCGTTGCTCGGCGAGAAAATCCATTAATGCACGATCTTCTACCGCTTTGACCCCGTGACCAATACGCTCTGCACCCAGTTCTCTGATGGCTTGCCAAATGCTTTCCGGGCCAGCGGCTTCACCTGCATGAACAGTAATGTGCCAACCCGCGTCGCGCGCACGGTTGAAGTGTGACAGGAATAAACTACCCGGAAAACCGAGTTCGTCACCGGCAAGATCCAGTGCGGTAATGTGGCCGCGATGTGCCAGTAATGCCTCCAGCTCCTGCAGGCAAGCAGTCTCGCCGAAGGTACGACTCATAATACCAATTAAGCGTGCTTCAACGCCGAAAGTCTTACAGCCTTCGCGTACACCTTCGATGACCGCTTCAACCACACCCGCTACCGGAAGTTGATGCGCCATTGCCATGTAGCCCGGAGAAAAGCGCAACTCAACATAGTGCAGACCGTTACGCGCGGCGTCTTCAATATTCTCAAATGCCACGCGGCGACAAGCATCCAGAGATGCCAGGACTTTCACACCCCAGTCAAGCTTCGACAAAAAGCTGACCAGGTCCGGTTCTGTCGATGTGACCTGTACATGAGGAATCAGTGTTTCAAGCGTCTGAGCCGGGAGTGTCAAATTAAACTGACGGCCAAGATCGAGAATTGTCTGCGCGCGGATATTACCATCAAGGTGGCGATGGACATCGGTCAAGGGTAGGGAAGTATCAATCATGGTCGCACTCACGTCATTTAGTTAAAGTGCGCAGTATTATACAACAGAATAATAATCCTCTAATAACTTTGAAAAAATGGCACTATCACTTTGTAATTGGAGCATATTTGGGTATTCATTTCAGTTTTTCGTTGAGCAGGGCTATCTGCACACAATCCTTATTGGCCATCCGACTCAAGGAAACACCGTAAAGCATGTTGCCATAGGGAAGATCCATCAGGCTGAATATGAGATTGCTGGAGTTACACTGGCAGACAGTTGCTCAGCTCCGGTAGTCACCCGCTTGTTTTATCACCGTTTCGAATAACGCAGATTCAGTTTTGTGTGGAAAACTCATAATTCCTTTCTATTCGTTGAAGTTATTTACTCATGTTGGGGGTAGGGTTATCCCTGCGCTGGGTAAGGACATGCGACGAGTTAAAATATCCGGCACAACGTTGCTGACTGAGTGTCTGACACTCGAAATTGTTAGACAATTTGAAGGATAGAAAGATGATGCAAGAGCACATTCCGCTTAACGAAGGGCGGGCTTTATTTGGCAGAGATACGAATGCATATCAGCAGGGCAGGCCTGATTACCCGTTACATATATTTGCATTACTTAAAGAGCATTGCGGACCAGAAATCTGCCGGAGGGCCTTCGAGATTGGGCCTGGGACCGGGCAAGCAACGGAACATCTGCTTGATATGGGATATCAGGTAAGTGCAATCGAACCTGACCACAATCTGGCTATAAAGTTAAAGGAAAGACTGGGTCGGTATTCGCAGGACTCATTCTCGATTATAAATTCCACTTTTGAGGACGTACTACTACAGCCCGGCTGCTTTGACCTGGGGATTGCAGCCACCTCTTTTCACTGGATCGAACCCGTGAGCGGACTCGAAAGGATATTCCAGCTTCTGCGTCCCGGAGGATGGTTTGCTATGTGGTGGACTGTTTTTGGCGACCCGCATAACGAGGATGCATTCATGCAAAGAACAGATCGCTTGTTTGCCCCCCTTAGCGCCAGCCCTTCACATAAGGCGGGTCACCGCCATCCTTACCCACTACAAAAAAGAGAAAGGCTCGATGATCTGGCAAAAGCCGGGTTTACCGAGATTATTAGTGATGAGTTCAGATGGGAATCAGAAATGGATGCCCGACAGACCAGACAATTGATTTCAACATTTTCACCGGTTGCTCGACTGAGTGAAATGGAGCGCACGCAATTCCTCAATGAGATAGAGAGGGTAGTGAAAAAGGATTTTGGAGGAAAGGTGAAGCGTAATTTTGTTACCGCTATTTACCTTGCAAGGAAGCCTTAGTTTCGAGGCAATTACCATTCGAAATTAGTCTGGAACCCAGAGACCCTCAGTACTCAGCCATTTCTGAGCGTCTCAGCAATATGGCTTCATCCGTCGTTTAAAGATGTGTCGAACAGGGGCATGCATCAGATACTGTGCTATGAAAGATAGACATTGGCGGCAGTTGGTCCTCTCAGACCATTGATCCGGCAAAACTCTACACGTATGCCTGGAGTGAGTACTTCTGATTCGTGGGGGCTTAACGCTGAAATGTGAACCTGAACATCTTTACGACCATCTGAAGGGATGATGAGTCCTTTGCCACTCTTGCAGTCAAAGGTTTTGACAATTCCTGTCATTTTACGAGACAAATAAATTCCTTAATAGATATAACGGGGTGCACTATACGTATCAGGAGAAATAAAGCCAGAACTATTTTTTAGCACTAAGGATATCTGGACGGCTAAAATAAAAGTTGCGTAATCCAGAGCATCATGAGTTAATAGCGTCGTCGGTTTGAATGACAGACAGCATACAAAGTAGTTTACTAAAGCAGTTCTCATCACCAGGTATTTTCAGTAATCCCTTTCTTGAGTCTCCCTACTAAGCACTACGTAGTTTCTGTAATAAAGCCCCTGTTCGCCGAAAGGCTCAAGTTAAGGAATATTTAATATGTCTAATAAAATGACTGGTTTAGTAAAATGGTTTAACGCTGATAAAGGTTTCGGTTTTATCTCTCCGGCTGATGGCTCTAAAGATGTTTTCGTACATTTTTCTGCTATTCAGTCGAATAACTTCCGTACCTTGCTTGAAGGGCAGAAGGTCGAGTTCTCTGTTGAGAATGGCGCTAAAGGCCCGGCTGCTGCTAATGTCGTAGTGGCAGAGTAATAATTCCTGCTTATGCCTTTTGCGACAACGAAGACGGCTTTGTCCTGAGTAGACAAACTGGCAGAAGCACTGGAATTATACATACTTAATTATAAACCCGCTGATAGCGGGTTTTTTGCTATTTGGATTGCAGATAGAATGGATAACCGCTTTTCATCATTATAATTTTGAGCAGCAGTTATCTTAATAGCAAATTACGCGACGAGTTTAGCGTCGGACTGGAATAATTTATTGCAATGGGGGCAAATTAACATTGCACCTTTTTGTACCCGAGAGTGACTGTGTTCTGATTGTGCGGTGCAGTTTGGACAAAGACATTTGACAAGAAAATTACGGCGGGATTTATTATTTTTACGATCTGACATAGGCTCTTCCTGATTTGAGTGGAGGGCCACTATACACGATCAGATGATAAATAGCCCTTTTTACTCACAGAACCCTATAGATAAAAATTAGACAGTAATTGAAAGCGGGAAACCGGCGCCCAAATTAAGAGTTTGCGCAATGAATGGCTCATTGCGCAAACATATCAACGTACTGAACGGATTGCGTTAATCAACCCCTTAACGCCTTTTTCAAGTTTTGAACGTGGACATCCGGCATTCAGGCGAACAAAACCGCGACCTTCTTCTCCGTAGGTATATCCCGGCATGATCGCCACTTTTTCCTGCTGGATAAGTGCATTCTGCAACGCCTGGTCATCAATGTTGAGTGGGCGCAGGTCAATCCAGGCCAGATACGTGGATTGTGGTATCTGCCAGTTCAGTTCAGGGAAGGCGGCATTGAGTTCCCGGGCGATGTAGCGCAAATTACAGGCAAGATAATCCCGCAGTGCGTCGAGCCAGCTTGCACCGTCCTGATAGGCGGCAATATGTGCAGTAAGCGCCAGTACTGCAGGTGAAGAAAGTCCGTCACGGCCTTTCAGTGCACTGAGGTACTCATTGCGACTTTGGGCGTCCTCGATAAGTCCATAAGCGCCGGTTAATGCCGGAATATTAAAACTCTTCGAGCCGGAGGTGAGCAGTGCCCAGTTTCCTCGCGCCACGTTACTCCATGGAATGTGCGGTTGTTCTCCCCATACCATATCCATATGAATCTCGTCGGAAATAACTTTTACACCGTGGCGCTGGCACAGTTCTGCCATGGTTTCCAGTTCATCGCGGGTCCAGACTTTTCCCGTTGGGTTTTGTGGACTACAGAGCAGAAGAATTTTGCTCTCAGCCCGCGCGAGGACGGCCTCCAGTTTTGCCATGTCGCAATACCAACCATTTGCGCATTTCTCCAGCGCAACAGGAAGTACCGCACGCTGGTTTCCTTCAATCGCCTTATAAAACGCATCGTAAGCCGGAGTATGAATAACCACGGCATCACCGGCAGACGACCACTGGCGGATCAGCTCTGACACCATATAGATGACGGAGGGGCCGTAAACCAAAGACTGAGGGTCAATCCTGGTATCGTGGCGGGTAAGAAACCAGTGGCTGATCGCCGCTAAAAACTCATCATTTTTCCAGCGACTGTAGCCCAGCACTCCGTGTGAAAGGCGCTTTGTCAGCGCCTCCAGGATGCAGGGGGCGGTGGTAAAATCCATGTCAGAGATTGTGAATGGCAGCAGATCGGCAGAGCCAAAACGATCGGCGACATAATCCCACTGGGTACACCATGTGCCATGCCTGTCCACAACCTTTGAAAAATCAAACATTTCGTTGTCCTTAAGCCTGTACGGTATTCATCAGAACCGCGATTTCGTCTTTGACTGACTGGACCTGCGGACCAATAACGACCTGAAGGTTATGCTGATTAAGTTGTACTACGCCAATCGCACGATTGTCCTTCAGTGCCTGGACGTTAACAAGCGACATATCTTTTACTGATAAACGCAACCGCGTAATACAGTTATCCAGACTGACGATATTTTCCGCACCGCCCAGCGCTGCCAGAATAGCTGGTACGTTGTAGCCAGATTTACCCGGTGTTCCCGCCATGACTTTTTCGATATTGCTGGCAATTTCAACGTCACGACCCGGTGTTTTCAGATTAAATCGCGTGATCGCAAAGCGGAAGATAATGTAGTACACCGCGAACCAGATGGCCGCCACAACAGGGACCAGATACCATTTGGTGGACAGCCCGTGCAGGATACCGAACACCACAAAGTCAATCAGGTTGCCGTCAGTATTGCCGATGGTTACGCCGAGAATTGCCATTACGGTGAAGCCAAGGCCGGTCAACAGAGCGTGAATAACATACAGGACTGGCGCTACGAACAGGAACAGGAACTCCAGAGGTTCGGTGGTACCACCGATGACGCAGGCGATGAGGCCGGAAATTAATAACCCTTTAATTTTATGACGATTTTCAGGTCGTGCGCAATGGTACATCGCTAATGCAGCTCCTGGTAATCCACCAAGGAACGCCGGCATTTTACCCTGCGACAGGAAGCGAGTTGCGCTTTCAGAGAAGCCCTGCGTTGTCGGGCAGCTCAGCTGCGCCTGGAAAATCGTCAGCGCGCCACTTACGCTATGACCACACACTTCCTGTGTACCACCTGCTTCGGTGAAACGAATGAGTGCCACCAGAATATGATGCAGACCAAAAGGCAACAGCAGACGTTCACCGGTACCAAACAGCATCGGACCAAATTCACCCGCGCTATTGATGATGTGGCCTAGCCCGGTAATACCCATGGCAAAAACAGGCCATATCAGTGGAATTACCAACCCAACCAGTCCCATCACGACCGAGGAGATGATAGGAACAAAACGGGTGCCACCAAAGAATGCCAGCGCATCAGGAAGACGGATATTGTGGAAGCGTTCATGCAGCATCCACACGATGATCCCGGCAATTACCGCCCCCAGGATCCCGGTATCGATCGACTGGATCCCAAGAATATTTTGTACGTTGTTGGCTTTCAGGATCGCCGCATCAGTCGTGGGTAAAATCCCTTTGGCCGTTAACCAAAAGTTGACGGCGAGATTCATTACCGCATAGCCGACAAATCCCGCAAATGCGGCCACGCCTTTATTTTCACGTGCCAGACCGAGGGGGATGGCGATACAAAACATCACTGGCAGGAAGCTAAAAGCGAAAGAGCCGACTTTACTCATCCAGGTAAAAATAGCCTGTAGTACTGGATTACCCAATGCCGGGATCAACGTTAAGACATCATGACTGCTTAACGAGCTGCCGATCCCCAACATGATCCCGCAAAAGGAGAGCAGAGCTACGGGCAGCATAAAGGTTTTGCCCAACTGTTGGAAAAATTCCCATAACGTTATTTTTGGTGTGGTTCTCGTCGTCATCTAACGACTCCTCATGTAAAGCTCGGTGACTAATGATGGCGAGAAGATAAAACGTTTTACCTAATTTTAGTGCGGTATAAATCACATTATCGAATGATAATAGGGCGTATAAATATAACCGATTGATAAAACGTTTTATCTGTCACGTTATCAGGGGGTTTTCCGTTTTTATGGCTATAGCCAAAAAAATCACCATCCATGATGTTGCACTGGCTGCGGGGGTTTCGGTCAGTACAGTCTCATTGGTACTCAGTGGAAAAGGGCGTATCTCATCAGCAACCGGCGAACGGGTAAATGCGGCCATAGAGCAACTGGGTTTTGTACGCAACCGGCAAGCATCAGCACTTCGCGGTGGGCAGAGCGGTGTTATTGGTTTGATTGTTCGCGATCTCTCCACCCCTTTTTATGCTGAACTTACCGCAGGGTTGACCGAAGCGTTAGAAGCTCAGGGACGTATGGTGTTTTTATTGCATGGCGGTAAGGATGGTGAGCAACTGGCGCAGCGCTTTGCAATGTTACTTAATCAAGGCGTTGATGGTGTGGTGATCGCCGGTGCTGCAGGCAGTAGCGATGCGCTTCGATACCTGGCCAATGATAAAGGGATCCCCGTTGTATTTGCTTCCCGCGCCAGCTACCTGGATGATGCAGACACCGTCAGACCTGACAATATGCAGGCAGCACAACTGCTGGTTGAACATCTCATCCATCATGGGCATCAACGGATAGCCTGGTTGGGGGGACAAAGCTCATCGTTGACCCGAGCTGAACGCGTGGGAGGGTATTGTGCAACGCTGCTAAAATTTGGTCTGCCATTTCATAGCGATTGGGTTCTGGAGTGTTCTTCCAGTCAGAAGCAGGCCGCTGAGACCGTTACGGCGCTTTTACGCCATAATCCGACCATCAGCGCGGTGGTTTGTTACAACGAAACCATTGCGGCTGGTGCATGGTTTGGCCTGATGAAAGCAGGGCGTCAGAGCGGCGAAATCGGTGTCGATCGTTACTTTGAGCAACAGGTCTCACTGGCCGCTTTTGCCGATGTGGCGGAAAACGCGCTGGACGATCTCCCTATTACCTGGGCCTGTACGCCCGCGCGTGAGATGGGTTACACCCTTGCTGAACGCGTGCTGCAACGAATTGGACATGATGAAAGTCACTCGCGCAATATGACGCTTTCCGCCCGACTGGTAACGTGCTAAGCATAAAAAAGCCCGATAAACAAAGTTACCGGGCATACGCTGATAGCAGATAAGGATTACTGCTGTGGGGTCGCCGGTGCATCCGGCTCTGAAAGCGTCGGCATACCAAACATGCCAACAAATTCATCCAGCGACATTTTTTGGCCGTTGAGAGTTACCTGACCATTTGCATACTGCAGACTGGAGCCGATAGTGTTGTCCTGCATCGTAGTTACACGGAACATTTGACCCATTGCCGCCAGACCATTGACTTGCTGCCTGGCAAGCCCTGCCGCTTCTTCCTGCTGGTATCCTTCCAGTTTGGCAATCTGTGTCATGAACTCAGTTGCCATATCTACGGGGATAGCAAGCTTAGCGTCCAGTGATTTGACTGAACGATCAACTTCCTGCGCCAGCGTTTGCGGCTCGTCCTGATTTGTCGATGGATCTTTCAGGAACAGTGACAGATTAAAGGCCGTCTCACCTTTGGCATTCTTCCAGCTTAGTGGGGCAATGGTGATAACCGGTTCGCCTTTCATCAGCACTGGCAGGGCGCTAAAGAACGCTTCTGTCACTTTTTGTTGATAAAGTTCAGGATTCTGTACCACATCGATCTGCGCCATCAGCGCCTTGGTTTGCGCGGTATACTGCTGACTGAACTGATGTAACGCCTCACCATCAATCTGGGCCACTTTCAGCGTCAGCTTGCCGCTACCTAAATCCTGACCCTGCAATTTAAGGCTGTTCAGTGTGTAATCCAGCTGGCTGTTGACAGTTTTACCATCGTTAACCAGATCGGATTTACCATCGATGCCCATGCCTTCAAGGACGGCCAGCTCTTTACCTTCAACCGAAATCGACAGCTTATCGAGAGACAATTTTTGATCGCCAATGCGTTCGCCAAAACTGGCTACGCTGCTGGAGCCTTCGGTTGTCAGGTTATTAAAGGTAACTTGTACTTTCTGGTTGTACTCATTGACTGCATTCACCACACCGCTCTGCGCTTCTCCTGTCACAGAGACTGCGTTCCCGTCTTTGTCTGCCGTGAACTGGAATTCTCCGCCGCTAAAGGCCACTTTTTCGTCGCCTTTTTCGTAGTTCAGTGGTTTGAGAGAAAGATCGGAACGGGTGTCGCCGCTATAGCCAATACGGGAATTAATGGTGAAAGGAGATTCCCCTTTAGCGATGTCAAATAGCGGTTTTGTAACGTCGTTATTCACCAGCGTTGTTTTCACTGCCGCCATGGCTGGCATAAGATTCAATGATTTAAGCTGCACCAGCGGGAAGGGGCCGTGATCAACAGATTCATTCAGAACGATAGTTTGCCCAGGTTTCAGCCAGGCATTTTCCTGACCGGCAATAGGTTTCACCACCAGTTGCAACTGGCTGTTAAACACGCCGCGCTGGTAGTTCTGATAACTCAGTTCAATACCGGACTCAGGTGAGTAGCGTTTGATCTGATCATTTGCCTGCGTCACCATCTCGGCGAGATGCGTTTCAAGTTTCTTTCCGGTGTACCAGGCGCCGCCTGTCCAGACGATACCTAACGCAACTACCACACCCGCAGCTACCAGCGATTTTTTCATTTCGATATCCATAAAATAAATCCAGGCGTTTGAAAGCGCCTGGAGGAGTGACATGTCTTTGACTCACTATTAGCTTAGCAAGAGTTGCTAAAAATATCAGTATCTTGCTAGAGCTTGTTGTAAACCCGAGCTAAACGGCCGACGCCGCTGACATTAATCGGTGATTCGTTTGCACTAATAAATGCCGATTCACCCGGTTTCAGTACCAGTCGCTGCTCGCCTTTATGTAGCACGGCCTCTCCCTCGATACAGAACAGGATGGCGGCGCTTTGTTGGCTAATTGCCGCTTCTCCGGCTGACAGTTCATGCAGGGAGAAAGCGAAGTCATCAACCGGGATCGGGAAGTCCAGCTCTCCACCTGTTTTATTTGGGGTCGTTAGCAGTTGGTTTGCCGGTTTAGCTTCAAATTTAACGTTGGCGACCAGTTCAGGAATATCAATATATTTTGGCGTGAGTCCGGCGCGCAGAACGTTATCGGAGTTAGCCATCACCTCGAGCGCAACACCCTGCAGGTAGGCATGGGGCGTTTCAGCAAACAAAAACATAGCTTCGCCAGGATTCAGCTTAACCACGTTGAGCAGCAGAGGAGAGAAGAGACCGCTATCGTCAGGGTAGAAGTCAGCGATTAGGCGAATAGTTTGCCATGGTTCACCCTGTTGGCTGTTAAGCGCAGATTTCAGGACTGCCAGTGCGCGGGATTTCTCTTCGCCCTGCATATTCAGCAAGCTGGCGAAAAGATGGCTCAGACGCTCTGCACCTGGTTCCTGCAGGAAATGTGCAATGGCAGGATGCGCACCAGCGACAGGTTGTAACAATGCCACAATGTCAGAGAACTCGCGGAACGCATTCATGGCCAGGAAGGGCGTCAGGGCAAAAACCAGCTCAGGCTTGTGGTTAGGATCTTTGTAATTACGCTCCGCGGCGTCCATCGGGATCCCTGCGGCGTTTTCTTTAGCAAATCCAATTTCAGAGTTGCGTTTGTTAGGGTGAACCTGAATAGAAAGAGGTTGTGCGGCACAGAGCACTTTAAACAGGAAGGGCAATTCACCAAAGCGCTTCGCCACGGCATCACCTAACACAGCAGATTTATCGTGTTCGATAGCATCACGCAGAGAAATTAACTGACCCTCAGCGCTCTGAACCTGAGAGCTGCTTTTCGGATGGGCGCCCATCCACAGTTCAGCCATCGGCTGGTTTGACGGATTGGCAATGCCATAAAGTTCGGTTAACGCCGTTTTACTTCCCCAGGCGTAGTTCTGCACTGAGTTGATGAGTTTTTGCATTATCAATGCCCTGTTTCAATGTTGAAATTTCTCTGTCCATTAAACCAAGAAAACCGGGGGGAAGTAACCTGCACATGTAAAAAGTCGTCTTTGTCTCAGTTTTTGTTAAAAAATTGTGTAGGATATGGTGACTCGCTTTTAATACCCTGAGCAATTCCGGTTGCAGAAAAGCCACGCCTTCTACAACCCGAGCTGCGACAGGGAAGCAGGGCAACGGAACATCTGCCCAGAGAATAACCAGACCGAGCTGTAAGTGAGAGCACAATGTCAAACAAACCCTTTCATTATCAACATCCTTTTCCCCTCAACAAGGATGATACCGAATACTATCTGCTGACCAGCGACCATGTTTCCGTTGCCGAATTTGAAGGGCAGGAAATCGTAAAAGTTGCGCCTGAAGCGTTAACTCTCCTCGCGCGTCAGGCATTTCATGATGCGTCGTTTATGCTGCGGCCTGCGCATCAGCAGCAAGTCGCTGATATTCTGCGCGACCCGGATGCCAGCGAAAACGACAAATATGTTGCCCTGCAATTCCTGCGCAACTCAGATATTGCGGCAAAAGGTGTTTTGCCGACCTGTCAGGACACCGGGACGGCCATTATCGTTGGTAAAAAAGGTCAGCGTGTCTGGACCGGAGGTGGCGATGAGGCTGCGCTGGCGCGAGGTGTCTATAACACCTATATCGAAGACAACCTGCGCTATTCACAAAATGCTGCGCTGGATATGTACAACGAGGTGAATACCGGGACTAACCTTCCTGCGCAAATCGATCTGTATAGTGTGGATGGTGATGAGTATAAATTCCTGTGCATTGCCAAAGGCGGTGGCTCGGCGAATAAGACCTATCTGTATCAGGAAACCAAAGCGCTTTTAACGCCGGGGAAATTGAAAAATTACCTGGTGGACAAGATGCGTACGCTGGGAACCGCAGCATGTCCACCGTACCACATTGCGTTTGTGATTGGCGGAACTTCCGCAGAAACCACTTTGAAAACCGTCAAGCTGGCTTCTGCGAAATATTATGACGAGTTGCCTACTGAAGGTAATGAGCATGGACAGGCCTTCCGCGACGTTGAACTGGAAAAAGAGTTGCTGATTGAGGCGCAGAATCTGGGGTTAGGCGCGCAGTTTGGCGGGAAATATTTCGCCCATGATATCCGCGTGATCCGTCTGCCGCGTCACGGTGCATCGTGCCCGGTTGGAATGGGCGTCTCCTGTTCGGCTGATCGTAATATTAAAGCCAAGATCAACCGTGAAGGTATCTGGATCGAGAAGCTGGAAAACAACCCAGGCAAATACATCCCGGAAGAGCTGCGTCAGGCAGGCGAGGGCGAAGCCGTACGTGTGGACCTTAACCGCCCGATGAAAGAGATCCTGGCCCAGTTGTCGCAGTATCCTGTTTCCACCCGTCTGTCGCTCAATGGTACGATCATTGTCGGGCGTGATATTGCGCATGCAAAACTGAAAGAACGTATGGATAACGGCGAGAGTTTGCCGCAGTATGTAAAAGATCACCCTATTTATTACGCTGGCCCGGCCAAAACGCCGGAAGGTTATGCTTCGGGCTCGCTGGGTCCAACCACTGCTGGTCGTATGGACTCATATGTTGACCAGCTTCAGTCCGAAGGCGGGAGTATGATTATGCTGGCAAAAGGAAACCGTAGTCAGCAGGTCACAGATGCCTGTCATAAACATGGCGGCTTCTACCTGGGCAGTATTGGCGGTCCCGCAGCGGTGCTGGCACAGGGCAGTATCAAAAGTCTGGAATGTGTGGAATATCCGGAACTGGGGATGGAAGCCATCTGGAAAATTGAAGTGGAGGATTTCCCGGCGTTTATCCTTGTGGATGACAAAGGTAATGATTTCTTCCAGCAGATTCAGACGTCGCAGTGCGCACGCTGCGTTAAGTAACGTCAGCCGCCCTTCGGGGCGGTTTTTTTTACCGCACGAACCACCAAACGACAGCTTTATCCTCGTTAATACTCATAAGACCAATGGCAAGTGGGCAATGTCGAAACATAACCTAATCAATAGATAATATAAGGAGCAGGTAATGGTAACGGTACGCCGCGAAAATGATTCAATGGGTGCGATAGATGTTCCGGCTGATAAACTCTGGGGGGCGCAAACCCAACGATCGCTGGAACATTTTCGCATCTCAACGGAGAAAATGCCGGTCTCGCTGATCCATGCACTGGCGCTGACTAAACGCGCCGCTGCGAAGGTTAATCAGGATTTGGGACTGTTGGCGGCAGACAAAGCGAACGCCATCATGCAGGCGGCGGATGAGGTGTTAGCGGATAAGCATCGTGATGAGTTTCCGCTGGCTATCTGGCAGACCGGTTCCGGTACGCAAAGCAATATGAACATGAACGAAGTGCTGGCAAATAGAGCCAGTGAATTGCTGGGCGGCGTACGGGGTATGGAGCGTAAAATACATCCAAATGACGACGTGAATAAAAGCCAAAGTTCTAACGACGTCTTTCCCACGGCGATGCACGTTGCCGCGCTGCTGGCTCTGCGTGAGCACCTTATCCCGCAACTGAATGTGTTAACCACCACGCTGCGAGAAAAATCGCATGCTTTTGCTGATATCGTAAAAATCGGACGAACCCATCTGCAGGATGCCACGCCGCTGACGCTGGGCCAGGAGATCTCAGGCTGGGTCGCGATGTTAGAACATAACCTGAGGCATATCGAATACAGCTTACCGCACGTTGCTGAACTGGCGTTGGGTGGTACTGCGGTCGGCACCGGGCTGAATACCCATCCTGAATATGCCGTGCGTGTCGCGGATGAACTGGCGGCGCTAACCTCCGCACCGTTTGTTACCGCGCCGAATAAATTCGAGGCGTTAGCTACTTGCGATGCGCTGGTACATGCTCATGGGGCGCTAAAAGGACTGGCTGCGTCGCTGATGAAAATCGCTAATGATGTGCGCTGGCTGGCATCCGGCCCACGCTGTGGTATTGGCGAGATATCAATTCCTGAAAATGAGCCGGGTAGTTCTATTATGCCGGGTAAAGTTAATCCGACTCAGTGTGAAGCGCTGACTATGCTGTGCTGTCAGGTAATGGGTAATGATGTCGCGGTTAATATTGGTGGGGCGTCAGGTAATTTTGAGCTGAATGTCTATCGTCCGATGGTTATTCATAACTTCCTGCAATCAGTTCGCCTGCTGGCAGATGGTATGGAAAGTTTCAACGAGCACTGTGCTACCGGGATTGAACCGAATCGCGAGCGAATTGATCAGTTACTCAATGAATCGCTCATGCTGGTTACCGCGCTCAATACTCATATTGGTTACGATAAAGCCGCAGAGATTGCCAAGAAGGCCCACAAAGAAGGACTGACCTTAAAAGCGTCCGCCCTGGCGCTGGGGTATCTTACCGAAGCCGAGTTTGACAGTTGGGTACGTCCGGAACTGATGGTCGGTAGCATGCGACCAGGACGTTAATCCGCAACATACAGGTGCAGCCGGGGGATAATGAGTCTTAACGGCTGTGCCTGAGGTTTAAAGCGGTGCTGCACGTTTTCAGCATCGTAATTCAGCAGTTCACCGATATCAGGCACACTCATACCATTGTCGCTATTAATCAGTGCAATCAGCGGAGTCGGGCAAGCATATTGCACCTGTTTTTGCTGTCCTTTGTACCAAACGCGGGCAATGGGCTGGACTTTTACCGGTCTTTTGATCTTCAGTTTGGCCTGCTGTGGCAGTGCAGCGATATCCTGATATTCACGCTCCAGTCTGGCCTGCCATTCTTCACGCGTCCAGGGATGCACGCTGCGTGGTGAGTTTAGGCTCTTTTCCAGTTGTTCCAGCATCTCATCACGTTTCAGGTTTTTAATGATGTGTTTGTTCGCCCAGCCAAATCGCAGGGTAGCCGGTTCCCTGACAACGGTTAGCGTGCGATAAGCGTTTAGCGTAATCAGGCCGGGTAAGTGTCGATGTACCCATTCGAAACGTGCTGCCGGAGCCAGCCCGGAATCCACTGTCACAATGCGTTCAAACGTTGTTTTCAACTGGTTAATGCGTTGTATTTGCTCTTCAAGTGCGGTCTGTACGCTGTTATTGACCTGGTAGCACAACACGCCAGGCAGGCGAACGGCCGCTTTGCTGCTGCGGTTCTCAGATTGCTGCTGAATAAACAGGTGGCGGAAGTGGCGTAGCGCCAGCATTTCAGCCTCTTTGCCCAAATGCTGCTTAACATCAATGCTCTCCAGCGGGGCATGTTCTGCCTCTTTTGCCACTTCTGGCAGAGAAAACACGCGCGCAATCAGCAGCGTTCGCTGCTGCAAATTTTCAGTCAGTTGCGCCAGTTCCTGTTCCATCTGGCGAAAGGTGCCGTTCAGTCGTTCGACGAGATCGTAACGAGTCATAGGGTTACCATTTTAGTTACAACATACTTTTTTATAGCACAATGTTTAGCACCTGACCACCGAGCTGTATAGGTCAGGCAGCGGAAAATTCGGGAATGTTATGCCAGACGGGCCAGCTAAAAGTGAATCTGGCTCCGCCCAGCTCGCTTTCGTCACAGACTACAGTACCGCCCATTGCCAGCGCGATGGAGTGCACGATAGCTAAACCCAGCCCGCAGCCACCGGTGGCGCGGTCGCGGCTGGGATCAAGGCGAACAAACGGTTCAAAAATTTGCTCGCGGGCGTTGGGTTCGATACCCGGACCGTCATCTTCGACAACCAGTGTTGCCTGATTTCCGTGCAGCAGCAGGCTGGCTTGTACCGTAGACTGGCAATAGCGCAGGGCATTATTTAGCAAGTTATCCAGTACGCGCTCCATCAGACGCATATCCAGTGCGCCGTAATCACCGGTTATAAGATGACGCAAACGCACCGAACGCTCAGGGGTGACGCTTTGTACATCTTCCAGATGGGTTACCAGCCAAACGGGCAGGTCCGGTACACTGAGCTTTAGCTCATTCTGCGGGCGATCCAGTCTGGCGTAAGTGAGTAATTCTTCAATTAGCGCTTCCAGTTGGCCAATATCGCGGTTCAGAGCCTGAGACTCTTGCTCGGTGAGGTTATCACTCATCTCCAGTCGGTAACGTAATCGCACCAGGGGGGTACGAAGTTCATGGGCAATACCATCGATAAGCTGCTTTTTGCTGGCGATCAGCGCATTGATATTGTCCGCCATCTGATTAAACGCCACGCCCAGCCGTTCAAAACTGGATCCGCTGTCAAAGTGCAGTCGCTCACTCAGATGTCCTTCTCCAAAACGCTGCGCGGCGGCTTCCAGTCTAAGCATCTCCTGCCAGTGTGGGCGCATCCAGATTAGCACCGGGAAGGCGAGGGAGATGGCAATAAACGCCATTAGCGCGACATCCAGCAGGCGCATTTGATGCAGAAAATAGAGATAGGGAACCGGACCTACGGCCAGCACGTAATGGCTGCGGGGAATACGCTGAATAAATGTGTACTGATCGTCGAGTGCAACGATATCGCCTTCGCGCAGCCGCTGCATGGTCGGAGCATCCAGATGGTATTTATTCAGTGGCTCAACGCGGAGATCAAACGAGAGGTTCAAATCCATCTCCTTCAGCGTTTTCCCCCAGTCGCGTGGGGGAATTTCACGTAATTCGCTGCGCATCAGATACAACGAGCTTTTCATCAAATCATCAAGTGACTGTCTGCCAGCGCGCTCTGCGGTAAATTTGTACACCAGCCCGACCAATAAGGTCATGACCAGAAAGCAGACGAACAGCAAGAGGTAAAACTGCACAAACAGCTTCTTCATAAAAATTCACCGGATACTTAACATGGTAGCGATGCGTTTTAGCTATGGAGGCGTTTTTCGGTTCAGAACTGCTCTCCGTTTACCATCACGCGCACTTATCCTGGCAGAGTACAGTTATACTGCTGCAAAAGAAACTCGCTAAACGTTCTTACCCGGCAACCAAAAATGTTGGAAATAACACATGTTCAGTAACTATCTCAGTCGCTGGGGACTTATTCCTGATGGCGTTCCTGTCATAACTCATACGTCGCAGCTTTTACCGGTAATGATGCGTAAAGATCACCAAAAAGCGATCCTAAAAATCACGAATGATGATAGTGAGCGTCGAGGTTGCGAGCTAATGGCCTGGTGGAACGGGCGGGGAGCAGCGAACGTGCTGGCTCATGAGGATGGGGCAATACTCTTAGAGCGGGCGACAGGGGTTGGCTCTTTATCTACCCTGTCGATCACAGGACAGGATGAGCAAGCATGTCGCATAATCTGCCACACGGCAAGGCAGCTCCATGTACCGCCAAATGCATCTTTGCCAACGCTAATTCCACTGCATCACTGGTTTCATGATCTTGCGCCTGCTGCACAAATTCATGGCGGTATCATGATGCGTTGCGCAGAGTTGGCAAAATCATTGTTCTCCAGTCCTCGCGAGGTTGTAGTTCTTCACGGTGATTTGCACCACAACAATGTTCTTGATTTTGGTGTTTCAGGATGGCTGGCAATTGATCCCAAAGGATTAATCGGTGAGCGTGGGTTTGATTATGCCAATATTTTCACTAATCCCGATCTTGCGGATACCACAATGTCAGTTGCTATTGAACCTGAAACATTCGTACAACGCGTAGACGTTGTCTCTGAGGTTGCCGAACTTGAACGTGAACGACTCCTGATGTGGATAGCGGCATGGTGCGGACTGTCTTCCGCATGGTTTCTGGAAGAGGGTGATAATGCGGCTATAACCCTGCGGGTGGCTGAGTTAGCCATAGCTGAACTTGAGCATGGCTAGCATCAACTTTGATCTACAGCACTGGTTGGTAATTTTTAAACGTTATCATTAGGCTGGTAAATGTTTTATTAATCAACCAGAGAACAGCGGTTCAGTTGTGTCTTTGACTACAAAATTAATTTGGCGGAAATAGTGAATTTGTTGTTTTCCTTCCTTAAAAAACGCCCACACATTATTCTGCTGGTGACTCTTCTGGTCGGTGCAAATGTTGTGGCCTGGCTCTGGGCGTTCACTGCGTTTAGCAATAACACTTCACTACTGGCGCTATGTCTTATCGCATGGTGTTATGGGCTGCGCCACGCTGTTGACGCCGATCACATTGCCGCCATCGACAGTGCGACACGAAAACTTATTCAGCAGAAAAAACGCGCGCTGACCACCGGGGCTTGGTTTTCATTGGGGCATTCCACCATTGTGGTGCTGGCCAGCATTGGTATCGCCCTGACTACCAGTGCATTTAAACAGCATATGCTATGGTTGCAAAATGTCGGGGGAGTTATAGGGACCGCAGTTTCTGCCGCATTTTTGCTTATTCTGGCTACCATCAATCTCATCATTTTTTGTCAGGTATGGAAGGCATTTCGTCACCTGAAAAAGACGGGTATCTATGCTGGTTCCACTGAAGATGTCACCGTTGCTGGTCCGCTGAGCTGGATCTTCCGCCCGGCATTCAGACTGGTGGGCAAAGACTGGCATATGTACTTTGTCGGTTTCTTATTTGGTCTGGGTTTTGATACTGCTACGGAAATTTCGCTGTTAGGTATTTCTGCTTCAAGCGCTTCGAGTGGTATGTCCATCTGGTCAATCCTGATATTTCCGGCGCTCTTCACCTGTGGAATGGCGTTGATTGATTGCCTTGACAGTATGTTGATGGTCGAAGCCTATGGCTGGGCGTTTAATAAGCCGCAACGAAAACTCTATTACAATATGACCATCACCGGGACATCAGTAATTGTTGCTGTATTTATCGGTGGGCTGGAAGCTCTGGGTCTGTTGTCAGAGGTATTTTCACTGCAGGGCGGTTTATGGGACACAGTAGGCCGCCTGAGTGAACATATGGGGAATGTTGGGTTCGTTATTATCGGCGTATTTATTACCTGTTGGATTATCTCTGCATTGAATTATCGCTGGAAAAAATACGACGGGTTGACGTTCAGTTGAAATATTAAAGCCTTTCTGTGGACAGAAAGGCTTTTGTCTGCAGAGCAATTAACGGGTTTATTGAGGACGATTAATTCGCATTGACCCGTTGCTGTGCAGGCGACTCCTTATTCAAAATACGGTTTGCCAGTACCCCAGACATCATCGAGCCATTAACGTTTAATGCCGTCCTTGCCATATCGACAATGGGTTCAATGGCAATGAAAATACCCACCAGTGCGACCGGAAAATTGAGTGTTGAAAGGACGATCAGTGCGGCAAATGTGCCACCGCCACCGACACCAGCAACCCCAATCGATCCCAGCGCAATCGCCGGTAGCATGGCAAGGAGAAAGTGAATTGAAAGCGGATCGATGCCCATCGTCGGGGCAATCATTGCTACCATAATCGCGGGGTAGATCCCGGCGCAGCCATTTTGCCCCATACTGGAGCCAAATGAAGCAGCGATATTGGCAATGGTATTTTGAACGCCAAACTTTTCCTGCGCTGTAATAGCCAGCGGAATCGATGCCGCGCTGCTGCGCGAAACAAACGCAAAGGTTAATACCGGCCAGACAGTTTTAAAATAGCGAATGGGATTGTTACCACTCAGTACCAGTATCAGTGCGTGAACGAAAAACATCATCAGTATCGCGATGTAACAGGCACCAATAAATCCCAGCAGACTGGCAAATTGCTCTAAGCGATAAGCGGAGAAGACTCCGGCCATTAATGCCATCACGCCATATGGGGTCAGCGCAATAACTATCCGCACCATTTTCATGACCCAAATCTGGATGGCATTGATCCCTGCGCTTAATTTTTCACCTTCTTCTGGCGCGTCCTGTTTGACTTTTAATAATGCCACGCCGGCGAGGAGAGTGAAGATAACAATACCAATAACTGAAACACTTCTGGCCCCCGTAAGGTCGAGGAAAATATTGGTGGGAATTAAAGAAGTGACCAGTTTAGGCAGCGAAATGGCCGCTGTTTTACTCACATCGGCATCCGTCAGCGTAGACTGCATATGACCGAAAGCACTGGCATCCAAACCTAAAACATGCGCCGTCAGTAGCCCAATAAACCCGGCAATCATCACCAGACATAACATGCATCCGACGATAGTTAGCGACATTTTGCCAATGCCAGCACTGTTTTCGAGGTTGTTAATAGCAGAGAGAATAGAGATAAATATCAGAGGGACCGCAACCAGTTTCAGTAAATTTACGTAACCGTTGCCGATGATATTATACCAGTCGATAACCATTTTACTGCGGTCAGGAGTTATAAGATGCAGGGACAAGCCTATAATGGCACCCAAAAAAATGGCAATGAAAACACTTTTTGACAGGGAATTACTTTTTTGATTGATTCTGAATATTGCCCATGAACAAACCAAAAAAAACGCGATATACGCGAGTGTAACGAACATATTGTAGCCTCTTGCCTCATTCAGCACCTGAAATGCCGGAAAGAGTTTTGATTTCTGAAATAAACCTACGAACCCTAAGGGTTCAGGACCGGGACGGATTATAGGGAGAGAGAATGCCTGGGGCCACACAAAAAGTGTGGTTCTGACTCAGGTGTGGTTCTTATGCTTATCCAGCATACAATTTGTGTGACAGTGTCACTTTGATGGGCTGTATTAAAGACAATAATATGTCTGAAAGCAGGGGGATTTCACCAGACCGGTTGAATCAACCAGCCTGGCGAGAACAGTTTATTTGCGCTGTTCGTCATCCCAGGCATGCGGGGCGAACAGGTAACCTTTATTGCGGATGGTTTTGATACGGTACGGTTCCGTGGCGTTATCGAGCAGCTTTTTACGCAGCCGGGAAATCGCCACATCCACACTACGGTCAAGTCCGTCATAACTCACGCCGCGCAGATTCTTCAATAACGCATCGCGATCCATAATTTGTCCCGCGTGTGTAGCCAGTTCCCAGAGTAACTCGAAATCAGCGGTCGAGAGGGCGACTTGTTCTCCAGCGAGCAGTACGGAGCGGTTGGTAGGGTCGATAGTTAGTGTGCCAAAGCGCAGTGTGGTATGCGGCGTAATCGTGGCTGCCTGAATTCCTTTTGATTGTGCTGAATGTTCATTCTGACGTAAATGCAGACGCAGGCGAGCCAGTAGCACTGCCGGAGGCGTCGTTTTCAGTATGTAGTCGCAGGCGCCCATTTCAAGCGCCAGAATATGGTTCATGTCGCTGTCCAGCGATGTCAGAAGGACTATTGGACCTTGCCAACGGCTGCGTAAATCGCGGCAGATAGTCATTCCGTCTTTACCCGGAAGCATAATATCTAACAACACCAAATCGGGTTGAACTTGCAGGATCTTCTCTTCGGCTAGATCACCACGAGGCTCAACAATAACCTCAATGTCATGCCGGGCCAGATAGGCGGCAATCAGCGAGCCTACCTCGGGATCATCTTCAACAAATACGATGGTGTTCATATCATTCATTTTGAATATAAAACGCCAACATACACCGCCCCCGTTTTTCCTTCCATTAATCTTTTCTAAACGAGAACGCTTCCGTTATGCTAGAGGCTGATGTTGTCAATGTGTTAAGGCTAAGTGATGGGGCTCGTTATAAAAGCGGCGCTGGGTGCGCTGGTCGTGGTGTTGATTGGTTTGCTGGCTAAAACAAAGAATTACTATATCGCGGGATTAATTCCTTTGTTCCCGACATTTGCGCTGATCGCTCATTATATTGTGGCCAGTGAGCGTGGAATTGAAGCGTTACGTACCACCATTGTGTTCAGCATGTGGTCGATTATTCCCTATTTTGTCTATCTCATTTCGCTTTGGTACTTCACCGGTTTTATGCGCTTACCCGTTGCGCTCGGCGGGGCAGTTGTATGCTGGAGCCTGAGCGCGTGGTTACTGATTTTCTGTTGGATAAAACTGCACTAACGCAGATGACGACCGCCATCAACGGCGAAGCTACGGCCCGTGACAAAACAGCTGGTCAACAGATAGTCTATTAAATCAATGACCTCTTTTTCACCTGGAGCTGTTTTCATCAACGATTTGTTCAGCGCCTGTTGGCGATACTCGGCATCATCACCCTCGTTAAACAGGATCAGTGAGGGGGCGATAGCGTTAACTTTTACCTCTGGTGCCAGTTTTCGGGCGAATGAACGGGTCATATTGTCCAGTGCAGCCTTACTGGCTGCATAGGCAATATGCTTGTCGCTGCCACGCTCCACGACGTAATCCGTAAAGTGGATAATGTCGCTGGCTGCGTGTCCGTGACCGCGAAGGCAACCTTCCAGCGCGTGGTTAAGCAGGTAGGGGGTATTGACGTGGATCTGCATCATGCTGGACAACACTTCAGACAGCGGGGTGCCTGGTTTTTCTGCTATCCAGGCGCTGGCGTTATGCACGATAGCGCGTAACCCATTTGTGCGTGTTTTGACCTCGTCTGCAAAAGTCAGTACACCTGCATCGGTTGAGAAATCAGCCTGGATACACAATGCGCCGGCGTCACGTAGGCCATCAATGGCCGGATAATGCGTTCGATAGCTGACGATTACTGGCTGTTTTTGATTCAGAAAATGCCATGCGATAGCGAGGCCGATGCGACGACCTCCGCCGGTGATAAGAATTGGTAAAGGGGGCTTATTACCCATCGTAATCTCCATTTGCATCAAACGATGGGACTGACGCTTACCCCATCAACATCCAGGTTGCCGGAACGGCGGCTACGAGTAGCAGACCGATCAATGCTATTTCCTGGCGTTTTAATACGTTATCGTGCGTGAGCGTTTTGCGGGCGTAAAGAAAAACAAGTAACCCTGGCGCATACAGCACAACAGACAGCAACAGGTGCATTGGGCCTGACGCATACAATAACCATAAGCCATAAATACATGCACCGATACCGACAGCCTGATGAACCGGACGGGTGGCGATTTTCAGCAGGAATGCGCCGACCAGGAAATAGGGCACCAGAATCATCTCTGAGGCAATAGTCAGCAGCGTATTGTAGTCAGAACCTGTGAGCCAGATCAGAACCAGACAAACCTGTACGCAGATGTTGGTCAGCCACAGGGATGCTGATGGTGCACCCTGCGCATTTTGTCGGGCAAATATACGCGGGAAGGCTTTGTGCGTGGATGCCAGGAAAGGCACTTCTGCAGCCATAATCGTCCAGCTTAAATAAGCACCGCAGACGGAGACAATCAGACCGGCGGCAATGATAATTTCGCCCCACGGTCCCATCATTTTGACCATCAAACCGGCCATCGACGGGTTGCGGATCTCGGCCAGTTCAGGACGGGCAACAACGCCAAGAGATAGCAGGGTAACTAACAGGTAAACACCCAATGCGGCGAGGACCGCCAGCAGCGTAGCGCGACCAACATCGCGTTTATTGCGCGCACGCGCAGAAACCACCACTGCACCTTCCACGCCAATGAACACCCATAGCGTGATGAGCATGGTATTTTTGACCTGCTCCCAGACGGGGACACCAAGCTTCACGCCGGTAAAATCAAGAGTAAAGGTATCGAGCTTAAACAGCATAAATGCCAATACGATAAACAATCCCAGCGGCAGTAATTTCGCCAGCGTAGCAACCAGATTGATGCTGGCTGCCGTTTGTACTCCACGCAGAACCAGAAAATGGACTACCCACAGCAGCACCGATGCCCCAACGATAGATTGCCAGGTATTGCCGTCGCCGAACAGACGCCATTCAGGAGTATCAGTGAAGAAGCTGAGCGCAGAAAAAACGATAACCAGATAGGAAACGTTAGCGATAACGGCGCACAGCCAGTATCCCCACGCAGAGCAGAAGCCAATCAGCTCACCGAAGCCTTCACGCGCATAGGTAAAAATACCGCCATCCAGGTCCGGGCGAATACGCGTCAGAATTAGCATAGCGAAAGCGAGCAGGAGGATCCCCGCACCGGTGATCGCCCAACCAATCAGTAATGCCGCCGGGCTGGCTACTGCCGCCATGTTTTGTGGCAGACTGAAAACACCAGCGCCAAGCATTGAGCTTAAAACCAGCGCTGTTAGTGCGCTCAGACCCAATTTCTTTTCCATTTGTATCCAGTTACAAAAACGAGAGTGAGAGAATAATTATTTTGGCAAACCGCATAAAAATGGTGAAAGCCACTAAGGCGCGGGATTTTACGGAGAGAAGAGAGCGCATGCAATGGGGTTAGAGAGATTTGTGACTGATAGTGTGAAAAGTCGGCTTAATCGTGATGTTTGAGTCTGGCCTGATGGCATTCTGGCTGTGAATAATCTGGCCTACAGAGCTGTAGGCCAGATAAGACATTTATAACGTCATCGACATTATTTATACAGATCGGCGCTGATGGTCATGTTGTTACCACGTTCCTGCCACTGGCGGGTAATGTGGTAGTACTTAGCACCTTTCTTCGCGGCACGTTTAGCGACCTGATACGACACTTCAGTCATATTGCCGTAGTTACCGGTGAACTTGATGCTGTCGAATGGCACCATCATTGCGGCGGTTGCTTTGTTCAATTCTTCGACTTTGGTTCCATCCGGCAGAGTGACAGTGTAACGTCCGCCTTTGGTTGACTGGGTTTCGAAGAAGCGGCCCACTTCAGCACTCGGAGAAGCGGTTGTTGCTACGCCTGGGATCTCAACTTTCTTCGCTGCCTCGCCACCTGCAGCTAACGCTGCACGACCAGCATCAGAATCCGCAGGGATTGCATCAGGGCTTTGGACAATACGTTTTTTAGCATCGGCTTTATAGATAAACGCAGTAATACGCTGGTTGCCGCCCTGGTTGGCATCGACCTGACGAACGATATAGAAAGAGTAAGCCCCTTTTTCTTTCGCCGCTTTGGTGATGGCGTCGTTTACTTCAGGTTGGCTGCGGTAGAAACCCTGTACCGTAACGGTATCAAAAGGTTCCAACAGAACGGCCTGATCTTTCGGTAATTCTATAACGCCATTGATCACGCGATTTTTGGAGACTTCCGCTTTTTCCGCGTCAGCTTTATAGACGTCGGCTACAACGCGCCAGTTACCACCACTGCCAAAATCTGAGGTATCAACAACGTAAAAGGAGGCTGCACCGTCTTTATCTGCACGGCGGGACACGGCGGTAACCGCATCGCCAATAGCATTAAAACGGCCGGTAACCACAATGCGGTCATAGGGTTTCAGGGCAGCCGCTTGCTCCGGCGTCAATTCTGTCGCTGCATTTACAGAAAAAGCAGTCGCAGAAAGGAGTGCGGACGCCAGGAGAGTGTTCTTAAGCTTCATAAAAATAATCCTTCGCCTTGCGCAAACCAGGTACTGGTATTGTTATTGACTAGAAACGTGGCTGATTATTGCATTTAAATTGTGTCAGTGTCTGCGTCATTTTTCACTCATCGTGCCACGCAAAGTAACAATGGCGATAACATTTTGTGATATGTCCAAAAATTCGACGTTTGAGCGCTAAAACTAATGAAGCAGTTGAATTTCATAAGTTAATTTAATGTTAATCAATTGTTTTATGGTGGCGCTTAATCATGTTTTGCCGCTTCGCTTGAGCGAATTATCGGCCTTTGTGGGCTATTTCAAGGGCATTATCCCTGTCTGAGGGGAAATTCATCCCTGTTTTGCGAATTTCATAATAAATACTGTTTTTTGGCGCTAGATCACAAGCGCTAATTTCAGTAGGTTATACAGAGTTTGTTACTGTTTTATTTTGTTGAGGTAACGCTTACCTCTTACGTGAGTGCGCAGATGCCTCTTGCGAACATTGATAAACCATCATCAAAAATACAGATGGAAGGGAACATTATGCGAATTGGCATACCAAGAGAACGGTTAACCAATGAAACCCGTGTTGCAGCAACGCCGAAGACGGTTGAGCAGTTACTGAAGCTGGGTTTTAGCGTCGCGGTTGAAAGCGGCGCGGGTCAACTGGCTAGTTTTGACGACAAGGCGTTTGTGCAAGCGGGCGCAGAAATTGTTGACGGGGATGCTGTCTGGCTGTCAGAGATTATCCTGAAGGTCAATGCACCGGAAGAATTCGAAATTCCGTTGCTGAATCCGGGAACTACGCTGGTCAGCTTTCTGTGGCCTGCACAAAATCCTGAGTTATTGCAAAAGCTCGCTGAGCGGAATGTAACGGTAATGGCAATGGACTCCGTGCCGCGAATTTCGCGCGCGCAGTCGCTTGATGCCCTAAGTTCAATGGCTAATATTGCCGGATATCGCGCCATTGTTGAAGCTGCGCATGAATTCGGTCGGTTCTTTACCGGGCAAATCACCGCTGCAGGTAAGGTTCCTCCTGCGAAGGTGATGGTTATCGGTGCCGGTGTTGCAGGTCTTGCAGCCATTGGTGCGGCAAATAGCCTGGGGGCGATTGTTCGCGCTTTTGATACACGTCCGGAAGTTAAAGAACAAGTTCAGAGTATGGGCGCTGAGTTCCTCGAACTGGATTTCAAAGAGGAAGCAGGCAGCGGCGATGGTTATGCCAAAGTAATGTCCGAAGCGTTTATTAAAGCCGAGATGGAGCTGTTTGCCGCTCAGGCGAAAGACGTTGACATTATCGTAACAACCGCGCTGATCCCGGGCAAACCGGCACCGAAACTGATCACCCGTGAAATGGTTGACTCCATGAAAGCGGGCAGCGTTATTGTCGATCTGGCCGCGCAAAACGGCGGTAACTGTGAGTACACCGTTGCCAATCAGGTGACCACTACCGAGAACGGTGTGAAGGTCATTGGTTATACCGATCTTCCGGGCCGTTTACCAACCCAGTCCTCCCAGTTGTACGGTACTAACCTCGTTAACCTGCTTAAACTGCTATGCAAAGAGAAAGACGGCAATATCACCGTTGATTTCGATGACGTGGTCGTGCGTGGTGTGACGGTAGTTCGCGAGGGTGAAATAACGTGGCCTGCACCGCCAATCCAGGTTTCCGCTCAGCCGCAGGCTGCGCCAAAAGCAGCGCCTGCACCAGTAGAAGAGAAGAAACCGGTATCGCCGTGGCGTAAGTATGCATTGATGGCACTGGTAGTTATTCTGTTTGGCTGGCTTGCCGATGTGGCGCCAAAAGAGTTCCTGGGGCACTTTACGGTGTTTGCGCTTTCCTGCGTGGTTGGTTACTACGTGGTGTGGAATGTGTCGCATGCGCTGCATACACCGCTGATGTCTGTGACTAACGCCATTTCAGGGATCATCGTTGTGGGCGCATTATTGCAAATTGGCCAGGGTGGCTGGGTGAGTTTCCTGAGCTTTATCGCGGTGCTTATTGCCAGCATTAATATTTTCGGTGGCTTCACCGTGACTCAGCGCATGCTGAAAATGTTCCGGAAAAACTAAGGGGTAACACATGTCTGGAGGATTAGTTACAGCTGCATACATTGTTGCCGCGATCCTGTTTATTTTCAGCCTGGCGGGACTTTCAAAACACGAAACATCCCAACAGGGGAATAACTTTGGTATCGCCGGGATGGCGATTGCGTTGATTGCGACGATTTTTGGCCCGGATACCGGCAACGTTGCATGGATCCTGGTGGCGATGATCATCGGCGGCGCGATTGGTATTCGTCTGGCGAAGAAAGTTGAGATGACCGAGATGCCGGAGCTGGTTGCGATTCTGCACAGTTTCGTAGGCCTGGCCGCGGTGCTGGTAGGCTTTAACAGCTACCTGTATCACGATACCGGTCTGGAACCGATTCTGGTGAATATTCACCTGACCGAAGTGTTCCTTGGCATCTTCATCGGTGCGGTGACCTTCACAGGTTCCATCGTGGCGTTTGGCAAACTGCGCGGCAAGATCTCTTCTAAGCCGCTGATGCTGCCAAACCGTCATAAACTGAACCTTGCAGCGCTGGTTGTTTCGTTCCTGCTGTTGGTGGTATTTGTTCGTACCGAAAGCGTAGGGCTGCAGGTTCTGGCTCTGCTGGTGATGACCATTATTGCGCTGGCTTTCGGCTGGCATCTGGTGGCGTCTATCGGTGGGGCAGATATGCCGGTTGTGGTTTCAATGCTGAACTCCTATTCAGGATGGGCGGCAGCGGCAGCAGGCTTTATGTTAAGCAACGACCTGTTGATTGTAACCGGCGCGCTGGTTGGTTCTTCGGGTGCGATCCTGTCTTACATTATGTGTAAGGCGATGAACCGCTCGTTCATCAGCGTTATTGCCGGTGGTTTTGGTACCGATGGCTCTTCCGCTGGTGATGCCGAGGAAGCAGGTGAACATCGTGAAATTAATGCGGAAGACACGGCGGAAATGCTGAAAAACTCGCATTCGGTGATCATTACCCCAGGCTACGGTATGGCAGTGGCTCAGGCTCAATATCCGGTCGCTGAAATCACTGAGAAACTGCGTGCGCGCGGCATTAAGGTGCGTTTTGGTATTCACCCGGTAGCGGGGCGCCTGCCTGGTCATATGAACGTTCTGTTGGCGGAGGCCAAAGTGCCGTATGACATCGTGCTGGAAATGGATGAGATCAATGATGATTTCGCCGATACCGATACCGTGCTGGTTATCGGTGCGAACGACACGGTGAACCCGGCGGCGCAGGACGATCCGCGCAGTCCAATTGCCGGTATGCCGGTGCTGGAAGTGTGGAAAGCGCAAAACGTTATCGTGTTCAAACGTTCAATGAATACCGGTTATGCTGGTGTGCAGAACCCGCTGTTCTTTAAAGATAACACCCATATGCTGTTTGGTGATGCCAAAGCCAGCGTGGACGCTATTCTGAAAGCGCTGTAATACATTAGCAAAAAATACGACGGCCTCTTCGGAGGCCGTTTTTGTATAAAGATCCCGTGCATTGGGTATGCCATTCTTCCGATGCCTTATCCGATGCGAAAAACACTCTGGTACCGGCCATCTTGTATACGTCAAAACCGTGCAGAGCATCTCTATAGCGCTCTTTAGCACAACTGCGATTTACGTTTTGTTGAGGTCGCTAAGCAGGACGGCAATGCTTTGACCGCCTTCAGTTTGCTCAAGCGCAATTTTAACGATGATGGTCAGCGGCACGGAAAGTAGCATACCCACCGGTCCGAGCAACCAACCCCAAAAGATTAACGACAGAAACACTACCAGTGTGGAGAGTCCCAGCCCGCGTCCCATAATGCGGGGTTCGAGGATATTGCCGAATACCAGATTAATCACCAGATAACCCGCCAGTACCACCAGCGCATCATAAAAACCACTAAATACCAGCACCTGAGCAATAGGTGGAATGGCCGCCAGTACTGAACCGATATTAGGAATATAGTTGAGCGCGAAGGCCAGTAAGCCCCAGACAAAGGCGAAGCGTACATCCAGCGCTGCAAGCATGCCCCAGGCAACCAGTCCGGTGACGATACTGATAGCCGTTTTTAGTACCAGGTAGTGAGAGACGCTGTCGATCGCTCGTTGAATTGCCGCCATTCCTTCAAGTGGTCGGCTCATCATCTGTTGCAGTTTACAGGGCAGTTGCGGTACTTCCAGCAGCATAAAAACAACCGTCAACAGCAGCAAAAAAATCGATGACATAGCATTGGAAAGTTGTGTCAGTAAATTGGTGACCAGCGTCATTGCAGCGTTGGGATCGATATATTTGACAAGCTCGTCCACGGAGACGCCGATCCCAGCGCGCTGTAGCCACGGCTCGATATTTTTCAGCGGGATAACCAACGATGAACGGTATTGTGGAAGCGTGCGCGCCAGTTCATTTAAGGATGTACCTAAATAAGCCAAAAGCAGCACCATTAGCATGACAATAATAACAATCAGCAATGACACTGCTACTACTCGAGGTATGCGAAGTTTTACCATGCGCCGTACCATCGGATTAAGTACCACCGCGATAAATAACGCCAGGATAAATGGCACGATGATATCGGCGGCGAAGCGAATGCCGGTAAGAATGATAACCAACATGCCCAGCATGATGACTAATTTTAGACCGTTAAGCGTGATGATCGGTTTCGCCATGTTTATTCCTGATTTTTTATTTTTGAAACTGTACCTGAAATAATAATGTGACTTGTGTCGAGCCGTCCTAACAAAAAGCAAACGAACCGGGTAAAGAAGTGAAAAGGTTTTGAGTTCGTAATGAACCTATGATACAAATCATCTGTGTTTAACTACCGAGGACAATTATCATCCGCGATGACGAGAAGCAACACTGCGGATAATTGTAATATTATGGACAATATGTTCAGGCTTTTTTTGCGTTTACCTACACTTCTTCGTACCTCCTCTACTTTCCTGCTTGCGGGTGAGCAACACTGGCGCAACGCGCTTTAGTCCCTTCTTCTGCCTGAGCTGGCGTTATGCGCTGAGCTATCTGATTCTATTTTTTGGTTTGCTGCATGCAGTAGGCCCAAAGGACTATATTCTCAAGCAGGAGAAGCATCATGTTTTACTGGATTTTATTAGGTCTGGCCATTGCGGCTGAAATTACCGGAACGCTGTCGATGAAATGGGCAAGCGTAGGCCATGGCAATACAGGCTTTATTTTAATGCTGGTAATGATCGCCTTATCGTATATTTTTCTCAGTTTTGCCGTTAAAAAAATAGCACTCGGCGTGGCCTATGCTTTGTGGGAAGGCATTGGTATTTTATTTATTACGTTGTTTAGCGTGCTGTTATTTGATGAAACCTTATCCACGATGAAGGTTGCCGGTCTGGTCTCGCTGGTGTTAGGCATTGTCCTGATCAAGTCGGGTACGCGTAAGCCGTCTAAAGCGAGGAGGGAGGTGACCCATGCAGCAGTTTGAGTGGGTTCACGGTGCATGGTTGGGTATGGCCATTGTTCTGGAAATCGTCGCTAACGTATTTTTGAAATTTTCTGATGGTTTTCGTCGCAAGGCGTATGGCGTACTGTCATTGGTTGCCGTATTGGCTGCCTTTAGTGCACTCTCTCAGGCGGTAAAGGGCATCGATCTTTCAGTTGCCTACGCTTTGTGGGGCGGATTTGGGATTGCCGCAACGCTGGCTGCAGGATGGGTGCTTTTTGGGCAGCGCCTGAATAATAAAGGCTGGATTGGCCTGGCATTACTCCTGGCCGGAATGATTATGATAAAACTTGCCTGATGTTAGTGCTGCCTGCAAACGCGGGCAGCACAATGTTAATCCTTCATCAAAGCGTTCAGCTTATCGCGAAATCCGGTAACGGAAATGGCACGATTATCGGCCCGCCAGCGATCTTTTGCCGCCGGAGCAGAGCTTTGCACGCCAATCAATTGCCAACCGGAATCGGTTTTCAACATCAGTGGAGAACCGCTGTCTCCCGGGAGCGTATCGCATTGATGTGACAACACGGTATTTTGCGCCCAGCCGGTAACAACGCAGTCCTGATGCGCATACAGGTCATCCAGGTGATCTTCGGGGTAGCCTGACTGAGTCACTTTGCGATCGGCGGCTTTCAACGCCGCAGTTAACTCAGTTTTATCGCCTTCAAATAAGGGAAGTGGTGTGATTCCGCTGGGAGGATAACGCAACACCACCAGACCAAAATCCCAGGGAGCCGCGGAAGGTGGCACTATCCAGCCGTCGCCATCCGCTTTTAAACGCTTGCCAAGTGAAGCATCAACCCGACCCTCAATACCGTGGATTTCATAGCGCCAGACGCCTTTTTTCGATACGAAGCGCAGCGCGACAGCTTTATCTGGTCTGCCTTTGGGTGGGGTCAATAAACAATGTCCGGCAGTCAGGGCCAGATGAGGTGAGATGAGCGTTGCTGTACACAGGTTACCGCTGGCGGTTTCCAGTTGTCCTATAGCGTCCCAGGGGGACTGTGTCGGGTCAGTAATCTGTACGCGATCGTCATGCCCAAAAAATAGCGTTTTTATATCGTCAGCATCTTTGCTGGTCGTTGTGGACTGCTCCGCATGCGCAACGACAGGAAAAAAACAAATTGAACCCAGTAATACCGCAATGGTTTTATGCATATCACACTCTGGTGGGGAATTATGATTATTAACAGCAAACCCTCAGTTAATACTATAGACGGGACGGTGGGAAAGTGGGAGTAAAATCAGATAACTACACTCAGGAAAGATAAAAGTGCGTAGCAATTAGGGCGCAAATTATCAGTGTAATAAGAATGAACTCAAAGCGGTAATGTGACACCATTTTACCCTCCGAAAGGCGGCGCTAAATCAGGAAGACTTAGCGCCGTATGCGATGGCGTGGGGGACGCCATTGTTATTACTGATGTCTTATGCGGCAGGTTGAGCAGCAGGTTTAGCGGCTTCGTGTTTTACTGCTTTTTTGCTGTGTTTTTTAGCAGCCTGAGCTTTCTGCTCTGGTGCTTTTTGTTCTGCAGCAGGTTTAGTTGCCGCTTTTTTGGTATGTTTTTTCGCAGCCTGAGCTTTCTGCTCTGGTGCTTTTTGTTCTACAGCAGGTTTGGTTGCAGATTTTTTAGTGTGTTTTTTAGCGGCCTGAGCTTTCTGCTCAGCGGCTTTATGCTGTTTTTTATGATGCGTTGTTTTTGCCGGGGCTGCTTTTGTGGTCGCAGCAGCAGCCGGAGCGGTGGTAGCAGTTGTTTCAGCAGCAAAAGCAGCAGAGGACAAACCCATAGCAGCGGCAACAACCAGAGCTAATACTTTTTTCATTCTCATACCCTCGATTTGGTTTTTCATTCAACCCCACTGCGGGGCCGTTGAAATAACTATATCGCTGTAATCACAAGGCTTCCGTGAGTCATTGGTATCGGCATGTAACGATATGTACAATGACTCACGGTAAGCGATTACAGATAACGGGCTTCCAGATGGGCGCGGAAATAGCGACTGCTGAGAGGTTCGCCGGTGGCCTGGATAATAAGCTGTTCGGTGGTATAACGGCTGCCATGTTGCCAGACATTCTGATGCAGCCAGTCAAACAGGGTGCCAAATTCACCTTGCGCAATGGCACTTTCTAAATCAGGCAATGCGCGGTTTGCCGCACTAAACAACTGTGCTGCATACATGGCGCCCAGCGTATAAGAAGGGAAATAGCCAAACCCACCGTCGGTCCAGTGGATATCCTGCATACAACCATTGCGATAATTGCCGATTGTTGAAAGTCCGAGCCATGCCTGCATTTTCTCATTCCACAACGCTGGGATATCATCAACTTCAATGTCGCCGTTAATCAACGCACGCTCAATTTCATAGCGCAGAATAACATGAGCGGGATAGCTGACCTCATCAGCATCCACGCGGATAAAGCCAGGCTTCACTTGTTGGTTCCAGGCGATGAAGTTTTGTTGTTCAAACGCAGGCTGATCGCCAAAATGCTTTTTAACCGCTGGAATTAGTCCCTTCAGAAATGCCTGACTGCGGCCAAGTTGCATTTCAAAGAACAGACTTTGGGATTCATGAATTGCGGTTGAACGAGCCAGTGCGATAGGTTGTCCGGCCCAGTTGCGCGGCAGATTTTGTTCATATCGGGCGTGACCGGTTTCATGGATGACGCCAAAAAGTGCGCTGAGCAATTCGTTTTCATCATAACGCGTGGTAATACGAACATCTTCCGGTACGCCGCCGCAGAATGGATGCGCACTAATGTCCAGTCGACCGGCCGTAAAGTCGAATCCCAGCCGAGTCATCGTTTCAAGGCCTAACTCGCGCTGGATTGCTGTTGGGAAGGGGCCAACCGGCGCGATGAGTGACTGTTGAGACTGTTTCGCCACTACCTTATTTAACAGATCCGGAAGCCAGCTTTTTAGGTCTGTGAAAAGTCCGTCCAGCCGCGCGCTGGTCATTTCTGGTTCAAATACATCCAGCAACGCATCGTAAGGCGTACATCCTTTGGCCTCGGCCCGCAGTTTGGCTTCTTCACGGCTATATTTAACAACGTCTTTCAGATTCTCAGCAAAACCTTCCCAGTCATTTGCCGGACGTTGACTGCGCCAGGCATGTTCACAGCGGCTACCCGCCAGCGATTTTGCTTCTACCAGCGATTCCGGCAGCAGCGCAGCCTGATGATGCAACCGCGACATCTCGCGCAGATTCGCCTGCTCTATATCGCTAAGATCCTCCTGCTCGGCGGCGGCAATCCATTTTGCCACATTAGGATCGGTTAAAAGTTGATGCTCAAGTACGCTCAGTTCTGCCAGAGCTTCACCCCGGGCTTTGCTGCCGCCGGAAGGCATCATGGTAAACATATCCCAACTGGCGATAGCCGAGAGATGGGAGAAGCGAGAGAGCCGCTGGAAGGTGCGGGTGAGCTGTTGATAATTAGCAGTGTTACTCATTTTTTAGTTCTCGTTCTGATGGACCAGACTTGAGAGTCTAACGTGATTTTAGGCATTTACCCATTCATCACGGATGCGATGTAATTTTGGTAGGTTGTAAATGATAATGATACTTTTTATCATAAACAAAAATTATCTTTAGAACGACTGACATAACATTTTGTCAAGGAGAGGGTGTGCGACAGGAAGTAAGTAACGATTATATTGCCAGGACAAAGGCGGTATCTGGCTGCTTTTCGATGTTTTTGTTGATGTTTGGCATCACGTTCATCCCGCTATTCTTTTCTGAAAGCCAGACATTACAGGCGAAGGGTTTACTTTTTCCGCTGCTGTTTATCGCGGAGTTCGTCGTGCTGGTACCACTGTATTATTTCTTCTTTCGTCAAAGAAAAGGCTTAGGGAAAGGGAGCTTCAACATAAGATGGTTTGCTATTTTGTTCACGGCGCTTTTGGTGGTGCAGTTCGTCATGCCATGGGTGCTGGGTATCAGACAGAATGAAGAATGGGTTACAACTCAGGTGTCACTGAGCAGTTACGCGCTCTGGTTATCGAGTCTGACCCTGATATTTGTTGCGCCGATTTATGAAGAAATGGTGTTCAGAGGTTGCCTGTTCAACGCCTTTCAGTACTGGTTCAATGATAAAACATGGCTGACGTCGCTAGTGGTTTCGGCGATATTTGCGCTGATGCATACGCAGTATATGGACATGAGAACGTTACTGCTGCTGTTTATTGTTTCGCTGGTGTTGATCATTGCCAGAATAAAAAGCAACGGAATTCTGATGCCGATAGTGCTGCATATTCTGATGAATGGAACGGTTATTGGCCTGCAAATTGGAGCCCAGGCGATGCTGGCATCATCGTAGTCCATTGCTGCCCTGGTAATGTTTTGCATCCCAGGGCAACATATTTTATGCATGTAATCGGTGGTGCAAGCAGGAGCCAACGAGCAGGGCGAGGATCAGCATCAGCGCAATAAATCCGCCCACGCCGTTCCAGCCGTAGTTATGCCAGAACACACCCCCCAGCGTACCTGCAATGCTCGACCCCAGGTAATAAGAGAACAGATACAGTGAAGAGGCCTGGCCTTTAGCACGTTTAGCCCGTGGGCCGATCCAACTGCTGGCCACGGAATGTGCCGCAAAGAAACCCGCAGAAAAGAGCAACATTCCGGCAAATATTAACCATAGCGACGTGAATAACGTCATCAGCAGACCAAACAGCATCACCCCTGTTGAGAACAACATCACCGGACCACGACCATAACGCGTGGTCATTGAACCCGCTTTTGGCGAACTCCAGGTTCCGGTCAGGTAAGCGACGGACAGCAACCCAACAATCGCCTGGCTGAGTTCCCAGGGAGACAGCATCAGGCGATAGCCGATGTAGTTAAACAGCGTGACGAATGAGCCCATCAACAAGAAACCTTCCGCGAAAAGCAGCGGTAACCCTCTGTCACGCCAGTGCAAACGGAAGTTGATAAACAGCGTCTTAGGTCGCAACGATGTGGGCCTGAAGTGACGGGATTCCGGTAATATTTTCCAGAACATCAGCGCGGAAGCCAGGGCAAAACAACCGATAGCTGCCAGCGCGATTCGCCAGTTAAAAAAGTCGGTAAATACGCCACTGATCAAACGACCGCTCATGCCACCAATCGAGTTACCACTGATATATAAACCCATCGAGAAGGCCACAAAGCTGGGATGAATCTCCTCACTGAGATACGTCATTCCTACTGCTGCGACGCCACTTAGTGACAGACCAATCAGCGCGCGCATGATTAAAATTCCGTGCCAGCTGGTCATCATTGTCGAAAGCAGGGTACAGCAGGATGCTAACAGCAGCGCGGTCACCATCACCGGCTTGCGGCCAATTGCATCGGAAAGAGGACCGGTAAACAGTAAACCAATAGCGAGCATCGCGGTTGAGATAGAAAGTGAAATACTACTACTGGCTGGAGATACCCCAAATTCATGCGACAGCACTGGCAGTATGGGCTGCACGCAATAGAGGAGAGCAAATGTCGCCAGTCCGGCAGAAAAGAGCGCCAGTGTGACGCGCATAAAAGAGGAGGTACCGCGTTTTATATAACCATCCGGCGGGGTGATAATTTGTTTATCAATATCGCTTGCCGGTGCGGTATCGACAATAGTTGTACGACTCACTTGAAATCCTTGCTCAATCATTACGTCTACAGTACCAGCCTTAAGGGTATGAAAATCCCAATATTCTGTCTAATATATTAATAATCTCAAATAATATTTTAAAAATATGAATATTGAACTGCGTCACCTGCGCTACTTTGTGGCGGTTGCAGAAGAACTTCATTTTGGCCGTGCGGCGGCAAGGCTGAATATTTCACAACCTCCGTTGAGTCAACAGATCCAAATCCTCGAACAGCAAGTTGGGGCACGTCTTCTGGCGCGTACAAATCGTAGCGTGGCCCTGACAGCCGCAGGCAAGCAGTTTCTGGCAGACAGCCGACAGATCCTGGGGTTAGTGAATGAGGCGGCGGCAAGAGCGGAGCGTTTGCATCTGGGAGAAGCAGGGGAACTGCGAATTGGCTTTACTTCGTCAGCACCATTTATTAAAGCAGTTTCAGATACGCTGTCTCTCTTTCGCCAGTGCTGCCCCGCGGTGCATATGCAAACCCGTGAAATGAATACGCGTGAGCAAATTGCTCCGCTCAATGAGGGGACGCTGGATCTGGGACTCCTGCGTAATACGCAACTCCCTGACACGCTAAGCTGGGAGGTCATCCTGCATGAACCACTGATGGCAATGATCCCTCGTGTACATCCTTTGGCGCAAAAACCGGTTGTCACACTGGCTGAACTGGCGAATGAACCGTTTGTCTTTTTTGACCCGCATGTGGGGACCGGCCTGTATGATGATATTCTTGGCCTGATGCGTCGCTATGGCCTCACGCCGACCATCGCTCAGGAGGTTGGGGAAGCCATGACCATTATCGGACTGGTGGCCGCAGGATTAGGGGTTTCCATTCTGCCAGCCTCATTTAAACGCGTGCAGTTGTATGAAATGTGTTGGATCCCCATTGCGGAAGAAGATGCCGTGTCTGAAATGTGGCTGGTGTGGCCCAAACACCGTGAGCAGAGTTACGCTGCGCAACGCTTTCGCCAGCAGCTTTTAGCGGCCGTTCAGTGCGGTTAATTTAGTTTAAAAATGGTTGAAAATGTGCAGTAAATCACACGGCTAAGTAAAAAGTTGACGGAAGCCATTGAAGTGCTTCACCATAGCCTACAGATTATTTCGGAGCGCGAAAATAAAGGGAGTAAGTGGTGGTTGCTGATAGTCAGCCTGGGCATATCGATCAAATTAAACAGACCAATGCGGGCGCAGTTTATCGCCTGATTGATCAGTTAGGACCGGTGTCGCGTATTGATCTCTCTCGCCTGGCACAATTGGCGCCTGCCAGTATTACAAAAATTGTTCGGGAAATGCTTGAAGCACATCTGGTGCAAGAACTGGAAATAAAAGAAGCAGGGAGTCGCGGGCGTCCGGCCGTTGGTCTGGTGGTCGAAACGGAAGCGTGGCACTACTTATCGATTCGTATCAGTCGTGGCGAGATTTTTCTTGCGTTACGCGACCTCAGCAGCAAGCTGGTGGTTGAAGATTGCCTTGAAATGCCGCTTGTCTCCGAGATTCCTCTGCTGACTCGTGTTATTACACAGGTCGATCAGTTTTTTATCCGCCATCAGCAAAAGCTTGAGCGATTAACCTCTATCGCTATCACCTTACCTGGAATCATCGATACAGAAAATGGCATCGTTCATCGCATGCCGTTTTACGAAGATGTTAAAGAGATGCCGCTGGGCGAAGCCCTCGAGCAGCACACCGGTGTGCCCGTGTACATTCAGCACGATATCAGCGCCTGGACCATGGCTGAGGCACTTTTTGGCGCTTCGCGCGGTGCCCGCGATGTTATTCAGGTGGTGATTGACCACAATGTGGGTGCAGGGGTGATCACCGACGGTCATTTGCTGCATGCCGGGAGTAGCAGTCTGGTCGAAATTGGCCATACGCAGGTCGACCCTTACGGGAAACGGTGTTATTGCGGAAACCATGGTTGTCTGGAAACGATTGCCAGTGTTGACAGTGTTCTTGAGCTAGCGCAGGTACGACTTAAGCAGTCGATGAGTTCCTCACTGCACGGACAACCGCTGACGGTGGACTCACTGTGTCTGGCGGCCATGCAAGGCGATTTATTAGCGAAAGATATCATTAGCGGCGTCGGCACCCATGTTGGTCGAATTCTGGCCATTATGGTGAACTTGTTCAATCCGCAAAAGATTCTTATTGGATCTCCGCTCAGTAAAGCAGCTGATATATTGTTCCCGACTATTGCTGACTGCATTCGTCAGCAGGCGCTTCCGGCATACAGTCGACACATTGTGGTAGAGAGTACGCAATTTACTAATCAAGGGACAATGGCGGGGGCCGCGCTCGTGAAGGACGCGATGTATAACGGTTCTTTGTTGATTCGTCTATTACAGGGTTAACATTTTTTAACTGTCGTACGAAAAATTGCGCTATCTCAAGCTGGTCCTGGCTCTCATACCTTAGACTTTCTCCACTGTTTTATTTTCCTGGCTTATATTTCGAAGCATAACGGTGGAGTTAGTGATGCTGAAGCGTTTCTTTATTACAGGTACAGACACTTCTGTTGGGAAGACAGTGGTTTCCCGCGCATTACTACAAGCGTTAGCGTCAGGTGGTAAAAGTGTTGCGGGTTATAAACCCGTGGCCAAAGGAAGCAAAGAAACACCTGAAGGTATGCGCAATAAAGATGCGCTGGTGCTGCAAAGTGTTTCTTCAATTGAATTGCCTTACGAGGCAATCAACCCTATTGCTCTGAGCGAAGACGAAAGTAGCGTGGCACATAGCGGCCCTGTCAATTACACCTTGTTGTCAAACGGGCTTGCGAGTCTGAGCGAGAAGGTTGATCACGTTGTCGTCGAAGGTACCGGTGGCTGGCGCAGTCTGATGAACGATCTGCGTCCTTTATCGGAGTGGGTGGTGCAGGAACAACTGCCCGTGTTGATGGTGGTGGGTATTCAGGAAGGCTGTATTAATCATGCCATTCTGACGGCGCAGGCTATCGCCAGCGATGGACTGCCGCTAATTGGCTGGGTAGCGAACCGAATCAATCCGGGGCTGGCGCATTATGCGGAAATCATTGATGTGCTCAGCAAAAAGTTACCGGCACCGCTGATTGGCGAATTGCCTTACCTGCCTCGCGCTGAGCAGCGCGAGTTGGCCCAGTACATCCGCCTGTCAATGCTGGGTAATGTGTTGTCGGTAGACAGAGTCCTGGTGTAACGTTCGGGACAGCACTGAAGCAACGACACAAGCAATCAACAAGCCGGGGAGCAGACGATACTCCCCGGTCATCTCGCAAACCATCAATGTTGACATGATCGGCGCATGCGTTGTTGCAGCTAAGAGTGTGGCCATCCCCGCTAATCCAAGCAGAACTGCAATCTCATCCGTACCGGGAAGCCAGAGTCCCCACACGCGACCAAACAGCATACCAATTGACAGTCCGACAAACAGAGTTGGCGTAAACACGCCCCCAGGCGCGCCTGACCCACTGCTGGCGAGCACAGCGAGTAATTTGCAGATAAAAATCCCACTGACAATCGACAACAGCGGTGGGGAGAGTAAAAACGACTGCACTACGCTGTAACCATTTCCCCAGACAGTCGGTGTCAGTAACGAGAGCAGGCCAACAATAAGTCCTCCCAATGCCAGTTGCCACGGAGGTGAAAGCTTCAGACGTAAAAATACGTTGTGGCTGATGGTCATAAGCCATATGAAGAGTGGTCCGCAAACCCCAGCAACCAGACCGGTGCAGACAATCATCACATACTCAAGCGCATGCAGCTCCCCCGATAAGTGCACGGTATATAGCAGGGCGTTGCTGTCGCTGAGCACATCCGTGGTCAACAGTGCAACGACGGCAGATACGACCACCGGTCCCAACGATGCCAGAATCAATGTGCCAAACAGAACTTCGGCAATAAACAAACTGCCCGCCAGTGGCGCATGATAGGCTGCGGCCATACCAGCGGCAGCACCGCAGGCAATCCACAGTTTCCATTCTGTACGCGGTGTAAAGCGTTGGGCAAAACATGAGGCTGCCAACGCTGCCAGCAAGATCATTGCACCTTCCCGACCAATGGCACTCCCGCTGGCGACAACCAGTAATGACGCCAGCGATTTCACCAGGCTTGCGCCAACGTCGAGCTGCCCGTCAGTTTGCAAAGCTTCCATATAATCTGTGGGCGCTTGCGGACGCAACTGGTTGAATTTTTGCCAGCCCCAGAGCAGTAACCCTGCAGCAAGTCCACCTAACGCAGGTGTGAGCATCCGACGCAGTGGTGACAGGTTCGTGGCCGCATTAACTAAACTGCCCGTATCGTTGCTCAGGAAAAGCCATTCAAGGAGTAGCATGGCGTGGCGAAACCCTGCGACGGCTAACGCGGCCAGAATGCCAGTCAGTGCGGCAAACAGCAGGCGGCGAAACATGGTGCGCAGGTCAGGATAAGCATGTAAATGATGCATGGTTTGCCAGACAGGAAAATTCAGACGATCTATTTTGCGGGGAATTGTTGCTGGAAGCAAAAGCACCGCGTGCGAAACGCCGGACAAAACGGCAGGGCAAAACCCTGCCACGGAAGAAATTAACGAAATAGCGGCTTAATGGCTACGGGGATCAATAACTGCGACTGCCATTCTGCCAGCGTCAGGCGAGCCAGTTCTCCCAGAGCCTGATAAAACGGATGATCCGCTTTTTCGGTAAAGACCTCAAGGAAACGTGCGGACCACGGTAACAGATGCCAGGCCAGCAATTGTTCGCACTCGGTGTGACGTTCGTTTTCGGCAAGCCAGGCAGTCAGTAACAACAGGGAGCCAAAGTGATCTTCCGGTTCATTCTGCTGCATTTCAAACTGGATGCCGTTGTCACGCATCCACTGACGTAATGCCAGCGTTGAGTCGCCAAATAGAACGTTCTCACGATCCAGCCAGACTGAGCCCCAGGGCGGAGAGGGAAGCGTATAAGGACCGATAAACAAACGCTGCCAGGCCTCTGGGAGCGTTTCATCGACTTCGGTCTGAAACTGTACAACCAGCGGGGAGAGGATATTCTCTGACAGCGGCCACTGGGCCTGCCAGCCATCGGCGGTTAATGATGAGACTAACGGAGCCGCTTCATCGCTGTCTGGCGCAAAGTAAAACAGCGCTCCCAGCACGCGCGCCGCGGTAGAAAAGTTGTCACGTTGTGAAAAATGGGTCATGCAAACAATCCTGAAAAGTGCGGGTCTCCCCGCACTCGAAAGTTAACCTGCAACAGCCATACCGACTGTCATATGCAAACCATAAAACAAGCCACGTCCGATGAGTTCACCGGCAAGCACTAAAATTAAACCCAACGCCAGCCCTGCAATGTGCGGGTCTTTGCGACGGATCAGAGGGCAAATCCAGCAACCCAGACCCGCGGTCAGCAGCATGATGCGCCAAACCTGCAGAATTCCATAGTCAGGAACCAGTGAATTTGCCTGTTGTACTGAACTGTGGATAGCGCCAAGTGACATGCCCTGTAGAACAATGACGGCCATGCAAATTAGCAAACCCAGCACACTAATAGTAGCGAATGTGGCGGCGTTAAATGAGACGCCAACGACACGCAACAGGAGCGCGGCGAATAGTGGGCCAGTCAGCAGCACGGTCATGAAAAATGCCGTGGTGGTATATCCATTATACCAGGTTGGCACCGTATCTATCTGATAAACGTTCGTCATTGCCCAGACAAACACTACGCCGAGGATCATGCTCACCAGTAGCCAGATTTTACCTAATGTGGTCGGCATTTTATCGAGAAAAGCCACCAGCCACCAGAATCCACCAACCGCAAAAAAAAGCGATCCACTGGCGATTTCATTACTCAGCGCTGATGCGCCAACTCTGTTTAGTGAGTTAAGCGCACGAAGTGGTGAACCCAGGTGCATTACCGAGGCAAGAAACCCGACTCCCATTACTACCCACAGAAAGAACATGCTGCGAACGATATGTTTTCTTGCGGCATCGTCTTTGGCAGTAAACCAACACAGTCCGCTAACAATAAGCGCGCCAGCCACGCATTGACCGAGAACTGTAAACAGTACCAGCGGCCATTCATGCCATCCATTTCCCATTTTACACCTCCCTCGGGTTTGCCAGATAACCGGAGGTATCCCCGGTTGGACGGCTATTGGTGTTAGGTTTGATCACGATATTCGGTTTAGTGAAGTGTGCACCGGGCAGTGGCGCAACGGCAGCCAGCTCTCCGTGCTTTTTACGCAGTTCATCAATCGGGCCGAAATCCAGCGCACGTAGCGGGCAGGATTCAACGCAGATTGGTTTTTTCCCTTCGGCAACACGATCGTGGCAGCCGTCGCATTTGGTCATATGCCCTTTGGCGGCATTGTACTGCGGCGCGCCGTAAGGGCAGGCCATATGACAATAGCGACAGCCAATACACACGTCCTCATCCACGACAACAAAGCCATCTTCGCGCTTGTGCATTGCGCCGCTCGGGCAGACCTTTGTACAGGCCGGATCTTCGCAGTGGTTACACGCGATGGAGAGGTAATAAGCAAAGACATTCTGGTGCCAGACACCGTTATCTTCCTGCCAGTCGCCACCTGCGTATTCGTAAATACGGCGGAAACTAACATCCGGAGTTAAATCTTTATAGTCTTTACAGGCCAGTTCGCAGGTCTTACAACCCGTGCAACGGGCGGAATCAATAAAAAATCCGTATTGCGCATTCATAAGCTAATCCTTAAACCTTCTCAATCTCGACCAGGTTTGTATGCTGTGGGTTGCCTTTGGCTAACGGTGACGGACGTTGGGTCGTTAGTGTGTTCACACATGCGCCATGGTCAATTTTGTCGCCAGACATATCGGCGTCGTGCCAGGCACCCTGGCCCATTGCGCTGACTCCTGGGAGAATGCGTGGCGTCACTTTTGCGGGAATTCGTACCTCGCCACGGTCGTTAAATACCCGCACCATATCGCCATTGGCAATCCCACGTTTCTGCGCATCCACAGGGTTTATCCAGACTTCCTGGCGACATGATGCCTGCAGGACGTCAATATTGCCGTAGCTTGAGTGCGTACGAGATTTGTAATGAAAACCAAACAGTTGGAGCGGGAATGTGTTGCGTTTGGGATCGTCCCAGCCTTCAAATGTTGACGCATAGACAGGAAGTGGGCTAATGACTTCATCTTTTTGCAGTTCCCAGGTACTGGCAATTTTTGCCAGCCGGCTGGAATAGATTTCAATCTTGCCCGAAGGTGTTTTAAGCGGATTTCCCTCAGGATCTTCACGGAATTTTTTGTAGGCGACAAAGTGTCCGTTAGGATCTTTTCGTTTATAGATCCCCATTTTCTTCAGTTCATCATACGAAGGGAGTGCAGGGTCTTTTGCCAGCATTTTTGCGTACAAATACTGTAACCACTGCTCCTGAGTGCGTCCTTCAGTAAACTTTTGATATACGTCGTCGCCAAGACGTTTCGCGACTTCGCTCATAATCCAGTAGATCGGCTTACGTTCAAACTTTGGAGATGTTGCCGGTTGAATGAAAATGAGATATCCCATGTTGCCAGCGTAATCGTTAGGAATGATGTCTTCCTGTTCGACGGTCATCAAATCAGGTAGCAGGATATCGGCATATTTGGCCGAGGACGTCATAAAATTCTCAATGACCACGATCATTTCGCATTTCGTGTCATCCTGGAGGATCTCGTGCGTTTTATTGATATCTGAATGCTGGTTAGTGATGGTGTTACCTGCGTAGTTCCAGATAAATTTAATCGGTACGTCGAGTTTATCTTTACCACGCACACCATCCCGGAGGGCGGTCATTTCCGGGCCACGGGTGATAGCGTCTGTCCAGGTAAAGACGGAAATCTGCGTTTTGACCGGGTTTTCCGGTATCGGCATGCGTTCAATCGTAATGGTGTAGGTTGACTCACGTGCACCACTGTTGCCGCCGTTAATGCCGACATTGCCGGTAAGAATAGGCAGCATCGCAATAGCGCGTGAGGCAAGTTCCCCGTTAGCCTGGCGCTGTGGCCCCCAGCCCTGACAAATGTAAGCCGGTTTTGTACTGCCGATTTCTCTCGCCAGTTTAATAATACGGTCGGCTGGGATCCCGGTGATATGAGATGCCCACTGTGGTGTTTTAGCGATACCGTCATGGCCGTCGCCCAGGATATAGGCCTTGTAGTGTCCGTTGGCTGGCGCGTCTGCCGGAAGCGTTTTCTCGTCATAACCGACGCAGTATTTGTCGAGAAATTCCTGATCGACAAGCGCCTCATTAATGAGCACCCATGCGATCCCCGCTACCAGTGCAGCGTCTGTGCCTGGGCGGATAGGGATCCACTCGTCTTCACGACCGGCTGCGGTGTCGGTATAACGCGGATCGATGACAATCATTCGGGCATTTGAACGTTCCCGGGCTTGTTCCAGGAAGTACGTGATACCGCCTCCGCTCATGCGCGTTTCAGCGGGGTTATTGCCGAACATCACCACCAGTTTTGTGTTTTCGATATCAGAGGTGCTGTTACCTAAGTTTGAGCCGTAGGTGTAGGGCATTGCGGCAGCGATTTGCGCGGTACTGTAAGTACCATAATGACTAAGGAAACCGCCATAGCAGTTCATCATACGAGCAACCAGCGAGGCGTAAGGGGAGGAGCGTGTAATATTGCCGCCCACAATGCCTGAGGTGTAGTTGATATACACCGCCTCGTTACCGTACTTCTGCACTGTATTTTTCAAGCTGGCGCTGATGGTATCTAGTGCTTCCTGCCAGCTAATGCGCTCAAATTTACCCTCGCCACGTTTGCCAACGCGTTTCATGGGGTAATTAAGCCGGTCCGGATGGTTAATTCTCCGACGAATCGAACGGCCTCTCAGGCAGGCTCGAACCTGGTGATGACCATAGATATCATCCCCTGTGTTATCAGATTCAACCCACACCACCTCGTCATCTTTAACGTGGAGTTGCAGAGCACACCGGCTGCCGCAGTTCACGGAACAAGCCCCCCAAACCACTTTTTCTTTAGCTGGTTGTATCGCCTGTTGCACCGCAGCGGCTGCGGTACGCATTCCAAAGGGGAGCGAGATACCCCCAGCTGCAAGCGCTAGCGATCCTATCGCTGAGGATTTAACTAACTCTCTACGACTAATACCTCCATATTGCTTTACTTCAGACATCATTCACCCCATTTTAGTTATCGCTATATATTTGATTTTACAACGAAATAAATAGCATGCTAATGATGGGGTTATTTTACCTACTTATGGGTACGCCGTATTAATGCATATCAAACCAGGGATAACCCTCCGCGAACGGAGGGGGGGATTTATTGCGGTTCGGCTGCGTGCCCATCCTGGGCAGCGCTATTATTAGTGGAGGTATTTCCGCTGTTGGTACGGATATAGAGGATCTTATGTGTATCGTTCGCACAGTGCCCGACAACCTGGGAATCCGGTTGATCGGCCTGGTCGTTGGGCACGATATTCAGCGTAAAGCTCGATTCCGCAACACCATTATTAATGATGCGTTGCTCGATATCACTTTTAACTCTCTCGCATGAGGCTGGCGCAGCCAGAACCTGCGGAGAAGCGATTATCAGCAAGCTCGCGGCAATTCCTGTGGTGAATTTCATCATCAACTCCTTTCATGACAGACATTAACTAAGATTAGCATTTCTGGTGTAAATAACTGTATTTGCTAATATGATTGAGAATTATCTCTTTATCCCGGTGAAAAATGTGAAGAAACAGACGCTGTTAGGTTTCCTGTGTGTGGTGCTGGTAGGCTGTGACAACGCCAAAGGACTGGTTTCCTTTACGCCGGAGATGGCCAGTTTCTCCAATGAATTCGATTTCGATCCGCTGCGTGGTCCGGTGAAGGATTTCAGTCAGACGCTGCTTAATGATAAAGGTGAAGTTACGAAACGTGTTAACGGTGCGCTCTCACAGGAAGGGTGTTTTGACACGCTGGAACTGCACGATGTGGAAAACAATACCGGAATGGCGTTAGTGCTGGACGCCAACTACTACCGTGATGCTGAAACGATGGAAAAAAGGATCCGGCTACAGGGTAAATGTCAGTTGGCGGAATTGCCGTCTGCGGGAGTGGTGTGGGATACAGACGATAATGGCTTTGTTGTCTCCGCAACCGGGAAAGAAATGAAGGTACAGTACCGGTATGATGCTGAAGGGTATCCGCTGGGAAAAACAACTATCAGCAAGGATAACACGTTGCAGGTGAAGGCCAGTCCATCAGCCGATCCGTTGAAAAAACTGGATTATACCGCTGTGAGTTTGCTGAACGATCACCCTGTAGATAACGTCAAACAGACGTGTGAATATGATGATTATGCGAATCCGATCAACTGCCAGCTTGTGATTGTAGACGAGAGCGTGAAGCCGGCAGTTGAACATCGTTACTCAATTAAAAACACCATTGACTACTACTAACCGCTATTACTGCGCAGTAGGTTGTAACAGGTTGGAGCCTGGTGCTTTGTGTTCCGCCAGATACTGATGCTGGAAGATACACATACGGATGGTGTTACGGTATTGGCCATTGATAAAGAATTCATGGATCAATTCACCTTCTACCATAAATCCAAGTTTGCGGTAGATATGAATGGCTTTTTCGTTTTCCTTATCAACGATCAGATACAGCTTGTATAAATTAAGTACGGTGAAGCCATAATCCATCGCCAGTTTTGCTGCTCGCGTGGCCAGGCCTTTGCCCTGGAAATCCGGGGAAATAATGATCTGAAATTCAGCCCGACGGTGTACATGGTTTATTTCAACCAGCTCCACCAGTCCTGCTTTTTCACCGTCACACTCGACGACAAAGCGTCGTTCGCTTTGGTCGTGGATGTGCTTATCATAGAGATCTGACAGCTCAACGAACGCTTCGTATGGTTCTTCGAACCAGTAACGCATGACGCTGGCGTTATTATCAAGCTGATGAACAAATCGCAAATCTTCACGCTCCAGCGGGCGCAGCTTAACACTGAGGGCGCTTGTCATATCGTATCCTTACAATTCCTTTGGTGAGTACAACTATTATGGTGCAACGGTACGGCCAGTGCGGCGGTCTAAGCAGCGCAGAGTATTAGGTTCCCAGTAAGCATTGATATTAGCGCTCTGTTCGCACTTATCACGGCTGTCAAATGCCGCGTCGGCTTTGTCCCACTCTTTCTCTACACGCGTGTTGACCTTATGACGCAAATTGCGCGTATCGTTCCATTGCTCCTTTTCCATTGCAGCTTGTTGACGGCTTTGTGCACTGTCTCCGGACTCAATGATCAGTTTGCTGGTTTCAGCAAATGAGGAAGAGGTGTAGACAACTGCCGCCAGCGTCAGCATTGCCGTCAGACACAGGCGTTTGCTCAGTGTATTATTCATGGCGAATTCCTTTTATGAGAACGAGAAAAACGATAAAACAGGGCTAAATTCTACACTATTCCGGCTGTAGGGCATACCCGGTCGGCGGATATCAGTATTCTGTCGTATCATGCTTAAACCTAATGTAACTGAATAACTTCAATGCTTAAGACCACACTACTTTTTTTCATAACAGCGTTGTGCGAAATAATGGGCTGTTTTTTGCCCTGGCTATGGCTAAAGCGCGGTGCGACAGCATGGTTGCTGATCCCGGCAGGCGTGTCGTTGGCCGCATTTGTCTGGCTGCTGACGTTGCATCCGGCAGCGAGCGGGCGGGTATATGCCGCTTATGGTGGAGTTTATGTCGTTACTGCGCTTCTGTGGCTTCGCATTGTTGATGGCGTAAAACTCAGTCTGTATGACTGGTCTGGTGCGCTGATCGCACTATGCGGAATGTTGATCATCGTAGCGGGATGGGGGCGCGCATAGCGCCTTTTTTGTGACCGGTTAGCGTTTTTTTGATCATCATACTTGTATGGTAGTAGCTCAGTTGAGTAAATTTCCTGCATCACAAGAAGAGATGTAAGGAATAAAGAATGAAGATTGTAGGGGCTGAAGTTTTTGTCACCTGTCCGGGACGTAATTTTGTCACACTGAAAATCACGACGGAGGACGGGATCACCGGGCTGGGGGATGCCACGCTGAACGGACGAGAGTTATCCGTTGCATCCTACCTTAAAGATCACGTGTGTCCGCAGCTCATTGGGCGTGACGCGCACCGCATTGAAGACATCTGGCAATTCTTTTACAAAGGCGCTTACTGGCGTCGTGGTCCGGTAACCATGTCAGCAATTTCTGCTGTCGATATGGCGCTGTGGGACATCAAAGCGAAGGCCGCGAACATGCCGCTGTATCAGTTGCTCGGGGGCGCATCCCGCGAAGGCGTGATGGTTTACTGCCACACAACAGGCCATACCGTTGATGACGTGCTGGAAGATTACGCCCGTCATAAAGAGATGGGCTTCAAAGCGATTCGCGTGCAGTGTGGCGTACCGGGTATGAAAACGACCTACGGGATGTCTAAAGGTAAAGGTCTGGCCTACGAACCTGCTACCAAAGGCCAGTGGCCGGAAGAGCAACTGTGGTCGACGGAAAAATACCTCGATTTCACGCCTAAGCTGTTTGAAGCCGTACGCAACAAATTTGGTTTTAACGAACATCTTCTGCACGACATGCACCATCGTCTGACGCCGATTGAGGCCGCTCGTTTTGGCAAAAGCATTGAACAATACCGCCTGTTCTGGATGGAAGATCCGACACCTGCTGAAAACCAGGAGTGCTTCCGTCTGATACGCCAGCATACGGTCACACCCATTGCGGTAGGGGAAGTCTTTAACAGCATCTGGGATTGCAAACAGCTGATTGAAGAACAGCTGATCGACTACATTCGTACCACCATTACCCATGCCGGTGGCATCACTGGTATGCGTCGCATTGCTGATTTTGCCTCTTTATACCAGGTCCGTACCGGCTCTCACGGTCCTTCAGATCTGTCTCCGGTATGTATGGCCGCCGCACTGCATTTTGATTTGTGGGTTCCGAACTTCGGTGTTCAGGAATATATGGGGTACTCCGAGCAGATGCTGGAAGTCTTCCCGCATAACTGGACATTCGATAACGGCTACATGCACCCAGGCGACAAGCCGGGTCTGGGTATCGAGTTCGACGAAAAACTCGCGGCGAAATATCCGTACGATCCGGCTTATCTGCCCGTCGCGCGCCTGGAAGATGGCACATTGTGGAACTGGTAAGGAGTCATACAATAATGAAAAGCATTTTAATTGAAAAACCGAATCAACTGGCAATTATCGAACGTGAAATTCCTAACCCGGCAGCGGGTGAAGTGCGGGTAAAAGTGAAACTTGCAGGGATTTGTGGATCGGATAGCCATATATATCGTGGACATAATCCTTTTGCGAAATATCCGCGTGTTATTGGTCACGAGTTTTTTGGCGTGATTGATGCAGTTGGCGAAGGAGTGGACAGCGCCAGGGTCGGTGAGCGTGTTGCGGTAGACCCGGTAGTGAGCTGTGGACATTGCTATCCGTGCTCTATTGGTAAGCCGAATGTTTGCACAACGTTAGCAGTACTCGGCGTCCATGCTGATGGCGGTTTCAGTGAATATGCCGTTGTTCCGGCGAAAAATGCCTGGAAGATCCCCGATGGAGTTGCAGATAAATTTGCAGTAATGATCGAACCTTTTACTATTGCTGCGAACGTTACCGGACATGGTAAACCAACCGAAGACGACATCGTACTGGTGTATGGCGCAGGCCCGATTGGCCTGACCATCGTTCAGGTATTAAAAGGGGTCTATAACGTCAAAAACGTGATTGTTGCTGATCGCATTGATGAACGTCTGGAAAAAGCTAAAGAGAGCGGAGCGAACTGGGCGATTAATAACAGTCAGACACCACTTGGCGAGATTTTTGCGGAAAAAGGCATCAAACCTACATTAATTATCGATGCGGCTTGTCATCCTTCAATTTTGAAAGAAGCGGTTACGCTGGCTTCTCCGGCGGCACGGATTGTGTTAATGGGCTTTTCCAGCGAGCCGTCTGAAGTCATTCAGCAAGGAATCACCGGTAAGGAGCTCTCTATATTCTCTTCCCGGTTAAATGCGAATAAATTCCCAGTGGTTATTGACTGGTTAAGTACAGGGTTAATTAATCCTGATAAATTAATTACCCATACATTTGATTACCAGCATGTTGCTGATGCTATTAGTTTATTTGAACAGGATCAGAAACACTGCTGCAAAGTTTTACTCACTTTTTCTGAATAATATAAATAACGGCGAGTAAGTAGTACGCATCTTACCTCTTTTTCAGAGATAACAATTATGACAATAGAAAAACATGAAAGAAGCACAAAGGATTTAGTGAAAGCCGCGATATCCGGCTGGCTAGGGACTGCTCTTGAGTTTATGGATTTTCAGTTGTATTCGCTTGGTGCAGCATTGGTGTTTCATGAAATATTTTTTCCTGAATCATCAACTGCGATGGCATTGATTCTGGCAATGGGAACCTACGGTGCTGGCTATGTCGCACGTATTGTCGGCGCATTTTTCTTCGGGAAAATGGGTGACAGAATAGGGCGTAAAAAAGTACTCTTTATTACAATCACCATGATGGGGATCTGTACCACCTTAATTGGTGTGTTGCCAACCTATGCACAGATTGGTGTTTTTGCTCCAATCTTACTGGTCACTCTGCGTATTATTCAGGGGCTGGGTGCTGGCGCGGAAATTTCTGGTGCGGGTACGATGCTGGCGGAATATGCGCCGAAAGGTAAACGCGGCATTATCTCCTCGTTCGTGGCGATGGGAACGAACTGTGGGACCTTAAGTGCAACAGCAATCTGGGCCTTTATGTTCTTTATTCTCGACAAAGAACAACTGCTGGCGTGGGGATGGCGTATTCCATTCCTGGCGAGTGTGGTGGTAATGGTCTTCGCTATCTGGTTGCGTCTGAACCTGAAAGAAAGCCCTGTCTTTGAGAAGGTGAATGACAGCAAGCAATCCGCACCAGTAGCGGTTTCTTCCGGCAGCATGTTCCAGAGTAAATCTTTCTGGCTGGCAACGGGTCTGCGTTTTGGACAGGCAGGAAACTCAGGTCTGATTCAAACCTTCCTTGCCGGTTATTTAGTCCAAACTCTGCTGTTCAATAAAGCAATTCCAACCGATGCATTGATGATCAGTTCCATTATCGGTTTTATGACGATTCCTTTCCTCGGTTGGTTATCCGATAAAATTGGTCGTCGTGTTCCCTATATCATTATGAATACTTCAGCCATTGTGCTGGCATGGCCAATGTTGTCTATCATCGTGGATAAAACCTATGCCCCGAGCACTATTATGATTGCCCTGATTGTAATTCATAACTGTGCGGTACTGGGATTATTTGCTCTGGAAAACATTACCATGGCAGAGATGTTCGGTTGCAAAGATCGTTTTACCAGGATGGCAATTTCCAAAGAAATTGGCGGTCTTATCGCTTCTGGTTTTGGTCCTATCCTGGCCGGTATTTTCTGTACCATGACTCAATCCTGGTATCCGATTGCGGTGATGATTATGTCTTACTCTGTTATCGGTTTAATCTCTGCGCTTAAAATGCCAGAAGTGAAAGACCGAGATTTAAGTGCGCTGGAAGATGCTGCGGAAGAGCAACCGCGCACTGTAAGTGCAGTACAACCTTCAAGAAGCGTGTAAATTCTGAAACCCTTCTCTAACTGGAGAAGGGTTTTTTACTGTTAAATAATCTTTCATAAAACAAAACAGTCAGCTTGCCATATTTAAATTAAAGGAATTGTCATGGGAAATAATTTGTTATCAGCAAAGGCCACGCTCCCTGTCTATGATCGTAATAAGTTGGTACCTCGGATAGTGCATTTAGGCTTTGGCGCATTTCACCGCGCGCATCAGGGTGTTTACGCTGATATCCTGGCCGCTGAGCACAGCAGCGACTGGGGTTATTATGAGGTGAACCTGATTGGTGGCGAACAGCAAATCGCCGATCTTAAGCAACAAGATAATCTCTATACCGTCGCGGAAATGTCTGCCAATGCATGGACTGCTCGTGTAGTTGGCGTTGTGAAAAAAGCACTTCATGTGGAATTGGATGGTTTAGAAACAGTACTGGCAGCCATGTGTGAACCGCAAATCGCTATCGTCTCCCTGACCATCACCGAAAAAGGCTATTTCCACGCTCCAGCGACCGGACAGTTAATGCTGGATCACCCAATGATTGTCGCCGATCTGAACAATCCTCATCAGCCCAAAACAGCAGTGGGGGTTATCATTGAGGCACTGGCACGCCGTAAAGCCGCAGGCTTACCAGCGTTTACTGTGATGTCTTGCGATAACATGCCAGAAAACGGTCAAGTTATTCGTGACGTTGTCACTTGTTATGCTCATGCAATTGATGTCGAGCTGGAGAAATGGATTGTTGAAAACGTCACTTTCCCTTCGACCATGGTTGACCGTATTGTACCGGCGGTGACGGCCGACACGCTTGATAAAATTGAACAACTTACTGGTGTGCGAGATCCGGCTGGCGTAGCCTGTGAGCCGTTCCGTCAATGGGTTATAGAAGATAGCTTTGTCGCCGGACGCCCGGAATGGGAAAAAGCGGGTGCTGAACTGGTCAGCAGTGTGCTTCCTTATGAAGAGATGAAACTGCGTATGTTGAACGGCAGCCATTCATTCCTCGCATATCTGGGGTATCTGGCTGGTTATCAGCATATCAATGACTGTATGGAAGATGAAAATTACCTCCGGGCAGCGCGTGAGCTAATGTTGCAGGAACAGGCACCGACACTGAAAGTGCAGGGCGTGGATTTACAAGGATATGCCGATCGGCTGATCGCCCGTTACAGTAACCCGGCATTGCGTCACCGCACCTGGCAAATTGCGATGGACGGTAGCCAAAAACTGCCTCAGCGTATGCTCGATTCCGTCCGTTGGCATCTTGTGCACGACAGTCGTTTCGATCTGCTGGCACTGGGCGTAGCGGGCTGGATGCGCTATGTCGGCGGTGTTGATGAACAGGGACAAGCGATTGACGTTAACGATCCGCTATTACCGATTATCCAGAATGTGGTGCAGAACAGTAATGAAGGTGAAGATCGTGTGCAGGCTTTACTGGCTATCGATGCGATTTTTGGCCGCGAACTGCCTCAGGTTGAACGGTTCAAAACCAAAGTCACAGAAGCGTATCTTGCTTTGCTGGCTGATGGAGCGAAGGCAACGGTTGCGAAGTATGCCGCGAAATTGAAGTAACACAGTAAAACTTATATGTCGCCATCCGGCTTTTACTACAGCCAGATGGCGCGTTATTTTCTGGCATTCACACCAATTAGTTCATTCCCAGACGAATCAGTTCGAGGGGGGCATATTTGCCTTCACAACCTTCAATTTCCACTGTTTTACCGCGACGAATTTGTTCAGCGGTCAGACCATCGGTGTCAATTGTTTTGATTCGACCAGTGATTCCGGTGTCGCTAATCATGACACGGCTGCCAGTAGTAATTGCGTTACGGTTACGATCGTATGTTTTCATGGTGTTTTCTCCTTTCCAACTTACCGTTAAAGCCCGTGGGCTTTTACTCCCACGTAACGGGCGCAATATAAATACGCTTATCGTTAAGGATTTTTTTTGTTTTCGATCAAAATCACAGCTTTTTTTATGTGGATATGCAGACAGGGATAAAGTACGGGGAAGCTCACCTCTGTACGAGGTGAGACAAGGGTTATTCTTCGCTGAACCAGTCGCTATTTTCCTGGCGGATTTGTTGCACGGATTCGCTGATCTCTTGCAAATGCAACGTCATGGCGCGTTCTACTGCATCGCCATCGTGTTTTTGTAGCGCAGAAAAAATATTCATATGCTGGCGCAACAACATTTCTGGTGGTGAAACATGGTCAAAACTCATATAGCGCACCCGGTCAACGGTTGCTTTCAGGTTTTCAATGGTGTCCCACGCTAACTGACAGTCGGCAATCTCGGTAAGAAGTTGATGGAAGTTATCATCAAGCTCAAAAAAGTCATCAAGTTGCTTGCGCTCAATGGCAATGCGTTGCTGATGAAGATTTTGCTCCAGTTGGTAGCACTGGCTTTCAGTGATCATTGATGCAGCCCGACGCGCCACAGCACACTCAATGGCCTGGCGGATAAAACTGCCATTGCGTACTTGGGTCATTGAGATTTTATTAACGTAACTGCCGCGCTGCGGACGGATCTGAATCAGACCGTTCTCCGCCAGTTTAATGAATGCTTCGCGAACGGGTTGGCGTGACACATTAAAGCGTACGGAAACCTCTTTCTCAGAAAGCGGTGTGCCAGGTGCAATCAGGCAATGCACGATGTCGCGACGAAGAATACGGTAAATCTGCTGATTTACTGGCTGTGTAGGGTTGAGCTGCGTTTCTACGGTCATTCATTCTTACTTTTTAGAGAGTTAACCTGTCTACTTTATCACTTATTTGATGCTATCTATACCCGGCACGAGGCCGGGTATAAAAATTAACGCCGATGGACGCTAAGACCTGCAAAAGACTGTGTGACTGGCATCATTTCAAGGGTGTTAATGTTGACATGGGCAGGTAACGAAGCAACCCACCAAACTGCCTCGGTAACATCTTCCGGTGTCAGTGCTGTGGTGTTTTCGTAGGTTTTTCCGGCTTTATCATCATCACCTTTGAAACGCACATTAGAGAACTCCGTCCCTCCAACCAGGCCCGGCTCAATATCGGTAACGCGCACCGCTGTTCCATGTAAGTCCGTACGTAAATTCAGACTGAACTGGCGAACAAATGCCTTTGTCGCGCCATAAACGTTACCACCAGCATACGGCCAGCTACCGGCGGTAGAGCCGATATTGATAATATGACCGCGATTGCGTTCGACCATGCCCGGCAGGACGGCTCGGGTCATATAAATCAGACCTTTGTTGTTGGTATCTATCATCGTTTCCCAGTCATCGACGTTGGCCTTATGGGCAGGTTCGAGACCCAACGCCAGGCCCGCATTGTTGACCAGAATGTCAATGTTGCGCCATTGTGCAGGGAGGGATGCCAGCATCTCTTCAATAGCCGCGCGATTACGGACATCAAGTTGTGCGGTGTAGATGTTGTCGCCCAACTCATCTTTCAGCTCCTGCAGGCGCTCCTGACGGCGTCCGGTGGCAATAACTTTATGCCCATTCTCAATAAAACGACGCGTAATGCACTCACCAAAACCTGCGGTTGCTCCGGTTACTAAAACGATCATCTCACTGTTCCTCAACGCTTTTTATGTGCTATTACCATAGCACGTCATTTCTGTTCAGGGCTATTGCTGCTTAACGAGATTGCGGTCGATTCCCGCGAGGCATACTCTAATAAACAAATCGTTTTCAGGAGTGAAAGATGTTGTTAACGAACCCTTTTTTGCAATGCAGCACCTTGCCTTATCAGGCCCCACAATTTGATCAAATTAAAGAGTGTCATTATCGTCCCGCTTTTGATGAAGGTGTGCGGCAAAAACGAGCTGAAATCGCTGCAATTGCGCAAAACCCACAGGTTCCTGATTTTGCGAATACGCTGCTGGCGCTTGAACAAAGCGGGGCATTGTTAACGCGTGTTACCAGTGTTTTCTTTGCGATGACCGCGGCGCACACGAACGATGAACTACAGCGGCTTGATGAGGAATTTTCCGCCGAGCTTGCAGCGCTGGCGAATGATATTTATCTCGATAGCGCACTTTTTGCGCGTGTAGATGCCGTCTGGCAACAGCGTGGATCACTGAAGCTGGACAGCGAATCATTACGTTTGTTGGAAGTGGTTCACCAGCGTTTTGTTCTGGCAGGCGCGCAGCTTAATGAGGCCGATAAAACTCGCCTGAAAGCACTCAATACAGAATCGGCCACCTTAACCAGCCAGTTTAATCAGCGATTGCTCGCGGCGAATAAATCAGGCGGTCTGGTGGTAGATGATGTCCGACTGCTGGATGGCTTAAGCGCGGATGAGCTGGCTATTGCCGCTCAGGCAGCAAAGGAGAGGGGGCTAACTGCCCACTGGGTTATTCCATTACTGAATACCACCCAACAACCTGCGCTTGCTGTGTTACGCGATCGTCAGACTCGCGAAAATCTGTTTACCAACGGCTGGACTCGAGCTGAAAAAAACGATGCAAATGATACCCGCGCAATTATTCGTCGGCTGGTGGAAATCCGTGCCCAGCAAGCCAGATTACTCGGCTTCGCGAATTATGCTGCGTGGAAAATTGCGGATCAGATGGCAAAAACTCCGGAGGCGGCGCTTTCTTTTATGCGGGCTATCGTTCCGGCAGCGCGTCAGCGAGCGTTAGCTGAACAAAACGAAATTCAGAAAGCGATTAATCAAGAACAGGCTGGATTTAGTGCCCAGGCCTGGGACTGGGCCTTTTATGCCGAACAGGTACGCCGTGAAAAATATGCGCTTAATGAGGCTCAACTCAAGCCCTATTTTGCTTTAGAGACAGTGCTCAGTGACGGTGTGTTCTGGACGGCAAATCAGCTCTTTGGCATTAAATTTATTGAGCGTTTTGACATTCCTGTTTATCACCCTGATGTGCGAGTGTGGGAAATTTTCGATCACGACGGTGTGGGGTTGGCACTGTTCTATGGTGATTTCTTTGCACGGGAAACGAAAAGCGGTGGTGCCTGGATGGGGAATTTTGTTGAGCAATCGGTGCTTAACGAAACCAGACCCGTGATTTACAACGTGTGCAACTATCAGAAACCCGCGAACGGTCAGCCGGCGTTGCTGTTGTGGGATGATGTCATCACACTGTTTCATGAGTTTGGGCATACCCTGCATGGATTGTTCGCTACACAACGATATGCAACGCTGTCAGGAACCAATACTCCACGCGATTTCGTTGAGTTTCCATCGCAGATTAATGAGCACTGGGCGAGTCATCCGCAGGTTTTTGCCCGTTTTGCTCGCCATGTTGAAACGGGGGAAACTATGCCCCAGACGTTGCAGGACAAGATGCGACGAGCCAGCCTGTTTAACAAGGGTTACGATATGACTGAGCTGCTGAGTGCAGCGTTGTTGGATATGCACTGGCACAGTCTGGACGGGAACGAATCATTTTCATCAGTAGACGAGTTTGAGCAACAGGCGCTGGAAGAGGAGGCGTTAAACCTCGAGGCTGTTCCGCCACGCTATCGCAGCAGTTATTTTGCCCATATCTTCGGCGGTGGTTATGCCGCAGGCTATTACGCCTATCTGTGGACGCAAATGCTGGCTGACGATGGTTATCAGTGGTTTGTTGAGCAAGGGGGATTAAACCGCGAGAATGGGCAAAAATTCCGTGAGGCGATTTTATCGCGTGGTAACAGTTCTGATCTCGCTGAACTTTATCGTCAGTGGTGTGGTCGTGATCCGCGTATGGAGCCTATGCTGGCCCATCGTGGGTTAAGCGCGTAAGGCTTGTTCAAATAGAGTGAAGAACCGGGTGTAAAACCCGGTTTTGTCCTGGATTTCGTTCCCAAAAGCTTCACCTGATTCACAGAGCGGTCGTTATTCGTACTGACGAGCCGCATCATCCAGTTTATTACTCAGTCCCTTGCGGGGACTGAATATAAAACAGCCAAAATTGACCATCAGGAAAACATGGTCATCAGAGTTTGCCGCACAAATCAGGCGATAAAGGACCGGGAAGGCATAAACAGGGCGGATTTGAGGTTCGTTGCCTGGTGCTGATAAGTCTGGCTATTCAATCGTATGGATGATTTTCATATATTTGATTAATAAATTTAAGGTGTTAATAAGATCCTGTTGGGTTTTTAGCCCAAGCTTTGTCATTGCACTCCTTTTATGGGAGCTAATGGTTTTAATGCTATTGCCAGTAAGTAGACTGCAGGTGTCGGGAGTGATGCCGCAGGCAAGAGCATGAATGGTGGCGACTTCCTTTTCTGATAACCTATATCGATGTTGAACGCTGTTAATAACATCATTACTGCCACAAGTTAAGGCATTAATCTTTTTCCTGATGTCTTTCACTGACATTGTCATATCTATGGTTTCTCCCTGTTTAACCTCAGTTGAAAACAACTCCTTCCATCCAATGTTATATTTTTTGGGTGTAATATAAACAATAAACCCGTCAAAATCAGCAGCCGATAGCTCTGACAGATATGTGATATCTATAAAGACAAGCCTCTTGGTTTTGCTCTCATCGAATGCATTCTTAACTAACGAAGATAGTCCTATATGAAGATATAAATTTTCAGTAATGATGCGCATAACAGCACTCACAGTCGTAAATTACCTAAGTCCCCCCAAATTACAGTATCACTTTGTGAGTTCCTTAAGAGCTAAGTAGTTCACCACATATCTCTTGCAAATGGTTTGCTACCAAACAATAACTAATGAAACAATAAGTGTTGAGCAGGGCGTAACAATGACACGCTTCTCGTTAATTTCGCTGCATATAAAAAACAAAAAAAACACATAATGCAAATTAATATCATAAAAACAACGATTGAATAGTTTTAATTTCAAAAGCAGTGTTGCATAACCTTATGATTTTTAATTGGTTATATTGTGTTGATTGCAATTTGAACAAATTAATGTGTCACAAATCATACTGTGATATCTATTTGATTTTAATGTAAAAAACAAATATCAAAACTAAAGTAATACTAAATGTTTCATTTGAAGGTTGGCTGTGCTGAATATCCGAAAGTTATTAATAGTTTGATTCTATTGATTCAAAAGTATTGATTACTGATAGCCCGTTAAAACGCTGTCTGAATTGGCGTGCAAGAGGTAGGATATTATTAATTTGTAAAACGCCACGCGCTAATGGTGATTTTAGGAGTCAAGCTTCATTTGCATGGAAAGATCCTAAATTGTCATTATCATCCCGATTAAACTTTGAATAATTATGGAGCGGCGTTATTATTCGATAAATCAAGAAATGGCTTGCCATAATCTGCACTTGTGCCTGTGTTTAGCTAACTTTTCGTGAATTAGAATGTAAGGATATTCATTTGTATGTTGTGAAAGTGTTATCTGTAGTTTAATGACTTTCATTTAAAAATGTTCTGTGTGAAATATATCAGAGTCCTGAGTTACTACCCCTTGGTTATTATTGCGGGGGGAGATTAAAAATCTATTCATTCTGAACATGTGCCGCTGTCTATGCAGGAATGAGCATGCTTAACTGATTCACTTCTAATTCTGACCTATGAAGGTATCCCTTCCTGTAAATGTAAAAAATGAAAGTATTACCTATAAGGTGGCTGCGCTACCTTTTTCATTATGCAACTAAGCACATATGCAGGCGATATCATCTACGGAGCTTGACCTTATATAGGTTTGGGAAAAATCTCATACCAAAATCTTAACTACCTGAAGGGTATGGCTGAAATTTATGAATACTATTTATAATATCGTCTGGAACCATTCACTTATGGCGTGGACTGTTGTTTCAGAATTAGGAAAAGGGAAGGTAAAAAGCTCTTTCTCTAAAGGAACCAGTTATAACGGAATTAAAAGTACATTAATTATTGCCCCGGCGTTACTGATTATTGCTGGCGGGGTAAGCGCCCATGACGTAAGTGGTATTGTCTATACCGACGGTTCGTCTTTCTCAAATTCACTTTCAGGCGATGAGCACGCTATCGTTTCCGGTAAAGCGCGCATCGTGGGTGCGAACCAGCCCTACGCGGGGAGTAACGGGAATATCACCGGTACGGTGACGACGGATAAAAACGCATCGTCAACTCACGACGATTTCGGTACGGATGAAATCAATATTACGAACGGCGCCACCCTGATCGCGCAAACCACAGGCAAATTTGATTTTGATAACAAACTGGTTGGTGATGGTGCTCTTATCGCCGACAACAACAATGGAAATTTCAACTTTACCGCAGCGGCGGGCGATCAATTTGCCGGGGATGTGACTCTCAAAAACGACCACTTCGCCCTGGAAAGTACCAATACCACCGCGCTCACCAATGCGACGCTGCATATCGGAAGTGGGAATATCACCACCGTTGGTACCGGAACACAAAATATTGGCGGGCTAGTTTTTGAAGGCGGTACTCTGGTATTTGGCGATGTTTCGCCGGGTACTACCACCAGCGATCGTGTTATTGAGACCAATAATGAACTCGATTTGACCGGTAGTGGGACGGTCAAAATCACCAACGATGGATTCTTTGATAACCAGCCGCAAACGCCAAACTCCGTTGCACCGCTGCTTCAGCAGGATAATACAGGGACAATGGTTGAGCTGATCGGCGCTAACGGGAAGGTCACCGGGAATGGCGGCAATCTCACCCTTATCGACCAGGACGGTAAAGTCATCTCAAATAAGGTGACCACAACTGTTGTAAGAAACGGATATATCGCGGCTGAAGCTACCTACGATTACCGTCTGACCAGTGGCGATAATAGCGATGGCTTGTATGTTAACTATGGCTTAGTCGAGCTTGAACTGGTGAATAGGGGCGACAATTCGCTGACGCTGAATGCGGAAGGCAACACCGACAACGCCGCCGATCTCAGTGCTAAAATCACCGGTACCGGGGATTTGCGTATCGACACCGACACCGACGTGAGCTTATCTAACAATGCTAACAGCTACACAGGTAATACTGATGTGGTCGCCGGTACCCTGAAAATGGGCAACGATAATGTACTGGGGGATACTCACTTGCTGACCGTTCACAGCGGCAGCAAGTTCGACATGAACGGCCATGCTCAGTCCTTGCGAAACATAGTGACAGAAGCTGGCAGTGTACTGGACTTTAACCAGGGCACCCTGACCATGACAGACGGTTGGGGGGGCAGAACCATTGCTGGTGATTTGACGGGTGATGGGCAACTGATACTGACTAAAGGTGCCCGCGTGATTATTAGCGGTAGTGGCGCGGGAATGACCGCCAACACCACCAATGACTCCGGGAATATTACGTTGTTATCTGCTGATGGCCTGGGCAGCGGCGATGTTGATAACCGTGGTTGGATCACACTCGGCCAGGATGGCGTTAATGCAGCTGTCACCGACTATCATACCGGCTCCATGAACAACAGCGGCACGGTGACGATAGGTTACCGTGACGCTGCATATAAACCGGTGGCAGGCACCACGCTGACTGTGAATGGCAACTACACGGGAAATGGCGGGCACCTGCTGCTTAATACCGTGCTGGGCAATGACAGTTCAGTAACTGATAAGTTAGTGGTTACTGGCAATACCTCGGGTAATACCGATGTTAGCGTCACCAATGCCGGGGGTAATGGTGACTACACGCTAAATGGCATCGAGATTATCAGCGTAGGCGGTAAATCTGACGGTATCTTTACCCAGAAGGGCCGTATTGTGGCCGGGGCTTATGACTATTCACTGGTCCGCGGTACCGGCGACAATAGCAGCAACTGGTATTTAACCAACACAATGCCACCGGTTGACCCTGTTGATCCTCCCGTTGACCCCGTGGATCCACCTATCGATCCCGTAGAGCCGCCGGTGGACCCTGTTGACCCTCCCGTTGATCCTGTAACACCGCCGGTTGACCCCTCTGATGAAACACATGTTAACCGCCCTGAAGCAGGTAGCTATCTTGCAAACATTGCGGCTGCGAACACGTTATTCAACACCCGTCTGCACGACCGTCTGGGGGAAACGCAGTACGTTGATGCTCTGACCGGTGAGAAGAAAGTTACCAGTCTGTGGCTACGCCAGGTCGGTAGCCATAATAACTGGCGTGATGGCAGTGGTCAGTTGAAAACACAGAGCAACAGTTATGTCGCACAGTTGGGTGGCGATGTTGCGCAGTGGTCAACCGATGGCCTGAACAGAGGCCACCTGGGTCTGATGGCGGGTTACGGTAATAACCACAGTTCTACCCGCTCTTCCGTCACGGGTTATGATTCAAAAGGTTCCATAAACGGTTACAGCGTTGGCGCTTACGGCACCTGGTTCGCCAGCGATGCGGATAAAGCAGGGTTGTATGTGGACAGCTGGCTCCAGTACAGCTGGTTCAACAACCAGGTTAACGGGCAGCAACTGGCCAGCGAATCCTACAAGTCTAAAGGCTTTACGGCCTCGCTGGAGACGGGTTACACCCAGAAACTGGGCGAGTTTGCTGGCAGCAAAGGGACGCTTAATGAATGGTTTATCCAGCCACAAGCCCAGGCCACCTGGATGGGCGTGAAAGCAGACAACCATCGTGAAACCAATGGAACCCGCGTTAGCAGCGGTGGCGACGGTAACGTACAAACCCGCCTGGGCCTTCGTACGTACCTGAAGAGCCATCATGCGATGGATGACAACAAAGACCGTACTTTCGAGCCGTTCATTGAAGCCAACTGGTTGCATAATACGCGCAGTTATAACGTGAACATGGATAATGTCCACATCAGCCAGGCTGGCGCCCGCAACATTGGTGAAGTCAAAGTGGGTGTTGAAGGACAGATTAACCCTCGGGTCAATCTGTGGGGCAATGTCGGCGCCCAGATGGGGGATAAAGGATACAGTGACACCAATGCCATGGTGGGTATTAAGTATAACTTTTAATGC
>NZ_JAOWGO010000025.1:0-770992 GCF_030333105.1 Citrobacter sp. Cm038 | reverse complement strand
GCATTAAAAGTTATACTTAATACCCACCATGGCATTGGTGTCACTGTATCCTTTATCCCCCATCTGGGCGCCGACATTGCCCCACAGATTGACCCGAGGGTTAATCTGTCCTTCAACACCCACTTTGACTTCACCAATGTTGCGGGCGCCAGCCTGGCTGATGTGGACATTATCCATGTTCACGTTATAACTGCGCGTATTATGCAACCAGTTGGCTTCAATGAACGGCTCGAAAGTACGGTCTTTGTTGTCATCCATCGCATGATGGCTCTTCAGGTACGTACGAAGGCCCAGGCGGGTTTGTACGTTACCGTCGCCACCGCTGCTAACGCGGGTTCCATTGGTTTCACGATGGTTGTCTGCTTTCACGCCCATCCAGGTGGCCTGGGCTTGTGGCTGGATAAACCATTCATTAAGCGTCCCTTTGCTGCCAGCAAACTCGCCCAGTTTCTGGGTGTAACCCGTCTCCAGCGAGGCCGTAAAGCCTTTAGACTTGTAGGATTCGCTGGCCAGTTGCTGCCCGTTAACCTGGTTGTTGAACCAGCTGTACTGGAGCCAGCTGTCCACATACAACCCTGCTTTATCCGCATCGCTGGCGAACCAGGTGCCGTAAGCGCCAACGCTGTAACCGTTTATGGAACCTTTTGAATCATAACCCGTGACGGAAGAGCGGGTAGAACTGTGGTTATTACCGTAACCCGCCATCAGACCCAGGTGGCCTCTGTTCAGGCCATCGGTTGACCACTGCGCAACATCGCCACCCAACTGTGCGACATAACTGTTGCTCTGTGTTTTCAACTGACCACTGCCATCACGCCAGTTATTATGGCTACCGACCTGGCGTAGCCACAGACTGGTAACTTTCTTCTCACCGGTCAGAGCATCAACGTACTGCGTTTCCCCCAGACGGTCGTGCAGACGGGTGTTGAATAACGTGTTCGCAGCCGCAATGTTTGCAAGATAGCTACCTGCTTCAGGGCGGTTAACATGTGTTTCATCAGAGGGGTCAACCGGCGGTGTTACAGGATCAACGGGAGGGTCGACAGGGTCCACCGGCGGCTCTACGGGATCAACCGGTGGGATAGTGCTGACTAAATACCAGTCATTACCGTTTTTTATTAAATTATAGTCATAGGCTCCTGCAACAATACGTCCATATTGCGTGAAAACACCATTTGAGTTTCCTTTGACCGTTATTATTTCAATTCCATTTAGTGTCTGGGAGCCGGTACCACCAAGGTTGTTAACAATAACATTAGTATCCCCCTCACTATCACCATTAATCACCAGTTTATCGGTAAGCGAGCTATCATCAGATAGTTTTGAGTTAAAAATGATTACGCCGCCATCACCTTTGTAATTATTGTTAATGGTTAGTATTGTACCGACAGTACTTGCGTTTGAAAGATTAACTGCGCCGGAATTTATCAAGGTGTTTAAATCTGAGTCCCCGAAGACTTTCCACTCTGAAGACGAATCAATGTTAAGGCTGTTAACATTATTCATTGAACCATAAATATATGATTTATTGAACAATAAAACATCAATCGCTGCATTTCCTGCTGCGGTTATATTACCTGTAGCTACGCTTCCATTAAAGTCCATATCAACAACAGAATTATCACTGGTAGTGAGTAATATATCATTACCGCTGTCAACTTTAGAATTATATACATGTATATGTGCAGTAGCGTCAGCACCTACCGCTATTGCGGGGCCATTTTCGGTCGCGATAGATGAATTGTTTAGTGTAACCTCATTATCGGCATAGGTACCATCATAACCCTTAGTCAGATAGAGGCCGATAGTGTTATTTTTAGTATTAATAGAACTACCATTTTCAAGTTGAACAATTCCACCTTTTGTGACAATACCATAATTGCCAGAAGAGATGATTTTAGAGTTATCAAATTGGGTATAACCACCAACAAGATAAGCCCCATTTCCTTGGGAAGTTATAGTGCTGTTTTTAACTATTGTTTTGGTATCACCGGTGCTCTCTGTAGGGGAAGCATTCACTAATATCCCATGGGCCTGCGAACCATTTCCTGTAACTTCAACATTAATGGTTGTATTATCAATTAAATACAAACCGGCACCACCGGGATTAAAGACTCCCCATGTATCCTTAACAGATATATTATCATTAATAATCATTTGGGCTTGTGTGGTTGCAGGGCCAAATACAGCACCAGAAACAACCAGGGCAATTAATTTTTTTTTGCTGTTCAATTTTTCCTCACTTCACCATTACTATTGATAAACACTATTCCAATGGGATTAAACACATCACAATTACATGAAACATATTGGAAACAAATTTAATTATTATTCAACCCGGCCATTACTGTAGGGCAACCGCATGAAATTATTGAGAATATTTTAACATGCAGTTAGCATGAAGTTTGTATGATGAAATTAAGGTGATTCCGAAAAATATATAGCTAGTCAGCCTCAGTGCCGCTGCCCTGATTCCACTATTGCACAGATTATCTCGAGCTTCGCCCAGCCATTGCGGAAATATTCGCGTAGTACAACTCTATTGCTCCAATAAATAGTCCGCGGCAGGGTTTGATGAATAAAATCAGCCCTGGAATACAACCCATTTAACGCAACAAGCACGTCAAATGCCTGAGGCCATCACGGTCTGATTGCTTGTATATTTTTTCTTTAGGTTTCAGGTTTTTGAGCTTTGTATCGGTAAGCATTGACGGTATCCAGTATTAATAAATACCGTCATGGGTGATAGGTTATGACGGTAAAAACTGGGTTTTACCGTAACGGTAATTCGTTTAATACGTCATTTATACCGTCAAAAAAATGAGGTTTCCTGATGCGGTTAACAAAGGTTCACGAGAGGTGCTGGCGCTGTAATCCGCGCCAGCTCTGGTTTTAGATGAGGTTAACGAAGGCTATCAGGAGCATGTATTCAACTAGTGCTTCACAATATACATTGTACGGCTATAGGCCACATCTTCAGGGTTGGTAATGGGATACCCTTTCAACCATGGTTTAATTAAACGCCCGTTGGTGTACTGATAAATAGGCGCAATGGGAGCCTGCTCCATCAGGATTTTTTCTGCGGCGTTATAATCCGCATTACGTGCTTTTTCCGTGTTTTCCATCGTGGCCTGGGTCAACACTTTATCGTATGCAGGATTATTAAACCGGGAAATATTCCCGGAATGAGTCGATGTTAATAACGACAGGAACGTTGATGGTTCATTGTAATCACCTACCCAGGAGGCGCGGATCACATCGAAATTACCGGTATTACGGCTGTCGATATAGGTTTTCCATTCCTGGTTTTGCAACTTCACATCAACACCGAGATTTTTCTTCCACATAGAAGCAACGGCGATGGCGATCTTCTGATGGTTTTCCGAAGTATTGTACAGCAGCGTCAGTTTAAGCGGTTTCTGCGGCCCATAGCCCGCTGCACGTAACAACGTTTTCGCCTGAGCATTCAGCTCTTCCTGACTCATTTGCTCAAATGGAGAAGGCTCAGGTACAAAACCTGCAGTGACATCCGGCGTGAAATGCCAGGCTGGTTTTTCCCCGGTACCCAAGACTTTTTCCGCCATCAGACGGCGATCGATAGTCATACTGAGCGCCAGGCGCACACGCGAATCTGCCGTCGGCCCTTTCTGCGTATTAAACGCATAATAATAAGTACCGAGCTGAGGTGGGGTGTAAACCTGTCCCGGAATATCCTTCAACAGTTTCTGATACATGTTTTTCGGAAAGGATTCCGTAATATCAATATCACCGGCGAGATAACGCTTTGTTGCCGCAGATTCCTGATTAATTGGCAGGAACGTCACTTTTTGCAATACGGTTTTGGCGTTGTCCCAATAGTGTGTATTCGGCACAACCACCAGTTTTTCGTTAACGACACGATCCTGCAATACATAGGCCCCGTTGCCGATCAAATTACCCGGTTTTGTCCACTCTTTACCGCTTTCAACATTGGCTTTTTGTACCGGGTAAAACGCAAAGTTCGCCGTCAGATTGGCAAACCAGGGCAGTGGTTTATCCAGTTGAACTTTTAATGTCCTGGCATCTACCGCGCTAACTCCCAGTTTATCGGGTGTGGCTTTGCCGTCGATAATCGTCTGTGCATTATTGATACCAGCCAAAGCTGCAAACCATGCAAACGGGGAAAGTGTTTTTGGATCAACCAGTCGCTGCCAGCTATAGACAAAATCCTGTGCCGTTACCGGCGTACCATCGGCCCATTTCGCGTTATCGCGTAGCGTAAATGTCCAGATGCGGTTATCGTTACTCTTCCACTGCGTGGCTACACCGGGAATGATTTCACCTTTATCATTCTGGTTGACCAACCCTTCAAATAAATCGCGGATAACCTGAATTTCAGGCAGTCCTACAGCTTTCGCCGGATCCAGCGACGCAGGCTCATCCTTTATATGACGCACCAGTTCTTGTTTTTCTGCCAGTACCGTTCCGCTGGGAACATCCGCAGCATGCGATAAAGAAATGCTGCTAACCAACAGCGCACAACAGGTTACTGAAACAGAATGCCTCATAAAATACCCTCAGATCCGGCCATTAAGTGAATGTGTAATTATTTGTATCGCCAGCAGGAAATGCAATTAACTTCCGACAAGAAAGTGATATTACACCTGAAAAGATAAGTGTGTGAAAACGATTTGATTATCCAGACATTTTGCACAACACTGCGAGTAACAATTCATGCTTTCAGAGAAGACTATGACCGTTACCCGTCCTCGTGCCGAGCGCGGCGCATTTCCACCGGGAACCGAACATTACGGACGTTCACTGCTGGGCGCACCGTTAATCTGGTTTCCCGCCCCCGCGGCCGATCGCGAGAGTGGTCTGATTCTGGCGGGAACTCACGGTGATGAAAACTCTTCAGTGGTTACCCTTTCCTGCGCGTTGCGTACGCTTAACCCTTCGCTGCGCCGCCATCATATTGTGCTGGCGGTTAACCCTGACGGTTGCCAGCTTGGATTGCGCGCGAATGCTAATGGTGTGGATCTCAATCGTAATTTTCCGGCGGCAAACTGGAAAGCGGGAGAAACAGTATATCGCTGGAACAGTAGTGCAGAAGAACGCGATGTGGTGTTGTTAACCGGTGAACATCCGGGGTCTGAACCAGAAACTCAGGCACTGTGTCAGCTTATTCACCGCATTCATCCCGCCTGGGTGGTTTCTTTTCACGATCCGCTGGCCTGTATTGAAGATCCCAGACACAGCGAATTAGGCGAGTGGCTGGCGCAGACGTTTGAATTACCCCTGGTCACCAGCGTAGGTTATGAAACGCCCGGCTCTTTCGGCAGCTGGTGCGCCGATCTGAACTTACACTGCATTACCGCTGAGTTTCCGCCTATCTCTTCAGATGAGGCCAGCGAAAAATATCTGCTGGCGATGTCGAATCTGCTGCGTTGGCATCCTAGAGATGGAGCAGCCCGGTCGTAAAATGCAGGGCTGGCTCTGCGTCATCGGCCAGCCAGGTTGGGCCATCCAGATCGGCAAAGCTGACCTGTGGTGTTAGCGGCAATGCGGCATTAATGGCCCGGGAAGTACACAGCATGCATCCCAGCATCAGAGCAAATCCCTGTTCGCGCGCTTCGGCCGCCAGCGCCAGCGCTTCCGTCAGGCCGCCCGTTTTGTCCAGTTTGATGTTCACCATTTCATAACGCCCGTGCAATGCTTTCAGGCTACTGCGGGTGTGACAGCTTTCATCTGCACAGATGGGCAACGGATGGATAAAATTCTCCAGAGCGGCATCATCCTGAGCAGGTAACGGCTGTTCCAGCATTGCGACGCCTAAATCTGCCAGCAATTGACAACGTGCTGCGAGCCCTTCGGCACGCCAGGATTCGTTGGCATCGACAATCAGCGTGGCGTCTGGAACTGCCGCACGGATAGCGACCATCCGCTCGCTGATTAGGCGGGCATCCAGTTTAACTTTCAGTAATTTCGCGCCATTCTCCCACAGAGCTGCTGCGCTTGCCGCCATCTGCTCTGGGGTACCGATCACCACGGTCTGGGCCGTCGTCACAACTGCATCCAGCTCAGTGCCAATAAATTCAGCCAGAGTTTGTCGCTGTTGCCGGGCACTCAAGTCCCATAAAGCACAGTCAATCGCATTACGCGCAGCCCCTGCAGGCAACAGTTTCTGTAAATCTTCGCGGGTCAGCCCGCTTTCCAGTTGCCGGGCAATACTCATAATTTGTGCCAGTACCGAAGCATCATTTTCGCCATAACGGGGATAAGGCGTACATTCCCCGATGCCTTTTACGCCATTTTCTTCCAGCTCAACCACCACGACGTGTGCTTCTGTTCTGCTGCCTCGGGCAATCACAAAGGGAGTGTGTAGCGGCCAGGCTTCCTCATATACCTTAACTGATCTCATTTATTTTCCTTATGTAATCCCGGAAGCGGATATCCGCAAATAGCGTTTGCCGTGTTAACTGTTGATGGCATAAACTAGCCACGACGTTAACTATATGTAAACAGGAAGATAACCATGTCACAAACCGTTCATTTCCAGGGCAACCCGGTTTCAGTCGCCGGCTCCATTCCTCAGGCTGGTAGCAAAGCTCAGGCTTTTACTCTTGTGGCTAAAGACCTGTCTGACGTTACGCTGGCCCAGTTCGCAGGCAAGCGCAAAGTGCTGAATATTTTCCCAAGCATCGATACCGGCGTTTGCGCGGCATCGGTACGTAAGTTTAACCAACTGGCGACAGAAATCGACAATACCGTCGTGCTGTGCATTTCAGCCGACCTGCCATTTGCCCACTCTCGTTTTTGCGGCGCGGAAGGTCTGAGCAACGTTATCACGCTGTCAACTCTGCGCAATGCTGAATTCCTGAAAAACTATGGCGTTGAAATCTCCGAAGGCCCGTTGAAAGGCCTGGCCGCACGTGCCGTGGTAGTTATTGATGAAAATGACAACATTATTTTCAGCCAACTGGTCAACGAAATTACCAACGAGCCAGACTACACTGCCGCACTGGACGTACTGAAAGCCTAAATTCTTATGAAGACACAACGTCTTCGCTGGCACAAAACCAGTCAGTTGAAAAACTGGCTGGTTTTTTTCTTTATAGCCCCCAGATATTGCCGGAAGCTACAGACAAAAAAATCCGGAAACGAATGAACATTTCCGGATTCTTATACAACCATCTGTTCGGCCAACCGCCTGGCAGTCACCAACGATGATGTTGTTTTTTATATCTGCTGATTATTCAGCGTCTGGTTCTTCGGTTTTGTACTTCGCCGCAGTCTCTTTGATAAGAGTCTGCAACTCACCGCGCTGGTACATCTCGATTAAAATGTCGCAACCGCCAACCAGTTCACCATCAACCCACAGCTGCGGGAAGGTTGGCCAGTTTGCGTATTTCGGCAACTCGGCGCGAATATCCGGATTTTGCAGAATATCGACATAAGCAAAGCGTTCACCACAGGCTGACAGCGCCTGCACGGCCTGTGCGGAGAAACCGCAGCTTGGCAGTTTTGGAGAACCTTTCATGTACAGGAGAATCGGGTTTTCAGCGATCTGGCGCTGGATTTTTTCGATAGTGGTGCTCATTATCTTGCTTCCTTAAACTTCTTTTACGGCAGTAGTCTGACATTGTAGCGGGTCAGGCTGGCAACGGAAAATAACATTTTCATTACGCCTTATTATTTTATCCCCTGTCGCTAAAAGTTGCATTCACAATCTCACTTATCCCCTTAAAGGGTGTGGATTTGATTATCTGTTCACCAGTTTTATCTTTATTTGCTGTTTTTTTTTGCGGTCGGTAACGAAACATAGTTTTAAACGAAAAAAGCTATTAAGTTTCCCGTTTCTATAGATTAGAATCATCAAGTTTTGTAAATCACACGCAGGCACGATAGACCTGCCTTACCAGAGGACTGCTCAGTGGCGCGGATAAACCGAATCTCGATCACGCTCTGTGCTTTACTTTTTACCACACTGCCTTTTACGCCCATGGCCCATGCTTCCAAGCAAGCCAGGACGACGCCTACTGTTTCGCACACCATCAAAACGGTAGATAAAAAGAAAAGCTCAACAGCCAGTCAAAAAACAACCAAAACCACTCAGAAGACGGCTAAAAAATCCACCAGCAAAACCAGCAGTAAAACCGCCTCAGTAAAAAAACGCACAACCACTCCAGCAAAATCGACTAAAACAGCAAACCGTCGGGGCAAAGCAGCCACAGCGCAAACCGCCGCCGTCACCTGGACTGAAAAATGCACCCCGCGTAAAGGTCATAAACCGCGCTGTGTGAAAGTGAAGTCGACAACCCCTGTAACGCTTGCTGAGACACATAAAGTTAAAGTGCAAAAAGCGACCAAAACCGCCATGTCCACCCTGATGAACCAAATCGGTAAACCTTACCGTTGGGGTGGCACATCACCAAGGACCGGTTTTGATTGCAGCGGTCTCGTGTATTACGCGTATAAAGATTTGGTGAAGTTTCGCATTCCGCGCACCGCCAATGAAATGTACCACCTGCGGGACGCAGCACCTATCGAACGTGGCGAACTGAAAAACGGCGATCTGGTCTTCTTCCGGACACAGGGCCGGGGTACCGCCGATCACGTCGGTGTCTACGTTGGCAACGGCAAATTTATCCAGTCGCCTCGTAGCGGTCAGGAAATTCAAATCACCTCGCTGAGCGAAGATTACTGGCAGCGCCACTATGTCGGCGCTCGACGCGTAATGACGCCTAAAACAATTCGCTAAAAACTTACCCTACAGCGTGTGCTGTAGGGTAAGTTCTTCTTTTGCATAACCTTTCAATTTGCTACCCTATCCTTACGCACAATGAGGTTATTGTGTGTACTCAATATAAATAATAAGGAGAGAAGCAATGTCGTTTGAATTACCTGCATTACCGTATGCCAAAGATGCTCTGGCACCGCACATTTCTGCTGAAACGCTGGAATACCACTATGGCAAACACCATCAAACCTACGTGACCAATCTGAACAATCTGATTAAAGGCACAGCGTTTGAAGGCAAGTCACTGGAAGAGATCGTACGTAGCTCTGAAGGCGGTGTATTTAATAACGCAGCTCAGGTATGGAACCACACGTTCTACTGGAACTGTCTGGCACCAAACGCTGGTGGCGAACCGACCGGAAAACTGGCCGAAGCCATTACTGCATCCTTTGGCAGCTTCGCAGACTTCAAAGCGCAATTCACCGATGCCGCAATTAAGAACTTCGGTTCCGGCTGGACCTGGCTGGTAAAAGGGACGGATGGCAAACTGGCTATCGTTTCCACCTCTAACGCAGGTACACCACTGACCACCGATGCGACACCTCTGATGACCGTTGACGTCTGGGAGCACGCCTACTACATCGACTATCGCAATGCACGTCCTGGCTACCTGGAGCATTTCTGGGCGCTGGTAAACTGGGAGTTTGTTGCGAAAAACTTCGCAGCATAAAAATGACAACGCAGAAGGGATCCCCTTCTGCGTTTTAGTGTCAATTTGCAGTCGGGCACGCTTCCTGAGGCTGCTTTTTCGCTGAGATGAAGACCAGCAGCAAAGCCAGCCCCGCCACAATCGCCCCCATCACCGGCACAAAGCTATAACCTAACCCACCGGATATCACTGCGCCACCAGCCGCAGCCCCGAGGGCATTGCCCAGATTAAATGCCCCAATATTAACCGATGAAGATAATCCTGGCGCTTCGCTGGCAACGCGCATCACGCGCATCTGCAAAGGCGGGACTACCGCAAACGTCGCCGCGCCCCAGACCACCATACTGATAGCCGCTCCCAGCTCATTACGCGCCAGAAATGGAATTGCCAGCATAATGACCATCAGCAGTAATAAAAAGCCTTTCAGCGTGCCGTTGACCGACTTGTCTGCCAGCCGACCACCAAGATAATTACCTATAGAGAAACCAACACCAATTAACACCAACATCCCGGTGACAAATGCTGGTGTGGCATGGGTAATACTGTGCAGCACGGGTGAGATATAGGTATAAAGCGTAAACATCGCACCTGCCCCCAATACGGTGGTCAGTAGCGCCGAGACAACCTGCGGACGCATCAACACCGCAAGTTCTTTACGCACTTCAGGACGCTCTCCTGCCCCGCCTTTAGGTAACGAGAAGAACAGACTGATCATCGCAATCACGCCCAGACCCGCAGTCGCCAAGAATGACATTCGCCAGCCGATGGTCTCGCCCAGCCAGGTTGCCGCAGGGACACCGCCAATATTGGCGATCGTTAGGCCCATAAACATGGTAGCAACCGCGCTGGCCTGCTTGTGTTTTGGCACCACGCTCGCCGCCACAACAGAACCAAGGCCAAAAAAAGCGCCGTGATTAAGACTGGTCAAAATACGTGACAGCATGAGAGTGGTGTAATCCGGTGCAATTGCCGAAAGCACATTACCCAGTGTGAATATCGCCATCAGAAAAATAAGCGCATTACGGCGCGCACGATGAGAAAGCAACAATGTCATCAACGGTGCACCCACCATCACGCCAACCGCATATGCGCTGATTAACATTCCGGCAGCAGGAATCGAGACATCCACACCCCGGGCAATGACGGGTAATAATCCCATAGGAGAAAATTCGGTCGTGCCAATACCGAACGCACCAATCGCCAGTGCCAGTAACGGATAATTTATTTTCATACTTCGACTCCATAACGTCGAGCCGTGGCACGACACGTAATAAGAGTCAAAAGCATGACATTGATCGCAAAAATAATAAAGTTAACAAATTTGCAAAAGACTTTTGCAAATTCGCAAATAATAGAATGGGAAAAACGTGCTGAAGGGATGAGGGAGATTGCTCTCCCTCGGAGTAAATCAATGCAGTGCTGCGGTCAAACCACTTGCTACAATCAGGCCCAGAACAATAATGGTGGTGACTAACGAAAATTTCAGATCGGTGCTCATCAAGTTTTCTCCTTTTTATTCCCACACAAAAAGTGATATTGCGCATTTTTGCATACTTGAACGCAAAAATCTCTCACGATTTATATTGATAAATGCTTTTAACTCTTCCCCTTTTCGTTAAGATCAGACAAAATTCCACGCTTACTTGATTAGCGTACCGGCCATTGACCCCTTCCTGACGTTCCGTGTCGTTTTCCCGGCGTGCCGCAACCCTGACGTTGCGTTAAGGGTGTGTAAAGGCAAACGTTTACCTGGAGTATTCTCAGGAGCTTAGGATATGGTCTGGAGTGAGATGTAATGGCAACAATTAAAGATGTAGCGAAGCGAGCAAACGTTTCCACTACAACCGTATCACATGTAATTAACAAGACGCGCTTTGTCGCGGAAGAAACGCGTAATGCTGTCTGGGCAGCCATTAAAGAGTTGCACTACTCTCCCAGCGCAGTTGCGCGCAGCCTGAAGGTAAATCACACCAAGTCGATCGGCTTGTTGGCGACCAGCAGCGAAGCCGCCTATTTCGCGGAAATTATCGAAGCCGTTGAGAAAAATTGTTTCCAGAAAGGCTACACGCTGATTCTGGGTAACGCATGGAATAGCCTCGAAAAGCAGCAGGCATATCTCTCAATGATGGCGCAAAAGCGCGTCGATGGCTTACTGGTAATGTGCTCTGAGTATCCGGAATCACTGCTTTCCATGCTCGAAGAGTATCGCCATATTCCGATGGTCGTCATGGACTGGGGCGAAGCGAAAGCCGACTTTACCGACACGGTCATTGATAACGCTTTCGAAGGCGGTTATATGGCGGGTCGATATCTGGTAGAACGCGGCCACCGCGAGATTGGCGTGATCCCAGGCCCTATGGAGCGCAACACCGGCGCCGGACGCCTGGCAGGATTTATGAAAGCGATGGAAGAAGCGCTGATTAAAGTACCTGAAAACTGGATCGTACAGGGCGATTTTGAACCAGAATCCGGATATCGCGCCATGCAGCAAATCCTCTCCCAGTCGCATCGTCCGACGGCCGTCTTCTGCGGTGGCGATATTATGGCGATGGGTGCTCTTTGCGCCGCTGACGAGATGGGTTTGCGTGTACCGCAGGATGTGTCGTTGATCGGTTATGACAACGTGCGCAACGCCCGCTTCTTCACGCCAGCGTTGACCACGATTCACCAGCCGAAAGATTCGTTAGGTGAGACTGCCTTCAATATGCTGTTAGACCGTATCGTAAACAAGCGCGAAGAGTCGCAATCTATTGAGGTCCACCCTCGACTGGTGGAGCGTCGCTCCGTTGCCGACGGCCCATTCCGCGATTACCGTCGTTAAACCTGTTATACGGGAGCCTGTTCCGGCTCCCGTAGCCACTCTTTATTCAGCGTTTCGCTATCTCCCAGGTAGTCCAGCAACCAGAGCAGTGCTGGCGACGTATCATTTTGCTGCCAGGTCAGACAACATGCGGCATCAGGAAAAGGGTTTTCCAGCTGCAACGCAACCCACTTACCGCTATCGATCCACGGTTTAGCAAAATGTGTTGGCACCATGCCCACACATAGCCCAGCCGATAAACAGGTAGCAGAGGATTCCCAGTCCGGTACCACGACACGTTTTTGGTTATCCAGCAGCCATGTGATTCGTTTCGGTAGCGTGCGCGAAGTATCTTCACGAACCAACGACGGCCAGTTGCGCAACGTGTCATCGCTTAATGGCCCGGGAATCGAAGCCAGCGGGTGATGGCTCGCCACCACGCAACTCCAGCTCAGCATTCCCATATCACGAAACGTGTAACGTCCCCCCACCGGAATCGCCTGCGTTGCACCGATCGCCAGTTCGACGCGACCATCCGATAGCGCATCCCAGACACCGTTAAACACTTCCTGAAAAACCAGCAGTTCCACATCATCGAAGTGACGATAGAAATCCACAATCATCTGTCGGGTGCGTTCCGGTCGCACAATATTATCGACTGCAATCGCGAGCTGCCCTCGCCAGCCGTTGGCGATTTGCTGACATTGCTGGCGAGTGATCTGCATTTTTTTGATAACAGACCGACCTTCTTTTAAAAACCACGCCCCTGCGGGTGTTAGTTCAACATCCCGATGACGTCGCTCGAAAAGCGGAACTGCAAGCCACTCCTCCAGTTGACGAACGGTGTAGCTTACCGCCGAAGGTACACGGTGCAACTCCTGCGCAGCCGAACTAAAGCTGCCGTTACGCGCAACCGCATCAACGACTTCAAGTGAATATTCCGACCACATAGTCTGCCTACAAAAATTTTGAAATCAGTAAACAAATATTAGCGTTTCACAGCGAGAATTTCACTCACTACACTCTGCGACACTGTTTTACTGCTTAAAAAGAGAAATGATGATGCAACCTGGAAAAGGGTTTTTAGTCTGGCTGGCCGGTCTTAGCGTGCTCGGCTTTCTGGCAACGGATATGTATTTGCCCGCCTTTGCTGCTATTCAGTCCGATCTGCAAACCCCTGCGTCTGCCGTCAGCGCCAGCCTTAGTTTGTTCTTAGCCGGTTTTGCCGTTGCGCAGCTTCTGTGGGGGCCGCTCTCCGACCGCTATGGTCGTAAGCCAATTTTATTGCTGGGATTATCCATCTTCGCCCTGGGTAGTCTGGGGATGCTATGGGTTGAAAACGCCACCGGCTTGCTGGTGCTGCGCTTCGTCCAGGCCGTCGGCGTTTGTGCCGCATCAGTAATCTGGCAGGCGCTGGTTACCGATTACTATCCCTCGCAAAAAGTTAACCGTATCTTTGCCACCATTATGCCTCTGGTCGGCTTATCACCTGCCCTCGCGCCCTTATTAGGTAGCTGGATCCTGGTACATTTTTCCTGGCAGGCCATTTTTGCCACCCTGTTTGCGATTACCTTGATCCTGATGTTGCCTGCCCTGCGGTTAAAACCGACGGCAAAAGCGCGTGACGATAGTCAGGACGCGTTGACGTTCGCGACGCTACTGCGTTCTAAAACATACCGTGGAAATGTACTGATTTATGCGGCATGTTCTGCGAGCTTTTTCGCATGGCTGACCGGCTCACCGTTTATCCTGAGCGAGATGGGCTATAGCCCGGCAGTAATTGGACTGAGCTATGTTCCACAAACTATCGCCTTCCTGATCGGCGGGTACGGTTGCCGCGCCGCACTGCAAAAATGGCAGGGTAGCCAGTTGCTGCCATGGCTACTGATCCTGTATGCAATCAGCGTTATTGCCACATGGGCAACCGGTTTTATTCACCACGTTGCACTGGCCGAAATCTTGATCCCATTCTGCGTCATGGCGATAGCGAACGGCGCGATCTATCCGATTGTCGTCGCTCAAGCACTACGTCCTTTCCCGCAGGCAACAGGACGCGCAGCGGCGATGCAGAACACGCTACAACTGGGTTTATGCTTCCTGGCAAGCCTTGTGGTGTCGTGGTTAATCAGTACTCCGTTGCTCACAACCACCAGCGTAATGCTGTCAACGGTGTTCCTGGCTGCGCTTGGATATAAAATGCAGTCGCAAAAAGAGAATGATTCGCTGGCGAGTGAGGGCTCTCAGATTGCACATGGTGAGTCACATTAATAACCGCCATAACTTAATTAGCTGGCTAACAATTTTCGGTTGAATCACCAAATATTCAGGCCTATACTGATTTCCAGTTGTTAAAATTACGATAATTATTCTGTGTTAACGGGAACAAGGTTGTTCCCGTTTTTCCACGGATGGTCTTTTCGGCAAGGGGTTCTCCCTTCCTCTGTTCTACGTCGGATAATAGATTACGGATTAATTCCGTGAAATTTCTCACAAGACCAAAAAAGCGTCTACGCTGTTTTAAGGTTCTGATCACCGACCAGTGATGGAGAAGCTATGAGTTCATCGTGTATAGAAGACGTCAGCGTACCGGATGATAACTGGTACCGAATCACCAATGAATTACTAAGCCGTGCGGGCATTACGATTAATGGTTCTGCGCCGGCGGATATTCGCGTTAAAAACCCCGTTTTTTTCAAACGTGTCCTGCAGGAAGGGTCGCTGGGTTTAGGTGAAAGCTATATGGATGGTTGGTGGGAATGCGATCGTCTGGATATGTTTTTTACCAAAGTCTTACGCGCAGATCTGGAAAGCCAACTCCCCCGCCATTTCAAAGATACTCTCCGTATCGCAACGGCGCGTCTGTTTAATCTACAGACTAAAAAGCGCGCGTGGGTTGTCGGCAAAGAGCACTACGATCTTGGCAACGATCTCTTTACCCGCATGCTCGACCCCTATATGCAGTATTCCTGCGCCTACTGGAAAGATGCCGACACCCTGGAAGCTGCCCAGCAGGCGAAGCTCAGAATGATTAGTGAGAAACTGCAGTTGAAGCCAGGAATGCGCGTGCTCGATATTGGTTGCGGCTGGGGAGGCCTGTCCCAGTTTATGGCAGCACAATACGGCGTGAGTGTGGTGGGCGTGACGATTTCAGCGGAACAACAGAAACTGGCGCAGGCGCGCTGTGAAGGGTTGGACGTTACTATTTTACTCCAGGACTACCGCGACCTGAACGACCGCTTTGACCGCATTGTCTCCGTCGGTATGTTTGAGCATGTGGGGCCAAAAAACTACAACACCTACTTTGACGTGGTTGATCGCAATTTAAAGCCAGATGGTCTGTTTTTGCTGCACAGTATCGGTTCTAAGAAAACTGACAATAACGTTGACCCATGGATTAACAAATACATCTTCCCGAACGGTTGTTTACCATCGGTACGCCAGATTGCCAACGCCAGCGAGTCACATTTTGTGATGGAGGACTGGCACAATTTTGGTGCGGATTACGATACCACGTTGATGGCCTGGCATGAGCGTTTCATGGAGAGTTGGCCGGAGATTGCCGATAATTATACTGAGCGTTTTAAACGCATGTTCAGTTATTACCTCAACGCCTGTGCCGGTGCATTTCGCGCACGTGATATTCAGCTTTGGCAGGTGGTTTTCTCTCGCGGTGTGGAACACGGCCTGCGCGTTCCCCGCTAGTTCTTTCGGCCCCCATTCGCGACGGGGGCTTTTCATCATGACTCAGGCCCCAGCCTCACCGGTGATGTTGCTGATCGCGCCTTCGCGCGCGGCCAGTACGCGCTCAACGGTATCAACAACAGCCTGTGTTTGTGGGTCGATTTCAATGTTTACCCGCGCACCAAGCTTTTTCTTGCCAAGCGTAGTACGCTCCAGCGTTTCCGGGATCAGATGCACGCAGAAGCGCGTCGGCGTCACTTCGCCTACCGTCAGGCTGATGCCATCAATACCGATAAATCCTTTATACAGGATGTATTTCATCAGCGACGTATCCTGGACCTTGAACCATATCTGCCGATTATTCTCGGAGGTCAGAATTTTCGACACCTCCGCGGTGGTCATAATATGACCCGACATCAAATGTCCGCCGATCTCATCGCTGAATTTTGCTGCACGTTCTACGTTTACCAGGTCACCTACCCGCAGATCGCCAAGGTTGGTAATACGTAGTGTTTCTTTCATCAGGTCAAAGCTGATGCGGTTGCCATTAATTTCAGTCACTGTCAGACAGCAACCGTTATGTGCAACCGATGCGCCGGTCTCCAGCGCCTCCAGCATGTATTCAGGTAACTCCACTACATGCGTGCGAAAATTTGGTTTCTCATCAATAGACACCAGTTTTGCGGTGCCCTGCACAATACCCGTAAACATACCTGTAACTCCTGAACTCAATTAAGACATCTCTGCTGAGCACAATAGCAGGTGAAAAAACAGGTTGCCAGCAATGCACCGCCCCCACCTGTTTTTTCACTGGAGAATTATGCATTCCTCGCTACAATAGACTGCAATTTCCTCAGCATTTTCTCCTTGCTGCCATTTAAGGCGGCTTTTTTGTCTCTTAAATAACAACAATAGATACTCAAAATAATTCGAGTTGCAGGGAAACGGTGAGTAAGGTCCGGGACATAAACCACTGTGTGACCGGGGCAAACGAACGCAACCAACAAACCTGCAGCCTGGAGTATGAAGAGTAATAAGGTGTAAACGTGCAAAAGTATGTAATAGAAGCGCGTCAGTTATTAGCTCTGGCAATTCCGGTGATTCTTGCGCAAATCGCCCAAACCGCAATGGGGTTCGTCGATACCGTCATGGCTGGAGGTTACAGCGCGACGGACATGGCGGCCGTTGCCATCGGGACCTCCATCTGGCTACCGGCCATTTTGTTTGGTCATGGACTGCTGCTGGCATTAACGCCAGTGATTGCGCAGCTCAATGGCTCTGGTCGCCGCGATCGCATTGCCCATCAGATCCGCCAGGGATTCTGGCTTGCGGGCAGCGTATCCATTTTGATTATGGTGGTGCTGTGGAACGCGGGATACATTATCCGTTCCATGCATAACATCGATCCGGCGCTGGCAGATAAAGCAGTCGGTTACCTGCGTGCGCTGTTGTGGGGAGCACCGGGGTATCTGTTCTTCCAGGTTGCCCGTAACCAGTGCGAGGGGCTGGCCAAAACCAAACCGGCGATGGTAATGGGGTTTCTCGGCCTGCTGGTGAACATTCCGGTTAACTATGTTTTCATCTATGGACATTTGGGTATGCCGGAACTCGGCGGCGTTGGCTGCGGCGTAGCGACGGCGGCAGTGTACTGGGTGATGTTTATCGCCATGCTCTCTTATGTCAAACATGCACGATCAATGCGAGATATCCGTAATGTGCGTGGCTTCCAGAAACCAGACACCGCAGTAATGAAACGTCTGGTCCAGTTGGGTTTACCCATTGCGCTGGCGTTATTTTTTGAAGTCACACTGTTTGCCGTAGTCGCACTGTTGGTTTCCCCACTGGGAATTGTTGATGTCGCCGGACACCAAATCGCACTGAACTTTAGCTCGTTAATGTTCGTACTGCCGATGTCGCTGGCTGCCGCCGTTACGATCCGCGTCGGTTATCGTCTGGGCCAGGGCTCTACGCTGGATGCGCAAACCGCCGCCAGAACAGGCTTAGGGGTTGGCGTTTGCATGGCGATGATAACCGCAATCTTCACCGTCACATTGCGTGAGCAAATTGCCCTGCTTTACAACAATAACCCTGAAGTCGTGACGCTGGCCGCGCAGTTGATGTTACTGGCCGCCGTATATCAAATCTCAGACTCTATCCAGGTCATCGGCAGCGGGGTCTTACGTGGTTATAAAGATACACGTTCTATTTTCTTTATTACCCTGACGGCATACTGGCTGCTGGGTTTACCGAGTGGATATATTCTTGCGCTGACCGATCTGGTTGTCGATCGCATGGGGCCTGCAGGCTTCTGGATAGGCTTTATTATTGGCCTGACCTCCGCTGCAGTGTTGATGATGCTGCGGATGCGCTATCTGCAACGCCAGCCGTCATCCATTATTTTGCAACGCGCCGCCCGATAACACGCAAATAGCCACCGCCTGGTGGCTATTTTTTTACCAGTTTCAGAATGGACTGGCATTACGGGCATTGATCAACTTTGCGCTAATGGGATGCACAAAATTCAATTCACTGGCATGTAGCATCAGCCGGGGCGTTCGTTCAGTACCGGGCAACAAGCGACCACCATACAGATCACAACCTAAAATAGGATGCCCCAACTGCTGGCAATGAATGCGCAACTGATGTGTGCGTCCGGTCTCCGGGCTGAGCTGCACCCGCGTCAATGGCAATAACGTCCCTTGCTCCACTTCGTGATAAAAGCGCTCGACAACCCGGTAATGCGAGCGCGCAGGCTTGCCGTTCACAGGACAAATCGTCATCAGCGGAAACAGTGCTGGATCTTTGGCTATCGCCGCATCGATTACCCCTTCGTCATTATCCAGATGCCCGCAGAGTAAAGCGCTATACATTTTCGTCACCGTTCGCTGGCTGAATTGCTGACAAAGTGCGGCGTTGATAGCTTTATTCCGCGCAATGACCATTAGCCCGGATGTCCCGAAATCAAGACGGTGGACCAGAGTGCAGCCGGGAAAAATCTGTACCAGCCGGTGATGCACTGAATCGAGATTTTGCGGATTTTTCCCGGAAAGGCTGAGTAACCCGGCGGGCTTGTTGATAAGCACCAGGTGTTCATCCTGATAGAGCGTCTCTATCTCATCATGGCACGACGGGGCAATAAAGGTATCGAAAATAGTAGACATCAGGCTGCCCGGATGGAGTGTGGGCGCGGATCATAACGAATTTTCAGCCTGCTGGCGAATCCAGGTTAAATTTAATGGTTAGCAAAATATTAATATAGACTTTAACCGGAGACTAAACGCTATGGCTTACTATTCCACGCTGATGCGCAAAATTCAAAAATACACGCCACCCCCTATAAATAAACAATGACTAAACGAGTTTATTATAAACATAAAATCAGTAACTGGTCGGATATGAGTCCATTGCAATAAATAAGAATATGCGACTCCTTTCCCTTACGATGAAATGGTAAAAATGAAAAAGTTAATGACGGCAATGGTTGTCGCTACAGCATTATCAGGTTGCGCACAACAAACCTTTGAAATAAATCATGGAATTTCTGAGAAACCAACTCAAGAAACCAGACAAACCTTTTTTGTTAACGGTATTGGACAGTCGCAAACCATTAATGCAGCGCGGGTTTGTGGCGGTGCTGATAAAGTTATTCGTACCGAAGTACAGGAATCAGGTATGGATGTTTTCTTACGAATCATCACTATTGGTATCTATACCCCTAAAGAAGCCAGAGTCTATTGCTCCAAATGATCCCTGTCAGCAGGCATTCCTGGAATGCCTGCTGCACTTTTGCAGTTCGGTGCCGCTATAGCTTACTCCTTTTGTTAACCCGCGGTTTAATGCCAGATCTTCTGATAACAGAATTACAATGTTGACAAACTATTTTGTTCGTTACTCTCATTCAGTTCATAGTTGAAACATTATGTAATGATTTAGAATTTGAGTATCGCCATTTTATATTTGATGTTGACATTTAGTTCTGTCATTACTTAAGGACCAACTCAGAAGGAGGCTTTCAATGCAAAAATATTTCCATTATCACTCGCAATATTGGGTATTCCTCGCAATTGCACTGGTCATTTACATACTGGCATTTCGTTAATACATATTGTCAATTGATTGCCTACATTATATAAAAATGAATGCAGTTCAAATCTGTATACAGTTCCCTGGTAAAAAAAACCAGAACAAATATGAATACTCTTTAGCGTATGATCTTCGCTTATAAGCTCACATGAAATGACGAAATCATTCTTTTCAGTGCAACGAGACAGACCCATTAGTTCACTCGAGTTAAAGATTTACCGCAACTATCGTGTGGTTCATGGAATACGCATTGCTGTGGCATTTGTTTTGACTTTTTTACTTATAAGAATGATGAAGTTACCCGATCATTCGTGGCCCCTTATTACACTTATCGTCGTTATGGGGCCTGTCAGCTACATGGGCAACGTAATTCCCAGAGCGTTTGAACGCATGGCGGGTACCGTAACAGGAGCGATTCTGGGGATCATCGCACTACACATTGAAGTCTATTCTCTACCCTTAATGTTGTTGTGGTGCGGCTGCGCTGCTTTCTTTTGTGGTTTTTTGGCTATCAGCAAACGTCCATATGCAGCCTTACTGGTAGGGATAACGCTGGCAGTAGTTAGCAGTGCTCCTGCCGGAGATATGCAAACAGCACTATGGCGAAGTACCAATATCATTTTAGGCTGTATTCTGGCGATGCTGTTTACCAGCATACTTCCCCAAAGGGCATTCATTAACTGGCGTATTCAGCTGGCCGATTTTTTATCTGATTATTTAAAAATCAATACTGCGGGCGTCTCGCGTAACGTGCTTTATCCTCCCAGAATGACCAGTCTGCAAACCCGGGCATTGAATAAAGTCGTCAAAATGCGCAATCTGATCACGCCAGTAAATAATGAAACCCGGATACCGATAAAACTGCTTGAAGAAATTCAGTCAATAACCCGTGATATGGTTGCCGCACAAAAATTTCAGCTCAACGCTCACTGGGCCTCACGCAGAAGTCGCTTTTTGATTCTAAACTCCCATGCTCTTTCCGATATGCAGGAAATGACTCAACACACGCTCAGAGCACTGGCTCATGCCCTGCATAAAGGAAACCCCTCACCAATAGCCTCAAACAGTGAACGTCTGAATGAAATCTCTCAAGAATTACATGACCTTTTACTTTCTTGTGAAAGTGATGACGTCATGGAAAGCGCGGTTCACGGATACGTCTGGTTAAGTATACAACTCACTGTTCAGCTTGAGACATTGTCTTCTTTAATCAACAGAGCGCTTACAGAGAAATGACTGAATATATCAATAATGATGAATTTAGTTTCTTCACCGGGAAAATGACCGAGAAATAATATAGCTGTTGGCACACGTCCTATCCCCCCACAAATTAGCGGGTATTCGCAGTGAAAGTTGGTAAATTTGCTGAACGGTTCTATAGTCGAGGCTGCTTCTCAGTTACAGGATTCACTAATGCGATTTAACGGACTGACCAAAGGTTTCTTCATTTTCATTCTTGCCCTCGTCACATGGGCGTTCTTCGACGTGCTGTCCCCCTACTTTTCCGCGATTCTGTGGGCCGCAATATTAACCACAATCTTTAACCCGGTGAAAAATAAACTTCGCAGCGCACTGGGGGATCGCAACGGGCTGGCATCGCTGATTACCATCGGTATTATCTGTCTGATTGTCTTTATCCCTCTGATGGTGATCCTGTCATCGCTGGCGATTGAACTGAATGTGGTTTACACCAAGCTGCAACAGAACAATACGCAGTTCCCGGAAGTGGTTAGCTCGATCCTGTCGTACCTTCCGGATTGGGCCAGAACGTTCCTCGCGGAACACAATCTCGATAATGTCACGCAGATCCAGAAAAAACTCTCTGACATTGCGTTACAGGGCGGGCAGTACCTCGCTGGTAGCGCGTTCCTGATCGGTAAGGGGACCTTCGGCTTTGCCATCAGTTTTGGCATTATGCTGTATTTACTGTTTTTCTTGCTGAAGGATGGGCCGTATCTGGTTCGACAGATTCTGGATTCGTTACCACTCTCAGATTTTGCCAAACAGCATCTGTTCGCCAAATTCGTCGGCGTTACGCGGGCGACGGTAAAAGGCACTGCGGTGGTTGCCGTTGTTCAGGGTACGCTGGGGGGCATTGCTTTTGCGATAGTCGACATTGACGGTAGCATTCTGTGGGGCGCGCTGATGGCGTTTCTTTCACTGGTTCCCGCGGTTGGTTCAGCGATTGTCTGGGTACCAGCAGCCATTTTCCTCTTCGCCACACAGCAAATTTGGCAGGGGCTGTTTATCGTCGGATTTTTCGTGATTATTGTCGGTCTGGTGGACAATATCCTGCGCCCGCTACTGGTGGGTAAAGACACTAAAATGCCTGACTACCTGATTCTGATTTCCACACTCGGCGGGATGGAGATCTACGGAATCAACGGTTTTGTTATCGGCCCTCTGATTGCTGCGCTGTTCCTTGCCAGCTGGAACCTGTTCTCCGGTCGTGACCACGAAGGAAATGCCGAAGGAATCGACGAAGCGTTTATGGAAGAAGGAAAAAATCCTCCAGATTTGTAATGGTGTGACGATAACAAAAGGCGGCCAATGGTCGCCTTTTTATTTTCACGCAAAATCATACGTTTCCTATAATTTCAATCATGCTTATTCATTAATCGTCGCAAAAGGAACTCACAGGTGCGAATCGCCACAATAACTAACTGGGCCTATAGCGCGACGGTATGTCTGACCATTGTCTCCGGCGTCGTCATGCTGATGGCGTCCAACGCAGATAATACCGAACGCCAGGCGGTAGAGCAGCGGTATGTATTCGACAAACTGACCGGGGAGGTGGAAACCGACGCCTGGTCGCTGTCTGATTTGGCCCGTTTGTACGCTGTCACTAAAAACCCTGACACCCTGGACACCTATCGCCAGAAGGAAACGTCGCTAAAAGAGATTGAGCACCGGCTGGCGAACCTGAAAGACGCCGGGGCAACGGGCGAAGAATTGGCGCTATTGCATGAAGGTCTACAAATCGTTGATACATTGCAGGAAGAGCAAGCGATGGCGTTTTCCAGCGTGGCGCGCGGAGAAGATCAGCAAGCCATCGCCCTGCTCTTCAGTAAAGCCTATGAACAGGAACTGGAGCGAGCGCAGGATCGGATAGACCATTTTCGGCAGATACTCGACAATCGTGTTCGCGACACGATTCAGGAAGCTACTCAGGCATCCCGCACCCTGCGCACGCTGTCAGAAGTGATGGTTGGACTGACGGCGCTGTTATTTTTGTTTGTCCTCGGATTTATTCTAAAACGCCGCGTGCTACGCCCCGTCGTGCGCCTCAGTGACGTTGTTCACCGGCTGGCTTCACAGGATTACGCCGTTGAAACGCCCAATTTCAACCAGATTGATGAGATCGGAGATATGGCGCAGGCAATCCGAATTTTTCGCGAGAACGGTCTGGTGCGACAGCGACTGGAGAAAGAGCGTGATGCAGACTGGGCGATACGCGAATTATTGGCACGTATGACGCAGCGTTTACAAGGTTGCGAGAATTTTGCGGATGTGATCAACGTAGCGGAGCTTTTTGCACCAAACATTGCGCCCGGGATTGCTGGTCGACTCTACATCCTTGATCGGGATCCCTGGCAGATGCGCTGTGTCGCTGAATGGCTTTCACCTGAGGGCAAAGCGGATGCTTTCCACCCGGATGAATGCTGGGCAGTTCGTCGTGGGCAGAGCCATCCACCGGTACACGGTGAGCCGGATATCGCCTGCTACCATCTGCCGGAATCGTGCCAAAATCACTCGCTGTGTGTGCCGCTGATTGCCCAGGGCGAAGCGATTGGTCTGCTCTCATTCCAGAATCTAAGCGAGGAAAGCGCACCTTCCCGAGCCTATCTGGAACTGATGGCGGAGGCACTCGGCCTGGCCTTAGCCAACCAGCGTCTACGCGACGCATTGCTGGAAAAGGCGCTCTATGATCCCCTGACCGGTCTGCGCAACCGTCATCATCTGGAAGATACCCTGCGAACCCAGATGAGCCAGGCAATACGCAATCAGGAGCCACTCAGTTGCCTGATGATCGATATCGATCACTTCAAAAACATAAATGACCGTTTTGGTCACGAAGCGGGTGACGGCGTCATCAAAAGCGTCGCTGCCATTATTCAGCGCGTTGTACACGACAATGGAATGGCCTTTCGCTACGGCGGCGAAGAGTTCCTGGTCCTGCTGACCAGCATGGGTGAAGAGGCCGCGAACCAACTCGCGACGGATATTTACAACGGCGTACGCGAACTGTCACTGCGTTTTGGCGTGTCGGATATTGGCCATGTTGATGTCTCTATCGGCGTTGCCAGTTACCCGCAACACGCGCAAAGCGACAACCTGCTACGTGCCGCAGACGTGGCGCTCTATCGCGCAAAAGAGTTGGGTCGTTCGCGTATTGTGAGCTTTGGTATGCTGGAAGCAGGCTGAAATATTCTCCATCCTGAAATGAGGGTTTAACATGCTGACAGGGCTTAACCATCTCACTCTTGCTGTTAGTGATGTAGCAAGAAGTTTTGATTTTTACGTGAACGAGCTTGGTTTTGTCCCTCAGGCCAGGTGGAGTCGCGGGGCCTATCTTTCACTGGGAGAGCTATGGTTATGCCTTTCCGCCGATGTCGTTAAACCTCAGTTGGACTATACCCACTACGCATTCAGCATCCAATCCGATAAATTTGCCCCTTTCGTTGAGAAACTGCGGTCATCCGGCATTGTCGAATGGAAGTCGAACAAGAGCGAAGGCCAATCCATTTACTTTCTGGATCCGGATGGACACAAGCTGGAAGTACATATTGGTAGTTTAGAGAGTCGGCTCAACGAGTGCAAAGCACATCCTTATGAAAAAATGGAGTTTTTCTGATGCAACTCGTGCGCCAATCCATCTATGCGTTTGTCCGTTTAAATATCTTTTCCCGGAAGGCTTCCAGGTGATATTTTTGCAAAAAGCCATCAACCTCCTGAGCCCATCGTATCCCCTCACCAAGAACGGCGCGGCTATGCGTTGATGTATAAAAATAACGTGTATCGTAGAGATTTATCAGCGTCTGATTTATCGCTGCAATTCGATGCTCAGGATTATTGAGCTGTTGCTTTTCCAGCGCCCGCATAATTCGTTGCTGGTGAACAGGATCTGAGGGGAACTCTCTTTCATTTAGTTCACTCAACACTAAGAAAGACGGCGCAATTTCCTCTTTAACTGCAGCCTGCAAACGGTAATGACCATCAAGGATCACAAACGCTCCCAGCCCGCCGATATACCAGACCAGCACTGGAGGCAATGTTCCCTCGCGAGATTTTTTACGCCACCATTTAACCCTGCCGGCATCCGGGCTTACGGGATAACGCCCAAGTAGCAGATGGTTTCCCCACCACCAGTCGACCAGTCTGACTTTATCCGGCTGGACAAGATCGGGAAAATCTTCACCGTAAAGCGTCCAGCGACAGCCAAAATTACCGCTACTTTCAGGAGAGTCAAAACGCCAGTTTTTAACAGGAAGAGACTGTTGTAATGAGTATGGCGATGAACGTCGGGTCAACGCCATTGGACTGAGTAACCAACGGAGAGGTGACAGTAGTGGCGCTGGCGCATTCATTAATTGACGAGAAAAATAACGACACCATTCACTCGTCCATGCCCTTTTCCCTTTGCTTTTGATCCGTTCAATATCTTCAGACGTTACGCAAGGTAATAACGCCTGCGGGCCTGAATGTTCCGAATTAAACACCACCCAGACACCAGAATGATCTTCCAGCATTGAAGCCCAGAATAATGTCTCTCCAGAGATCTGCAACGCCATCCGACCGTAGCGGCCACTTAGCATATCCATCACCGGCCCGGCTTTATGACTCTTCTTGAGGGTAAACTCCAGGCCAAGCCAGTTATTATCGCGATCACAAAGATCCTGCCACCAATACTCCGTCATGGTCTTCTTCCCTGATAATTATGCGAATTATTTTAAGGCGTTCACCCTGCCGACGAGTTACCGGCGGCTCACCGGGCTGTCGTGCTTTGTATCGCTATCTTCCCGGATCTCAACAGCGCCATCTCTTGCTTGCAGAGCAGTACTACTGCCTGGCGACCTTTTACACGATGGGATGTGAGCGCTCTTTTCACTGTACGGCGAGACGCGCCAGATTCCAGCATCTGATAACACATCAGAGAGAGCGCATGTTTGTTTTTCATCGAGTTAACCTTGTTTAGTGAATCCGTGCAGTAGCACCACCAGGGCAATATTTTACTACTATCTGCGCTGGCATTACTAACACCACGGTCAAAACCAGCCCCCGACAGGAATCATTTACCATCCCGTCACCACGTTGTCCCCTCGAGAAATAGAACAAAAAACAACCAAAGCAGATATAATTTAAGTGCGACCATGCGCGTATTCAATCTAAGGAGGTGCGCAATGGACAAAGCAGAAGTGAAGTCATTCGGTATTCCAGACGAAATTCGCGAATTTCCACATGGACGACTGGAGCTTCTCAATATAGGAGGAGCGATCGTCGGTCGTGCAGTACTGGAACCAGGCTGGCGTTGGGCAACATCCGTTCAACCCATCGCAGGTACGAAGAGTTGTGAAGCCCCTCACTTTCAGTATCACGTTGCCGGGGTGCTACGGGTGAAGATGGATGATGGTAGTGAATTCGATTGTCTGCCCGGTAACTTGTCACGCATCCCCCCGGGTCACGATGCCTGGGTGGTTGGGGATGAATCTGTAGTCATCGTTGATTTCCAGGGAATGGTGGACTGGGCCAGGCATAAAGACATCGCCTGTAACGACTCGCCATAATGTAAAAGACACGGAGGAATTTTGTATCACCAGCGGGTGTTGAATGATGCAGCCTGTACTCAGCAATAGCCAGGCACGTTGTTTAACCCCCGGATGGTCCTTTCTGAGCCAGTGAAAGCCGCGGTGTTATAGAGTTGATTATTTTCACCGCAGCACGGTTATTACCGCCATCCGCCATACTCGCAAAATACCGCACATGTTGTTGATACGGGTTGCGAATTTTAGCGATTCATTTTTAGCCAGTACGACTCCTGGCATTTACTGCGAAAAGTTTTCTCCCGCGGTCTGATATCCCGACCCGCCGCATCAACAATCCCCCATTTGATACAGCATTCCGGGCATATGTCTGATAGCGGTTGAACCAACTCATTTTCGCAAATACAACTGATAACGACCCCTGAATCATGATGCCAGGTCATATGGGAGATCTCTACTTCCGCCAAATCATCTCGATTCCAGAGCTCTTCAATGCAAATGACATTTTTCCCATTTTTAATTGCATTTACATAGTCGGCCAGGTTGTCCATCGCTTAATTTTCCAATAGATTGATGAGCGAATGTAAGGTAATCGCTGATTAGTTTTTCTCGCAACTCTGAAACCGTAACAAATTTCTGCACGATCCCCAATAACTCTCATCACTCAATCCCTATAGCTCCCGGAAACCAGGTGCATCACCTGGATATCAGTTTCACTGCAGGGAACGGTCAATTCCCGTCCCCTGCTCCGTCTTTTACCCCTCAGGCATAGCCGAAGAATGGTGCGTAGAAATTTTCCACTCTTTACCATCCCAGGCATAGGTGAAAGTGTAACGCGCTGAAACTGTGGACTTATCCGCGAAGGTAAATGTATAAGTTCCGGTGTCTATCGCCTTATTACAGCCAAGACGAATAGTACGAGTGTCGATTTTCCCGGTCGGTTTCTTCGCAAGAAAATGTTCAAAATAATCAATGCGTTCAGCATCCGTTAAACGGGCTTTATTGGATACTGTAGGTAGCAATACCGCATCACTAAGATAGTTTTCAGAAACTGTCTTCGCGTCGCCCGTTTTCAGCGACTCGTTCCACTTATCAAACAGGGCTTCGATTTGAGCTTCATTCACCTTCACACAGTCGGGAGCTGGTGCAGCAAAAACGGGAGCTGTCAGAATAGTAAGTGAAACAGCAAGACCTGGTAATTTATTCATACTAATCATTCCATTAGCGGTTATACGACAATGAAAACGTCATTGATAACCAGGTTGAAAATCAAACTGCATGCCATTCCAGTGGAAATCATCAGCAGACACTGAGAGAGATAGATAACGTTCCCATGAAGGGGAAAGGTATTTAATACAATGAAATATTTAGAGATTTCTGGTTAACATCGCTTGTATAGCGTGGTTTAACTACCTTCATTATTATAGTTCAGCAATTGCACGCTTTCTGAGCGCCCGCGCGTTTGAACATATTCAGCAGGTTCATACACTCCACTGGCTTGAATGAACTACAGGCTCCCTTCGGGATCACACTTTTCAGACCTGGTTATTCACTTACAAAAACCAGGTGTTATCATTCACGCCGTAAATATCTATCAACTCAATCCGAGGCTTTGATGCTGGAGAATGTAATCATCCGATAATCAGCTTCCCGACCTTTTCAGGCCGGACTGATTATCAATGCGCCGAAATTGTATGCGGACACCGCTGTGTGTTTGCACGTTTTGCACATGATGATTAAACAGGTTTTCCAGTATGAATTTATCCCGTCAGGAACAACGTACCTTACACGTTCTCGCCAAAGGTGGGCGTATTGCGCACGTCCGTGATTCGTCAGGCCGCGTTACCTCTGTTGAATGCTACAGTCGCGAAGGACTTTTGCTCGCAGACTGTACGCTCGCCGTCTTCAAAAAACTCAAAACAAAAAAACTGATTAAATCCGTCAATGGTCAGCCCTACCGCATTAATACCACCGGGCTGAACAATGTTCGCGCCCAGTCCGATAACCGTTAAGGAGAGGATGATGGATATCGATAGCATTATTTTTACCGCGGGTCACATACAGCTGTCACCGGATGAAGACAAAATCCCCTGGGACGAACCCGCTTTTAGCCAGCGTATGCTGGAAAATCATTTGTCGCAGGAACATGACTGGGCAAGCCGCAGACTGACCGTAATTGAACAACAGATAGCGTGGATTGCCCGCCAGTTACCTGATGGGGCACGCATTCTTGATCTCGGCTGCGGCCCTGGTTTTTATACCCGCCTGTTAGCGGAGCGCGGTTTTAGCTGCACAGGAGTGGACTTTTCACCGGCATCCATCCAATGGGCATGCCAGCAGGCGCAAATCTCCGGTCTGAATATTGAATACATCCAACAGGATATCCGAACATACAGCCCGGATGATCCGTTCGATTTCATCATGATGACCTTTGGGGAACTGAACGTATTCAGCGCATCAGACACTTGCTCCCTCATCAGCAACTGTGGGCGATGGCTGGTACCAGGCGGCAGGATGCTCATTGAGGTTCATACCTACGATGAGGTTAAACGTCAGGGTATGGCGCCTGCGAACTGGCAGCGTTGTCCACAGGGATTGTTCCTTGCTGTTCCTCATCTGTTGTTGACCGAAAACAGTTGGGATGAAGAGGCACAAATCAGTTCAACACGGTTCTGGGCAATAGAGGCGAATGGTCGAGCTACCCGGTTCGGCAGTCAAATGAAGGCCTGGCATGGTGATGAATATACCAGCCTGCTCGCTAACGCGGGCCTTAGCATAAAACAGTGCCCGGACAGTGCAGAGTGGCCGGTCAGCGAGACGTTTGCTGGCAAGCTATTTGCTCTGCTGGCTGAAAAAGCTAACCCCTGTGAACAAAACCCGCTGAATACGCCATCGATAAAAGGAATTAATTAATGGATATTCCACGTATTTTTACCATTAGCGAAAGTAAACACCGCATTCATAACCCGTTCACACCAGAAAAGTATGCCACGCTGGGCCACATGTTACGTATGAAGCCGGGTACGAGTATTCTCGATCTCGGCAGCGGTTCTGGTGAGATGCTCTGCACCTGGGCGCGCGATTATGGTATTACCGGCGTCGGCATTGACATGAGTCCCCTCTTCACCGCGCAGGCAAAACGACGTGCAGATGAACTCGGTGTCAGCGAACGAGTCCATTTTATTCATAACGACGCGGCCGGTTACGTTGTTGATACAAAATGTGATATAGCGGCCTGCATCGGTGCCACCTGGATTGCAGGTGGCGTCGTCGGGACGATTAAATTGCTGGCAAAGAGCCTCAGGCCTGGAGGAATTATTCTCATCGGGGAACCGTACTGGCGTCATGTCCCAGCCACGGAGGAGATCGCCGAAGCCTGTGGCGTCTCGTCCATGGCTGATTTTCTCCCTCTTCCCGAACTGGTATCGTCTTTTGATGAACAAGGCTATGACGTAGTAGAAATGGTGCTGGCGGACCAGGAGGGTTGGGACAGGTATGAAGCCGCGAAGTGGATGACCATGCGCCGGTGGCTGGAAGAAAACCCAGACGATGACTTTGCGAAAGACGTTCGGGCAGAACTGACGGTAGCCCCCATACGCCATGTTAGATGGACGAGAGAGTATTTGGGTTGGGGCGTTTTTGCATTAATGCCACGTTAATTTGAAGGAGGACACTGGTATAGCTGAAAAGCTATACCAGTTGACGCAGGCAAGTGAATCGCCCTGGTTTAGCAGACACCTCAAAGTCATTTAAGATGGCGTTGGTATGCTAACCCACAGTCAACACTAACATCTGCTATTTGCTCACTGCGGACCTTCAGCTCAGGTAACTTGTTCGCTTCGTACCAATAGCAGACTTTTAGTAGTTCTAGAAATCTCTCATGCCGAGGCCTAATTTTGGGCGACTACTACACTTGAACATACAGACATTAGGGTGACAATAAAGTACGCTCATTTTGTACCGGATCATCTCAACGAAAGCATACTTTTACCCCTCTTAACAACATGGATTAAATGATGTTATGGAAAATAAATACAAACATGACCTACACGAAATTCTTTGTTTGAAAACGGTTGGTGAAGCTTTCGAAGCTTATCGCGTCGATGATTACGACAAAATGATCATTGAGTGGGCAGAAAGAGAACTACTCTCCGGCAATAGTTCTGAATCATTGTTAATTTTAGCCTCCCTCAATTTAGATAAACATCCTGATTCAGATGAAATTGAGCGCTACCTTCATGCATATATGCTTGAAAAAAACATAGTTATACCCAGCATCAGCGCGAGTGCAATTACGTGGCTAAGGATCAAAGCCTGGTTTCTAATGAATGCCGGTACTTCCAAAGAAGTAGAGTTACGGCTGCATCAAATCCCAGCGTTTCACTTATCTCCGAGCTCCCGTATCTTTAGCAACATCTGCTGGAAGTTTTACAGCATATACGACGAACTCTATGATGATTGGGGACCTGAATATCCTTCTAAGGCCTCAGCGATGAGCGAAGCAGACATTCTTGAATTTGTAAAATGCCGCGTGAAGCCCTTCTATCGCATTCTCTGCAGTTCCGATTGGGCCTGGGTTCTGGCCCGCGTAGCATAAGCAATCTCATGGCAGCAAAATGTCAGGAGCGGACGTCGATAAAATCTATCGGGCATTACGCGGAGATAATCCAACAATGGCTGGGATGGAAGCTTATTTCACGCCCGCAGTATAAATTATTCGAGCTGACTTAATGAGTCTGCTAAAAAGCAGAAGATTGGCTCGTGAGAAGAGAATCAAGAGAAGCTACTCGTCCCGCCACACTGACTGAAACTCAATGGGAACTTGCTCTTTATCGAAGCCTATAAACCAGTAAATATCACCGCCAGGACCTACCATCGGCACTTCTCCCCATCCCTGATGAAACAGTGCCCGGTGCCAGTCTGGCCTAATGAGACCACGCCGCTTGAGCCGCTCCCCATTGCATGTTGCAGCCCGAATGGAAGGGAAATGAATAAAAAAGCTAAATGGCAGTCCCTCATTTTTCGCACGTCGCAGTTGAATGGATAGCCAGCGCTGATTGCGCTGACGAAGCTTTCTTTTCAAAATGTATCCTTGCGCAAGAGGTTACCTATAGTGTCAGAGCATTAGTGTAAAAATGTATCGCCACGTTTACCAGCGCCTCGTGGGAAACAGCAGGAACTATCGGTATGGCGATGATTGCGTATAATGCGCTGCGATAAACTCTGAAAATTGCCGTGGCTAATGATATGACTCTCAATCGCTGTTGTTATTTCCTACTGATCGTCGCGGCGATCGGAAGCTTTTTTACGTCGTCTCCTTTAGTCATGTGGTTCCTGCTCGCCAACATACTGACGCTGGTAATTTACGGCGTGGACAAAATAGCAGCACGTAATGCCTGGCGCAGAGTGCCAGAATCCACTTTGCTGGTGTTTGGCGTTGTAGGTGGGTGGGCTGGCGCGATTATTGGGCAGCAACTCTTCCGCCATAAAACACAAAAACAGCCATTCAAAACATACTTCATCATCAGCGTGATATTGAGTGTCTCAGCAATGGCGGCGGTTTATCAGTTCTATCCGTTTTCACTTTCCTGAGCGTCAGCTATGAGCGCACTATCCGGTCAATTTCCATCACGGACTTTGTCGTTCTGATCATTCACATCTTATAGTTACAGGATGATGTCCGGGAGGGTGGCTATTTTTAGAATCAGATCTATTATCCACCCTGCCCTTAAATTAATTGGATTATAGATTAAGTGTTATACAGTGAAATTCCGTACCTTGCCCATAATGTGACTTTTTGTTAAAGTCAAAAAATCAACGTCAAATACTTTGCGTATTACATGGACGTTATTTATACAAATAATAAGATGATGGAGCTAAAATGAAGTATGTATTTGCCCTTATGTTAACTGTGGGATTATCCAGTTGTACCGCAAGTGATTGGGTTGATGCTGCAGGTGGCATAATGCAAGCTAAAGACCAACACGAAAAAGACACCAGAAGCAATCGCATAAAAGCCGCTAACAAGGCCGCTGGTTACTAATATTTAAACCAATAAAATAAATAATTACCGGCCTAATGGTCACGGTATTTAAGAAATAGCTATACTCGTCATACGTCAAGTTGCAGGTGTGTTGGCTTCCTGCAACTTGAATTATTTAATGTATATATCCATGTTTACCTACCATTTTGCGGTGAATAATGCGGTATTTATTGCGATAAATACTGGGCAGCAAAAAAAAGTGGTGCTATAGTGATTTGAAATTTGACATTATATCTACCTGAGGACGACCTCAGGTACGATCCATCAACCGGGACGGCCCATTCTTCTGTAGGAAGATTTTATGGACCGTTCATGTCTCTGCAGTTCAGTAACTCCATTACTTATATTACACGCCTCAAATGCTTTTGGTTCCTGCTCCCTGCCAGAATACCAGCCATATCAGGCCTGCCCGTCGGGATACCATTCAAATGACCCACTGAGGAGATCTGAATGAGCCCGGATATCACTAATCTCTCCCATCACTGGTCACTGGCGATATTTATAATCGGAGCGATCGGCCTTGGTGCATTACTACTTCTGCTAGCCCGTTTTATGGGCGGACGATCCAGCGGACATAGTAAACATGAACCTTTCGAATCCGGGGTATTGCCAGTAGGCAGTGCCCGTTTGAAACTGTCTGTAAAATTTTATTTGGTCGCACTCCTTTTTATTATTTTTGAAGCTGAAGCGTTGTTCCTGTTTGCTTATGCCATAGCGGTGAGGGAAGCAGGCTGGAGCGGTTTTATTGCGGCAAGCATATTTGTGTTGATCCTCCTCGTCGGGCTCATTTACGAATCACGGATGGGTGTTCTGAATGGCGGTCAGGGGCAGAAAAATAAGCGTCAGAAAGAGGTGTAAGCACTAAAAACCACTATATGCAAATTGAGAATGCAGGGCCGGTAACACGGTACCGGATATTTAGCGCCGGGACGACCGGTCGTGTTCAGTTAAATAAAGGGACGCCCCTTCACAGAACTATAAGGTGTTATTATGCGTAAACTCGTGTGGTTATTAACTTTGGCTGGTTTTCTTTCTGGATTTGTCATCAGCCAACTGCTTGCACAGATATCCGTCTTCCCCACTAGTGTGATGCCGTGGGTAAACGTAACGCTTTCCCTGGGAATGGGTTGTCTGGGATATCTCGCGGGCCATTTCTTCAGGTGGATCGTTTTAAAAACCGATATGAATTAACACATCCTGAAGGTATGTGCATCACGGAGCGGGAACGCAACTCACTTCGTGTATTGATAAATAGCGATGCCGGGCATTCCGGACTCTATGCAGGACGACCTGCCGCTTATTAATCTCAATGGGACGACCCGTATGTAAGGATATTACAATGGCCTGGTTATCTCTGTTTCTGGCAGGTATTTTTGAAGTGGTATGGGCATCAGCAATGAAAGAATCGCACGGGTTTACACGTCTCATACCCAGTGTTGTTACCCTGTTGTTTATGCTCCTCAGTTTTGGTCTCCTGGCCTATTCCATGAAATCCTTGCCTCTGGGAACGGCTTACACTATTTGGGTCGGCATCGGTGCAGTAGGTGCGTTTTTCGTCGGAATTACCCTATTTGGGGAAGCTGTTAACTTTACTCGTCTGCTCGCTGTCGGGCTCATCATTTCCGGTGTAGTGCTCCTCAAACTCGCCACCAAATAAACCCTGCGCCTGCCGGTCAGACAACAACGCCTTCAGGCAAAGTGATCAAGGCGAATACCGCATACCGGCAGGCCGGGAAGAGATATTTCTCTCACAATCAGATATCTTTAAACCTTTCCACTGAGACAGGTTCCGTTCCATGACATTACAAATACGCCAGGCCACGCTGGCCGATTCGGTGTTGCTCAATGAGATGGGGTTTCGCATCTATCGTGCTCACTTTCAGCATATGTGGGTGTCTGAAGCGGAGATGAACGATTTTTTAGAAAGTGAATACTCTCTGTCCACGCTTGAAAAGAGCCTGAGAGACCGTAGTGTCAGTTGGTATGTGGCCGAAACCGACCGCCCAATTGGTTTTGCGAAATTGACATGGCAAAGCACAATACCTGAGACGGAGCTTTCAGGCGTGCTGCTTAACAAGCTCTACCTTTGTCCTGCTGAGACAAGTAAACGCTACGGTCAGTTAATGTTCGAAAGAATTAAAGAGCTTGCCCGGAGTAATGGAAAAGATTTTTTATGGCTGGAAGTTCTTGAACAGAACGAACGCGCTCGCAAATTCTACGACAAACAGGGCATGCAGTTTATTAAAGCGATCGTTTTCGAAACAGCTTCGCAGCGGAGCATTCTTAAGATCATGGGAATATCTCTGTAGACTTGTGCCCTATTACCGGTTGGGATGAACGAAAAACACGCTGCAAAATCAACAAAATATAATCAACTTGCTTAATTACTCTGCAATCGCGTGAAAACATGAAGAAAAATAGCATTTCCCTCTTGCCTCATTCGGCCTCTGCCGCTAATATTCGTCCCCGTTGTCACCTACAACATTGCGTTCATAGCTCAGTTGGTTAGAGCACCACCTTGACATGGTGGGGGTCGTTGGTTCGAGTCCAATTGAACGCACCATTCCAAATTTGTGCGTCCGTAGCTCAGTTGGTTAGAGCACCACCTTGACATGGTGGGGGTCGATGGTTCGAGTCCATTCGGACGCACCACTCAGTTATATCCCTGAATTTCCTAATATTCCCAAACCAGAACACATATAAACTTGGTTATACGTTGTCCTGTTTTAAGCACAGGGAAATGTCCCCTACCCTGTATTGCCGGAAAAGATGAAAATGATGAAAGGGCTACAGGATCAGCCCTTCCATTGATTGAATTTTACTTGCTGTCGATGCGTCTTCCGCTGGCGTCAGTAACCTTCTCACCATCTTCCTTGGTAAAAGCCCCCTTCTGTGGCTGTGGAAGAATATCCAGCACGACCTCCGACGGTCGGCACAGACGCGTTCCCAGCGGTGTCACCACAATTGGACGGTTAATCAGGATCGGATACTGCAACATAAACTCGATGAGCTGTTCATCAGTAAAACGATCTTCAGCAAGCCCCAACACTTCATACGGTTCAACGTTTCTACGCAGCAGTGCCCGTACCGCAATCCCCATCTCTGCAATGAGTTTGACCAGTTCGTCACGCGATGGCGGTGTTTCAAGGTAATGGATAACGGTCGGCTCAGTACCGCTGTTACGGATCATCTCCAGGGTGTTGCGCGACGTACCGCATGCCGGATTGTGATAGATAGTAATATTGCTCATTTCAGTATCTCATTACAAAGTAAAAGAGAGGCGTAACGCCAGTGCAGCCAGCGTTACAAACAGCACAGGCAACGTCATGATAATCCCGGTGCGGAAGTAATATCCCCACGTGATTGTCATATTCTTCTGTGAGAGAACATGCAGCCAGAGCAGCGTTGCCAGGCTACCGATCGGTGTAATTTTCGGCCCCAGATCGCAACCAATAACGTTGGCATAAATCATCGCTTCTTTAATCACCCCTGTTGCGGTACTGCCATCAATAGACAGCGCGCCAACCAGCACAGTAGGCATATTGTTCATAATGGAAGACAGAAACGCTGTCAGGAAACCTGTACCCAAGGTAGCTGCCCAGAGCCCTCTGTCCGCCAGCACGTTCAGTAGCCCGGAGAGAGACTCCGTCAGCCCGGCATTACGCAAACCATAGACCACCAGATACATTCCCAGCGAGAAAATGACAATCTGCCAGGGTGCGCCGCGTAACACTTTACCCGTGTTAATGGCATGGCCCCGTTTAGCAACAGCAAACAAGATGGCTGCCCCAACTGCCGCGATTGCGCTAACCGGAATACCAAGCGGCTCAAGAATGAAAAAGCCAATCAGAAGAAGGATCAAAACTATCCAGCCCGTCCTGAATGTTGCCGGGTCCTTAATCGCCTTTGCAGGGACCTCCAGCCGGGCCAGATCGTAAGTGGGTGGAATATCCTTGCGGAAGAACAGATGCAGCATCAGCAGCGTGGCAACAATAGCAGCGATATCCACTGGCACCATGACCGACGCATATTCCGAGAATCCAAGCCCGAAGAAATCTGCCGAAACGATATTTACCAGGTTCGACACAATAAGCGGCAGACTGGCCGTATCAGCAATAAATCCGGCAGCCATAACGAATGCCAGTGTAGTGCTTTTACTAAACCCCAGAGCCAGCAGCATGGCGATAACAATAGGCGTTAAAATAAGCGCCGCGCCATCATTGGCAAACAGCGCTGCGACCGCCGCACCAAGCAGAACGATATACGTAAATAGCAAACGACCACGACCATGGCCCCAACGAGAAACGTGCAGTGCAGCCCATTCGAAAAAACCGGACTCATCGAGCAGCAGGCTGATAATAATAACAGCAATAAATGTCGCTGTTGCGTTCCAGACGATATTCCACACCACCGGAATATCACCGATTTGTACAACGCCAGAAATCAGTGCGAGTACAGCGCCGAATGTGGCGCTCCAGCCGATCCCTAATCCCTTCGGCTGCCAGATAACCAAAACAATGGTCAGGACAAAAATAGCGCCTGCCAGTAACATAAATCCTCCAGACAGGGCGACAGAGTTGCCCTGTAAATACTTTCAATTAATCCACCAGACCTCTGAGTTTTTCGATGCCGCCAGGTTCTGATGCAAGTAATGGAACCAGTGCTATACGCGTAGCATGTTGTTGCTTGACGGCCTCAATCTGCGGTATCTCCTGCCGGGCACGTTGACACAGCAGTGGCGAGCGCGTGTCTGCAATAGAGAGGCTGTTGTTGATAATCCATCCCCAGGGCTGAATCCCCGCCCGTACAAGATCGGCCTGCAAATTTGCAGCCTCCAGCACCGGAGTCGTTTCAGGCAACGTGACCAGTAGCACTTTGGTTCGCTCCGGGTCCTGAAGCTGCATCATTGGCGTTGTAAAGTGTCCTTTATTCCCCATTTTCCGGGCAATCTCGCGGTGATAAGCCCCTGTAGCGTCCAGAAGTAAAAGCGTATGTCCTGTAGGAGCCGTATCCATGACAACAAACCGCTTTGCTGCTTCGCGGATCACACGGGAAAATGCCTGGAATACCGCAATCTCTTCAGTGCAGGGAGAACGTAAATCTTCTTCCAGCAGTCGCTTCCCGGCGTCATCCAGACTCCTGCCCTTTGTCTCAAGAACATGCTGGCGATAGCGTTCGGTTTCATCGTGCGGGTTGATCCTGCTGACCTGCAGATTATTGATGCTGCCGTTGAGGGTTGTGCTGAGATGTGCGGCAGGATCTGATGTCGTGAGATGCACATCAAATCCCATGTCCGCAAGCCTGACGGCTATAGCAGCCGCCAGCGTTGTTTTACCGACGCCACCTTTCCCCATAAGCATAACCAGACCGTGCTCACTGCGGGCGATATCATTGACCATCTCAGAGAGAGACAAATTCTCAGGCTGGTACTGATTAACCTGTTCAGGTATCGATGCAGCCTCAGCACGCATAGTGAAAAGATTTTTCAGCGCGGATACGCCAACCATGTTCACCGGTTGAAGAAATAAGGTGTCTGTCGGCAGGCCAGATAAACCGGCGGGAAGATTTGCCAGAGTCTGCTGCTCCCGTTGCCATATAGCTGCGGCTAATGTGTCGCCTGCCGCTTCGGTTTCTGGCAATACGCCATTAATGACCAGATACTGGTTATTAAGACCAATCGCGGCGAGTTCCTCATGAGTACGTGAAACTTCACGTAATGTTGAACTTTGCAATCGTGCGACCAGTACCAGCCGGGTACGCTCGGGATCGGACAACGCCTCAACAGCATGAGCATATTGTTCGCGCTGTTTTTCCAGCCCGGCCATTGGCCCCAGGCAGGAAGCACCATCCGGATTACTTTCAATAAAGCTGCTCCAGGCGCCGGGAAGTTGCAGCAGGCGGATAGTATGGCCTGTCGGCGCGGTATCAAAAATAATGTGATCAAAGCGAGTCAGCAGATCCGCATCAGTCAGCAAGCCGGTGAACTCATCAAATGCCGCGATCTCCGTCGTGCATGCCCCCGAGAGCTGCTCACTGATGCTGTTAACAACATCATCAGGCAGAAGCCCTTTAATAGGATCGACGATCCTGGCCCGGTATTGCTGAGCGGCGGCCTGCGGATCGATCTCCAGAGCAGCCAATCCCGGCACAGACTTCACGGGAAGAATGGTGTTGCCGATAGTCTGATCGAATACCTGACCAACATTCGAGGCGGGGTCCGTGCTAACCAGCAAAACTCGCTTGCCCTGCTCAGCCAGACGGATAGCCGTCGCGCAGGAAATGGAGGTTTTACCCACTCCGCCCTTACCAGTAAAAAACAGATAAGGCGGGATATTCTGTAAGAAACGCATACATCCTCCTGACATACTCAACAACAGGAACTCTTACCACCACAGCAGCTTGTCGGTGCTAATCCCACCTTCTCCAGTGGAATGCCAAACCAGCGAGCCAGTTCAGCACGTTTTGGATAACGTCCTGCCATCACCGTTTCTCCATCCAGTAATAGCAATGGAAGTCCTTCAGCACCTGAAACCTCAAGGAATGTTTTTGCTTTCGCGTTCTGTACAAAACTCATGGGTTGTTGCGCGAGGTTGTAGCGCTCAACCTGAATCCCGCGTTGTTTCAGCCATTGCACATCGGCAGAGAAATCGACCAAAACCTGATCGACATCGCTTCCACAAACGCCGGTACTGCAACACATAGCCGGATCAAACACCGTTAACGTTTTCATCTTCAACACCTCACATTCGAAAAAACATATATGTTTAGGCAAATTTTTTAGATACAAACAGCTTTGCCGTTACCAGAGCAATTTGCCGATGCCAGCTTACGGGCGATAGCTTGTACGTCGTCCTGTTGGCTTAACCAGGCCTGCTCGATAACCTGCGCCGCCCACGAAGGAATATGCGGAGATAAGCGGTAATGAACCCACTTCCCCTGCTTGCGATCCAACAGTAATCCACTTTCTCGCAACATCGCCAGATGACGTGAAATCTTAGGCTGCGACTGATCCAATGCCGTACAGAGATCGCACACGCACAACTCCCCCATCTCCCGGAGTAATAGCACGATACCGAGACGGGTCTCGTCAGAAAGGTTTTTGAACAACTGTAGGGATGAAATTTGCGACATAATAACCTCCTGCCATGGGGTAAGTTTCTCTCTGCGTAGATGAAAAGTCAAAAACATATTCTTTTTATCGAATATGTTTTCAATATTCAAAGAGGCCCCTCTCTGAAAATTCATCTTGAAATGAAGCCCCCACCGCTTGTACCAGCAGCGGTGGGGATCCATTAGTGCGAGTAATTTTCAGGTTTGGCTATAAGATGATCCAGCGAATACGTAGAGGTAACATGCGAGTCACTTAACGGAATCTGTGAGGTATCACCGGCATGTCCTGGATTTGCAGGTGCTGCAGCAATTGTCCCATGATGAGTTTCGCCAACTTTCATCAACAGGGTAATGTCGGCGATTTCATGTAACTCATGCGCCAGATCGCTAAGATCCACTTTCCCATGCTCGCCGCTTTCTTTACCGGTAAAGATGCTATGACCTTTTTCATCGGGTTGACCTGCTTCACCATGATGAAAATTGAAAGCAAACGAATCATGATTATCATCAAACAGCTTGCCTAATCCACTGTCGTGCCGTGCTGCATGATGGTTTTTATCCGCAATATGAAACTCCTGCTTTCCATGATGAATGGGGGCGTCGACTATCACATCAACATGCTGTGATTGCCGTGTCACATTGCCATAGTCATCATGCGCCATCACCGAAACAATCACGTCGTTGTGTCCGCTAAGAAGACTGTCGGTCTGAACCGGAATGTCATAGCTCAGATGCCCATGAGTTTCATGCAATCTTGCATCGTATTGTTTACCGTTAATCGTCGCGCTAACGTGATCGCCTTTGTGTACATCCCCGTCTATAAAACCCGTAATGTGATTGACCGGGTTGCGCACTTCATGCCAATCGATACGGTTATCACCCGTCACTTTATTCACAATGATCGTGGCATCAGCATGAGTATCCAACACCACGTTCTGATGCCAGGCCGGTGTAACTTTGTTTCCCGCATCATCTGTTGCCCGCACACTCACCGTGAAATCATTGTCTCCTTCATGCAACCACCCTTTCTTCACTTCAACGTCATAGCCCAGGTGATTGCCGACGGTGACCACTTTAGTTTGAACAACGTGACCATTAACCAACAGCGTGACAATATCGCCATCCTTTGCATCACCATCAACCACGCCGCTGACAGAAATATGACCAGATTCTGCCGCATTGATGATGTTATCCGACGCGACGGGATCCATGCTGATGGAAGCATCAGCATGCGTATCCAGTATGACAGTCTGAGTTGTGGTCGAGGTTGCCGAATTACCAGCAGCATCCTTACCGCTAACGGTAACCGTAACGCTATTTTCACCTTCGTTGAGGACATTACTATCAACGGGGATGTCATAGGTCAGTGAACTATGATGCTTGTCAGTATGTTCAACGATAATGCCAGTATAAGTATGACCATTAACGGCGAGCGTTACCGTATCACCAGCATGAACATCACCCTGCACACTCCCCGTAATTGCCGTCTTCCCTGACATCAGTTCAGACAAATTAACTTTGCCATCGCCCGCAATCGTATTAACGTGAATACTGTTTTCCGCATGTTGGTCAATGATCAGTTTATTGGCTTCGCACAAGGTTACCGTATTTCCAACAGCATCAACTCCTGTGACCGTATAGGTAATTTCCGGGTTCTGAAGCAGTTCAGAGGTATTAACCAGTACTTTAAAGGTTAATTCACCGCTCGGACCATGTTCAATTATTGCGTTCAGATCATTGCCGTTAACATGCACAATCACGTTATTACCCGCATGCACATCGCCAGTAACTGTGCCGCTGATCTCCGTCGTCGGTTTTTGGCTGTCATCCAGATTAAGCACATTGTCATCTGAGACTTTGTTGATATGCAGCTCCACATCAGCATGATCATCGATAGCCACCGCTCTGACGGCACGCTGGCTAAAGGAATTTCCTGCATCGTCTGTGCCGGAAACAGTCACTGTAATCGTTGGCGTGTCGGTTGGATGGGCTTTTAATTCAGCCGTCAGCTCTGCTTTTAAATCTGCCGTATCGACTTTCATCGTGTAGCCAGGCTGTCCGTTCATGCCAGGCAGTTCGATGACTTTGCCAACAGTCAGATGACCATTGAGCATGATTTTCACGTCATCACCGATCCGGGCGTCACCACCAACCACACCACTAATTTCAGTCTGCTGGGAACTGAGATCTTTCGCGCTGAGGATATTGTCACCTGAAACGGTATTAATGGTGATAGTTGCCGAGGCAGTCGTATCCACACCTATAGTGCGGTCCGCGAATGCATCAATCGAGTTTTGCGCTGTATCATTCCCGGTCACTTTCGCATCAATACGGTGTTCGGCCAGCAGATCGACAGTCCTGATATCTGCTTTGTAAGTCATATCCGGCGCAATTTTGGCATGATACTTGTGGTTATTAACCGTCAGCGTGACATATTCGCCAGGATTCACATCGCCTGACACGGTACCGGTTATTTGTGTGACAGGACTCTTTGTTTCTGACAGGTTAAGGACGTTGTCATCCGTAACACTATTGATCGTTACCGTCGCCTTAACGTCGGTATCAACGGCAATCGTTTTACCATCCGTTACCGTCATTACGTTGCCATGATCGTCGTTGCCGGTCACGCTGGCGGCAATAACAGGGTCGTGACGTAAGTCGTCAATGCTTATCTCTTTGCTGAATCTCAGTACATGACTGGCATCTTCAAACACCTGCGTCGTAATTTGGTGGCCGTTAACGGTCAATGTTACGTTGCTTCCCGTATGTACATTGTCACCGGTTACGGTACCGCTAACGGTCGTCGTGCCAGACCGGGATTCCACACTATTAATAACATTGTCACCGGCTATATCATCGAGCTTAATTGTGGCGCTGACATCAGTATCAATAATCAGTGGTTTAGACACAGTAACAATCTGGCTGCCATGATCATTATGGGCCGTGACTGTCGCTGTAATATCCGGATGATTAATGAGATTTTGCGTATCAACGCTAATCTCATAACCGTACTCGCCCGGCAAGTTAGGACGTTCAGTAACATAGCCGGTATAGCTGTCTTTTCCGATATGTAAGGTCACCTCATCACCCAGGTTCACATCGCCTGAGACTGTGCCGCGGATAACCGTGTGCGGTGACTGCGAATCCGACTGGTTAATAATGTCGTTACCTGCAACCGGATTTAAGGTGATAACGGCATGTGGTTGGTCGTTATGAGGTTGCGTGGTGGTGTTGCCATTATTAACCGTGCCATTATTGCTGGTCGCTGGCCACGGAACATTAGCATGTATCTGAGCGCTTGCCGTTTCACTATTACCGTAAGGATCGGTGCTGGTTATCTCTACTCTGACATCGGCATTATTATCTAAATCGTGCGCGTTAATATAAACAGGGTTGCCGGTTGCAGCATCAATAAGGCGATCGCCGTTAAATCCAAGATGACCATCAGAATATTTCTGCACCGCCGTTTCATAGGTTTTCCCGTTGGCGAAGATTTTAACCACATCGCCTTCTTTTGCGTCACCACCAACCGTTCCCTCAATGACCCAAAAATCCCGGGAGCCGTTAAGTGTTAATGACCCCACTTTTATTTCCGCATCAGCCCGTGTATCAATATTTACAGTATGATCAGACTCAGCCAGAACGGTATTACCTGCTGCGTCGTAACCCATTACAGAAGCGTGGATCACGGGCTTACTATCACCTGAAATTAAATCTGCAGTACTGACATCAATGCTGTAGTGAAGACCACCACCTTGATCGCTAACGCAGCCAAAATAATGCTGTCCATTTACAATTAACTCAACCCGATCGCCACTATGGACATCGCCACTAACAAGACCAGTGACAGTCGTATATTCCTGATGCGCTTCGGTATTGTTAATGACGTTATCGTCAGTAACAGAGTCAATCGTAATGGTTGCATAAGCACGATCATCCCTTGATACATCGTGTGTCGCCCCGGCTGTTATGGTATTGCCTGCTGCATCGCTGGCATTAACCGTTGCAACAATATGCGGATCAGCAAGCAAATCTGCAGTACTGGCGGCAAAGGAATATCCCAGCTTGTTATCAAGATATGCCTGAGGCTTCACTTCAACATCGTACGTATGACCATTCACCGTAAGATGCACGAATTCTCCCGCGTTAATATTTCCGGTGACCAAACCATTAATGACAGTGGTCGGTGACGATTGATCCAGCTGATTAAGGACATCGTCGCCTGAAATAATATTGATAGTCACCGTAGCATCCGCGTGATCATCAATGCCAACAAGGTGTTCAGCCGCTACCACTGCACTATTTTGCGCTGCATCTGTCACGCCGATACTGGCGTATATTTTATGATCGCCAGAATGAATATCCGTGGTTTCCACCGCGATACGGTAGCCCATCTGGTTATTCCCCAGGTCTTCCACTGTCCCGTGATAAACATGGTTATTCACTGTCAATGTCAGCGGATCACCGACGTGCATTTCGCCGGTTACATTGCCGGTTACCAGGGTAAAGCGGTGATTAAGCTCCTCATCGTTTAGCGTGTTATCTGCTGTCACAGGATCCACCGTAATGGTGGCATCAACATGTGTATCGACAACAATATCCTGCTTAGCTTCAATGAGGGCCGTGTTATTGGCGTTATCAGTGACAGAAATCGAGGCTCTGAGGTGCGGATCACTCATCAAATCGTAGGTGCTGACATCAATACTGTAATGAAGGTTAGCGTCCACCCGACCGCTTAAATCAAGGCCATTGACATGCAGAGTCACCAAATCGCCTTCTTTCGCGTCGCCACTTACCGTCCCGGTAATGGTTGTGAACTCATGTCCCGACTCTGCGGCGTTGATCATATTGTCATGATTAGCGGTCACCGGGTCGATGGTAATCGTCGCCTCCGCATTCAGATCGACCACTAATTCTTTCGACGCCTCCACGAGCTGTCTGTTACCAGCCGCATCCTGACCCGTAATATGCGCTGTTATCGTATGATGTGGATCGGCAAGCATGTCTCTTGTCAGCACATCGACATTGTAGCCCAGCGCCCCATTCTGATGTGCAAGCGACGCCACAACCGTCTCATAGTTTCGCCCGTTCACCGTGACGACAACTTTGTCGCCCGCATGGACATCTTCCCCACTCACAGTTCCGGATACTTTAGTGAAATGCTCTCTCGACTCTGAATGGTTGATGATGTCATCACCCGTCACTGGATCAACAGTGATACTCACATCCGCGTGGTTATCAATATGGACAATGTGTTCGGTGGTCTGGATGACTTCGTTTTGCACGTGATCAAACGAAGTTACCGTCGCGGTAACTTTAACGCCCGAATCGATATGTCCGCGATTATCGCTGAACGCGTAGGAATCAACCGCAATACTGTAGCCCAGTTGATGGTCAGGTAACTCCACGACATGCCCGGAATAGTGATATCCGTTAATCTTGAGCACGACATCATCACCCACCTTCGCATCGCCCCCCACAATGCCAGTGAGAGTTTGTTTGGGTGTCTCCAGTTCACTGTAGTTAAGTACGTTGTCATTCGTCACTGCACCAATGGAAATTGTGGCGTGGGCCTGTCTGTCAAGAGTGACCTGGTGATGCTCGACTGAACTCGCCATGTTTCCTGCATCATCATTACCCGTTACCGTCACCTGCACATCATTTTTACCTTCACGGAGGTAATGTGTTGGCACCGCAACCTCATAACGCAGATGTCCGTTATCGACCACCACTACGCCATTAACAGTATGGCCGTTGACGCTCACAACAACAGGATCGCCCGCATGTACATCGCCACTGACTTTACCACTGATAATCATCGGCATACGGGACTCGCTGGCATTCACGATGTTATCCCCATCCACCGTATCAATGTTCAGCGCGTTGTAGGCATGGCTATCCAGAATAATAGTTTTATGCTCAACGGCAATAGCCGTGTTCCCGGCGTTATCGACGCCAGTAACCATCACCTGCACATCGTTTTTGCCTTCAACAAGCGCGCTATGCGGCACGGTGACATGATAGCCGAGATGGCCATTTACCTCTGAAACTAAGCCTGTATAACTGTTGCCATTTACGCTGATCACTACAGGATCGCCTGCTTGTGCATCACCACGAACAGTGCCGCTAATTTCCGCAGACTCATAGGCGTTGACGGTATCATCTCCCGCCACGATACCGATCGTCACCTCATTATGCGCATGACGATCAACGGTAATGATCCTATGCTCATAAGCAACCGCTTCGTTTCCCAGGTGGTCATGACTGGTCAACATGACCTTCACATTATTCTTGCCTTCGTGCAGCACACTGGTCGGTACAGGCACGCTGTAATACAGATGACCGGCAACACCCGCCACTTCACCAGCATAATCCCGGCCATTCACAGTAATAACGACCGGATCGCCTGCCTGAGCGTCACCACCGACATTGCCACTGATCAAGGTTGGCAGACGAGATTCATTCATATTAATGATGTTGTCGCCCGCAACCGTGCCAATATGCACCTCGTTAGACGCGAAGTTATCAATATGAACCGTATGTTCGGTAATGACGGTGACTTCATTGTGAGCGGAGTCATGAGAGGTGACCGAGGCGGTGAATTTAATATCTCCGTCAATCATGGCGTGATTATCACCAAATACCGCAGGATCCACAGAGATTTTATATCCCAGCGTTCCATCACCGAGATCGACAACGTTATCGATGAATTTATGCCCGTTAATATCCAGAGTCACGACATCGCCGCGACGAGCATCCCCACCGACTGTTCCGCTAATTATCTGCTTTTGCGCGTTCATTTCTGCGTGGCTTAGTGTGTTATCTTTCGTCACGCGATCAACGCTGACGGAAGCATCCGCATGGGTGTCCAGCACGACGTTTTGATGCGCCAGCGCAATCGCTTCGTTGCCCACCTTGTCATGACTGATCACGTTGACCTGGACGTCGTTATCACCTTCCTGAAGGAGACCCGGCGAAATCGCGACTTTATAATGCAGTTGCCCGTGGCCATCTTCAACGACCCGACCGGCAAAGCTCTGCCCCTGTACCTGCACCACAATCCGATCACCCGCTCTGGCATCCTTCCCGCTCACTACGCCAGTAATAAAGGTGTCATGCTGTGATTCCGCAGCGTTCACTACGTTATCGCCCGAGACCGTTCTGATAACCACAGCATTTTCGGCATGGTTATCAAGATGGACCGTGTGCTCTGTCGTCTGAGTGACAACGTTATCGGCTTTATCATGGGCGGTGACGCTGACAGTGAACCTCAAATCGGCATTTACTTCACCGCCGTTATTACCCAATGCGCCGGCATCCACCGGGATGCGGTAACCCAGCGAACCGTCGTTCAGGACGATAACGTCTCCGGTGAAATGCTGCCCACGGATATCAATATCAACTCGATCTCCCGGACGAGCATCCCCGCCTACGCTGCCATGAACCCATTGCTTCGCATCCAGCTCATCGTGGTTCAGTACATTATCTTTTGTCACTGCATCCACGCTTATCGTGGCATCGGCATGGGTGTCCAGCACCACATTATGGTGCGCTACTGCGATCGCTTCGTTGCCTGCTTTATCGTGACTGGTCACCGTAACCTGGACGTCGTTGTCACCGTCCAGAAGTACGCCCGGCGTTACTGCGATTTTATACTGTAACTGGCCTCCAGCATGGGCAAACGCTTCGCCCACGAAGTCCTTTCCGTTTACATGCACCACAACCCTGTCGCCCGCTCTGGCATCCTTCCCGCTCACTACACCGGTAACATAAGTGTCATGCTGCGATTCCGCCGCATTCACTACGTTATCGCCCGAGACCGTTCTGATATCCACGGTGTTAAAGGCGTAAGTATCCAGCGTCACATTTTTGTGCTCGACAGCTATCGCTTCGTTGCCCGCCATATCATGGCTCACCACCATGACCTGCACGTTATTGTGGCCCTCACCCAGCGCATGGCCTGGTACAGGGACGGCATAACGTAGATGACCGTTGTCATCCACCACCTTGCCGTAAAACGTCATTCCGTTAACCGTGACTATCACACGGTCCCCTGACTGCGCATCACCAGCGACATCTCCGCTAATGACTGTCGGCATACGATTTTCGATGGCATTTACTGTGTTGTCGCCAGCCACGGTACCGATGGTCAGAGAATTATCAGCCTTCGTATCAAGCGTGATTGTCTTGTACACTACTGAAATCGACGAGTTGCCAGATGAATCAACGCCGGAAACCATCACCTCTACATCATTACGACCTTCGTTTAACGTACCGTTCGGTACAGCGACGTTGTAACGCAGTGTGCCGTTTTCATCACTCACCGTACCGTAAAACGGCAATCCGTTAACACTGACCACCACAGGGTCTCCGGCCTGAGAATCTCCGGTCACAACACCACTGATAAACGTTGGCATACGGTTTTCCATCGCGTTTACCACATCATCGCCAGCAACGGTGTTAATACTTAGTTCGTTGTGGGCAAACCTGTCGAGGGTGACAATTTTGTGCTCAGTAGCAATAGCTTCATTACCAGCAGCATCATGACTGATAACCTGGACCTGGACATCGTTTTCACCTTCGCGAAGCCGGTTTGTCGGGACAACAACCTCGTAACGCAACTGACCGTTATCACTGACGACGACCCCATGGGTATCATGCCCCCCAACAGTCACCGTCACCTGATCCCCCGCTTTGGCATCGCCACCGACGAAACCAGTAATCATAACGGGCATGCGGGCTTCATTTGAATTGACGATGTTATCGTCAGCAACAGTACCAATCGTGACGGTGTTATGAATATCCAGATCGATATCAACATGATGGCGGGTTGAGGCTTGCGATGTATTACCTGCAGCATCCGTCGACGTCACAGTGGCTTGAACATGGGGATCGGAGAGCAATCCCTGAGTGGAGACGTTGATTTGATAACCCAGCTTACCATTACCCAAATCGATAACAGTGTTGGTATAGGTCTGCCCGTCTACCAATAAAATGACTTTATCGCCAATCTTTGCATCACCCGCAACAATACCGTGAATTAGCGTCTGCCGATTATGGGACTCCGCGATATTGATAACGTTATCTGGCGTAACACTGTCTATGGTGATGCTGTCATGCAAAGCGATGGTGTCAATAACTGCGACAGAGGTACTTTGCGCAGTACGGCCCGAAACGTCTGTAGCCGTTGCCTCTACGGTAATACGCCCTTCAACCATTTGGCTTAAATCAGGCCGTGCTGCCCAGTGACCGTCAGTCACAGCTACATCGATGATTAATGTGTTTTTCTGGCTATCAGTGAAAATGAGCGTGACATGATTTTGGTTGCTGGTACCGCTAACGCTGGCATGATTTATTTCATTTTTACTTACGTAGCCATCGTTACCCGCAAAATCATCAATGTGAACCACGGGAGGAAGAACATGGAGGGCACCAGCTGAATCGCTTGCTGCGACGCCGCTATCAGGTAATCTACGCTCCCATTCAGGCTCACCGATCCCCCGCGTTTTGAAACCAGCCGTCGGGTTCACTATCTGCCCGGTAAGCTCCAGTTGCACCAGAGTATGTCCACCGCCGCCACCTTCAATCTGTACTGTAGGTTCATTACCGGCGGCAGGCGCTTCAAATGATTTAGTCGGGTCTTCACCTGATGCAATCGCATTCTGTAACGATGCAACATCCTGATTGTTATAATCATCGGAGTTTACGGTGTGCAGGCCATTCTCGCCCCATTGACTGTTTCGTCCAAGATCCAGGATTCGGCCATCAGACAGCGCTACGCTAACCGCACCGCTGCTGCCGGTAATAACCTCTTCACTGCTGTAAATTCTGTCACCTTCTTTCAGGAGGCGCTGCGAGCCATCCGCTTCCATGACATAAACCTGGCCAACTATCGTTTTAATCACACCGAGTAAATTACTCACAGCTTTCTCTCCTGGAGAACATCATTATTTTTATAAAAAATAAATATATTAAATAGCCACACCCTAAATAACTTGAATTGCAGGAAGGCAGCCAACACCTAAGCGGTTTAAGTATGATGGGTATATACAAAAAATCATTCAAGTTGCATCAAGGCGGCAAGTGAGTGAATCCCGATGAGCTCACTTCGGTAAGTGATTCGGGCGAACGAACGTAGCCAACGCCGAGGCAGCTTGAAGGATGCCGTGCATAAAAATATTATACTTACCTGTGAAACAGATAGGGAGCGCGACAAATGTCCATTAATGGGCATTTGATTAATTGAAAGTTAAATTATAAACAAGTCAACATTAAAACATGCGCCGCAAAAAACACGACAATACTACAACAAATCAACCCCTGTAGGTTCTCCTGTAGTGACCGTTATATCTCGATGCTGGACTTATTTGTCATGTTATCCAGAACTGTTTTAATTACCTGTTGTTCAAAATGCTCTGCATGCAGATATCTTTTTTCTTTATAATTTTTACTTGTATCCCGATCGGGTTGATGTAAAAAACATTCTGGAGGCGTACACGAGATAATTGAGTTAATTATTCCAACTGGCTGCGGATATTCAAAAAACAGCGAGCCGGAGCAATAATTATGGGTGAGTTGCCACTCGGACAATTCGTTCAGGAAACAATCCGACTCTGGTTTTGGTATTGCGCTGGCTTTATCGTGACCTAAAACAATAAAAGCAAGATTGTACAACCCATGTGCATATGGCCAGAACATTTTATTGAGCTTAGTGACACCAAACTCCCTTACTTGTGGAACACTTTTACAATATAGATCGAGTAGTGTTCCCGCTTCGGCAACGTTTCCATCAAGAAGTGCAATCAGGTATCGAATAGCCAGGAGATCGTGAGTGGCCTGCTTAGTCGCAAGTACCCTTTTTGCCCCTTCCCTTGCATCTGTTTCAAAGTCAGTACGTTTGTACCATAAAGCCATAACTAAATTGGTAATCGCTATTGTAACAGGATGACCATTGTCACTCAGACCACACTTTTCAGGTAAAAGAAGTGACACACGATAAAACATGCCGGCGGCAAGAATATCCAGGGTCGTCCATATATTGATGCAGTGATCGCATCCGGAATCCACACCCAACGTCACGTGCCTGACCATGGCAGACTGACGCAGGGCTGAATGTAGAAGTTCCATGTCCTTTGACTGTATCGCGGTTTTGTACCCCAATAACTCTGGCTTACCTTTCATGCGAAGCATAAAAAGCCATGAACTTACCTGCTCATGAAGGGAATAACCTTCGTGGCACTCATCATGAATAGCCAGGCACTCAGCTAAATAGTCATTCATGCTCATCCAGACAAGGGCATTTTTTACAGCCTCTTTTTCGTATTCTCGCTGGTATGCACGTTGATATTTAGGGGAAATAATAGCCATAAAAAACCTGCAAATTAGTAGCGTTAGCACTACTTTACGATAAAAAAGAGAAGCGATTATGGTGAGTTATCACGTCGAAATCAGTCGCTTCCTTGCCCTTTACACAGCCTACGAAAACGGTATTTATCACCCATCACTATCGGCGTTCCGCATATTTGCTACGTTTGTGTTGATACAGTAATTCGTCCGCTTTCAACATTGCAACTTCAAGCGTATCGCCTGGCTGCATCTGGTGCGCTCCCCAGGAGAACGCCACCAGTTTATCGCGATCAATAGTGAGCAATTGTTCCTGCACGCGATCGATAACATCACGCGACTTATTCAGTGAATAATCGATAAGAACCAGGCAGAACTCATCCCCCCCAGCCGTATGCCATAATCACTTTTACGAATAGTATTTCCCAGCGCCAAACCCAGTGCCTGTATCGCTTTATCACCCATATGGTGGCCAAGCGTATCATTTATTTTTTTGAGTCCATCGCTGTCAATCGCGATGATCGTGACAGGGATGTTGCGATCAACGAGCGCGCGTATTTTTTGCTCAAGTTCAGGTGTAATAACTTTTCTGTTATACAGGCCAGTCATCACATCCGTCACGTTATCCCGCGAAAGCGATTCCTGTCTGATTAACTGCTTATGCGCATATCGGCATAATGTCCAGGTCCCCAGAACATACAAAATAAATAGCCACAGATTAGCGATGATGACGTAGATAGCATCCAGTTTGACATGGAGAGTGTAATACTGGGTGATTTTGTCCTGGTAACTGATCAAACCAAAAGATTTGAGATCCGGGTTATGAAAAATAATATTCGCACCGGTTGCATTATCCGTAACATACAGAGACAGGAATTTCCATAGCAACGGCCGGTCAACTGTTTCGAATGAAACGATAAGATCGTTAATATTGATATCTGTAATCAGAATGCCTTTCACTTTATCTCCCAGGAACACTGGAGTAAGCATGCTGATAATATTATTTTGAGTATAACCATCCTGGTAAATATGAGACACAATGCTTTCCCCTCGTATCAGGTCATCCAGAGCGTTCTCATCGATTGTAATAGTATGTGCGCTGCGCGCGATATTAATGCTGCGACCATTATTAACTAACCAGTTACTAAAGGTATAGTCACGGGTATTAACCAGTTTATTGATGTAAATATAGTTATGTGAAAGATCTATGTAGTATCTGATATTCCTGAAAGCATAGCCGGTATAGTTTGAAAAACTGTACTTTTGTGAGACCGTACTCCCTGGACTTTGAATTATGGACATCGCGCCAATATCACGCCCCCACTCTGTACACGTTTTATTCTGAGTCTGTAAGGTCCCTTCAAGGTTTTTCATAGTTTTAGACAGAAGATTAAACCCGTAGATGTTGCCCTCGTTTTCTACATGTCGACAGATCTCTGCCAGTTCACTATCGGTAAGGTTATCGGAGGATGTTCTGGAATAGAATTCCCGCGAAAGCCGACTGGCGATATTCTGATTAATTGACTCTTCATGGAATAGTGCCGATTTGCCATTTTCAGCGACATATCCCATATAATTCTGTAAATTTCGCGCTTCATGCACGGCCAGCGCGATGAACACTAAGGTGGTACAAACCACAGTCAAGATAATCGCACTAATATATTTTTGTCTCGACAAAATGGCTAACTCCTTGTTGTACCTCCAAGAAATAAGCTCAAGTATAGCATCAATCCATCCCTCGTGGCCTGCGGATAGGTACAATACAGCGTGGCGCTGTCAATCCGGCACGATGGCCGCGTGATACATAACTCAAACGATAAGAAATAGAGTAGAAATGTCGATGGGGTTATGGATATTTTTTATTCTGTCTACCATGCTTTGCCTACTCGTCAGTTAAGCGAGCCACTCATCCCCAGAGATTACGTCTTTTGGCCGAGGACACGACAATGCGCAGCATACTGCTTCCTCTAACACTCGCAGCGTGTCTTTTTGTTTTCGGCGTTTCTGTCCTGAATATTCAGCTCTGGTATTCATCCAGGGCCGATAGCCTTGCTGGCGCTAAATATGCAGAAAACAACATAAACAATATACTCGATGAGGCTACTCTGGCGACCAAAACGGCTAAGGACATCGTCGTGAAGGGTTGCGATCTGGAAGAACAATATCAGCTCGGCACAGAAGCTGCTCTGAAGCCTCACCTGCGGACCATTCTTATCATCAAAAATGGGGCAGTATGGTGTTCATCGCTGCCGGGTAATCGCGTGTTATTGACCCACATTCCCGTTGTGCCTGAAACAAACTTACTGCTGGCACCCGCCAAAAACACCGTCAACGGCCTGCCGGTACTGCTCTACCAGACACTTTTTGCAACGAGCCGTATTCTGGTCACCATCAGCGATCAGCATATTCGCGGAGCGCTGAATGTTCCGTTGAAGAGGGTTGCGTATTCACTACTCGTGGGAAATAACACCATCGGCCTGTCGGGAGATGTGGCAACAATAGACGCAAATACGCCACTAACCGGGCGAATTGACTCGGCTAAATATCATTACAGTATAATTTACAATCAACCGCCGCTGTTCAGCTTAGCCAGACTGGTCACTAAAGGTTCAGGCATACTGATATTCATCCTGCTGATATCCGGTATCGCGGCTTACGCACTGGAAAAATATTTGAACAAGAATGCGACGCCTGAAGAGACGTTACGCAAGGCAATCAGCAACGGAGAGATCGTACCTTTTTATCAACCGATCGTTAACGGCAAAACGTTGACGCTGCGCGGTGTTGAAGTATTAGCCAGATGGAAACACCCGAGAGCCGGATATATCTCCCCGGCGTCATTCATTCCAGTTGCCGAAAAATCCGGTCTGATAATTCCCCTGACTCAAAGTCTGATGACACAGGTCGTGACGCAGATGAATGTCATTGCCAGTAAGTTGCCCGAGGGATTTCATGTCGGGATTAACTTTAGTGCATCCCATATCACCTCCCCCACATTTGTTGAGGAGTGTCTGAAATACAGGGACAGTTTCAGACGAAATGATTTACATCTGGTTATTGAAGTAACCGAACGTGAACCCTTACATGTGGATGAACACCTCGTTCAGCGACTTAATGTCCTGCACGAAAATGGTTTCGTAATTGCCCTGGATGATTTCGGCACCGGCTATTCAGGACTTTCTTATCTTCATGATCTGCATATTGATTATATTAAAATTGACCAGAGTTTCGTTGGTAGAGTAAATGCTGATCCGGATTCAACCCGCATTTTGGATTGTGTGCTGGATCTGGCTCGTAAACTGTCGTTAAGCATTGTCGCCGAAGGGGTCGAAACGAAAGAGCAACTCGACTACCTGAACCAAAATAACATTACCTTCCTGCAGGGCTACTATTTCTACAAACCGGTAACCTTCACCGGACTGGTCAAAATTCTGCTGTCAAAAGCCAGAGCTAAGGTGATTGTCGAGTAAACGTATAACCGATTAACTGTAATTCTATGTCACTGATTCAACACAGGCATAGCAAACAGCATTATTCGAAAGGTTTAAATAAAAACAGGCGGAGAATGATGAAAAAGATAGCAATCGTTGGTGCGGGACCTACTGGTATTTATACGTTATTCGCGCTGCTTAAGCATCAAACACCGCTGTCAATTACCCTCTATGAACAAGCCAAAGAAGCCGGGGTTGGTATGCCCTACAGCGACGAAGAAAATTCAAGGATGATGCTGGCAAATATCGCCAGCATTGAAATTCCCCCCATTATCTCGCCCTATATCGACTGGTTACGCCAGCAAAGTGAAGCACATTTAGCGCGTTATGGCGTTGAACATGGCTCACTGCACGTCCGCCAGTTTCTGCCGCGCATTCTTCTTGGTGAATATTTCCGTGACCAGTTTTTACAACTTGTCAGCCTGGCGGAAAGACAGGGGTTTAATATCAAAGTGAATGAATCCAGCCTGGTAAACGACATCCAGGCAACAGCAGAGGGCATTGTTGTTTGCACTGAGCAGGCTGCACCTGAACTATTTGACCTCGCCGTCATAGCAACGGGGCACGTTTGGCCTGATGAGGAGACGCTAACTCGCACCTTTTTTCCCAGCCCGTGGACCGGTCTGATGGATGCAGAAATCCCGGCATGCCAGATAGGGATAATGGGCACGTCTTTGAGCGCTCTTGATGCGGCAATGGCTGTCGTGGCGCAGCATGGCAGATTTGTGTCCTATAACGGGCAGCATATTCGCTTCGAAAAAGATGACAAAAGTCGGGATCTGCACATTGTACTCATGTCCCGCTCTGGCATTTTACCGGAAGCCGATTTTTACTGCCCTATCCCCTATGAACCGCTGTGTTTTGTTACCGGGCAAGCACTGGAAAAACAGATAGCCGACGGCTCAGAAGGCCTGCTCGACCGGGTCTTTGCGCTGATAGTAAAAGAAATTGAACATACTGACCCTGTATGGAGCCAACAGATCGCTCTGTCATCGCTTAATGCGGACAGTTTTACGCAGGCCTGGTTTGCCGCACGCAAAAAACACGACCCTTTTCAGTGGGCCGAAACTAACCTTGAAGAAGTTGAGCGTAATAAGCGTGACCGACGAACTGTCGCCTGGCGCTACACTATTCTTCGCTTGCATGAGGCCGTGCAGGAGATTGTTCCCTCGCTCAATGAGAAGGACAGAAAACGCTTCAACAACGGACTTGCGCGCGTCTTTATCGATAATTATGCCGCCATCCCCTCACAGTCAATTCGCAGATTACTGGCACTGCGTGAAGCCGGGATAGTGAGTATTCTCGCCCTCGGCCCGGATTACCAGCTGGAGCAACAAGGTGCAGCAACCGTAATCTCCGCTAACGATAAGGCGTATAAATTTGACGTGTTTATCGACGCCAGAGGACAAAAACCACTAAAAACAAAAGATCTGCCATTTCCGACGTTACGAAAACAGCTTCAGTCCACAGGCGAGGAATTACCGGAAGTCGGTGAAGACTACACCTTGCAGGCACCGGATATTGTTCGTGGTCGTATTGCACTTGCCGCCATTCCCTGGCTGATGCACGATCAACCGTTCGTACAAGGTCTTACTGCCTGCGCGGAAATAGGCGACTGTATTGCGAAAGCTATTGTGCAACCGGCAGTCCGTTTTCGTCGACGTTTGCCGTTCTATGAGACATGACTAAAACACACTGCTATTACCATCAAAAGAAGCATTATCGCGAGGTGGTAAGCAGGTATAGTTGTCTCCACCATCTTCTTTATCACAGAGATCTGATCTTATGTCCGCTTCTGTTCCCCTCTTTGCTGCTGGCAGTTTACGGCCGGCATTAACCCCGCTGATAAGCCATTTCACCCGCCTGAGCGGAATAGATTTCACTGTTGAATATGGCCCGGCAGGTTTATTGCGGGAGCGAATTGAGGCCGGTGAACCGTGCGCACTTTTTGCTTCGGCAAATCGAGCACATCCCCAACAGTTACTGTCCAGTCGTAAAGCCGTATCCGTACAGACGTTTAGCCGTAATCAACTGAGTCTTACCACCGCTCGTCCCGGCGAATGGCTGGATTTGCTGCGTGACCCCACCCTGCGTATCGGTACATCAACCCCCGGATGCGATCCCTGTGGCGATTATACCTGGGCCTTTTTCGAGAAGCTGGATTTGCTTGAAGCGGGTCTTGGGCAACAACTGCGCGAACGCGCCACTGCGCTGGTTGGAGGTCGCGACAGTCTCAACGTGCCAAAAGGCGAACTGGCCAGCGCATGGGTTATTCGTCAGGGATTTGCCGATCTGTTCATTGGTTACGCGCACTATGCGAAAACGCTGTGTGGGCAGCCCGATGTCCGTTGTGTTGCAATCCCGCCAGAACACAACGTTCAGTGCGAATATCAGCTTGCCATTCTCGACGCGTCTAAGGAGGTCATGGCGTTGGTTGAATTTATTCTCACCAGCGGCGGTCAGGAATTTTTAACCGCCGCCGGATTTTTACCCCTCAGCGATGGATCGCAAGCAGGGGCGCAATAAACGGCGTCGGATGATTTTCCAGGCTGAATTTTCGCAGCGGCAATCCATAAGCCCTGTACAGATTATCTTCCGTCACAACGCTGTCTGTAGGACCGGCAAGCCATTTCCCCTGCGGTAACAGCAACAGCGTATGGGTTGCTATTTGCAGTGCATGCAGCGGATCGTGAGTGGAAAAGAGAATACAGCATCCTTGTCGATGGGCCAGATCGCTGATGAGTTGCAACACTACCTGCTGATTGGCTAAATCCAGTGCGGAACAGGGTTCATCAAGCAACAACGTCTGGCAATCGGTTACCAGTGCCCTCGCGATCATCACCAGCTGTTGCTGCCCACCGGAGAGCGAGCTAAACGAACACGCAGCAAGATGCGCAATGTTTAACTGTTCCAGCGCCTCAGCCGCCCGTTGCTTGTCCTGATGACGGGGTTGGGCAAACAGCTTCACATGTTGTACTCGCCCCATAAGCACGACATCACTCACCGTATAGGGAAATGGTAGATGGGAATGCTGAGCGACAATCCCGGTTCCACCTTCACTTTCTATACTTCCACCAAGCGCAGGCAACGTACCGGTTAACGTGTCCAGCAGAGTGCTTTTCCCCAACCCATTACGCCCCAGTACGGCCCATATATCACCTTTCTCACAACGAAATGTGAGTGGCTCAAATAACGGCGTTTGGTAACCATATGCCAGGTGATCAACATACAGAACCGCAGATTTCATCGTTTTCCCCGACGACTGGACTGAATTAACAAAAAGGCAAATAGCGGCGCACCGAGCAATGCGGTAATGATCCCCAGAGGTATTTCCGCCGACATCAAGGTACGCGCAATATCATCTACCGCAATCATAAAACCGCCCCCCAACCAGAAGGCGCAGGGAAGTAATCGACGATGATCGACACCCACCAGCAGTCGCGCCAGATGCGGAATAACCAGCCCAACCCAGGCAATGCTGCCGCTGACAGATACCTGTGCCGCGACTAAAAACGCGCAGCAGACCAGCACACTGCGTCGCAGAGGAATCACCGCCACGCCGAGCGCTTTAGCGTCTTTATCATTGAGTGATAACAGGTTTATCCGCCAGCGCAACTGGTACAAAATTGTCGCCGCGATACTGACCGGAACGGTCAGCATCAGCACTTTATGCCAGTTGGCCGTCGCAAAACTACCCAGTAGCCAGAACACAATATTAGGCAATGTTTCTTCGGTATCGGCCTGATATTGAATCAGACTCACCAGTGCCGCAAAAAAACCACTCAAAATGATACCTGACAGGATCAGAACAAGCGTATTCTCCAGTCCCTGGAGCGCGGCAATGGCGTACACCAGGATTAAGGCTGCCAGACCGAAGAAGAACGTTGAGCCCATCATCAGCCACGGATCCAGCCCGAGCAGAATAGCCAGCGTGCCGCCAAAAGCTGAACCGGAAGTTACCCCAATAATATGTGGGTCAACCAACGGGTTATGAAACACCCCTTGCAAGGTGGCGCCACACAGCCCAAGGGCTCCCCCCGCTAACAATGCCATCAGAATACGCGGAAGTCTGACAGTCCAGATGACCTGATTTGCAATGCCCTGAGTGTCGGAATAATGGCTAAGCTGATAAAACACATCGCCCAATGACAATGGATAATGTCCAAGACACAGCGAGCCCACTCCCAGCAACAGCACAGCCGTTATGAGGATCGGTTGCCAGGATAAAATGCGCTTACTTACCAGCATCAGGCTGCCAGTTCACACGATAAAAACGTTGGTAGTACTCCTGCGCCTGCGCATCAACATTCACGTTTTTATAGGCATCCGGGTAGAGTTTTTTTGCCATCCATAACTCACCAATCGCCAGTGCTTCCGGCATCGGATATCCCCAGGCTTTAGCGTATTCAGGCATCAGCCAGACACGATGGTTTTTCACCGCATCAATTCCCTGCCAGTTGGGATCGTTTTGGATCTCAGCCACCACCTGCGGATAGCGATCCTGAACAAAAATGACCTGCGGGTTCCACTGTAATACCTGCTCAAGCGAAACCTGCCGCGCCCCTTTAACACTCGCAGCCGCAACGTTTAGCCCGCCAGCGTGCTGCATCATCAGCCCGGTGTACTTCCCGGAACCATAGGTCATGAGATCGGGGTTAGCCATATAGATACGGACTTTTTGCGCTTCAGGAATATTAGCGACCGGTGCATTAAATTTTTCCCTCGCCGCAAAAACGTAGTTAATCAGCGATTCAGCCTGGGATTTGCGCCCAACCACATCAGCAATCAGCCGAATGCCCTGCTTTAACCCTTCGTTATAGACCTGTTCCTCGTCGGCCATTGTCGGGTTCATTTTGTTCTGTTGCCCGTCAATATCCTGGCGTAACGAGATAGCCACCACCGGAATACCGGCATTCTGGATCTGCTGGATCATCTCCGCTGGCGCATAGTTGGCAACGAACACCACCTGCGGATGAATCGCCAGCAAACTTTCAATATTCACGCTGGTGAGATCGCCAGGCGTTGGCAATGAGGTAATCGTTGGCATAAAGCGGGCAAACTCAGGGCCAAGCTGTTTTTTCCAGCTCGACATGACACCAACAATTGACTGTTGAGCATCCAACTGAACCAGAATATTCAGCGTCTGGTGTTGCAGCACAACCACCTTATCGACGAGGTCTGGTAACGTGACCTGACGGCCTAGCTGATCGGTGACACTGCGGTCTGCCTGCGCGGAAAACGCAAACAACAGGCTGGCACAAACCAGCACAAAAGAACGAAGAGTTAACATAGATACCATCTGGAAAGGGAAAAACGATATGCATTAAATTATATAACGATGTGACTGGCAACCCATTATCTATAAATCGAGCCATTCAAAAGATGAAGATCAATTTATGACGTGAAACAGGCAGGATCGTGTTACGTCACGCTGGACTTAACGGCGATAAAAGAAAAGCCGACGGCAATCACTACCGTCGGCCTGCGTGCGTACTGCGCGTCAGATATTACGATTTAATGGCCATTTTGATGATATCTAACGCTTTGGCGAACTGATCTTGCGGAATAGTCAGCGGATAGAGGAAGCGGATCACGTTGCCGTATTGACCGCAGGTTAACAGCAGTAACCCCTGCTCAAGCGCTTTCTTCTGCACACGTTGCGCGACGGCAGCGCTTGGCTCCTTCGTTGTTGCATCACAAAATTCAGCAGCAATCATTGAGCCTAATCCGCGTACTTCGGCCAACTCCGGACACCCTGCACGAGCATCGTTCAGGGCCGCACGCAGTTGCTCACCAAGTGCTTCTGCACGCTGGCACAGTTGTTCATCATGAATAATATCAAGCACCGCGTGGGCCGCTGCCACAGCCAACGGGTTTCCGGCATAGGTGCCGCCCAAACCACCCGGCGCTGGTGCGTCCATAATCTCGGCCTTACCGACCACACCTGACAGCGGCATACCACCAGCAAGACTTTTCGCCATGGTCATCAGGTCAGCTTTATGATCGTAGTGATCCATAGCGAACAACTCACCCGTACGGGCAAAACCACTTTGCACCTCATCGGCAATCATCACAATGCCGTGCTCATCACAGATGCGGCGGATAGATGCGACAAATTCAGGCGGAGCTACAACAAATCCCCCTTCGCCCTGCACGGGTTCGAAAATAATCGCCGCCACCTGGCTGGGGTCAATGTCAGCTTTAAACAGCCGCTCAATTGCTTTCACCGAATCTGCAGTGGAAATACCCTGTAGTTCAGAAGGATAAGGCGCATGGTAAACAGATCCAGGGAACGGACCGAATCCTTTTTTATACGGCGCGACCTTACCGGTAAGCGCCATGGTCATGTATGTGCGTCCGTGAAAACCGCCGCCAAAGGCGATAACACCCGGCCGACCTGTGTGTGCGCGGGCAATTTTAACCGCGTTTTCTACCGCCTCTGCTCCGGTAGTAAAGAATGTGGTTTTACGCGGCCCATCAACAGGCGCAACTGCATTGATTTTCTCAGCCAGAGAAACATAGCTCTCGTACGGGACTATCTGGTATGCCGTGTGAGTAAAAGCCTGAAGCTGAGCCTCGACTGCCTGCACCATACGAGGATGACGGTGTCCGGTATTCAGCACGGCAATTCCGGCAGCGAAATCAATATATTGATTGCCTTCGATATCGGTAATTGTGCTGTTTTCCGCTGACTGAGCGAAAAAATCACACATCACACCTACGCCACGCGGGGTGGCATCCAAACGACGTTGTTGCAGGTTTTTATTGTTCATTATCTACACCTTGTCCATAAACATATCCGGGTTGAATTACCCTTTAAATTTAGACGCCATCTGGTACTTTAATCGAGAGCCAAATCGTTTTATTTTAAGGATCCAAATGCGTTCACTTGCCGGAGATGTGATCAAGCAAGCATTTAGCCAGCAGACTGACGAAAAGCTTCATCGTCGTCTGTATGCCGCCATCTGCAGTTGTATTCTTGAAGGTAACCTGAAACCAGCAACCCGCATGCCCCCTTCGCGGGATCTGGCTAGTGAGCTGGCGCTATCTCGCAACACCGTATTACGGGTATATGAGCAGTTACAGGCCGAGGGGTATATTTCTGCACGCACCAGCAGCGGGACGTTTGTTACTGACAGCGTACTGGATAATCTCAACCTGCGCACCGACAGGGAACCCACCTCACCCGCGCAAGAAGACCACACCAGCTTATCAGCCCGTTGTCTTGAACTGCTGGGTTACGCCAGCGCGAGCCCCCGACAGTGGGGACCTTTTATCCCAGGCGTACCTGACGTGCAGTATTTTCCTTACCGCACGCTCAAAAAGATTCAGGACCGGCTGGCAAGACGGTTGCGCCCGGAGTTTCTTACCTACGATGCTACAGGCGGCGTAAGTGAGCTGAAAGAGGCGCTGGCCGATTACCTGCGCACCGCGCGCGGCGTCAGATGCTCTCCCGAACAGATACTGATCACCGAAGGCATTCATCAGGCGTTGGATCTGGTGACCCGCACTCTGTGTGACCCAGGTGATAACGTCTGGATTGAAGAACCTGGCTACTGGGGAATAAAAAACATTCTGCGTATCAACGCTGTTAACTTTTCGGCGATCCCCGTTGATGAACAAGGTATGGTTCCGCCAGGAGAATCAGAGGTTGCGCCGAAACTGATTTTTGTGACACCGTCACACCAATATCCCCTCGGTTCGGTAATGAGCCTCAGCCGGCGGCGGCAGCTCCTCTTTCGGGCGCGTGAAACACGAAGCTGGATAGTGGAAGATGATTACGACAGTGAGTTTCGCTTCTCGGGTCAGCCCATTCCGTCATTACAGGGACTGGAGGAAGAGAGTCCGGTCATTTACATCGGTACGTTCAGCAAAACACTTTATCCCGCACTCCGACTCGGTTATGTCGTCCTGCCCAGGGCACTCGCTACCCCACTGAAGAAAGTTCACACTGACCTCTATCGCGGTGGTCATCTTCTGATTCAGGCCGCGCTGGCTGAGTTTATTAAAGAGGGTTACTACGCGGCCCATATCCGCAAAATGCGTCAGCTCTACAGCCGCCGTCGCCATATGCTGGTTGAACTGATCACCAGGATGCTCGGTGAACATTATCTGGGCTCCTTCAACAGTAACGCCGGGCTGCATCTGATTTTACAGTTGCCAGCCGATAGCGATGACGTTGCCATTGCACGGTTGGCAAATGCCGAAGGTTTGTTGGTTCGGCCGCTGTCGCGGTATTACATCAGTGAAGAGAAACGCCGCGGTCTGTTGCTGGGATTTGCCAGCATTGAAGAACATGAGATGGCATCGGCGTTTTCCAGACTGGCCGGGATTATTAAAGCCCATAGTTGACGAACGTCGGATTTGTACGCCGGATGAGGTTTGCCCCCCCATCCGGCGTTCTGCTAGTGTGTGGCTTTTTTAAGTCCGGCCAGATCCTCCTGTGTTATCTCGCCATTACCTTCGCCCCAGCTTTTACGCACATAGTTGATAACGTCGCGCATTTCACCCTTAGTCATCATTCCCTCATACGCTGGCATTTTGAAGGAGACATTTCCCCGCGTCGTGGGTGTTTCCGCCCCCTGCGAAATCACTCTGTACAGCGGGGTCGGATCGTCAATCATGACCAGCGGGTTTTTGATCAAAGAAGGCACATTATCATCCGTTCCTTTGCCTTCCAGGCCGTGACAGGTTGAGCAATAGCGGTTATAGACAACCTTGCCCGCTTCAGGCGAATTTGACCACATAGCCGTCGGGCGCGTCGGGGCAGCCTTATCGCGCTTCAGACTCAGCAAATACTGCGCTATCGCTGCAGCGTCATCATCCGTCAGATACTGAGTACTCTGACTCACAACCTCCGCCATTGATCCTGAAACCGCGGCATGTTTGCTTTTTCCAGTCAGTAACAGCGACGTTAATTCCTGCTCTGACAAGGCGGTCCCTTTCAGTGATGGTGCGTACCAGCCGTCGATCATCGCGCCGCTCAGGTATTCATCATCGCTACTGGTGTACGCTTTTTCCTGCATCGCTATCCCCCTTGGGGTATGACACGAACCGCAGTGACCAGGCCCTTCAACCAGATAAGCCCCCCGATTGACCAGCTCAGTATTTACATCCGTTTTTTTGCTCTCAGGTGCATCGGTAAACAACCAGTTCCAGATATGCAGCGGCCATCGGGCCGAGAGGAGCCAGGGGATGGCGTTCTCTTTATTGGGTTCTGCAGATGAGGTGACATCATGCATAAAATAGGTGTACAGCGCCTGAACATCCTCACCGGAAAGCTTAGCATAAGACGGATAAGGCATCGCCGGATAAAGTGGATGACCGTCTTTGGCAATACCCTGGCGCACCGCTTTTTCAAACTCGTCGTAAGAGTAGTTGCCAATACCGTGGGTCTTGTCGGGGGTAATATTCGTCGAATAAATATCACCAACGGGCGTGGGAAACTTTTTGCCCCCCGCCATCGCCGCTCCGCCCTCAGCGGTGTGACATGCCACACAGTCAGAAATTCGCGCGATGTACTCACCGTTAGATTCAGCAGCAGAGACACCGACGCTAAATAAACAAGCGATAAGAAAGGTTACGTTACGCATAGATCACCCCATATCCTTGAGTTCGTTGACCGCACGCCATGCCTGATCGATCGCAGCATGCGCATAAGCACTCCAGTCAGAATCCGAGTTAGCAATGGCAATTCGACCGACTGGTTTACGCGCCCGGTCAATAATCTCGGGCATTTTGTCCATATCATCGAACAGCGACGTGGGGTAATACGCATAACCATGCGCCCAACGGTTAACCGTAATGGCTGAAATATCCCGTTGATTATCAAAACCCGTAGAACCAAACATCTCCTGCAACTGGGCGCGAATCATTTCTTCATGCGCCGCAAACGTGGTACCAAGTAACCATGCCCGCCCCAGGCGGAACTGTTCCCTGGCTGACAGATTACTGCCCGGATAAGTAGGCACATAGACCATATGAATAACCATTGGATCGTCCGGTGTCGCCGGATGCTGGTAACCTCCGATACTAACCGGATAGTCGAGCTTCACCCGGCTGTAAGGCGCAGCGGGAGAGTAAAACTCATGCACACCAAGCTGCTTAAACGCATTCCAGTTCTTGACCACCACGTTGGTGTACACAAGCGGTGCTTTTACGTTCAGTTTGAGGTCTGCTTTTTGCTGTTCCGGCGTTTCAGGCACAATGTATGGGATCATCATGTTATAGCCCGCCATGATGGCATTCTTACCGCGAACGCGATGCATCTTGCCATCACGTAACCAGGTTATGGCAACGCCGTCCGGCACGTTCGCCGCGTTGATCACGGTACTGTTCAGGCGCAGACGGGTTGTATTTTCCGGCTGGTCCAGCTTTTCGTAATGCAGCCTTGCGAGGACTGAATCTTCCATTGAATTGCCTGGCAGCGCGTCGGGCAGCAGGTGTCTGACCAGTAGTCGCGCCAGACCGGCATTGCCGTCCGGGAAATGATAGACATATGGCTCTTCGAGATCGGCCAGCGACTCCCCGTCCAGTGGCGGTAACCCTAATGCCTCCATACCAGGTAGTGCGCAGGCTCTGGCATCACTGCAGGAAATTCCCTCGATACCAATAGCAAAGAAATCATTGGAACGCTGCTGAAAATAGAGCAGCGCCATTTTGCTCAATCCGACTTTTGTTGCAAGGAATTCACTGTAGCTGTGGGCATCCATCCAGTCGCTTTTTTCGTCCACCGTCATGCCCTGAAGATAATCGACCGGGCGCACATGCAGGTCGATGAGCGCCTTTCGGTCACTTTCACTTAATGGAAAGTCGTTGATAAACGCTTCGATATTTCGCCCATTAAGTCTGTCCGGTGGAATATCATCGGAGACGGCCCGCCCCGGATCGCCGCTGACTATTTTGGTCTCACCAAAATTCTTTTTGTCGAAAAATACGCCGCGACTAAGTTGCCAGTCAGGGTAGAAATTCACGTCAAAACTGTCTTTCAGACGCGTAGCACTAACGCCAACTGTCTCCATCAGTTTTTGGACCACGGGGCTAAAATTGTGCGCTGGTGACTGAAATGACTCGCTGCCGCCATAGCCAAGAAGTTTTTTGCCCGTGGAATTAAATTCGTTACGTTTGGCGTGCCCGCCAAAATCATCATGGTTGTCGAGGATAAGGATCCTGCTGCTCTGCCCGGCGAGTTCACGCCAGAAGCACGCGGCAGCCAGTCCGCTAATGCCGCCGCCGACGATAACCAGATCGTACTCCTCCTCGATGGGGAGAGCGTTTAAGTCAAAACGTTTATGCTCACGGCCCAATGCATGAGCCATCTCGAACGAACCTGGATGATTACCCCGCAGACCCGTCAACGCAGGCGGATAATAACTTCCATTAATGAATTCGTTGCCATTTCCTGCCGCCCTGACCAGGTCCAGAGGAGTCAGTCCCGCAGCGATAGTGACCGCCACGCCGTTGAGAAAATCACGTCTGGTTATTGCCATTAACTTTGTCCTTTTGCCACTTGCACACTGCCCTAAAAAAATCAGAGTCTCCCCCTCTTTTTTGAGGGAGAGACAATCGACTACTTCACTGGCTTCAGTTCTTCATCCAGTTTTTTCGAATCATAATAATCACCCTGCCAGGTGATTTTTCCTGCTTTAACATGAATATAGCTGACACCTTCAAATTTGATCGGATTATTTGTTGCCGGACTTCCGGTCCATTCACCGCTGTTTTTGCCAGAAAATTCCCACCGGAAAGCGACGGTATCCTCGTCATAAACGGGCTTACCAATCATTTTCCAGGTTAAATCAGGAACCGCTTTTATAAATGCCCCGATGACCTCTTTCTCGGCGTTTTCTCTGCCGTTTACCGGCTCACCCGCCGCTGCATCGTAATAAACCACGTCATTTGCCAGGTACTGTGCAGCAAGTGGCGCATTGTGCGCATTCCATGCCGCCATATACTCTTTCACAGTACTCAGCGAGGTACTTGCCGCCATGCTCAGGCCCGAGAACATCACCAGTGAAAGCACAGCTATTTTCAATGTTTTCATCATATTACCTGCTATTCAGAAATATCGGTCATGATATGTTTCACACGGGTATATTCATCGAGAGAATAAGAAGAGAGATCTTTTCCGTAACCCGACTTTTTGAAGCCGCCGTGTGGCATTTCAGCACACAGCGGAATATGGCTGTTAATCCACACCGTGCCAAAATCAAGATCGATGCTGAAGCGTTGCGCGCGACCATGGTTGCTGGTCCAGACGCTGGCAGCCAGGCCGTATTCAACATCATTGGCCTTGTCCAGCGCCTCTTCGTCAGTTGAGAACGACTGAATGGCCATCACCGGGCCAAACACTTCGTGTTGGATGGCTTCATCATGCTGATGCAGGCCAGAGATGATGGTCGGTTCAAAGTAGAAACCCGGCCCTGCTCCTGCTCTTCCACCCGTTTCAACTTTTGCATGTGCTGGCAGACGTGCAATAAAGCCTTTTACCTGCTCAAGCTGATTTCGGCTGTTCAGCGCGCCATACAGAGCCTCCTGGTCTTCAGGAGGGCCAAATTTTATCTGCTTTGTTTTTTGGATCAGTTTTTCCAGAAACGCAGGGTAGATGGACTGTTCCACCAGAATACGCGTGGCGGCCGTGCAATCCTGACCGGCATTGAAAAAGCCCGCCGTGGTGATCGCGTCAATAGCCTTGTCTATGTTCGCATCGGCAAAAACGACGGCAGGTGCTTTTCCGCCAAGTTCCAAATGGGCTTTAGTCAGGTTTGCAGCCGCAGATGCCGCGACCTGCAAACCCGCACGGACGGAACCGGTAATAGAAACCAGTGAAGCCGTTGGGTTAGAAACCACCAGCGAACCAGTATTGGCTTTTCCCAATACCACGTTAAATGCTCCTTTCGGGAACAGTGGTGCAGCCAGTTCCGCCAGCAGCAACGTACTGACCGGGGTGGTATCACTCGGTTTTAGTACTACTGTGTTACCCGCCGCCAGCGCCGGAGCAATCTTCCACACCGCCATCATAAACGGGTAATTCCACGGTGTGACTTGCCCGACAATACCCAGCGGTTCACGACGAATAGTAGAGGTAAAACCGGTGGAATATTCTCCGGCGGCCTTTCCCTCAAGACAGCGTGCTGCACCGGCGAAAAAGCGAATTGCATCGCATGAAGCGGCTATTTCCTCTTTCTCAATAAAATGCAGCAGTTGACCAGTTTCCTGGCTTTGCGCCCTCGCCAGACGTTCTACGTTTCGTTCTATTTCATCAGCCAGCGCCAGAAGCGCTTTTTGCCGCTGCGCGGGCGTCGATTTTTTCCAGATACTAAACGCCGCTGCCGCCGCCGAGTAAGCAAGATCCACCTCAACCGCAATGCCGTTGGGAGATAATGCGTACGTTTCACCATCAACCGGACTCACCAGTTCAAAGGTTTCATCTGTGCTACCCGCGACATATTGCCCGTTAATAAAGTGCTTCAGGGTTTTCATGCGTGTCTCCTGCCAGTTAATACATAAAGAATCTTATGTAATATATATATTGTAAAACTTTTTCAAATGCGCAACATTGACACTATGATAAGCCTCGCATTTTTAACTTATATTTTACATTTACAAGTGAGAGGCAATTCATCATCAGTTAACGCTATCGGAACACACATCCGTCTGTGCAATGGCATCACGCGCGGGCATGTAAAATAACGCGACCATTCTGACCTTCCTTGCCTGACGGGCTTGTGTTAGAAATGGTCGTTGTTTCAGGGAATTGAGTGCAGAAAAGATTATGATTACTCATGCGGTCATATTTGCGCCTATCGGGCAGGTCAGTCGTTCTGACCAGATAGTGCAGCGCCTTTCGAACGCCATTATTACGGGATTACTGGAGCCAAAAGAGCAGCTCCCAAACGAAACCGATCTGGCAAAGATGATGGGTGTCTCACATATCACAATCAGAGAAGCACTAAACACGCTTCGGGCTAATAATCTTATCCATACGATTCGTGGTCGCAATGGCGGGAGTTTTGTTTGCGAAAACATCGACGGCAAAAATAGCGCCCTGCATCCGTTCAAATCGATCAGTACAGATTACCTTTCCGATTTAGGGGAAATGCATTGCGCTATTATTAGCCACAGCGCAAGACTCGCTTCCAGGCGTATGACCGGTGCCGATATCTCTAAATTTCGCGAGTTTGTCGAGGTGTTAAGAAAAGCGGATTCGCCAGAATTAATGACACAGGCCGATATGCGTTGCCTGCTGGCAATAGCAGCTAGTTCTCATTCGGCGCGGCTGGCCAATCAGGAATTGCAGGTACAGGCTGAATGGGCCTCACTGGTTGCCATACTTTATCGCTCTGGCAATATTCATGCAGAAATTATTGCGTTCTATTCGGCGCTGGCCGACGCGCTGGCTGCCCATAACGAGGTGGAATCCGTACAGTTCGCCACGCAGATTATCGACACATTTACCTATTACCTTATAGAAAAAAAGCTGAAATATAATTCGAATTAACAATCAGTGAAGGCAGGACAGACAATGACCTCTTCGACATCCTTAAGCGCATTAATCCGTAAAATTGATGATATTACTGCTTCTACCGTAGATTCTACCGTTGCGCTGGCGAGGAGTATCCATGAGGCTATTGCCGGTGTGCAAAAAGGCTCAGCGGAGGTGGTCCTCGACCCTGCTGTAAGAGCAACCGTTCAGCGGCACATTAAACGTACACTCAATGACAATCACTATTGCTCCGGTGCCGGATTCGCCAGCCATATTGAGAGCACGCCGACAACGAGAGAGTACTGGCATCTGGAATGGTGGTATAAAAAAGATAATGGTTTGAGTCAGGCAAATCTGGATTTGGATCAGGCCACACAGCAGCGGCTTGATTTCAGAACGTTCGAGTGGTTTAAACACTCCCCACCAGCCGGCGAAGCTTATATTCACGGCCCGTATGTCGATTATATTTGCAACATCTCTTACACACTGACGTCAGCTGTACCCGTCTACTTCAATGATCAGTTTCTTGGTGTCGCCGCCGTCGATCTGCTGGTCAGCCAGATTGAAGCTGAATTGCTTTCCTGCCCCCAGCCTGATTATGTGATTCTGACGAATCTGGAAAACAGAATTATTTTCTCCAGTTGGCCGCGTTATCGCGTAGGTGAATTGTTGTCGCCGACGAACACCACCCTTGTTTATCAGAGCGACTACTTTATCCTTTATCACTATCAAAACTAAGGGCCCGAAGGCCCTTGTTTTCAGTTGTCCTGCCCCATAGTTAGCTTGTTTGCGTAGGCAATAGCATCATTTTCAGGCGCAGCGGAGCGACCGAACGGACGGGTCAGGAACATATAGACCAGCCCTGAGCCCACGACAATCGCCAGACCAAACAACACCGTCCAACGATCAATGAAGTCGCTGCTGTCGGCAGGCTGCGCCAGCAGCCAGATACCACACAGCCCATAGGCTAACGCCAGCACGTTGACGAGAGTCCCCCAACCACCTATGGTCCACTCACCCGCTGGTTTCCAGCCCTTCAGACGCTGACGCAACGCGGCCAGCACCACCATCTGGAACGAAATGTAAATACCGATGACGGCAAACGCGGTAATGCGCGACAGATTATCCGGCTGAAAATAAACCCAGATACAAATGATCACCGGCAGTAAGCAGCTAACAACCATGGCATTATCCGGTACGCCGTTTTTGGAAATTTTTGCCATCCACTCGCTTCCCGGTAGCATTTTGTCACGGGAGAAGGAAAAGATGAGGCGGCTCAGCGCAGCCTGAAGGGACAGAATGCACGACAACATGGCTATAATCGCCACGACAATAAAGATTGTTGCGCCCGTTTCCCCCAGAGCCTCATTAAGGATAGCCGGGATCGGATCGGCCGTTTTACCGTTAACAATGCTGACCAGGTTTGGTGAAGCAAGCAGATAGCCCATCACAGAGATGATGGCGGAGATCGCGCCAAACACGATGCTCAAAATCATAGCTACCGGGATTTTTTTGCTTGGGTTCTTCACCTCCTCCGCGACGTTACCGCATGCCTCGAAGCCAAAGAACATAAACAAGCCCATCAGCGCGGCTGACATAAATGCGGTGGAATAACTTCCGTCCTGAGCAAGTACGCCCATCGAATCAAAGATGACCGAGAACGGTTGTGAGCGATGAAAGATCAGCAGATATATTCCCAGCGCAATAACGCTGACAATTTCACACCAGAAACCAATTTTGGCGACGCGGGCAAGATTCTTCGTCCCTGACATATTCACCGCCATCATCAAAAACAGCAGCACGACAGATGTCAGCAGCATAGTGGCGGGCGTTTGACCATAGTGGAACAGAGACTCTACAAAAGTCGAAGTGTATTCAGCGATTGACGTTATGGTGACAACCAACGCCCAAAGGTAAATCCACGCCGCGATCCATGCATACTTTTTCCCCCATAACCTTCTGGCCCAGGGATACAGTCCACCGGTAATAGGATACTGGGATGCCACTTCACCAAATACCAATGCCACCAGAAGCTGTCCGCACGCGACGATCAAAATCCACCATACCGCGGGTGGCCCAGCCAGAGTCACTGCCAGAGCAAACAGAGAATAAACAGCAGTAAGTGGCGACAGGTAGGTAAAACCCAACGCAAAGTTAGAGATAAGTCCGATCGACCGGTTGAACTGTTCTTTGCCATCTTTATGAAAAATATCGTTTTTCTTATCAGGTGTCTGTTCCATATATCTTTCTCTTTTGTGGAATAGTCGCAGGGGTGAACGATTAATGTATAAAAGATATTAAGTTATATGTATAGTGATTTTGTCACATATTTGTTAAATAAAATCGTATGATTTCCACTAATGAGAGAAGACACAGCGCACCGTTAAGCGGCATCTGAACTGAAAAAACGCAAGAATCGCTGCTGTTAAGCAACATATTTGCAATATAATAGGGCGATGTTTAACGCCAAACCTGAACAGGTGAATGATGGAAATTGATCTCGATAATCTGGTCTTTGATGGACTGGAAGAAGCGCAAGAGCGTAATGCTGAACGTCTGGAAGATGCTGACAAAAAAGCGCAGGAAATTATTGCTGATAATGACTGCGGCGACGCCTGCAAGATCTAATCTCTGAACCGGCGTAATGCCGGTTTTTTTATATTCGGTTCATCCTGCCCGCGCCAAATCAAATGGCACAATGTTTCAACCCGTTGCGCGAATACTGCAGTGTGCTGTTACGATCTGAATTGCCATCCGGCAGCGACGTTGCACACCTCATTCCAATACATCTCGCGCGTCAGGCGAAGTTCAGCGTGTTGTTTTATCACGGAACCACTCCGGATCAATATTGGCGATATCCACCCCATACAGGCTGGCGACAGGAAGAACAGACTCCACAACACGCTGAAGATTAAACTCTGCACCATATTGTGGGGTCAGTGGACGCCGTTTTATTACGTTCAGCCAAAGCTGTTTCAGCCCTTTCATCTTCTCCGCCTCCTCTGTATGTCGGATGCGTTTTATTCCAGCGCACTCTCGCCTAAAAATAAAATGCGAATTATTGCCAAGGTTTTGCACAATTTTGCATTCCACTCGCTCATTGCATTTACCCGTTATTAACACCTCCGTCACTAATATCTTTTTGTATATAGATAAGAATTTTTTCATATTTGGTGACAACCCTAAGTTATGGGAGCGTAAAAAGCACAAACCAATAACTACAGGGATTTCATAAAATGATGGCAACGAAAATTCACAGCGCTAAAAAAACTCTGCTGGCTCTCAGCGCACTGCTGGCATCGGGTGTTACCGCCACGCAGGCTCAGGCCGACCAGTTGGCAGATATTAAAGCCGCAGGTGTGGTAAAAGTCGCGACATTCGACGCTAACCCGCCGTTTGGCTCAGTCGATGCGAAAAGTCACAAAATTGTCGGATACGACGTTGATTTTGCCGAAGCGCTGGCCAAATCCCTCGGTGTTAAACTTGAACTGGTAGCGACCAATCCGGCAAACCGTATCCCGCTATTGCAATCCGGGAAGGCGGATTTAATCGTGGCGGATATCACGATTACCCCTGAACGGGCACAGGTTATCGATTTCTCCGTCCCCTACTTTGTCACCGGCCAGCAATTTCTCGTTCCGGCAAAGTCTCCGGACAAACTTGATGATTACAGCCGCGCCAGAATTGGTGCGGTGAAAGGCACCACGGGTGAGCAGGCGTTGCATCAGCGATTCCCGCAGTCGCGGGTGCTGGCCTATGACGATATTCCGCTGGCATTAACTGCACTGCGTAACGGTAATGTCCAGGCAATCACGCAGGACAGCACTATTCTGGCGGGTTTATTGAGCGGCGCGCCGGATAAAGCGGATTTCAAAATCCTGCCCGACCTGCTGAGCAAAGAAGAGATCGGCGTTGGGGTGAAAAAAGGCGAATCAGCGCTGTTAAAAGCGGTAAATGATGAGCTACTTAAACTCGAATCTGACGGTCAGGCAGCCAAAATCTATGACGTCTGGTTTGGCCCTGAAACCAAAAACCCACAGCCGCGCGCCTTTAAAATAGAAGCGAAGTAATATGCTCTCAGGTCTGTTTCCTCGTTCCGCAGCTCCCGCTGCGGATTTTACACATTTGCGCCAGGCTCGCGTTGAACTGCGCAATGTCGTTAAACAATATGACGCGCACACCGTTTTGAACGGTGTCAGTCTGTCCGTTGAGCCCGGTGAAGTGGTCACCATCCTTGGCCCCTCAGGATCAGGCAAATCCACGCTGATTCGCCTGATTAATCAGCTTGAGTCACTCAGCGGCGGCGATATCTACATTGATAACAAACCGATTGGTCAGCTTCGCGGAGCGGCATTACGTCAGTTACGCAGTCGTATTGGTTTCGTGTTCCAGCAATTCAATCTGTATGCCCATCTGACGGCACAGCAAAACATCACGCTGGCACTGGAATATGTTCACGGATGGAACAAAGCGGACGCAGAACACCGCGCGCTTGAACTGCTGGATCAGGTCGGGCTGAGAGAGAAAGCTGATGCGTATGCCGCCCAGCTTTCCGGCGGGCAGCAGCAACGTGTTGCTATCGCCCGCGCTCTGGCCTCCTCACCACAAATTATCCTTTTTGATGAACCCACCTCTGCGCTGGATCCTGAGATGATCGGAGAAGTATTACAGGTGATGAAAAATCTAGCACACAGCGGTATCACCATGATCGTCGTTACCCATGAAATGCATTTCGCCAGAGAGATTGCTGACCGGGTGGTCTTTATTGATGGCGGCGATATTCTGGAAGTGGCACCGCCAGAAGATTTTTTCACCCGTCCACAGCACCCCAGAACCCAGCGTTTCCTGAAAAAAGTGCTCGACCCGTTACATCAGGAGTCACCGTTATAATGCATGCAATGGACTGGCAGGGAGTGCTGAGCGGGCAACCTCTGCAATGGATAATTTCAGGTTTTCTGACCACGCTATGGGTCACAGTGGCAGGTATTGTACTCGCCACACTGCTGGCTATTTTGTTGCTCAGCCTGCGTCTTACGGGCAACCGCTTTGGCATCGGTGTGGTTAACGTATGGGTTTCAGTTTTTCGCAATACACCGTTACTTGTGCAACTGATGTTCTGGTATTTCGCCGCATGGAATCTGCTACCCAGGGGAGTTATTACGTTCGTCAATGCAGAGCATGGCTGGTCCATTCTGCCAGGAGACGTCTGGTGGCTAACACCTGAATTTATCTGTTCTGCCTGGGGCCTGGGGGTCTTTACTTCTGCCTTTCTGGTTGAGGAAATCGCATCAGGTTTACAGGCCGTGTCTGATGGGCAGCGAGAGGCCGCCATTGCACAGGGCTTTTCATCATGGGCCACTTTGCGTCACATACTGCTTCCTCAGGGGCTGGTGAACGCCTGGCAACCGATCGTTGGGCAATATCTCAACCTGATGAAGCTCTCTTCGCTAGCCAGTGGTATCGGTTTTGCCGAGCTGACCTACCAGGTGCGACAAGTTGAAAGCTATAACGCGCACGCGCTGGAAGCATTTGCCGTCGGTACCGCGCTCTATCTGCTGACCGGCATTGCGTTGGGTATGTTGTTAACGCGTCTTGGCCCGGCCCCTGTGTCAGCCAGGGCATTTGCCAGAAAAACGCGCGTATTCAGTCTCAGGAGTCCACAGCATGATCGCTAATATTTCGGTCATTACCGACAATCTGGACTATCTCCTGTGGGGACGCATAGCGGACGGTCAACCGGGTGGCGTTCTGCTTACACTATTGATGGCAATTGGCGCGGCAATTCTGGCCCTTCCTGCGGGAATAATACTGGCCTGCTGTGCCTGGCGTTTTCCGGGAGTGGTTCGCAAAGGACTGTTTATCTGGGCGGAGTTCATTCGCGGTATTCCGTTGATCTTTGTGATCTTCTGGATGTGGTATCTGCTGCCAATGCTGAGCGGAAGCGATCTTCCTGGTGCTGTTACCGTCACGCTGGCTCTGGCCTGGTTTACCGCAGCCTCAGTGATGCACTCAGTTTATGCCGGGATAAATGCACTCCCTGCAGGGCAATATGATGCAGCGGTGGTTCAGGGTTTTCGCCCGTTTCAGGCATTATGGCTCATCATGTTGCCGCAGGTGCTGCGGAACATTCTGCCTTCACTAACAGGGATATTTATTGGCTTGCTGAAGGATACGTCGCTGGCGTTTATCGTTAACGTTCCTGAACTGACAACGGTAGCCGGTCAGGTTAACAGTCGGGTGCAAATTTACCCGGCAGCGATTTTTATCTTCACCGGGCTGGTCTATTATCTGTTGTGTTTTGGGCTGGAGAAAATTACCCGGCGTCGGTTTGCCTTGAGATAATCCTACGGCTCAACAAGCTACAAACTGGTGATCTTCGTTGAGCCTGTATTTCACGCCCGCCCGGATATTGTTTTCCCCCTCAATGGCAACCGCAAAGCGCATTCTTTCGCCGTCATGATAGGCTAACGCCGCGCATCCGCCAGGGCCGAGAATGATCGAATCGACAACACCGGTGCTGGCAATAACAGCATTTTCGCCGCAGGCATTAATATGGATGTTGTCAGCACAATTTACTATTTTCGACTCTGCGCCAAAACTGGCGATCTGCGTCAAATCGCCGCTACTGGCAATACGACTTCTGTCACCCAGAGAACTGATACGTACACGCATGCCGGTACTTGCGATGCGCGTGCCATCACCGACACTGCTGATACGTGAGGAATTTCCCGCGATTGCTACCCTGGCACGATCCCCGGAGCTACCGATGTGCGCGTTATATCCGACGCTGCCAATACGTGCGCTGTGTCCGGCACTGGCAATCTGCGCGGCATATCCGGCACTGGCGATTTTGACGTTATCGCCCGCACAGCTAAAGTTGGTGCTATCCACGGCACTCGCCAGTTGCCTGCCGTTTTCACCTGCTGTTTGCGCACCAGCAATACTCTCCATGGCGCAAATATCCTGTTGAACAAAACTCTCCTCACCCAGCCATTTTGACCAGGCGTACTCCACAAGGCTGTTTGCCCAATCAATATACCCCTCCCGCAGGAGAGCGCGATGCACATCTGCATAGCTCCCCCCCTCGGGAAAAGCGCGTAAAAACCAACGATACATTACGGACCCAACGCGCCAGGCCCGTAAGTCACTGCGAGTAATCATCATCTCTTAATGCCGGTGATAGCCATCGACCATACATTTGAAGGTTTCGCCCGGTGTGCGCCCCGTGGTACAGAGATAAAGATGTCCAAAAATAAAAAATAGACTGACAATCGCCAGGGCAAAGTGTGCCTGTAGCAACCAGTAACGCACGCCAGGGAATACATCGCCCACCACCTGTGGGTAGAGCGATAACAGACCCGATATCAGCAACAGCGGCAACAAGCCATACATCACGCCGACATAAGCAGCCTGTTGTAATGGATTGAATTTTGAACGCGTAGATGCAGGAAACGGGTGTGACTCACCTTGCATAATGCCAAACAGATAAAACCGCGTCTGTCTTAGCGCCCTTCCGACCCAGCCCTGACGTTTGATAATATAATGATGTCCGTTCCCCCCTATCAGGTTGATCAGCACAAAACCAATCCAGCAGGCGAGCAGCAAAAAGCCGCAAACTTCATGTACGGTCAGTAAGCTTTTCATCACCGATGCGCTGACCGCAGAGAAATGGTTCACCAGACCGCTGACAAGCAGCAGCAGAAATAACAGCGCATTCGACCAGTGCCACAACCTGACGGCCTTCGAGTATAAATACACCTTTTCGCCATGCCCGGCTGATGCTTTATTGGCTGAACGGAAGCGCAGCATGGCGTGTAGCGCAAGTACCAGCCACATCCCCACCAGCATTAATCCCGCGATCACCAACCAGACAGGCCAGTAGTCCGGCGAAAACATGGGGACATACTGCGCTAGTTGTGCGTGAAACTGCTCAGCATTCTGCGACGCGTTCATACATTTTCCTTCTTAATCAAATGTTGACCGAACCGACGATACAGATGGGGTTTCCCGGCGCCTGAAAGTTGATATTCGTAATACTTGTTTTCCCGTAACCATGTCTGAATTTCCGGACTGTCTTCGCGACCAAAGATCAGCGCATGCTCCGGACAAGAGTTAACACAGATCGGTGGGAAACCTTTCGCCAGACGAGATTCGGCGCAGAAGTCGCATTTATCCGCCACTTTGGTCTGCGGGTTGAGATAACGCACCTGGTACGGACACGCACCAATACAATAGCTACATCCAATGCAGCGAGAAGCGTCTACGCGCACAATCCCATTCTCATCACGCCAGGAAGCCCCGGTCGGACATACCTCAATGCACGGCGCATCGTCACAGTGCTGACAGGACTGGCGGAAGTAGTGATACAGCGTTTCGTTGTCGTTATCCGATACCGGAATATGGGCTATCGATAAACGGCTCCCCTGAGCGGGAACATGATTCGTTTTCCTGCACGCACGAGCGCAAATATTACATCCGTTGCACAATGATTCATCATGGATCATAACGTAACGAACATCTTTGGTTGCCTTGGTACTCGCTAACAGGTTTTGACCTGGGCCGGTGAAAAAAATCACCGTCCCCATGCCAATGACAAATTTTCGTCGGGTGAAGGACATCGGGTTATCCTCTAATACTGTGACAGTGATCGTCCACACATTCCATGACATCAACCTGAAGAATTCAGGGGTTCTGATACTGCTCAACTTCAAGCCATTCGCACAAGCCGTACGCTTTGCCGTAACTCATAAAGCGCTCGCTGAACAGGTAAGGTTCCGCATTCGACGATTCCACAGTGCGTATGTCTGCGTAATCAGGATGCGTTTCCATTGCCGTGAGCGCTGCGGCGACCTGCTGAGGCTCGAAGTGATAAGGTGGCTGTTCCAGCATGGCGACCTTATAAGGGCGAGGATACGTTCGACAGTCAAAACGTACCGCTTCGGCGATCGCGCGGCAGATATCGTTTTCAACCACCTGCACACACATGCTGGCGTAGTTTTCTGCCATGGTTTGCGTCGAGTAGAAATACGTATCTTCAGCCCCCTGCACACTGGCAATATCCGCCCCGGACTCATGCTGACGCATCGTGTCCAGAAGCGCCGCCAGGTCGGTTTCTGGAACCGAGTAAGGCGGCAGCAAAAAGAGATTGCGAGCCACCAGTTGACCCGCTGCGGAGTGCTGGCGAATAAAATCCGCCACAATTGACTCCGGGGTAGCGGGCTCCAGGATCTGCGGCGCATTCCTGTGTTCTACAGGCTGATGTAACGCATGCAGCCACTGTCTCTTTTGGCTGTCGACCTCGTCAGGAAGCGCACCAGACGCTTCCTCAACAGGCACCAGAACGTTGCTCACGTTAGTCATCTCACGTTCCTTACGCCGGCAGCAGATCCTGCGCAGCCAGATCGGCTGCCACATCTTCAAGACCGAGTCGATTCAGGGTTTCGCGAGTTGGGCATCCCAGTTCCGGATCCCAGCCCATTTCCTGATAGAACATCGTAAGTGACTGGCGCATATCCTCTCTGTCCATCTTGTCCGTCCCTTCTGTGAAGACCGGAATCTTAGGATCTTTATCGAATACCCAGGAGCAGATGAGATCGTGTTCATTGCGCATATCTTTGGTTTGCATCAGTTTTACCGTATAAGCACGATGCAGGGTAAAGATACGCTCCGCAGCTAAATCCAGACTCGCCTGCGTCGTTTCATCACCAGTTACGGCCTGGAAGAACTTCGCCTCCAGATCCAGATCCCCACGATAGTTTCGACTTTTCTGAGGTGAAACCGTCATTGGCCAGACCCAGTTGCACAGCGTCACGGCGTTATGCAAGCAGACCTTAAGCAGCGTCCATTTGGCATATTTGATTTTGGCCGCATTGATGGGTGTGTAGTTTTTGGTTTCGTCGTAGGCATCTTGCGAACCGAACAGTTCGCCCGCCACTTCCCGTTGTAATTTCAGTGGCAAACCAGAACCAATGAAGTTGATATGGGTGTGCGCCATACAGTCGCGGTTAAACATACAGTTGGTAATCGCCCCCACCTGTGCCGAGGCTTCGTTGGCATGGTGAACAGGAAAGCCAAACGGCGACCACAGTTTGTTTTTGGCATATCCCCAGTACTCTTCACCCAAATTCCAGCGTTCAGCAATGGCGTAAGAGCCATCTGCGAGGTGGCTGAGTTCACCGACGCGATGCGCCAGGCGGTAGTAGAAATCTTTAATAAAGTTAGGATCGCCCGCTTCCAGCTGATCCCAGCGGATCTCCGCATACTCTTCAGCCGGGAGTACGCGCTTAAAGACGCCTTTGGAGTAGCAGTACGTAAAGTCGCGATGCAGTTGTCCGTAGTTACACCAAATGCCGTAATCATCAAACAGGTTCAGGCCAATCAGATTCCCCACCACACGTCCATCGTCTTTATCGTCAAAGTCTTTAGGGCCGTTCGGGAAAATGGTGGTGTGCACAAAGTTCGCCACACAGGTGTTACCGCCGGTACTCGGTACGCCAAAGTCTTTAACTCGCGGGACATTGAGCTGAGACATACAGCGAATTGGGCATGAATGGCACCCGCTCATTTTGACCGTGTATTTTTCAGCCGCAGGGCCGAGATCGAATACGGATTTATAGGTACGGAAGCCAACGGTATTCTGGTTGCCAGGGGGAATTTCACCCGTTTCGATAGGTCCACCTTCCGCTGCGCCCCAGAACAGTCCTTTACGCGCCGTCCAGCGTGAGTTTGGTGAGGAGTATTCTGCCCATGCCTGCGGGGTACTCGGCACAACGTGGTTATTGTTAGCACCAATAAGCTCGGTCATCATATAGTCATTCAGCCGCTTCATCTCTTTGCGATCGGCAATGTTGACCCCTTTTGTCCCTTCGACCGCAATAGCCTTCAGGTTCTTCGACCCCATCACTGCACCAGTTCCGGCACCACCACTATGGTTACGGCTGTTGATCATGCAGGAGAGCGGAACCAGGTTCTCACCCGCCTGGCCGATAGCGGTGACGCAGGTTTCCGGGCTGGTTACGCGACAGATTTCTTCGGTCGTTGCACGCGTGCCCTTGCCCCACAGAAAATCGGCTTTTTCGATGCTCACCTTGTCATCTTTAATATTGATCCAGACAGGTGATGGCGACTTTCCTTCAATAATAATGGCGTCATAGCCGGCAAATTTCATTTGCGCAGCGAAGAATCCGCCCATATGGGCATCAACCACTAAATTACCTTTTGTGAAGGTCGATAAGGAGGTGATATTGACGCGGGAACTACAAGGCGCACCAGAACCAGTTAGTGGTCCGGTGGCAAAAACCAGTTTATTACCTTCATCAAAAGGTTTGGTACCTGGCGGGACCTCGTCGTACATGATTTTATAACCAAAGCCCATCCCACCGACAAATTTTTTAAATTTACTGGAATCTTCAACGGTGATATTCCCCGTAGTGAGATTGACCCGTAAAATATTACCCGTCCAACCATTAGCCATCATATATTCCTTTGCAAGAAGGTTCGATAGATATACCCGTCACTTTGCAGGCAGCTTTTTCATTCAAAACTGCGATATTTCTGGCAATTAGTGACGCGTATCAGACATCCCTGCTATCAATCAAACAGTAATATCTTTCCACTCGATAATTTTTAATGCTCCAGTCGGACAAGCATTGGCGCATTCCCCACACAAAACGCATTTTGAGGATTTCTTCGTTTCGGTATTTACGGTTGCCATCATCCATGGGCAAGCCGTGGTACAGGCGCTACAACCAATACAGCGTTTATGATCTACCGCAATACAGCCATCTTCCTGTTTCCAGGTAATTGCGCCAATCGGGCAGACTTTCATACATTGCGGGTCTTTACACTGACGACAGGTGTCGGCGGTATAGTTTAAATCGCCATACAAACCACCACCGGAGCCTACGCCATCGTCGCCAAAAAAGAAGTTTCGATGAATTTTAATGCGGGAAAAGAAGGTACCCACAGCGCCATCGTTATAATTTGTACAAGAAATTTCGCAGCGGTGGCATCCGGTGCAACGAGCTCGCTGAGTCACCAGCACCCCTTTTGGTGTGTTGATGAGCCCCACAGTGCCGCTATCCACATCTTCCTGTTTACAGCCAAAAAGCGATAGCAGCGCGGGTGCAATGGTTAATCCCGCCAGCCCCTTCCCGGATATGCGCAGAAATTCAAGCCGCGTTAAACCACAATCTAAAAATGGACGATCAACCTGGTTCATTTATTTCGCATCCTCTTCGCAAACGCTGTAGCAGCAACACTTCCAGGCTAATATTAATGAGCGCAGGTCAGGCCATTTCGGGCCACTCATGTTGCCAACAACACGTGATTATTTGCCCTAACCTGATCGCATAAATGACGGCGGTTAAACTGAATGAATCTAATCCTTTAGGGTTAGGCATATGAATAATGTGGTTATTCTCCCCCTATAACTTTGATCGTTATCAATTAAAAAACGGAAGAAAAATAATTAATGTGGAGTGATATTTATTATCATTAAGGAAATTTGAAATAGTATTTTATATGCGCAACAAATATTTGTGACTATGCTTCAAAATACAGTGCAATATACAATTCGATATGTAATTAAATATATAACGACATTGACAATATTAGTGACAAAGCTAAATTATATTAACTGGAAGATTATTGTGATTAAAATAAGAGGGCGGCAGATTATTTCCGCCGCCCTCTTTTCTGCTTTAACCCGCCAGTGCTTTAATCACGGTCTCAATGGCCTGTTTCTCTAACTCACTGCGCTTTACACGCTGATTGGCGAGAGTCGTTCTCAGCACCCCAGCAATGACGATATGCTTAGGCTCTTGCCCCAGATCGCGCATTTCCAGCACTACTTTCCCGACTACTCTGCACATCTCACGGTACAGCTCGTCGTCTTTAGTCTGATTTCCCATATTTGCCTGCTCGTCATTGACTCAAACCAACAGCATATATCACTCTGCCCCGTTAGACAAAAATCAATGAAAATCAATGAAATGTCATAAATCTACAGCACCCGTTGCAGTCGGTTAACCAACTCTGCAAGGCTCCCGGCCTGCATTTTTTCCATCACCCTTGCCCGGTGGACCTCAACCGTACGCACGGCGATGTTCATGGCGTCAGCGATTTCCCGGTTCATCAACCCTGTCGCCACCAGCGTCGCCAGTTCACGTTCCTTGGGAGTGAGTTGTTGATAGCAGTTGACGATCTCTTGTCGCGAGCAAGCCGCTGCGGATACCTCCAGTGCGCGCTCCAGCGCGGCCTGCAGCGGTTCGGCTGAAACCGGCTTTTGCAAAAAATCGACCGCTCCGCGCTTCATTTGCTCAACCGCCATTGGTACGTCTCCATGCCCGGTGAGAAACACAACTGCCAGCGTACTTCCGCGTCGCAGCATCTCCTCATGTACACCTTGCCCGTCCAGTACCGGCATACGCATATCCAGCAACAATACGCCAGGTTGATGCAGACAGGCCTGAGCCAGGAACGTTTCGCCTTGCTCCCAGCATCGAACGTCATATCCCAAACTTTCCAGTAAAAATGCGCAGGCCTGGGTGACGGCAACGTCGTCATCCAGCAGATGAATTATCGCCACAGCGCCCTCCTTCCTGTGTCTGCTTAAAATATAATGTCACCCTGACACCCGCCTGCCCGTCAGGGGCTGTCTGGTTTTTAATCGTAATCTCACCGCCTGCGTAACGAACCAGTCGCTGGCAAATTGCCAGTCCCAGCCCCATACCTTCCTTGCGGGTGGTCATGAAGGGCTGAAAAGCCTGATAGAGCTGAGCTTCATCAATACCTCCGCCGTTATCCTGCACCATGATGCTGATCCCCATATCCTCATCCTGGGCCGTAAACCACACCGTTTTGGCCCCTGCCTGGGCCGCATTCAGCACCAGATTCGCCAACACCTGCTCGAGCAAAACGGACGGTAGTGTCACCATTAACGCATGACTGGCCTTCGTTTGTAGCGTCACTGCCGGGAACTGCTGCGCCATGCGTAATAATTGCCATACATGGTGAATGGCGTCACGCACGTTAATCGACTTCCAGTCATCAGCCATCACCGGGTTTCCCTGCGCCTGGCTGACCCACAAACGAAGATTATGCAATGTGTCTGCTCCCCGTTGCGCCTGGACATCAATCTGTTCAAGTGCGGGCAACAGTGGATGCTGTTGATCTTGTCCGCGCAGGCGAATCAGGCAGCCTTGCGCATAGTGGCGGATGGCCGAAAGCGGTTGATTGATTTCATGGGCAAATCCGGACGTCATCTCTCCAAGGACGCTCATTTGCCGGGCCGTTTCCAGTGCCTGTTCCTGCTTGCGCAACAGCACATTGTTGCGTTCCAGCTCTCGTCCGCGCCTGCGGACCAGCAGCATGACCCAGATATAATTGAGCGTGAGCAACAACAGCATGACAACCACAGCCCCCATTGCCAGCCGGTGTTGAATAAACCAACTTTTGACATCTAACCACAGATGCCGCTGCTGCGGATGCTGCCGAACGTCGCGTAACAATGCCTCAACTTCACGGGTAGACGCAGGCGCGCCCCAGCGAAAAGTAGCACTTTGCGGCGCGTTAAACAGTACCCGTGTGACGCGATCGGCAAGTTCATCACTCACCACCGGCAGTGCCGCAAATGACCAGTCAGGATAGAGCGGCGTGCTGGATAAGCAGGGAATGGAGGTGGGATAATTGAGCACTGCGATAAAATCCGCTTTATGGATCAACCCTTCTTCGTCCATTTTTTCCAGTAAACAGACGGGTACGATCGCCGCCTGAACGGCTTTTTCGCGTAATAAATACAATAAGGCATCTGCGGGAAATCCAGTGAATCTCAGACGCAGATCGCGCTCAGGGCGCAGGCCGACATCGCTGAGCGCCTTATACCCCAGTAAATAACCACCAAACGCCTGAGCATCAATCGCGCCGACTGTTTTACCTATCAGATCGTGTGGGGAAGTTATCCCGCTGTCACGTCTGACGAGGATCGCACTGCCTATCACATTACTCGTCGCTTTCCCGCCGCGTGTGGAACGTAAAGAGGCCAGCCAGCGTAGCGCAGAGCGGCTGTTTAGCTGCACGAATTGCGCCGGATTGGTCACCACAAATTGTACGTCTCCCCGATTGACTGCATCCTGCATTTGATGCAAATCCAGAGGTTGAATATGAAAGCGCTCACCGGGGATTTGCTGATTCAACAGGGTTTCAAGCGGTTGCCAGTGGTTTCGTGTAGATACTTCACCACGCATCGCCAAAATGCCAATGTTCCATGTATCTGCCCAGGTTACACTGCTAAATATCCATACGGATACCAACAACGCCAGGCGTCGTACGACTTTACATCCCACGCAATTATCCCTGTCAATTATGTTGTTTTAGATCAACAACAAGCCGGGTATGTGGTTAACCACAATAGTGCTTCCCCCGCCGCGATTTTTACACTGTAAATCATCAACATTCTTTATTCATCATACGCAAACCAACGGCGTGACCAATGTTTCGTTGTTGCATCGTGACGGGAGAAAATATGGACAGCAGTAAACGGCAGTTTCTCCAACAACTGGGTGTCCTGACCGCTGGCGCATCACTGGTTCCCCTGGCTCAGGCACAATTCCCTTTCTCACCTGAACGGCATGAAGGCTCTCTTCAGCACCGCTACGGCATGCTGATTGACCTGCGGCGGTGTATCGGCTGTCAGGCCTGCACCGTCAGTTGTGCTATTGAAAACCAGACACCTCAGGGGGAGTTTCGTACCCACGTTAACCAATATCAGGTGCAGCTTGAAGGCCAGCAAAGCGTAACCAACGTCCTGCTGCCGCGCCTGTGTAACCATTGTGATAATCCACCCTGCGTTCCCGTTTGTCCGGTGCAGGCCACCTTCCAACGTGAAGATGGCATTGTGGTGGTCGACAACACGCGCTGTGTAGGCTGCGCCTACTGCGTACAGGCGTGTCCTTACGATGCACGCTTTATAAACCATGAAACCCAAACCGCCGATAAGTGCACCTTTTGCGTTCACCGACTGGAAGCCGGATTGCTCCCTGCCTGCGTGGAGTCCTGCGTTGGTGGTGCGCGAATCATTGGCGATCTAAAAGATCCACACAGTCGGATTTCGCAGATGCTGCACGATCATCATGACGCCATCAAAGTCCTGAAACCCGAAAGCGGCACTTCGCCTCACGTGTTCTATCTCGGACTGGATGAAGCCTTTGTTACCCCGTTGATGGGACGTGCTCAACCCGCTCTCTGGCAGGAGGTTTAAATGACCCACTCATTGGTTATTGAAGAGGTTCTGGCGCATCCACAGGACGTAAGCTGGCTACCGTGGGCTGTACAATACTTCTTTTTTATCGGTATTGCCGCCTGCGCCGCGCTCTTCGCCTGCGTTCTCTACTGGCGAAAAAAAAAGCAACCGGAGTTAGAAAACCTCACTCTGCTTATCGCATTGACCTGTGCGATCACCGCCCCACTGGCGCTTACAGCGGATTTACACCAAACTGCCCGCGTCTGGCATTTCTACGCTTACCCAACGCCGTGGTCATGGATGCCCTGGGGGGCGCTATTTTTACCACTGTTCACCGGGTTTCTTGGGCTATGGTTTCTGGCACAACACATCAAACAGTTTACGCTCAAAAGTTACAGCGTCACCAAATGGTTAACCATCGGCAGCGCGCTTTCTGCAATCGGGTTGTTGGTGTACACCGGTCGTGAAGTATCGGTGGTTCAGGCGCGCCCCATCTGGTTCAGTTATGCCTTCCCGGTCGCGATGTTCCTGAGTGCGCTACAGACCTTCTTAGCTCTGCTGATCGCCGCATCGAAAAGTGAAGGCACATTGTTGCGCAAGCTGGCATGGGGACAAAGCGCGTCGTTAATCGCGCTGGCGATGGTGATGGTTATCTGGGTAAGCGGCAATACGCTTTCAGGTTCGGCTATCCGCTACTGGCTGGATATTGCGTCTTCAGCACGCCATTACGCCATCGGCTGGGTGGTGCTGTGGGTTGTTTCTCTGTGCTTTTGTGGACTGGTGTTGCGTCATCCTTTGTCACTTCCGCTGCGCGTTTTGCTGGCTTTAAGTGCAATGGCGCTGTGCTGGCTGATGCGCTGGACACTCCTGATTCAGGTCCAAACCATACCCAAGTTTAACGCGCAGTTTAACCCATACTCCCTGCCTGCCGGCACGGATGGCTGGCTTGCCATACTCGGTACCTTTGGCCTGTGGATAGCACTTATCATTATTGTTCGTGAAGTCCTGAATGCGATCGCAAGGAGAATGCAACATGGCTAATTTAACCCGTCGTCAGTGGCTTAAAGTCGGTCTCACCGTTGGAGGGATGGTAACCTTTGGGCTGAGTTACCGGGACGTGGCAAAACGTGCAATTGACGGTTTACTTGATGGATCTTCAGGAAAAATCACCCGCGATCGAATCATTGGCAACGCATTAATCCCCGAAGCCAACGCCCGGTCACGCTGGCAGCAGAATCCGCAACAGGTGATCTCAATGACGCAATGCTTCGGTTGCTGGACTCAATGCGGTGTACGCGTTCGCGTCGACAGCGAAAAAGGGAAAGTGCTGCGTATTGCGGGCAACCCGTATCATCCGTTATCTCACGAACACCACATTGATTCTTCTGTACCCTTTGCCACCGCTATGGAACAACTGGCGGGTGAAAGCGGTCTTGACGCACGTTCAACCGCCTGCGCTCGTGGCGCAACTTTACTTGAAGGCCTGTACAGTCCACTTCGCATTCTGGAGCCGATGAAGCGCGTTGGTAAGCGTGGCGAGGGTAAATGGCAGCGCATTAGCTTCGAACAGTTGATCAAAGAGGTCGTGGAAGGTGGCGATCTGTTTGGTGAGGGCCATGTTGACGGTCTACGGGCAATACACGATCCCAATACACCAATTGATGCCAGTCATCCCGGCTTTGGTCCGAAATCAAATCAGTTGCTGGTCACCAATACCAGCGATGAGGGGCGCGATACGTTTTTACGTCGCTTTGCCCTTAACAGTTTCGGCAGTAAAAACTTCGGCGCACACGGCGCTTACTGTGGGCTGGCATATCGGGCTGGATCTGGCGCGTTAATGGGCGATCTGGATAAGAATACCCACGTCAAACCTGACTGGGACAATGTCGAATTCGCGCTGTTTATGGGCACCTCTCCGGCACAGTCCGGCAACCCGTTTAAGCGCCAGGCCCGGCAGCTTGCCAGTGCCCGTTTACGCAACGATTTTCAGTATGTCGTGGTTGCGCCCGCCCTACCGTTAACCACGGTGTTGGCTGATGATCGTGGACACTGGCAACCCGTGCGTCCGGGAAGCGACTCCGCGCTGGCGATGGGGATGATCCGCTGGATAATCGACAACCAGCGCTACAACGCTGATTACCTCACCATTCCCGGTGTACAGGCGATGCAACAGGCCGGGGAAAAAAGCTGGACCAATGCCACGCATCTGGTGATCACAGATGAAATCCCAACGCTTGCCGGACAGCATTTAACCCTTGCGCATTTGCACGCAGGCGCGACCAGTGAACCGATGGTTGTTAACGAGGCTGGAGAGAGTGTAGCCGCCAGCGACTGCCAACGCGCACAACTGTTTGTGACACGCCAGGTTACGCTGACTGATGGACAAACGGTAACGGTAAAAAGCGGGTTCCAGTGTCTGAAAGAGTCCGCCGAAAAACTCTCGATGGCGCAATACAGCCAGCAGTGCGGCGTGGCGGAAGCGAAAATAAGTGCCCTGGCCGACGCATTCACCCGTCACGGGCGTAAAGCCGCAGTGATCACCCACGGTGGGATGATGGCAGGCAACGGATTTTATAATGCCTGGGCGGTGATGATGCTGAATGCGCTGATTGGCAACCTCAGCCTGGAAGGCGGCGTGTTTGTTGGTGGAGGCAAATTCAATGGTGCGACCGATGGTCCTCGCTACAATATGGACAGTTTCGCCGGAAAGGTGAAGCCAAAAGGGCTAAGCATCGCACGCAGTAAAACCGCCTATGAATCCTCTGAAGAGTACCGTAATAAAGTCGCCGCCGGGCAATCACCCTTCCCGGCCAAAGCCCCATGGTATCCTTTTGTTGCAGGTCAGCTGACCGAATTACTCGCCTCGGCGCTCGAAGGTTACCCTTACCCGCTGAAAGCGTGGATCTCCAACATGACCAACCCGTTCTACGGTGTGGCAGGGTTGCGCGGCGTAGCGGAAGAAAAACTCAAAGATCCTGCTCGTCTGCCGCTGTTTATCGCAATTGACGCCTTCATGAACGAAACAACCGCACTGGCGGATTACATCGTACCGGATACGCACAACTTCGAAAGCTGGGGATTCAGCGCACCGTGGGCTGGCGTTGCCAGCAAAGCCACAACCGCGCGCTGGCCGGTAGTTGCATCAGCGACCAGTAAAACCGAGGACGGTCAACCAGCGTCGATGGAGTCTTTCTGCATTGCAGTAGCCAAACGCATCGGGCTGCCGGGCTTTGGTGACAACGCGATCACCGATCCGCAAGGTAACCACTACCCACTTAACCGCGCAGAAGATTACTACCTCAGGGTCGCCGCAAACATTGCGTTTATGGGAAAAGCGCCTGTCGCTGAAGCCACACCTGACGATATCTCGCTAACTGGCGTGACGCGGATCCTCCCTGTAATAACGCAAACGCTGAAAGCCGATGAAATAAGCCGTGTCGCGTTTGTCTATTCGCGCGGTGGTCGCTTTGCTCCGGACAAGAGTGGTCGGGTGGAAAACCGCATCGGTAATGCGTGGGAGAAACCACTGCAAATCTGGAATGCGGACGTTGCCGCGCACCGTCATGCGATTACCGGTGAACGCTATAGCGGATGTCCGGCCTGGTATCCTGCGCGCCTCAGTGACGGTCGTTCCATTGATGAATTATTCCCTGAACGGGAGTGGCCGCTGAAGCTGATTTCATTTAAATCCAATACCATGTCCAGCGCGTCGGCGGTGATCCCTCGCCTGCATCATCTTAAACCGGTGAATCTTGTAGCGCTAAATCCGGTAGATGGTCGGCGTTTTGGGGTGTCCCATGGCGATGTAGTTCGTATTACGACCCCTGGCGGTCAGGCACAGGCGCAGATCAGTCTGCTCAATGGCGTAATGCCTGGAGTGATCGCGATTGAGCATGGTTACGGACACAGAGAAATGGGCGCGGCGCAGCATACGCTTGATGGCGAGCTGATGGCGTCTGACACCCAGATAAAATCAGGAATCAATATTAACGATCTCGGCTTTGCCGATCCGACACGTCAGGTCGCCAATACCTGGCTGGACTGGGTTTCTGGCGCCTCGGTACGTCAGGGGCTTCCGGCGAAAATCGAACGGGTGTGATCCGTGTGCCGGATGGTGGCTAAACCATCCGGCACAGTCTGGATTAGTTATTTACCGGGATCACCGCACCTTTATATTTGGTGCGGATCCAGTCCTGGATCTCTTTAGAATGCAGCGCATCAACCAGTGCCACGATATCCTTCTTCTTCTCATCGCCACGATGTACGGTAATAATGTTGGCATACGGGTTATTTTCACCGCTTTCAACGGCAATCGGATCTTTAACCGGATCCAGACCGGCGTCGATGGCGTAGTTAGCGTTAATAACGACCGCGTCGCCCTCGTCATTGTTATACATCTGCGGTAACAGTGCCGCTTCCACGTTAGGCAGGAACTTCAGCTTTTTCGGATTATCAACAATGTCGCTGATGCGTGCAGTGACTTTATCCACCCCGGGCTTAAGTTTAATCACGCCCTCTTTTTCGAAAATCGACAGAATACGACCTTCTTCAGAAACTGCGTCACGCATGATGACCTTGCCACCTTCCGGCAGGTCCTTGAGCGATTTCACCTTTTTGGAGTAAATACCGATTGGCTCAATGTGAATCGCTCCGGCGCTGACGAAATCATAAGTTTTATCGCCTGCATGATCCTTCAATACGCTATTCAGATACGGAATATGCTGGAAGTAGTTAGCATCAATCTCACGGCCTGCAAGCGCGGTGTTCGGCAAAATGTAATCCTGGAACGGTTTAATCTCCAGTTCGATCCCCTGCTTCGCCAGAATAGGCTTCGCCTGCTCAAGAATTTCAGCATGCGGCACGTTAGACGCGCCAACGGTCAGGGTATCTGCCCACGAGGCAAAGCTCAGGGCGCTAAGGGTTGCTGCAGCGAGTAATGTCAGTGATTTTTTCATGATTATGGTTTCCGTATTTTATTAGCGTTTATCTAACAGAGAGGTGATCACATCGCCGCAAAGCTGGATAATGAAGACGATGACAAGTATGGTCACCGTCGCCACCAGCGTGACGTCGCTGTGGTTGCGCTGGAATCCTTCCAGATAAGCCAAATTCCCTAAACCACCTGCACCAATCACACCAGCCATCGCGCTGTAACTAACCAACGCAATCAGCGTCACGGTGATCCCGGACACCAGAGCCGGTGATGATTCAGGCAGTAAAACCCGAAAAATAAGCGTACTCAGACGCGCGCCCATCGAGCGGGTCGCTTCAATGACACCCTTGTCCACTTCACGTAAAGCGATTTCGACCAGGCGTGCATAAAACGGCGCAGCGCCAACAATTAGTGCAGGTAACGCGGCATTGGCCCCGAGAATGGTGCCAACCATCGCTTTGGTAAACGGGATCAACAGCACGATCAGAATGATGAACGGGATCGAGCGGAAGATATTCACCACCAGTGAAATGGCGCTGTACACCGCACGGTTCGGAAATAGACCTCCACGAGCCGTCAGAAATAGCGCCAGTCCAAGCGCAATCCCCAGCACAAATGTCGCCACGCCGGACAGCGCGGTCATGTAGAGCGTTTCCTGGGTCGCGGCAAACAGTTGGTCCCATTTCAGATGGGGAAACAGATTTTCAACCATGTTGAATTACCTCCGCGTCGATGTCGCTGTGGCGCAGATCGGCCAGAATATTGCTGAGCTGTTCTTCGGTGGCCACAACGTGCACCCATAGCTGACCAAATGTGCCGTGGGCGGTTTGCGTCATCTTGCCGTGCAAAATGTTAAATGGCAGGCCGTAACGCAGAGTCAGTTCCCCAACAACAGGCCGGTGTGTGCGGTTTCCGGTAAAGGTTAATTTGATTACTACCCCGCCAAGTTCGCTTGCCAGCTGTGGGTTAAACTCATCCTCCTCAGCATACTGACTTACCTGACGGACAAACTGGCGTGTAATCGGCTGCTGCGGATGGGTGAAGACGCTAAGTACATCGCCCTCTTCAACAACTCTGCCGTTCTCCATCACTGCCACGCGATCGCAGATTTTGCGCACCACATGCATTTCATGAGTAATCAGCACAATCGTTAATTTGAAGCGGCGGTTAATATCGAGCAGTAGATCTAAAATCTGATCGGTGGTTTGCGGATCCAGCGCCGATGTGGCTTCGTCACACAGCAGCACGTCCGGATTGTTCGCAAGCGCCCGTGCAATCCCAACGCGCTGCTTTTGACCACCGCTGAGCTGCGACGGATAAGCATTTTCACGGCCACTCAGCCCAACCAGCGTAATCAGTTCGGCAACCCGTGCTTTAATTTTCGCTTTCGGAGCGCCGGCAATTTGCATCGAGAACGCAATGTTTTCGAAAACGGTTCGCGACCACAGTAAATTGAAATGCTGAAAAACCATGCTGATCTTCAGTCGCGCCTGACGCAGAGATTCTCCGCTTGCTGCTGAGATGTCATGACCATTAATAATCACACTGCCGGATGTCGGTTTTTCGAGTCCATTAAGCAGGCGTATCAGGGTGCTCTTACCGGCACCACTGTAGCCAATAATTCCGTAAATCTGTCCCTGTTCAACCGTCAGATTGACGTCATCGACAGCGGTTATGGAAAGCCTGCCTGGCGTAAACACTTTTGAAATATTTTTCAGGACAATCATGTCGTTTGGTATCCGCTGCTGCTTATCGTTATCCTGCTAGTGCCTTTAGCTGTTTAGCAGTATGGATGTCCAAACGAGTGTAATCAGTGAAGTTAGCTTTTAAAATGAATTAAAACGAATTTGATATAACTTTTAGAAATATGCAAAAATCACATTACCATGTACAGAAAACAGCCATTTCAGACGACAAATGTAGCTTGTTGCGCAACAAACCACGCCCGTGGCCAACCTCTTTATCCATACCGATGAACAAATGCGTGAATATTTTTTGTGAAACTGCACAGAACTCTTTTGAAACGCTGTTTCCATTTTCCTTTTTGATAATTTTCAGCGTATAATGCGCGCCAATTGTCTCTTGAATGGTTTCAGCACATTGACCTGTAATACTCAACGACTACAAAACTCACCTTCCCGTTGGGCTGAAACGCAAGCACACATTCCTCTGCACGCTTTATTGATGTCACCTATCCTTAGAGCGAGGCATCACAACTTTCGCAACTCAGGTTTAGCTTCCCGGCCGTGCGCGACGGAAGCCAGATTTCCATATCCTTCTCAACTTAAAGACTAAGACTGTCATGAAAAAGACGAAAATTGTTTGCACCATCGGTCCGAAAACCGAATCCGAAGAGATGTTAACCAAAATGCTGGACGCGGGCATGAACGTCATGCGTCTGAACTTCTCCCACGGTGACTACGAAGAACATGGTCAGCGCATCAAGAATTTGCGCAACGTGATGAGCAAAACTGGCAAAAAAGCAGCCATCCTGCTCGACACTAAAGGTCCGGAAATCCGTACCATTAAACTGGAAGGCGGTAATGACGTTTCTCTGAAAGCGGGCCAGACCTTCACTTTTACTACCGACAAATCTGTTGTTGGTAATAACGAAATCGTTGCTGTTACCTACGAAGGCTTCACCAAAGACCTGTCCGTAGGCAACACTGTGCTGGTTGACGACGGTCTGATCGGCATGGAAGTTACCGCTATTGAAGGTAACAAAGTTATTTGTAAAGTGCTGAACAACGGCGATCTGGGCGAAAACAAAGGCGTTAACCTGCCGGGCGTTTCCATCGCACTGCCAGCACTGGCTGAAAAAGATAAACAAGACCTGATCTTTGGTTGCGAGCAAGGCGTTGACTTCGTTGCAGCGTCCTTCATCCGTAAACGTTCTGACGTTATCGAAATCCGTGAGCACCTGAAAGCGCACGGCGGCGAAAACATCCAGATCATCTCCAAAATCGAAAACCAGGAAGGTCTGAACAACTTCGACGAAATCCTCGAAGCATCTGACGGTATCATGGTTGCTCGTGGCGACATGGGCGTTGAGATCCCTGTAGAAGAAGTTATCTTCGCACAGAAAATGATCATCGAAAAATGTATCCGCGCGCGCAAAGTCGTTATCACTGCGACCCAGATGCTGGACTCCATGATCAAAAACCCACGTCCGACCCGTGCTGAAGCTGGCGACGTAGCGAACGCCATCCTCGACGGTACCGATGCAGTAATGCTGTCCGGTGAATCCGCTAAAGGTAAGTACCCGCTGGAAGCTGTGACCATCATGGCTACCATCTGTGAACGTACCGACCGCGTAATGACCAGCCGTCTGGACTTCAACAACGACAGCCGCAAACTGCGCATTACTGAAGCCGTTTGCCGTGGCGCAGTTGAAACTGCTGAAAAACTGGACGCTCCGCTGATCGTAGTGGCTACCCAGGGCGGTAAATCTGCACGCGCAGTACGTAAATACTTCCCGGATGCCACCATCCTGGCGCTGACCACCAACGAAACTACTGCCCGTCAACTGGTGCTGAGCAAAGGCGTAGTTGCGCAGGTAGTGAAAGAAATCAGCTCTACCGATGATTTCTACCGTCTGGGTAAAGAAGTTGCACTGGAAAGCGGTCTGGCACAGAAAGGCGACGTTGTGGTGATGGTTTCCGGCGCGCTGGTACCAAGCGGCACGACCAATACTGCATCTGTTCACGTGCTGTAATAATTCCGACGTGAATTAATTTGCTAAAAAAAGCGCCCTGGTGGCGCTTTTTTTATTTTATCAATAGTCATGATTAATAAAAAATCAAATCGGATTTCACTATCTAATTAGAGATTATCTAAGATGAATCCGATGGAAGCTTTCTGTTTTCACACGGTTTTTTAGCCGTTTTTGCACAATTCGATGCTTCTTTGAGCGAACGATCAAAAATAAGTGCATTCCCATCAAAAAAATATTCTCAACATAAAAAACTTTGTGTAATACTTGTAACGCTACATGGAGATTAACTCAATCTAGAGGGTATTAATAATGAATCGTACTAAACTGGTACTGGGCGCGGTAATCCTGGGTTCTACTCTGCTGGCAGGTTGCTCCAGCAACGCTAAAATCGATCAGCTGTCTTCTGACGTTCAGACTCTGAACGCTAAAGTTGACCAGCTGAGCAACGACGTGAACGCAATGCGTTCCGACGTTCAGGCTGCTAAAGATGACGCAGCTCGCGCTAACCAGCGTCTGGACAACGCAGCTACTAAATACCGTAAGTAATAGTATCTGTGTAATAAAAATGGCGCACATTGTGCGCCATTTTTTTTGCCTTTAATTTACGCTTCCCTGTTACTGCGTTGTGCGCATTTCCTCTCCCGCGCCAGGCATTCCATTCTGCGCAGATTTAACTTCCACCCCGTTGGTGGTCTCTTGCGTCTGTCCGGCCGTTACGGTGACCGGATATCCCGCACGCCGATAAAGCGCGCGTTCCACCAGACTATGATCTACTGCATTACTTTCCTTGAACTGAGTAAAACCAGCCGGCAGCACATACGGCATGGTCTGAACGTTCTGTTCTTCTTCCGGCGATAATGGACGATGCACTTCCACGTACCGCATACCGTTTGGTTCAACAGAATATTTTATCGGCTCATTAATCACTCTGACCGGTGTTCCCGTTCTGACCTGAGCAAACAGGGCTTTGATGTCCGGCGCATTCATGCGGATGCATCCGGAGCTCACGCGCAGGCCAACGCTGTCAGGTGCGCTGGTTCCGTGAATAAGGTATTCACCGTTACCATGCGCCAGACGCAGTGCAAAGCGTCCTAGCGGGTTATTTGGCCCAGCGGGCACCACAGGAGGCAACGTAATACCACGCTCAAGAGAACGCTTACGAATGCCTGGCGTAGGTGTCCAGGTGGGATTAGGTATTTTTTGCCCGACCCGGGTTTCCATCACCGGAGTTTCCAGCCCCTGCAGACCGATGCCAATCGGGAAAACCTGAACAATATTTTCTCCCGGCGGGAAGTAATAGAGACGCAGTTCCGCCAGATTTACAATAATGCCTTCACGCGGGGCATCCGGTAACAGCAATTGCGAAGGAATAGTAATCAGGGTTCCGGGTTTCGGTACGGGAGCGATGGTGTTATTGGCTTCGAGGATCAGCATCGCCGCGGTGTCGAACCGACGGGCTATTGCCTGTAAGTTCTTATCGCTCTCCTGCACGGTATAGGTTTGATTCTGCCCAACAAGACGACTGTTTGCCTGGGGCAAAGGATAATCGACCGCCCAGGCGGCCTGTATAGCGCTGTAAGCGCCGATCAGCATTAGAGTAATAATAGACGCGCGTTTCATACTCACTCACCCCCCTGGCGTTATTGCCGGATACTGGTGAATACCTAATCCGGCCTACGAGTCACTGCGTTGTTCTGTACATAATCATCCGGGTCAACCTGAAGGATGATATGTTTTATCAGTTTAGCTAAGAGTTGCAGCTTTCGTGCGAATAGCGCGAATCATCGCTTCAAGCCCCTGTGAACGAGACGGTGTGAGATGCTGTGCGAGCGCCATTTTTTCAAACCACGGACGCACGTCAAAATTCACAATATCCTGGGCTGTCATCCGGTTATACAAAATGAATACCACGGCGATTAGCCCTTTCACAATTGCCGCATCACTGTCGCCCTGTAATTCAATAATACCGTCAGCATTCTGACGCATTACTATCCATACCTGACTCTGGCATCCCTGAATGCTGTTTTCCGGACAGCGATCGTCGGTATTTAATTCCGGCAAACGCTGACCCAATTCAATAATATACAGGTACTTCTCTTCCCAATTAGCGCAACGCAGAAAATTACGCAACAATTTTTCTTTATCCGGTAGCGCAGCCATAACGCCTCTCTATTAACCCAGTAAGTGATGAATACGTTTCAGTCCCGTCACCAGACGGTCCACTTCTTCATGGGTGTTGTACATGGCAATCGAAGCCCGACACATTGCGGGAACGTTATAGTACGCCATCAACGGCATGGCGCAGTGATGTCCCGTCCGCACGGCAATCCCGTAGTTATCAAGAAAACTGCCGACGTCGTACGCGTGATGCTTACCAAGATTAAACGCAATGACGCCCAGTCGGTCTTTAGGTCCATAGAGGATCAGGTCCGGGACGCTCGCCAGTTGCTCAAGCGCATAGCTCATCATGAACTGCTCATATTCGCTGATTTCCTCGAGCCCTAACGCACTGACATACTCGATAGCGGCTCCCAGACCGATAATCCCCCCGGTGTTAGGTGTTCCAGCCTCAAAGCGCCAGGGGGCTTTAGCCCATGTCGTCCCCTGGGTCAGGCTAACTGTCGCTATCATCGATCCCCCGCCTTCCCACGGCGGCATCTCTTGCAGCAGAGATTCCCTGGCATACAGCACGCCAATGCCGGTTGGGCCGTAAAGTTTATGCCCGGAAAAGACATAAAAGTCGCAATCCAGCGCCTGTACATCCACTTTGTGGTGCATCACAGCCTGCGCGCCATCCACCAGCACTTTCGCGCCGTGCTCATGCGCCAGCGCAATCATCTCCGACAACGGGTTTTCTGTCCCCAGCACGTTTGATACATGGGTAATAGCCAGCAGTTTGCTGCGGTCATCGAACAGCGTCGGCAGCAGATCCAGTTGCAACGTGCCATCAGTATTGAGAGGAATAATGCGCAGCTCTGCGCCTACACGGGCGCACAACATCTGCCACGGAACAATGTTGGCATGGTGCTCCATCTCGCTAATGATAATGTTATCACCTGCCCGCACATTGCTACTGCCCCAACTGTTGGCTACCAGGTTAATACCCTCCGTCGTACCACGCACAAACACCAGCTCTTCGGCTGAACGGGCGTTAATAAACAGAGAAGCCAGCTTACGCACATTCTCCATTTTCTCCGTGGCCTGGGCGCTGAGCGTATGAATACCCCGGTGGACGGCAGCATAACTATGGCGGTAAAACTCAGCCTCGGCATCAATCACCTGATTCGGCTTTTGTGCACTGGCGGCGCTGTCCAGGTAGGCCAACGGCAAACCGTTCACTTCACGCGTCAGGACAGGAAAGTCAGCCCGCACTTTTTCAATCGGAAATGTCATGCTACGCCTCCCGGCAGGCGTTGAGCGATCCGCGCCAGAACCTGTTGTTTCAGCGTTTCATCGCGCAGGGCTTCTGTTAGCTCAGCGGCAAACGCATAGAGAATCATCTGTTGAGCATCCTGCTGGCCGATCCCGCGGGATCGGAGATAGAACATCTGTTCATCGTCGATCCGCCCTACCGTCGCACCATGACTACATTTCACGTCATCAGCGTATATTTCCAGTTGCGGCTTGGTGTCCACTTCCGCCAGTTTACCAAGTAGCAAATTATTGTTGGTCATTTGCCCGTCGGTTTTGATGGCATGCTGCGCCACATTGATCAGGCCATTGAACACTGCCCGACCTTTATCGCTGACGATCGTCTTATGTAGCTGACGACTATTGCAATAGCCCTTGTTATGCTCCAGCCACGTACGGGTATCGCAGACTTCATTTTTTACCGGCATCGCCAGACTGTTAATCCGCAGCGTGGTATTTTCGCCGTTCAGTTGAGTGCTGGTGTTGTGACGCAATACCGCATCGCCGAGCAAAAAGCTGTAGCTTATGGCCGTCGCATCCGCCCCTAACTGCATGTCGTTATGAGCAAAGTGATGACTGACCGGGTTTTCAAACGCCAGCTTGATGTGATGCAAATGGGCGTTTGCCGCCACGTTCATTGTTAAGCGTGCGCCCGTAAAATGACGCGCATCGTTGAGGCTGACGTAATGTTCAACGACAGTGGCTTCCGCGCCTTCCGCCAGTTCAAGATGGTGACGATAATGCGCTGTATTGATCTCATCTCCCGCCAGTCCCTGGGTAATGTGCATGAGTAATAGCGGTTTCGTCGGGCGCTGATTACGCTTGACGTGAATGTGTGTCACGCTACGAGACAGGCTTTCAGTCAGATGCAGAAACACTTCAGGCTGAATCGGCGCCGGTAGCCCCAGGCGTGTGTCGTCAATACTCACGTCGAAACCGCTACCGTCCACGCTGTCGCTGAGCGTCGGGCAAAACTGCCCATCGACAAAAACCAGACGGATGGCATCGATACCTGTCGACAGCGCCTCGCACTGTGTCGAACTAATTTCTGAAAAACGACTGACAAACTGTCCGGTGGTTAATCCTTCCAGCGGGGTATATTTCCAGTCCTCATGTTTGCGCGTAGGCAGCCCCAGACGCAGCATCTGTTGCAGGTGCTGTTGCGCGTGTTGCGAACGATTTTCGCCCTGCGCCTCAAACAGATGGTGCCACTGTTGTAGCACATTACTGCTGTTCACTAAGCCAGCCATATCCTTGCTCCTCCAGCTGTTTGACCAGTGTGAAATCACCGGACTTCACAATTCGCCCCTGGTAGAGAACGTGAACGTAATCGGGTTTGATATAGTCCAGGATGCGCTGATAGTGGGTGACGATAATGAACGACCGCTTGCCGTCGCGTAGCGAGTTCACGCCATCCGCGACAATCTTCAACGCGTCAATATCCAGCCCGGAGTCGGACTCATCGAGAATGCACAGCTCCGGCTCCAGTACCGCCATTTGCAGAATATCGTTACGCTTTTTCTCACCGCCAGAGAAGCCCACGTTCACCGAACGGGTGAGCAAATCTTCCGGCATCTTTAACAACTCAATTTTTTCTTCCATCAAATCCTGGAAGTCAAAGCGGTCCAGAACCTCTTCCCCGCGGTAGCTACGCACCGCATTAAGTGCCGTTTGCAGGAAAAACTGATTGCTGACGCCCGGGATTTCCACCGGATACTGAAATGCCATAAATATGCCTTCTCCGGCGCGGTCTTCAGGCGACAGTTCCAGCAAATCCTTTCCGTTGAATTCAACCGTACCACCGGTCACTTCATAATCTTCACGCCCGGCGAGCGTCGCAGACAGCGTACTTTTCCCTGAACCGTTTGGTCCCATAATGGCGTGCACTTCGCCGGGGCGAATCTCAAGGCTAAGCCCACGCAGAATCGCCTTATCTTCCACACTGACCTGTAAATCTTTAATACTTAACATGTGCTTTCCTTAAATTTCAGCCGACGCTGTGTTCAAGACTAATGGCGAGAAGTTTTTGCGCTTCCACAGCAAATTCCAGCGGCAGTTCAGAGAACACGTCTTTACAAAAACCGTTGACGATCATTGAGATGGCATCTTCTTCGCTGATACCGCGCTGCAGGCAATAGAACAACTGATCTTCACCGATGCGTGAGGTTGTAGCTTCGTGTTCAAGCTGGGCGCTGTTGTTACGACACTCGACATACGGGAAGGTGTGCGCCCCGCAGTCCGCACCAATCAGCATGGAGTCACATTGGGTGTAGTTACGGGCGTTGGTGGCGGTCGGCATGATTTTCACCAGACCACGATAGCTGTTCTGGCTGTGCCCGGCGGAAATTCCCTTCGATATGATGGTTGATTTGGTGTTCTTGCCAATGTGGATCATTTTGGTGCCGGTATCAGCCTGCTGATACCCACTGGTCAGCGCGACGGAATAGAACTCACCGATAGAATTGTCACCGCGCAAAATACAGCTCGGGTATTTCCATGTGATAGCCGAGCCGGTTTCCGACTGCGTCCAGGACATCTTGCTGTTCTCACCTTCACACAGCGCACGTTTGGTGACGAAGTTCAGGATGCCGCCTGTATTTCCATCTCCGGGGAACCAGTTTTGTACCGTCGAGTACTTCACTTCAGCATCTTTGTGGATGATAACTTCCACCACCGCCGCATGCAGTTGGTAGCTGTCACGCACTGGTGCCGAACAACCTTCGATATAGCTGACGTAACTGCCCTCATCCGCCACCAGAATCGTGCGTTCAAACTGCCCGGTTTTTTCCGCATTAATACGGAAATACGTGGAAAGCTCCATCGGACAGCGCACGCCTTTCGGCACATAAATGAACGTACCGTCTGAAGCTACCGCCGCATTTAACGCGGCAAAGAAATTGTCATTACCCGGAACGACAGTACCGAGATACTGCCTCACGAGATCCGGGTGATCGTGAATGGCCTCACCGAACGAACAGAAAATAATACCCTGCTCTGCCAGCTTGTCGCGGTAGGTCGTAGCAACCGATACCGAGTCAAAAATGGCATCTACCGCCACTTCTTTACCTTCGCGGACCGGCACGCCAAGCTGTTCAAACGCGTCCTCAACTTCTTTGCTTAAAAACGCATTCGCGCCCGTCTGTTGCACCGCTCCCGGCTCCGACGCGCAGGTTTCATCACAATTACCGCAAGAAGGTGCAGAGTAATAGCTGTAATCCTGATAATTCAGTTTTTCGTAATGCGCTTTTAGCCAGTGCGGCTCTTCCATCGTCAGCCACGCTCGGAACGCGTTAAGACGAAATTCGAGCATCCACTCAGGCTCGTTGCGCTTCGCGGAAATCGCGCGAACCACCTCTTCGTTGATTCCTTTCGCGAGTTCATCGGTTTTTAGTTGGGTGAAGAACCCCTCTTTGTAATTGAGGTGCCCGCCAGACCAGGTGTTGACATCGTCAGTTGCTTCAGTGTTACGAGACATAGTACCGCCTATACCCCAAAACTTTCGCCACAGCCGCATTCGTTCTGTGCTTTCGGGTTATGAAATTTAAATAACTGATTTAATCCTTCACGAACAAAATCGACTTCAGTTCCGTCGATAAACGGCATCGCCTGTAACGCTACGTAGAGTCTGGCGCCATCCGTTTCAAATAGCAGGTCGTCTTTATCCGGTTGACTGACAGTGCCCAGCACATAGCCGAATCCCGCACATCCCGTTTGCTTCACGCCTAATCGGACGCCCAACATATCGGGCTGTTTTGCCACCAGCTCACGAATATGTGCCGCAGCGGCGGGCGTTAACGTCAATCCACGCCATGCAAAGTCGTCCGGATCAAATGTTCCTGAATGCAATTCCATAGGGTTACCTCGAGTAATTAGCCTTCAAGCTATAACATCATGTTAGTGATAATGATTATCACTTCAACCCCTCAACAGCAGGGGCATTCGGGTTAACCGCCCTTTTTGGCTACTTTTATTAAGCATAGACCCTGCGGCGAGGGTTCACAGAGATGGATTATTTTGTTCAATGCATTGATAAATAATAGATTATGAAAACCAAATCGTTCAGGCAGGTCAAACACGAAAAGATGTATAGATAATGTCTATTTAAGGAATAGGAGAAGAATTGGATGCGGGTAAACACAGGCAATAAAAAACCCTTAAGGCTGCTGGTTAGCAGGCTTAAGGGTTCCGGCCCCATCCGGCGCTTATCTCCGGCACTCACGATGGCTTAGCTCTTGAAGGGGCGTTAGGAATAGTCTCATATCCCGGTGAGCCATTTTTAACACAAACTGCGATTCGCCTGTTTTATAATCTGGCTCACTTCACATTTTTAATTTTGTGTCTGATTGAGGGCATCCAGCAACAGACGCAACCCTGCAGGCTGATGCTCACGCGAAAGGTACAATCCGTAAATCGGCAAGCGTCTCGGCTGCAACTGTGGCAGTAGTCGCACCAATTGTCCCTGCACCAGGCCTTCTCTCGCCTCCTGCTCTGGTACCAGCGCGATCCCCATTCCCGCCAGCGCCGACTCGCATAAAAGCGAAGAGATACCCGCGCTCAAATTCCCTTTTATTGCCACAGAGACAACCTCGGCGTTCTCATTCTGAAAATGCCATGATTTTCCGGCAAATCCGCTGTAGTAGAGGCAATTATGTTGTGCGAGTTCTGCAACCGTGTGGGGAGTACCATGCAGACGAAGATAATCAGCAGAGGCACATAGCACCGACTCACAGTCTCCTAACCGACGGGCGATGCTTCCTGGCTCGGGGTTGTCCGTGATACGGATCGCCACATCAATACGTTCCCCCACAAGGCTAACCGGTTGATTATTAATTTCAACCTCAATACGGAGTTCAGGATAACGCGCCAGAAAAGCGGGCAGCACCGGGGCAAGAATATGCATAGCGGTGAAATGTGCGCAGGCCACCCGTAACGTACCGGAAGGAACTTCGGTCACACTGGCGGCACCAATATCCAGCGACAATTGCGCCAGCGAGCGGGTTTTCACCAACGCCTCCTCACCGGCAGGCGTGATCGTTAACCGACGAGATGAACGGTGGATCAACCGTGCACCGGCCCATTTCTCCATCTCATCGAGATAGCGACTGACCATCGGTCTGGAAAGACCCAGCGCTCGCGCGGCGGCACTCAGACTGCCCAAATCACAAATATGATTAAATACTGTTGCCGCCATGACTCTGTCCATCGCATCCCATCCGATCGTTTTATGAAACTCAGCATGTCCTGATAGAGGAATTCTAACAGATCCGAATTTCCTTAAAATAAGAGACGTGCAAAAGACAATTTCATCTGCAAAAGGTTATTCCATTATGAAAGTTAAAAACCTGGCCCTGCTGTTGCCACTGTTCGCCTCCCCGGTATTTGCTGCCCCACTCCAGCTTGATGTTTACAACCCGCAGGAAAAGGCTATTTTCCCTGTCTCCTCAACGCTGGTGTCTGGTCCGAAAGAGGCCATTTTGTTTGATGCGCAATTCAGCACCAAAGATGGCGAAAAGCTGGTGCAGATGATCCACGCCAGCGGAAAAAAACTCAAAGCTATCGTAATTACCTCCGGCGATCCGGATTTCTATTTTGGCCTTGAACCGATTGTAAAAGCGTTCCCTGACGTAAAAGTAATGGCAACGCCTCACGTGGTGGATCATATTCGCGCCACTAAAGAGGCCAAACTGCAATTCTGGGGCCCCCAGATGAAAGACGGTGCGCCAGCGTCTCTCACCGTACCGCAAGCCACAACACAAACGCGTTTTACCGTTGATGGTGAAACCCTGGAACTCCGCCATCCTGATGATTATGCCGCTTACGTCTGGATCCCAGCCAATCGCGCAATCCTCGGTGGAACCGGTGTAGCTTCTGGTATTCATGTCTGGACGGCGGATACTCAGTCCTCTGAACAACGTGCGCAATGGCGTAATGTACTCAGTGAAATGCAGGCTTTGCAGCCAACTCAGGTCATTCCAGGCCATTACATTGGCGAACTGCCGGCGGGCGATAAAGCGATTCGCTTCACCCAGGATTACTTACAGTCGTTTGAACTGGCACTTGGAGCTAAAAAAGGCCCAGACTACGTGATTAAAACGATGACTGCCGCCTGGCCCGGCCTTGCGGATGCCAGCTCTCTGGAATTGAGTGCGAAAGTAAATACAGGTGAGATGAAGTGGTAAACAAGATTTAACGCAAAAAATAACCCCGAACAGGTGTCGGGGTTTCATCACGATTAGCATACTGGAATCAATGAACGCCCAGGCGCCAGGCAAAATAGATCTCTTCTTTCAGTTCAGTCGAAGAGAGCGTCAGTAAATCGGCAAACTCCAGCTCCAGTTGTTTCAGTCTTTTCAAATACTGAGCAGGTGAAAGATCGGTTTTATCACGACGTAAAAATTCTATTGCCAGTAGGGCCGGGTCTAATTGGGTAGACATATCATCCTCGCTTGTGTTCAAAACCTGCACAGTATAGCACCTTCCTCTGCACACATTATGACCAAAAGCAAAATGCGTCACAGTATCGCTGTCGTCAGACGCGAAGTGCAGCACAATCTCCCCTGTTCATCGAAGATTTCGATTTGCCAGACCTGGTGACGAGAACCGGTATGCAGAGCGCTACAAACGCCTCTGACGCGTCCTTCACGCGCAGAACGAATGTGGTTGGCGTTCACTTCCAGTCCCACCACTTTTTGATCACCCTGAGTGCAAAGATATCCGGCGACCGATCCAATACTCTCAGCCAGCACCACGGAGGCTCCTCCATGTAACAGGCCAAATGGTTGTTTCGTGCGATGATCCACCGGCATTGTCGCTTCCAGAGTATCGTCACCGATATGCACAAAACGAATATCAAGCAACCCAACCATGTTCCCCTCACCCATGGCATTCAGGGCCTCGAGTGTGACTTCACGTTTCCAGATCATCCTATAATCTCCAGCAGTGCCTGTAATGGATGGCGAACGCCCGTGCCTTCAACGCGTTTAACCTGGCTGCGGCAAGAATATCCTGCGGCCAGACAACGGTTACGCGGCAATCGCTGCATTGCCTGGTGCCATGATAGCTCATAGATCCCCAGTGAGTTCTGGTGATTCTTCACTTCGTGACCATACGTCCCCGCCATCCCACAACAACCTACGCTGACATTTTCCAATTTTGCCCCAAATCGAGCAAAAATGGCCGCCCACTGTGCAGGTGAGCCGGGTAAAGCCGTCACTTCGGTGCAATGTCCAAAGAAGTACCACGGTTCACCGCCGAGGGCAGTCGGTTGCTGCGATTCAAGAACAGTCGACAGCCATTCGTTAACCAACTGTACATGGAAATCACCCCGCTGCTCGCCCAGTGCCAGTTTGTACTCGTCGCGATAGCACAGCACCAACGCCGGATCGACGCCAACCATCGGGATTTTCAGCTTCGCCACACGATTAAGGAATTCGGATGTCTTTTTCGCGGTTTTAGCAAAACGGTTTAAAAAGCCCTTAATATGCTGCGCTTTGCCATTGGGCGAGAACGGCAGCAGTACCGGCTGTAACCCTAGTTTTTCCACCAGGCGGATGAAATCCGCCACCACCTGCGCATCGTAGTAGCTGGTAAACGGATCCTGCACCACCAGTACCGTGCGAGCCTTCTGTTCCGGACTCAATACCTCAAGCTGCTCCAGCGTCATGTTGGCGGAACGGTGTCCTACCAGTTGGCGTTGTAACGACGGAGCTGACAGCAATGGTAAATCCACCATACCGATATGCTTTTTAGCCAGATTGCGCACCAGCGGTTGGTTGATGAAAAAGTTAAATGTTTTCGGAGCGCGCGCCATTAACGGCGCATAGCTTTCGACGGTCGCCACCATATGATCGCGTAGCGGGCGCAGATAGCGCGTGTGGTACAACTGCAGGAAGCGCGAACGGAATTCCGGTACGTCAATTTTAATCGGACACTGCGTGGAACATGCCTTGCAGGCCAGACACCCGGACATCGCCTCTTTCACTTCATGTGAGAAATCATACTCGCCCTTGCGCGCATGCCAGCTGTTGCGGGTTCGGGCAATCAGGGTACGCAAACTGGCACGTTTCTCCGGTAACTCTTTTTCCAGCTTAACAGGATCGATCCCGCGATCGGCCAGCAGACGCAGCCATTCACGTACCAGCGTTGCCCGCCCTTTTGGCGAGTGAATACGGTTGAGGCTGATTTTCATCGACGGGCACATTGGGCTTTTCGCATCAAAGTTAAAACATAACCCGTTGCCATTACACTCCATTGCTCCACGCCATTCCTGCCTTACGGCCAGCGGGATCTGGCGGTCATAAGTGCCGCGTTTAACCGCATCCACTTTCATCATCGGGGCATCAACGCCCTCTGGTGGACAGATTTTGCCAGGATTCAGACGGTTTTGCGGGTCAAACACCGCCTTCACTTTGCGCAGTTCGCTATACAGTTCATCACCGAAAAACGCCGGGCTGTATTCTGCCCGGAACCCTTTTCCGTGCTCACCCCACAGCAGACCGCCGTATTTTGCCGTCAGTGCCACTACATCATCAGAGATGCGTTTCATCAGCACTTCCTGCTGCGGATCACACATATCCAGCGCCGGTCTGACGTGCAGTACACCCGCATCCACGTGACCAAACATGCCATAGCTCAGGCCATGGCTGTCGAGTAATGCGCGGAACTCGGCAATATAATCAGCCAAATGTTCTGGCGGTACGCAGGTATCCTCCGCAAACGGAATCGGTTTTGCGGAGCCTTTTGCATTACCCAGCAGACCAACCGCTTTTTTTCGCATCGCGTAAATACGCTCAACACCTGCCAGTTCGGTACACAACTGCCAGCCAATCACGCCGGCCTCCTGGCGGGCGATTAACCCGTCAAGGCGCTCGCAAAGGGCACTAACCTGCGTATCAATCAAAGCTTCGTCGTCACCCGCAAACTCCACGATGTTCAGACCCAGCATCTCTTTATTCGGTACATCGGTAATCAGTTCACTAACGGAGTGCCAGACAATGTCTTCACGCGCCAGATTAAGAACTTTGGAGTCGACGGTTTCCACCGATAACGCACGCGCTTCAACCATCACTGGTGCATTACGCAGCGCCGAATCAAAAGAGTCGTATTTGACGTTTACCAGGCGTCGAACTTTCGGCAACGGCGTGATATCCAGGCGGGCTTCGGTGATAAACGCCAGCGTGCCTTCAGAGCCGGTGAGGATGCGGGTTAAATCAAACTCGGTCATCTCGTCGTTAAAAACGTGCCGCAGATCGTAGCCGGTTAAAAAGCGATTGAGCTTAGGGAATTTATCGATGATCAACTGGCGCTTTTCGCGACAGCGCTGGTATACCGTCTTATAGATGCGACCAATGGAGGTATTCGTGTTGCCGAGCATTTCAGCAAGTTCAACCGGCATGGGTTGGGTATCAAGAATGTCGCCGCCCATTAGCACCGCACGTACACCCAGTACGTGATCGGAGGTCTTACCGTAAACCAGCGACCCTTGCCCGGACGCATCGGTGTTGATCATCCCGCCAAGCGTCGCCCGGTTACTGGTGGACAATTCTGGTGCGAAGAAATAGCCGTAGGGTTTCAGATACTGATTGAGCTGGTCTTTTATCACCCCGGCTTCCACCCGCACCCACCCCTCTTGCGGATTAATTTCAATAATGCGGCTCATATAGCGGGACATATCGACGATGATGCCCTGATTCAGAGCCTGACCGTTTGTTCCTGTCCCGCCGCCGCGAGGGGTAAAAATCAACGAGGAAAAAAGAGGTTCAGCCGCCAGGCGGGCGATAAGCGCCACATCTGCCGTCGAACGCGGAAAAACCACGGCATCTGGAAGAAGCTGATAGATACTGTTATCCGTCGACATTGTCAGACGATCGGCATAGCTCGTTGCCGTATCGCCCGTGAATCCTTGCTGCTCCAGCGCTTGCAAAAAATTGAGCACCAGTTGAACAACACCGGGTGCCTGAGAAATTTGTGGAATCATTATAGTGACCCTTTCCTGCGGTCTGTATTGTGAAGTTATCGTTTGCGTGTTGCGTTGTTTGTTGTATCACATTTTTTTCTAATACGCCCAACACAATTACAGGCAGAATCGGCCTGTTAAAAACCGCTGAAATTGCTCATCATTATAGGGTGTGATTTAAGTGTTCACGTCGCGTCAACGGTCTGACGCACAAAAAAGGTGAAAAGTATTTATGGTAAATTTTCGTCAGCCCAGCAATATCGCGCAAGTGATGCTATCGGTGCTGTTTTTGGCCATCATGATTGTGGCATGTCTGTGGATTGTGCAGCCCTTTATTCTCGGTTTTGCGTGGGCGGGAACAGTCGTTATTGCAACCTGGCCCATTTTACTACGCATACAGAAACTGTTGTGGGGACGCCGTTCGCTGGCCGTCCTGGTAATGACTCTGCTGTTGGTTCTTTTGTTTATCATCCCCATCGCGTTATTGGTGAATAGCATCGTTGATGGAAGTGGACCGTTAATCCATGCCGTGACAGCAGGAGATATGACACTGCCGGACCTTGCATGGCTGAACAGTATTCCGTTGGTTGGCGCAAAAATTTATGCCGCATGGCACAGCCTGCTTGATATGGGCGGTTCGGCCATTATGGCCAAAGTTCGTCCTTATATTGGCACCACCACCACCTGGTTTGTCGGTCAGGCCGCGCATATTGGTCGCTTTATGATGCATTGTGGCCTGATGTTGTTGTTCAGCGCCCTGCTGTACTGGCGAGGTGAGCAGGTTGCGTTAGGTATTCGCCATTTCGCGTGCCGTCTGGCATCTAAACGCGGCGATGCTGCCGTCCTGCTGGCTGCACAAGCAATCCGTGCGGTAGCGTTGGGCGTTGTTGTTACCGCTCTGGTACAGGCTGTCCTCGGCGGTATTGGTCTGGCGGTGACAGGTGTGCCATACGCGACGCTGTTGGCGGTACTGATGATCCTTTCCTGCCTGGTACAGTTGGGTCCCTTACCAGTACTGATCCCGGCCATTATCTGGCTTTACTGGTCGGGTGATTCAACCTGGGGCACAGTGCTGCTGGTATGGAGCGGCGTGGTGGGTACGCTGGATAACGTTATCCGTCCAATGCTGATTCGTATGGGGGCTGATTTACCGCTGATCCTCATTCTCTCCGGCGTTATCGGCGGGTTGATTGCCTTCGGCATGATTGGCTTGTTTATCGGCCCGGTTGTACTGGCTGTCTCCTGGCGTCTGTTCTCAGCCTGGGTGAACGAAGCCCCGGTACCCGGCAACGACCCGGATGAGATCCTCGAAGAGATCGCCGAAATAGAAGATAAAAAATAACCCCAGCTCAGGCGGCGCTGCCGCCTGATTGTTTAACATTGCTAATCAATTCCGTATTTCCTGTTATCTGAATTCAACATATTCCGTCTTCACAGACACATTTGCGTCGCAAATTCTTCACGGCCTTTAAACTATTGAGATGAATCCGATCGACGTAAAAAACCAGCATGCCTACTATTAGCTCAAGGCTTTAGATCAACACATTGATTTATAAGCATGGAAATCCCCTGAGTGAAACAACGAATTGCTGTGTGTAGTCTTTGCCCATCTCCCACGGTGGGCTTTTTTTTATTCTTCAAACAACACCACCTGAAGTACAGCTCCTCCTTCAACCACCCGGCCCTTTTATACGCCATCCGCTTGGTTAAATGCGCCCATTCACTCATTATTAACAAATAATATTGCACAAGATACTGTGACTCTCTTCAAGCCGAAATATCCACAGTAATGCTATTACTATTCCACCGTCTTTTAAGGTGATGAAATTATGAACGCATTTGAATTGCAGGCATTCCGGCATGTTTTTGCTATGACGATTGAAGAAAGCGCAACTTATATCGCTGCTGATGGCAACGTTACCGCCTGGCAACAATGGGAAAACGGCGAACACGAAATCCCGGAGAACATCTCTCGTCAATGTTCAGAAATGTTAGCAAAACGAAAGTTAAGAATTAACGCGATCATTGAAAAAATAAACAACCGTATCGGTAATAACACCATGCGTTTTTTTCCTAACCTCGCCTCTTTTCAGGCAGTTTATAACAGTGAAAATTTTCTCGAATGGAAACTCTATCAATCGACTGCTGTTGAACTCTATGCGCACGATCTTGAGCGTTTGTGTTAGGAGAAAATCTGACGATTATAACTTTGTACTATTAGTAACTGACATAATGCCCACGCTGATGCGAATACGGCATATTGCTATGGCCTGTACACCCGACTCGAAATACAAAATTTCCATTTAGCCTCTTCGCTGAGTAACACATTATGAAAAACGCCTATTTCTCCACTGCGATAGGGCTGTACCTTAATTACCTTGTACACGGCATGGGGGTTATTCTGATAAGCCTCAACATGTCCTCGCTTGAACAACAGTGGCAAACCGATGCAGCAGGTGTGTCAATTGTCATCTCATCTCTCGGCATCGGTCGATTAAGCGTCTTATTACTGGCGGGCTTACTTTCCGATCGCTATGGCCGTAGACCATTCGTCATTTTCGGCATGCTCTGCTATCTGCTCTTCTTTTTTGGCATTATCAATACTCACAGTATTTTCATAGCCTACGCATTTGGCTTTTTGGCGGGTATGTCTAACAGTTTTCTTGATGCCGGGACCTATCCCAGCCTGATGGAGGCGTTTCCCCGCACCCCTGGCACCGCCAATATTTTGATTAAAGCTTTTGTGTCCGGCGGGCAGTTTCTGTTACCGATGGTCATTAGTGTACTGGTGTGGGCTGAGCTTTGGTTTGGCTGGTCATTCCTGTTCGCTGCGGGGATTATGATTGTCAACGGCGTGTTTTTATTTCGCTGCCAATTCCCGGCACATCCCGGGCCTAAACCTTTCGTCAGGACATCACCTCCCGCACAGGAAGGCCCTCTACCTAAACATCGGTGTTCCATTATCGACCTGGTCAGCTACACCCTGTATGGCTACATTGCTATGGCGACATTTTACCTGATCAGCCAGTGGCTGGCTCAGTATGGTCAATTCGTCGCGGGAATGCCGTACACCTCGGCGATTAAGCTGTTGAGTATCTACACCTGCGGTTCGCTACTGTGCGTGCTGATCACCGCGCCGCTTGCGAGGAAACCAGACCGCGCGACACCGCTGTTGATGCTTTACACGTTAATTTCATTTATTGCCCTGCTGACGGTTTGTCTGCACCCCACCCCTTACGTGGTGGTCGTATTTGCGTTTGTTATCGGGTTTTCTTCCGCCGGCGGCGTCGTACAAATTGGCTTAACGTTAATGGCGGCCCGTTTTCCGCATGCAAAAGGAAAAGCAACCGGCATTTATTACAGCGCGGGCAGCATTGCTACCTTCACGATCCCACTGATCACGGCAAAGCTTTCGCAAACCAGCATTGCCCACATCATGTGGTTTGATACCGGTATAGCCGCCATTGGTTTCGTGCTGGCGCTGTTTATTGGCTATCGCAGCCGTGTTGAGTCCAGATATCAGTTAAAAATGGCATCGCTGGTGGAATAGCACCACTGCAATATTGTTCATACCTGCTGCAAAATAATTGGGTTAATTTTTAAAACATCAGTAAAACAACGGCAGTAAGAATTGGGTTTCACAAATTAGCATGCAATATACCTGGTAACTAAAACGCCATGCTATGTGGGTGAAATGACACCCTCTCGGTATATTAATAACATGAACGCCGTCATTTAAATCATAGCGACGACAATATAATAATTTTAACATCCGCAAGGAGTTGTGAAAAATGTCTCAACACAAGGCCTTTAATACGCCATTTCTTCTGGCGATAACCTGTATTTATTTAAGCTACTTTTTACACGGCATTAGTGTCATTACGCTGGCGCAAAACATGACATCCCTGGCAGAAAAATTCTCAACAGATAATGCAGGCATTGCCTATTTAATTTCGGGAATTGGCCTTGGGCGACTGGTCAGTATTCTATTTTTTGGCGTTCTCTCAGATAAATTTGGTCGTCGGGCCATCATCCTGTTGGGCGCTATTCTGTATATGTTCTTCTTCTTCGGTATTCCTGCCAGCCCAAATTTAATGATTGCATTTATTCTGGCTGTTTGTGTCGGCGTGGCAAACTCAGCCCTCGATACAGGCGGCTATCCGGCGTTAATGGAGTGTTTTCCCAAAGCATCAGGTTCAGCCGTTATTCTGGTGAAAGCCATGGTGTCATTTGGACAGATGATCTACCCCATCATCGTCAGTACCCTGCTGCTTAATCATATCTGGTACGGCTATGCGGTTATTATCCCCGGCGTATTGTTCGTCCTGATTACCCTAATGCTATTAAAAAGCCGCTTCCCGAGTCAGATAGTGGATGCTGGCGTCGCGAAAGATTTGCCGCAAATGAACAGCAAGCCACTGGTCTGGCTGGAGGGAGTGGCATCCGTGATGTTTGGGGTTGCCGCATTTTCAACGTTTTATGTCATCGTGGTCTGGATGCCCAAATACGCCATGGCGTTTGCCGGTATGGCGGAAGCCGACGCGTTGAAAACTATCTCCTACTACAGTATGGGGTCGCTGGTCTGCGTCTTTATTTTTGCTGCGCTACTGAAGAAAATGGTTCGTCCTATCTGGGCCAACGTTTTTAACGCGGGTCTGGCAACCATTACGGCGGCGGTTATCTATCTGTACCCCTCACCGCTGGTGTGTAATGCAGGCTCATTTCTCATCGGATTCTCTGCGGCAGGCGGTATTTTACAGCTCGGTGTTTCCGTGATGTCAGAGTTTTTCCCCAAGAGCAAAGCCAAAGTCACCAGTGTTTATATGATGATGGGAGGTGTCGCCAACTTTATTATCCCACTAATCACCGGATACCTTTCTAACATTGGTCTGCAATACATTATTTTGCTGGACCTCGCATTTGCTCTGCTGGCATTTATCACTGCCATTATCGTCTTTGTCCGTTACTACCGCGTATTCAATATTCCCCAAAACGATGTGCGCCTGGGCGAACGTTATTTTCAATAAACAGTTTAATAGGAGTTTCAAATGGACGTAACTGCAAAATATGAACTGATCGGTCTGATGGCCTATCCTATCAGGCACAGTCTGTCGCCCGAAATGCAGAATAAAGCATTAGAAAAAGCAGGATTACCGTTTACCTACATGGCATTTGAAGTTGATAATTCAACGTTTGCCAATGCGATTGCCGGGTTGAAAGCATTAAAAATGCGCGGTACTGGGGTATCTATGCCCAACAAGCAGCTGGCATGTGAGTATGTTGATGAATTAACCCCTGCCGCCAAACTGGTGGGCGCGATCAATACCATCGTCAATGATGACGGCTACCTTCGTGGCTACAACACGGACGGTACCGGACATATTCGCGCAATTAAAGAAAGCGGCTTCGATATTAAAGGTAAAACCATGGTACTGTTGGGTGCAGGTGGCGCATCTACGGCTATCGGTGCGCAAGCGGCAATTGAAGGTATAAAAGAGATTAAACTCTTTAACCGTAAAGATGAGTTTTTCGCAAAAGCGGTTGAGTTCGCCAAACGCGTGAATGAAAACACTGACTGCGTGGTGACCGTTATCGATCTCGCTGACCAGCAGGCGTTTGCAGAAGCGTTGACCAGTGCGGATATTTTGACTAATGGCACTAAAGTCGGCATGAAGCCACTGGAAAATGAATCCATCGTCACCGACGTCTCTTTGCTACGTCCGGATCTGTTGGTAACCGAATGCGTCTATAACCCGCATATGACCAAATTGCTGCAACAGGCACAACTTGCAGGTTGCAAAACGATTGACGGTTACGGCATGTTGTTATGGCAAGGAGCTGAGCAGTTCAAGCTCTGGACAGGAAAAGATTTCCCGCTGGAGTACGTTAAACAGGTTATGGGGTTTGCAGCCTGACGGGCAAGTATCAGTAAATATTTAAAGGGTAATCAATGAAAACCGTAACCGTAAGAAACCTCGTTATTGGCGAGGGTGCGCCGAAGATCATTGTCTCACTGATGGGTAAAGACATCTCAACGGTAAAAAGCGAAGCGCTGGCCTATCGTGAAGCAGACTTCGACATTCTGGAGTGGCGCGTTGACCATTTTGCGGATGTTTCATCAATTGACGCCGTACTGGAAGCCGCCCGCGCAATCCGCGATGTGATGACCGACAAACCGCTGTTATTTACCTTCCGCAGCGCGAAAGAAGGTGGCGAACAGGCGCTGTCTGTAGAAGAGTACCTTGCGCTTAACCGTGCGGCAGTAGATAGCGGTCTGGTGGATATGATCGATCTGGAACTTTTCACCGGCGATGAGCAGGTTAAAGCAACCGTCGAACACGCGCATGCGAAAAATGTCTTTGTGATTATGTCTAATCATGATTTCCATAAAACACCGGCGGCAGAAGAGATTATTCAGCGTCTGCGCAAAATGCAGGAACTTGGCGCAGATATTCCTAAAATTGCGCTGATGCCGCAAAGTAAAACGGATGTTCTGACGTTACTCAGCGCCACGCTGGAGATGCAGGAACGCTACGCCGATCGCCCGGTGATTACTATGTCAATGGCCAAAACTGGCGTTATTTCACGTCTGGCAGGTGAAGTCTTTGGCTCAGCTGCAACCTTTGGCGCAGTAAAAAAAGCTTCAGCCCCGGGGCAGATTTCCGTTACCGATCTGCGTACCGTACTGACAATATTACATCAGGCTTAATAACAAAATATTTCCCCGATACACAAAATCATTCAAGTTGCATCAAGGCAGTAAATAAGCGAATCCCGATGAGCTTACTTAAGGTAAGTGATTCGGGTAGGAGCGTGCAGCCAACGCAGAAGCAGCTTGCAGGATTACGGGTATAAATATAAATAACTCGCTGGCTCAGATATCCGTTTAACAGCGTATATCTGGCAATCAGCTAAGCATTATTAAAGTGAATACTATTTTATCGTATATATCGATAGGTATTCGCACACATATAATCTGGAGTTTATATGAAACTTAAAAGACCTGAACGTATTCAAGGTCGGGTACCGGTATTATCGGCAGCGGACGCAGTGAATTATATTCCTGATGAAGCGACACTTTGCGTATTAGGTGCAGGTGGCGGTATTCTTGAAGCTACCAAATTAATTACTGCATTGGCTGATAAATATAAAAACAACCAGTCCCCGCGTAATTTATCACTGATCAGTCCGACAGGATTAGGAGATCGGGCAGACCGGGGGATTAGCCCGCTGGCGCAGGAAGGTTTAGTTAAATGGGCGCTTTGCGGGCATTGGGGACAATCACCACGGATCTCCGATTTAGCCGAACAGAACAAAATCGCTGCGTACAACTACCCACAGGGGGTATTAACTCAAACGTTACGCGCCTGCGCGGCCCACCAGCCAGGTATTTTAAGCGATATCGGCCTTGGCACATTTGTTGACCCTCGCCAACAGGGTGGCAAGCTGAATGAAGTGACCACTGAAGATTTAATTAAACTGGTGGAGATCGATAACAAAGAGTACCTCTACTATAAGGCCATCGCGCCAAATATCGCCTTTATTCGCGCGACTACCTGTGACAGCGAAGGCTACGCCACCTTTGAAGATGAAGTGATGTATCTCGATGCGCTGGTCATTGCCCAGGCCGTTCACAACAACGGTGGCATCGTCATGATGCAGGTGCAAAAGATGGTTAAGAAAGCCACCCTGCATCCTAAAGCGGTTCGTATTCCGGGCTATCTGGTGGACATTGTGGTGGTTGATCCCGATCAGACTCAGCTGTACGGCGGTGCGCCAGTTAACCGCTTTATTTCAGGTGATTTTGTCCTTGATGACAGCCACCAGACCGCCCTGCCACTCAACCAGCGTAAGCTTGTTGCCAGACGCGCTCTCTTCGAAATGCGCAAAGGCGCTGTCGGTAACGTTGGTGTAGGTATTGCCGATGGTATTGGCCTTGTCGCTCGCGAAGAAGGATGTGCCGACGACTTTATTCTAACGGTCGAAACCGGCCCTGTTGGTGGCATTACCTCTCAAGGCATTGCCTTTGGTGCTAACGTTAATACCCGTGCCATTATGGATATGACCTCCCAGTTTGATTTCTACCACGGTGGCGGACTGGATGTGTGCTATTTAAGTTTTGCTGAGGTGGATCGGCATGGCAACGTTGGCGTACATAAATTTAATGGCAAGATTATGGGCACTGGCGGTTTTATCGATATTAGCGCCACCTCGAAGAAAATTATTTTCTGCGGCACATTAACCGCCGGCAGTCTGAAAACAGAAGTGACCGATGGTAAATTAAATATCGTGCAGGAAGGTCGGGTGAAGAAATTCGTTAATGAATTACCCGAAATAACTTTCAGCGGAAAAATTGCCCTCGAACGCGGACTTGATGTGCGTTATATCACCGAGCGCGCCGTGTTTACGTTAAAAGAAGACGGCCTCCATTTAGTTGAGATTGCACCAGGAGTCTCTCTGCAAGAAGACATTCTGGACAAAATGGATTTCACACCCGTTATTTCTCCGAACCTGAAACTGATGGACGAAAGATTATTTATTGATTCTTCGATGGGTTTTGTATTGCCCGACGCCGCCAATTAAAAGGAGTACCCAGATGGACTTTTCATTAACTGAAGAACAAGAGCTGCTGCTTGCCAGTATTCGGGATCTGATTACCAGTAATTTCCCGGAAGAGTATTTCCGTACCTGTGATCAGACCGCCACCTACCCCAGAGAATTTATGCGTGCCCTTGCGGATAACGGTATTTCGATGCTGGGTGTACCGGAAGAGTTTGGCGGTATACCGGCTGACTACGTCACACAGATGCTGGCTCTGATGGAAGTGTCAAAATGTGGAGCTCCCGCATTTTTAATTACCAACGGTCAGTGCATTCACAGCATGCGTCGTTTTGGTTCAGCCGAGCAACTACGTAAAACAGCAGAAAGCACAATGGAAACGGGCGATCCAGCGTATGCGTTGGCATTGACCGAACCTGGCGCCGGGTCCGACAACAACAGTGCCACGACCAGCTATACGCGTAAAAATGGCAAGGTGTACCTGAACGGACAAAAAACGTTCATTACCGGAGCCAAAGAGTATCCATACATGCTGGTGCTGGCGCGTGATCCGGAGCCTAAAGATCCGAAGAAAGCCTTTACGCTGTGGTGGGTTGACTCCAGTAAACCCGGCATCAAGATTAACCCGTTACACAAAATCGGCTGGCACATGTTAAGTACCTGCGAAGTCTATCTCGACGATGTCGAAGTTGACGAAAGCGACATGGTCGGTGAAGAAGGCATGGGCTTCCTCAACGTGATGTATAACTTTGAAATGGAACGGTTGATCAACGCTGCGCGCAGCACCGGTTTTGCGGAGTGTGCCTTCGAAGACGCAGCACGTTACGCCAACCAGCGCATTGCATTCGGCAAGCCCATTGGGCATAACCAGATGATCCAGGAGAAACTGGCACTCATGGCGGTTAAAATCGAGAACATGCGCAATATGGTATTGAAAGTCGCCTGGCAGGCCGACCAGGAGCAATCGCTGCGTACCAGCGCAGCACTGGCAAAACTGTACTGTGCTCGCACTGCGATGGAAGTGATCGACGACGCAATTCAGATTATGGGTGGTCTGGGTTATACCGATGAAGCGCGCGTTTCCCGATTCTGGCGAGACGTACGTTGCGAACGTATTGGTGGCGGCACCGATGAGATCATGATTTACGTAGCTGGTCGTCAGATCCTGAAAGATTATCAAAACAAATAAGTGATGGTAGCAACCCGGATAGCGTATAAATGCTATCCGGGCTTATGCCAGGGATCAGACTTCCGGTAGCAGGCATTCCTGCTCAATCAGATTGTTTTTAAACTGCTTACGATAGTCGCTGGGTGAACACCCCACATGCCGTTGAAAGAGTTTGGCAAAATGATCGACATTTTCATATCCCACCCGCCACGAAATCTCACCTAACGAAGCCTCAGTATTTGTCAGGGAGAATTTCGCCTCTGTCATCCGTCGCTGAATAACATAGTTAATCGGTGAAATACGATACTCTTTGGTAAATTCATGGCAGATATAACTGACGCTGGCACGAAATTTTTTGGACAACTGATCCAGCGTTATTTTTTCGCGGAAATTGTTATTTAAATAAACCAGTACATCTTTAATTAAGATATCTTTTTTAATATACCCTTGCTCCGAACGATAAGCATTTTTAAAGTTTTCATAAAATAAAACGGTTAAGGCATAAGCGAAAGCATCATAAGCCGCGGAGGTCAGATTATTTTTGCTCTGCGGGAGCATGATGCTAAGTTCATTAAAGATACTTTTAATGACCTCCTTTCCTTGCCCGGCGCTGATGACCGGACATGAATGCCCTTGCAATAGCTGATTCTCCTGCCAGCCTTCAAAACGGAAGCCGTACAATGCACAGGTATAAGTGGTCGCAGGCGAGCTGCTGTCAGAGGCGACAGCATGGAGCCGCCCTTGTTCTATCACGACAATATCGCCGGCATGCGCGACATACAGTGAAGAATCAATAATTAATCTGGCGACCCCTTTTTTGACATAAATGAGCTCTGTTTCATTGTCATGAACATGGTGGCCAGACTCCCAGTTAGGATCATCACTAATGACGAAGCGTGAAAATCTGGGCGTTTTCCCCTGCTCAAAAAGGGTTTCCATCGCATTATCAAAACATCGTTGATACATGACAACCTCCACCTTAAGACAGTAATTTTAGGAACATTTAATAATGACAAATTAAAGCGATGAGCCATGTTATACAATGATAATCCATACTAGCGAAACAAAATTATTTGTGCCAACTGCAAGATGATACTCCCGATTGGAGTGAATTATCCCCACTATTTATTTGCATTTTAAATTTATTGAAAAGGATAAATGTTATTTCTTTAGAGGCAATAATTTACATAACGGAAACAAATATCGCTCAATAGTGAATAAAAACATGATTCACTTCGCAAAGATCTCCTACAGTTTGCCTGGTCCAATTATTTCTTCCACAATCCGTTTTCCTTCCATTCTGATCAACGTTGCACTCTGAGCTCATTTTTTTTTGCAAGATTGTTAGGAATGAAAACAGATTTCCCCGTCGAAAACACATTACATCTACCGCACACTATTTTCAGTCAAATTTTACCTACTGCCGATGATGACGCACTCCGTCATCATCCGAACGTGACCCACTGGAGATACCATGAAAATAATAACCTGCTTTAAGTTGGTACCTGAAGAACAGGACATTGTTGTTACCCAGGAGCGCTCGCTTAACTTTGACCGGGCCGAAGCCAAAATCAGCCAGTTTGATTTGAACGCGATGGAAGCCGCTGCACAACTAACCGCTGAGGGTGATGAGATCGTCGCCTTAACGGTCGGAGGTTCATTGTTACAGAACTCTAAAGTGCGGAAAGACGTGTTGTCCCGCGGTCCGAATAGTCTGTTTCTGGTACAGGATGCGCAACTGGAACATTCACTGCCCAGAGACACTGCTCAGGCCCTGGCCTGCGCCGCGAAAAGTATTGGATTTGACCTGATGATATTTGGTGAAGGATCAGGCGATCTCTACGCGCAGCAGGTGGGCTTGCTGGTGGGAGAATTGCTACAACTTCCCATTATTAACGCAGTAAGCAGCATTCAACGTAACGGCGGCCATGTTCTGGTTGAGCGCGCGCTTGAAGATGAAATTGAAGTCATCGACCTCCCCCTTCCCGCCGTGCTTTGCGTCACGTCAGATATCAATACACCGCGTATTCCTTCGATGAAAGCCATTCTTGGCGCGGGTAAAAAACCCGTTACGCAGTGGCAGGCCAGTGATATTGGCTGGACACCAACGCCACCATTAGCAGAGCTGGTTGAGATCGTGGTTCCGCCGCAAGCCGAGCGCAAGCGCATCATTCTGGAAAACGACACGCCAGAAGCCATTGCCGAACTGGCTGAGCATCTGAAAAAAGCCCTGAACTAAACCCAACGGAGAGAGATTATCATGAGTAAATTAGCCAACGTCTGGGTGTTCAGCGATAACGTAGAACGCTATGCAGAGTTAATGACCGGAGCTCGCCAATGGGGTGAGCAGGTGCACATCATTGTGCAAGGTAGCGAACAGGCAAGCAGGGCTAAGCGGCTGGGTGCCGATGAAATAATCGTCCTCGAACAAATCTCCCCCTTGCAGCGTATTGAAAACTATGCGGAGACCCTCGTCGCCCTGATAAAAGAGCACTCTGGCCTGTTGCTGATGCCTGCCACCAAACGCGCCAAGGCCCTCGGTGCGCGTCTGAGTATTCAACTCAATGCAGCGATGGTGAACGATGCCACATCGGTAAGTCTTGATGCCGGGGCACTTTTCGCTGAGCACCGCATGTATGGCGGTCTCGCATTCGGCAAAGAAAAACTCAACAGTGCTCTGGCGATTATCACAATCGCCGCCGGAGTGCTGGAGCCGGTAGAAGAGAATCAGGAAAACAGCTGTCCGGTTACTTCCGCAACGTATATCACTCCGCACCATGAAGTTATCTGCCAGGAGCGTCGCACCAAACCACTTAGCAGTGTTGATCTCAGTAAAGCCAAACGCGTCGTGGGTGTTGGTCGTGGCCTGGTTGCACAGGACGACTTACAAATGGTGCATAACCTGGCTGCTGTACTGGGCGCTGAGGTGGGATGCTCACGACCGATTGCTGAAGGTGAAAACTGGATGGAGCGCGAACGCTATATTGGCGTTTCAGGCGTATTGCTGAAATCTGATCTTTACCTGACGCTGGGCATCTCAGGGCAAATTCAACATATGGTCGGCGGAAACGGTGCGAAAATTATTGTCGCCATCAACAAAGACAAAAAAGCCCCCATCTTTAATTACGCCGATTACGGTCTGGTGGGCGATATCTACAAAGTTGTTCCAGCCCTTATCGAACAGCTAAGCCGCTAACCCCCTATTTAACGCACAGATCCCGCCGCCCTCGCGGCGGGAAGGGAGCATAAAGCATGTCAGATGAAAAATTTGATGCCATTGTGGTCGGTGCTGGCGTGGCCGGTGCGGTAGCAGGCTATGTGATGGCAAGTGCAGGACTGGACGTGTTGGTTATTGAACGTGGAAACAGCGCTGGCAGTAAAAATATGACCGGTGGCCGGCTCTACGCACATAGCCTTGAAAGCATCATGCCTGGATTCGCTCAGCAAGCGCCCATCGAACGTAAAGTGACCCGCGAAAAAATCTCATTCCTGACCGAAGAAAGTGCCGTGACCCTGGACTTTCACCGTGAAAAAACCGATGCCCCAGCGCAGGAGTCGTATACCGTTTTGCGCAACCGTCTGGATCCCTGGCTGATGGAAAAAGCCGAACAAGCAGGCGCGCAGTTCATTCCTGGCGTTCGCGTCGATGCGCTGATCCGCGAGGGCAATAAAGTTACCGGTGTACAGGCTGGTGACGATATCCTCGAAGCCAATATTGTCATCCTTGCCGACGGTGTTAATTCCATGCTGGGCCGCTCACTGGGCTTAGTCCCCGCCTCCTCAGCACATCATTATGCCGTCGGTGTAAAAGAACTGATCGGCTTGTCTCCCTCTGTTATTGCAGATCGTTTCAATCTTTCGGGCAATGAAGGTGCGGCCTGGCTGTTTGCCGGCTCGCCATCTAACGGACTCATGGGCGGTGGTTTTCTGTATACCAACCATGACTCTGTTTCTCTGGGGCTGGTGTGCGGCCTGGGGGACGTAGACCACGCCACAAAAAGTATTCCGCAAATGCTGGAAGATTTTAAGCAGCATCCCACCATTCGCCCGCTGATTGAAGGAGGTGAATTGCGGGAATACTCGGCACATATGGTGCCTGAAGGTGGTCTGGCAATGGTGCCCAGACTGTTCGATGATGGCGTGATGATCGTCGGCGATGCCGCCGGTTTCTGTCTGAATTTGGGGTATACGGTACGCGGCATGGATTTAGCCATTGCTTCTGCGGAGGCGGCAGCTAAAACAGCGATTGCCGCGAAAGAACGGCAAGATTACTCCGCCAACAGCCTGATGGACTACAAGCACGCTCTCGAACAGAGTTGCGTAATGCGCGATTTACAGCATTTTCGCAAGATCCCGGCGCTGATGGAAAACCCGCGTCTGTTTACCCAATACCCACGCATGGTGGCAGATATCATGAGAGATATGTTCACCGTTGACGGACGTCCGAATCAACCGGTTCGCAAGATATTTATGTCCCATGCAAAACAGATTGGGTTAATGAACTTACTCAAAGACGGCATTAAGGGAGCAACAGCACTATGAGTCAGGACAATACCGTTAACGTTGACGTCAAACTGGGCGTCAACAAATTCAATGTCGATGAAGGCCATCCGCATATTATTCTGACCGATCATCCTGACGTTAATGAATTTCGCAAATTACTGAAAGCCTGCCCCGCCGGACTGTATAAGCAGGACGAAAGCGGAAATATTCATTTTGATTCTGCAGGGTGTCTGGAGTGTGGGACTTGTCGGGTACTTTGCGGTGAAACAATCCTCGAACAATGGGAATACCCGGCAGGGACATTTGGTGTGGAGTTCCGCTACGGCTAACGGATTTTGCATTTTACAGGCCGGATCGGATGCTACTGCCGTCCGGCAAGAAGTATGCCGAAAATAATCCAGGGACAAACAATGAAAGTCACGCTAACGTTTAATGCCGAGCGTCGAAAAACATACCGACAGCAGGGATTTTGGGGGGATGCATCACTCGGCGACTACTGGCACCAAACTGCTCAGGCCGTGCCGGACAAAATCGCTGTAGTCGATAATCAGGGCGATTCATATACCTATGCCGCACTCGACAGTGCAGCCAACAGCCTGGCATCCTGGTTTTTATCCTGCGGGATCCAACCTGGCGATCGTATTGCTTTTCAACTGCCGGGCTGGTGCGAATTTACTCTTATTTATCTGGCCTGTCTGAAAACGGGGGCCGTTTCCGTTCCTCTGTTACCCGCCTGGCGCGAGGCAGAACTGGTGTGGGTACTGAACAAATGTAAAGCGAAGATCTTTTTCGCGCCGACCCTGTTTAAGCAGACCCGACCGGTCGATCTGATCCTGCCCCTACAAAATCAGTTACCGCATCTGCAACAGATTGTCGCCGTGGATAAACTGGCCCCTGCAACGGCATCATTGGCGCTCAGTCAGCTACTTACGACCCCACCGTTAACCAAAGCGATGAGCGTTCATGCCGACGAACTGGCCGCAGTGCTTTTTACCTCCGGTACTGAAGGGATGCCGAAAGGCGTGATGCTGACCCATAACAACATCCTTGCCAGCGAGCGCGCCTACTGCGCCCGCCTCAACCTCAACTGGCAGGATGTGTTTTTAATGCCTGCTCCGCTTGGGCACGCCACCGGTTTTCTGCATGGCGTAACAGCGCCGTTTTTAATTGGTGCGCGCAGCGTGCTGCTGGATATTTTTACCCCAACAACCTGCCTCGAACTGTTGCAGCAACAGCGTTGTACCTGCGTACTCGGCGCAACACCCTTCGTCTATGACATCCTGTGCTGTGTCGAAAAGCAACCTTACGATCTCTCATCACTGCGCTTCTTCTTATGCGGTGGCACAACTATTCCGAGAAAAATTGCCCGCGACTGTCAGCAGCTCGGCATCAAACTGTTGAGCGTCTATGGCTCGACGGAAAGTTCACCGCATGCAGTAGTAAACCTTGATGACTCACTTTCTCGCATGATGAATACCGACGGCTACGCCGCCGCTGGCGTCGAAATAAAAGTGGTCGATGAAGCGCGAAAAACGCTGCCACCAGGCACAGAAGGTGAAGAAGCTTCGCGCGGGCCCAACGTCTTTATGGGCTACCTTGATGAGCCAGAAATGACTGCCAGAGCGCTGGATAGCGACGGTTGGTACTACAGTGGTGATTTGTGCCGAATGGACGACGCGGGATACATAAAAATTACCGGACGTAAGAAAGATATTATCGTGCGAGGTGGCGAGAATATCAGTAGTCGTGAGGTTGAAGACATTCTATTGCAGCATCCGCGCATACATGATGCCTGTGTTGTTGCCATGCCAGACGATCGATTAGGGGAAAGGTCGTGCGCCTACGTAGTGCTCAAGTCCCCGCATCACTCGCTTTCGCTGGAATCTGTGGTGGCTTTTTTTAGTCGTAAACGGGTGGCAAAGTACAAATATCCGGAACATCTTGTGGTGATCGAAAAATTACCCAGAACAGCGTCCGGTAAAATTCAGAAGTTCTTGTTACGTCAGGATATTATTCAGCGCCTACAGGCTGAATGTGTTGAGGTATGAGTGTGGCAGAGATGACAGGATGGCGACGCGAACGCCGCCATCCTGGTTGATATTACTTTTTCAGTTCAGCCAGACTCAGCCATGTCTGTACAACGGTATCCGGGTTCAACGACAGGCTGTCGATCCCCTCTTCCATCAGCCAGGCAGCGAAGTCTTCGTGGTCAGATGGACCCTGACCGCAAATACCAACGTATTTACCCTGTTTCTTGGCAGCGCGAATCGCCATCGACAGCAGTGCTTTCACCGCGTCGTTACGCTCATCAAACAGCTCAGAAACAACGCCAGAGTCACGGTCCAGACCCAACGCCAGCTGCGTCATGTCGTTAGAGCCAATAGAGAAGCCGTCGAAGTGCTCAAGGAACTGCTCAGCCAGCAAGGCGTTGGATGGGATCTCACACATCATGATGATCTTCAGCCCGTTCTCGCCACGTTTCAGCCCCTGACGCGCCAGCTCATCCACCACCGCTTTTGCCTGGGCCACAGTTCGTACGAACGGTACCATCACTTCAACGTTCGTCAGTCCCATTTCGTTGCGCACGCGTTTCACCGCGTCACATTCGAGGGCAAAACAGTCGCGGAAGCTATCTGAAACATAACGACCCGCGCCACGGAAGCCCAACATCGGGTTCTCTTCATGCGGTTCATAACGCTCGCCGCCGACCAGGTTGGCGTATTCGTTGGACTTAAAGTCCGACATACGGACAATGACACGTTTTGGATAAAACGCCGCACCCAGCGTCGCGATCCCTTCGGTCAGACGACCAACATAGAATTCACGAGGGGAGTCGAACCCTTTCATCATTGAGCAGATTTCTTTTTGCAGCTCAGGCGTCTGATCATCAAACTCCAGCAGTGCGCGAGGATGCACGCCAATCATGCGGTTGATGATAAATTCCAGACGCGCCAGTCCAACGCCTTCGTTCGGCAGACAGGCGAAATCGAAAGCCCGGTCCGGGTTGCCGACGTTCATCATCACCTTCAACGGCAGATCCGGCATGGTCTCCACGCTGGAACTTTTCACGCTGAAGTCGAGCATGTCAGCATACACATAGCCGGTATCGCCTTCGGCGCAGGAGACAGTCACCTTCTCGCCATCTTTCATGCGCTCGGTAGCATCACCACAACCTACGACAGCCGGGATCCCCAGCTCGCGAGCGATGATCGCCGCGTGACAGGTACGACCGCCGCGGTTGGTGACAATCGCTGCCGCTTTTTTCATGATCGGCTCCCAGTCAGGGTCGGTCATGTCGGTGACAAGTACGTCGCCTGGGTCAATGCGGTTCATTTCGCTGATGTCGTGAATCACCTTCACCGGACCCGCGCCAATGCGATGACCGATAGCACGGCCTTCAGCAATGATTTTACCCTGAGCATGCAGCGTATAACGCTCCATCACCTGGCCGCGAGAACGTACGGTTTCCGGACGAGCCTGCACAATGAACAGCTTGCCGGTGTGACCATCTTTAGCCCATTCGATGTCCATAGGACGACCGTAGTGCTTCTCGATCTGTACCGCCTGCTTCGCCAGTTCCTGCACTTCCTCGTTCGTCAGCGAGAAAATATCACGTTGATCTTGCGGAACATCTTCAATCGTAACCTGTTTACCGTGTTCCTGCGTCGGCGCATAAATCATGCGGATTTTTTTCGAACCCATCGTGCGACGCACAATTGCCGGGCGGTTAGCGGCCAGCGTCGGTTTGTGCACGTAGAATTCATCAGGGTTGACAGCGCCCTGCACGACCATTTCTCCCAGACCCCAGGCTGAGGTGATAAACACCACCTGGTCGAAACCGGATTCGGTGTCGATAGAGAACATCACGCCGGAAGACGCAAGGTCAGAGCGCACCATACGCTGGACACCCGCAGAGAGCGCCACCCCACGATGGTCATAACCCTGGTGAACACGGTAGGAGATCGCCCGGTCGTTAAACAGCGAAGCAAATACGTGTTTTATTGCCACCAGAACCGCATCAAAACCCTGGACGTTGAGGAAAGTTTCCTGCTGACCGGCAAATGAAGCATCTGGCATATCTTCTGCGGTTGCAGAAGAACGCACGGCAAAAGAGGCATTAGCATCATCCGCGGAAAGCTGCGCGTAGGCATCGCGGACGGCATTTTCCAGCTCAGGCTGGAAAGGAGTGTCGATAATCCACTGGCGGATCTGCGCACCGGCTTTCGCAAGCGCGGTAACATCGTCAATATCCGTTTTATCCAGCAGCTCATAAATGCGCTGGTTTACACCGCTCTGGTCCAGAAACTGGTTAAACGCATCGGCGGTCGTTGCAAAACCATTCGGTACGGAAACACCCATACCGGAAAGGTTAGTAATCATTTCACCCAGGGAGGCATTTTTGCCCCCAACTCTGTCTACATCATTCATGCCGAGTTGGTTATACCAAAGCACCAGCGGTGACGAGCCATTGTTGGACATCGAACAATCCTTATATATGAACGAGGTTAGGAAACTCAATTTTGCGTAATTATCTTTGCATATTTACTTCAGCGAAAAAAACGGTGAATCGTTCAAGCAACTTTATTTTTTATTTTTTAAGATTGTTTACGCATTTGCGCAAACCCGCGAGCGGCACGGGATCACCACAAAAACTGTCGGTATAAACATTTGTTCCGAAAAATGAAATGTACTTTTCATTAAATATAAAAATACCGTTTCATTTTATAAAATAAGTATCGTTATATTCGCTTCTGGCGAATTTTAATTTATGCTTTCAGAGAATTATGTCAGCCCCCAGGATGAGCAAAATGGATAATGCTGTTGATCGTCATGTATTTTATATTTCTGATGGTACGGCCATCACCGCAGAGGTATTAGGCCACGCGGTAATGTCGCAGTTTCCAGTTACGATCAGCAGTATCACGCTGCCGTTTGTGGAAAATGAGAGTCGGGCCCGCGCGGTAAAAGACCAGATAGACGCCATTTATCAACAAACTGGCGTGCGCCCTCTGGTGTTTTACTCCATCGTGTTGCCGGAAATCCGCTCTATTATTTTGCAAAGTGAAGGGTTCTGCCAGGATATCGTGCAGGCACTGGTCGCTCCCCTGCAACATGAGATGAAGCTCGACCCCACGCCGATTGCCCATCGCACGCACGGTCTTAATCCGGGTAATCTCATCAAGTACGACGCACGCATCGCGGCGATTGATTATACGCTCGCTCATGACGACGGTATTTCGTTGCGCAACCTCGATCAGGCTCAGGTGATCCTGCTCGGCGTTTCCCGCTGCGGTAAAACCCCTACCAGCCTGTATCTGGCGATGCAGTTTGGGATCCGGGCGGCCAACTACCCCTTTATTGCCGATGATATGGATAATCTCGTGCTACCGGCATCACTGAAACCGTTACAGCATAAATTATTTGGCCTGACGATCGACCCTGAACGCCTGACGGCGATCCGTGAAGAGCGCCGGGAAAATAGCCGTTACGCATCACTGCGCCAGTGCCGGATGGAGGTGGCAGAAGTAGAAGCGCTGTACCGGAAGAATCAGATCCCGTGGTTAAACAGTACTAATTATTCGGTAGAAGAAATTGCCACTAAGATCCTCGATATTATGGGGCTGAATCGCCGAATGTACTAGAACGCTAGTGCATTGGTTCAATTTTTTGTTATTATGCTCGCCAGTAGGCAGGATGAGTGTGTTATTGTGATGTACATCACTTCCCGGTAGTCCTGCCGTTGAAGCAACAAATTTCTGAGACAAGTAATGAACAGAACCGATGAACTCCGTACTGCGCGTATTGACAACCTGGTCACTCCAGCAGAGCTTGCGCAGCGGCATCCTGTTTCGTCCTCCGTCGCCCGTCATGTGACGGATTCCCGACGCCGGATAGAAAAAATATTGAATGGTGAAGATCCCCGTTTACTGGTGATCGTTGGGCCCTGCTCGATTCACGATCTTGACGCAGCTATGGAGTACGCCACTCGTTTACAGACGTTGCGTACCAGGCACCAGGCGCGTCTGGAAATCGTGATGCGTACCTATTTTGAAAAGCCGCGCACCGTTGTTGGCTGGAAAGGCTTAATTTCTGACCCGGATTTAAACGGCAGCTACCGCGTCAACCACGGTATTGAGCTGGCGCGTAAATTACTGCTGCAGGTTAACGAGCTTGGGGTGCCAACGGCAACGGAATTCCTCGATATGGTTACCGGCCAGTTTATTGCCGATTTAATCAGTTGGGGAGCCATTGGCGCGCGTACCACTGAAAGCCAGATCCACCGAGAGATGGCCTCTGCGCTCTCCTGTCCGGTAGGGTTTAAAAACGGGACGGATGGTAATACACGTATTGCCGTCGATGCTATTCGCGCTTCCCGAGCCAGTCATATGTTCCTCTCTCCGGATAAAACCGGGCAGATGACCATCTATCAGACCAGCGGTAACCCGTATGGACATATCATCATGCGCGGAGGTAAAAAGCCGAATTACTCTGCAGCTGATATCGCCGCCGCCTGTGATACCCTGCATGAGTTCTCCTTACCGGAGCATCTGGTAGTCGATTTTAGTCACGGCAATTGCCAGAAGCAGCACCGTCGTCAGTTAGAGGTTTGCGATGATGTTTGTCAGCAAATTCGCAATGGCTCGACGGCTATCGCCGGGATTATGGCAGAAAGTTTCTTGCGTGAAGGCACGCAAAAAATTGTCAGTGGCCAACCGCTGGTCTATGGTCAGTCGATCACCGATCCATGTCTGAACTGGGAAGATACTGAACTGCTGGTCGAAAAACTCGCCTCTGCCGTTGATAGTCGTTTCTGACCTTTTCACCGGGTGGAATAACTTCGCCCGGTGACAATCCCTTGTTTTTCCCTTCATTTTTGCTCAAAAAATATTCTCGTCACAATTTTTTCACAAAAAGGCTTGCCGCAAAATTTTAGTTTGTTGATAATGATTATCATTGTTACATTGATTGTTATTTTTAAACACTATGTCACGTATGGATAACACCACGGCAACACCCGTAAAAGACAATACACCACCCTCTCCCGTTCAAACTGAGCGTCGAATTGACAGCAAAAGTCTGCTCGGAAACGAGGGGCGGGTGATTATCGAGCATGACGGACAGCATTACCTGCTGAGACAAACGCATGCCGGAAAACTGATTCTGACTAAATAAACAACACATTTCGCCAGCCACCCAGGTGATCCCCAGGCAGCCAGCGCTTTTCGATTTCCTAATGGAGAGTTGCTATGCCATACCTGCACACCGCGGCTTTGCGCCCATCACTTTTGGCGCTGGCGATCATGAGTCATCTGTCCGCAACCGCTTATGCCGCGACTGATGATATTACCGTTACCGCCACCGGCAATGCCCGTAGCGCCTTTGAAGCGCCGATGATGGTCAGCGTCATCGACGCCAGCGCACCGGAAAACCAAACCGCCAGCTCGGCTGCCGATCTGTTACGTAAAGTACCTGGTCTGACTCTGGACGGTACGGGGCGCACTAATGGACAGGACGTTAATCTGCGCGGTTACGACCGACGCGGCGTTCTGGTCCTGGTTGATGGTGTACGTCAGGGTACCGATACCGGGCACCTGAATAGCACCTTCCTCGACCCTGCTCTCATCAAACGAATTGAAGTGGTTCGCGGCCCGTCTGCTCTGCTGTATGGCAGCGGTGCGCTGGGTGGCGTGATCGCGTACGAAACCGCAGATGCTAAAGATCTGCTGGAAGTCGGCAAAAACAGCGGCTACCGCGTATTTGGTACCGCAGCAACGGGCGATCACAGCCTCGGAATGGGAGCCAGCGCATATGGTCGCAGCGATACGCTGGACGGACTGCTCGCCTGGTCCAGCCGTGACCGTGGTGATTTGCGTCAGAGCAACGGAACCACCGCGCCGAACGACGAAACAATTAACAATATGTTGGCAAAAGGCAGTTGGAAACTTGACAGCGCCCAGACACTGGCAGGTTCGCTACGTTATTACAACAATGATGCGCAGGAACCTAAAAATCCACAGGCCAGTGATGCTGATAGCAGCAGTAATCCTATGACCGATCGTTCGACTATCCAGCGTGATGCCCAACTGACGTATACCCTCGCACCAGCGGATAATGACTGGCTGAATGCTGATGCTCGCATTTACTGGTCTGAAGCACGCATTAACGCGCAGAACCCCGATGCAACCAACGAGTTTCGCAAACAAACGACCAAAGGCGGGAAAATTGATAACCGCAGTCGCCTGTTTACCGATTCCCCTGGCTCTCATCTGTTGACCTATGGCGGTGAGTATTATCGCCAGGAGCAACGTCCAGGTGGCTCGACCACAGGTTTCCCGCAGGCAAAAATTGATTTCAGCTCCGGCTGGCTACAGGACGAGATCACCTTGCGAGACCTGCCGATAACGATACTGGGTGGCACTCGTTATGACTCTTACCGCGGCAGCAGTGAGGGATATGCGGATGTTGATGCTGATAAATGGTCCTCTCGCGCGGGAATGACCGTTACGCCTGCTGACTGGTTGATGCTGTTTGGCTCCTGGGCGCAAGCCTTCCGCGCACCGACTATGGGTGAGATGTATAACGATGCGAAACACTTCTCCATCGGTCGGTTTTACACCAACTACTGGGTGCCAAACCCTAACCTGCGCCCGGAAACCAACGAAACCCAGGAGTATGGTTTTGGCCTGCGCTTTGATGATCTGATGCTGGCGAACGACGCCCTCGAATTTAAAGCCAGCTATTTTGATACCAAAGCAAAAGATTACATCTCCACCAGCGTCGATTTTGCCTCTGCGACAACGATGTCCTACAACGTACCCAACGCCAAAATTTGGGGCTGGGATGTCATGACGAAATACACCACCGACCTGTTCAGTCTGGATCTGGCCTATAACCGTACGCGCGGCAAAGATACTGACACCGGTGAATACATTTCCAGCATTAACCCGGACACGGTCACCAGCAAACTAAACATTCCTGTAGCACACAGCGGCTTCTCAGTCGGCTGGCTCGGTACCTTTGCCGATCGCTCCACTCATATCAGCAGTAGCTACACTAAACAACCAGGCTATGCGGTAAACGACTTCTATGTGAGCTATCAGGGCCAACAGGCACTGAAAGGCGTGACCACTACGCTGGTTCTGGGTAACGCCTTCGACAAAGAATACTGGTCTCCGCAGGGCATTCCGCAGGATGGTCGTAACGGCAAAATTTTCGTGAGTTATCAGTGGTAATCACCCTGCCCCGGCTCGCCGGGGCAGCAATCTGGAAGGAAGAGGCAATGAATCATTACACACGCTGGCTGGAACTGAAAAAAGAAAATCCTGGAAAATATGCGCGTGACATCGCGGGTCTGATGAACATCAGTGAAGCTGAGCTGACCTTTGCACGCGTCGGTCATGACGCATGGCGTTTACGTGGCGAAGTACGCGAGATCCTGGGCGCACTGGAAGCCGTAGGGGAAACTAAATGTATCTGCCGTAACGAATACGCCGTTCATGAGCAAGTTGGCGCATTCACCAATCAGCACCTTAATGGACATGCCGGACTGGTGCTGAATCCCCGCGCCCTCGACCTGCGGTTGTTTCTGAACCAGTGGGCAAGTGCGTTTCATATCAGCGAAGCGACCGCCCGCGGAGAGCGCCAGAGCATTCAATTTTTTGATAATCAGGGTGATGCGCTGTTAAAAGTCTACACCACGGAGAATACCGACGTCGCGGAATGGGGCTCGCTGCTGACCCGCTTCATCTTCGCCGAAAACCCGCCGCTGGAGTTGCAATCCATTGAGGATGCTGCCCCTGCCGCGGTTGCGGTAGACGCTGAGACCGTTGATAAAGAGTGGCGCGCTATGACCGATGTGCATCAGTTCTTCGGCTTGTTGAAACGTCACAACCTTACGCGTCAACAGGCATTTAGCCTGGTGGGCGACGATCTGGCCTGTAAAGTCACCAATGGGGCACTGGCACAACTGCTGGAAACAGCACGTCAGGATGGTAACGAAATTATGGTATTTGTTGGCAACCGCGGCTGCGTGCAGATTTTTACCGGTGTTGTAGAAAAACTGGTGCCAATGAAAGGCTGGCTGAATATTTTCAATCCAACCTTTACCCTGCATCTGCTGGAAGAGACCATTGCAGAAACCTGGGTAACGCGCAAACCCACTGCGGATGGCCACGTGACCAGTCTGGAACTGTTTGCCGCAGATGGGACGCAAATCGCTCAGCTCTATGGTCAGCGTACAGAAGGCGAACCAGAGCAGAAGCAATGGCGTGCGCAAATTGACGCATTAACGCCAAAAGGGCTGGCCGCATGAAAAAACTGCTCGTCCTGATTGCACTCCTGCCTGCTGCGGCGCTGGCTACACCCGAGGAAAAAATAGTTTCTCTTGGCGGCGATGTCACTGAGATTGTGTATGCGCTGGGTGCACAGTCATCCCTCGTTGCACGAGACAGCACCAGCCAATGGCCTGAAGAAGCAACCGCATTACCTGATGTGGGTTATTTACGCCAACTCAACGCCGAAGGGATCCTTGCAACTCGCCCAACGCTGGTCCTTGCCAGCGCGCAGGCACAGCCGTCTCTGGTGCTTAAACAGGTCGGGCAAAGCAAAGTCCGTGTTGTCACGGTGCCTGCAAGTAACGAACTGAGCGTGATTGATGAGAAAGTTCAGGTAATTGCGCAGGCTACACATCGCGAGTCACAAGGCGAAGCGCTGCGTCAAACCTTGCGTCAGGAACTGGCGATGCTGCCATCATCGACACTCAATAAACGCGTACTGTTCATTCTCAATCACGGTGGGATGACCGCGATGGCCGCCGGGCAACAAACCGGAGCTGACGCTGCCATCCGTGCCGCTGGTTTGCAAAACGCGATGCAGGGGTTCAATCGCTACCAGCCACTGTCGCAAGAAGGTGTAATCGCCAGCCAGCCCGATCTGGTGGTGATCTCACAGGATGGCGTCAAGGCAATGGGTGGAGAAGCTAACCTGTGGTCGCTACCGGGACTTGCGCAAACACCGGCTGGTCGCAATAAACAGGTGTTACAGATTGACGATATGGCATTGTTGGGCTTCAGCGTCCGGACTCCGCAGGCAATCCAGCAACTTCGTACCAAAGCGGAGCAATTGCCCTGATGTCACGGCATATCACCTGCTCTCTGTGGATACTGGCTTTTACGCTGGCATTGACGACAGTTCTGGCTACCGGTTTTGGCGCGTTGCGTCTGCCGGTGAGTCTTTTCTGGCGCGATGGCGATGATGCCCTGCGTCAAATCTGGCTAACCATTCGACTTCCCCGCGTACTGCTGGCGCTAGTGATTGGCGGTTCGCTGGCTCTGGCGGGTTGTGTGATGCAGGGGCTATTTCGTAACCCACTTGCCGATCCAGGATTGCTGGGGATCAGCAGCGGTGCTGCCTGCGCCGTCGCATTGTGGGTGGTATTGCCGATCACGTTGCCCGCTCTGCTGATGCTGTATGCGCCAATGTTGGCGGCGTTTCTCGGTGCGCTCGCTGCAACGGTGGTGATTTTTATCCTCAGCCAACAACGTGACAGTTCGCTGTCGCGTCTGTTGCTGGTCGGTATTGCCATCAATGCACTTTGTGGATCCGCAGTGGGCGTTTTGTCGTGGGTCAGCAATGATGCCCAACTGCGCCAGCTATCGCTATGGGGAATGGGCAGCCTGGGCTCCGCGCAGTGGTCTACTCTGCTGGCGGTAGCATCGCTAATGCTGCCGACTGTACTGGTCATCTGGCGTTTGGCCCCGGCGCTGAACCTGCTGCAGTTGGGGGAAGAGGAAGCTCACTATCTCGGCGTCGATGTGCGCATGGTTCAGCGTATTTTGCTGCTCTGCAGCGCACTGTTAGTTGCCGCCGCAGTGGCGGTTAGCGGTGTGATTGGATTTATCGGACTGGTTATTCCGCATTTACTACGTATGTGGCTCGGTCCGGATCATCGCGCCGTGATCCCCGGCTCAGTCCTGGCTGGCGCTTTTTTGCTGCTGATTGCCGATACCCTCGCCCGCACTGCCGTTGCGCCTGCTGAGATGCCGGTCGGTCTGTTAACCAGTATTCTCGGTGCGCCCTGGTTTCTGTGGCTTATTTTTCGTCAGAGAGGGCCGCATGGCTGAATATTTAATTGCCGAAGGGCTGAGCTACCACGTTGCTGGCCGAACGGTTATTCGCGACGTTTCGCTCAACCTCGCCAGGGGCGAACTGGTCGCGCTGATCGGGCCTAACGGCGCAGGAAAATCGACTTTGCTACGACTGCTGACCGGATTTCTTAAACCCGATGCCGGGCGTTGTTTACTGGACGGGAGAACGCTTGGTGACTGGAGTACACAAGCACTGTCGCGCCATCGCGCGGTCATGCGTCAGCAAACACAGGTAGGATTCGACTGGCAGGTAGAAGCCGTTATTGCCATGGGGCGTGCCCCCTGGACCCAACAGCCCGAACCTGCACTTATCGCCCAGGTGATGGAAATGACCGGTTGTTTAACGCTGGCCGGTAGACACTACACCGCGCTATCTGGTGGTGAGCAGCAGCGCGTCCAGCTTGCGCGTGCACTGGCGCAGCTATGGCGTAACGGCGCGCCACGTGGCTGGTTATTCCTTGATGAACCCACTTCAGCATTGGATCTCTACCACCAACAGCATCTGCTGAGGCTGCTGAAGACACTGGCAATTCAGGGCGATCTGCATGTTTGTATCGTACTTCACGACCTCAACCTTGCAGCTCTGTGGGCTGACCGAATCGTGTTGCTCCATAACGGTAATATTGTTTCGCAGGGGGCACCGGACGCCGTATTGCAGGCCGATGATTTGATGCGCTGGTACGGCGCCCAAATTCATGTTGGCCAGCACCCGGCCAACGATTCTCCCCACGTTTTTCTCACACCTTAGCTTGAACAACTCACTTCCAGCCGTTTACCCCAGTCAGGTGGACGGCTGACATAATCATCATTACGATCGTCAAAGGGAGTACGTAGAGCAAGGTGCAATTGGTGCAACTCTGTGTAATCCCCCTTCTCTGCCAGGCTGATTGCCCTCTGCGCCAGCCAGTTACGTAAAACCAGTGCCGGGTTAGCCGCTTTCATCTGCGCCTGTCTGATATCGTCATCAACATTATCCTGTTGCAAACGCGACCGATAGCGTGCGAACCAGTCATCAAATGCGGCGCGATCGATAAACTCATCTCTCAGTGGAGATGATGCGCTGTGCTGCTCCGTCTGGCTTAGCATACGAAACGTTCGCGTATAGTCGCTTCCTTCACGCGCCATCAAACTAAACAGTTCGCTAAGCAGCTCGTTATCGTTTTTTTGCTCGCTAAAGAAGCCCAGTTTTTGCCGCATCCGTTGCCCGTAACGTGTGAGCAGCGCCAATTGATAGCTATCCAGCGCATCGTTTAGCGCATCGACCGGGATAAAAGGCGACAGGGTTTGTGCCAGACGCTGTAAATTCCACAGAGCTGCCGCCGGTTGATTGTCGAAACTGTATCGCCCCTGATGATCGGAGTGGTTACAGATGTAGTCAGGCACATAGTCATCCAGAAAACCAAACGGACCGTAATCCATCGTCAGCCCCAGAATCGACATGTTGTCGGTGTTCATCACCCCATGCGCGAATCCCACTGTTTGCCAGTCAGCGATCAACGTCGCGGTACGCGTGACGACGTCCTGAAACCACAGTTGATAACAGTCTGATTCATCCTGCCATTGCGACCAGTAGTGGCGAATAGCAAAGTCTGCCAACTGGCGGACTTTTTCCGGTTCGCGACGATAGTAAAAGTGTTCAAAATGACCAAAGCGCATATGGCTTTGTGCCACACGAATGAGCATCGCGCCCGCTTCTGTGGTCTCTCGCTGTACCGGCGTGTCACTGGTAACAATAGACAGAGCTCGTGTAGTCGGTATCCCAAGATAGTGCATCGCTTCGCTGGCCAGACTTTCCCGAATCGTAGAACGTAGCACTGCGCGTCCATCACCCATGCGGGAATATGGCGTCAACCCGGCGCCCTTGAGGTGCCAGTCAAGTATTGAACCATCTGCGAGCTGCTGTTCGCCGAGAAGGATCCCGCGTCCGTCGCCAAGTTGGCCGGCCCAAACACCAAACTGATGCCCGCTGTAAACCTGTGCTAAAGGCGACATGCCGGCAAAAAGCGACTCTCCCCCCCAAACGCCAGAGCCATCTGGAATATCAAACAAGTCTGCAGAAATGCCTAATTGTTCAGCCAGCACATCGTTATGCCAGATTACGCGCGCATTTCTCAAAGGGGTGGGTAAAAGTGCGGTATAGGTTGCTGGTAATTCATCACGCCAGCGGGTGGTAAAAGACAGGGTCATAGGGCCTCCTGTCACTAGTGTAGACTGTTAATGGTCTGTTAAACACCAGCAAAGAACAGGGTTATCCCTTCACCAGCGAGATTATCTTCGCGGGAGATACTGCAGGCCACAGTGCGCCCTGCATGGCGTTAAACCCCAGAGGCAATACTCGCGTCAGCATCTCCTGCGAATCAACCCCGCTAATAATGATTGATTCACAACTTGGGGATATTTGCGCCAGGATAGCTCGCATAAACGGCTCAAACGAAATATGCGCAATCCGTTGTTGCACAAAGTTTTTATCCAGCACAACTCGTTTAAAAAGACCATCAAAAATGGCCCGTGTTGATATGCCTCCGGCGCCAAAATTTGTCAGTATTAATGGAAAGCGCGTAGCTAATGCTGCCAGTGTTGGATTTTCTTTTCCGTTGTTTAACTCTGGATAACTTTCATTAATCGCCAGTTCAAGAAATGAAAATCGTTCAACACGTGATGCATATTCCGTATCTGATAATAAAGAATTAGCAACTGCCGGTGTTAAATTAATCCAGGCAGAAATTCCGCGCTGAATAAAAAAGTGTTGGCACGTTTCGATTAATTCAAGTTTTTCGGCAAATAAACGGCATTGTTCATCATCCGACAAACGAGGTAAGACCAGCTCAGTTGGCATGTGTACGACCCCATCCTGGCTGACAAAATTTGTGATGATATCGACGAACTCAAGGTCGCCATTTTCGCTTCTCGCAGGAAGAAAAGAGAACTCAGAATGATAAATATTATCCAGTGAAACAATCATTGTGCCAGCCCCGCAGCATGGGTGTTATCCGGCATCCTGTAGCAAAGGATGGAAAAATACGTCATTTCAGATGCAAATAGAGGCCCTTTCATTTTTCCCTTTTAGCCAGTAAATCGAATCCTTTTTTTTAGCTTATCCTGATTATAAACGAATATCCAGTTTTGTACTTTTTAATAACTCGCCATAAATCATATTTTTAGTAAAATACACTCTTGTTGCGCAAGGTTATTGCTGACTGGAAGTCATAAATGAAAGTTAGCTTTTAAATGATGATGGTGAGGCTACTCACTCGCCGGTAGCCTCATCATCCTTGAGATTAAATACGTCGTGCCTGCCAAAAGTTTTTACGCCAGTAGACATTATCAAGTGATGAACGCATCACCCCACGACTGGTTGACGCATGAATAAATTGATTATTGGTGTCATAAATACCGACATGCAGACCACTTTCTCCCGACCCGGTTTTAAAGAAAACCAGATCGCCAGGCAGCAATTCATCTTTATCGATTTCCGTACCAATCTTCGATTGTGTGCGTGTATCGCGTGGCAGTTGTAAATCGAATTTGTCGCGCATCGTCATCAGTACAAATCCAGAGCAATCCACACCGCTGCGGCTCATGCCGCCATAACGATAGGGTGTTCCATGCCAGGTTTGTAGCTGGTCGTTAAGACCAGCGATGACGGCGATAGAATCCGACAATCGGGCATTTGGCGCAGGAGCGCGATGGCTGCTACACCCTGCTAAAAACAGTGCTGTGATGAAAATGAGCCAAAAACGCATTCAGGACGAATCCTCTGATTTTTATTTTTGTGCCAATTTAGCGTGGAAATTATGTGGTTTTCAAGAACCCATTTAACTTAAGTGGTTGATATGAGCATTCTGTGGCCTTCAATATCCAAACGACGGAAGTTTACGCCATAAGCCCGAGACAGGTTGGAAGGCGTCAGCACCACATCGCGAGAGCCGCTGGCCAGCAGCTTCCCTCGCTTGAGTAACCAGGCCTTATGCGCATGACGTAATGTATGATTAAGGTCATGGCTACTCATTACAATCGCTATCCCCTGCCGACAAAGCTGCCCCAATAGCCTGTCCAGCGCGTTTTGTTGCGCGACATCCAGGCTGTTCATCGGTTCATCTAACAGCAAAAGCTGACCATGCGGATTAGCCTGTGGGCAAATTTGCAGGATAACCGCTGCAAGACGCACGCGCTGCCATTCACCACCTGAAAGCTGGTTAACACCGCGTCCTAACTTATCTCCCAGTCCAAGCGCATCTGCTATCTCTTGTAACTGGTCAGTACGCGATTTGTCGGGCTGATGCAGCGTCAGAAAATGCCAGACCGGCATCGCAAACGGCGGGTTTTGTTGCTGCGCAAGATAAGCGCGGTATCGCGCCAGTTTTGCTGCGGGCCAGTCATCAAGCGCCATATCACCAAAGGTGATGGTTCCCTCTCCACTGGTTAAACCCGCCATACGCGCCAATAACGTGCTCTTACCGGCACCGTTTGGCCCCACTAAGTGCAGGATCTCCCCCGCTCTTACTTCACCGGATAGTGGGCCGAGCCGGGTCGATTCCGCCACATCCTGTAGCTGCATCAATAGAGACATTATTTTGCCAGCGCCGTCTTAATACTTTGCACAAGGACCGGATCATCAGGCTTCATATCCGGTGAAAAACGGTGCAGCACCTGTCCATCTCGCCCGACTAAAAACTTCTCAAAATTCCACAGGACATCGCCCGGGTGGAGCAGAGCGCGGCCTTTACTCACCATACGCGCCAAAAAACTGCTGTCAGCAGGTGCAGTAGCTGTCGGTATAGCGTCAATCAGCTTCTGATACAGCGGATGGCGCGCTTTGCCATTGACGTCGATCTTACTGAACATTGGGAAAGTAACGCCCCACGTGGTCGTGCACCAGGTCTTAATTTCTTCTTCGCTGCCAGGCTCCTGCCCAAGAAACTGATTGCAGGGAAAACCCAGTACGGTGAATCCCTGTTCATGCCAGGCTTTCTGGAGATTCTCCAGTTGCTCATACTGCGGCGTTAATCCACATTTCGAAGCAACATTGACAATTAATAACACTTTTCCGGCATACGCCTGCAATGTGATAACTTCCCCATCGATGGTCGTCACTTCTGTATTGAAAATAGTATTTTGCATAGCCTCTCCAGAACAACAGGTGGATAGTAAGCGTTCAATTTTCAGTTTTTAATCATAGACCGAACTGGGGCATTCTAGCGCCCGGACTTTAACAATAGCCAGATGAAAACAGGCGCCCCCATGGTGGCTGTCACTACGCCGATAGGCAGCTCGGCTGAAGCCAGCACCAAACGAGCAACAACATCCGCTAGCAGTAACGCTATCGCCCCTGCCAGCGCGCAGCCAGGCAGTAAAACACGGTGATCGGTCAGCCCACACAGTCGCAGAATATGAGGGATGACAAGCCCGATAAAACCAATCGCGCCGGCAAGCGCCACGCTGACACCCACCATCCAGCCTGTCGCGACCACCAGCAGGTTACGCCAGAACCATAAAGGCAGTCCCAGTTGTCGCGCAGAAGTCTCGCCCAGCGCCAGCATATTCATTGGCTGCGACTGACAGCAAATCCACAGCAAAACAGGGAGCAATGCAATCATCAGCCAGGTCTGTTGCCAGTCTACGCCGCCGAAGCCCCCCATCATCCAGTACATGAGCTGGCGCAGGTCAAAAGAGGTGGAAAAGTAGATAGCCCATGTCATCAGTGCACTACAGATAATACCCAGCGCCACGCCCGCAAGCAGCAGACGACTGGTGGACAGATGACGACGGGCAAAACGCAGAAGAATGAGCGTGATAATCAACGCCCCCGCAATCGCACATAAGCCCAATGCCCATCCAGGAAGCTGCCCCTGCCCCAGTAACACCGCAGCAATTAGCCCAACCCCTGCACCGTTAGACACACCCAGTAAGCCTGGCTCCGCGAGCGGGTTTTCAAATAGCGCCTGCATCACCGCGCCGGATAGCGCCAGCGCAGCACCTACCAGTAAAACAGCAAGCGTGCGGGGAAGCCGAATCTGCCAGACAAACAGATCGCCACGAGCGCTAAACCAATCGCCGGGAGCGATCCATTGTTCTCCTGCGCACAAGCTTAGAATTGTTGCCAGCAACATCAGTACTGACAGAGACAGTATCCAGCGCACATTTCGTCGCTGTTGTTGATGAGCGAAAGTCAGCATGTTTTCCATTCTGCTGAAAAAAGATGGGGATGATTCTACGGTGCCGATTCGGCAGTGGAAAGGAAAAAGGCCGCATAGCGGCCTTTTTAGTTATACGCGTCATCCTTTATGCCGCTTCTTTGGTAGCTACGTTCAGCCCCCCGGTCACATAGCACGCTATGCTTCCGGGGTTTCCTCACCTGTCACCGCGATGCAGCACAAATAATCTAGCGTATAGTTAAATTACTCTTCTTTGGGCGTTGCGTTTTCGACCCGACTCTTTAACTTCTGCCCGGGTCTGAAGGTCACCACGCGCCGTGCTGTAATGGGAATATCTTCGCCCGTTTTCGGGTTACGGCCCGGACGTTGATTCTTATCACGCAGATCGAAGTTACCAAAACCAGAGAGTTTTACCTGCTCACCATTTTCCAGAGCACGACGGATCTCTTCGAAAAACAGCTCGACCAGTTCTTTGGCATCCCGCTTGCTAAGCCCAAGCTTATCAAACAGATATTCTGACATTTCAGCTTTTGTAAGCGCCATAGGTTCAATCCCTCAATGATGCCTGGAATCGCTCTTTTAATGCCTCTACACATTTGGCAACGGTAGCGGCAATCTCCTCTTCTTCAAGTGTACGGCTGGTATCCTGAAGGATCAGGCTGATAGCGAGGCTCTTATAACCCTCCGCAACACCCTTACCGCGGTACACGTCAAACAAGTTTACGCCAACTACCTGATTTACGCCAACTTTCTTACATTCGGATAAAATATCCGCAGCGGGAACGTTTTCTGCCACAACGACTGCGATGTCACGGCGGTTCGCCGGGAAGCGAGAAATTTCACGCGCTTGAGGCACCACGCGGTCTGCGAGCTTATTCCACTCCAGTTCAAACACCAGAGTGCGACCGTTCAGATCCAGTTTACGTTCCAGCTCAGGATGAACAACCCCAATGAAACCAATACGTTCACCTTTCAGATAAATCGCCGCAGACTGACCCGGATGCAGAGCTGAATTGGCTTCAGCTTTAAACTGAATGTCACCCAACTTGCCGGTCAGGTCGAGAACCGCTTCCAGATCACCTTTTAGATCATAGAAATCAACAGTCTCTTTTGCCAGGTTCCAGTGTTCATCATAGCGGTTACCGCAGATAACGCCTGCCAGCATCAGATCCTGACGGATCCCCAGGTTAGCCTGTGTATCGGGAACAAAACGTAAACCCGTTTCGAAAATACGTACGCGGTTCTGCTGGCGATTCTGGTTATAAACTACCGTTGACAGCAGCCCCGTCCACAGCGACAGACGCATTGCCGACATATCAATAGAGATTGGGCTTGGCAGCAGTAGTGCTTCTTCGCCTGGGTGCAGCAGTGACTGGATTTTCGGATCAACAAAGCTATAGGTGATAACTTCCTGGTAGCCTTTGTCATTCAACATGGTTTTAACACGTTTCAGGGATAAATCCGCTTCGCGGTGTGTACCCATGACCAGACCCGCCTGAATTGGCATATTCGGGATATTGTCATAACCGTATACGCGAGCAATTTCTTCGACCAGGTCTTCTTCGATTGAAATATCGAAACGCCAGCTCGGCGCTACCGCTTTCCACTCACCCTGACCCTCTGTCACTTCACAGCCCAGACGACGCAGAATATCGCTCACCTGCTCATCAGCAATATGGTGTCCGATCAGACGATCCAGTTTGCTACGACGCAGAGTAATGGTTGCACGCTCTGGCAGAGTGGCTTCGTTTGTAACATCGATAACCGGGCCAGCTTCCCCACCGCAGATATCAATCAGCAGGCGCGTAGCACGCTCCATCGCTTTGTACTGCAGTGCCGGATCGACACCACGCTCATAGCGGTGAGAGGCATCGGTGTGCAGACCGTGACGACGTGCTCGACCGGTAATTGACAGCGGGCTGAAAAACGCACATTCCAGCAGAACGTTTTGCGTTTCGTCATTCACGCCAGAGTGTTCACCACCAAAAATACCACCCATTGCCAGCGCTTTATTGTGGTCAGCGATGACCAGCGTATCCGCATTCAGTTTCGCTTCGGAGCCGTCCAGCAATACCAGGGTTTCCCCCTCTTTTGCCATACGCACCACAATTCCGCCCTCGATGCGATCTTTGTCGAATGCGTGCATCGGCTGACCCAGTTCAAGCAGCACATAGTTGGTTACATCAACCACGGCATCAATGGAACGGATCCCGCAACGGCGCAGTTTCTCTTTCATCCACAACGGCGTTGGCGCTTTAACGTTAATGCCTTTTACCACACGGCCAAGATAGCGTGGGCACGCTTCAACAGCTTCGACGGTAATTGGCAGTGTGTCGTTAATGGTTGCAGCAACCGGCGCGATTTCTGGCTCTACCAGAGGAGCTTTGTTCAGTACAGCGACATCACGCGCCACACCGATGATGCCTAAGCAGTCTGCACGGTTCGGCGTTACGCTAATTTCGATAGTGTTATCATCAAGCTTCAGGTATTCACGGATATCAGTACCAATCGGTGCATCCGCAGGCAGCTCGATAATACCGTTATGATCGTCAGAAATACCCAGCTCAGAGAAAGAGCACAACATCCCTTCTGACGGTTCACCACGCAGCTTCGCGGCTTTGATTTTGAAATCACCCGGCAAAACGGCGCCAATAGTAGCCACCGCGACTTTCAGCCCCTGGCGGCAGTTAGGTGCGCCACAGACGATATCAAGCAGACGCTCACCGCCTACATTCACCTTTGTGACGCGCAGTTTATCTGCGTTAGGGTGCTGACCGCACTCAACTACTTCACCAACGACAACGCCGTTAAATTCACCAGCGACGGCGTCAACGCCATCGACTTCCAGACCAGCCATAGTGATTTGGTTTGACAACGCATCGCTATCAATCGCCGGGTTAACCCATTCGCGTAACCACAGTTCACTGAATTTCATTGTTTTATCCTGCCTTTATTTAAACTGTTTGAGGAAACGCAGATCGTTTTCAAAGAAAGAACGCAGATCGGTCACGCCGTAACGCAGCATGGTCAGACGTTCCATACCCATGCCAAATGCAAAGCCAGAGTAAATCTCCGGATCAATGCCCACATTACGCAGCACATTCGGGTGGACCATACCGCAACCCAGCACTTCCAGCCATTTGCCGTTTTTACCCATTACATCGACTTCCGCAGAAGGCTCCGTGAACGGGAAGTAGGACGGACGGAAACGAACCTGAAGATCCTCTTCAAAGAAGTTACGCAGGAAATCGTGCAGCGTACCTTTCAGGTTGGTGAAGTTAATATTGGTATCAACAATCAGCCCTTCCATCTGATGGAACATTGGCGTGTGCGTCTGATCGTAGTCGTTACGATACACTCGGCCCGGAGCGATAATACGGATTGGTGGCTGTTTTTCTTTCATGGTACGGATCTGCACGCCAGAGGTCTGGGTACGCAGCAGACGCGTGGCGTCAAACCAGAAAGTGTCGTGGTCAGCGCGCGCCGGGTGATGGCCAGGAATATTCAGGGCATCGAAGTTATGATAGTCGTCTTCGATTTCCGGCCCCGTCGCCACGGTAAAGCCCAGCTCACCGAAGAAACTTTCAATACGATCAATAGTACGCGTTACCGGGTGCAGCCCGCCGTTTTCGATACGACGCCCTGGAAGGGAGATATCGATGGTTTCTTCAGCCAGACGTGCATTCAGCGCTGCATTTTCTAAATCAGCTTTACGCGCGTTTAGCGCCTGCTGTACTTGTTCTTTTGCTTCGTTGATAACCGCACCTGCTGCCGGACGCTCTTCTGGCGGCAGTTCGCGCAGGGTAGTCATTTGAAGGGTCAGGTGCCCTTTCTTGCCCAAATATTCGACGCGGACATTGTCTAACGCGGCAACATCTGAAGCCTGGTTTATGGCGGCCGTTGCACTGGCAACCAGCTCTGCGAGATGTGACATGGTTTTCCTCGTTATGTGGCGATATTCATTAGTCGCACGTATATACACAAAATCATTCAACTTGCATCAAGGCTGCAAGAGAGCAAATCCTCAGAAGCGTACATAGGTACGTGACTGAGATAAACGAATGCAGCCAACGCAAAGGCAGCGTGAAGGATGACGTGTATAAAAAAAGCCTCCACCAGGGAGGCTTTTAGGCGCTGTTTTCCGTTTCTTCTTTCACGCGCTAGCCTCCTGGAATCAGGTGCTAAAGTAAAAAAAGAAGCGGAAAATAGCAGCATTCATGCTTGCGTTACCTTGTGTGGTAAAAACCGTACAACCTTTATTGAAAAGGCTTACGGGTAAATTGTCAACCAATTGATTGGATTACAAATAAAAGAGAGGGAGCCAGGCTCCCTCTTTTCACCGGCTTATGCCAGAGCTGCTTTCGCTTTTTCGACCAGAGCGGAGAACGCTACTTTGTCGAATACTGCGATGTCAGCCAGGATCTTACGGTCGATTTCAACAGAGGCTTTTTTCAGGCCGTTGATGAATTTGCTGTAAGAAATACCGTTCTGACGTGCTGCTGCGTTGATACGCGCAATCCACAGTTGACGGAACTGACGCTTTTTCTGACGACGGTCACGATAAGCGTACTGACCAGCTTTGATAACAGCCTGGAAGGCAACGCGGTATACGCGAGAACGCGCACCGTAGTAGCCTTTAGCTTGTTTCAAAATTTTCTTGTGACGTGCACGGGCAACTACACCACGTTTTACGCGAGCCATATGTGCTCTCCTGTATCTATATTCTTAGTAAAAAAATTAATTAAACGTTAACGGCTTATGCGTACGGCAGGCACGCGATAACCAGACCCAGATCGCCTTTAGAAACGAGGCCTTTTGGACGCAGGTGACGTTTACGCTTAGTAGATTTTTTGGTCAGAATATGACGCAGGTTTGCGTGCTTACGCTTAAATCCACCACCACCGGTTTTTTTGAAGCGCTTAGCAGCACCGCGTACGGTCTTAATTTTCGGCATTTTAATAACTTCCACTTCGCATTGTTAATAAACGAAACGTAGGCGAACAACGGCTGTGGAACCCGTAGGCTCCACAGACATTGCTACTTGAAGGCCTTACTGTTTCTTCTTAGGAGCGAGCACCATGATCATCTGGCGGCCTTCGATCTTCGTAGGGAAGGATTCGACTACTGCCAGTTCACTCAGATCGTCACGGACGCGCGTCAGCACTTCCATACCGATCTGTTGGTGGGCCATCTCACGACCGCGGAAACGCAGCGTGATCTTAGCCTTATCGCCATCTTCCAGAAAGCGTACCAGGCTGCGGAGTTTTACCTGGTAATCGCCATCGTCGGTGCCAGGACGGAATTTAATTTCCTTAACCTGGATAACTTTTTGCTTTTTCTTCTGTTCCTTAGAAGACTTACTCTTTTCATAAAGGAACTTGCCGTAGTCCATAATACGACAAACTGGCGGTTCGGCGTTAGGGCTGATTTCAACTAAATCTACTCCAGCTTCTTCAGCTTTTTCGATAGCTTCTCTCAGACTCACAATACCCAAAGCTTCGCCTTCCAGACCTGTTAAGCGAACTTCCAGGGCGCGAATCTCGCCATTGATACGATTCGGACGTGCCGTTTGAACTCGTTTTCCGCCTTTAATACCTTATTCCTCCAGTTGTTGAAGACTGCGGCTGCGAATCTCTTGTTGCAGCTTCTCGATAACTTCATTTACGTCCAGGCTGCCCAAGTCTTTGCCACGACGGGTACGCACGGCAACTTTGCCTGCTTCTACCTCTTTGTCGCCACAGACCAACATGTAAGGGACACGACGTAAAGTGTGCTCGCGGATTTTAAAGCCTATCTTCTCATTTCTCAAGTCTGCTTTTACACGAATACCCGCATTTTGTAGTTTCTGCGTTAATTCGTTAACGTATTCAGACTGCGAATCGGTAATGTTCATGACCACAACCTGAACTGGCGCAAGCCAAGTCGGGAAGAAGCCAGCGAACTCTTCAGTCAGGATACCGATAAAACGTTCCATCGACCCAAGAATTGCGCGGTGAATCATAACCGGCACCTGACGCTCGTTGTTTTCGCCAACATAAGAGGCGCTCAGACGGGACGGCAGGGAGAAGTCCAGCTGTACAGTACCGCACTGCCATGCACGATCGAGGCAGTCATACAGGGTAAATTCAATTTTCGGACCGTAGAATGCGCCCTCACCCAGTTGATATTCAAACGGGATGTTGTTTTCTTCCAGCGCAACGGCTAAGTCCGCTTCAGCACGGTCCCACATTTCATCGCTACCGATACGTTTTTCGGGGCGAGTGGACAGTTTGACGACGATTTTCTCGAAGCCAAAAGTGCTATACATATCGTAGACCATACGGATGCAGGCGTTAACTTCATCACGGATCTGCTCTTCAGTACAGAAGATGTGTGCATCATCCTGCGTGAAACCACGTACACGCATCAGACCGTGCAGCGCACCAGATGGTTCGTTACGGTGGCAGCTACCAAACTCAGCCATACGCAGCGGCAGGTCACGATAGGATTTCAGACCTTGATTGAAGATCTGTACATGACCTGGGCAGTTCATTGGCTTGATGCAGTATTCACGGTTCTCAGAAGAGGTAGTGAACATCGCATCTTTGTAGTTGTCCCAGTGTCCTGTTTTTTCCCACAGTACACGGTCCATCATAAACGGACCTTTAACTTCCTGATACTGGTATTCTTTCAGTTTCGAACGAACAAAGACTTCCAGTTCACGGAAAATAGTCCAACCATCGTTATGCCAGAACACCATACCCGGTGCTTCTTCCTGCATATGATACAGGTCAAGCTGCTTACCAATTTTACGGTGGTCGCGTTTGGCCGCTTCTTCCAGACGTTGCAGGTAGGCGCTCAGGGCTTTTTTATCTGCCCATGCAGTACCATAAATACGCTGCAGCATCTTGTTGTTGCTATCACCGCGCCAGTACGCCCCAGCGGTCTTCATCAGTTTAAAGTGATGGCAGAAACGCATATTTGGCACGTGCGGGCCACGGCACATATCGACATATTCTTCATGATGGTACAAGCCTGGCTTGTCATCATGGGCGATGTTTTCATCAAGAATAGAGACTTTGTAGGTCTCGCCACGCTTCACGAACGTTTCACGCGCTTCGTACCAGCTGACTTTCTTCTTAATGACATCGTAGTTCTTCTCAGCGAGCTCGTGCATCCGCTTTTCGAGCGCGTCGACGTCTTCCTGAGTTAACGTACGGTCAAGATCGATATCGTAGTAAAAACCGTTGTCAACAACCGGTCCGATCGCCATTTTGGTGTGCGGCCAGAGTTGTTTGATCGCGTGCCCTAACAGGTGCGCACAGGAGTGACGAATGATCTCCAGACCTTCTTCATCCTTAGCGGTGATGATAGAGAGCTTCGCATCATGTTCAATCAGATCGGAAGCATCAACCAGTTCACCATTTACACGGCCTGCGATGGTGGCTTTCGCCAGACCTGGACCGATGTCCAGCGCAACATCCATGGGGCTTACAGCGTGGTCGTAATGGCGTTGGCTGCCATCAGGAAGAGTAATAACAGGCATGTTATATCCTTATTTGCAGTGGTGACCCACACGTAAGATCACATACAAAGTTTCAATATTTAAAATTACCAAAAAGGTGTGGGCTGATTCCCGCTTCACTCTGCGAAATATGTCACGTATCACCGGACTGGCAACAACGTAACCTACACCCGCTTTTTGATAACACCGTCTGACAGTGTACACGGCATTACGAGCCGTTCAAAGCAGCAATCAACGCGCCATCTATGATTTAAATCAATTCACTGACGACCTGCAGCCTTTGTTACACTGTGCAGTAATAGTCTGATCTGAGCAGGAAAAGAACCATGCCAACAAATCGCTCTGCAAAAAAACACTGGAAAATGGTTGTGGTATTGCTCGTAATTTGTGCGGCAATGTTGATGTTACGCTGGGCGGCAATAATTTGGGGCTAGTTTGAAAAACGTTACTGACATTCGCCAGGCGTTTTCATTTTTTTATAAGTTAAAGTAGAAAGTATATTTAAAGAGTCATTACGCTCAATAATAAAAAGAAAAGCCAGGTCATTTAATTGACCTGGCCTATTACTACATACGATAGCCGAGAGAAACAGTTGTACGACGATCGGTATGTTCCGGCGCTGTTGCCGGCGGTTCAGAGTTCCAGGTAACGTTATAAGCCACCTTCAACCCGAAGTGTTCATTGATAGCAACATTTAAGGCTGATTCAGAGTTGAGCGTTGTATCATCAGCACCAAACACCGATACACCCTGAGTAAACTTGGTGTTGTCCGTCATCTGCCACGCATAGGCGCCAGACGCATAACCCAACGGCTGAGTTTCAGTCTTACCGTCAGTGTGCTCGTCATAGCGTACGCCAGGACCAAATTCAAAACGGAAGCTATGCACCGGTCCACTGAGGAACTGACGACCATAACCTGCGGTCAGCACGTCACGCTCATGATAGCCGTTATAACGGTCTGTCAACCAGCTCGCCTGCCCAAACAAGTAATCATAGTCGGTCATGTTGAAACGGCTACGACCGCCCGCGGCATATTTCTCCGAAGAGCGCTCATCATTCGAGGAGGTATTGCTGGCATTACCCCACAGAGACCACGCCGTGGTTTCACCGTACCAGGTCATGGTGGTATCTGCAGTTAAAGAAGAACTTTTTGTGTTGCCTGACTGGGCGAGGTATCCCGCGTTCAGGTTACCTTCAAAAGGTTTTTTCGCGCTGGAAGGGTCATCCATGACAGTAAAAACGGAATCATCGGCGGCGGCATGCATTGACGCAAACACGCACCCCGTCAGCACGAATGCTGCGGGTACTGTCTTCAAAAGCTTCATTTATAAAGAGTCCGTACAACAAAAAAAGAGACCATTACGGTCTCGGAAACTTTCATATGGATCAATGACAAAAGACCCAGGAAAGGTAACAAATTATAAAAAGACTCGAATAACATAGCAATATATTCTTATTTCATTTTTTGAATAAGAGCGTTCTTAAACCATAATTTTATTTATATATAAATAGAGGGATAATTTTAAATAAAGATGCGATAAATCATGTTGTTAATTGCTTCACTTTCGTGACGTTAAGTGCCAGACTGAGGTCAGCCTAACAGGAGGTAAAGATGGTACGTATCTATACGTTAACACTCGCGCCCTCTCTCGATAGCGCAACGATCACCCCACAAATCTACCCCGAAGGTAAACTTCGCTGCACCTCGCCAGTTTTTGAACCTGGTGGTGGCGGCATCAATGTGGCTCGCGCCATCGCGCATCTTGGCGGTAGCGCAACAGCGATTTTCCCGGCTGGCGGCGCCACTGGTGAACACCTGGTGTCGTTACTCGCTGATGAAAATGTTCCAGTATCGACGATAGAAGCCAAAGACTGGACCCGACAAAATCTTCATGTCCATGTGGAGTCCAGCGGCGAACAATATCGTTTTGTTATGCCCGGCGCTGCGCTCACTGATGACGAATTTCACCAGCTTCAGGATCAGGTACTGGAAATTGAATCAGGTGCGCTACTGGTCATTAGCGGTAGCCTGCCCCCCGGTGTAAAACTTGAGAAATTAACCCGACTGGTCACCACGGCACAAAAGCAGGGTATCCGTTGCATCATCGATAGCTCCGGTGACGCACTAACAGCGGCGTTAGCTATTGGCAATATCGAACTGGTCAAACCCAATCTTAAAGAACTGAGCGCCCTGGTTAATCGTGAACTCACGCAGCCTGATGATGTCCGTAAAGCCGCACAGGAAATAGTGCAAAGTGGTAAAGCCCATCGCGTAGTGGTCTCTCTTGGCCCACAAGGGGCATTAGGCGTTGATCGTGAAACCTGCGTTCAGGTGGTTCCGCCTCCGGTGAAAAGTCAAAGTACCGTTGGCGCGGGCGACAGTATGGTCGGCGCCATGACGCTTAAACTGGCTGAAAACGCGCCATTTGAGGATATTGTTCGTTTTGGCGTAGCTGCAGGCAGCGCAGCGACGCTAAATCAGGGCACACGACTGTGCTCTTTAAACGATGCGCAAAAAATATATTCGTATCTTTCTCAATGATAGCCCTCTCCCCCTTATAGAAAATAAGGGGGATTTACCCACAAAGCTGTCAGCATACGTGTTATACGTCTATGATAAAAAATCACGTGATTACAAAGAAGTGAATCACGTGAAGCCGAAAGTCGCCCTATCTCAGGGAGGTGTGGAAGAACGACAAACATTAAGTGCCTTTCCAGTAATGACGCGTTCAGGGTGTGCGTCAGTTCGTGTTTTTTTTCCGCATTATTGCGCTAACCTTATGATCTGGCAGACAACATGGGGAGAGACATCATGTGGCAGGCAATCAGTCGTCTTTTAAGCGAGCAATTAGGTGAAGGCGAAATCGAGCTGCGTAATGAACTGCCTGGCGGAGAGATCCACGCCGCATGGCATTTACGCTATGCGGGGCGCGATTTTTTCGTCAAATGCGATGAAAGGGAGCTATTATCCGGCTTTACGGCGGAAGCCGATCAACTGGAACTGCTCTCCCGGAGTAATACTGTTTCAGTCCCAAAAGTCTGGGCGGTAGGTGCAGACAGAGACTACAGTTTTCTGGTGATGGATTTCCTTCCTCCGCGCCCACTTGATGCTCACAACGCCTTTATTCTGGGACAACAGCTGGCACATCTGCATGAATGGAGCGATCAACCGCAGTTCGGTCTCGACTTCGATAACGCACTCTCCACCACTCCGCAACCCAATACCTGGCAACGTCGCTGGTCAACCTTTTTTGCAGAACAACGTATTGGCTGGCAACTGGAACTGGCCGCTGAAAAAGGCATTGCGTTTGGCAACATTGACGCAATTGTAGAACATGTTCAACAGCGACTCTCCTCACATCAGCCGCAGCCCTCACTGCTACATGGCGATCTTTGGTCAGGAAACTGTGCTCTCGGCCCCAACGGCCCTTACATTTTTGATCCCGCCTGTTATTGGGGGGACAGAGAATGCGATCTGGCGATGCTGCCGTTACATACCGATCAACCGCCGCAGATTTATGATGGCTATCAGTCTGTCTCGCCTTTGCCGCTGGATTTTCTGGATCGTCAGCCCATCTACCAGTTGTACACGCTGCTCAACCGGGCGATTTTGTTCGGTGGTCAGCATCTTGTAGTCGCGCAAAAAGCGATGGAACGGTTACTGGCTGCTTAAAACAATTGCCTGTTGGCACTCTGCTTATCAGGCCTACAGTCCCACGCCAGAACTGTAGGCCTGATAAGACATTACTTACAAAAAGCCCAGTAACGAAAAGAAGAAATAGCCGATTACGATGACAATCACCGGCAAAATATAGAGCGGGAAGATTTGTAGAAAGATCGTATGGTGCGGTACGACAATACGCGATTCAATTTGCTCACGTGACAGCCCCTCACTTCCTTTAGCCTGTTCCAGAATCAGTTGGTCTTCAACGCCTTCACGCAGAAAGCGCGCCTGGCGGCTCATCCTGGCACCAGAATCCTGCAACGCCAGGCCGATAAAGATAAGAATAAAAATTAGCCAGAAAACGAGGTTCATGCCGCTTTGAAAATCTGGCGTCGGCGAGTTATACCAAAACACATTAAGAAATGGTGTATTCACCCGCATCATGTCAATCATAACGTGAGCAAAATCGAGCATTACGGCGTTAATGCCTTCCTGTTTTTCACTGTGCGCATACATAAACTTCAGTACTGAAACCAGCGTTGAAATCAGCGCCGGGATAAAGATTATCCACCCCACCAGCCTTTTCAAGACAGCAATGCGTCCAGCTTGTTGATACGTCATGAGTTCCCCTTGATTAAGACGTGTCATTTTGGCCTAAGTTTACCCGTTGATAACTGTTTTCGCCTGATCTTTAAAGGCGATATAATAAAGGATTAGCCATAATGAACGCTTAGAGCGAGTTCAGTTACGCTCTTAATCCCGCTGTTTAATTCTCAAAGGAGAGGTTGTGATGTCAACCCCGCGTCAAATTCTTGCTGCAATTTTCGATATGGATGGATTACTGGTCGATTCAGAGCCACTCTGGGATCAGGCCGAACTGGATGTCATCGCAAGTTTAGGCGTAGATATCACTCGCCGCCATGAGCTTCCGGATACACTGGGATTGCGTATCGACATGGTTGTTGATCTCTGGTTTGCCCAGCAACCATGGAACGGCCCCTCACGCCAGGAAGTCACGGATCGTATCATCACCCGGGCTATTTCGCTGGTTGAAGAGACCCGGCCTCTGTTACCCGGCGTACGTGAAGCTGTCGCGCTGTGTAAATCCCAGGGGCTGCTGGTTGGGCTTGCGTCTGCCTCACCGCTGCACATGCTGGAAAAAGTGCTGGCAATGTTTGATCTCCGCGACAGCTTCGATGCGCTGGCCTCTGCTGAAAAACTGCCCTACAGCAAACCGCATCCCCAGGTTTACCTCGACTGCGCAACCAAGCTGGGCGTTGATCCATTATGCTGTGTGGCACTGGAAGACTCCGTGAACGGCATGATCGCCTCCAGAGCGGCACGAATGCGCTCCATTGTCGTACCGGCGCATGAGAATCAGGACGATCCGCGATTTGTTCTTGCCGACGTCAAACTGACATCACTGACCGAACTTACCGCCGTGCATCTGCACGAGTAATCATCCAACGGGCAATGGCAGCATTGCCCGCAGATTGTCGATCGTGTTCCAGCGCACGCTGAGAGCATAATTGTGACAAAGGGTTACAACGTCACCTCTTCCGCCTACTGTATAAAACCCCTATACTGTATGAATTGACAGTTTATTGGGTTTTATCATGACGGCGGAAGGCCACCTTCTTTTTTCTATAGCCTGTGCGGTATTTGCCAAAAATGCCGAGCTGACGCCCGTTCTCGCTCAGGGTGACTGGTGGCATATTGTTCCTTCAGCAATTTTGACGTGCCTGCTGCCCGATATTGATCATCCTAAATCTCTGCTTGGTCAGCGTCTGAAATGGATATCAAAACCTATTGCCCGGGCGTTTGGCCACCGTGGATTTACACACAGCCTGCTGGCAGTCTTTGCACTGTTGACAACATTTTATCTGAAAGTACCCGATACCTGGATAATCCCGGCTGATGCATTACAAGGGATGGTACTTGGTTATCTCAGCCACATTGTGGCGGATATGTTGACGCCCGCCGGTGTTCCCCTGCTCTGGCCTTGCCGTTGGCGCTTTCGCTTGCCGATCCTCGTGCCGCAAAAAGGTAATCAACTGGAGCGTTTTTTATGCATGGCGCTGTTCGCATGGTCTATCTGGATGCCACAAACAATGCCAGAGAATAGTGCCGTACGCTGGTCATCGCAGATGATTAACACGCTGCAAATGCAATTTAATCGGTTTATAAAACACCAGGCTGATTAATAATTCAGCCAAAATGTCATTTCGGAATAAACAATTCCATTTGAATATAAGAGGCACATCACAGATTCTGCTAATCTTGCGCCAACAGAATCACTGTAGCACGGTGATATATATAAAAAGATCAGGAGAACGGGGATGAACTTTCCATTAATCGCGAACATTATCGTGTTCGCCATACTGCTGTTACTGCTGGCGCAAACCCGTCACAAACAGTGGAGTCTGGCCAAAAAAGTACTGGTTGGTCTTGTCATGGGCGTGGTTTTTGGCCTTGCCCTGCACACCATCTACGGCTCTGACAGCCAGGTGCTGAAAGATTCCGTACAGTGGTTCAACATTGTCGGCAATGGCTATGTCCAACTACTGCAAATGATTGTTATGCCGCTGGTGTTTGCCTCTATCCTTAGCGCCGTTGCACGTCTGCATAACGCTTCCCAACTGGGTAAAATTAGCTTCCTGACTATCGGAACGTTATTGTTTACCACGCTGATAGCTGCTCTGGTGGGGGTGCTGGTCACCAACCTGTTCGGCCTGACGGCAGAAGGTCTGGTGCAGGGCGGTGCTGAAACCGCACGTCTGAACGCCATTGAAACCAATTATGCTGGCAAAGTCGCTGACCTCAGCGTTCCGCAACTGGTGCTGTCGTTCATCCCGAAAAACCCGTTTGCCGATCTGACCGGTGCTAACCCGACTTCGATTATCAGCGTGGTTATTTTCGCGGCATTCCTCGGTGTTGCAGCGCTTAAACTGCTGAAAGATGATGCCCCGAAAGGCGAACGAGTATTAACCGCTATCGATACCTTGCAAAGCTGGGTGATGAAACTGGTTCGTCTGGTTATGCAACTGACGCCGTACGGTGTGCTGGCACTGATGACCAAAGTCGTTGCGGGTTCAAACCTGCAGGACATCATTAAGCTCGGTAGCTTTGTCGTGGCCTCTTATCTCGGCCTGGGTATTATGTTCGTGGTTCACGGTATCCTGCTGGGCATTAACGGTGTTAGCCCACTGAAATATTTCCGTAAAGTCTGGCCTGTACTGACTTTCGCATTCACCAGCCGTTCCAGCGCCGCGTCTATTCCGCTGAACGTTGAAGCACAAACTCGTCGTCTGGGTGTACCGGAGTCCATTGCAAGCTTTGCGGCTTCTTTTGGCGCAACGATTGGGCAAAACGGTTGTGCCGGCCTGTATCCTGCCATGCTGGCCGTGATGGTTGCACCGACTGTCGGTATTAATCCGCTGGATCCAATATGGATTGCGACGCTGGTAGGTATCGTCACCGTCAGCTCCGCAGGTGTGGCTGGTGTGGGCGGTGGCGCAACCTTTGCCGCGCTGATTGTGCTGCCTGCGATGGGCCTGCCGGTGACACTGGTCGCTCTGCTGATCTCCGTTGAACCACTGATCGATATGGGCCGTACCGCGTTGAACGTCAGCGGTTCCATGACCGCCGGTACGCTCACCAGCCAATGGCTGAAGCAAACCGATAAAACGATTCTGGATAACGACGATAATGCCGAACTGGCACACCGCTAACCCTGTTGCCTGAAATGTAAAAAACCGCCGGAGAGTAATGCTCCGGCGGTTTTTTTATGTCCGGTTAATCGCTCAGTTCATTTTCCTGGCGAACCTGGTTCGCCCAGCGTTGTGCCGACTCCGGCACTGTAAACGCAGGCGACCGTTGAAACGCCTCCCCCATTAAGACAAAAGCGACATATTTCCCGCGCAGTATCCATACGTCACGAAACGCATCCATTTTGATCGCATGTTCAGGTGGTGCAGGCTCCACACGCGGAACATAGCTGATAACCGGACGATTTTGTTGGCGAAGAGGTTTCATAATCAGTTGCTTCACTAAAGACAAATTCTAAAAAACTGAAAAGCGCTATCTTAGCTGATTTTCTTATCGGGCGTTGTAAAAACAGTTTGTTCGCTAAAATAATGGCAAATCGAGGATTACGGGCAGGTTGCCGGGGCTGGAATGATAGACAAAAAAAGTGCGGCGCATCTCAGCGCCGCAAACTCAGGAATTACACGTTCAGAAAACTGCCAAGACGATAACCGCGCTCCGCAATAGCATATTTCAATGACGAAGACGTCAGCACATCGAGTTCAGTTAAACGGGGGTAACAATAGGCGCTTTGCCGAATAATATTATCGATAAAGGCCGGATGACACATCACTTCCAGCGAAGACTCCCCTCTTTCAGCAGATGCATCCAGAGCCTGTAAAAACAGCGCCTCAGAGATAGTTTCGCCATAAAACTCGCTGCTGAACCCCTGGGGGGTACGCAACGTTACCGGTATGTCAGACGCCTGAATCACCGTCTGGCGATCAATACGCAGCGCAATGCCCCGTTGCGCTGCGAAATTAGCTACGATTGGGAAGATCTGCGGGAACATATGCACATGGTGGTGACTATCCAGATGCGTCGGCTCCCGCCCAAACAGGTTAATAAAACGCTGATACTGAGCGGTCAGCTCTTGTGAAATTTCATCCCGCGGCAAAGTATCTTCCTCAGCCATCTGCCAGATCCATTTCCCCAAAAGCCCGTCACGAGTCAACCCCGGCATAAGCGTCAACGGTTTTCCCAGCGTCAGAACAAAGTGCATTCCCACAGCCAGTTCGGGTAAATCGCGGCTGAGCTGCTCCGCGTGGTTAATCGCTTCGCCATTGACCAGCGCCGTTGTCGAGGTCACAACACCATTGCGACAGGCTTCCACAATGCCGTAGTTTTGTCCTTTACTCAGGCCAAAATCATCAGCATTAACTATCAGTACGCGTTCCATAGCCAACCTCGATTAATGTTGTTCGCTTTTGAGTTTCTCGATACAACCGGCAAAGTTAGGCAGCCATTTCTCGTGTGCGAGAATTAATTCCCGAGCCAGAATTTCGGCATCATGGTCAGAATGTACTAATGGACTAAGGTTTAGCGCCAACAGCACATCATTCATCTCACCACTCAGCGCCGCCTGACTCGCCGCCACTTCAAAGCCTTTAATGGTATAGATAAGGCCGAGGACTTTCTCGTCAAAATGGGTAATTCTCGGGTGCGGTGTCGCACCGTTACGTCCCAGCGTACAGGTCATTTCAACCGCCCAGTCTGCGGGAATATTATCGACATGCCCATGATGAGGGATGTTGACATAGTGCTCGGTCTGTTTGTCGTTGTAGATGGCGTTAATCACTTCGCAAGCCGCATCGGAGTAATAGGCCCCACCGCGCTGCTCAAGCTCCTTCGGCTTAACATTCAGCTCAGGGTTTTTGTAGAGTTCAAACAGCTGTTTCTCAACTTTCTGCACCACCTGAGCACGTGCACCGCCCTTATAGTATTCACCCATTTCAATCGCCAGCATCTCTTTTGGCTTGAAGTAATACAGCAAGTAAGAGCAAGGTAAGAGTTTCAGTGAGCGAATCAGTCCTTCGCTAAACGGCAGATCGAAAATGTTCTTCACCGAAGAGGCTTTAAGCTGACCAGAAGCCACGCCGTCCAGAAGTTCATCAAAACGCGACTCCCCATTCACCAGTACGTCTTTAATAAAGACCATATGATTCAGGCCAAACAGATCGATGGATAAATCATCGCTCTCTTTCAGCGCCAGCACATCGCTGATAAACATTTTCATGCCGATGGGAATATTACACACGCCAATAAATTTCTTGAAATTAGTGTGGCGATAAACCGCTTCAGTCACCATCCCGGCCGGGTTAGTAAAGTTAATCACCCATGCGTTCGGACACAGTTCCTCCACATCCTTCACGATGTCAAAAATGACCGGAATAGTACGTAAACCTTTAAACAGGCCGCCAGCACCGTTAGTTTCCTGTCCCAGATAACCATGACTTAACGGAATTCGCTCATCCTTTTCGCGCGCTTTCAACTGACCAACTCGCAGCTGTGTTGTGACAAAATCAGCGTCTTTCAGGGCTTCACGGCGATCCAGCGTTTTATACAGCTTCATCGGCACGCCAGCTTTGTCGATCATTCGCTGGCACAGGTCAAAAATAATATCCAGCTTCTCTTTTCCACCATCGACATCCACCAGCCATAGTTCAGAAACCGGCAATTCATGATAACGCTTAATAAAGCCTTCAAGTAACTCAGGAGTGTAGCTGCTTCCGCCACCAATAGTGACGACTTTTAATTTCTGATTCATAATTTCTCCCTTCAGTGTAAAAACACTGACGTGTATTACGCCCTGCCCGTTCGTCAGGAATAACGCGGCAGTCCCGGCATTATTTAGGGCAAGCGTTAAAATTAGTAATTGATGAATATTATTTACTGATTAAATTCAGTTAATTTCTTTCGATAGCTATTAGGTGTAAACGACGTCAGTTTTTTAAACGTTTTAATAAACAGGCTAGGACTGCTGTAACCAGACTCATATGCAATATCGGTTACCGAGTAGTTAGTCATCTCCAGCTGTTTCTTAGCAAAGTTAATGCGGATTTCATTAATAATCTGCATAGGTGTTTTACTGTAAAAACGCTGGGTAGCGCGGGTCAGATACTCCTGAGACTTTGCGGACAGGCGAACCATGTTTTCCAGCGCGTTTTCACTAAACTGCCTTTTGTCATGCATAGTCTCCACGGTGGTTTTAAGCCATTGTGGAATATCATCCAGCACTTGCTCTTCACGATGATGCCGTAACCGATTAATAATATAGAAGGTGACCACTTCTACAAATTCATCCAGACCACTCTCGCGAAAATTCAACGATGCAATAACCGTTTCAATGTAGGTGAGAAATGAGTTATTAGCCCGATACACCTGTGAAGCAACAAAACAAAACGGTAATAAAGGATGATAATGCTGTTCGAAAAAACGTTTACTAATACCGACGTTAAGGATCCGTGTCGCGCCGAAATCATAGAAACTTTGGTGATGCGATCCCAGAGGGATAAAAACAAAATCTCCACGTTCGAGCAGTACGCGCTTCCCGTTGATTTCCTGATAATAACGCCCGGTTAATACCAGGGTAAATTCGTAGTAATCGTGCTGATGCAGTCCACTGATACTCTCAGTTTTGTTATAGATAAACACATGGAAATTTTTGCCATTAAAAAGCTGCTGCTCATAGACGGTCTTGATTTCCGGTGCGTTAATCTGTAGTTGCATCATGCACTCCTCACTATTTCAGCTTCTCGTGAAGCTCAATCAGTTCTGTAATCAATTCGCGCGCCAGCATTGACGTCATCAGATGATCTTGCGCGTGAACCAGAACCAGGCTGACCTTCATTTTACCTTCACCCTGATCGCCTTCAATCAGTTTCGTTTGTACGAGATGCGCCTCGTTAAGCGCCATGCGAGACTGTTCCATCATCGTCTTCGCCGACTCAAAATCCCCCTGCTTGGCCATTTTGAGCGCACCATATGCCAGACTACGGGCCTGACCTGAATTGATGATAAGTCCCATCACCACTTCTTCCAGCTCTTCAGCCTCTGACGGCGTACCTACGATGTTTTCGATATCCAACATACTCTTTTCCTCTGGTTCAGTCCGGCATGCCTGGGTAGACATGCCGGATTAAATTTAGAATTTCAATGCGTTAGCGATATCTTCTTCGCTTTCTTCCTGGTCAATAACGTTCTGCGCTTTGTTGGCAACAACCACGAAAGGCAGATACACCAGCGTTGCAATCCCAAGGTTGAACAGTGCGACTAACAACGCGGCGACGCTGCCGTTAGTGTTGAAGAAAGCACCCAACCCGGTTGGCATGGTCCACGGTGCAATATTGGTAACCGGTGGAATAATGCCTGTGTAATAGGCGGCCAACATAATCGCTGCCAGAATTGGTTGAACCAGAATGAACGGGATAAACATCACCGGGTTCATGATAATTGGCAGGCCGAACAGGATAGGCTCGTTAATCTGGAAGATGCCTGACGGCAGTGCCAGTTTTGCCACCTGACGATAGTCCGGACGGCGGGATGCCAGGAAGATAGCAATAATCAGACCCAGCGTTGCTCCGCTACCCCCAAGGAAAATATAGGAGTCAAGCATTGGCTTTGCCCAGACATGGAACGTTTTACCGGCTTCCAGTGCAGCGTCGACAGAACCAAACTGCTGGTAAATCGCGATGTTTTCCAGCGCCCATGGCGTCATGATACCGCTATCCAACGCAGTCAGCGCCAGTGAACCGTGAATACCAAAGAACCACAGCAGCGGGACAAAAATCACGTAGGCCCAGCCCACCACGCTGCCCAGTGATGCCAGCGGAGTAGAAATTGAGTCCATGATGATCTGGTGGAAGTTCGTGCCGAAAGTCGTCAACGCCCAGGCAATAATCCCCATAACGGAGAGGATAAGAAAGCCCGGTATCAATGCAGAGAATGAGCGCGAAACGGATGTCGGCACGCTATCAGGTAATTTAATCACCCAATTACGACGGACAACAAAGGTAAACATTTCCGCGACAACCAAACCGATAATAATACCGGATATAATATTCGCACCACCCAACCAGTTTGCACCAACGGCATAGGCTTCGCCCACGCTATATGGAGTTACGGTCATAAATGCTGCAACAGATAACAGTCCGGCCGCCAGTGAATCGACTTTGCGTTCTTCCGCTAGCGCCATACCTATAAAGAATGGCGCCATCAATGACATAATACCCAGCGTACCGTTATAGACGTTTCCACCAATGCCTTTTAAACTATTGAGACTCTCAATAGTAGAAGCATCAAGCCGAATGCCCATTGAATAAAAAAAGGACCCCTCCCCAAAGCTCAGGAAAACGTTATTTATTAATACAAACATGGCCCCTGCGAGGGTTAACGGCATTAAACGAATAAAACCGTTTTTGATTGCATTAACGTGTGGCTGCTTTCCAATTTTTACAGCAAAAGGAAGGAGTACCTTTTCAAGTGAAGCAATAGCGTTACTCATAGAAAAATACCCTTAAATACCGCAATAAAAAATTGCGGTGAATGTTAATGAAATAACTCTTTGACGGGAAAATTAAAATAAAATAATTAATTTGCTGCGGCTTTTTTAATTGCTGCAACAGCAGCTTTAAGCACGCCTAAACCATCGACTTTGCCATACAACAGCGAGTCAATCACTTCAACAGGCTTGTTTGGTAACAAACGCTGAATTTCGGGTAACATATAAGCAATTTGTGGGCCTAATAAAACGACATCGGCCACGGGACCTTTTTCTCCGGCCAGCGTTTCAGGAAACGCTTCAATAATAACCGGTACTTCGTATTTTTCAGCCTGCGCGCGCATTTTCGATACTAGCAAGGAAGTCGACATGCCCGCAGAACAAAACAGATAAATGTGTTTCTTTTCCATAAAAACGATCCTCATATGCGATTATCTGTCAACCAGACAGTCCGCAAGCCATAACCTGCATCCATGCTCTGGGTAACTTGCGTCAGCTAAATTACTTTTTTAGGTGGCTGAAATGAGTATACGGGATTGCACTGGAGGATGGTATTTCCTTGACCAACAAAATTGCTTCTCCTTGACCTGTCGTTATGACACCCCTCACATTTCGGGCAAATAATTCGCGACAATAATTAAGATCGCTAGAGACAAAAAAACCGGCGCGATGGCCGGTTCTCCAGAACGCACAGGCAATATACAGTTGTTACTTCTTCGCCGCCTGTGGGTCTGTGTCGTACTCTGCACATGTCTGATAGCCAGAATTAATCACGTGTCCAGTATCATCCAATGCAACAAAATAGGTCTCAGCTTTACCATCTCGTTGACCCAGGATGTAAGTCTGACAAGTTCCACGCGCATGAATCATGCTCACTTCAGATGAAGGCTTACCAGCAATCTGCGCAACCTGCGCCCGGCTCATCCCTTTCTTCACATCTTTCACCACGGGCTGGACAAATTGGTCTTTCGTACGGTCGTAGGCCGTACAACCTGCCAGCATAGTCATTACCGCCGCTGCACCCAGAATTCCTGTTAGATTCTTGTTCATTTTTTCTTCCTCTTGTTGGTACACAATATCATTCAAAATACATCGAAGCGGCAACTGAGCAAATCTTCAGGAGCTTACATCAGTAAGTGACTGAGGTGAGCAAAGGCAGCCAGCAAAGAGACGATTTGAATGATGCCGTATATTTCAGCGTGTTATATAAGCCTGGAGCACAACAACTCATTTTTCAAGCTGACAGTTGATACTTAAGCCCTTTCGGAAAATTCTATTAAAACAAAATGATGTTATATCCGGCCGCATCCCTTGTCGTTTGGGCGTCAACGCGTTAGCTTTAACACATCATTATTTTTGATCATTTTATTTTTCGGAGGGGGTTAAATGACTCTGCAACAAGAGATAATCCAGGCGCTTGGCGCCAAACCGCACATTAATGCAGAAGAGGAAATTCGCCGCAGCGTGGATTTTCTGAAATCGTACCTGCAAACCTACCCCTTTCTGAAATCACTGGTGTTAGGGATTAGCGGTGGCCAGGACTCAACCCTGGCCGGAAAATTATGCCAAATGGCGATTTCTGAACTGCGTGAAGAAACCGGCAACGACGCACTGCAGTTTATTGCCGTTCGTCTGCCTTACGGCGTTCAGGCCGATGAACAGGACTGCCAGGATGCGATAGCATTCATCCAGCCGGATCGCGTGTTAACCGTTAATATAAAGGGCGCGGTACTTGCCAGTGAGCAGGCATTACGTGAAGCGGGTATCGAACTAAGTGATTTTGTGCGAGGTAATGAGAAAGCCCGTGAACGTATGAAGGCACAGTACAGTATCGCTGGGATGACCAGCGGTGTTGTCGTTGGTACCGATCACGCGGCAGAAGCTATCACCGGATTCTTCACCAAATATGGCGATGGCGGCACCGACATTAACCCTATTTTCCGCCTCAACAAGCGTCAGGGGAAACAGCTTCTTGCCGCGCTGGGTTGCCCTGAGCATCTCTATCAGAAAGCACCAACCGCCGATCTCGAGGACGATCGTCCTTCTCTGCCTGATGAAGCCGCATTAGGCGTGACGTACGACAACATCGATGATTACCTGGAAGGGAAAACACTGGATGCCGCGGTGGCAAATAAAATCGAAGGCTGGTATGTGAAGACAGAGCATAAACGTCGCCCACCAATTACGGTGTTTGACGACTTCTGGAAAAAGCCGTAACTCACTTCTTCCAGCATGATGCCGGATAGCGACAATTTATGTCCTGTCCGGCACAAGAACTGGAAACATCATCCCAGCCTCTTTTTTGAGCGAAACACTTTTGTTACACTGGATGAATAACCAGCATCCGGAGTTACAAGTGGTACGGCGTCAATCAGCACCTCGTCTTTCGTTTGAACCAGCAGCAATCTATGAATACCCCGAGCACTTGCGCCCGTTTCTGCGCGAGCTGCCAGCGGTACCTGGCGTTTATCTGTTTCACAGCGATAGCGATACGATGCCGCTTTATATCGGCAAAAGTGTGAATATTCGCAGCCGGGTGTTATCGCATCTGCGTACAGCCGACGAAGCGGCAATGTTGCGCCAGTCCCGACGTATTACCTGGATTTGTACAGCCGGGGAAATCGGCGCGCTCCTGCTGGAAGCCCGGCTGATCAAAGAGCAACAACCCCTGTTTAACAAACGACTGCGGCGTACGCGCCAGCTCTGTTCCCTGCGATTAACCGACCGAACTGTTCAAGTTGTCTATGCACGCGAAGTTGATTTCTCACAAACGCCCCATCTGTTCGGCCTGTTTGCTCATCGCCGCGCCGCGCTACAGGCGCTGCAAAGCCTCGCTGATGAACAGAAGCTTTGCTACGGTTTACTCGGGCTGGAACCGCTGAGTCGCGGACGAGCCTGCTTCCGTTCAGCGCTTAAACGCTGCGCCGGAGCATGTTGCGGAAAGGAGAGTCCCGAGGCGCATCAGTTGCGACTACAGGAAGCGCTGGAAAGACTACGCGTAATCTGCTGGCCGTGGAAAAGTGCAATTGCACTGAAAGAGAGCACGGCGGAACTGACGCAGTACCACATCATCAATAACTGGCTGTGGCTCGGCGCTGTGTCAACACTGGATGAGGCCACAACGCTGGCACGCATGCCTGCCGGCTTTGATCATGATGGTTATAAAATCCTCTGCCGGCCGGTCATGTCAGGGCAATATGAAATTATTGAACTGGATCCGGAGAATGCCCCGGCATCCAGTTAATCTCACTAAATAACAGCTTCCCTTCCGCTTTTAGTAGTCGCAACGTGTGCTTGCCATCGTGCCAGCATGCGCCCTGGTCAACTGTCAGCAATTTATCTCCCAGTTGCCAGGCTCCGCTAATCACAAACACAACGCCGCCACGCGAACCAAAGGTTGTAAAAGTACGATCAGCAACTCTGACTTTCGCCTGACAGACATCACGACGCGTCATGATATTGAAATCCATCGACATCTGTCCCTCTGTCAGCCTGGCTTTTACCACCCTGTCCCCCGCGAAGGTAAACGGTTGATGCTGCTTGAGCGTATGCGTGAAAGCATTCACGCCTTCCAGAGTGACTTCCCCCCCTTCCAGCAGCGTAATCACGCGTTCGACCCCAGGGAAAAGTGAAAATTCGCCGTTCGCGGCAATAGAGGCAATACTCGCCCGCCAGTGGAAATCACGTGTTGCAGGCGGAAAACAACAAATCTCACGCGTTTCTCCCGCACCATTACGCCAAAGATTGACCGGCATTTTGCGGATATCAAAGTATTCCATCATCTCTCCAGAAAGGCGCAGTACGCCAGTATGCCGCACACAGGCACCCTAATCATCGTAGTTATCATTCACCCTGCACATTGTTGTTATCGGCAGCAGAGTTGATTTGCCTTAGCGATGAACCTGGCGTTTTACAAAAAAGATTAACGCGCTGATCCAGGTAGAATTTTCGCGGGCTTCAGGAGAATAGCGTGTCGGTTGCGAGGTGCAATAGGCAGTAAAGAAAAAACCGCCGATCCTGCCCACCTCGTTAAACGTGTTGTGGACAAGACCGGCGGTCTTGAGTTTTTATTCGCGCCGTATCAGACACAACGCGAATGATTTAGTGTAGACGCTGATCGATTACTCAGCAGCCTTTGGCATTTTACCTTTCTGCGCTTCACGTTCTGTCAGACGCTTCTCAAAATTGGCATTAAACTGTTTTTTCTGTTCCGGCGTCAGAATGTTGTAGATCTTGTTCTGGGTTTCCATGTGCGCCAGCATGTTGGCTTTACGCTGTTCTTCCATCTTCGCAATTTGCGCTTCAGCTTTCGCTTTATCGAAGCTATCGCTGGCGATGATATCGTGCATTGCACGGCGTTCTTCCAGCGGCGGACGTTTCATCTGATCGCGCTGACCTTTCATAATGTCGCGGATCTGTTGTTTCTGTGCATCGGTCAGATTGAGGTCTTTAAACATCATGTCGTGATGTGGGCCAAACTTACCGTTGTGGTGCATCATAGGTTTGGCAGTTGCCGGTGCAGCAGTTGTAGTATCAGCAGCATGTGCCAGGTTCGCGGCGCCCAGCGCCAGGGTAGAGGCAACAAACAAAGCAGTCAGTTTACGCATAATTTCTGTCCTTCCTTTCAGTTATTCTTACGACACTCATGCAATGTGATGTCGTGTTGACGAGACTAACTTTACCGGCTTTAGCGTCAATTAATCAGAGCAACGGTAAAACAATGAAAGTGTAAAAAACAAACTTTCATCAATTATGAAGAAAAAAAGAATAAATTGCGGAGAGTTGAAATAAAAAATTACAACAAGATGATTTTGAAAGGATTATGAAGAACTATACCTGAACTCTGATTATTAAGAAAGCAACTTACCAGGAATAATCTGTAATATATCCTTTATCTTCCAAATTATATTTTTGTAGCTGCTCTGGCTTACCCCAGTTACCTGATTATCTGGTTCCTGGGGCGAATATTTCAGTCACAACCTTTCCAGCATCAACCCGGCACGTAAGCCACAAGCCACATTGGGGTTTGGAAAGAGAACATATTCAACATCGTGGGTGACAATAAAACGCTCATCGCCATCCTGTGCCAGCAACGTCCCCTCCCTGAATGGCGTAAAGTTCAGCGTCTGGTTATCCATATGCAAAATAAAATCGTCGCTACGCCGTGTAATTTGCGACACCACGCGATAGCGCACCGGGAATGTGTCCTCTGCACCACTACATTCCCCCTTCAGCAAACAGGCCAGCGCATCTGCTGTCTGCGCAAATTGAGTCAGATCGTTTTGTCCAAACGGCAATGCTTTACCCAGTTCCAGCGTACAAGCCAGCGCACCAAAATGCTCTCCGCTAAAGTGAGTGAACGTTCCGCCCGGCGCCTGATGGAAAACCAGCGCCTCCAGCCCCGCATCCCCCAACCAGGACAGAAACCCTTCGTCCCACGGCACGTTGCGCTGCGGCAATACACCGAAGCGCAGATGATGTGAACCACGAATAGCGGTATGGAGATCCAGATGCCAACGCACCGTCTCTGTTGCACTTGAATAAAAATCCTCCAGACACAGCTCCAGCTCACGGGCTCGCAGCGTTTCACCACTTGCGGCAAATATCTGCCATCGACCGCCAAACATGCGATTCAGATCGCTATGACAATAGCGCTTACCCGCAGTCAGCGCCTGCGGATTACCCAGTATCACCAACATTCGCCAGGTTAAAGTCAGCTTGCCGCTAAACAATCCTGACAACAACACATCAAGCATTTCTACCGGTGCAGTTTCATTGCCATGTATACCAGCGGAAAGCACCAGCGAACGTTCAACCGGAGCAAGAGGCGTAAGTTCCAGAATGCCATGTCCGCGCCACTGCCAGTTAAAACCATGTGCTTTACCCTGGATAGTATCCGGCGCAGTACCCGCGAGCGTCAGGGCAAGAAAATTTTCCATAACTCACAGCTCCTGCTGGAAGGGGTAAACAGAACCGAGGTTCAGTAATTGTGTCAGCGAATCCAGCGCTTCGCGGCCTTCACGCAGCAGTTGCGGGTCGGCGAGATCAGCGGCGGTCAGACGATCCCGGTAGTAACGGTCGACCCAGTTATTCAACGTATTGAATAACGTATCATTCATGATAACCGCCGGATTAACAGCTTGTAGCTCTTGTGGGGTTAATACTACCCGTAAGCGCAGACAAGCAGGACCACCGCCGTTAGACATACTTTCCCGCAGATCAAATACCCGCAGATCGTTGATCGGGTTATCACCTTCCAGCACATGGTGCAGATAACGCCATACGCCAGCATGTTCCCGGCACTCCTGCGGTAAAATCAGCATCATCGAGCCATCATCACAACTCAACAACTGGCTGTTAAACAGGTATGTCGCTACCGCATCCTGCACTGAAACTTCCGCTGAGGGCACTTCCAGCGCAGTAAATCCAGCCACCTGTGTACGTAGCTGACTCAATAACGCTTGCTGTCTGGCAAACGCCAGCTCATGGCAAAACAACACCTGACGATTCGACACCGCAATAACATCGTTATGGAAGACTCCGAGATCGATGACATCCGGGTTTTGTTGGGCAAAAATTAGCTGATGCGGGTTAACCTGATTCAACCGCGCCACGGCTTCGCTGGCCTCGCGGGATTGCCGCGCCGGATAGCGCTTCGGTTGCGTTGCATTTCCCTCTTCGCGGCCATAAACAAACAGCTGTACACCAGGCCCGCCGTAGTCACCACCGAGACGGTTATGGTTCGCCGCCCCTTCATCGCCCAGCAACGCGACCTGCGGCAGCGCACCGTGAACCGCAAAGGTTTTCTCATCGCGGAAAATCGCCCGCAACAGCGATTCAGTGGTCGGTGCTTCCAGCGAACGGTGGAATTTATTATTCAGGTTGGCAACCGTCAGATGCACTTTCCCATCCAGCGAATCAGCAGAAGGACAAACCGTTGCCGCATTCGCCACCCACATTGGCGATGCGGAGCTGACGCTGGAGAGCCAGTGAGGCGCCTGGCGCGCCACCTTTTCCAGCACCTGCTCGTCGCTGCCGCTGAACCCAAGCTGGCGCAGCGCCGGAATAAACGGACGTTCATGGGGAGGGATCACCGCCTGAGGAAATCCCGCATCCGCCAGCGCTTTCATCTTTAACAGACCCTGCTTTGCCGCCAGACGGGGATTCGACACCTGAAAACGGTGTTGCGTCGAAGCCTCATTGCCAAATGACAACCCAGCATAGTGATGCGTCAGCCCTACCAGCCCGTCGAAATTGACCTCACGCGCTTTCATATTTTACCCTCGCGTGAAAAATCCAGTCCCGGACTAAGGGCTGCAGGCAGCGTTAATAGCGGTGACTCCAGACTTGCCATCGGCCAGGCGCAATAATCTGCGGCATACCAGGCACTGGCGCGATGGTTCCCGGATGCGCCTACCCCACCAAATGGCGCAGTGCTTGCCGCACCGGTCAAGGGTTTATTCCAGTTGACAATTCCGGCCCGCGCTTCCAACAGGAGCTGATCAAACTGAACGCGATCCGGCGACACCAGCCCACACGACAGACCAAATCGGGTATTGTTGGCCAGATGAATGGCGTCGTCGAAGTTGTCGTAACGCCACACGCCGAGCAGCGGACCGAAGACTTCCTCATCCGGCACGTTTGCCACATCGGTCAGTTCGATTATCCCCGGTGCCAGCAGGGAGGTACCCACTTGCACTCGCCGTGGAGCCAGCAAAGTGCGACCGCCAAGGGCTTCAAGACGTTGCCAGGCATCATATACGTGCTGTGCCGCTTGTTGGGAAATAAGCCCGCCGATAAAGGGTTGCGGCTCGTCATCCCAGTTTCCCGGAACCAGACGCTGACTGACTTCAACCAGGCGCGCCAGGAATGCATCCCCCTGCGCCCCTTTTTTTACCAGCAGCCGACGAGCGCAGGTGCAACGTTGCCCGGCGGTGACAAACGCCGACTGAATAGTCAGATGCACTGCCGCATCAATATCTTCCGGATTTTCAATAATCAGCGGGTTGTTGCCCCCCATCTCCAGCGCGAGGATTTTTTCCGGCTGCCCGGATAACTGGCGATGCAACTGATAGCCCGTATTGGCGCTACCGGTAAACAGCAGGCCGTCAAGGTCTTCCAGCGCACTCAACGCCTGCCCCGTTTCGCGCCCGCCCTGCACCAGATTCAGCACGCCTGGCGGTAATCCTGCCTGCTCCCACAATTTTACTACTGCCTCACCGGTCCACGGGGTCAGTTCACTGGGTTTGAAAATCAGTGTATTACCCGCCAGCAGAGCCGGAACAATATGACCGTTGGGCAAATGACCGGGGAAGTTATACGGACCAAAAACCGCCAGCACGCCGTGGGGACGGTGACGCAACGTCGCAGCACCATCTGGCAACTCATTATGTTGCTCACCGGTACGTACATGATAGGCTTTTACGGAGATAGCGATTTTATTGATCATCGCCGTCAATTCTGTCGCGGCCTCCCAGCGTGGTTTGCTGGTTTCCTGTGCAATAATCGCTGTGAGTTCTGTTTTATTGCTCTCCAGCAAGGCGGCGAATTTCTCCACAACCGCCTGACGTGCGGCAAAAGGCTGTTTTGCCCAACCAGGGAAAGCTGCACGCGCTGCATGACATGCCTGGGCCACCTGCGAGGCATCAGCATCATTTCCTTGCCACAGGGTATCGCCACTCACCGGATTGGTTTTCACCCGACGTTCACCCAGACCCGTTACCCAATCGCCATTTATCCATAATGTCATGCTGTTTTCTCCTCTGCACAAAGACGAACTAAACGGACCTTGTCGCCCGCGTGGCACTTCAGGGCATCCAACTGCGCCGCCGTTAACACCAGGCGCTGAGTATGCGGATCGGCGCGAACCAGCATGACGCGGAAGTTGTGATAGTTTTCATTGGCAACCAGACAGGCCGGATATTCGCCTGGTGCCGGTTGTCCTTCAACAACCTCCACCAACCTGCTTTTGCGAATCGCCCGAACCCGGTCGATATCGCATTCCAGCGTCGGCCCACCGTCGAAAATGTCAATATAGTTACGATAGCGAAACCCTTCCTTCTCCAGCACCGCGCGGGCAGGTGCGGTTTGCGGATGCACTTCGCCAATCACGCTTTGCGCTTCGTCCGACAAGAAATGGGTATAAATAGGATGCTTGGGCATCAATTCAGCAATAAATGCTTTTTGCCCTGTTCCACACAGAAAATCAGCCCTGCTGAACTCCATTGAGAAAAAGCGCTTCCCAAGGCTTTGCCAGAACGGGGAGTAACCGTGTTCATCGATCACTCCGCGCATTTCTGCCACTACTTTTTCGTTAAACCGGTCACGGAAGGCGGCCATAAACATAAAACGCGATTTCGACAGTAAATAGCCGTTGCCTTCTTTTCGCCAGTCCGGATCGAGGAACAGGGTACACAGCTCACTGCTTCCCGTATGATCGTTACTGAGAAACAGCGTCGGCAGCGCGTTATAAACGTTCAGCTCTTTCGAGGCATGCACCAGGGTACCCACCCGATAGTTATACCAGGGATCATTAAGTCCAACCGCCACTTCGATTGCGCAAATTCCTGCTACCGTACCTGTGGCGCTGTCTTCGAGCACAAAAACATACCCCTGCTCGCTTTTCGGCAACTTGCCCTGCCAGGTTTGCAGCGAACGTTCAATTCTCGCCATAAGAGTGGCTTCATTCGCCGGAAGCGACGTCAATCCGCCGCCGGTCTTACTGGCAAGTTGCATTAACGCCGTAATATCTGCGCGTTCAATGGGACGGATCACCATCATGATGAACCTCCTGCTGTAATGCGTTCACAGGCCAGTGCAAAGCGATCCAGTCCGGTGGCAACTTCTTCTTCGCTGACGTTCAACGCTGGCGCAAAACGCACTACGTTCCCACCAGCAATCAGCACCATCACCCCTGCACAGGCGGCTTCTTGCGAGATCAGTTTGGCTTTCCCGGCAAACTCTTCATTCAGTACGCAGCCGATTAACAGGCCAAGTCCACGAATTTCACTAAATAATCCAAAACGTTCGTTAATGGCGTTGATACGCTCCACAAACCAGTCGTGACGCTGTTTGACGCCATTCAATACTTCCTGCGTGTTAACAATTTCCAGCACTTTCCCGGCCACCGCAGAGGCCAGCGGATTTCCGCCGTAAGTGGTACCGTGTGTGCCCACCGTCATCACACTGGCGCATTGCTCAGTCGTCAATAACGCGCCAACAGGAAAACCACCGCCCAACGCTTTGGCCGTCGTCAGCAGATCCGGCGTCACGCCGTAATGCATATAGGCATACAGCTCGCCAGTACGGCCGACTCCGGTCTGCACTTCATCGAAAATAAGCAGCGCATTGTGTCGATCGCATAATTCACGCAGCCCCTGTAAAAATGCTTTCGTTGCCGGTATCACGCCACCCTCGCCCTGGACTGGTTCCACGATAACCGCGCAAGTTGCGTCATTAATCAACTGGCTGGCAGAATCCAGATCGTTATACACGGCATGGCGGATATCCGGCGGCAACGGTGCAAAATCCTGCGAATAGGCTGGCTGCCCCCCGGCGCTTACGGTAAACAGCGTGCGACCGTGGAAGGCATTTTTAAAGGCCACGATGCCACTTTTCTGGCTACCGAAACGATCGTGAGCATATTTACGCGCCAGTTTTAGTGCGGCCTCGTTAGCTTCCGCACCAGAGTTACAAAAGAAAACGCGCTCGGCAAAAGTTGCATCAATCAGTTGTTTCGCCAACCGCAGTACCGGCTCGTTGGTATAGCCATTTCCGGTATGCCAGAATTTACTCGCCTGATCGTTTAATGCTTCACGTAACGCCGGATGTGCGTGCCCCAGCGCATTAACCGCAATGCCTCCCGCGAAATCGATATACTCTTTACCCTGCTGATCCCACAGACGCGAGCCTTCACCACGAACCGGAATAAAAGGCGCCGGAGCGTATACGGGCATCATCCATTCATCAAAATTTTCACGCGTAACTGACAGAGACATAGCGACCTCAACGGTAAATAAAAAGTTATTTATATGTTAAATAATATAGTGTTTGCGCTGTAAATGTAGATTGCAGGGTTCGTGCCAGCCAGCGAAAAAAATGCATAAACGGAGTGAGGGAACGGAATATCAACAGGTTACAACCCAGCGATATTCACTGTACGTGCATATAAAGTGAATATGTTTGCGCACTGGGCGACTAAACAGAGGAAAAAGCGAAATATTATTCAGTTGCCAAATATAATTCTGGAATTGTGATCATATACGAAATTTATCGGAAATTATTGCTCTATTCTGACGCACTCCGCGCCAAAACAGTGCAGTTTTTGCCCCATCGTTAACACCTTTAGCAGTCATTGTTGGAATCAGGTGACAAGTGGCAGTCAGCCAGCAGAAATTCTGCTACCATCCTTGCACTATTCACCTTGCAAAGTGGCAGCGACTATGAAATTTGTCTCTTTTAATATCAACGGCCTGCGCGCCCGTCCTCATCAACTGGCAGCTATTGTCGAAAAACACCAACCCGATGTTATTGGCCTGCAGGAGACAAAAGTTCATGATGATATGTTCCCTCTCGAAGAGGTAGCAAAGCTGGGTTACAACGTTTTCTATCACGGTCAGAAAGGACATTACGGCGTTGCGTTACTGACGAAAGAAACCCCGGTGTCTGTACGTCGTGGCTTCCCGAACGATGACGAAGAAGCCCAGCGCCGTATTATCATGGCGGAAATTCCTTCATCTCTGGGTAACATCACCGTCATCAACGGCTATTTCCCTCAGGGTGAAAGCCGTGACCATGAAACCAAATTCCCGGCCAAAGCAGCGTTCTATCAGAACCTGCAAAACTATCTGGATACCGAACTGAAGCGCGACAATCCAGTGCTGATCATGGGAGACATGAATATCAGCCCAACCGATCTTGATATCGGCATCGGTGAAGAGAACCGCAAGCGCTGGCTGCGTACCGGAAAATGCTCTTTCCTGCCGGAAGAGCGTGAATGGATGGAGCGCCTGCTGGGTTGGGGGTTGGTGGACACCTTCCGTCATGCTCATCCGGAAACAAACGACCAGTATTCGTGGTTTGATTACCGTTCAAAAGGCTTCGACGACAACCGTGGCCTGCGTATCGACCTGCTGCTGGCAAGCACTCCGCTGGCAGAGCGCTGCGAAGAAACCGGGATCGACTATGAGATCCGCAGCATGGAAAAACCATCCGACCACGCACCGGTGTGGGCAAAATTCCGCGTGTAATCCATACCATCGCCTTTTCTCCAGAGCATCGCCGCTCTGGAGAGCGGATATATCCTGAGCAAAATCAATAAAATAACGGTAATACATTGTTACGTCCGGGAATTTATTATATCTTCCGCCCACTTTTCGCTTGCGAAAACGCGTCATCGCACATGGTTTACAGGAGTGCCCCTATGAAAAAGAAGTTCGCATAAGGCAGAATACAGGCTACTGATTGTCGCCGCATTATTCTGCGCTCTGACGGGAGCTGTCCATTATTACGGTCTGACTGACCTGATAACTAATTTCCATCATCTACAAGACGCCATCCGTCAGAGCGGTATCTTTGGCTACACGTTATATATCCTGCTTTTTATCGTGGCGGCGCTATGTCTGATCCCCGGCAGTATTCTGGTGATCGTCGGCGGGATCCTCTTTGGCCCACTGGTTGGCACCCTTATTTCCCTGGTAGCGGCCACCGTAGCCTCGGCGTTGTCGTTTCTACTGGCCCGCTGGCTTGGCCGCGATCTGCTGCTGAAATATGCCGGTCATACCACCACCTTTCAGGCAATCGAAAAAGGCATTGCCCATAGTGGGATTGACTTTTTGATCCTCACCCGGCTCGTTCCGCTATTTCCATATAATATTCAAAATTATGCTTACGGGTTGACCGCAATCTCTTTCTGGTCGTTTACTTTTACTTCAGCAGTTACCACCTTGCCCGGTATCTTTATCTATACCCTGATGTCGCACGAGCTTGCCCAGGAAGGCATCACCCTGGCATTTATCATTAAACTCAGTGGGGCAGGCATTGCATTATTCGCCCTGGTACAGGCGGCAAAAGCCTGGGCCCGGTGTAAACGTGTCGATCCCTCTGCCCATCGTGAGCAAACAGGTAAATGATGAAGCGAAATAAAGCGCACCTCATAAAGTTTTGCCGGATCGGGCTGATTATACTGCTGCTGTTGGCGCTGATGGCGTGGGTATGGATACCTGCCGTAAGCGACTTTCTCCGACAAAGCCTGGCGGCATTTGCCACGGTTGATCAGCATGCGCTTGAGAATTTCATTCGTTCCTGGGGTACTCAGGCAGCAGTAGTTTCCTTCTTTTTGATGATCTTGCAGGCAATTATCGCCCCGCTTCCGGCCTTCCTGATCACATTTGCGAACGCATCACTGTTCGGCGCATTCTGGGGAGGCGTACTGTCCTGGACCAGTGCCATGGCGGGTGCGACGTTATGCTTTTTTATTGCCCGTATTTTAGGCCGTAGTGCGGTGGAAAAATTGACCGGAAAAACGGTGCTGAAAAATATGGATGCCTTTTTTGAGCGTTACGGCAAACATACTATTCTCGTGTGCCGCCTCCTCCCTTTCGTCCCTTTTGACCCGATAAGCTATGCCGCGGGCCTGACATCGATCCGCTTTCGCCACTTTTTCCTCGCCACCGGCATTGGTCAGTTGCCCGCTACCATCGTCTATTCATGGGCCGGGAGCCTGTTAACCGGAGGCGCATTTTGGTTTGTTACCGGGCTGTTTGTGCTTTTTGCGCTGACCGTGGTTATCCCGGTCGCGCGAAGCCTCTATCTTGAGCGGCAGAGGAAACAGTCCTGAAGCCTGCATTCACTCATTATCAAGGAAATATTATGCGTTACTGCTTATTGTGCCTTGGTTTACTGCTCTTCCCCCTGGCAACTTTTGCGCAGGATGCGAACTGGCAGCAGATCAAAAACGAAGCCCGAGGGCAAACGGTTTGGTTTAACGCCTGGGGAGGCGATAACGCGGTTAACCAGTATCTCGACTGGGTTAGCGGTGAGATGAAAACACATTATGCTATTAACCTGAAAATCGTACGTCTGGCAGATGCAGCCGATGCCGTTAAACGCATTCAAACGGAAGCCGCTTCCGGGCGTAAAACCGGCGGCTCAGTCGATTTGCTGTGGGTTAACGGCGAAAATTTCCGTACGCTAAAAGAGGCTAATCTGCTACAAACGTACTGGGCGCAAACGCTGCCCAACTGGCGCTACGTTGATACCCTGAAGCCTGTGAGCGAAGATTTCTCCATCCCGACTGACGGGGCTGAATCGCCGTGGGGCGGCGCGCAGTTAACCTTTATCGCCAATCGCGATGTTAGCAAACAACCACCACAAACCCCGCAGGCATTACTGGAGTTTGCTAAAGCCTATCCCGGTACGGTGACCTATCCGCGTCCCCCTGATTTTACCGGTACAGCATTTCTCGAACAGTTGTTAATTATGCTCACCACTCAGCCACAAGCGCTGAAAATTGCGCCCGAACCTGCGACGTTTGCCGACGTTACCGCCCCATTGTGGCAGTATCTTGATACATTACATCCCATGTTATGGCGTGAAGGTAAAGACTTTCCTCCCACTCCTGCGCGCATGGATGCACTATTGAATAGCGGAGCGCTGCGTTTGTCGTTGACCTTTAATCCCGCGCACGCCCAGCAAAAAGTGGCCAGCGGTGAATTGCCTCAAAACAGCTACAGTTTTGGCTTTTCACAAGGGATGATTGGCAATGTGCATTTTGTCACTATTCCGGCTAACGCACGGGCCAGAGCCGGGGCGCAAGTCGTCGCTAATTTCCTGCTCTCTCCCGAAGCGCAACTGCGTAAGGCCGATCCCACTTACTGGGGCGATCCTTCGGTGCTTGACCCGCAAAAACTACCCGCTGAGCAGCGTGAAGCGCTACTGGCACGGACCCCAAAAGGCCTGCCCGCTGTACTTCCTGAACCCCATGCAGCCTGGGTAAACGCACTGGAACAAGAATGGCTACGCCGTTACGGTACGCATTAATCCTGTTGATATGGGGCATCATGGCGGCAATCTATTTGCCGCTAGTGCCCGCTGCTTTCGATCTCATCACACCTGCGCTTACCAGCCTCAACTGGCTGGTGCTTTTTGCCGATCCACAGTTACCGCAGGCACTACTGGCGACGCTGGTTTCCGTTACCCTGGCAGCCACTGTTGCGCTGGTCATTGCACTGATGGCGCTCCTCGCATTGTGGCCCGGCGCGGGCTGGGCTCGTCTGTGTACCCGACTCCCCTGGTTGCTGGCCATTCCACACGTGGCATTTGCCACCAGCGTCCTGTTACTATTTGCTGAGGGCGGTATGTTCTATCGCGCACTGCCCTTTCTTACCCCGCAGACCGACCGCTACGGAATTGGCCTTGGCATTGCGCTGGCGGTTAAAGAGAGCGCCTTTGTATTATGGATCCTCTCCGCTCTGTTGAGCGAAAAACAGCTCTCGCAGCAGGTTATCGTCCTGGACTCACTGGGCTATAGCCGACTGCAATGCCTGAACTGGCTGGTATTGCCCTCCATCGCCCCGGCATTAGGTAAAGTTATGCTGGCCGTAGTTGCCTGGTCGTTGTCCGTCGTTGATGTGGCGATAATCCTCGGTCCTGGCAATCCGCCGACGCTTGCTGTATTGAGCTGGCAATGGCTCAGTCAGGGAGACAGCGACCAGCAGACGAAAGGTGCGCTTGCCAGTTTTCTGCTGGTGCTGTTACTGGCCATTTTCGCACTGATCGGTTTTCTTTTCTGGCGATGCTGGCAACGAGCAATCCCGGCGATAAGCGGAGTACGTCAACGTTTGTCCTCCTGTTCATCCGGGCGCTCACTGGCACAACTACTACCCGTTAGCGGTGTGTTATGTGCAGGGATTCTGGTATGGGTTGCAGACTTCTCTTCGGTGGTTCCTGAGACACTATTGACCAGCCTGCAGATGGGATTAATCTCCAGTGTACTGGCATTAATAACACTTTTCTTATGGCTGGAATGGGGACCACAAAGTGGGAATAATTGGGTGTGGCTGCCGATTATCCTGCCTGCGCTACCCCTGGTCACCGGGCAATATACGCTGGCTCTACACGCGGAGCTGGATGGTCTGTTCCTGACGGTTATCTGGGGGCATCTGCTGTGGGTAACGCCATGGATGCTGTTTGTGCTCAAACCGGCGTGGCAGCGTATTGATCCACGACTGATTTTGATCGCCCAAACTCTTGGCTGGACGCAGGGCCGCATCTTCTTGCAGGTAAAATGCCCGCTGTTATTGCGCCCGGCGCTGATTGCCTTATCAGTAGGATTCTCCGTCAGCATCGCCCAGTACATGCCCACCCTGTGGTTAGGCGCCGGGCGTTTTCCCACGCTCACTTCCGAAGCTGTGGCATTGAGCAGCGGCGGTAGCACCGCTATGCTTGCAACACAGGCGTTATGGCAGCTTCTGTTGCCTCTGTTGGTTTTCGCACTGGCGGCATTAATCTCTGCGTGGATTGGCCGCTTACGACAAGGACTCCGTTAATGCTTATCGTGAAAAACGTTTCACTATGTCAGGGTGCGAACGTGCTGCTAAAAGCAGTCAATTTCCAGGTTAAGAAAGGTGACATTGTCACTATTATGGGCCCATCGGGCAGCGGCAAGTCGTCGCTGTTTTCATGGATGGTTGGAGCCCTTTCGCCTCAACTTCAGGCGTCTGGCGAACTGTGGCTCAACGATAAACGCATTGATTCACTGCCCACAGCACAACGTCAGATTGGCATCCTGTTCCAGGATGCACTGCTGTTCGACCACTTCAGCGTTGGGCAAAATTTAATGCTGGCATTACCGGCTTCCCTGAAAGGCTCCGCCAGACGCGATGAAGTTGAACACGCTCTTAAACGTGCAGATTTGGCCGGTTTTTTTCACCGCGATCCGGCGTCATTGTCCGGGGGACAGCGCTCGCGTATCGCGCTGCTGCGCGCGCTGCTAGCACAGCCACAGGCGCTACTACTGGACGAACCGTTCAGTCGCCTGGATACGTCGCTTCGCGACACATTTCGTCAGTGGGTGTTTAACGAAGTTCATCAGCAGGGTATTCCCGTGGTACAGGTTACCCATGACGCGCAGGACGTGCCGCCTGGGGGTTCTGTTTTGCAGATGGTGCAGTGGACGTGAATGTGGCGATATGCTGCGTTAACGCAAGGATTTTACTTAACTGGCGGCACAGAATGTCGTCTTCTTTTTTCAACGTCGGGCTATTCGATGAAACGTGTTTCTCAAATGACCGCGCTGGCACTGGCTTTAGGGCTGGCTTGCGCTTCTTCCTGGGCTGCTGAAACCGCGCAGACGCTCACCTTCAACCAGTTACAGCAAAAACAAGGCGCGGCAATCGATACCCGTCAGAGCGCTTATTATAACGGCTGGCCGCAATCGCTTAATGGCCCTTCTGGACATGAACCTTCCGCCCTGAATCTGTCTGCCGCATGGCTCGACAAGATGAATGATGAGCAACTCTCCGCCTGGGTTCATCAACATCAGTTAAAAACCGATGCCCCGGTTGCACTCTATGGCAACGACACTGATATGCAGGCCGTCAAAAATCGCCTGCAAAAGGCCGGCTTTAGCCATATTTCAACGCTCAGCGATGCGCTGCAGGATCCAGCTCGCCTGCAACGCCTGCCGCACTTCGAACAACTGGTCTATCCGCAGTGGCTGCACGACCTTCAACAGGGTAAAGAGGTCACAGCTAAACCGGCTGGCGACTGGAAAGTGATCGAGGCCGCCTGGGGGGCGCCGAAACTCTATCTGCTCAGCCACATCCCGGGAGCCGGATACATTGATACTAACGAAGTCGAAAGCGAACCGCTGTGGAATAAAGTCTCGGACGCTCAGCTAAAAGCGATGCTGGCAAAACATGGAATTCGCCACGACACAACGGTCATTCTGTATGGCCGCGATGTTTACGCCGCAGCACGTGTCGCACAAATCATGCTGTACGCGGGTGTAAAAGACGTTCGCCTGCTCGACGGTGGCTGGCAAACCTGGTCCGATGCAGGATTACCGGTTGAACGCGGTACTGCGCCAACGGTGAAACCAGAACCGAATTTCGGCGTAACGATCCCTGCCCAACCGCAGCTGATGCTGGATATGGAACAGGCGCGTGGCCTGCTGCACCGCCAGGACGCGTCGCTGGTCAGCATCCGCTCGTGGCCAGAGTTTGTCGGCACCACCAGCGGATACAGCTACATTAAGCCAAAAGGTGAGATTGCAGGCGCTCGTTGGGGCCACGCAGGGAGCGACTCCACGCATATGGAAGATTTCCATAACCCGGACGGCACCATGCGTAGCGCGGATGACATCGCCGCAATGTGGAAGCAGTGGAATATCCTGCCGGATCAGCAGGTCTCTTTCTATTGCGGCACCGGCTGGCGCGCCTCTGAGACGTTTATGTATGCCCGCGCGATGGGCTGGAAAAACGTCTCCGTCTATGACGGCGGCTGGTACGAGTGGAGCAGCCATCCGAAAAACCCGGTCGCCAGCGGTGAACGCGGCCCGGAAAGCAGTCAGTAACCTCTCGCTAGCCCTGACGCTGAAGTGACTTCAGCGTCAGGTAGCCACTCCAGATCCGCGTAAAGGTTGTCATCCAGCACAGCGCGCCAAACACCCAGGCCATCACTGCAAAATATCCAGGGAAAAGGCAGCCCAGAACAAACAACATAATTGTCTCAGTGCCTTCGGTCAGTCCACCCAGATAATAAAATGATTTATGTGCATAGCCAGGGTTATCAATCTGGTGTTTCGCTGCCAGTGCCGCAAAGGCCAGGAAACTGCTGCCGGTGCCAATAAAAGCAAATAGCAACCAGCCACCCGCCAGCGCATTTTGCTCCGGTGCCGCCAGAATAAAGCCAAACGGTACTAAGGCGTAAAACAGGAAGTCGAGCGCAATGTCGAGGAATCCCCCCGCATCGGTTAATCCTCTGCGACGCGCCAGCGCCCCATCCAGACCATCAAACAGACGATTGAGCACAATGGCCACCAGCGCGGCCAGATACCAGCCTGATGCCAGAAATGGCAAAGCCAGCACGCCAATAGCGAAACCGACCAGCGTCAGGCCATCCGGCGTGATAGCGGGTGTATCAATAACCCGTACGCACTGGTGCAGAAGTGGTTTTAATCGCGGGTGAAGATGACGGTCAAGCATGCGGGTGTCCTTTCAAATTGTCGCATAATCCTTGTGAGGGTATATCCAGCGCGGCATTGAAGCGCGCCGAGAGATTTTGAAAGGCGATTAGCGCAGTCATTTCGGTAATCGTGTCGTCGGTAAAATACTGCTTCATTTGCGCCTTCAGTCCATCATCAATCTGTGGCGGCGTGGCGGTAACCGCATCCGCATAGGCCAGTGCCACACGCTCTTCTTCGCTGAACAGCGTTGACGCTTGCCAGTCTGCGACCTGCAACACTTTATCCAGGGCGCCACAACGTTCGGCGAGACGTAAACTGTTGGCATCAATGCAAAAAGCGCAGTGGCACGCCTGAGAAACCCGTGTCATCAATAGCGCCCGCATCACCGGCGTTAATCGCGAGCGTTTTCGCTCCAGAAATCCGACAAACAACGCTACCAACCAGAACAGAAACGGCACCCGCCCCCACCATCGCGTGGGATGTAATACATCGCCATAGTGTTTTTTCTGTGTGGCCACAAGCGGTTTTAAACTGGAAGGGATACGCGTTAACGGCTTTACCCACGACTGAGGATCGTTCAACGGTGACTCCTGAATACTTCAGATAAAACAAAGATAGCGATAGTATGTCATCTTCTGATGTTGAATCTTGATGAATATGATGAAAACCCTCGACGTTGTCGCCGCTATTATTGAACATGATTGCAATATTTTACTCGCTCAACGCCCGGAGCATGCCGACCAATCAGGAATGTGGGAGTTTGCCGGCGGTAAGGTTGAGCCAGGAGAAAGCCAACCGCAGGCGCTGATTCGTGAACTGCGGGAGGAGCTGGGTATCGAGGCAGTCATTGGGCAATACGTTGCCAGCCATCAGCGCCAAGTATCAGGCCGGTTGATACATCTGCATGCCTGGCATGTTCCGGCTTATCAGGGCGAACTGAAGGCTCATGAGCATCAGGATTTGGTCTGGTGTACGCCAGAGGACGCGCTGCGTTATCCGCTGGCGCCTGCTGACATTCCGTTGTTGGAGGCGTTTATCCTTTTACGCGACGCCAGACAAGCGGATTCGTGCTGATGGTTTTCTCGTCGCGCTGACACTGTAACAGTACACCATCGGCTTTTATCACCGCCCCTTCTGAGTAATTCTGATCCTGATAAATACAGCACTGATTACAGGGTTGTGCACGTTGTCCGCTGGAGCTAAACACCTCTGGCGGAACATTCACTTGCACATCCGGACGATATAACTGATTTGCCAGTGTCGCGCTGGATAACATCACCAGCACTCCAGCCATAATAAGACGGCGCATACTCTTTCCTTTTAAACTGACATCAATGCTCAGTATAACGGTAGATACCGGCAGAAACTTTAGTCCCTTCCATCATCGTTTTTGGTTATGACCCACGCCGCAATATTAATTTCCTTAGCGGGGTTAATTTTTTCTTGCGTTTCGTCACATGGCTGATGGTATAGTCAAAAACTGCAAAACACTTAACACAAATATCAAAAATATAACCATATCAATACATAAGAGGTTTTTATATCTATGGATCAGACACGTTCTCTGGAGTCATTTCTCAACCATGTACAAAAGCGCGACCCGAATCAAACGGAGTTCGCGCAAGCCGTTCGTGAAGTAATGACCACGCTGTGGCCATTTCTTGAACAAAACCCGCGCTATCGTCAAATGTCATTGCTGGAACGTCTGGTTGAGCCTGAGCGCGTGATTCAGTTCCGCGTAGTCTGGCTGGACGATCGGAATCAGGTACAGGTAAACCGTGCGTGGCGCGTGCAGTTTAGTTCTGCAATTGGTCCTTACAAAGGCGGCATGCGTTTCCATCCGTCGGTAAACCTGTCGATCCTGAAATTCCTCGGCTTCGAGCAGACCTTTAAAAACGCCCTCACCACGCTGCCGATGGGCGGTGGTAAAGGCGGGAGCGATTTCGATCCAAAAGGCAAAAGTGAAGGCGAAGTGATGCGTTTTTGCCAGGCACTGATGACCGAGCTGTTCCGCCACTTAGGGCCAGATACCGACGTGCCTGCGGGCGATATAGGCGTAGGCGGTCGTGAAGTTGGCTTTATGGCCGGGATGATGAAAAAACTGTCCAACAACAGCGCCTGCGTCTTTACCGGTAAAGGTCTCTCCTTTGGCGGCAGCCTGATCCGCCCGGAAGCGACCGGTTACGGTCTGGTGTACTTTACCGAAGCCATGCTTAAACGTCATGGCCTGGGTTTTGAAGGCATGCGTGTCGCCGTCTCGGGTTCCGGTAACGTGGCGCAATTCGCCATTGAAAAAGCGATGGAGTTCGGGGCTCGAGTGGTTACTGCCTCTGACTCCAGCGGCACCGTGGTAGATGAAAGCGGCTTCACCAAAGAAAAACTGGCACGTCTGTGCGCGATCAAAGACAGTCGTGACGGACGCGTGGCGGATTACGCCCGTGAATTTGGTCTGACTTATCTGGAAGGCAAGCAGCCGTGGTCTGTGCCGGTAGATATCGCTCTGCCGTGCGCCACACAGAACGAACTTGATGTCGACGCCGCTCGCGTGCTGATCGCTAACGGTGTGAAAGCCGTCGCTGAAGGCGCAAATATGCCGACCACAATCGAAGCAACCGATCTGTTCCTCGAATCGGGCGTATTATTTGCACCGGGTAAAGCGGCCAACGCTGGCGGTGTGGCGACGTCAGGTCTGGAAATGGCTCAGAACGCTGCGCGTCTTGGCTGGAAAGCAGAGAAAGTTGATGCGCGCCTGCACCACATCATGCTGGATATTCACCATGCCTGCGTCGAGTACGGTGGCGAGAGCAAACAAACCAACTACGTGCGCGGTGCCAACATCGCGGGCTTTGTGAAAGTTGCCGACGCGATGTTGGGTCAGGGTGTTATCTGATCTTGCCCCTTCTGCCTGATGATGCTGAGCTCATCAGGCTTACGCAGTATCTCCGCCCGCCTCAACTGATGGCGGGCTTTTTTTCGCCGAGCGTTTGCGCGGCGCACTCTTTTTCTTCTCACCACCACCCGGAGCGGTAATCCCGCGGAACTGGCGCACCGGCGTACGTTTAGCCTGATCGATAAGCTGATACAACGTCCCTACCAGCGGCTGCATAAAATCCTGATAACGACACTGTTTTTCACTGATTTGTGTCAGAATCGACTCCCAGTGCGCAGTCATATCCGGGCGCGTCGCCATTTCAGGAAGCGAATGGAACAGCGCTTTTCCGGCGTCCGTTGAGTGTATATAACGGCCCTTTTTCACCAAAAATCCGCGCTTAAACAGCAGTTCAATAATCCCAGCGCGCGTGGCTTCCGTTCCTAAACCGTCGGTTGCACGAAGGATCTTTTTCAGATCTTTATCCTGCACAAACCGCGCAATCCCGGTCATCGCCGACAGCAACGTAGCATCGGTAAAGTGGCGCGGCGGCTGGGTTTGGCGTTCAACGACTTCGCCTTTTTCGCACAGCAACTCATCATCTTTTGCCACTACCGGCAGCGGCGTGCCATCGTTGTCTTCATCGCGTTCTTTGTTGCCGAGCAACGTACGCCATCCTGCTTCGGCGAGGAAACGCGCTTTGGCAACAAATTTCCCTTTCGCGATGTCCAGTTCAATGACGCACTTACGGAATACTGCATCTGCGCAGAACTGCATCAGATACTGACGCGCAATCAGGTTATACACCTTCGCTTCGTTGTCATTCAGATTGATGGATGAACTGCGCGCTGTGGGAATAATGGCGTGGTGCGCATCCACCTTTTTATCGTCCCAGCAGCGATTACGCGTATCGGGGTTGACCGCTGGCTGCGGTAACAAATCCGGCGCATGAACGCTGATAGCGTTCATTACCGCATGACGTCCGGCAAAGTGCTCTTCCGGCAGATAGCGGCTATCGGAACGTGGATAGGTAATCAGCTTGTGGGTTTCGTACAGTTTCTGGCAGATATCCAGCACATTTTGCGCACTTAAACCGAAGCGTTTAGCCGCTTCAATCTGCAACGCCGATAACGAAAACGGCAACGGTGCGGATTCTGATTCCCGTTTATCGTTATAGCTGGTGACAATTGCAGGCTGGCCGTTGATACGATTTACCACGTGTTCTGCCAGCGTGCGGTGAAGCAAACGTCCTTCTTCATCCTGATACGGCTCACACGCTTCGCTGGGTTGCCAGATAGCGGTGAACCGCTCATCGGCAGGCGTCACGATATGTGCTTTCACTTCAAAGAAATCTTTTGCGACGAAGTTTTCAATCTCTTCATCACGGCGAACCACCAGTCCGAGAACCGGTGTTTGTACGCGACCAACGGAGAGCACCCCCTGATAGCCCGCGTTACGCCCAAGAATGGTGTAGGCTCGCGTCATATTGATGCCATACAGCCAGTCCGCACGCGCACGCGCCAGCGCCGACACGCATAGCGGGATAAACTCACTGTTAGCGCGCAGGCGGGAAATCGCCCGCTCTACCGCCTGTGGGTTAAGATCGTTGATCAGGCAACGTTGTACCTGCTGACGTTTCTCTGGGGCGAGTTGCAGGTAATCAAGCACTTCATCCACCAGCAGTTGCCCTTCACGATCGGGGTCTCCCGCGTGAATAACTTCACTTGCTTCATGTAAAAAGCGCTTAATCACGTTGAGCTGTTTGGTCACCGAGGGACGCGGCTGTAGCTGCCACTTTTCCGGGACAATCGGCAAGTCGACCAGACTCCAGCGAGCATAGCGACTGTCATAGGCATCTGGCTGCGCCTGTTCAAGCAGATGACCGATGCACCAGGTCACCACTTGCCCATTTCCGCATTCAATAAAACCATCACCTTTGCGATGCGGTTTAGGTAGCACATCTGCAATCGCGCGAGCCAGACTCGGTTTTTCGGCAATAAACAACCGCATCAAGTTAACGGATCTCAACCATGGCGCGACCGCCACGAGCTTCCACCAGTTCACCAATCGCAGTGAGTTCAATACCGAACTGCGCAGCCGCCGCCTTGACTTCGGCTTCGGCCTCCGGCGTTACCGCCAGCAACAAACCACCCGAAGTTTGCGGATCGCACAACAGGTCACGTACCGACTTCGGCATTTCGCCCATCAGATGCCCATAGCTGGCATAATTACGTTGCGTACCACCCGGTACTGCGCCCTGCGCAATGTATTCTTCAACGCCAGGGAGCTTTGGAATGTCCTGATAAACGATCTGCGCCTGGATACCCGCGCCCTGACACATCTCACTCAGATGTCCCAGCAGACCAAAACCGGTCACGTCGGTCATGGCTTTCACGCCCTCAATATCCGCAAACGCTGCACCCGCGACGTTCATGCGACACATCACTTCCGTTGCCAGCCCAATATGTTCAGGCTTGAGCAGCGATTTTTTCTCTGCGGTAGTCAGCACACCAATTCCCAAAGGCTTGGTGAGGAACAGTTTGCATCCCGCCTCGGCGGTGCTGTTTTTCTTCACGCGTTCGGTAGGAACGACGCCTGTAACCGCAAGACCAAAAATCGGCTCCGGAGCATCAATAGAGTGACCGCCCGCCAGGGCAATACCCGCCTGACGACAGGCGAAGCGTCCGCCTTCGGTGACTTCACGGGCAATTTCCGGTGCCAGCTTATCGAGAGGCCAGCCCAGAATAGCGATTGCCATAATCGGTTTGCCGCCCATCGCGAAGATATCGCTGATAGCGTTGGTCGCAGCGATACGGCCAAAATCAAACGGATTATCGACAATCGGCATAAAGAAATCGGTGGTACTGATAACGCTGGTGCCATTTCCCAGATCGTACACTGCTGCATCATCGCGGGTTTCATTACCCACGAGTAAGTTCGGATCGACGAACTTCGCCTGCTCACTGTGCAGGATGGTTTCCAGCACTTTGGGGGAAATTTTACAACCGCAACCGGCTCCGTGGCTGTATTGCGTTAAACGAATAGCTTGCTCGCTCATGGACATCTCCTGTCATTGCAATCCGGATATGGTAGCGCTCATTCCATGATGTGGTAAGAGTGACTGTCTGAATTAGGGTGTCTTTGCTCATAATCCAGACAGTTTTGCCGTTGATATCAGAAATAACGGACGAATGAGGTCGGATCGGCAAGGCTAATCGAGGTGGAAGCTTTTAGCTGCGGTGTACCCAGATAGAGGAAACCAACAATTTTATCCTGTGGTCGACAGTCAAAAGCCTCACGCACTTCCGCGCTTTCCGTTAACGCACCGCTACGCCAGATCCCGCCAAAGCCTTGTGCAATCGCCGCCATCTGCATAGCCATTACCGCACAACCGGCTGACATTTCCTGCTCCCAGAGAGGAACCTTGCCGTTTTCTTCGCATTTTGCCACTACTGCAATAATTAGCGGTGCACGAAACGGCGCGCTACGCGCTTTTTCTACCGCTTTTTCGTCACCCTGTGCGGCAATCGCACCTTTTTCCAGCGCAACGCTAAAACGCTCGCGACCATCGCCTTCTATCACAAAAAAACGCCATGGCTGCAAAGATTTGTGGTCAGGCGCACGCATCCCCGCCCGCAGAATGTTTTGTAACTGCTCCCCCGTCGGGGCCGGTTCGACAAGGCGAGAAGCGCTACGACGAGTTAAAAGTAATTCGAGTGCATCCATTTGCTTAACTCCAACAATGAAATTTGTTCACAAAATTAACACGTGAGTGGATTTTGTTACAGCACAGGCGGTGATTCCTGCTGACAAGTGCCTGTCGGGTCATTACGATAGCCACATCTTAACGCCTTTCTCCCATCTAACGGGGAGGCGTGTTGTTAATCTGTAGGGAGAATACATGCGAACCCTGTGGCGATTCATTGCCGGATTTTTTAAATGGACGTGGCGATTACTGAATTTCGTCCGTGAATTTGTGCTTAACCTGTTCTTTATCTTTCTGGTGCTGGTTGGCGTCGGTATCTGGATGCAGGTCAGTAGCACTAATACCAGCGAACAGGCCGGACGTGGCGCATTGCTGCTCGATATCTCAGGGGTGATTGTCGACAAGCCCTCAAGTACCAGTCGCTTAAGCGTCATTGGTCGCCAGCTGTTTGGCGCCAGCTCGGATCGTCTACAGGAAAACTCTCTGTTCGACATCGTGAATACCATTCGCCAGGCGAAAGATGACCGCAACATTACCGGCATCGTAATGGATTTGAAAAACTTTGCCGGGGCCGATCAGCCTTCCATGCAGTACATCGGTAAAGCGCTGCGTGAATTCCGCGACAGCGGGAAACCCGTTTTTGCCATCGGCGATAACTTCAGCCAGGGTCAGTATTACCTCGCCAGTTTTGCCAACAAAATTTGGCTCTCCCCACAAGGTTCGGTTGACTTGCACGGCTTTGCTACCAATGGCCTGTATTACAAGTCACTGCTGGATAAGCTGAAAGTCTCCACCCACGTATTCCGTGTCGGGACCTATAAATCCGCCGTTGAGCCGTTTATTCGTGACGATATGTCCCCGGCCGCACGTGAAGCCGACAGCCGCTGGATTGGCGAGTTATGGCAAAACTATCTCGACACCGTTGCGGCCAATCGCCAGATCCCGGCCCAGCAGGTGTTCCCGGGCGCGCAGGCGATGCTGGACGATCTGACGAAAGTGGATGGCGATACCGCGAAGTATGCCCTCGATAACAAACTTGTCGACGCCCTCGCCTCCAGCGCCGAAGTCGAAAAACTGCTGACTAAACAGTTTGGCTGGAGCAAAGCGGACAAAAATTACCGCGCCGTCAGCTATTACGATTACTCGCTGAAAACCCCGGCTGAGACCGGCGACAGCATAGGCGTGGTCTTCGCCAATGGCGCAATTATGGACGGGGAAGAAACACCAGGGAACGTAGGCGGCGACACCACTGCCGCACAGATCCGTGAAGCACGCCTCGATCCAAAAGTGAAAGCGATTGTTCTGCGCGTTAACAGTCCTGGCGGTAGCGTCAGCGCCTCTGAAGTGATTCGCTCTGAACTGGCTGCAGCTAAGGCTGCGGGTAAACCGGTGGTCGTTTCTATGGGCGGTATGGCGGCTTCAGGGGGTTACTGGATCTCCACACCGGCAAGCTACATTGTGGCGAACCCCAGTACTCTGACTGGTTCAATCGGTATTTTTGGCGTTATCAACACCGTTGAAAACAGCCTGGATTCCATTGGCATCCATACTGATGGCGTTTCAACCTCGCCGCTGGCTGATATTTCTATCACCAAAGCGTTACCGCCAGAAGTCCAGCAGATGATGCAACTGAGCATTGAGAATGGCTATAAGCGCTTTATCACGCTGGTTGCGGATGCACGTAAGACTACGCCAGAGCAGATTGATAAGATTGCTCAGGGCCACGTCTGGACCGGTCAGGATGCGAAAGCTAACGGTCTGGTGGACAGTCTGGGCGACTTTGACGATGCGGTGACAAAAGCGGCAGAGCTTGCCAAACTGAAACAATGGCACATTGAGTATTATCAGGACGAACCGACATTCGTCGATATGGTTATGGACAGTATGTCGGGTTCAGTTCGCGCCATGCTGCCACAAGCCATCCAGGCAATGCTTCCGGCACCGCTGGCCTCTGCTGCCAGTGCGGTAAAAGCCGAAGGCGATAAGCTGGCGGCGTTTAACGATCCGCAGAACCGTTATGCGTTTTGTCTGACCTGCGCCAACGTTCGCTAACTCTTGACCCCTCTTCGGGATGAAGAGGGGTTTTTCTTTGAGACAGAAGAAAAAGTCATGCAGAAGAAATCGATTTACGTTGCCTATACCGGCGGTACTATTGGTATGCAGCGCTCAGAACAAGGTTATATTCCGGTCTCCGGCCATCTTCAGCGCCAACTGGCATTGATGCCTGAATTCCACCGACCCGAGATGCCTGATTTCACTATCCACGAATACGTCCCGCTGATGGATTCATCCGATATGACGCCAGAAGACTGGCAGCATATTGCTGAAGACATTAAAACGCACTACGACGATTACGATGGTTTTGTGATCCTTCATGGCACCGACACCATGGCGTTTACTGCCTCAGCGCTCTCTTTTATGCTGGAGAATCTGGGTAAACCGGTAATTGTGACAGGGTCACAAATACCGCTGGCAGAGCTTCGTTCTGACGGACAAATCAATTTGCTGAATGCGCTATACGTCGCAGCGAATTACCCCATCAACGAAGTTACCCTGTTTTTCAACAATCGACTGTTTCGCGGTAACCGTACAACCAAAGCCCATGCCGACGGTTTTGACGCCTTCGCCTCACCAAACCTTGCCCCGTTGCTGGAAGCCGGGATCCATATCCGCCGCCTGGGAACGCCACCAGCGCCACACGGGGCAGGCGAACTGATTGTTCACCCTATCACCCCGCAGCCGATTGGCGTCGTCACTATTTACCCTGGCATTTCCGCTGACGTGGTGCGCAATTTCCTGCGCCAGCCGGTAAAAGCATTAATTCTTCGCTCCTACGGTGTGGGCAATGCGCCGCAAAATAAAGAGTTCCTGAAAGAGCTTGAAGATGCGAGCTCGCGTGGCATTGTGGTGGTTAACCTCACCCAGTGTATGTCCGGCAAGGTGAACATGGGCGGTTACGCAACGGGGAATGCGCTGGCGCATGCCGGGGTTATTGGTGGCGCGGATATGACCGTTGAAGCAACGCTCACCAAGCTGCATTACTTGCTGAGCCAGGGGCTGGATACGCAGGCCATTCGCACGGCGATGACGCAAAACCTGCGTGGTGAGCTCACGCCGGACGAATAGAGGAGTAAACGATAATGGCCAGAGCATTACTGCTGGTTGACTTACAAAACGACTTTTGTGCAGGCGGTGCTCTCGCCGTCCCTGAGGGAGATAGCACCGTGGATGTCGCCAATCGTCTTATTGACTGGTGTACATCGCGTGGTGACGTGATAGTTGCCAGTCTGGACTGGCACCCGGCAAATCACGGTAGTTTTGCCAGCCAGCATCATGTCACGCCTTACAGTCAGGGACAACTTGACGGTCTGCCGCAGACATTCTGGCCGGATCACTGTGTTCAGAACACTGAGGGTGCAGCCCTGCATCCGTTGCTGAACCAACTCGCAATTAATAAGACCTTTTGTAAGGGCGAGAACCCGCTGGTCGACAGCTACAGCGCGTTTTTTGATAACGGCCGTCGACAGGCAACTGCGCTGAATGCGTGGCTACTGGAGAATCGTATTGCTGAACTCATCATCATGGGCCTGGCAACTGATTATTGCGTTAAATTTACTGTTCTTGATGCGCTGGATCTTGGCTATACCGTCAACGTCATTACTGATGGCTGTCGTGGTGTGAACATTCAGCCGCAAGATAGCGCGCATGCTTTTATGGAAATGGCGGCAGCGGGTGCAACGCTGTACACGCTGACAGACTGGGAAGAAACCCAGCGTTAAACCATGCCTGGTGGCGGAACTTATGTCGTCACCAGGTCCCCTGTTAACTTCCCCTCTCGGCCTTCTCTGGTATCCCCGCGAGACCCGACACATCGCTTTCGCCGCTTCGCCAGCATGGCGTGAACAGCTTCGCATTTTTCCTTTTTTTAAACTGTTAGTCTGCAAGAGCTGTTTTTTTCGCCACCCACTGGCGTGGCGTGTTTGCTTTTTTAAATGTCAAAGAGGAACACCGATGAAACTATTGTCTTTGTTGGCAGCATTACCCCTGCTTTGTGCAAGCGTTGTTTCCGCAAACTCTCTGATGTCTGTCGGCTACTTTAACGGCGGTGGCGATGTTACTGCCGGCCCTGGCGGTGATATCAATAAGCTGGATGTCCGCCAGATAACCCATCTCAACTATTCGTTTGGTCTTGTCTACAACAATGAAAAAGACGAAACCAATGACGCCCTGAAAGACGCCAGCAAGCTACACCAGATTTGGCTGTCAGAAAAAGTACAGGCTGATTTGCAAAAAATTCCGGTGCTACGCAAGCAAAACCCAAACCTTAAAGTTCTGCTTTCTGTTGGGGGTTGGGGGGCGCGCGGATTTTCTGGCGCGGCGGCTACGCAGGAATCCCGCACGGTGTTTATTCAGTCTGCACAGGCGATTGTTGAGAAATATGGCCTGGATGGCATCGATCTCGACTGGGAATATCCGGTCAACGGCGCATGGGGGCTGGTCGAAAGCCAACCGGCTGACCGCGATAACTTTACCGCGTTACTGAAAGAGCTACGCGCCACATTTGGCCATAATAAGCTGGTCACTATCGCCGTTGGAGCGAACGCTGAAAGTCCGAAAAGCTGGGTAGATGTGAAAGCGATTGCCCCGTTGCTCGATTATATCAACCTGATGACCTACGACATGGCTTACGGTACTCAGTACTTCAACTCAAACCTGTATGATTCGACCCAGTGGCCAACGGTGGCTGCAGCAGATAAATACAGCGCCGATTTTGTGGTCAATAACTATCTCGCCGCAGGATTAAAACCAGGTCAGATGAATCTCGGGATTGGCTTCTACGGCCGGGTACCAAAACGCGCCATCGAACCTGGTATTGACTGGAGCAAACCTGATGCCCAGAAAAATCCGGCAACCCAGCCCTACTTCGAACCACAACACATTGAGTTGTTCAAATCGTTGGGGGTTGATCTGAGCAAAGATACCTATGTGAAGTACAACGATATCGTGGCTAAGTTAATCAACGATCCACAAAAGCGCTTTAGTCAGCATTGGGATGATGAGGCCAAAGTGCCGTGGTTGTCAGTACAGTCTGCCAACGGTAAAGCACTTTTCGCCCTCTCTTTTGAAAACCCGCGTTCGGTCGCCATCAAAGCGGACTATATCAAGAGCAAGGGGTTGGGAGGGGCAATGTTCTGGGAGTACGGCGCAGATGATAAAAATCAGTTAGCGAAGCAGCTGGCCGAGTCGTTAGGGATTAAACACTGATCCCAACGCCTGGCACAATAGGTTATGATTATCACAATCCGCTGCACCAGGCTGCTCTGGTGCGGCTTTTTATTTTCTACAGGAGGCATGAAGCGTTATGGCTTTTATCCCTAAAAATTATGCCCGTCTGGAAGTCGGATACCGGGAAAAGGCACTTAAACTCTTCCCCTGGGTTTGCGGACGCTGTTCCCGTGAGTTTGTCTATTCCAACCTGCGTGAATTGACAGTGCACCATATCGATCACGATCACTCCAATAACCCGGAAGATGGTAGCAACTGGGAGATGTTGTGCCTGTATTGCCACGATCATGAGCATTCCAAATATACGGAAGCGGACCAGTATGGTTCAACGGTGGTTGCGGGTGAAGATGCGCAAAAAGCGGTTGGCGAGGCGAAATATAACCCGTTTGCCGATCTTAAAGCGATGATGAACAAGAAATAACAAATACAGCAGGCCCGGCGTGATGTGCTACCGGGCCTGTGACTCAGGATTTGAACGTCGCAATGGGCTCTGGCGTAATACCAAACTCAACTTTCAGCTGTTGCTTACTCTTCATCACCATCTCACCCTTCGTGTCGATAGTCATATGTTGCGCATCAACATTGTGACGTGCCTGCCATAGCATCACCAACTGCAAACTGTTCTCTTTTTGTTCTGCCGTCAGCGCGACGCCATCCGGCCATTTTCCCAGCTCAACGGCAGTAGATAAGCGCTGATACACTTCCGGCGTCATGCTGTTGATCATCTCATCAAGATTCATGTTAAATCCATTCCCGTAGAATAATTTGCTGAATCGTTTCCTCAGCCTTTGATTTGTTCACCATTTTCATCATCGGTGAAGTTCAAAGACGCCGAATTTACGCAGTAACGTTCCCCGGTAGGTTTTGGACCATCAGGGAAGACATGTCCGAGGTGTGCATCACAGTTTCCGCAGCGGATTTCGATGCGCTGCATACCGTGTGACGTATCTTTTATGTAACGAATGGCCTCTTCGCTAACAGGCTCGTAAAAACTGGGCCAGCCGCAGCCGGAATCGTATTTAGTATCTGAACGAAACAGCGGTTTGTCGCAGATCAGGCAATGGTAGATGCCATCACGTTTATTGTGCAGCAGACGCCCGGTAAATGGCGGTTCTGTCCCATGATTTTGCGTCACGTAGAACTGCATTTCGGACAAATTTTTTTTCAGTTCTTCTGGAGAAGGTTGATTAGCCATTTGCTCACATCTCACTTTATCTATACTCACATCGCGAGACAGATTCTAACAAAACATTAACACCGTAGTGCGAACTTTTGTTCTAAACTTGATACTTGCGAAATGGCAGCCTGTTAATCGTGATCACAATCACGTTTTTATCTTGATTGCCCTTTAAAATTCGGGCCGCCGCCCCCATGTGGTTTCAAGCCCAAAGGAAGAGTGAGGCGAGTCAGTTGCGCAAAGCTTAGGCAGCAGATTGATTTGTCGCAATGATTGACACGATTCCGCTTGACGCTGCGTAAGGTTTTTGTAATTTTACAGGCAACCTTTTATTCACTAACAAATAGCTGGTGGAATATATGACTATCAAAGTAGGTATCAACGGTTTTGGCCGTATCGGTCGCATTGTTTTCCGTGCTGCTCAAGAACGCTCTGACATCGAGATCGTTGCAATCAACGACCTGTTAGACGCTGACTACATGGCTTACATGCTGAAATATGACTCCACTCACGGCCGTTTCAACGGTTCCGTTGAAGTGAAAGACGGTCATCTGATCGTAAACGGTAAAAAAATCCGTGTTACCGCTGAACGTGATCCGGCTAACCTGAAATGGGACGAAGTTGGTGTTGACGTAGTAGCTGAAGCTACTGGCCTGTTCCTGACAGACGAAACCGCTCGTAAGCACATCACTGCTGGCGCGAAAAAAGTGGTTCTGACTGGTCCGTCCAAAGATAACACTCCGATGTTTGTTAAAGGCGCTAACTTTGACAAATACGAAGGTCAGGACATCGTTTCTAACGCATCCTGCACCACTAACTGCCTGGCTCCGCTGGCTAAAGTTATCAACGACAACTTCGGCATTATCGAAGGTCTGATGACTACCGTTCACGCAACCACCGCTACTCAGAAAACCGTTGATGGCCCGTCTCACAAAGACTGGCGCGGCGGCCGTGGCGCAGCTCAGAACATCATCCCGTCCTCTACCGGCGCTGCTAAAGCTGTAGGTAAAGTACTGCCAGAACTGAATGGCAAACTGACTGGTATGGCGTTCCGCGTTCCTACTCCGAACGTATCCGTTGTTGACCTGACCGTACGTCTGGAAAAAGCTGCTTCTTACGAAGAAATTAAGAAAGCAATCAAAGCTGCTTCCGAAGGCCCGATGAAAGGCGTTCTGGGTTACACCGAAGACGACGTTGTTTCTACCGATTTCAACGGTGAAGTTTGCACTTCTGTGTTCGATGCTAAAGCTGGTATCGCACTGAACGACAACTTCGTGAAACTGGTATCCTGGTACGACAACGAAACCGGTTACTCCAACAAGGTTCTGGATCTGATTGCTCACATCTCCAAATAAGTTGAGATGAGACAGTAATCTGTAAGAGCGACTCAGGTCGCTCTTTTTTTTGCCTGAAGATATACCCGCCATACTTCAACTTGCAGGTGTGTTGGCTACGTTATCTCCCCCTGTTCGCTTACAACAGTAAGCTCATCGGGATGAATCAGGGGCATTCATGTCCTGGCCGAAGGTTGCCTTCGGTTGTTCAAATTCGTTCCTGACGAATTTGTCGTTCACTTGCCACTTCCTGTAATTCGAATTATTCAGGGTAAAAAAGGATTGCGTAATGATTAATAAAATTTTTGCACTTCCGGTAATCGAGCAAATTACCCCTGTCCTCTCTCGTCGCCAGCTTGATGATCTTGAAATCATTGTTGTCGATCACCCGCAGGTTAAAGCCTCTTTCGCGCTGCAGGGCGCTCATCTCCTCTCCTGGAAACCAAACGGCGAAGAAGAAGTCCTCTGGCTCAGCAACAACACACCGTTTAAGACGGGCGTCGCATTGCGTGGCGGTGTTCCAATTTGCTGGCCGTGGTTCGGTCCGGCTGCCCAGCAGGGTCTACCTTCTCACGGCTTTGCCCGTAACCTGCCCTGGACGCTGAAAGCGCACAATGAAGATGACAACGGCGCTGTTCTGACATTTGAATTGCAAAGCAATGCTGAAACGCGTCAGCTTTGGCCGCATGAGTTTACGCTGTTAGCACGCTTCAAAGTGGGTAAAACCTGTGAGATCGAGCTGGAAGCCCATGGTGAGTTTGAAACCACTTCTGCACTCCACACCTACTTTAATGTAGGAGATATCGCAGCGGTGAAAGTAAGTGGCCTTGGCGACCGCCTGATCGATAAAGTTAACGATGCAAAAGAAGATGTACTGGCTGATGGTATCCAGACGTTCCCGGACCGTACCGATCGTGTGTATCTGAACCCGGAAGCATGCAGCGTCATTCACGATGATTCACTGAACCGCAATATCGACGTTGTGCATCACCACCATCTGAATGTAGTCGGCTGGAACCCAGGCCCGGCGCTGTCTGTCAGCATGGGAGATATGCCGGATGATGGTTACAAAACGTTTGTTTGCGTAGAAACTGCTTACGCCACCGAAACGCAGAAAACAACGGCAGAGAAACCTTCTCGTCTGGCGCAAACTATTCGTGTTGCTAAACGATAAGCGATAATTAATACCGGATGATTGACCGAAAAAGTGTGCGGACAACCATCCGGTAAAATCAGGCCATATCCAACGCAGTTTTACCTTTCGGGGCAGGATATGCCTTATCCAGCAATTTCAGCTCGTCGGCGGACAGCGTAATCGCGAGCGCGGCTGCATTCTGCTCCACATGTGCCACGTTTGCCGCTTTTGGAATCGCCATTACCCCCTGATGACGAATAACCCACGCCAGCAAAATCTGAGCGGCGCTGACATTGCGAGCTCTCGCGATATCGTTAACCACGGTGTTCGTGAGCACATCACTGCGTAAACGCCCTGCCTGGGCCAGCGGGCTGTAGGCCATGACCGGCATCTGCTGTTGCTGACACCAGGGGAGTAAATCATACTCAATACCCCGCGATGCCACATGATACAGCACCTGATTAGTGGCACACTGTTGCCCACCCGTAACCTGCCATAACGCCTGCATGTCATCGTAATCTAGATTAGAGACTCCCCAGCGACGGATTTTCCCCTGCGCAATCAATGTTTCCATTGCACTCACGGTCTCTTCAAATGAGTAATCCCCCATCCAGTGCAATAAATAGAGATCCAGATAGTCAGTGTTCAGCCGACGCAGACTCCCTTCACAGGCCGCAATCATTTTTTGGCCGCCCGCATTCCATGGGTAAACTTTTGACACTAAAAACGCATGTTCGCGTCGCCCCGTCAATGCCTCGCCAACGATTTCTTCCGCTGCACCATCAGCGTACATTTCGGCCGTATCAATAAGCTGTAAACCAAGATCCAGCCCTGCCCGCAGCGCATTTACTTCATCACGACGGCGGCTGGCATTCTCGCCCATATACCATGTACCCTGCCCGATAGCCGGAAGCGCAATCTGCTGAGCAAAAATCACCTGCTTGTTTGTCATCACCCCCTCCTGTGTTTATGCACCACAGTAAAGCAAAACAACGCGGGTGTGTCCTGTAATGGTGCACAAATTGCACCATCATAGTTTGGACTGATTTTTACGCGGATCATGAGTGACAAGATGTCTGCAGCCAGATACAGAATATGCGTTAATAGTGTGATTCACGCGCAGTGAATAAAAGACAACTTTCCTCGTTTAAAAATAAGTATCGGAGCTTACCCATGGTGATAAAACAGAAAGCCCGCATTTCTGCGGGCTTCCATGTAATCATCTGTTCTTCATTTAGTGAAATCAGAATTTATAAGTAATACCGGTTGAGATCAGACCCGTCCAGGATTTGTCCACCATCGGGCTGTCGGTAATTTCATCAGACAGACGGGTATAACGCGCAGTGGCGTACATGCTCCAGTCGCCAAGGAAATTGTAGTTTGCGCTTAATTCAAGGTACGGGTTCCAGCTGCTGTTAGGATCGTAGCTGCGCAAACCACTGCGGGAAGATTCGTGACGCGATACACCGTAGTAGTAATCGTTCTGGTTTTCGCTGTTCCACTCAACACCAATACCTGGTGTCAGCGTCAGACCACCGTTGGTGTAACGGTACAACCACGCCAGATCCCATACGATACCATTACTGTTGTCCAGCGTGTCTCCCGCCAGGCTGGTGCGCAGGAAACCATATTGCGTATTGTGAACGTAAGACAGACCAGCCATCATGGTGCTCTTACGCTTATCAAGGCTGCGCAGGCGGCTGTCATCGCTGTCGCCCGGCTTAAAGTACATTGGCGACCAGTACGCCATGACTGATAATTTATCTGTGTTGTCATTCCACAGGTAGTAGCCACCGCCCAGACCACGGAACCAGAAGTTCTCGCTTTCGTAGGTCACGACAGGAACGGGATAAACGTCAGTATCATAATCTTTGTAGGGGTGTTCAACCACACCAACGCCTGCGCCCAGCGTCAGGTTGCTTTCTGCTTGCGCAACAGAGGAAGTGGCGATAAGCACGCCAAGTGCCAGAAGTTTGAGTTTGGTCACAATCCATAATTCCTTATTCAAATGTATAGCAACAGAAGTGTAACCGTCATTACGTTACAGCCCAACTATTTTACGTATTAGCCACGTAATGTAACCCCCTAATTTCTCTGCGAGTGATGACATTTTGCTTGCAGAACGATGAATACCGCATGAATCCAACCCTATTTCTTTACATAAGATGTGCTTTTTTTGCTGATGAGTTATTGATATGCCATTGAAATTCGTTTGCGCACACAGGCAAGTTTTGCAAATGCCATCTACGCTTAATTTTAGAAGGTGTATCACCGAATACGTTGATCTCCTGACCACCAAAATGGCATGAGAGTTGCTTATTTCTTCAGCAGCGACGTCGTTCAGTTTACCTCTTCAGGGGCCTCTACTATTCATATGAACGGCTCTTAACATGTGCTAAAAAACGAAAGGACGGCATACCATGAATATATTCGATCACTATCGCCAGCGTTATGAAGCTGCCAAGGACGAAGAGTTCACGCTGCAGGAGTTTCTTACCACTTGTCGGCAAGATCGCAGTGCTTATGCCAACGCGGCAGAGCGGCTATTAATGGCTATTGGTGAGCCTGTCATGGTCGATACTGCCCATGAACCTCGACTTTCTCGACTCTTTTCTAACCGGGTGATCGCTCGTTATCCCGCGTTTGAAGAGTTTTACGGCATGGAAGACGCGATTGAACAGATTGTCTCTTATCTGAAACACGCGGCTCAGGGGCTGGAAGAGAAGAAACAGATTTTGTATCTGTTGGGGCCTGTTGGGGGTGGGAAATCGTCTCTTGCCGAGCGGCTGAAATCGCTGATGCAAAGAGTACCGATTTATGTCCTGAGTGCTAACGGCGAGCGGAGTCCGGTCAACGACCATCCGTTATGCCTGTTTAATCCACAGGAAGATGCCCAGATCCTGGAAAAAGAGTATGGGATCCCGCGTCGCTATCTCGGTACGATCATGTCGCCATGGGCGGCAAAACGTTTACATGATTTCGGCGGGGACATTACTAAATTCCGCGTCGTCAAAGTCTGGCCGTCTATTCTGGAGCAAATTGCTATCGCCAAAACAGAACCTGGCGACGAAAATAACCAGGATATCTCCGCCCTGGTCGGGAAAGTGGATATTCGTAAACTCGAACACCACGCCCAAAACGATCCTGATGCCTACGGTTACTCAGGCGCACTGTGCCGTTCTAACCAGGGGATCATGGAATTCGTTGAGATGTTTAAAGCACCGATTAAAGTGCTGCATCCTCTGTTGACCGCGACTCAGGAAGGAAACTACAACGGCACAGAAGGTATCTCTGCCCTGCCGTTTAACGGCATCATTCTTGCGCACTCGAACGAATCCGAATGGGTAACGTTCCGCAATAACAAGAATAACGAAGCCTTCCTCGACCGTGTTTACATCGTGAAGGTACCGTATTGCTTACGCATTTCCGAAGAGATCAAGATCTACGAGAAATTGCTTAACCACAGTGAGTTGACCCACGCGCCTTGCGCACCAGGCACGCTGGAAACGCTCTCTCGCTTTACTATTCTTTCGCGCCTGAAAGAACCGGAAAACTCGAGCATTTACTCGAAGATGCGTGTTTACGATGGCGAAAGTCTGAAAGATACCGATCCAAAAGCGAAATCCTACCAGGAATATCGGGATTACGCCGGGGTTGATGAGGGCATGAACGGCCTGTCCACGCGTTTTGCGTTTAAGATCCTCTCCCGCGTGTTTAACTTTGACCACGCCGAAGTGGCGGCCAACCCGGTACACCTGTTCTATGTTCTTGAACAGCAAATCGAGCGCGAACAGTTCCCGCAGGAGCAGTCAGAACGTTATCTGGAGTTCCTGAAAGGCTATCTGATCCCGAAATACGCCGAATTTATTGGCAAAGAGATCCAGACGGCTTATCTGGAATCCTATTCCGAATACGGGCAGAACATTTTTGACCGTTATGTCACCTATGCGGACTTCTGGATTCAGGATCAAGAGTATCGCGATCCGGATACTGGCCAACTGTTTGACCGTGAGTCGCTCAACTCAGAGCTGGAGAAAATTGAGAAGCCAGCAGGCATCAGTAACCCGAAAGATTTCCGTAACGAGATCGTCAACTTCGTTCTGCGCGCCAGAGCGAATAACAGCGGTCGCAATCCAAACTGGACCAGTTACGAAAAACTGCGCACGGTTATCGAGAAAAAAATGTTCTCGAATACCGAGGAACTGCTGCCGGTCATATCCTTTAACGCTAAAACCTCGACTGACGAGCAGAAAAAGCACGACGATTTTGTCGACCGTATGATGGAAAAAGGCTACACGCGTAAACAGGTGCGTTTATTGTGCGAATGGTATTTGCGCGTGCGTAAATCATCGTGATGCAAATGCCCGGTGGTGCCTGCACTTACCGGGCCTACAAAAACATGCAGCGTAGGCCGGACGCGCGTAAGCGACTTCCGGCACTATGCACACTGCGAAAAGTTGGCAGCACGGGAGGAGCTTATGACCTGGTTTATTGACCGGCGTCTTAACGGCAAAAACAAGAGCACGGTTAACCGTCAGCGCTTCTTACGCCGTTATAAATCGCAAATTAAGCAGTCTATCTCCGAGGCCATTAACAAGCGTTCGGTGACTGATGTCGATAGTGGCGAATCTGTCTCTATCCCGACCGATGATATTAGCGAACCGATGTTTCATCAGGGGCGCGGGGGGCTGCGCCATCGTGTACATCCGGGTAACGACCATTTTGTCCAGAATGACCGTATTGAACGTCCTCAGGGCGGCGGCGGTGGTTCTGGCAGCGGACAAGGCCAGGCCAGCCAGGATGGAGAGGGCCAGGATGAGTTCGTGTTTCAGATTTCTAAAGATGAATATCTGGATCTGCTCTTTGAGGATTTGGCCCTCCCTAATCTGAAGCAAAATCAGCAGCGTCAGTTAACGGAGTACAAAACGCATCGTGCAGGTTTTACCTCTAATGGTGTGCCAGCCAACATCAGCGTGGTGCGATCCCTGCAAAACTCACTGGCGCGCCGTACGGCAATGACAGCGGGTAAGCGTCGGGAGTTACACGCCCTTGAAGCCGATCTGGAGACCATCACCAAAAGTGAACCCGTTCAGCTGCTGGAAGAAGAACGATTACGTAAAGAGATTGCCGAACTACGGGCAAAAATCGAACGCGTACCGTTTATCGATACCTTTGATTTACGTTACAAGAATTATGAAAAACGCCCCGATCCCTCCAGCCAGGCGGTTATGTTCTGCCTGATGGATGTCTCCGGTTCAATGGACCAGTCGACAAAAGATATGGCAAAGCGTTTTTATATTCTGCTGTATCTTTTTTTAAGCCGGACTTACAAGAACGTAGAAGTGGTCTATATTCGCCACCACACTCAGGCGAAAGAGGTAGATGAGCACGAGTTCTTCTACTCTCAGGAAACCGGGGGGACGATTGTCTCCAGCGCCCTAAAATTGATGGATGAAGTGGTGAAAGACCGCTACGATCCTGCCCAATGGAATATCTACGCGGCGCAGGCATCGGATGGAGATAACTGGGCTGATGATTCGCCGCTGTGCCATGAGATTCTGGCGAAAAAGCTGCTGCCGGTGGTGCGATATTATAGCTATATCGAAATCACCCGTCGTGCGCACCAAACCTTATGGCGTGAGTACGAACATTTGCAATCGACCTTTGAAAACTTTGCTATGCAACATATTCGTGACCAGGATGATATTTACCCGGTATTCCGCGAGTTGTTCCATAAGCAGAGTACCACCAGCAATAATTAGATATCGCTAACAGGCCAGAACATACGTTCTGGCCTGTTTTTATTTTCCCTTCACCGAACAGCAAGCGATGTAATTTAATTGATGTCGCTGGGATTTAAAAAAGCGAAACATTTTAAGGAACCGACGCCGATTTTCATGCGTACGTAAGCCGTTAAATGCAATTTTGAGTGCGCCACCTAACCCCTCATCACGAATTAATCCGCGAGGCGACATTAACGACATTTCGCCATTTTTCTGCATAACATGCTCAAACCCGGCATTCAGGAAGAGTTCACTCCAGCCCTGCCGGGTCATCGGGCTTACGTTTGACTTCACCACCTGCATTAGCTGACTTTGATCGCCCTCACCCAGTTTTTGGCTGGTGAACATAATATCGTGAGTTAATAACCGTCCCCCGGGTTTCAGCACCCGATGGTATTCCGCAATCAGCTTCGCCTTGGCTTTGTCGGCATACATTGTCAACATGGCTTCGTTAATCACAACGTCAAAACTGTTATCAGCAAAAGGGAGAGTGCTCGCGTTAGCAGCCATTACATGGATGTGATTTTCCAGCCCATGAACAGCCACATTACTTCTCGCTCTGGCGAGCGCGTCCTTATCCATATCAATGGCATAAACCGTACAGCCAAAGCGCTGAACCAGCTCTATCGCCGTCGTCGCCATATTGCATGCCACCTCAAGTACCTGGCAATCAGGCGTCAGTTGTGACTGGTTGAACAACCAGTCAGTTGCTTCAATTCCGCCTGGGCGTAGACGGGTTTTACCCAGGCTGGCTAAAAATGTATGGCCCGCTTTTTCAGTCGTGCTCATTTGCCTGTCTCCTTTTTCATAAGTTGCATTATAAATACAACATTAAGATTCAAAGGTGAAGTGTGCGAATGATTTTTATTACAAAATAGACCTCTGCGACAATTCCCATACCGTTAGAGCGGACGTATAGCGTGTGATAGACTGAAGTATCTGACTTACAGGGCTGTAAATCATTATGAAATTGCAACATAAAGCGCTCAGGCACTTTATCTCCGTAAGCGTTATTGTTCTGACATCGACCTTTCTGGTTTACGAACTTGTTGCCAGCGATCGGGCAATGAGCGCGTATATGCGGTATATCATTGAGAAAGCAGATTCATCATTTCTCTATGATAAGTATACAAATCAGAGCATCGCAGCCCATCTTATGCGCCGTTTTTCATCCCCCAAAGAGAGTATTTCACCCGAGCAACGAAAAGCGCTGTGCAACGCTTTCGAGAGCGTTAACGGCACGCATGGACTCAACCTCACCAACCATAACTATCTTCCATTACGCGGTACATTGCAGACCCATTCCGGTAATTGCGTCGAACAACTTGATGACATATTCCTGCTGCCGGCCTTCGACCAGGCGGTAAATGTGAATCGTGAGCTGGTCGATTACGGTCAGGGGTTAGGAACGCTGGAATACAAGTTTCGTTATTACATTGACCTAAAAAATAATTACATCTATTTCTACAATCTCGTTAACTCACTCCAGTTCACCATGAACCATTGGTCCTTTTTGCAAAAAGGCACCCTGGGAATTAATCAGAATGATATTGACGATGTATTTACTGGCCGAACCGTCATTTCCAGTATTTACGAAGATGACCTCACGCAAGAAAAAGTCATGAGCTTTTTAACGCCAGTCTATTCAGACGGCAAACTAAAAGGCGTGGTCATGGTGGATGTGAACAAAGAGAATTTGAAACATATTTTTTATACCAACGACCGTCCTCTTGTATGGCGTTATCTTAACGTCACCCTGTCTGATATCAGCTCGGGAAAGGAGATTATCGTTAACCAAAGCGAGAGCAATCTGTTTCAGTATGTGCATTATATCAATGACATACCCGGTGGAATACGCATCACGTTATCGCTTGATTTCATGTACTTTATTGTCTCGTCATGGAAGATATTCGCCTTTTATCTCTTGGCAACGGTACTCCTTTTGAATATGGTCAGGATGCATTTCCGTTTGTATCACAACGTAACTCGCGAAAATATCAGTGACGCGATGACCGGTCTCTATAACCGCAAAATTTTAACCCCTACGCTTGAACAGCGGTTGCAGCAACTGGTCAATGCAGGAACACTGGTGACATTTATCGCTATTGATTGCGACAAACTGAAAACAATTAATGACACGTTGGGGCACCAGGAAGGCGATCGCGTTATCACCATTCTGGCAAAAGCTATTCAGTCATCTATTCGCAAAAGTGACTATGCGATTCGCCTCGGTGGGGACGAGTTCTGTATTATTCTCATCGATTACGCCACCGAACTTACACCTCGCCTGCTGGAACGCATTAGCCATAACTTACAAATTATTGCGCCGGATAAATCAGTCAGCTTTTCCGCAGGGATATACAATATGCAACCAAACGACACCATTAATGATGCCTATAAAGCATCTGATGCTCAGCTCTATCTTAATAAACAGAAAAAACACCTTCGTTCGTGAAAATTTTTCTGCGCAGGATTTTTATCGTTGTACCAGGAGTAAGAAATGACGGAAGTGAATAAAGGTAATGAGACCCATCAACGTTTGATTTCATTGTTGTCAGAGCAAGGCGCCACGTACCGCGTAATCAGCCATGAAGCAGTCGGCAAGTGCGAAGCCGTGTCAGAGATCCGCGGCACTGCGCTGGGTCAGGGGGCAAAAGCTCTGGTATGCAAAGTGAAAGGCAATGGCGTCAATCAGCATGTGCTGGCTATTCTGTCCGCTGACCAACAGGCCGACCTGAGTCAGCTAGCCAGCCATCTCGGCGGTTTAAGAGCTTCTCTTGCCAGCCCGGCAGAAGTGGATGAGCTAACAGGTTGTGTGTTTGGCGCCATCCCCCCCTTCAGTTTTCATCCTAATCTCAAACTGGTCGCCGATCCGCTTTTATTCGAGCGCTTTAATGAGATTGCGTTTAATGCCGGGATGCTGGAAAAATCGGTCATCATGGATACTAAAGATTATTTGCGCATAGCCCGACCAGAATTAGTCCAGTTCCGCCGCGCACAATAGCCAGAAATAGTGACCGGTTTATCGGCATAAAAACGCGATCTTATGCGTTCGCCTAAAAATTGTCTTTATCAATAAAAAAAGCCTGTTCCGTCACGCGTTTGCGCGTACAGTAAGCAGGCTTATCTTTTTTTTTGGCAAGGAAACTACGATGTTTGATGTCACTCTGCTGATCCTGCTCGGACTGGCAGCTCTGGGCTTTGTCAGCCATAACACCACTGTCGCCGTTTCAATTCTGGTGCTGATTATAGTCCGTGTTACGCCTCTGAATACCTTCTTCCCGTGGATTGAAAAACAGGGCCTGACCGTCGGGATTATCATTCTGACCATCGGCGTGATGGCGCCAATCGCCAGCGGTACGCTCCCCCCTTCCACGCTCATCCATTCATTTGTGAACTGGAAGTCGCTGGTGGCCATTGCTATCGGCGTATTTGTTTCCTGGCTTGGTGGGCGCGGTGTCACACTGATGGGTAATCAGCCGCAGCTGGTCGCCGGGCTGCTGGTGGGAACTGTGCTGGGCGTGGCTTTATTTCGCGGCGTACCGGTTGGACCACTCATTGCGGCGGGTCTGGTCTCGTTGATTGTTGGGAAGCAGTAGTCAACCCTGTCAGATAACGGCCTGGCGTCTGGCCCAGGCCTTTTTTGAACATGGTGATAAATGCGGTAGTCGAATCGTAACCCAGCATCTGAGCGACCTGCTGTACGTTTCGCCCCTCTATCAACGCCTGTAATGCCAGGATCAGCTGTAGCTGGTGACGCCAGCGACGAAAACTCAGCCCAGTCTCTTTGACCACCAGCCGGGCAAGATTACGTTCACTCATAGCAAATACACTGGCCCACTGGCCCAGGGTTTGCCATTGCGCTGGCTCCTGCGCCATCGTCGCCACCATCTTACGAATTTTTGGGTGGTCGGATACCGGCAACTGCATTTGCTCCTGCGGCTGCTGCGGTAGCTCATCAAATAATACCTGCGTAAGACGTTGTGTTGACGGATCCATCCGCTGAGCATCGGTTTTCGATGCCAGCGAGAGAATGAGTTCCCGACACAATGGCGCAATTTTCAGCGTGCAGCAGCGTTCCGGCATCACCACTGCATTCGGTTCAATAAACAGAAAGCATAAGCCGGCACCAACAGTAACGTGATTACTGTGTGGAATTTCACCAGGGATCCAAACCGCATACTGAGGAGGAACCATCCACATAGCATTTTCCACTTCACACGTAATCGCGCCGTGCAACGCCAGAATCAACTGACCCTTTCGGTGCTGATGCAGTGGGCTAAAGAGTTCGTCTTCCCGGGCCTGAATACAAAAAGCCACAGCGGCGTCGTGATACAGGTCGGGTTGATATCCATCCAGCCTCAGTCCCAACATAATAATGTCCGATTTTAGCGATAAACTGTCATTTTAGCTTGATTCATCCATCATGTAAAAACGGTAAGGTATCGCCTCGCCTGACGACATGAGAAAACAATGACACATTACTCTTCCCCCCACGGCAAACAGGGTGCTTTGCTTATCGCGGGTATCCTGATGATCGCAACCACGCTACGCGTGACCTTTACCGGCGTAGCCCCACTGCTGGATGCTATCCGGGCTGATTACGGGTTAACCACCGCCCAGACAGGACTCCTGACAACACTTCCCCTTCTCGCTTTTGCGCTGGTTTCGCCTCTGGCTGCGGCCGTTGCACGTCGATGGGGAATTGAACGCAGCTTATTTGCAGCCATGCTGCTGATTTGCGCAGGTATTGGTATACGATCTTTATCCTCACCACTGTTCCTTTTTGGCGGAACCACCCTCATTGGCTGCGGAATAGCATTAGGAAACGTTCTGCTACCAGGGCTAATCAAGCGCGATTTTTCGCAGCATGTAGCGAAACTCACCGGCGCATACTCACTGACGATGGGCGCAGCGGCAGCAATTGGTTCAGCAATCGTGGTACCACTGGCGCTTAACGGATTCGGCTGGCGTGGCGCGTTGTTGATGTTAATGGCCTTTCCTCTGCTGGCTCTGTTTATCTGGCTGCCGCAGTGGCGCCAGAAAGCCCATGCCACGATGAGTAACTCACGTGCGCTGCATTCCCGCGCTATCTGGCGCTCCCGTCTTGCCTGGCAGGTAACTCTGTTTCTGGGGATCAACTCACTTATCTATTACGTGGTAATTGGCTGGTTACCCGCCATTTTGATTAGCCATGGCTACAGTGAAGCTCAGGCCGGATCGCTGCACGGTTTACTGCAATTAGCCACCGCCGCGCCGGGAATACTGATCCCCCTGATCCTGTACAGATTTAAAGATCAGCGGGCCATCGCCGCCCTGGTCGCCCTAATGTGCGCTATCGGTGCTGCTGGTTTCTGGTTGATGCCCGACCGGGCGGTGCTATGGACCCTTCTGTTTGGCTTTGGGTCAGGGGCATCGATGATTCTGGGATTAACTTTCATCGGCCTGCGTGCAAGTTCAGCACATCAGGCTGCTGCCTTATCCGGCATGGCGCAATCTGTTGGGTATTTACTGGCCGCATGCGGACCGCCCCTGATGGGCAAAATTCACGACCTCAACGGTAACTGGCAAATACCGTTGATCGGCGTCGCCCTGTTAGCAACAGTGATGGCTGTGTTTGGATTTTGTGCTGGTAGCAATCGGGAGATAGCTACCTCATAACGCAGCGGGCAGGTTAATGTTAAACCTGCCCTCCTTTTACTCGCGAGCCGCGCGCAGCATCGCCTGGACAAGTGGAACCGGTTTTCCCACCAGCGCTCCGCGTTCATGCTGAAAAAGCGTGCCAACATAAAAAGGATGCGTCACTAACTCAATAGCACGAATATCACCGGCTTCATCCCAGCCCGTCACACGAAAATCACCTCGTTCAAGCTCGACGGCAAATGCCTGAGATACGCCATAATTGCAGTGATATCCCTCAGAGATAATATCTTGTCCGTAGGCTTTTGCGATCAGCGTATTTGCCCGCAGTTCAATATCGTCGGTCTTTTCAACCAGTGAGCAAGCTAACGGTGCGATCACCATGCGACCTTCAGTATCGGTTTCTGCATGGGCGGCATCGCTCCAGCCCAAAACGTTACGGGCATACTCGATAATAGCATGCTGAAAACCGCCGCAGGTTCCAAGAAAAGGGATGCTGTTTTCACGAGCGTAGCGAATCGCAATCAACGCGCCTTCAGGGTGTTTGTACGGGCTACCGGGTACGACCCAGATAGCATCATAGCCGACCAGATCTTCGCTACTACTGATATCAGCGGTAGTTAACCAGTCATAATCAGCCATCAATTCGAGAACAGCGGCAGCATCATCGATTGCAAGGGGAATAGCCTGATGCGCCACATTTTCAGGGCTGTAATCGCCCACCAGCGCAATACGAAGCGTATCTTTCACAGGAGACATTTCCATAAGAAATTCCTTATGTCAGAGCAATAAGGGACAACATAAGGAGCCTCAGCCTACTGATTTTTTGTTGTTATCACAATCCCTTAAATTGGGAGTGTGCATATTCAAAATGCTATAATGCTCACGTTTTAGTGATCTTATCTGACCGTAACAAACAGCCAGAAAATGACAAGCGCGGTTTCTTAACAGACTGTATTGCGTAGAGGGAAACAGATGAATATTCAGTGTAAACGCGTCTATGATCCGGCAGAAAAGAGTGATGGCTATCGAGTTCTGGTGGATAAATTGTGGCCGCGCGGGATAAAAAAAACCGATCTGGCCTTCAACGAGTGGAATAAACTTCTCACTCCATCATCAGACTTACGTAAAGCGTTCCACGCAGAGTTGATTGATTTTGAACACTTTTCCGAGCAATACCGCGCAGAACTCGCCCGGCAACAGCAGGAAGGCCAGCGACTCGCTGCGATTGCGCGTCAGCAAACCTTAACCCTGCTGTATGCAGCAAAAAACACGCAGCAAAACCACGCGCTCGTCCTTGCTGAGTGGCTACGTCAATGGTGACTGGCCATCACTGCCCGGCAGTCGGATGATCCCTGCGCCAGAGCGCCCATTCATCAATGACTTCCCCGCCGGGTAATTTACAGTCAGACCGTACTCCTTGCGGAGTCTGAACTGCAATCAGCGAGCCGCCTTTTTGTTCGCAGTACACAGAAGCAGGATTTGCCATGCCAATTTTCGGTGGGGTTGGCGCTTCAGGCTGCGTTTTACATCCAGCCAGTACCAGAATACCTGCCAATACGATAAACCCGGATTTCATGTTAACTCCTGTTCAGAATGTTATCCCGGCAGATTACCCCTACTTCCAGTCCATCTCCATGTTTTACTGAACTGTTTCAATCTGATGTTTGCATTATGACCAGTGTGGCATGTTTCATCTTTCACAGTGATGTTTTATCATGCAGACCAATATCGCCCTTATCAGTACCCAGGAGTACTTAGATCTCATGTCGGACATGATCCTCGCCCGAGTCTCACAATCTTTAGCCACTGAGCAGTCTGTTGAGAGTCTGGTTCGGCAACTTCTGGAAATGCTGGAAGTGGTGACTGACATGGAATCGACCTATTTAACTAAAGTCGATTTAGATGCCCGCCTGCAGCATATTCTGTATGCGCGTAACAGCAAGCAGATGCAGATCCCCGAAGGGCTATCCGTGCCGTGGGATGAAACATTGTGCAAACGTGCTATAGAAGAAAACTGCCTGTACAGCGATAACGTGCCAGCACGCTGGCCTGACTGTAGCGCAGCTCGGGCTCTGGAGATCACCACTTTTTTGAGCACCCCGGTTCATCTGCCGGATGGCACGTTCTACGGTACGCTTTGCGCCACCAGCCGACAACAGCAGACGCTAAGCCAACGTGGTGAACAAGTGCTGCATCTGTTTGCCGGTCTTATCGCCCAGTCTATTCAAAAAGAATCACTGGTTGCTCAACTGCGTGAAGCAAACGCCGCGCTGATTGCGCACTCCTATACTGACGCATTAACCGGGTTACCTAATCGTCGGGCTATTTTTGAAAATATGGAAACCCTCTTTTCACTTGCCCGTCATCTGAAACACAAGGTTGTCGTTGCCTATATCGATTTAGATGATTTCAAACTCATCAATGACCGGTTTGGACATGAAGTTGGCGATCAGTTTCTGATCCAGGTCGGTCGACGCTTGCGTCTTGGATGTTGTGAGAATGATATTCTCGGTCGGCTTGGCGGTGACGAGTTTTTGGTTGCCGGGATGTCACAAGAAGATGAAATAGAACAACGTGACCGTCTGCAGAGAGTGAAGGATCATTTACGACAGCAAATTTGCGGCGACTACCATTTGGGGAATATCCAGCTGTTCTATCCTGGTGCCAGCCTGGGCGTTGTGGAAATAGACCCACAGGAGACCGACGTGAACTGCGCGCTACACATTGCAGACGGCGCAATGTACCAGGATAAAAAGCGTCAGGATAAAACCACTTTTGTCACGCATTAAGCCCTGCTATTCTGGCTCATCTTTAAATAACTCTGGCAGATAAGAGCATGCGACTCGGTATTATATTCCCCATTATCATTTTCATTTCCGCGGTCGTTTTCTTATCCTGGTTTTTTATTGGCGGCTATGCTGCACCGGGAGCATCTTGATGAAAAAAACAACGCTCATTATGATTGGGGTAGCCATTATTGTGGTGCTGGGGACGGAACTGGGCTGGTGGTAACACAGAATAAAGGCCACCGATATGTGGCCTTTGTTGTCTGTTTCTTAACCTAGCTTTTGATTTTTCTGTAGATAAACAAAACAACGATCGCACCGATAACCGCAACGACAAAACTACCAAAGTTGAAGCCATCAACTTTACCAAAACCGAAGAGTGTACTGATCCACCCACCAACAACAGCACCGATAATCCCTAAGATAATGGTCATAAAGAACCCGCCGCCATCTTTACCCGGCATAATCCATTTTGCCAAAATCCCAGCGATAAGACCGAAAATAATCCATGAAATAATACCCATTTGTTTTCCTCACTTATGTTTTTACGTGAACGATTTACTCGCCGTATAAAAGCATAGCATAGACCTGAAAAATTAAAATTTGTGATCTTAATCACTTTTGATTTTCATCTTTTTCTTATGTTTCACCGGTTTAAACAGTCAGATCCACTGTTTTTTATCTGACGTTTATCGTCATTAATGTCGAATCGACTGTCATTTTCATCCAATTTTCGGAGCCAGCCCTTGCCGTAACTGCGTTTTCACTTATGGCACACTTTATGCTTATACAGCCCGTCGCTACGACAAATCGTAGTCCGCGATGCAATCGCGTGGCTTCGTCTACAATTCGCGCTATTTCAGCTTTTAACAGGTCTGTTATTGATGAAAAAAATCACCAGTGTTTGCCCATACTGTGGGGCCGGGTGCAAGCTCAAGCTTGTTGTTGAAAATAACAAAATCATCCGCGCCGAAGCCGCAGAGGGTGTAACAAATCAAAATCAGTTATGCCTGAAAGGCTACTATGGTTGGGATTTCCTTAACGACACTCGCCTTCTGACCCCCCGTCTGACTCGCCCGATGATCCGCTATGAAAAAGGTGGAAAATTCACGCCCGTTAGTTGGGATGAAGCCATTCGTTACACCGCCAAACGCTTATCCGAAATCAAAAACGCCTATGGTCCCCGCGCCATTATGACAACGGGCTCTTCCCGTGGTACCGGGAATGAAACCAATTATGTGATGCAAAAATTCGCCCGCGGCGTGCTCCATACCAACAATGTCGATTGCTGTGCCCGCGTCTGCCACGGCCCTTCCGTCGCCGGCCTGCAAGAAACGTTAGGCAATGGTGCAATGAGTAACTCCATCAGCGACATTGAAAACTCCAAATGCCTGCTCATCTTTGGTTATAACTGCGCAGATTCTCACCCGATTGTGGCCCGCAGGGTTATCAAAGCGCGTCAGAATGGCGCTAAAATTATTGTGTGCGACCCTCGCCGTATTGAAACAGCACGTATTGCAGACCAGCATCTTCAATTGAAAAACGGCTGTAATATGGCGCTGGTAAATGCCTTCGGCCATGTTCTCATTGAAGAGCAACTCTACGATCGTGAGTATGTGCAAAAACATGCTGAGGGTCTGGAAACCTACTGGGAAACCGTTAAGGATTATGCCCCGGAATCCGTTGAGCACTTAACTGGCGTTCCTGCACAACAGGTGCGTCAGGCGATGCGCACATTTGCATCAGCCCCTTCTGCCACCGTCATGTGGGGGATGGGAGTAACGCAATTTGGGCAGGCCGTTGACGTTGTACGTGGACTATCATCCCTGGCGCTACTGACCGGGAACCTGGGACGTCCCAATGTTGGCGTCGGTCCGGTGCGTGGACAAAATAACGTCCAGGGCGCGTGTGACATGGGGGTTCTGCCTAACCAGTTCCCGGGTTACCAGGACGTGACCGATTTTGCAGTAAGGGCGAAATTTGCCAAAGCATGGGGTATTGACGTCAATCTGATGGATGACAAGGTCGGTACACGAATCACTGAAGTCCCACACCTGGCAATAGAAGGCAAAGTCAAAGCCTACTACATCATGGGGGAAGATCCGCTGCAGACCGAAGCCGATTTGGGTCTGGTTCGCGAAGGGTTCAACGCACTCGATTTTGTCGTTGTGCAGGATATCTTTATGACCAAGACGGCGGAAATGGCTGACGTTATTTTGCCTGCTACCTCATGGGGTGAACATGGTGGTGTTTTCACTTGTGCTGACCGTGGCTTCCAGCGTTTTGAAAAAGCCATAGAACCAGGCGGAGATGTGAAACGCGACTGGGAAATTATCAGTCTGCTGGCTAGCGAAATGGGCTATCCAATGCACTATCAAAATAACCAGCAAATCTGGGATGAGATGCGCGAACTGTGCCCATTGTTCTACGGTGTTACCTACGAAAAAATGGGCGATATGGGACACGTCCAGTGGCCTTGCCCGGATCTCGATCATCCAGGCACCCCCTATCTGTACGAAAACAGCCAGTTTGATACCGCCAACGGCAAAGGCAAACTGTTTGCCGCACAATGGCGGGCGCCGGCAGAAGTCCCTGATGAAAAATATCCGATGGTGTTATGTACCGTGCGAGAAGTCGGGCATTATTCCTGTCGTTCTATGACAGGTAACTGCGCGGCACTTCAAGCGCTGGCAGATGAGCCTGGCTATGTACAGATCAATGCCAGTGACGCAGAAAAACACGGGATCCGTCATCGCGATCTGGTATGGGTCAGTTCTCGTCGCGGGAAAGTGATCAGCCGGGCGGATGTCTCAGAGCGCATCAATCGCGGAACGGTTTATATGACCTATCAATGGTGGATTGGCGCATGTAACGAGCTGACGCAGGATAACCTGGATCCTATCTCTAAAACGCCGGAAACCAAATATTGTGCGGTGAATATTGAACACATTGCCGATCAAAGTTGGGCGGAGAACTACGCAGCGCAATCGTACAGCGAAATGAAGTCACGTCTGTGCGAAGCCATTGAGTAAGCGGTAGTAAAACCAGCCTGAGTCTTACTTTCCGGACTCAGGCTGCATGTCCTGTCACTCGGCCAGTTGCGCTTTGCCTACGTGAACAGACGCATACTCTTCCTGCTTATCACGGTGCATAAAGCCGAAGTTAATAAAAAATAACCCCACCATAAACGGCATTTCATACAGTTCTTCAATAAGATCGCCATAATGCGCATTGTGCAGGAATAGCGGTGCCAGCAGACGATGGTGCTCCACGGTGTCGGAAATCAAAAACGCACATACCGTAATCACCAGCAACCAGATCGGCAGCGGTTCCTCACGAAAGCGTCGCGCGATTTCCTGACGTAAGCGTTTCGAGATCAGTACGGGTAGTATAATCATGGCGATTAGAACCACAGAGATGGCGCGGAATACAAGCTTTGGATATTCAGGAAAGTAATCACGTCCCCAACTGGTACTTCTTCCCAGCAATACTAACCACCACACCGTCGCCCATAACCAAAATTGCTTCCCACCTTCAGGACGGGATAAGGGCCGAATGTACAGTGCGGTAAATACAGCACCAAACAGCAACCATAACGCTTGCCCGTTCTCAATGCTTCGGACAACAAGGCCGTTAAGCAGAGGCAGATTCCAGTTTGCGGTGAACGGGATCGCCACGACAATCAGTCCAAGAATGATTGAAGGTAATGTAAGTCGGGTATCAAATTTCATAAGCGCAGTGTTCTTTTCAGTGTCTGGCTTACGATCATAACCCTTGTGAATAGTTGGCTATTAGCAATGAATGCGTATTTCTTAAGGTTTTCTTAATGTTGTTTCATAAATAACCAATGATGGAACTGGTTAATTTATAAAGACAAAAAGCCGCAACACGCTCTCACAACGCGTTGCGGCTTTACAGAAAGGACCACAAAATTAACCAGTAACAGTATGTGTAATGTTACCAGCCACAGACTTCATGCTCATTTTCGGTATCGTATGAACGTACGGTATTCACCAGGTCTTTGACGACTTCAGCTGCCACATCTGGGATCAGCAACGTCATCGGTGTCTCAGTTTCATAATCAACAGAAACGCCATTGCTGTTGTTAGTGACGGTGACGGTATAGGTTGCTTTACCCATGATTTACTCCTTACCGGTACGCACGACTTTTCGTTGATTAGCACTCTCCATCAGGACTTCAGGCGCAACAAAAAAATCGATATTAAAATAGGTGTCGTCGGTCATTACTTCGATGTTGTGCCATTTTTCCGGCGGAAAAACGCCAAACTGACCGGCTTCAATAATCATCACTTCTTCTGGCTCCGGGCTGTGCTCATCCGCGAATCCGAGATATTTGACCGCCCCCTGCATAACCGAAAGTCGAGGATATACCCCGGCACGGGTTCCCTTATCAAGGTGGCGTTCGAAAATTCCGGCAGGCGCGGTCTCTTTGTTCCAGAACGGAGTTGAACGTGTATGGATATGATTCTGTGGAATTTGAAGCATTTTTCTTCCCTTTTCCAGTCGACAACCAGCGACCTTTATTGAATCGCTGCTGTGAACAGGGTACGCCTCAAAATATATATTTAAAATACCATTTATTGGTTACTGCGGGTTTTCACAATTAATAAGCAGGAGCGGGGAATTTTGAAAGCCCGCCGCCAACAGCGGGCCAGTGGCATTATGACTGAAGCGTAGCCAGACGCGCAGCAAAACCGACAAAAATCAAACCGATAAGAGAGTTGCCAATCTTAGCCAGTTTTTTCTTCGTGCGAATATATTGCGTCACAAACGCGCCAGAGAAAATAAGGAAGCTCAGATAGAAAAAGCTCACTATCTCAAGCGTGATGGCCAAAATAAAAAATGACAGCCCTGAGTGCGGCGCATTGACATCAATAAACTGCACGAAAAACGAAACATAAAACAATATCGCTTTAGGGTTTGTCAGGCTCAGAATTAATGCACGCTTGAAAATCGCGCCAAACGGAACTTCTTCCGCCGCCGCATTACCATTTTTCGATTTCAATGTTGCATAGAGGATCTTCGCGCCGAGATACAGCAGATAAAAAGCGCCGAGATAACGGACGATATTAAACAAAACAGGCGTTGTTTTGATCAGTGCAGCGACACCTGCATAAGCCAAAAACATCAATACAGCATCGCCGATAAACACACCGCTTGCTGCAAGATATCCCCCCTTTACTCCACGTCCGACGCTGTTCTTCAGCACAAATATCGTATTGGGTCCCGGCACCAGCACGATAAAAATAGCACCGACCAGATACGTCCAGTAATTCAGAACTCCATACTCTGCGAACACGTTAACCTCTTCCTGAAAAAACACATGCACTTACTGCGAGACAATATGCTAACGAATGCGCCGTGCGATGGAAAGGAATGGTTGAGAATAATGCTCTCTGTTGCAGCTATATTGCAGCATTATTTTTCTCGTTCCAGATTTGCAACGATGAAACTCATTTTTGCGCCTACCCAATACCCAGCTCAGCCACTAATGTTTATCCATAACTCAAGCCTTCCGAGGCGCCCTTTCATCACCTGGAGAAAGAAAAATGACTATTGCTTATAAACGTCTTGATAAAGATCAGGCTGCCGTACTGCTGGTTGATCACCAAACGGGTTTGCTGTCTCTGGTTCGTGACATAGATCCAGACAAATTCAAAAACAACGTACTGGCTTTGGCCGATCTGGCGAAATACTTCAAGCTACCCACCATTCTGACCACCAGCTTTGAAACAGGCCCTAACGGGCCACTGGTACCCGAGCTGAAGGCGCTGTTCCCTGAAGCCCCTTACATCGCTCGTCCAGGGCAGATTAACGCCTGGGATAATGAAGATTTTGTCAAAGCGATTAAAGCGACGGGCAAAAAGCAGTTGATCATTGCCGGGGTTGTAACGGAAGTGTGCGTTGCGTTTCCTGCGCTGTCCGCAATTGAAGCGGGATTTGATGTATTTGTGGTCACTGACGCGTCTGGCACGTTTAATCCTTTGACCCGTGACTCCGCATGGAATCGTATGTCTTCCGCCGGCGTCCAACTGATGACCTGGTTCGGTCTGGCCTGTGAACTACACCGCGACTGGCGTAATGATATTGAAGGGTTGGGAACCCTGTTCTCCAACCATATTCCTGACTACCGCAACCTCATGACCAGCTATACCACGCTGACATCCGAAAAATAATTCGCAAGTGACACTTTTTATACAAAACCCGCCATTGTCGGCGGGTTTAAATAAATGGTCGTCGCGCAAATTAATGATGCAGCATCTCGTCAACGACCTCTGCCGCTTTTAGCTGATACGGATAATACGTCGGCCAGTTGTCCATCTCTTCAAGCAAAGCCGCCTGTGAGGTATTACCGGTAAATATGTGGAAATGGCTCGACTTGCGCGGTGCGATAATATGATCGCTGAACTGAACATACTTTGGTGCTTTACTGCCGGCATCTTTGCATTCAAACAGGTAGCGAACGCCTTTCTTACCTGACTGATAAGTCAATATTTTATATCCGGCATAATCATACTTGCACGATTCAACCTGATTACCGGTATGAAATTCCATCACCCCATCCTCAATGCCGATGGTGTCCACATTGGTTACATAACCTTTACGGTAATAGGCTTTAATCTCATCCGCCGTTTTGCTTTTGTCCTTCTCCGCTTTCTTTTTGAATACCGGATCAAGTTCACCGCTAACCAGATATGGGTATACAGACTGCCACATGCCATCCCAGTCGCTCAGCGACCTGTCCTTGACATTTTTATCATCGAAAACACCTTCTGACGCTTTTTGCTCTATTTCTGTCATCGGTGCACCGTGGGAATGGTGACCATGAGCTAGAGCCTGACCACTGGCTAAAAGCATCCCCAGAACGACTGCCAGTTTTTCAAAACGAATAGCCAAAATTTCACCCTCAAAATGTTTGCGAGCGAATTGTTATAATATAACATCACAAAATAATCAACACTGATGTTATAAATTCAACCTTGCTGGTGGGCGATTTTCCAGCGGCTGTCAAAATGGGCCTGATACTGTGCCACAACGGCAGGCTCTCCCCTGATAACCAGAACATTCTCAGAATTCTCAAACTCTGCAGATTTGGCAAAATTGAAAGATCCGGTCTCCAGCGTATCGCCATCAATAATCATCACTTTGTCGTGCTGTATGTGGTAATGACCGTCCAGTTGAACATCAATCCCATTGGCAGTGGCAAAAGTGATAGCTTTCTGACTGACCTTGCCCTGGTTGCGTTTTTTATCAACCACGGCCCGCACCACTACGCCTCGTTTTTCCGCATTCACCAGCGCCTTTACAATGTCTGCTGACTGGAAGGAATAAGCCATCATATCGATGGTGTGTTCTGCATGGTTAATTGAATCCAGTACTAATGCCCGAGCAGAGCCTTCCGGAGAAAAACCCACCTGTATCGAGGCATTAGCCTGCGGGATCACTGACCCAAATAAAATGGCAGCAGCAACAATATGTTTCATACTCACTTTCATGTATTACCGGGAGAAGAAGAAACGCCGAAGCAAACCCGACGGCAAATTCAGATTAAGGTGGATGTCGGACAGAGTAACGCCTGGGGGCAAATCTGAGCAAGCAATGCCTGCTGATGGCTGATCACAAGCATACCTAATGGGCGGCGCTGGCATTCCTCAAGGAGCAACATCCATATATCTCTTTGAATGGAAGGATCGAGCTGGGCAGTGATTTCATCTGCGATCAGAAAACGCGTACGCGGATCGAGCGCACGGAGTATTGCAATACGGGCCAGTTCACCGCCTGAAAGCTGCCTGGGCCGGCGGGTTAGCCATTCAGGGTTGATATGCAGACGGGCAAGCATGTCAGCATCTGGCTGCCACGCATCTCGTACCGCATCACCGGTGCTTCGCCAGGGGTTAAAAGTTAGCTCAGGGTGTTGTGGGACAAGTTGCACCGGGCAATATTGATGAGTTGGCAACGGTGAATCATCCACCAGTACTTCGCCTGATGTCGGTTTTTGCCAGCCAGCGAGAACGCGTCCCAGCGTTGTTTTCCCAGTCCCGCTGGGCGCGCAAATTCCCATGCGTTCCCCGGCAACAAGCGAGAAGTTCAGGTTTTGCCACAGCACTTTCCCTCCCTGGCGAATCACAACATCACGACAGCACAGCATTCAGCTCTCCAAAAAGTTGATTTTGTTCAGGTAATGCTTGCCATTGTCGCTGCAAATGTTCACTAATATCACCTCGCAGAAGCTGTTTCCGGCTCACGTTATCCGATACCCGCCCCTGATGCAGCGCGACAATCCGGTCGGCATGTCGCGCTGCCAGCGTAAGATCGTGTGTCACCCATAAAACGCCACGGCCTTGCTCGCAAAGACCACGCAACTGCTCAAGCAACTGATTCGCCAATGGGGCATCAAGCCAGGCGGTAATTTCGTCAGCAAGGATATAACGAGCCTGACTGAGCGACGCGTGACACGCCAGGACACGTTTCGCCATCCCGCCGGAAAGCTGGCGCGGAAATGCTTCCAGCACGCTTGACTCAAGTTCGCTACGCTGGAGCAAATGCTCTATTTCCTCCGTTTTCCATGCCTGACCGGAGAGCTGACTTACCCTTTTCAGATGTTTTTTAACAGTCAGCAGCGGATTAAGCGCCTGCACACCTTGTGGCACATAGCTGAAGGTATTACCGCGAAACGCCCGGATGTCATTGCGCTCCAGCTTCTTACCATCCAAAGTAATGGTCCCCTGAAAGCGCAAGTTTTCCGGCAAAAGATCAAGCAGGCATTGTAACAGCAGGCTCTTACCTTCTCCGCTTCCTCCGACTAACGCCACCATCTGACCAGGGGCAACATCAAAAGAGATATCTTGCAGCAGCGATGACCAATTTCTCGCGCCGTACCAGCGATAACGAGCCACCTCCAGCGAGGCCTGCTTCAAACTCAACATGCATTACCCCTTAGCCACAAACGATGCACTGCCCTGGCGAACTGGTCAAATAACATCACCAGGCTGAACAACATTAGCCCCGGAAACAACACCAACCACCAGTTACCATGACTGATAAACCGCAGGGCGTCCGCCAGCAACAAACCCAGTGAAGGTTCATGCGGTGCCAGCCCAAACCCAAGGAAGCTCAGCGCCGCGCTATGTAACACCGCATGAGGGAACATCAGCAGCGTGCCTGTCAACCATTGAGGCAATAACGCCGGGAAATAGTGATGGCGCCAACAGTAAAAATGACCGTGTCCCAACCGCCAGGTCAGTGTCAGGTAGTCACTATGTGCAACGCGTTCCGCTTCAGCACGCAGGATCAATGCCAGACGCGGCCAGTGGGTTAGCGCAACCGCCATAATCACCCCGCTTTTTCCACCGCCCAGCGTAAAACAAATCAGGATCAGCAACAGCAGATGCGGCATCGACAACATAGCATCGGTTATTAACCGCATAAGAACATCCAAACGCGGATGCAAACGCGAAACGGCAGCCATCAACAAGGCAATCAAACCGCTGCACAACGCTGCGCCAATCCCAATTTGCAGGCTGGTTAACGCCCCCTGAAAACATCGAAGCCATAAATCACGCCCAAGATTATCCGTACCAAACCAGTGCAGCGCATCCGGAGGCAAGTGCCGGGCAAGAAGATTGACGTTTACTGGATTATCCAGCGAAACTGAGCCATACACGGCAATAAAGAATAAACAGCCTACGGACAGCAAAAGACGAATTAACGTTGGTGTCGGGTTATAGAGCATCAGGACGCTCCAGTGCACGATTCAGAAAATGGACAAGCCAGGTTGAAACGGAGTTGCCGATGAACACCAGCACGGTACTAAACAAGACGATCCCCATTAGCAACGGCACATCACCACGTAATCCGGCATCAATCGTAGCCTGACCCAGTCCGGGATAAGCAAAGACTTTTTCAGCCAGTAATGCGCCGCCAAACAGTTCGCCGAGCGAAGCAAATTGCAGGCACAGCGCAGGCGTAATGGCATGACGCAGTACCTGGTGGCGTAAAAGCGACCATCCTCTGTCCCCCTGAGAACGGGCAAAACGGACAAATTCACTTTTCATCACGCTGGCGATACTTTCTCGCGTGTGGAGCGTAATCTGCCCCAGTCCCAGCAAGCTGAGGGCACATACGGGAAGCACCAGATGACGAAGACGTTCAGCAAACGTCGCCATTTCACCATTATTGCCCGGCTCCCATGCGCAGCAGACGGGCAACACAGGCCAGTGCACCGCGAATACTGCCAGCAATAGCATGCCGATCCAAAAGGTCGGTAAGGAAGAAAGCAGATAACTGAGTCGGCAAATAGCTCGGTCTGGCCAGCGGTTCAGGAAACGTCCGGCGACAAATCCCATTGCTGTTCCCAGCAAACCTGACATCAACCATGCCCCGCCAAGCAGTGCAAAGGACGTCGTAAAACGCTCTTTGATCACGCAGGCTACCGGCGCATTAAACAACATGGAATAGCCGAGATCGCCCTGTAGCACGCGCAAAAACCAGTGTCCAAAGCGCTCCCACAGCGGCTGATCCAGCCCCCAGCGAGCAGCAATTCGCCCATATTGCTCGGGTGGAACGTGCAGGAGATCGTTGCCAATGTAGGCACGAATGGGATCGACCGGTGAAAAGCTGAGTAAGATGAAGGTGCCAGCAGCTACCAGCACCAACAAAACGGCCAACCGAAGAACATACGCCAAAGCAAACTTCATTAACGGCAGGTCCAGGTCCATTCATCAAGATTATTGAGTAGTGACCAGCTACCGTGAATTTCCGGAGCACCAGAGCCTAAGTCAATACACGGATTTGCCAGATAGGTGTGCTGAATATTTAGCAACCATGCCCATGCAGCATCGCCCTGTACGCCAGCGCCGTGTTTCCCATCCCACTCCACCTGTTGCCAGAAAGGTAACGCATGCTGCCAGTCCGGGGCATCAATGGCCTGTTTGAGATGTTGCTCCACCACAGGGTTACTGTAGTAACCGGGATTGTAATACTCCACACCCGCAGCCTGCCCGCTGTAATGATGGAAAAGCTCCATCGGATCCAGGTTCCCCCATCCAAATAGCGTCGGGTTAGCATGCATATTGCGCTCAACGGTTTCCCAACTTCCTGATTGCAGGGATACTGCAATACCGACAGGTTCCAGCATTGAACGAACGGCTTCAGCGAGATCCCGACGAGTACTGTCGCCACTCGTATACCATAAGGTCAGACGGGCTTCTTTGCCGTCTTTCACGCGTACACCATCTTTACCCACTTTCCAGCCGGACTCTTCCAGGATAGTCCGTGCTTTTTCACTGTCGCCATCTTTGAAAGTGACGGATTTGCTCTGCCATGGAAGCCCCTGAACCGCGCTAAAAGCAGGGATAGCGTGCCCTTCCATAACCTGATCAGCTAATTGCTGCCGATTGATGGCGTAGTTAATGGCCCGTCTGATAGCAACATCGGCCGTGATATCGTTACCGACAGGATAGCCATTGGCATCTTTTTTACCTGCCGGAACCATTGGGAACACAATTCCCCGGTTTTCTACACTGTTGCGAACCCAGAGTTTGAGATCCTTCTGCTGTGGTGCTACGGCCATCGATGGCGCTATACGTACCAGGCCCAGTTGACCACTACGCGCGGCTGCGTAAGCGTTGTCTTCATCCAGGAAAACAAATACCAGCCGATTAAAATCATTTTTCTTGCCAACATACCAGGGGTTAGCCTCCACGATCAGTTGCTGCCCCGGCTGAAAACTCACCAGCCGATACGGGCCTGCACCAATCGGGTTTTTGGCGAATGTTTTTTCGTCATACAGTTTTGCCGGCACAATACCTAAAGAACCGAGTACGTTGACAAAGGTACTCTGCGGGCTACGAAGCGTAATTTCCACCGTGCGACTGTCGAGAAGCCGGGCATGGGTGAAATTACCCATGTCAATTTTCCCACCGCTTTGAGCTGCTTTGTTATAGGTAAACACCACATCTTCAGCCGTTAGCGCTGAACCATCGGAGAATTTAAGATCAGGTTTTAGCGTTAACGTCCAGGTTTTACCATCGGCACTGGTCACCACTTTCTCTGCCAGCAGGTTACCCCAGCTCATATCTGCATTTTGTTTTAATAGTGGTGCATGCAGAAGAAGATAACTGCCGTGGCTCCAGCCCAGCATCGGGTCAAACCCTTCCGTTGGTTCGGATCCAATAGCCAGCTTTAATGTCTGACCGTCGACCGCCTTTTGCGCAGCGATAAGTGGTGAGGTAAATGCGAGAGTCAATGCGCACGTAAGCAGCGCCAGCTTGCCTTTAATCATTATCTTATCCAGATTTTGTGTTTTTTTATGCCACACAACAACCCGCTGTCGTTGGGCGACTTCCTGGGGAAAGGATTATGGCGGACAGTATCGACGAAAAAAATGATACAGCGCAGAAAAGTATGACGATTTTAAAAAAACATCATACGACTTTCTAATATTCAGCAAGCGACATGACATTCTTTGCTGAAAGCATGTTTTAACAACATCTGATTTATTCAATTCGATATTAAATGAATGTCAATAATTACAAAGATAACTACTGGCTGATTTTGTCGTCCTTTCTGACTCGAACTTATGACAATTTATGTATATTTATTCAAGAAAGACACCAGAAGTGACAATTTATGTAAATTAATAATGATAATTATTTGTATTATCATTACCATCATTTATCTTACTTCCTTCTAATTTTTAACAAAGGAAGTTTGACTATGCGTTTAAAGCCCGTTGCTTCTGTCGTTCTGTCCTGTATTGGATTCAGCTGTACTAATGCCTTCGCAGAAGACGTTATGGTCGTGACCGCTTCCGGTTACGAAAAAAAGATCACCAACGCTGCTGCCAGCGTTTCCGTTATTTCACAGCAAGAATTACAAACCAATAAATATAATGACTTAGGCGAAGCCCTGCGCTCAGTTGAAGGGGTAGATGTTGAAAGCAGTACCGGTAAAACCGGTGGTCTGGAGATTAGTATCCGTGGTATGCCCGCCAGCTATACCCTGATTTTGATAGACGGTATTCGTCAAAACGGAAGCAGCGACGTTACACCAAACGGTTTCTCTGCCATGAACACCAGCTTTATGCCGCCACTGGCGGCGATTGATCATATTGAAGTGATCCGCGGTCCCATGTCTACGCTTTACGGCTCTGACGCAATTGGTGGTGTTGTTAATATCATTACCAAAAAAAGCACCGATAAATGGAGTACTTCCATCAATACCGGCGTGAACCTGCAAGAAAGTAATAAATGGGGTAACAGCACTGTCGCCAACTTTTGGTCAAGCGGTCCTTTAATCGCAGGCGTCCTGGATATGCAGGTTCGCGGCAGCACGACTCAACGGCAAGGCTCAAGCATCACTTCCCTGAGCGATACATCTTCGACACGTGTGCCCTACCCAACTGAATCTGAAAACTACAATATCGGTACTCGACTGGACTGGAAAACCAGCGAAAACAATACACTCTGGATGGATCTCGACTCAGCCAGACAGCGTTACGATAACGTTGACGGACAGCTTGGTAGCCTGACCGGGGGTTATGACAAGACGCTGCGCTATGAGCGTAACAAAGTGACCCTCGGCCACGATACCGCATTAACATTCGGAACCTGGAAGTCATCCCTGGGCTGGAATGAAACCGAGAATAAAGGCCGACAACTGGTCTCTTCCGCGCTCACACCAGAAAATGCTGGCCGGGCCGGTGATGCCCGTGAACTGAAAAATACCAACGTCATTCTGGACTCTCTGCTGCTGACACCATTAGGTGATTCGCACCTCTTAACCCTCGGGGGAGAATACTGGGATGCGCGTATGAAAGACGGTGTTGTTTTGGCCAATACTGGCGAAACATTCCACCAGAAAACATGGGCTGCCTACGCTGAAGATGAGTGGCACATTCTCGACTCACTGGCATTAACCGCAGGGACACGCTACGAACATAACGATGTCTTTGGCGGTCATCTCAGCCCTCGCGCCTACCTGGTCTGGGATGTATCTGAAGAATGGACGTTGAAAGGCGGCGTCACGACAGGATATAAAGCCCCGTCACTCAGCCAATTACACAATGGTATCAGTGGTGTTACCGCCCAGGGAACCGTCAATACGGTCGGCAACCCGGACCTTAAGCCCGAAGAGAGCACCAGCTATGAAACCGGACTGTATTATGAAAACGATACGGGACTGAACGCTAACATTACCGGCTTCTATACCGAATATAAGAATAAAATTGTCTCGTACTCTATTGATGATTATACCAATAGCTACACCAACAGCGGCAAAGCAAGAACTGATGGTGTTGAATTCGCCAGCACCTTCCCTCTTTGGTCGGACGTGCTGAGTTTATCCCTCAACTACACCTACACTCAGAGCAAACAAAAAGATGGCGATAATAAAGGCGCGCCATTGAGCTACACACCTAAACATATGGCTAACGCACGTTTGAACTGGCAGGCTACGGAAGATATGAATGCCTGGCTGAGCGCACGTTATCGCGGTAAAGCCCCACGTTTTACCGAGAATTACGACAATCTCAGCGCGGTACAAAAGAAAGTATATGACGACAAAGGCGCTAATTTAAAAGCCTGGACCGTTCTGGACATGGGACTGTCCTATAAACTGACCAAAGAACTGACGCTGAATACGGCAGTTAATAACGTACTGGATAAAGACTTTAGCGACGTCACACTGTATCAGGTAGGCCGCAATAGTACCTACGCGGGTGATTACTTCCAGACAGCGCAATCCACGACCGGCTATGTGATACCTGGCCGTAACTACTGGGTTTCATTGAACTATCAGTTCTAATTTTTGACAATTTATCATCCCGGGCTATTACTTATAGCCCGGACTCAACTGGAAAATAATGTTAATTTAGCATAATACCGTATCAGATTTACGAGCCATCTGCGCTCACTAAGTAATTCATAAGAATATAACGAGCATCCTGCCGCTTATGTTGATCAATTAATGGCACAAGCCTTCTGAAATGTTCACTTGCACAGTGTTCGTCGAGTGCTGCATGGTCCGGCCATTCTTCGATAAAAATAAAGTGTCCCGGATCCTTTTCATCAATATACAAATCATAAGAAATGCAGAGAGTTTCTTTTTTCGTTGCCGATACCAACTCATGATACAGAGGGATAACGATATCAACACACTCAACTTTTATGAAATCTTCGGCAATAACTTTTAACATTCGAACCTCCAGGCTAAATCTGACTACACACTATGTGTGAAAGAACCGTTTTAAACAAGATGGACTGACCTGGCGGTTGAACTGATAGGATAAAATTCACTGCAGTTTTTCATGGACAAAAAAGCATCACATCTTATGGATGATGATGCTTTTGATAATGTTGAATTGCTTTGGGGAACTAGATCAATTTAATCTTAATATCATAACTTTCAAGACCCGTCATTTTCTCACGAGCAATAAACTGAATGTCAGAAACTTCTTTTCCTGTCTTTTTTTTGAGCTCAGCTATTTTCTTTGTGATAAATTCAGATATATCTGTTTCAGTTTTACGTTTCAAATCTTCGACGTTCACTATGCACCTCTTCTGGTCTGTAACGGCATCAACGCGCCAGTAGGTATGATTCAGTATAACTATACTCTAAATAAATCGAGTTGCAGGAAGACAGCCAGCGAGACGATCTCGGGGACCTGACTCCGGTAAGTGATCCGGATGGACAAGCACAGCCAGCATATATGCAACCTGAAGTACGACGAGTATATGCAACCGTTGATATCTATAGACTATTCAGTAAGAAGATTCAATAACCACAGAGTTACTGTCTATTAGTTAGACAAAAATTGTTCATAGATGAAACAACAGCAGAAGAGTTTATACAACTTGGTAGTAAAAACGCCCGACAGCCATTACAACAACTTCGATGCAGCCTCAAGAATCTCATCAGAACTAACATCACGATCAGAGGCAACATAGACCACTTTATGATCTCCTGTTAGTGAAGGGAAGCCAGCTGACATCACGGTTAGGTGAGCTTTCTCACCATTTGGATACTCACGTAATATCGTGGTGATGCCTTCCATCAATGACACAGTAACCGCTGGTTCTGTGTTAAAAAAAACAATCACTTTTTTCATAACCGCACCATGATGCTCCTGACTGGAACACCTTTTAACAGGTTGAAAAAAAGGCCCCATAAAGGAGCCCAATATAATTATTTCCTGAAATCCAATGGAGCCTGGCCGGAACGAATGTACAGTGCAATATTATCAAATGTAATCATTGTAGATTTGCAAAAAATACATTTTGCCCCGAAAGGATTTCTGTCAGTAACATCGAAAGTCGATGTTCTGTATTGAGAACCATGACAACATGGACACCGGAAGTGAATATGATTAGTAATAACAGTTACCTTAAAGTGTCACGACATTAACTGCCGATGGGCCTTTGGGTCCCTGTTCCACACCAAACTCGACTTCCTGATTTTCATTCAGAGTTTTAAAATCGGTTCCCTGAATGGCAGAAAAATGGACAAACACATCTTTACTACCGTCTTTAGGAGTAATGAATCCAAATCCTTTCTCAGGATTGAACCACTTAACTAAACCAGTCATTTTATTAGACATCACTATTACCTTTATGAGTAAGCCCTTAGGCAGAATGGTCCGAAAAAAATTTATCAGAAAAAACCAAAAGGATTCTTAAGAGGTGAAAGTGAAGAGAAATACTTCAATAACTACTTCAGATAATTTTGTATCAAACCGCACAACCATTAACGCATGGTTAACCAAACATCGCAAGCTTTAGTTTCATCCTGACTCATTACTTCTTCCAACACACAGAAGAACAAGTGAAGTTTCCCAATAAAAAGAGGATGAAATTTATTGTAAGCCACTGCAAATCATACAGTAAATTTGGCTGATAATCTTATATCAAAATATTAAAGCCCTATTAGTGAAAGAAAGAAAATGCTGTCATCGATCAACGTCATTATCTGGGGGGATTTTGCGCCAAGGGTTCTCCGATGGCGCAGGAGGCTCAGGTTGTACAAACCGGAGATTGAAATCTTAAAGAATGATGAATCTGCGAGATAGCGGTTCTGAGTATAAAAATGGCTGTCTTACTTATACCAGCATCGTCCACCATTATCTGCCTGACTCGCATCCGGCAGTTCCTCGCAATCAGGAAGAGTTACTCCGTGTCTCGTAACCATGCGATATCCATCGGAACTGGTGTAATCGTCGTTCTGATGTTCATGATGGTGATGTTCCTTACGCTCCTGGTCACGCTTTGCGTCAGCATAACGTTGTGCGAAGTCCGCAGAACAGCCAGACAATAAAGTTGTGAATACAATAAATGTGATTAACTTTTTCATGTGTTGTGTCTCTTTTATTATAAATTAGCGAACAACTACCGATGCAACAGCATCATCCTGTCCCCAAACCAGAGTCGCATAACGGTCATCCTTACGATATTTACTACCGTCCTGAGAGATACGTGTCCACCCATCAGACTCCATTACATCAACAGCTTCCCCACGAAAGGATCCCACAACCATCTGATTTAAATGCGCGCGGATTACATCCGGAGAATTATATCCTCCGTGACGACGAGCATTTCGCTCATTCTGCTCTGCAGTTTTGTGAATATTACAAGTGGTACCTGCATTCATTTCAGTACAACCGGAACGCTCAAGCTGAGCGCGGTATTGAGCATTAATAGCTAAAGCCGGTGATGTATGAATTACAGCAACAATAGCCACAGCAATTAACTTCTTCATAATATTACCTCTTAAATATTTTCAGCGGTATCAAAGCCCGCACGACATGCTTCAAGTTTTCTGTCAGCACAAACTATTTCATCTGATATTGGACGCCCTTTAATCCCGGCCCTTTCTCAATGGAAGCTCTTCATTCAGTAACCTGAAACACTCTGGCAATATAGACATTAACTCCGTAAAAAATAACAACTTCACAATGATAAACCGCATATTTTACTTTCATTCACAAGTCGAATTTAACATCTTAATAAATATAGACTTCTGACTCACGATGGAATCAATGTTGACATTTATTTGCATGACGGCAGATTACTAACGACAAAAACATGGCATTTAGTTTATCTTAAACATGCTATTAACACGCAAACCAAATGCATCTTTGCTGTATTAATAAATATCACCATGCATATCAGATATGCAAACAGTTTTTACAACCCACCCCTTAATGGGATTATTCTGACTGCGAGTATTGCGCATGAAATAATGTAGACATTCATTTGCAAAGCACCTGCTCTAAACATTGCCCGACACAGAACGTTGCAAAAATGTATAAGTTTATTAGTCAATATATAACAAAATATTGTAACCGAAGTTATTTCAATAATATTTCACATATAAAAGTTGGATGTTGATAAACTTATCATCGTGCAGGCCATAAACGATAAGGATCGACAGGCAAAAAAACGGGAACCGTTCGGTTCCCGTTCTCCCACAACCCAGAATCTGGATTACATGTTTTCGATGATCACGTCGCCAAACTCTGAACATTCCAGCGGGTTAGCACCGCCCATCAGACGTTCGAAATCATAACTTACGGTTTTGGCGTTGATTGCGTCTTCCATTAATGGAATTTCTTTTGGAAGATAGCAGTTTTTATCTATTTGTCATCATTAATATATCTGGCTAGATATGTTTTTTATACAAATTTATGAAATTAAAAAATCTGCCATAATGACAGATTCCTTTAATTTATAATTAGAGATTTGCAACGTTATGGTATACTTTTTGTACATCATCGTCATCTTCAAGGGCATCAACAAGTCCTGCAAAGATTTCTAAATCTTCTGGTGAAAGTTCAACTTCTGATTGAGCAATCATTTCTAATTCTGTTGTTGAGAATTCAGTAATTCCAGCTGCTTTTAGAGCTGCAATTCCTTTGTGAAGATCTGTAGGTTCAGTATAAATAACGATGTTTCCTTCTTCTTCGGTTACATCACGAACATCAACTTCAGCATCAAGCAAAATTTCAAAAATATGGTCAGGGTCTGTGCCTTCAAATACAATCACGCCAGTATTGTCAAACATATAGCTGACAGCACCTGCCGCTCCGATATTCCCGCCTTTTTTATTGAAAATAGTGCGGACATTAGCAATCGTACGGTTAACATTTGATGTCAAGGTTTCAGCGATAATCATTGAACCATTTGGCCCAAAGCCTTCATAACGCCCTTGCACGAACGTTTCATCTCCGCCACCTTTGGCTTTATCAATGGCTTTATCAATAACATGCTTTGGAACTTGTGCTTGTTTTGCACGTTCAATAACGAATTTTAAAGATGAGTTTGATTCTGGATCTGGTTCGCCTTGTTTAGCAGCAGCATAGATTTCCACACCGAACTTTGCATATACTTTTGACGTTGCACCGTCTTTAGCCGTTTTTTTAGCAACAATATTGGCCCATTTACGTCCCACTGGAATGCTCTCCTCGACAATTTATTTACATTACTGGCAGGTTAATAACCTGCCAGTTTTTTTCCGTCATATTATATCATAATATGTAAATACTCGTCTATGAGAAATAAAACATCCAAACTTTACGAAATGTTACTTTGATTTTATCAATAGCTAATATTGTAGATAAGCTACTTCCGAACTTCCTTCTGGTTCTTTTGTTTTTTCTTAATAATTGATCTGCAGCAATAATACATAAGGCAAGAGAAACAAAAGTGATAATCCAGACAAAAACACCTACTGTGTCGGAGAGATGCTATGTTCGTATACATATTTATGATGGCAAATTAGCATCCAAATCCACCTGGTTATAAAACTCCTGCTCCAGTTTCGTTTCCAGTATCGAACGAATCTCAAATGCCAGATTTTTATAAAAAACCGAAAACTCGTCATTTTTGCACAACAGAACAATTTTGCGACGCTCTTTACGTTTTTTGATCCGGATGATCTTTAGCGAGTCAGAAAAAGCTGGAATAGTGGTAATAAACAGCGGTGTAGTTAACGTCCACCCGTAACCACAGGCTATCAGTTTCAAAATCTCATCAGCATTGTCCATTTCAAACTGAATGGCAGGAGAAAAGTTTTGCCATTTTAGCCAGTTGAGTGTCTGGATTCCCGTTGGCGTATTTTGGGTATAAGCAATGTAGTTCCGCTGCTTACATAATTCTTCCAGCTCTGTTTCCGGCCATGTTTTGGGACAAATACATAGAAACTCTTCCTCAATCAACGGGTACATTCTAACATTGGGCGGCATTTCAGTATGTAACATGGTTACAGCCAGATTAATATCCCCCTTATTAAGCGCCTGGAGCAATCCAGATGCTGTGCCTGTCACCTGAAAAATATGCTTCACCTGTGGTTGCAGAAACTTAAGGATATCCAGGCCAACGGTTTTACTAATTGAATCCACAAAACCAATTTTCAGATTCGAAATATGTCCGTCGCTTATTGCATTGATATGTTCTTGCAGGTGAACACCGTTATCAATAATTTTTTTTCCTAGCGGGTAGAGTGCTTGCCCGGCAATTGTCATCTGGATTGGTCGCTGTGAACGGTTGACCAGAGCAGTATTTAATCCTACCTCAAGGTTTGCAACCTGCTGCGAAATTGATGACTGAGTCACGTTGAGTTTCCTGGCTGCAGCTGTAAATGAGCCTGTGTCTATCACGGCTAAAAATGCCTGTAATTGCTTAAAATCGAAGTTAATATCCTTCATCCCCATCCCTTAGCATTACATTTTTTAATAGTATCTATCTAACTTTTAAATGGTATTTTTTCTTTGAGCTACTTCAAACTATCTGTCACATCACTAAATTAAGGTATAGCCACCTTAATACACAAGAGAAACAGAAATGCGTGAAGAGAAGGATTTATTAGGAACTTTAATGGTGCCAGATGAAGCTTACTACGGTATTCAAACACAACGTGCGGTGCTGAATTTCTCAGTATCGGGCAAAACAGCAGGAGAAATCCCACACTTTTTATGGTCTATCGCCGCAATCAAGCAAGCGGCAGCACAGGCGAACAGACAAATTGGTGCGCTGGATCAGCAGAAAGCGTCGGCCATCGTTACAGCATTGAAGGAGGTAATGGCCGGTGATTTTGATGCCCATTTCCCCATTGATGTTTTTCAGGGAGGCGGCGGCACTTCAACCAACATGAACATGAATGAAGTGGTCGCAAACCGTGCTAATGAGCTAATAACCGGCAAACGTGGTTATGATGAGATTCACCCGAATACCCACGTTAATATGGGACAGTCAACGAATGACGTCATCCCTGCGGCGATGAAAATGACCAGCCGCATGAATATAGATCAATTGTTAGTCCAATTGGAAAAACTGGAAGCAGTGTTAACAGAAAAAAGTTGCCTGTTTGCTGACAAGGTGAAATTAGGGAGAACCTGCTTACAAGATGCAGTGCCGATGACGTTTGGCCAGCAATTTGGCGCTTATCGCACGCAGGTAAGCAGACTTAAAGCAAAAATGGTGGAAGTCAGAGAAGAAGCATTATTTTTACCGTTGGGAGCGACAGCTATAGGTACGGGATTGTCCACTCACGAAGGATATATCCCGGCAGTTTATCAGTGGCTGGAAATTATTACTGGTGATAAATATACCCCGGAAGAAGATTTCTTTGATGGTCTCCAGCACGGTGACTTTTATATTGAATTTTCCGCACAGCTTAAAAAAATAGCTGCGTTTCTCTCCAAAATGGCTACCGATTTTCGTATTCAGGGTTCAGGACCAAGAGCTGGCTTTAATGAAATTATTGTCCCTGCGGTGCAACCGGGCTCTTCAATTATGCCAGGCAAAATTAATCCTGTAATGCCCGAACTGATAAATCAAATTGCGTATCAGGTGATTGGCAATGACCTAACTGTGACGATGGCTGTTGAGGGTGGTGAACTTGATCTGAACGTGTGGGAACCGGTGCTGTTGAAAGCGCTCTTTGAATCCTGCTCGTTATTGACTAAAGGGATACCTTTATTTATTGACAAGTGCCTGAAGGATATCGCGATCAATGAAGAAGTGAGCGCTCGTTATGCAGAGGAAAGTACAGCGCTTGCGACCATTATCGCAACACTGTTTGGCTATCAGGTTGGCTCTCGAATTGCCAAGGCTGCGTTTCAGCAACGGACCAGTGTAAAGCAGGTCGTGTTAGCAGAAAAGCTGCTGACGCCAGTACAGGCAGATTATTTGCTTGATCCAATGAATATGACCGATCCACAAAAAAGTACAGCAGTGATTAAACGCTATCAAAAAGAAATGAATATTTCGTAGTTTATCAATTAAATAAATAATCAGTTTTAACTGGAGGTAATGAATATTTATATTCATTACCTAACCATCCTTTTTGCGAGAATTATAAATAAAAACAGGTCAATTTTATGGTGATGTTACATATCGTGTTATTGCTGGGAACTATCATGCTTGCCGCCCGTTGGGGGGGAATTGGCGTAGGGTTTGCTGGCGGGATCGGATTAGCAATTTCAGTTTTTATTTTTGATGTTCCGGCTGGTGCTCCACCTGTCGACGTCATGCTCATTATTCTGTCTACTATTGTTGCGCTCTCTGCAATGCAACAGGCTGGTGGAATGGATTATTTAGTAACTCTGACAGAGAAATTATTACGCAATAACCCAGGTTACCTAAATATTCTCGCGCCAACAGTGACCTTTATCCTGACTGTACTTTCCGGTACGGGGTATACCGCCATGTCGGTCATGAATGTGATTCAGGAAGTTGCAAAAGATAACGGCATTAGACCCAGCCAACCATTAAGCTCTGCCGTTGTAGCTTCACAGCTAGGTATTACAGCCTCACCAATCTCTGCAGCCACGGCAATTATGTATGGCACCGTGGAGATAATGGGAGTCAGTTTTGGTGATGCTATGTTGATTGTTTTTCCCACCGCTTTTTTTGCTATGTTGGTCGCAGCTTTCATCGCCAGCAGACAAGGTGAAAGTCTGGCTAACGATCCCGTTTGCCTAAAAATCATGCAGGAAAATAAAGTCGTTATAAATAAACATACCAGCTGTAAAATCCCCGCCAGTGCTAAATCCTCGGTAGTAATATTCCTGGTAGGTGTTGTATTTGTTGTTTGCATGTTGATGTTTAAATCGGTTATCGGACATACAATTAACTCCCGTGATTTAATAATCATTACCATGTTTATAGTTTCCACGCTAATTATTTTTATCTGTAAACTAGACATGAAAGAACTGAAGAACTCACCTATATTTAAATCTGGTGCTGAATCACTGGTTGTGGTGTTAGGTATTGTATGGTTAAGCAGCACGCTTATTGGCGCCCATATCGACGAGATAAAAATACAAGCTAGTGATATGTTACGTATGTATCCAGGACTACTGGCGGTAGTTTTTTTCTGTACCAGCGCAATGTTGTTCAGCCAGGGTGCTACATGTGCTTTATTAATGCCCATTGCTGCTTCTATTGGCATTAGCGCTGACGCAATATTAGCTAGTTTCGTCGCTGTTAGCGCGCTTTATCTCACTAATATTTACCCAACAACTGCATTTGCAATTGCAACTGATGATACAGGATCTTTTTTAAGTAATCGGTGGAATGGATCTAAGATAATTAATCATCCATTCTTTTTGCCAGGCTGTATTTCTATATTGACTGCAGTCCCAGTAGGTTTCGCTTTGGCAAAAGTTATTCTTTAATTTATATCATTACTAAGTAAGTATAGGAAATAGTAAGAAACAACCCAAAATATGTTGTCATTCACAGATAAACGACAATTCATTTCTTGCAAAACTATCAAAAACAACGTCCGCTCCAGGCAATAATGGAGCTGAATATTAACGAACATCCACCAGTAATAACCGCAAAAAAAATTGAGGTATATCTAACTGAAACCTGGCGGTATAACTACCATCTGACCATCCAACCTCCCCCAAACTACTGCAGGGGTTTGATAACTTATTTTGATAACCGTTGGCAGCCTAACCAAAAACAACGGGAGCGTTACGCTCCCGTTAGTAAATTTAACAAATTATCGCATTACATGTTTTTCGATGATCCCGTCACCAAACTCGAACATTTCAGCAGCTTAGCTGCCGTCCATCAGACATTCGAAATTATAGGTTATAGATTTCGCGTTAATCGCGCCTTCCATACCCTTAACGATCAGGTCAGCCACTTCTACCCATATGTCGGTGAAGTAGTTAGATCGTTCAATCACAACAATCTGATATTAAAGTATAATTTAACCAATTCTCATATATCTCACTGACTATTGGGACTCCCATAACCCACTGATGATCAATATATGTTTTAGGGTTTTGATAACCGTTTTTGGGTAAATACAACCACCCGACCATTCAAAATGGTTACCGCTAATGGCAACTCTCAATGCCTACCATGCTAAAGCCATACAGCCGTATAGATCCGCTATGAGCGAGAAGCATACGTTGAATAAAGTCCTATCGGGGGATATAAGTTACTTCTGGTAAGTACGACTTACTTGAAGTGTTTTTACTGGCATCAATCCCCGTAGGTATGAGTTTGTCTTTGTACGAATCAAAACTCATAAATGACGAGTACGAAAACTGGTTAGGCCGTAATCAATACGACACCTGCATCCTGCATCGCTGTGAGGGCCGCCTCTTGATCCATTATTTGCTCTGGCAACATAAAACCGGTCAATGGGCTTTTGAGTAGCGCTTCGATGACGATAGTAACGCCAAGGGCTGTGAAATGCGCCTGTCCTTGTGGGTCTGAAGCGATAATTCGTTTGGACTCTGAAGCGCCTGACACGTTAACACCCTGTATATCAACATACAGTTCTACCGACGCTTGAGTGGCATTTCTCTTACCCTCTGAAGTCCCCACGGCGACATCAAGCCTGATATTGTCAGCACGAGTCATTGCCGCAATAGCGCTGACATCCAGGATACCAAACGGCGTAGTCTCGACACATTCACCACTGATAAGACAAATGTTACTCTGCTCAGCGGTATAACCCCAGATACCATCTTCCCGTACAAATGCAGGAGCTATCGCCTGATTAAGCTCTTTTTCAGTGACTTTACCTATAGGATCTTCTGGGTCGTGCACTGCGGTCAGCTGTACACGTTTAACAGAATTAAACTGGCTGGCAAGTTTATCAACCAGCGGTAAAAACATTCCCGCCTCATAGTAACCTAATGGTACGATCGGCGAAGTCGCATGATGGAGCAGCGCCATGTTCAGTAGAGGTGCATAGCCGTCGGCAGTCCCTACCGTAATATCAATAAAAGCAATATTGTTGCGAATAGCGTATTCACCTAGTGTATGTTTTGGATCGGGTACGGCGCTGATAATAAGCTGTGAAGTCGATACAAGCGGCGGAAGCTCCCCGCTCATCAAATCAAGACAAACAGTCATGGCGTTTCCCAACTGGGCCGCAAGTTTTTCGCCATTTTGCGGCGAGCGGCCTGCCAGGATTAATTTCGCATCCGGAAAACGCGTCCGCAGCTGGGTGGCCAGATTACTGCCTATCATCCCATATCCGCCGGCAATAAAAATCTGCTGTGTCAGTTTGAAATTCATCATATTTCCTCATTTAACGTTGCTGATGAGGTGACTTTAGAACACAAATAAACTTTAATTAAGCTCATTAATTTTTATGAGTTAGTGAGTTTAAATCAGCAATGAATGTTAAAATTTCCGATTTTGAACCCTTTATCGCAGTAGCAACTTTTCGTAGTTTCCGGTTGGCAGCAGAAGCCGCAGGCGTGACATCTTCGGCAATGAGTCATTCGATCCGCCAGCTCGAGGAACGATTAAAGGTACGATTATTTAATCGCACGACTCGCAGCGTATCTCTAACGGATGCCGGGCATAAATTATTTGAATCGCTTTCCCCACTTTTCAATCATGCGATGGATGCCATTGAAGCAATAAATGATTATCGTGCCACACCCATAGGCACGCTACGCATTAACGCGGTCAGGCTGGGGGGGCGTTACCGACTCGCCCCTTTGGTTGCTGGGTTTAACAAAGACTATCCCGACGTCAGAGTGGAAATAATTCAGGACGATAATCTGGTTGATATTGTGAGTAGTGAATACGACGCCGGAGTGAGGCTGAGTGATATCATCGAAAAAGACATGATTTCTATCCCACTTGGTCAGCCTGTTCGTTACGCCGTTGTGGCAAGCCCAGAATACCTCCAAACGCATACCAGCCCAAAGCAGCCTCAGGATCTTCTGAATCACTCCTGTATCCAGTTTCGCTATCCTGGTGGGCGCAGCTATCAGTGGCAATTTGGTCGAGATAACGAGCGCATTGAGATTAATGTGAAGGGAATGCTTGAAGTAAATGACCTCGATGTTGCACTAAGTCTCGCACTGAATGGCGCTGGTATCAGCTACGTGTTGTATGAAATGGCTGAACCCCATATACACAGTCGCAAACTCGTTTCATTACTTGAGGATTGGCTGACAGATCTTCCCGGCTTCTATCTTTATTATTCCAATCGAAAATATGCCTCCGCAGCATTTCAGGCTTTTGTTGAGTATATAAAAAATCATCACTAATACCTGCAACGTCAGGGGAATGCCCGTAATAAGTACTCCTCGTTTTATAGAACATATGAATGTCATTAACGTCCGCACCTGGCACAGAACGGACCTAAATATTAACAGGCGTCCACCAGAAATAATAAAAAGCTTAGGAATGCCTAATGGGAACCTGGCAATAGAACTTCCATCTGACCGACCAACCTCCCCCAAACTACCAGGGGGTTTTGATAACTTATTTTGATAAAATTTTGATAACCGTTAGCAGCCTAACAAAAAACAACGGGAGCATTACGCTCCCGTTAATGAATTTAACAAATTACCGCATTACATGTTTTCGATGATCGCGTCACCAAACTCTGAACATTTCAGCAGCTTAGCGCCGTCCATCAGACGTTCGAAATCGTAAGTTACGGTCTTGGCGTTAATCGCGCCTTCCATACCTTTAACGATCAGGTCAGCCGCTTCAACCCAACCCATGTGGCGCAGCATTACATTGCTAAAATCATAGCAACCATCTGATAAAGCTGAAGTTATCATGTTTTCCATGTTCAAAAACAGCCAATAGCTACCTTTTACAACTCGTTGATTATCTGAGCTTTGATTTTAGTTTTGGGGAAGAGTTTTCACCAAGAATCCAAGTTTTTCACGCCAGCACATTCAACACGCTACCGCTGCTGGCAAACCTCGATGATAAAGCAGTTACTGCCACTGAGGTCCGATTTGAGCGAAAACCGGACATGTACATATCTGTCAAAAAAGCAATTTTTAGCTGCCACTTCCAGTGGATGGCGGTCGGTCAGGAGATAATAGAAACAAAACATAATCATTAAATGACTGAAAAATGAAAATTGTATAAACATTCATCTTAGATGACAATTTCAAATGCATCTCTATAATTTCCCCTAGTTCAAACCAGACAGAATCTAACCACTGCAAGTAGTTTTAAAATCATAGGAAAATAACGTGCATCAGCAGAAGCATATGGAAAATACACAACACATTTCAAAAATACATACTTTTAAAATTTTCATTGACTGATATTTTTAATTTATTTTCGTAAAAAAATCGACGCCCTATCCGGGTTTACTTTACATAGATGAGAAAGATATAGCGCCCTTCGATTAAATTTGCCTTCAGTAAGGTCATCAATGTTTTTCCTGAATGGGTACTTAATCCGTGCAGCTATGTCAAAGTCACTAATGCTTGCATGAGCTTTGGTAAGTTTAGCTATCCCATAAGTGCCATAGCCAAAGTAGCAACAGGATATATATGCTATGCAGATAGCATCTGCTGTTGTTGCTTTCCTGATAAGAATGGCTAATATTTGCTCTCTTATTTTTCTTCGAACTGTTTTCTCATATCTCTTAGTTATTGTTCTAACAAACTGTTGGTCTATAGTACTTGCGCCTTGATGAATGTTTTTAAATAATCTCAGATATATAGTTCTTAAAATAGCAACTGGATCAACTCCCCTGTGTAATAGTTGCCGATGATCCTCAGCCACTCTTAATATATCAATTAAAGATAAAGATATAGATCTTTCACTTATCGAACTAAGCCTTATATAATCAATACATTTATAATAATCTTCCATAATACTTTTAACCCTGAATTTAAAAACCATTTCTGCCAATAGCAAGTATGGCAATGACAGTAAGGTAATCAAAAAGCGCTTCGCTGCCATTTCACGTCTCCTGATGAATCTGCAGCGGTGGACCAAAATTTGCCATGCATAGCATCTGCATTCACCTTTTGGAAATACAGCAAAATGGTATAACTCCTTAACTCACCTTCCATTTTTATATTCAATGAGGCATGATTTTTCCTTAAGTAATTTCTCTTAATCACCCCTCGAACCTCTCCAATACTTCTATGCTTACCAGTGTATGGTCTTATATTATTATTGTTTTCAACGTCTTTTGTTTTCTCAATAAACCCTTCAATATTATTGTTGTCACATATTAAAGTCAGTGTATAAAACGTTTTTAAATTCAAGTAAGGATTATACGCAGATTTTAGTGTTTTACATTCAAGTTCAAAGACGCCCGAAAAATTTGGTGGCGGTTTAATATATTCTTTGAATATAAAAATCAATACAGCCGCAATAAGAGTAGCAAAAGCACCACTTAAGATTTGATTTGTGGAAATAAAGGTTAGAGATGGCTCAAGCCATTCCCAAAATATGTTGAAAAAATCAGTAAATTTATTCATAAATTTCTTTTGACAGTATGTTTTTTATATGATGTTACATTTTTGAGAAAAAAGCAACTTCGCCGATTAAAAACTATCTCGCTGGAATTTATGGGCATCATGTTATGAATACATTCTTATCCCATAGGGAATAAAACCCTATCTATAGAATAAAAATCCAAATTTTATCTTAATAAATCAGATAAAAGATACTTATACTACAAAGGTACTTGTGTAAGATCAAACTTTTAATCCTATAAGTTATAGATTGAAGCAACTGTGACTTATAGTGCGCACACTTAAGAATCTCCGATGACGATGGTAGCAGGAGACAACTTTTGACAACTCACTCCTATTACCAACTTACTGACTTGCTCCGCGTTGAGAGATTTATAGTTATGCCAGCACTGTCCGCTTCTGGCACGGAGCGGACGAGTTAACGAAGATGAAGGTCCGCTGTGAGCGAGGATCGGAAGTTAGCCTCGCAAGCACAAAAGCAGTCTGTCGGAAGCTCTATAAAAGTGAATGGTTCGTTTTGCAGGGATACTTACAAGATTATTCAGGGAGCATTGCGGAATGCAACACCTCAAGGATATTTCAACGCTGGACATTGCGGAGATAACTGATGCGATAAAGGCCGAAGGGCATAACAGAATGGCTCAGGTCGTTCGTATGGTGTTGATCGATGTTTTCAAAGAAGCTCAACATTCAGGTCACGTTCCACCTGGATATAACCCAGCAATAGCCAGCAAGCAGCCCAGATATAAAGTTACCAGGCAGAGACTGTCATTTGATGAATGGACCAAAATCTACGAAGCAGCCGAAAATCAGCAGCCTTATTTACAATGTGGGATGTTACTGGCGTTAGTCACCGACCAGAGATTGGGAGATATTTGCAAAATGAAATTCTCCGACGTATGGGATGATATGCTACATATAGAGCAAGAAAAGACAGGATCTCGGCTGGCATTACCACTTAATCTAAAATGTGAAATTCTGGGATTAACTCTACGTGAGGTGATCTCAAAATGTCGTGATGCTGTAGTGAGCAAATATCTTGTTCACTATCACCATACTACCTCGCAAGCAACCAGAGGTGATGGCGTTTCATCAAATAGCCTGACTACAACATTTAAGAAAGCCAGAGACAAATGCGGCATTGAGTGGGAAACAGGAACCGCCCCCACCTTTCATGAACAGCGATCATTGTCAGAAAGAATATACAGAGAACAAGGAATTGATACACAGAAACTGTTGGGACACAAATCAAGAAAAATGACAGACAAGTACAATGATGACAGAGGCAAGGATTGGATAATTGTTACTCTAACTGCAAGTTCATAACTGGCAGTATTGCCAGTTATATTTTTATAAGACAATGGAGGATGTCTTATTGACTTGTTCTTTTTTCACATAATTTAGCCAAGTCCCAGCGGGTTTTGACTTTTGATAAATTAGGTTTAAATTCAATCCAATTGCTATTCGAAAGATTAGTTAATTTTTGGCTTTCCCCTAACATTACAGATGCAACGCCAAACCCATAGTTCACACCTGGAATCAAACTGAACAAAGAACATATTTTACCAAGTGTTTGCATATAAGAATTAACACTCTCATTCCTTGAGTTTTTTAAGTTACTTTCTTGAGCTAATATTGCATAATCATATACACTACTATTCTTGTCACGCAAAAGCTTGGCAACGCTTTTACCGTACAATCGAGTGTTTTTATCATTTTTTATATCATTAAGAAAATCAATCGTATTAATTTCAAAATCAGGAAGAATAAAATCAACATTTGCCGAATTCAACAATGATGGTTCTAAAATCATAGGTTCTACATTTTTAAATTGGCTATCTAAATTACACAACCTTCTCATTAAAGCTCGCCTGCCACTAGATGAAATAACTTCAGCCCCATGAAGCATAGACAATTCGATATCACAAACCGCTTGCTGTATTATTATTCTTTTGGCAAAACCTGGAACTTTTGACAAAAGCCTTTTAATAGCGCCATCAGTCATCACCCAATTAAAATAATCGTCACTTAAATAAGTAGACTCTCCCAAAAAATCTATGCTCATAGGCATTCTCAAACCGAAATCTTTATTATAATACTCATTGTTAGATATTGAGGATGTAAAATCAGGAAGTGGATTATCTACTGGGGAAAAAATAATTTCGTCATAAATAGTGAATAATGTCAAAGAGATTTTTGTTATTTCATCATTCCTATTCCCCCATAACGTTTTATAATAAGTGTGGTTTTTCCCATAATCTTTATGAGTCAATTCTTTCGCAAAAAACTCTTGCAACGCACCAGAATAAGGATAGCTTAAAATTGCTTTTGACATTTACCCCCCTAATTGTTTTTAATATTATTAAATTCAAATAATTAAATATACTATATAAGCTGTATTATGCTTTTATTTTCATTAATTTCAATAATATTATTCAGAAAAATCATGTACGTCTTTAAGCAAATCTAAAATGACATCTATTTGCAGGAATTTTGGGGAAACGTTTTGGGGAGAGTTTTGGGGAAACAGTGTTGCAGGCACAAAAAAACGGGAACCAATCGGCTCCCGTTCTCATAGAACCCAGAATCTGGATTACATGTTTTCGATGATCGCGTCACCAAACTCTGAACATTTCAGCAGCTTAGCGCCGTCCATCAGACGTTCGAAGTCATAGGTTACGGTCTTGGCGTTAATCGCGCCTTCCATACCTTTAACAATCAGGTCAGCCGCTTCAACCCAACCCATGTGGCGCAGCATCATTTCAGCAGACAGGATGATTGAACCTGGGTTCACTTTATCCTGGCCTGCATACTTCGGAGCGGTACCATGGGTTGCTTCGAACAGTGCGCATTCGTCACCGATGTTTGCACCCGGAGCGATACCGATACCACCAACCTGTGCAGCCAGTGCATCGGAGATATAGTCACCATTCAGGTTCATACAGGCGATAACGTCATACTCAGCCGGACGCAGCAGGATCTGTTGCAGGAACGCATCTGCGATAACGTCCTTAACCACGATCTCTTTACCAGTTTTCGGGTTCTTAATTTTAACCCACGGGCCACCGTCGATCAGTTCACCACCGAACTCTTCACGCGCTAACTGGTAACCCCAGTCTTTGAACGCGCCTTCGGTGAACTTCATAATGTTACCTTTGTGTACCAGGGTAACAGAATCACGGTCGTTTGCGATGGCGTATTCAATCGCTGCACGAACCAGACGTTTGGTTCCTTCTTCAGAACACGGCTTGATACCAATGCCGCAATGTTCCGGGAAGCGAATTTTCTTCACGCCCATCTCTTCGCGCAGGAATTTAATCACTTTCTCAGCATCAGCCGAGTCAGCTTTCCACTCGATACCTGCGTAGATGTCTTCAGAGTTTTCACGGAAAATGACCATATCGGTCAGTTCAGGATGCTTAACTGGGCTTGGGGTGCCCTGGTAGTAACGTACCGGGCGCAGGCAAACGTACAGGTCAAGTTCCTGGCGCAGTGCTACGTTCAGAGAGCGAATACCGCCGCCAACTGGCGTAGTCAGTGGGCCTTTGATGGCAACACGGTAGTCACGAATCAGATCAAGGGTTTCAGCAGGCAGCCAAACATCCTGGCCGTAGACCTGGGTGGATTTCTCGCCGGTGTAGATTTCCATCCACGAGATTTTACGCTCGCCTTTATAGGCTTTCTCGACAGCAGCATCGACTACTTTAATCATCGGTGGGGTTACATCAACGCCGATACCGTCGCCTTCAATGAACGGGATAATCGGATTTTCAGGAACGTTGAGTTTGCCGTTTTGCAGGGTGATCTTCTTACCTTCCGCCGGAACAACTACTTTGCTTTCCATTCACCTCTCCTTCGAGCGCTTCTGGTTCTGCTCGTCTGTCATCACGCTGCATGTGCGTTTGCGTCCTGCTACACGGATGCGTTAGAGCAACTTTTGTTAATGATTTGTAATGAGCGTGTCAATACTACCCTATTGTTCGCCGCCATGAAAGACACTCGTTCTTAGGCTATAATGCGGCAATTGATATAATCTGAAAATACCATGCAAAAAACTTCTTTTAGAAATCACCGGGTTGAGCGATTCAGCTCACGACAAGTCACTAAACAGCGTAAAGAAAACCAGCCAAAACGCGTGGTTTTGTTCAATAAACCCTACGATGTTTTGCCGCAATTTACTGACGAAGCGGGCCGAAGAACGTTAAAAGATTTTATTCCTGTACAGGGTGTCTATGCCGCTGGCCGTTTAGATCGGGACAGCGAAGGACTTTTAGTGCTAACTAATGATGGAGCACTACAGGCCCGTCTGACACAACCGGGCAAGCGCACCGGAAAAATCTATTACGTCCAGGTAGAAGGTGAACCAACACCGGAAGCCCTGGAGGCCCTGCGTAATGGTGTGACGCTCAACGATGGTCCAACGCTACCTGCGGGCATTGAGATTGTTGAAGAACCAGAGTGGTTGTGGCCAAGAAATCCGCCTATACGCGAGCGAAAAAATATTCCCACCAGTTGGTTGAAAGTCACTTTGTATGAAGGTCGTAACCGCCAGGTGAGGCGTATGACGGCGCACGTTGGTTTCCCCACGCTGCGTCTGATCCGTTATGCGATGGGCAACTACACCCTGGAAAGCCTTGCTAACGGTGAATGGCGGGAAGTGCAGCCATAGCATCGTCTCTTAATGCAACCATTAACAGGGAAGAAACAACATCATGGATAAACGGATCATTGCAACGTTGATGCTGTACGGCATATCACCATTTTGCTATGCAAAGCAGGATTGTGAAGGAATAGCCGGAATCGCGGCAGGAGAGGCAAATTATCTTTACGCCTCTGCTAAAGTGGACACTGGGTCCAGGCTGCATTTCTACTCCGCTCCAGCCAGCAAATGCCAGCTTCCCGCTTTTTTGGTCAATAGCGACACAGTAGAGGTGCTGAGAAGTTCGCAGCGTTATGAAAGCACAGGCATGCTTTCCAAAGACGAACCCTTTCGTTATGTCCGTTATCGGGACACAAACGGCACCTTCGCTACCGGTTGGGTCACAGTAGATGGGCTCGCACCGTTAACTAATCCGCTACCTGTGAGCCCAGCATGTGAGGCGTGGGCAAATAAAGCGATGTCACAGCGCGAAAAGATGCCCCCAGCCCCAAGTAACCTTTATCAGATAAACGGCAGCACGCGCGCAGGATTCTATTCGATGCCGGATGAGCAGTGTCGGAGCCGCTCCACCTTCCTGGTTCCCGGCGATATCGTTTCTGCTCAGGAAGAGTCAAAAGATGATTTTATTGAAGTAGTCTACTACACCGCCGATCGCCATATCGTACGCGGCTGGTTAAAAAAATCACAGCTGCAACCTTTAAACAAGGGTGACCGCTATCGTGACGACATTAATCCATTATCTACGGATAAAGCGACACGAGTCGCTACCCTCGATTTGCGCCATGACTATCAATGTGTTTTTTATGAGAGCTGGAATGCTAAGAACGCAATTGAGATTATCGTTCGCGAAGACCATCAAACGGAGTTATGCCGAGGTGCAGCCGATCCACAAACATCCCCTCCGATGGCCTATATCAGTATCGATAAAGCCACTGGCGAAATTAGCTGGCCAGATGTAGCTGAAGGCTTTAAAGAAGAATAAGAGGTGAACCATGTTTAAACCGCACGTCACCGTAGCCTGTATTGTGCATGCAGAAGATAAATTTTTAGTCGTTGAGGAGACCATCAACGGTAAAGCGTTGTGGAACCAACCAGCCGGACATCTGGAGGCGGATGAAACCCTGGTACAAGCTGCCGCGCGCGAGCTGTGGGAGGAAACCGGCATTCAGGCACAGCCGCAACACTTCATTCGCATGCATCAGTGGATCGCGCCTGACAAAACACCCTTTTTGCGTTTTCTGTTCGCTATTGAGCTTGCCAATATGTGCGCTACTGAACCTCATGACAGCGATATAGACTGCTGTCGCTGGGTGAGCGCGGAAGAGATCATCACTGCGCCAAACCTGCGGTCTCCGTTGGTTGCTGAGAGTATCCGCTGTTATCAGAGCGGACAACGGTACCCACTAACAATGATCGGTGAATTTAACTGGCCGTTTACAGAGGGTGTCAAGTAAAGGGCTGCGTGCTAGAATATGCCGCCTTGAAGTTCAATGTCGTGAGTATTCCTATGTCTGAAAGCCCAAAAAAAGTGATCGTCGGCATGTCCGGCGGTGTCGACTCCTCCGTTTCTGCCTGGCTGTTGCAACAACAGGGTTATCAGGTAGAAGGCCTGTTCATGAAGAACTGGGAAGAGGACGATGGTGAGGAATACTGTACAGCGGCCGCCGATCTTGCGGATGCACAGGCTGTCTGTGACAAACTCGGCATTGAGTTGCATACCGTAAACTTTGCTGCAGAATATTGGGACAACGTCTTTGAGTTGTTTCTTGAGGAGTACAAAGCGGGTCGTACACCGAATCCGGATATTCTGTGCAACAAAGAAATTAAGTTTAAAGCCTTCCTGGAATTTGCCGCTGAAGATTTAGGTGCTGACTACATCGCCACCGGTCACTACGTTCGCCGCGCGGATGTGGACGGCAAAAGCCGCCTGCTGCGTGGCCTCGACGGTAATAAAGACCAGAGCTATTTCCTCTATACTCTCGGTTATGAGCAAATTGCACAAAGCCTGTTCCCGGTTGGCGAACTGTCCAAGCCGCAGGTGCGTAAAATTGCCGAAGATCTCGGTTTGATTACCGCGAAGAAAAAAGACTCTACTGGTATCTGTTTTATTGGCGAACGTAAATTCCGCGAATTTCTCGGTCGTTACCTTCCTGCTCAGCCAGGAAAAATCATCACCGTTGATGGTGAAGAAATTGGCCAGCACCAGGGGCTGATGTACCACACCCTGGGCCAGCGTAAAGGTCTCGGCATCGGCGGTACGAAAGAAGGTACCGAAGATCCATGGTATGTGGTCGACAAAGACGTTGAGAACAATATCCTCATTGTCGCGCAGGGCCATGAACACCCACGTCTGATGTCCGTTGGCCTTATCGCACAGCAATTACACTGGGTCGACCGCGAACCGTTTACCGGCACAATGCGCTGTACGGTGAAAACCCGCTATCGCCAGACAGACATTCCGTGCACCGTTAAAGCACTGGATGACGAACGTATTGAAGTTATTTTTGATGAGCCGGTAGCAGCGGTAACCCCGGGTCAGTCAGCCGTCTTTTACAACGGTGAAGTGTGCCTCGGCGGCGGTATTATCGAGCAGCGCTTGCCTCTGCCGGTATAATTATTTTATTGGTTTAATACAAGGAAGCAGTGAACGTGGCAAAGAATTATTATGACATCACCCTCGCCCTGGCAGGCATTTGCCAGTCAGCACGCCTGGTGCAACAACTGGCACACCAGGGGCACTGTGATGCCGATGCCCTACACGTTTCACTGAACAGTGTTATCGATATGAACCCCAGCTCTACGCTGGGCGTATTTGGTGGTAGCGAAGCCAATTTACGTCTCGGACTGGAAACACTGCTTGGCGTACTTAATGCCAGCAGCCGTCAGGGGCTGAATGCGGAACTCACTCGCTACACACTAAGCCTGATGGTGCTGGAGCGTAAGCTGTCAGCAGCCAAAGGCGCAATGGACACGCTGGGAGACCGTATCAACGGCTTGCAACGCCAGTTAGACCATTTTGATTTGCAGTCAGAAACGTTAATGAGTGCAATGGCGGGTATCTACGTTGACGTCATCAGCCCACTCGGTCCGCGTATTCAGGTAACAGGTTCGCCAGCCATCCTCCAGAGCCCGCAGGTACAGGCAAAAGTACGCGCTTCGCTTCTGGCTGGCATTCGTGCCGCTGTGCTCTGGCATCAGGTTGGTGGAGGCCGTCTGCAACTCATGTTTTCTCGTAATCGCCTGACCACTCAGGCAAAACAAATTCTTGCTCATTTAACCCCGGAGTTGTGATCTATGGAATTATCCTCACTGACCGCCGTTTCCCCTGTCGATGGACGCTACGGCGATAAAGTCAGCGCGCTGCGCGGGATTTTCAGCGAATACGGTTTGCTGAAATTCCGTGTACAAGTTGAAGTACGCTGGCTGCAAAAACTGGCCGCGCACGCAGCGATCAAGGAAGTTCCTGCTTTTGCTGCCGACGCAATCGGTTTCCTTGATACGATCGTCGCTAACTTCAATGAAGAAGATGCCGCGCGTATCAAAACCATTGAGCGTACGACCAATCACGATGTGAAGGCAGTTGAGTATTTCCTGAAAGAAAAAGTGGCTGATATCCCGGAACTGCACGCAGTTGCCGAATTTATCCACTTCGCCTGTACTTCTGAAGACATCAATAACCTGTCTCATGCGCTGATGCTGAAAACCGCTCGCGACGAAGTGATCCTGCCTTACTGGCGCAAACTTATCGACGCAGTGAAAGATCTCGCAGTGCAGTATCGCGACATTCCCCTGCTCTCCCGTACCCACGGTCAGCCCGCCACACCATCTACGCTGGGCAAAGAAATGGCTAACGTGGCCTACCGTATGGAACGCCAGTATCGCCAGTTAAATCAGGTGGAAATTCTCGGTAAAATCAACGGTGCAGTCGGCAACTATAACGCCCACATCGCCGCCTACCCGGAAGTTGACTGGCATCAGTTCAGTGAAGAATTTGTCACCTCTCTGGGCATTCAGTGGAACCCGTATACCACACAGATTGAACCGCACGACTACATTGCCGAACTGTTCGATTGCGTGGCGCGTTTTAACACCATCCTGATCGATTTTGATCGTGACGTCTGGGGCTATGTCGCGCTGAACCACTTCAAACAGAAAACCATCGCTGGCGAAATTGGTTCATCCACCATGCCACACAAGGTTAACCCAATCGACTTCGAAAACTCCGAAGGAAATCTGGGCCTGTCTAATGCGGTACTTCAGCACCTGGCCAGTAAACTGCCGGTTTCCCGCTGGCAGCGTGACCTGACGGACTCAACCGTCCTGCGTAATCTGGGTGTGGGTATTGGCTATGCGCTCATCGCTTATCAGTCCACGCTGAAGGGTGTGAGTAAACTCGAAGTGAACCGTGACCACCTGCTGGACGAACTGGATCATAACTGGGAAGTACTGGCAGAGCCAATTCAGACCGTAATGCGCCGCTACGGCATTGAAAAACCATACGAAAAACTGAAAGAATTGACCCGAGGCAAGCGTGTTGACGCCGAAGGCATGAAACAGTTTATTGATGGTCTGGCACTGCCAGAAGAAGAGAAAACTCGTCTGAAAGCGATGACGCCTGCCAACTATATTGGTCGCGCTATCACCATGGTTGATGAGCTGAAATAATCTCTCCTGCGCCGGATGACGCTTATGTTTATCCGGCCTGTCTGCCTCCCCCGGATGCCGGATAAGCTTTCCCTGCCGCCATCCGGCGCTTCACATCCCTTCTGGTTTATTAAATGTTTATCCCCACAGCACCATAATCAGCGTTAAACTATTCATACCGTTAATTAATGGAGCAGCGATGATGCGCGTACTGGTTGTTGAGGATAATGCATTATTACGTCACCACCTGAAAGTTCAGTTACAGGATTTAGGCCACCAGGTTGATGACGCAGAGGATGCAAAGGAAGCAGACTATTATCTTAACGAGCACCTGCCAGATATTGCGATCGTCGATTTAGGGCTTCCTGATGAAGATGGCTTGTCGCTGATCCGCCGCTGGCGCAGCAGTGAAGTCTCCCTTCCCATTCTTGTATTAACCGCCCGGGAAGGCTGGCAGGACAAAGTGGAAGTGCTCAGCGCAGGCGCTGACGACTATGTGACCAAGCCATTTCACATTGAAGAGGTAATGGCGCGAATGCAGGCGTTGATGCGCCGCAACAGCGGTCTGGCGTCACAAATTATCTCCCTTCCGCCTTTTCAGGTTGATCTCTCACGTCGTGAATTGTCTGTCAATGACGAAGTCATTAAGCTCACGGCTTTCGAATACACCATTATGGAAACGCTGATCCGTAATAACGGCAAAGTGGTCAGTAAAGATTCGCTGATGTTGCAGCTTTATCCGGATGCCGAGCTGCGCGAGAGCCACACCATCGATGTTCTGATGGGACGTCTGCGCAAAAAAATTCAGGCTCAATATCCGAATGAAGTGATCACCACCGTACGTGGTCAGGGATACCTTTTCGAACTGCGCTAATGAATAAATTCTTGCGACATTTTTTCCCGCTATCGCTGCGTGTACGCTTTTTGCTGGCTACTGCAGGCGTGGTACTGGTGCTATCTCTGGCCTATGGCATGGTCGCTTTAGTTGGTTACAGCCTGAGCTTTGATAAGACAACCTTCCGCCTGTTGCGCGGTGAAAGTAACCTGTTCTACACCCTTGCGAAATGGGAAAACGGTAAGATAAACGTCGAACTGCCTGAAAATCTCGATATGCAAAGCCCTACAATGTCGCTGATTTATAATGAAAACGGCAAGTTGCTATGGGCGCAACGCGATGTCCCCTGGCTGATACAAAGCATTCGTCCTGACTGGTTAAAAACCAATGGCTTCCATGAGATTGAAGCCAACGTCAATGCGACCAGCACGTTACTCAGCGAGGATCATTCAGCACAGCAGCAGCTTAAAGAAGTCCGGGAAGATGACGACGACGCCGAAATGACCCACTCCGTCGCAGTAAACGTTTATCCTGCCACGGCCAGAATGCCCCAGCTTACTATTGTCGTTGTCGATACCATCCCTATTGAGCTGAAGCGCTCGTATATGGTCTGGAGTTGGTTTATCTACGTACTGGTAGCCAACCTGTTATTAGTCATACCGCTATTATGGGTCGCCGCCTGGTGGAGCTTACGTCCCATTGAATCACTGGCCCGCGAGGTCCGTGAACTCGAAGAGCACCATCGTGAGATGCTTAACCCCGCAACCACGCGCGAGCTTACCAGTCTGGTACGCAACCTCAATCGGTTGCTGAAAAGCGAACGTGAACGTTACGATAAGTACCGCACTACCTTAACCGACCTCACGCATAGTCTGAAAACACCGCTGGCCGTATTGCAAAGTACATTGCGCTCTATGCGTAGTGAAAAGATGAGCATGAGTGATGCGGAACCCCTTATGCTGGAACAGATCAGCCGTATTTCTCAGCAAATTGGCTATTACCTGCATCGCGCCAGTATGCGAGGCAGTAGCGCTCTCCTCAGCCGCGAACTGCACCCTGTTGCCCCTTTACTGGATAAACTGACATCCGCCCTCAATAAGGTGTATCAGCGCAAAGGCGTCAATATCAGTCTCGATATCTCACCCGAAATCAGCTTTGTTGGCGAGCAGAATGATTTTGTCGAAGTGATGGGTAACGTCCTGGATAACGCCTGTAAATACTGCCTGGAGTTCGTCGAAATTTCAGCGCAACTGTCGGAAGACCGCCTGCATATTCTGGTTGAAGACGACGGTCCAGGAATACCACAAAGCAAGCGTGAAATCGTATTTGATCGCGGTCAGCGTGTTGATACGTTACGACCAGGTCAGGGCGTGGGGTTGGCGGTAGCCCGTGAAATTACCGAACAATATGACGGACAAATTATCGCCGGAGACAGCCTGTTAGGCGGTGCACGAATGGAAGTTATTTTTGGCCGTCAGCATCCGGGGCAAAACGACGAGTAAGCTGTTTGTAATATTTATGTGCAGACATCACTTATCTGGTTAAGCATCCGTTATAATCGGAGCAACTAACAGCCTGCGGATGCTCATTATGGAATACCAATTAAACCTCAACTGGCCCGATTTTCTTGAACGCCACTGGCAAAAGCGCCCTGTGGTCTTAAAGCGTGGTTTTAACAATTTTATTGATCCGCTCTCCCCTGACGAACTGGCTGGCCTGGCAATGGAAAGCGAAGTAGACAGTCGACTTGTCAGCCATCAGGACGGTAAATGGCAGGTTAGCCACGGTCCTTTTGAGAGCTATGACCACCTTGGCGAAAACAACTGGTCGCTACTGGTGCAGGCTGTCAATCACTGGCACGAACCCACCGCTGCGCTAATGCGCCCTTTCCGGGAGTTACCGGACTGGCGTATCGACGATCTGATGATCTCCTTTTCGGTACCTGGTGGCGGCGTGGGCCCGCACCTGGATCAGTATGATGTATTTATTATTCAGGGTACCGGTCGCCGTCGCTGGCGTGTGGGTGAAAAACTCCAGCTCAAGCAACATTGTCCGCACCCGGACCTGCTACAGGTCGACCCGTTTGAAGCCATTATTGATGAAGAGCTGGAGCCTGGCGATATTCTGTATATTCCACCAGGATTCCCGCACGAAGGTTATGCGCTGGAAAACGCGATGAATTATTCGGTAGGTTTTCGCGCGCCCAATACCCGGGAGCTTATCAGCGGATTTGCTGATTACGTTCTGCAACGCGAGCTGGGTAGCACTTACTACAGCGACCCGGATCTGCCAGCCCGTGATCATCCGGCGGATGTTCTGCCGCAGGAAATGGACAAACTGCGCGAAATGATGCTTGGGCTGATTAACCAGCCTGAACATTTTAAACAGTGGTTTGGCGAGTTTATTTCCCAGTCTCGTCACGAGCTGGATATCGCCCCACCAGAGCCGCCTTATCAGCCAGACGAAATCTATGATGCCCTGAAACAGGGTGATGTGCTGGTGCGTCTCGGTGGATTGCGCGTATTACATGTAGGTGATGATGTCTACGCTAACGGTGAAAAAATTGACTCTCCGCATCGACCTGCCCTTGAGGCGCTGGCCAACCATATTGTGCTGACAGCCGAAAACTTCGATGATGCGCTGGAAGATCCCTCTTTCCTTGCAATGCTTGCCGCACTGGTAAACAGCGGGTACTGGTTCTTCGAAGGATAATTGTTGTCGTTATGCCGGATGAGGCGTCAGCCGTCATCCGGCATCTACAGATAAACTTACTTCTGTTTTGCGGTCAATTCCGCAATACGCACGATCACCTGCACTGCTTTTTCCATTCCCTCCAGCGTCACAAACTCATGTTTACCATGATAGTTGTAGCCGCCAGTAAACAGATTCGGACATGGTAATCCCATAAACGACAGCTGCGCGCCGTCGGTGCCGCCACGAATGGGTTTCAACACCGGCTGAATATCACAATCACGCATCGCCTGCTGTGCAATATCCAGAACATGTGGATGTTCAACGACTTTTTCGCGCATATTGTAGTAACTGTCTTCTATCACCAGTTCAATATAGCAATCCGGGTGTAACCCCTTGCCGACTTTTTTGGCGATATCCATAATTTTACGTTTACGTGCTTCAAACTGTTTGCGGTCGAAATCACGGATGATGTAGTGCATATCCGCCCGATCAACCGTACCTTTCATGCTTGCCAGGTGATAAAAACCTTCATAACCCTCAGTGGTTTCCGGGCTTTCATCGGCTGGAACTTCAGCATGAATGCGGGCTGCCAGCGACAGCGCATTCACCATTACCCCTTTTGCCGTGCCAGGATGCACATTATTGCCGACGATCTTGATATTGACCGATGCCGCATTGAAGTTTTCAAACTCCAGCTCACCCACGCCACCACCGTCAACGGTATAAGCCCATTTCGCATCAAAGGCTGCAACATCAAAATGCTTTGCCCCTTTGCCAACCTCTTCGTCAGGCGTAAAGGCCACACGAATATCACCATGCGGAATGTTTTTCTGTATCAATACGGCCAGCGCAGTCATGATTTCCGCCACGCCCGCTTTGTCATCAGCTCCCAGTAACGTTTTGCCGTCTGTGGTAATCAACGTCTGCCCAAGAAGTTGATGCAGCACCGGGAACATCACCGGCGACAGAACCTCATCACCAATACCTAGCGCAATATCGCCGCCACGGTAGTTTTCAACGATTTGCGGATTGACGTTTTTGCCACTGAAATCCGGTGAGGTATCCACATGGGAAATGAAACCGATAGCGGGAATATTACCTGCCACGTTAGCGGGCAACGTTGCCATCAACGTTCCCTTGTCGCTCAATGCAACGTTAATCAGCCCCATCTCTTCGAGTTGCTGCTTAAGCAACTGCAATAACTTCCACTGTCCTTCGGTGCTGGGAACCTGTCGCACGCCCGATTTTGATTGGGTGTCCAGCGACACGTAGTGTAAAAAACGCTCAAGTAGTTTATCCATGCAGTCACCCTCACTTTTTGTGACAACATTATCAATAAGCAACAAAAGACAAATATTGCGTCAGGTCACTTTTATCCCCGCAAATGAGAATATTTCGCCATGACATCCTTCTGAATATAAAGCTAAGTCAGTAATTCGCAACAAGGATTGGCGATTACAATGGTTTGCCGTAGAATAACGGCCCTCATTAAGAGACATCAAGGTGGTCAACCACAAACCCCGCAATGGTCAGAAATCCGTTGCGTTTACATGGGACAGAGTAAAAAATTGAATAAACAACCGCGTTCGCTTTCTCCACTGGTGCAATTAGCGGGAATTCGCAAAAGTTTCGATGGTAAAGAGGTGATTTCTAACCTGGATTTGACCATCAACAATGGCGAATTCCTCACGCTGCTTGGCCCCTCTGGCTGCGGTAAAACGACCGTTCTTCGCCTGATTGCGGGTCTGGAAACGGTTGATTCCGGTCATATCATGCTGGACAACCAGGACATCACTCACGTTCCTGCGGAAAACCGCTACGTGAACACCGTATTCCAAAGCTATGCGTTATTCCCCCACATGACCGTTTTCGAAAATGTGGCTTTCGGTTTACGTATGCAGAAGACCCCCGCAGCTGACATTCCTCCTCGCGTCACCGAAGCCTTACGTATGGTGCAACTGGAAGAGTTTGCCCAGCGCAAACCACATCAACTCTCCGGTGGGCAGCAACAGCGTGTGGCGATTGCCCGTGCGGTAGTCAACAAACCTCGTTTGCTGTTGTTGGATGAATCACTCTCTGCGCTGGACTACAAACTGCGCAAGCAGATGCAGAACGAACTGAAAGCACTGCAACGTAAGCTCGGCATTACTTTTGTTTTTGTCACTCACGACCAGGAAGAAGCTCTGACGATGTCAGACCGCATCGTAGTGATGCGTGATGGCCGTATAGAACAGGACGGTACGCCGCGTGAAATCTACGAAGAGCCAAAAAATCTGTTCGTTGCCGGATTCATCGGTGAGATCAATATGTTTAATGCGACCGTTATTGAACGTCTGGACGAACAGCGCGTTCGCGCTAACGTTGAGGGTCGCGAGTGCAACATTTATGTGAATTTCGCGGTTGTTCCAGGACAGAAATTAAACGTCCTGCTGCGTCCGGAAGATTTGCGCGTTGATGAGATCAATGATGATAATCATATCGAAGGACTTATCGGCTACGTGCGCGAGCGCAACTACAAAGGCATGACGCTGGAGTCAGTTGTCGAACTGGAAAATGGCAAGATGGTGATGGTCAGTGAATTCTTCAACGAAGACGACCCTGACTTCGATCACTCTCTCGACCAGAAAATGGCCATTAACTGGGTAGAAAGCTGGGAGGTCGTGCTGGCTGATGAAGAACACAAGTAAATTCCAGAGTGTGGTGATCGTCACCATTGTCGGTTGGCTTGTGTTATTTGTCTTTCTGCCCAACCTGATGATCATTGGCACCAGCTTTTTGACCCGCGACGATGCAAATTTCGTCAAAATGGTCTTTACGCTGGAAAACTACGCTCGTCTACTCGATCCGCTCTATTTTGAGGTACTGGTTCACTCCCTCAATATGGCGCTAATTGCCACACTTGCTTGTCTTGTGCTCGGCTATCCTTTCGCCTGGTTTTTAGTAAAGCTGCCAGAAAAAGTTCGACCACTGCTACTGTTCCTGCTGATTGTTCCATTCTGGACCAACTCGTTAATTCGCATCTATGGACTCAAAATTTTTCTCAGCACCAAAGGCTATCTCAACGAGTTTCTTCTATGGCTCGGTGTGATTGACACGCCAATTCGCATCATGTTTACCCCCAGTGCAGTAATTATCGGTCTGGTTTACATCCTGCTGCCGTTTATGGTGATGCCGCTCTACTCCAGCATCGAGAAGCTGGACAAGCCACTACTGGAAGCGGCACGTGATCTGGGAGCAAGCAAATTTCAGACCTTTACCCGCATCATTATTCCGCTGACCATGCCGGGGATTATCGCTGGTTGTCTGCTGGTTATGCTGCCCGCGATGGGACTGTTTTACGTTTCCGATCTGATGGGCGGTGCGAAAAACCTGTTAATTGGTAACGTGATTAAAGTTCAGTTCCTGAATATCCGCGACTGGCCATTTGGTGCAGCTACCAGCATTACTCTGACCATCGTGATGGGGCTGATGCTATTGATATACTGGCGTGCTTCCCGCCTACTGAACAAGAAGGTGGAACTCGAATGATCGGTCGACTGCTTCGCGGCGGTTTTATGACCGCAATCTACGCGTATCTGTACATTCCAATCATTATTTTGATTGTGAACTCTTTCAACAGCTCGCGCTTTGGCATCAACTGGCAAGGTTTTACCACCAAATGGTATGGCCTGTTGATGAATAATGACAGCCTGTTGCAGGCAGCGCAGCATTCACTGACCATGGCCGTGTTATCTGCAACATTTGCGACCCTGATTGGTTCACTGACGGCAGTTGCACTTTATCGCTATCGTTTTCGCGGCAAACCGTTTGTCAGCGGCATGCTGTTTGTGGTGATGATGTCACCAGATATCGTAATGGCGATTTCACTGCTGGTGCTGTTTATGCTGATCGGGATCCAACTCGGCTTCTGGTCACTGCTGTTCTCGCATATCACCTTCTGCCTGCCTTTTGTGGTAGTGACAGTTTACTCGCGCCTGAAAGGATTTGACGTGCGTATGCTTGAGGCAGCGAAGGATCTGGGGGCCAGTGAAGTGACTATTTTGCGCAAAATTATTCTACCACTGGCCATGCCTGCGGTAGCTGCAGGCTGGTTACTGAGCTTTACCCTGTCGATGGATGATGTCGTTGTCTCATCATTCGTTACCGGACCTGGCTATGAAATTCTGCCACTAAAAATCTACTCAATGGTTAAAGTAGGCGTTTCACCGGAAGTTAACGCGCTGGCTACCATTTTGTTGGTTCTGTCGCTGGTTATGGTTATCGCCAGCCAGCTTATTGCACGTGATAAAACCAAGGGCCGCTAAGGCCGATACTCAGGGGACGTTAAATGAAAAAATGGTCACGCCACCTGCTCGCGGCGGGTGCTCTGGCACTGGGCATGAACACTGCCACAGCTTCCGATAGCAATACACTCTATTTCTATAACTGGACCGAGTACGTTCCACCAGGACTGCTGGAACAGTTTACAAAAGAGACTGGTATTAAGGTTATTTATTCAACCTACGAGTCGAATGAAACCATGTATGCCAAGCTCAAAACCTATAAAGAAGGCGCCTACGACCTGGTGGTACCTTCCACCTATTACGTGGATAAGATGCGCAAAGAGGGCATGATCCAGAAAATTGACAAGTCGAAGTTAACCAACTTCAACAACCTCGATCCGGAAATGCTCAACAAGCCGTTTGACCCGAACAATGACTTCTCAATTCCGTACATCTGGGGGGCAACGGCGATTGGCGTCAATAGTGATGCCATTGATCCGAAAACCGTAACCAGCTGGGCAGACCTGTGGAAACCTGAATACAAAGGCAGTCTGCTGTTAACTGATGATGCCCGTGAAGTATTCCAGATGGCACTACGTAAACTGGGCTATTCCGGCAATACCACCGATCCGAAAGAGATTGAAGCCGCCTATAACGAGTTGAAAAAGCTAATGCCCAACGTAGCCGCATTTAACTCCGATAACCCGGCGAACCCCTATATGGAAGGTGAAGTGAACCTGGGCATGGTGTGGAACGGATCCGCATTTGTCGCGCGTCAGGCTGGCACACCACTGGAAGTCGTGTGGCCGAAAGAGGGAGGTATTTTCTGGATGGACAGCTTGTCTATTCCGGCGAACGCCAAAAATAAAGAAGGTGCGCTGAAACTGATTAATTTCCTGCTGCGCCCGGACGTGGCGAAAGAAGTAGCAGAAACCATTGGTTATCCAACACCTAACCTGGCGGCGCGTAAGCTGCTAAGCCCGGCCGTGGCGAATGATAAAACGCTCTACCCTGACGCGGAAACTATCAGCAAAGGCGAATGGCAAAACGATGTCGGTTCAGCCAGCGCTATTTATGAAGAGTATTATCAGAAGCTGAAGGCAGGACGCTAATACTCTTGCAACCCGGCGAAACATGGCAACGCCGGGTTGCTAGCTGCAATCCCCGAAGTTGATTACGTCTTTCGACTGATTTATTTACCCCCGCCACCAGCTACGCTTACTCTATTCCGACTCTGCTGTGAGGCTCCCAATGGCAACGCTATGGATGCTACTTGAGCTGGTTAACCTCATTGTTTTCACTCTTTTTATTCTCCCTCGCCCTCAACCGGTAGGCGCTCGTCCTTTGCTGCCGATAGCAGCAACCCGACTATTGCGCCTGACCTTCTTACTGCCGATTCTGGCTTTTGGCTACAGTCTGTTTTTTGATCATCAGATTAATCCAGCGGACTGGGGGTACCTGGCGATAGCGATCATCGGTAACGCGCTGGTTATCAAGGGGAAATGGGATCTTGGCGGCAGCCACACCTGGACAGGATATTATTTACCCAACGCTAAACGAGTTACACGCGGCATTTTTGCCTGGATTGCACACCCTATGTACACCGGGATTATTTTAGTGATTATCTCGTGCAGCCTGGTTTACATTACCCGACTGCCCATATGGCTGAGCGTGTTGGCACTGATCTGCTGTTTTTACATTACAGGATTTTTGATTCTGGCGGCCCTGCGCGAGAGCCGCCAGCTTGTACAGGCTTAAAGAACGTTGCCGGTAAGGGCTTTGGCACAAAAGACGCTTACAGCCCTTTCAGTAACTTCTCAACAAACTCAGGTACTACCTGACTTGCCGGACCGTAATACTTCTCTTCAAACTCGCTTCCCACCTGGCTCGGTTCAAGATTTAACTCCACCGTATGAGCCCCATGCAGTCGGGCTTCGTGCACAAAACCCGCAGCTGGATAGACATGGCCCGATGTGCCAATGGCAATGAAAACATCCGCCATTGCCAGCGCCATATAGATTTCATCCATACCCAGAGGCATTTCACCAAACCACACGACATGCGGGCGAAGCTGTGCCGGAAACTGGCAGCAATGACATTTATCTTCCGGAGTGACATCCTCCGTCCAGTCTAAAATCTGCCCGCTTTGCGAACAGCGTACCTTGAGCAGCTCGCCATGCATATGGATAACATTCCGGCTACCCGCACGTTCATGCAGATTATCGATGTTCTGCGTCACCAGCAAAAAACGGTCGCCAAGCTCTTCTTCGAGTTTCGCCAGCGCGATATGCGCAGCATTTGGTTGGATCTCGGGCTGCTGAAGTTGTTGGCGGCGAGCGTTATAAAACGACTGAACAAGCCCTGGATTACGACTAAATCCTTCCGGGGTCGCAACATCCTCAACCCGATGTTCTTCCCAAAGGCCATCCGCAGCGCGGAAGGTACGAATACCTGACTCGGCAGAAATCCCCGCTCCAGTCAGGACTAATACTCTTGGTTTTTCCATCAATTCAGGCACCACTCCGTCTCTGAAAAAGATCCGTTGACGCAGGCGATCGCGCATATGGCGTTTATTTTTACGAAAACGGCTTAACCGATGACCCCGACGCGACAGCATAACAACCTCTTTGTATTAATCGGTAAGATGTAGGAAAGCGGCCCCGCGCATCCCACCCGCATCACCGTGTCGTGCCCGTTCAATACGTGGCACACGGGCAACCGGCAGCAGATGGCGTGGCAGTCGGTCTGCCAGTTGCGTTGTTATCGCGGTAAAATTCGACAAACCACCACCAATCACCACTAAATCAGGATCGACGATAGTCAGGATATTCCCCAGGCAAACCGCCAGCAAATCCAGATAGCGTTCGACGTGCGCGCGCGCATGCTCATCACCCTGCTCCCAGAGCGAGATAATTTCGCGGGCATCCAGCGATTGATGGTAGTAATGCTGATACAGCCACGCAAATCCGCCACCGGATAGATAGCTCTCGATACATCCCAGTTGACCACAACCACAGCGACGCAACGGGAAGTCAAACCCCATCAGCGTCAGCGCATCTACTGGTAAACGGATATGACCGAACTCACCGGTGATATAACTGCGTCCGGTGATGGATTTCCCATTAAGGATCAGGCCTCCACCAACGCCCGTGCCGAGGATTAATCCCATCACTAAGGGATACTGGGTGAACTCATCGTCCCAGGCTTCGGAGAGTGCAAAACAGTTGGCATCATTATCCAGGCGAACATCACGATCCAGCCGAGCACTGAGGTCGGCGCGGAGTGGTTTGCCGCTGGCGGCAGGAACGTTAGCCGCGTACAGCGTACCGTCTTCAGTTTCCGGCATACCGGGGATACCAATACCCACCGAACCTTTGACACCAAATCGCTGATCGGCTTCCGTCACCAGATTACAAACTGCATCCAGGAAAGCCTCATAGCTGTCGCGTGGCGTAGGGACACGAATTTCCCACTGCAAACGACGTTGGTTATCAAACACGCCTAGCGCAATTTTAGTCCCGCCGATGTCAAATCCGTAATACATCACCGCTCCTTATTATTTTTACTGGCCGCTAAGTACTCTCGCAGGATCAATATTACTGGCGCGCCGCGCCGGATACCAACTCGCTAAAAGACTCAGCAATAATGCTGTAACCAGCACGTAAATAACATCCAGCCAGTGTAATTCGGATGGCAGGAAGTCAATAAAATAGATATCACCAGAGAGGAACTGATGACCGATAATTGCTTCAATCCCGTTAATAATCGGCGTCAGCTGCAGCGAGACAACAACCCCGATAACGACGCCTGTCAGGCTACCAAACAGACCCGCCAACAATCCATACCAGACAAAAATGGCGCGAATCAATCCATCTTTAGCGCCCAGCGTTCTTAATACCGCAATATCGCCACTCTTGTCTTTTACCGCCATCACTAACGTCGAAACGATATTAAAACAGGCGACGCCTATCACCAGTACCATTGCCAGATACATAATGGCGCGGATCATCTGTATGTCGCGATACATATAGCCGTAGGTGCCAATCCAACTCTTAATGTAGACATAGTTATTGGTTACTTCACCGGCATCTCTGACCAGTTTATTGGCATTAAATACATCGTTAACCTTGAGGGCGATCCCGGAAACGCTGGATCCCATATCCAGATACTGCTGCGCATCTTCCATTGGGATCATAGCGAAGCTGTGATCGAGCTGACCACTCAGTTGCAGAATGCCTGTGACATGTAATCGCACGCGCTTAGGTTGCTGTAACTTGTGATCGGCACTGGCGTTAGGGATCATAATCGACACCCAGTCACCCTGTTTCACCTTCAACGCATCGGCAATACCTTTGCCAATAATGACCTGTTGCTCACCGGCTTTGAAATTGTCCCAGGCGTGGTTTTGCACAAACGAAGGCAGCGCACTCAGACGCTGTTCCTGTTTGGGGTCAACACCTTTCACTTGTACGGCGCGTAAATTCGCCCCACTCTCCACCAGTCCGGTAAAGTTGATGTAGGGTGCTGCTGCCGCAATACCCGGCACCTTCTGCACGTTGTCCAGTGCTTCCTGCCAGTTGTTCCAAGGCTGATTAACCGCTTCAATCTCACCGTGCGGAACAACCGCCAGAATGCGGTTATTCAGCTCGCGCTCAAAGCCGTTCATGGCGCTCAAACCAACGATCAATACCGCTACACCTAATGCGATACCAATGGTAGAAATAACGGAAATCAGCGAGACCATGCCACCGCGCCGCCGACCACGGCTAAAGCGCAGCCCAATCAATAACGATAAAGGCGAAGCCATTACTCTGCTCCCATCAGGCTCAGTTCAGCCGTCAGACGACCATCGCGCATTTCAAGCTGACGACTCATTCGCTTCGCCAGTTGCAGATCGTGCGTCACCACCAGAAATGCCGTGCCCTGAGAACGATTCAGTTCTCCCAGAAGCTCGAAAATACTGTCCGCGTTGCGCGCATCAAGGTTACCCGTCGGCTCATCCGCGAGGACCAGACGCGGGTTATTCACCAATGCGCGAGCAATAGCCACACGCTGGCGCTCGCCGCCCGAAAGTTCAGAAGGACGGTGGCTGGCACGGTGATCCAGCCCAACCGCTTTCAGCATATCGCGCGCACGCTCGGTAATTTCAGCCGGTTTTTTCTTACCGATTAACAAAGGCATCGCCACGTTTTCCAGCGCGGTAAAATCCGGTAACAGATGGTGGAACTGGTAAATAAAACCGAGCTTCTGATTACGTAACTCCGCTTTTGCCGCAGACGAAAGTTTGCTCATTGGCTGGCCGCTAAAAATCACATCGCCTGACGTCGGCGTATCCAAGCCACCCAGCAGATGCAGCAAGGTACTTTTGCCGGAGCCTGAGCTGCCGACAATCGCCATCATTTCACCCTCGCCGACGCAAAAACTGACATCGTGCAACACATCAGTTTGTACGGAGCCTTCCTGATAGCGTTTGCACAGGTTGTCGCATTGCAACAGGATCTTATTCATAACGTAAAGCCTCAGCGGGTTGAGTGGCGGCAGCGCGCCAGGAAGGATAAAGCGTAGACAGCAGCGCGATGGCCATTGCCACCAGCGCAATGACGATAACCTGTAGTGGTTCAATAGCGACCGGCAACGCTGCGCCATCCAGGAGCGTCCCGATAATTGGCATCAGGTTATTCAACTGGCTGGCAAGCAACGCTCCCAGCACAGCGCCCAGCAGCGCGCCAATAATACCTGCGCTGGCCCCCTGAACCATAAACACCATCATTATTTGTCGCGGCGTTAGCCCCTGGGTTTGTAAAATTGCCACTTCCCCTTGCTTCTCCATCACCATCAGGCCCAGCGAAGTAATAATATTGAACGCCGCGACAGCCACGATCAGGCTCAACAGCAGTCCCATCATGTTTTTTTCCATCCGCACAGCCTGGAACAGCTCGCCTTTGCGCTCACGCCAGTCCTGCCACTTAGTCCCCTGCGGCAGCGTTTGCTGACTCAGTGTATCGACCTTCAATGGTTCGTTCAGCCACAGACGCCAGCCTGTGATATTGCCCGCTGGATAGCGCATCAGACGTGATGCGTCCTGGATATTGGTCAGCATCTGGTAGCCATCGACTTCGCTGTTGGCGGCAAAAGTGCCAATCACATTGAACAAACGCTGACTTGGCAGACGTCCCATTGGCGTGAACTGGCTGGCTGACGGCACCATAACGCGGATTTGATCACCCCGGTTCACGCCCAACTGCCCGGCAAGCTGTTCACCGAGGATGACATTATACTTGCCCGGTGCGAGATCTGTTTGCTTCACATTGACCAGATACGGCGTCAGCGGATCTTTTTGCGCCGGGTCGATGCCCAGCATAACGCCAACAGCAACGCTGCGCGCACTTTGCAGGACGACATCTCCCGTCGTCAGCGGTGCAACACGATTGACGCCATTCAATACCACGGCTTTTTCAGGCAGTTGTTGCGGGTTAACGGAGCCCTGTTCAGAAGAGAGAATGGCCTGAGGCATCAGACCAAGAATGTTATTTTGCAGCTCGCGCTCGAAACCGTTCATTACCGACAATACCGTGACCAGTGCCATTACCCCGAGAGTAATGCCTATGGTTGAGAGCCAGGAAACGAAGCGACCGAAGCGATCAGCTGCACGCCCACGCATATAACGCAGGCCGATGAATAGAGCGACAGGTTGATACATGAAATCCGTCTGGTTGCTGTAGCAAAGCCACGAGTATATAAGCGAAAGCGGAATGGGTAAATGACTGAACCGTAAGTGTTCGTCAGCTTTAATCTGAAAAGCATAAACAAATCAATTCACTATAGTTATCTCTCCTCGCATCGTTCTTTGTCCCTGATCTTAATCTGAAAAAAATAAAAAGCAGACGGTTACGCATTACAGCGTTCCCCGGTATCCGCAGGATGACAGACTATCTCACTCAATATGGATACGCTGTCGCAATGAATCAAAAAGAATTATGGATTAATCAAATCAAAGGGTTATGTATATGTCTGGTGGTTATTTACCACTCAGTTATTACCTTTTACCCTCATCTCACCACTTTTCAGCATCCTCTTGCAGAAATGCTGGCCAAAAGCTGGATTTACCTCAACCTGTATCTGGCACCGTTTCGGATGCCAGTATTTTTCTTTATTTCGGGTTATCTCATTCGTCGTTATATCGACAGCGTCTCCTGGACCACCTGTGTGGATAAGCGGATCTGGAATATTGTCTGGGTACTGGTACTGTGGGGAATAGTGCAATGGCTGGCATTAACGACGCTCAATGGCTGGCTGGCCCCGGAACGCGACCTGGCCCATGCAGCCAATGCCGCTTATGCCGATTCCGCGCGTGACTTTACGCGTGGCATGCTTACTGCCAGCACCAGCCTGTGGTATCTGTACGCACTGGTGGTCTACTTTATCCTGTGTAAAACTTTCAACCGCTGGGCATTTCCGCTGCTGCCGCTGTTGATGTTGCTCAGTATAGCGATAAACTTCTTCCCAACGCCGTGGTGGGGAATGAACAGCGTATTACGCAATCTGCCGTATTACAGCCTCGGTGCCTGGTCTGGCGCAACGCTGATGGCGTGGATTAAAGAAGTTCCCCTGGGCCGCCACGCTCTGATATTTACATTTACCGCCTTACTGTCCGTCATGGCCTGGCTGGCAAATGTTTCGCTGCTACTGTCACTGCTCTCCATTGTGCTTATTATGAAAATGTTTTATCAGTTCGAGCAGCGCTTTGGCATGCGGGCCAACAGTCTATTAAGTGTGATTGGCGCGAACACCATCGCTATCTACACCACGCACCGTATCCTGGTCGAGGCGTTCAGCTTAACGCTAATCCCCAAACTGAATCACGCCGCATGGCCTGCAAAAGTGGAACTGGCTGTGTTACTCATTTATCCGTTTGCCAGTTTGTTATTGTGCACCCTCGCCGGACTTATAGTGCGAAAGTTTTCGCAGAAAGCCGTGGCCGATCTGCTTTTTTCCCCGCCGACTTTGGCGACCGTCACCCGCTAACCTCACCGTTTTTTGCCCCCATTTGGGGGCGATTCAATTTGCTTATGAGAAACGATCACGGATAATAAAGAACATTGCTTATCAGACGTATATCTAAACGAGATCCTGACAACCGTTATGCCTGAACAACATCGTTATACGCTCCCAGCGAAAGCTGGCGATCAGGGCCAGTTAGGTGAACTTACCGGTGCCGCCTGCGCTACGCTGGTGGCAGAAATCGCCGAGCACCACGCTGGTCCGGTGGTGCTCATCGCGCCGGACATGCAAAATGCCCTGCGCCTGCATGATGAAATTCGTCAGTTCACCGACCAGATGGTGATGAACCTTGCAGACTGGGAAACACTCCCATACGACAGTTTTTCCCCTCATCAGGAAATCATCTCCTCACGGCTCTCTACATTGTATCAACTGCCTTCCATGCAGCGCGGTGTACTGATTGTGCCGGTAAACACTCTGATGCAGCGCGTGTGCCCACACAGCTATCTGCACGGCCATGCACTGGTGATGAAAAAAGGCCAACGCCTGTCGCGCGATGCCCTGCGTGAGCAACTGGACAGCGCAGGTTATCGCCACGTTGACCAGGTCATGGAACACGGCGAATATGCCACACGCGGCGCGTTACTGGACCTGTTTCCGATGGGCAGTGAACTGCCTTACCGCCTTGATTTCTTTGATGATGAAATTGACAGTTTGCGTCTGTTTGATACAGATACTCAACGCACACTGGAAGAAGTCGACGCTATTAACTTATTACCCGCACACGAATTCCCTACGGATAAAACGGCCATCGAGCTGTTCCGTAGCCAGTGGCGCGATACTTTTGAAGTTAAACGCGACGCGGAGCATATTTACCAGCAGGTCAGTAAAGGCACGCTGCCTGCCGGGATCGAATACTGGCAGCCGCTGTTTTTCAGCGAACCGCTGCCGCCGCTTTTCAGCTACTTCCCCGCAAATACGCTGCTGGTGAATACTGGCGATTTAGAGACCAGCGCAGAACGCTTTCAGGTCGATACGCTATCGCGCTTCGAAAACCGGGGCGTCGATCCGATGCGCCCTCTTCTGCCGCCGGAATCATTGTGGTTACGCGTGGATGAGCTGTTCTCTGAGCTTAAACGCTGGCCACGCGTTCAGCTCAAAACTGAGAGCTTGCCGAAAAAAGCTGCAAATACCAACCTGGGATTCAAGAAGCTCCCGGACCTGGCGGTACAAGCGCAGCAAAAAGCACCACTGGATGCGTTACGTAAATTTCTCGAATCATTTGATGGCCCGGTGATTTTCTCGGTTGAAAGTGAAGGACGCCGTGAAGCGCTTGGCGACCTTCTCGCCCGCATCAAGATTGCTCCAAAACGTATTTTACGCCTCGATGAAGCGGTCGATGCCGGTCGCTATCTGATGATTGGCTCAGCGGAACACGGGTTCATCGACAGCAACCGGAATCTGGCGCTGATCTGCGAAAGCGATCTTCTCGGTGAGCGAGTGGCGCGTCGCCGTCAGGACTCGCGCCGCACCATCAACCCGGACACATTAATCCGTAACCTCGCTGAACTGCACCCTGGTCAGCCGGTGGTGCATCTTGAACACGGCGTGGGACGCTATGCCGGTATGACCACCCTGGAAGCCGGCGGTATCACTGGTGAGTATCTGATGCTCACCTACGCCAATGACGCCAAACTGTATGTACCGGTGTCGTCGTTACATCTTATTAGCCGCTACGCCGGTGGTGCGGAAGAGAATGCGCCACTGCATAAACTTGGCGGCGATGCCTGGTCGCGTGCCCGTCAGAAAGCCGCCGAGAAAGTTCGCGATGTCGCAGCAGAACTGCTGGATATCTACGCCCAACGCGCCGCAAAAGAAGGTTTTGCCTTTAAGCATGATCGTGAACAGTATCAGTTGTTCTGTGACAGCTTCCCGTTTGAGACCACACCGGATCAGGCCCAGGCCATTAACGCTGTACTCAGCGACATGTGTCAGCCACTGGCAATGGACAGACTGGTCTGTGGCGATGTGGGCTTTGGTAAAACCGAAGTGGCGATGCGTGCTGCATTCCTTGCCGTAGAGAACCACAAACAGGTCGCCGTGCTGGTACCGACCACCCTGCTCGCCCAGCAGCACTTTGACAACTTCCGCGACCGCTTTGCCAACTGGCCAGTACGCATTGAGATGCTATCCCGTTTCCGCAGTGCCAAAGAGCAGGCGCAAATTCTCGAACAGGTCGCTGAGGGGAAAATCGATATCCTGATTGGTACTCACAAACTGCTGCAAAGTGATGTGAAGCTAAAAGATTTGGGCCTGCTTATCGTCGATGAAGAGCACCGGTTCGGCGTACGACATAAAGAGCGCATTAAAGCGATGCGCGCTGACGTAGATATTCTGACGCTGACGGCAACACCCATCCCGCGAACCCTCAATATGGCAATGAGCGGCATGCGCGATCTGTCGATTATCGCTACACCTCCTGCCCGTCGCCTGGCGGTTAAAACCTTTGTTCGTGAGTATGACAATCTGGTGGTACGTGAAGCAATCCTGCGTGAGGTTCTGCGCGGTGGTCAGGTCTATTATTTGTTCAACGATGTCGAGAATATCCAGAAAACTGCCGATCGGCTGGCGGAGCTGGTGCCTGAAGCGCGCATTGCCATTGGACACGGACAAATGCGCGAGCGGGAACTGGAACGCGTGATGAACGATTTCCACCACCAGCGCTTTAACGTGCTGGTGTGCACCACCATTATTGAAACCGGAATCGACATCCCAACCGCCAACACCATTATTATCGAGCGCGCAGACCATTTTGGGCTGGCACAGTTACACCAGTTACGCGGTCGCGTCGGGCGTTCGCACCACCAGGCTTACGCCTGGCTGTTGACACCGCATCCGAAAGCAATGACGACTGATGCCCAAAAACGCCTTGAAGCTATCGCCTCACTGGAAGATCTGGGTGCCGGATTTGCGCTGGCAACTCACGACCTCGAAATTCGCGGTGCGGGTGAACTGCTGGGTGAAGACCAGAGTGGCTCAATGGAAACCATCGGCTTCTCGCTGTACATGGAACTACTGGAAAACGCTGTCGATGCTCTGAAAGAAGGCCGGGAACCGTCGCTGGAAGATCTCACCAGTCAGCAAACTGAAGTGGAATTACGGGTACCGTCGCTGCTACCGGATGACTACATTCCCGATGTTAATACACGACTGTCGTTCTATAAACGCATCGCCAGTGCGAAGAACGAAAATGAGCTGGAAGAGATCAAGGTCGAGCTGATCGACCGTTTCGGTCTGCTGCCCGATCCGGCCAGGACATTGCTGGATGTCGCCCGTTTACGCCAGCAGGCACAGAAACTGGGTATCAGAAAACTCGAGGGAAATGAAAAAGGTGGCACGATTGAGTTTGCAGAGAAAAACCACGTCAACCCGGTCTGGTTGATTGGACTATTGCAAAAACAGCCGCAACATTTCCGTCTGGATGGCCCTACCCGTCTGAAATTCATGCAGGAACTGAGCGAGCGAAAAAAACGCATCGAATGGGTGCGTCAGTTTATGCGCCAGCTTGAAGAGAACGCGGTAGCGTAAACGGCGGGTCGGGTGAGAACAACGCTCACCCGACCCGGTATTTACAAACTCTTTGCACTTCCCTGCACTTCCCGACAGAGCAAACCGCCATAATTCCTGTTTACTTTTACATAACAATAACCACGTAAAAACAATGGATTTATGGTGATGTTAAACAATATATCTATCTCTCGCTGGTTCACATTTGTTACGCTCGCCGCAACCATGGTTTTGGCCCTTCCGGCTCAGGCAAATACCTGGCCGCTACCTCCTCCCGGAAGCAAGGTGGTTGGTAAAAACGCCGTTCACGTTGTCGAAAATAATGGCGGTTCACTGGAAGCTATTGCGAAAAAATACAACGTTGGTTTTTTAGCTCTGCTACAGGCGAATCCTGGCGTTGATCCTTTCGTACCTCGGGCGGGCAGTGTGCTGACTATTCCGTTGCAGACCTTGCTGCCGGATGCACCGCGCGAAGGCATTGTGATTAACCTCGCTGAGCTGCGTCTTTATTACTATCATCCGGGTAAAAATTCGGTGACCGTGTATCCCATTGGCATCGGTCAGTTGGGCGGAGACACACTGACACCAACAATGGTTACCACCATTTCAGATAAACGAGCCAACCCAACCTGGACGCCAACCACTAATATTCGCGCACGTTATAAAGCGCAGGGGATCGACCTACCGGCTGTGGTACCTGCTGGCCCGGACAACCCCATGGGCCACCATGCCATTCGCTTAGCGGCATACGGTGGTGTTTATCTGCTGCATGGCACAAACGCTGATTTTGGTATCGGTATGCGCGTCAGCTCTGGTTGTATTCGCCTGCGCGATGGCGATATTGAGACCTTATTCCGCCAGGTAACTCCTGGAACAAAGGTCAATATCATTAACACGCCAATTAAAGCGTCTGTTGAACCAAACGGTATGCGTCTGGTTGAAGTGCACCAACCGCTGTCGAAAAATATAGATGACGACCCGCAGGTACTGCCGATCGTACTGAATACGTCAATGCAGAACTTTAAAAATGCAGTGCAAACGGACCAGACCGTCATGGAGCATGCGATGGAGCTACGCTCAGGGATGCCGGTCGACGTGACACGCCATCACGACGTTACTCAGCAGACACTGTAAAACACAACCCATGAAAAAACCCCGCTGGACGTTGTTCAGCGGGGTTTTTTATTTAAATCGCAGTGGCATTACGATGGGTTAAAACTTATTTATAAATAACCGCAGTCCCGTGGAGGGTGTTAGGACCGGTAACGGAAGTAATGCGGAACGACTTCGCGCCCATTTCATCAGCTTTCTGTGCCAGTTGATCTTCCAGAGAACCTAAGTTGGTACCTGCATTAGCAGAAATAGTCCCAACTTTCTGTTGGTCTGCAGGCGTTGCCTGAACCTCAACAGCAGCAAAGCTGGCGAATGAAAGTGAGCTCAGAACGGTAGCAAGAAGGAGTGTTTGTACGTTTTTCATAATTGTGACCTTTAGCAGATGAATGTGCGTCGCAAAGATTAACTTAACGATCGATAGTTAAATCATAGATGTGATCCAGGTCACACGTCAACAATTTTTTATAATGATCGTTATACAAATCATAAAGGCCTTATCTTTCATGCTAATAGCCATGAATTATTTTTATCGTGAATCTGCTGGAGAGTGTGGTCGAATATTTTTATAATGGTTATTCAATAAACCCAATCAGGTACGACGGCACCATGACAACTGAAACAACGAGTTGTACAAAGAAAAGCCGTGGCCGACCAAAAGTGTTCGACAGGGAAGCCGCGCTTGATAAGGCCATGACACTCTTCTGGCAGCACGGGTATGAAGCGACATCGCTCTCCGATCTCGTGGAAGCAACCGGTGCTAAAGCGCCCACGCTGTATGCGGAATTTACCAATAAAGAAGGATTATTTCGCGCCGTGCTGGACCGCTACATCAGCCGTTTTGCGGCAAAACATGAAGCTCAGCTTTTTTGCGAAGAAAAAAGTCTTGAGTCTGCACTGGAAGACTATTTCACAGCCATAGCCACCTGTTTCACCAGCAAGGACACACCTGCGGGATGTTTTATGATTAATACCTCCGCAACGCTTGCTGCCTCCTCCCGTGACATTGCACACACGGTTAAAACCCGCCACGCTATGCAGGAACAGACGCTTGCCCGGTTTCTTTGCCAACGCCAGGAACATGGTGAAATTCCTGCCCACTGCGATCCGCAGAAACTGGCCGAATTTCTGAACTGTATTTTACAAGGGATGTCGATCAGTGCCCGTGAAGGCGCAACGTTCGAAAAACTGATGCAGATAACCCATACAACCTTGCGGCTGTGGCCTGAATTACTCAAAGAGTAATGCTTTACCGTGGCAACTTTTCATTTCTAAGATTATCGGGAGTTTATCTCGCTCCCGATTCCCTCTGAATCACCCTACTTTTATCATTGTTTTCATAACCTTAATGCTACATTTTTGTAAAAACAATTGATAATCACAATCAATATCAGCAATATTCGCATTTGTTTTAACATCTATTTCCCAATGTAACTATCGGTTTCTACGCCGCAATAAAAAAAACAGACCGACTCTTTTTTAAAAGGAATGCGAATGAATAAGCGTCTTTGGGTGCTCAATCCAATCTTATTATCTTTAACCCTGCCGGTAATGGCGGCACAGAATGAAGAAGAAAATCTCATCGTCAGCGCCAACCGTAGCCAGCGAACTGTGGCTGAAATGGCGCAAACCACCTGGGTCATTGAAGGCAGCGAGATTGAACAGCAGGTTCAGGGTGGTAAAGAGTTCAAAGATGTGCTGGCTCAGTTAATCCCTGGAATTGACGTCAGCAGTCAGGGACGGACGAACTACGGGATGAACATGCGTGGACGCGCCATCGTTGTGTTGATTGACGGTGTTCGCCTGAACTCCTCCCGTACCGACAGCCGCCAACTGGATTCCATTGACCCCTTTAATATTGCGCATATCGAGGTTATCTCTGGTGCAACGTCGTTGTATGGCGGTGGAAGTACCGGTGGGTTGATCAATATTGTCACCAAAAAAGGCCAGCCAGAACGCGAAGTTGAACTCGAACTGGGAAGCAAAAGCGGCTTCAACAACAGTAACGATCATGACGAACGTGTCGCCGCAGCTGTCAGCGGAGGAACCGATCACGCTTCCGGACGCATGTCCGTCGCTTATCAACGATTTGGCGGCTGGTATGACGGCAACAACGATGCCTTAATGCTGGATAACACTCAAACCGGCCTTCAGCATTCCGATCGTCTCGACATCATGGGCACCGGGACAATAGAGATTGATGACAACCGTCAACTACAACTGGTAACCCAGTACTATAAAAGCCAGGGGGATGATGATTACGGATTATATCTGGGCGAGAATATGTCGGCGGTGACGGGAACGGGGAAAGCCTACACCAGCAGCGGTCTGAGTTCCGACCGTATTCCCGGCACGGAGCGTCATCTTATCAGCCTGCAATATTCCGATGCTGACTTCTTCGGCCAGAATTTGGTCAGTCAGGTTTACTACCGTGATGAATCTCTGACATTCTACCCCTTCCCTACACTGAGCAAAGGCAAAGTCACCAGTTTCTCCGCATCACAGCAGGATACCGATCAATTTGGCGCAAAAATTACCCTTAATAGCCAACTGATGGAGAACTGGGAGCTGACATGGGGTATCGATGCGGACCATGAAACCTTCGACTCCAACCAGAAATTCTTTGATCTTGCCTGGTCCCTGCCCTCTGGCGGCATGGATAACCGCACCGCCTATACCACCGGGCGTTATCCTGGTTACAGCATTACCAACTTCGCGCCTTTCCTGCAAAACAGCTATGACATAAACGACATCTTCACGTTAAGTGCCGGCGTTCGCTATCAATGGACCGAAAACCGGGTTGATGATTTTGTCGGCTATGCGCAGCAACAAGGGATTGCTAATGGACTGGCACGCTCTGCAGATGTGATTCCTGGCGGGAAAACTGATTACGATAATTTCCTGTTTAATGCGGGCATTCTTGCACATCTGACTGACCGTCAGCAGACGTGGTTTAATTTCTCTCAGGGTGTGGAGCTTCCCGATCCGGGAAAATACTACGGGAACGGTACTTACTCACTTGTCGGTGACCATTATCAACTCCAGCGTAGTGTCAATGTGGCAGATTCTCGGCTGGAAGGCATAAAGGTAAACTCTTTCGAACTGGGTTGGCGCTACACCGGTGATAGCCTGCGCACTCAACTGGCGGCCTACTACTCTACCTCGGATAAGTCGATTGTCATTAACCGCAGCGATATGACCATTAACGTACAACCAGACGATCGCCGGATATATGGCCTCGAAGGTGCCGTGGATTATTTCATTGCTGACACTGACTGGAGCCTGGGAAGTAACTTCAATATCATCAAATCGGAAGTCAAACAGAACGGCAAATGGCAGAAGTGGGACGTCACACTGGCCTCGCCATCAAAAGCAACCGCCTGGGTCGGCTGGGCGCCTGAACCGTGGTCGTTACGTATACAGAGTCAGCAGACATTTGACCTGAGCGACGCCAGCGGCAACAAGCTGGACGGGTATAACACCATGGATTTCATAGGCAGCTATCAGCTCCCGCTGGGTAAACTGACCTTCAGCGTTGAAAACCTGCTGAATGAAGAGTACACCACACTTTGGGGACAACGTGCACCGTTACTTTACAGCCCAACCTACGGTAGCCCTTCACTCTATGAATACAAAGGTCGCGGTCGCACCTTTGGTCTGAACTATGCCTTAACCTTCTGATAAAAAAAGCCCCCCAGCCTGAGCGATTGGGGGGCTAATTGATGTGCAGAGTAAAGCTTTTTTACGCTTTGTTATTCAGAACCAACTGGCCATTGTTATCCAGTGGAATTTGCGAACCAGGATCTTTATCCATCCGGATTTTGCCCTGCTGATCGCCAATTTTGTACGTTACGTCGTAACCAAGCATTTTTTCCGACTTGTCATACACCGTTTTACAACGCTGCTGTGTGGTGGTGTATGTATCGTTTTCCTGCATTGAACCCTGGATCTGGTTACCAGCATAACCGCCACCTAAAGCACCAGCGACGGTCGCAATGTCTTTACCTCGTCCACCACCAAACTGATGACCGATAACACCACCCGCAACAGCGCCCAGTACCGAACCGGCAATACGATTCTCATCCTGCACAGGTTTACGATGGGTAACGGTAACGTTACGGCACTCCTGACGCGGCGTTTTTACCGTTTCTTTTATCGGCGTCGCAGAGACGACGTGTGCATATTGTGGGCCACGTTCAAAAACGTTCAGACTGGCTACCGCCGCCACGCCCAGCGCAGCCGCCACGCCAATCCCTATACCCGCCAACATTGATTTATTCACGGGACATCCTCCTTTTTTGCTATTAGCAACAACTTTGCAACAGGATGTAAGGAATGCCAATCAGAATGGGGATGAAAATAGCGAGGGTAAGCGCGAAAGCAGCGTGATTCAGACGGTTCTGAATCACGCAGAACAGGATGTCATATAATGCTGTTCGAATAAAAACCTGCAGCCACTACCATTCCGGTTGGTACATTGGTTAACCCGGTGATCGGTATCTGCCAGAATACAAACTGCATACTTAGCACTTCAGTGGAGAGACTCATCGACTCGCGCGGCTCATCGGTCAGGTTCACTATTGGATCTCAAGGAAGGCCAGGTTGCAATAATATAGTAGGAGGGCAGGAGCTGAAAAACGTCTACCGGGCCACTATGTGGCCCGGTTATTTGATATTTTAATGCAATTTCAGACGCGGACGAATCACACGGTTAATACTGCCAACCAGCATCATCAGACCGGTTTTGAAGTAACCATGCAACGCAATCTGGTGCATACGGTACAGTGAGATATACACAAAGCGCGCAATACGCCCTTCCACCATCATCGAACCGCGCGTCAGGTTCCCCATCAGGCTACCCACGGTAGAGAAGTTGGAGAGGGAAACCAGAGAGCCGTGGTCTTTGTATTGATACGCTTTCAGCGGCTTGCCATTCATCTGCGCCAGAATATTGTTCATCGCGCAGGAAGCCATCTGATGAGCAGCCTGAGCGCGCGGTGGAACAAAGCCACCTTCCGGGCGTGCGCAGGAAGCACAGTCACCAATAGCATAAACATCCGGATCGCGTGTGGTTTGCAGAGTAGGCTCCACCACCAGTTGGTTGATGCGGTTAGTTTCCAGACCACCAATGTCTTTCATAAAGTCTGGTGCTTTGATACCTGCCGCCCACACCATCAGATCGGCTTCAATGTACTCGCCATCTTTAGTATGTAACCCGCCCTCATCAGCGCTGGTCACCATCGTCTGAGTCAATACACGCACGCCCAGCTTGGTCAGTTCATTATGCGCAGCACTGGAAATCCGCGGCGGCAATGCTGGCAGAATTCTTTCGCCGGCCTCCACCAGAGTCACATTCAGCGCTTCGTTGGTCAGTCCCTTGTACCCATAGCTATGCAGTTGTTTTACCGCATTGTGCAACTCGGCGGAGAGTTCTACACCTGTTGCACCACCGCCCACAATGGCGATATTCACTTTGCCATTCGCGCCCAGATTCGCAGAGTATTTCAGGAACAGATTCAACATTTCCTGGTGGAAACGACGCGCCTGATGCGGGTTATCGAGGAAGATGCAATTATCTTTGACACCCGGCGTGTTGAAATCGTTGGACGTACTGCCAAGCGCCATCACCAACGTGTCGTAAGGCACTTTACGCTCAGGAACCAGTAGATCACCCTTCTCATCGCGCAGCTCAGCAATAGTGATGGTCTTCGCTTCACGATCGATATCTACAACCGAGCCAAGCTGAAACTGGAAGCCGTGGTTACGCGCATGTGCCAGATAGCTCAGCGCATCAACGCCTTCATCCAGGGATCCCGTCGCCACTTCGTGCAGTAAGGGTTTCCACAAATGGCTGTGGTTTCTGTCTACCAGCGTGATTTTTGCCTTTTTCTTACGCCCCAGTTTTTTCCCCAGCTGAGTCGCCATTTCCAGTCCGCCAGCACCACCGCCGACAATAACGATTCTTTTTAATGGTGTAGTCAACGTGACCCCCTTAAATTTATTAACCAATTGTTAATTAAAAGTTATTAACATAGCCTTTAATTAACAACAAGTTACGATAATGAAAATCTTCTTCGAGACTGAGAATAACACGAACGGTGCATTGGTCATACCAAAATTGATATGTATCAAGTTTTGATGCTGAAAAGATAGACAACCCTAGCTTTAACAACAAAAAAACCAGCCCGAAGGCTGGCTTTGTTCAACGTAAATCGGCAACTAACCTAACGTCTTGAACGCTTTGATTCGCTGCAAATGAGGCGAGATATTTTTGAATTTATGGGTTTGTTCTTCATCCCATACAATTTCATAGAAGTGGTGCAGCTCCTCAGAGGAACGTTGACTGTTCAGTGCTTCGTCATGGCGTGAAAGGATAACCAGGCACCGATCGCGATTCTTTTCACGGAAATTAGTCACGCATTTTGTAGCGATGTCCGCATACTCTTCGGGCCTGTCGATTTTCCCTTCCATATTCTCATACGGAAACAAGTTGGGATTAAACACGACCTGCCGAATATCACACAGAAAACCAATTCGTTCAGCCCAGTAACCACCTAACCCCACGCCGCAAATCAACGGGCGATCGTCCACATTAAGCTGCAACATTTTGTCCACTTCTTTCAGCAGATGCTGCATATCATGCTTAGGATGCCGTGTACTGTAGCTGATCAGTCTGACATCCGGGTCAATGAACTGCAGCTGTAACACTTTCTCGTGGTTTCCCGGACTGTTAGAGTCAAAACCGTGTAAATAGATAATCATCGCATCCTCACCAAACGTGCGTTAATGACCTGCTTTTTCTTCCTGCCAGCGCTCATGAAGCTGGTTGAGCTGGGCGCTAATCGTTTTCCAGCGTGCCGAATCCATCAGTTCCTGACGCGAAAATGAACCTTTATGATACAAACGTGTAACACGTTCCGCATTGATCGGCGACAGATTATCTAACACACTGACCGCTCCCTTACGATTATTGCAGACCAGGATCATATCGCAACCTGCATCAAGCGATGCCTGCCCACGCTCTGCGTAGCTCCCCATGATAGCTGCGCCTTCCATCGACAGATCGTCGGAGAAGATCACCCCATCAAAACCAAGCTCCTGACGCAGCACCGTTTTTAACCAGTGGGTGGAACCACTCGCCGGACGCGGATCGACTTCACTATAGATCACGTGTGCCGGCATAATGGCATCAAGTTTATTTTCCGTAATTAACGTCTTAAACACCGACATGTCTTTGGCGCGAATTTCCGCTTCCGGTCGCGGATCGGTTGGTGTCTCTTTGTGCGAATCCGCCGTCACCGCCCCATGCCCGGGGAAATGTTTACCGGTGGTTTTCATGCCCGCGGCATGCATGCCATCAATAAAGCGGGTTGCCATTGCCAGCGCCTTTATTGGATCGGCATGGTAAGAACGCTCGCCAATCGCCGCGCTAATATGGCCCACATCCAGGACGGGGGCAAAGCTGATGTCGATGTCCATCGCAATCATTTCGCTGGCCATGAGCCATCCGGCATCCTGAGCCAGCTTGCCTCCCTCTTCCAGTCCGTGCAGTGCAGCAAAAGATTGTGCCGCCGGCAGGCGGGTAAACCCTTCACGAAAACGCTGTACACGCCCCCCTTCCTGATCCACTGCCACCACCAGATGATTACGTGATGCCTCACGGATTTGGCGAACAAGTTCACGCAACTGTTCCGGGTCGTGGTAATTTCGGGTAAAGAGGATCAACCCACCCACCAGCGGATGCGCCAGAATCTCACGCTCTTCAGCGTCCAGCTCATACCCTTCGACATCCAACATTACTGGACCCACACTGCTCTCCTTATCCTTTCATTGTTAGCTGCCGCCAGGTTTCATCGGCCAGCCTGATAAATTGTCGATCGCTGGTTTGCTGCCAGCGATACTCGAACCACCCCGCCTTCAGCACCATCACCCACGGTTGCCACTGTCTGACCTGCCGCCAGAGGGCATCCGGATCAATGTGCGCATGCTGAGCATAGGCGTTCACCAGTTGCCGGTGCTGAGATTCATCAACGGTCCACACCGCAGCCAGCTCCAGCGCAATATCACCGTCTCCGGCATATTCCCAGTCAATCAACCGCAGCCCCGACGCTGTGCGCACTATGTTGTCGCCGTGGACATCCATATGTAACGGCCCGAGACGTATCGGGCGAGGTTCGCGTTGTTTTCTTAACCGCTTTAGCACGCGCAACCAACCAGGCGTCCGGCGCGCCGGATCACAACACTGCCAGTACTGTTCAAGTAATGGCAGCACTCTGATTTGCCAGCCCAGACGGGGTTGTTGGTGAAGATGATACAGTAAGCCTGCAAGTTCGTCGGCTTCCGGTAATCTGGATTCTACCTTACCGTGAAAATAGTCTACTGCCATCCACCCTTGTGTATAAAAACGGGGTTTGGGAGCAAGACTTTCGGGCAGTTTTTTCAGCGCATGATAGTGCCGTAAAAAATGGGACTCGGGCGCGTGAGGATCATGATGGCAGCGCAGCACTAAACGATGGGGATGATTTTCGATGATACAGCTCCCGCCGCTCAAGCCGCTTTGGCTGCCCGCGACGGGATGATACTGCGGGAAATAGCGCGACAAAACCTCGTCGCGCGTCAGTCTGTTATTGTTGCTGAACAGCACCTTTACCTGACCAGATTATCTCGCCAGTTTGTACCAGCATTAATTGCATTTGCAGTGCCGGCGTATTGACGTTGCCGGAAGCGCTGGAATACAGCACATACTGCGCTCCTACATTACGGGCAATACCAATGGCTTTACTGCGCGTACCCAGGCTGTCGTGTGGTGATAAACCTAATTGTTGCTTCGCCAGCGACAATTGTTGTGCCGAGACCAGGGTAAATTTGCCGTTATTCGCCAGCGCATTACGCAATGTTTCGGTTGCGTCACCAGAGTTGAGAGAACCATTGGTGCGATTATTCACGCTGTCGACCAGCAAGACACCTCCAGCTTTGACGCCATCAGCCTGCAGCATTTTCGCCACCATCGGTTGCATTGCGCCATTCCAGTCATAATGACGTTCCCGGGGCGTCGGCTGCGCCGTTTGATCCTCATGTTCAATCGGACCAGGCTGCTGCGGTATGGTTGGCACCGTTGGGACAACCGGTACCGGCTGTTGCGGTTGCTCGGGCTGCTCCGGCACCGGTTTGACTTCATCTACCGGCGCTGGCTCTCGTTGCGCCACACAACCAGAGAGAAATATCGCCAGCGCGGCAATCAATGCGTAGCGATTCATTTTGATCATCAAGATTCACCCCTTACAAATAAAGATAAAGTCTAACCTTGTGCGCCCCCAGAAAATTGGCGCTGCCGTACAGAGTCACCGACGAACGTGCCGGGATAGTGACGCTGCGTGGCGCTTCCAGAGGGTGCATCTCCAGCCCTCTGGCGTCATACCAGTAAAACCGATAATGAACGGTAACGGGTTCTTGTCTTTCGTTATAGAGTCGTGAGGATGCAGAGGGCTGAATATCAGACGTGGTTAACGCAGGCTGTTCTGCTGTTATACCTGCAGCCAGTATCGTTGATTCCATCACCAGCGACTGTTCATCACTCACCGGAATTTCAGGATGTGAACGACAGCCTGCCAGTAACAGCACCCCCAGTGACAGCACTAAGCATCCTCTGGTCATTATTAAAGACCTTTATGCGCAAGCATTGGACCAAGAGTACGCCCACCCAGTAGATGCATATGAATGTGATACACCTCCTGACCCCCGTGGCGGTTGGTATTCATGATCAAACGATATCCATCTTCGGCAATGCCTTCCTGCTCAGCGATCTTCGCCGCGACCGTGATCATTCTCCCCAACGCCTGCTCATGTTCAGCCGTAACATCATTAACGGTTGGGATCAGGACATTTGGAATAATCAGGATATGCGTAGGCGCCTGAGGTGCAATATCGCGAAACGCTGTGACCAGTTCGTCCTGGTACACGATATCTGAGGGGATTTCACGACGAATAATTTTGCTGAATATAGTTTCTTCTGCCACGACGTTTTCCTTTTTCATTAAGAGCCCTTCGTTGTGCCATGCTACGCCGAGCTACTCTGCGAGTATAGAGTATGAGTGAGTTACTCACGCTCTTTCAACTTTAACCCTCGATTTTTTAAGCAAAAAGTTTTCCTTATGCTGCTCTTATAACCATTTCCCGTTGCTATTGCTCAGACATAGTACTGAAACAATATTTCATACTGGCAAAAATTCCACCTGCTCATCGGGTGGATTTTGCACTCATAGCCAAAATACGGGGGACTAAAGCTGACGTTAACGCTTACCCAGGCAGAGAAATGTAAACGCTAAAAAACAAAAAGCCTGCTTAGTTTCCTAAGCAGGCTTCTTAAATATGGCTCCTCTGACTGGACTCGAACCAGTGACATACGGATTAACAGTCCGCCGTTCTACCGACTGAACTACAGAGGAATCGTTGTGGAGGCTTATCTTAGCGGCGAAAAATCTTTTGTCAAACCCCATTTCCTTCATTGAGTATCAATTGGTGCTTCTCTCGACAGTTTGTTGCATTTACAGACATTTTATATGGAAAAAACTTTGCAGCTTTTTTGATTCTCCCTCATCATTTGAAATGAGGTTTCAACTTTCTTCATTAAGGTCCACTTTGAACGTGTCCGCTGCCTTACGTCAGGTCGTTTCCCGTACGCCCTGGTATGCCAAACGCAAGAGTTACAAAGTACTCTTTTGGCGTGAAATCACTCCTTTAGCCATTCCCATTTTTCTGGAAAATACCTGCGTATTATTGATGGGAGTACTGAGTACTTTCCTTGTTAGCTGGTTGGGTAAGGAAGCAATGGCGGGTGTCGGACTCGCCGACAGTTTCAATATGGTTATCATGGCGTTTTTCGCCGCTATCGATCTTGGCACGACGGTGGTCGTTGCTTTTAGCCTTGGGAAACGCGATCGCCGACGGGCCAGAGCTGCCGCCAGACAGTCACTGGTAATCATGACGATTTTTGCCATCGTGCTGGCAGCGGTGATTCATTATTTTGGCGAGCAGATTATTAATGTTGTCGCCGGTGAAGCGACTCCCGAAGTAAAGGCACTGGCGCTGACCTATCTGGAATTAACGGTGCTCAGTTATCCGGCAGCAGCCATTGCATTGATCGGTAGCGGAGCACTGCGTGGGGCCGGGAATACCAAGATACCGCTGTTGATTAACGGCGGCATGAATATACTGAATATCATCATCAGTAGCATCCTGATCTACGGCATTTTTTCCTGGCAAGGGCTGGGATTTGTAGGCGCAGGTCTTGGGTTAACGATTTCCCGCTACATTGGTGCTATCGCCATTATCTGGGTGCTGATGATTGGTTTTAACCCAGCGCTGCGTATTTCACTGAAAAGTTATTTTAAGCCGTTAAATCTCGCCATTATCTGGGAGGTGATGGGGATAGGTATTCCTGCAAGTATCGAATCCGTTTTGTTTAACGGTGGCAAGCTATTAACTCAAATGTTTGTCTCGGGTATGGGTACCAGCGTTATTGCCGGTAACTTCATCGCATTTTCTATTGCGGCTCTGATTAACCTGCCGGGAAACGCATTAGGATCCGCATCCACCATCATTACCGGCAGACGCCTGGGTAATGGGCAGATTGCCCAGGCAGAAATTCAGTTGCGACACGTATTTTGGTTATCCACAATCGGTTTAACTGCCATCGCCTGGCTGACTGCACCGTTTGCCGGTGTCATGGCCTCGTTTTATACCCACGATCAGGACGTAAAAGAGGTCATAGTCATACTGATTTGGCTCAATGCGGCATTTATGCCGATATGGGCAGCATCCTGGGTCCTTCCCGCTGGTTTTAAGGGAGCGCGTGATGCACGTTTTGCTATGTGGGTTTCCATGCTGGGTATGTGGGGCTGCCGTGTTGTAGCAGGTTATACCCTAGGGATCGTATTAGGATGGGGAGTGGTCGGCGTCTGGATGGGGATGTTCTTCGACTGGGCGGTCCGCGCCGCGCTATTTTACTGGCGAATGGTCACCGGTCGATGGCTGTGGAAATATCCACGCCAGGAACGTGAAAAGTGTATAAAACAACCCGTTGCGTCTGAATAAACGGCGAAATGAAGAATATTTCAGCAAACGATCGCGTTTCTACATTCAGGCTTTGACAACGCTGACCGGCATCGCTAATATTCGCCCCGTTCACACGATTCCTCTGTAGTTCAGTCGGTAGAACGGCGGACTGTTAATCCGTATGTCACTGGTTCGAGTCCAGTCAGAGGAGCCATATTTAGAAAAGCCCGCTTAAGGAAACTTAAGCGGGCTTTTTGTTTTTCTGTTTTTCCTTTCGTCTTATTTTTCATCTTGCCCCGTTATAAGGGATAAAATCGTTTTCTCTTCCCGTCTGTCGCGGTAGTCTCATAACAGTCGTTAATATATCGACTGCAATGTGCGTAACCTTATTCCAATACTAATAATTAGAAATCAGTACAGACAGGATAACTATGGATTCCACCCTCATCTCCACGGGTCCCCAGGAGGACACATCTTCGCTTAACCGCGCCCGACGCGCAGCACTCGGTAGCTTCGCTGGTGCCGTGGTCGACTGGTATGATTTTCTGCTTTATGGCATCACTGCCGCACTGGTCTTCAATCGCGAGTTTTTTCCACAGATAAGTCCCGCGATGGGTACGCTCGCCGCGTTCGCCACCTTTGGTGTCGGATTTCTGTTCCGCCCATTGGGTGGAATAATATTCGGGCACTTCGGCGATCGCCTTGGCCGTAAGCGCATGCTGATGCTCACCGTCTGGATGATGGGGATTGCCACTGCGTTGATTGGCATTATCCCCTCTTTTGACACCATCGGCTGGTGGGCCCCCATCTTACTGGTGACACTGCGCGCCGTTCAGGGATTCGCCGTCGGCGGTGAATGGGGCGGCGCGGCATTACTTTCCGTCGAAAGTGCCCCAAAAAATAAAAAAGCGTTCTACAGCAGCGGCGTTCAGGTGGGTTACGGTGTCGGCTTGCTGCTCTCTACAGGGTTAGTCTCGCTGATTAGCTCGCAAACGACTGATGAACAGTTCCTGAGCTGGGGCTGGCGTATTCCGTTCCTGTTCAGCATCGTATTAGTTCTGGGCGCATTGTGGATGCGTAACAGAATGGAAGAGTCCGCAGAGTTCGAGCTGCAAAAACAAGAACCACCGCAGGCAAAAAAACGACTGCCGGTCATCGAAGCGCTAACCCGCCACCCGGGGGCATTTTTAAAAATTATTGCCCTGCGCCTTTGTGAACTGCTGACGATGTATATAGTCACCGCTTTTGCACTCAACTACTCCACCCAAAATCTGGGACTACCACGCGAATTGTTTCTCAATATCGGGCTGCTGGTAGGTGGGCTAAGTTGTCTGACTATCCCCTGCTTTGCCTGGCTTGCCGACCGCTTTGGTCGTCGCCGGGTCTACATTACCGGAGCGCTGGTCGGCACACTCAGCGCCTTCCCGTTCTTTATGGCCCTGGAAGCACAGTCAATCTTCTGGATCGTATTTTTCGCGATTATGCTGGCAAACATCGCCCACGACATGGTGGTCTGTGTCCAGCAACCCATGTTTACCGGCTTGTTTGGCGCAAGCTACCGTTACAGTGGCGCAGGAGTTGGCTATCAGGTCGCCAGCGTGGTTGGCGGCGGCTTTACCCCGTTTATTGCTGCAGCACTGGTCACGTTCTCCGGCGGAGACTGGCACAGTGTAGCCATTTACCTGATGGCGGGTTGTCTGATTTCTGCTGCCACAGCAATAATGATGAGAGATAAGCAGCACGGTTAAGTCTTTTCGCGAAGACCATCTGGTCTTCGCATTTTCTTCCTCAACGTCTGACTTTTGTTTCACATTCCTGTGACATACTATCGGGAGAGCAGCACATCTGTGGAACAAGGAGACAGACATGAACAATAAGGGCTCCAGCCTGACCCCGGCTCAGGCGCTGGATAAACTGGACGCATTGTATGAGCAATCAGTTAAGGCTCTGCGTAGCGCCATTGGCAAGTACATTGATACCGGGACACTTCCTGATGTAATCGCCCGAGATAAAGGTCTTTTTGTTTACCCTTCACTTTCTGTAACCTGGGATGGCAGCGCCACCAATCCACCAAAAACTCGCGCTTACGGACGTTTTACTCATGCTGGTTGCTATACCACGACCATTACCCGCCCGTCGCTCTTTCGCCCTTATCTTGAAGAACAGCTGACGCTGCTGTATCAAGATTATGATGCTCACATCTCCGTCGAGCCATCGCAGCACGAAATCCCCTATCCTTATGTGATTGACGGTTCTGAACTGACACTTGATCGATCGATGAGTGCCGGATTAACGCGTCATTTCCCTACCACCGAGCTGTCACAGATTGGCGATGAAACCGCAGACGGGACTTATCATCCGGCGGAATTCTCCCCACTGTCACATTTCGACGCCCGACGGGTAGATTTTTCGCTGGCACGACTGCGTCACTACACGGGCACGCCGGTTGAACATTTCCAACCCTTTGTACTGTTCACCAATTACACCCGTTATGTTGATGAATTCGTACGCTGGGGATGCAGCCAGATCCTCGATCCTGACAGTCCATATATCGCGCTCTCCTGTGCGGGAGGGATTTGGATCACCGCTGAAACAGAAGCCCCGGAAGAGGCTATCTCCGACCTTGCCTGGAAAAAACACCAGATGCCTGCCTGGCATTTAATCACCGCCGACGGCCAGGGGATCACGCTGGTAAATATTGGCGTAGGCCCGTCTAACGCTAAAACCATTTGTGATCATCTGGCGGTCCTTCGCCCTGATGTTTGGTTGATGATTGGGCACTGTGGTGGTCTGCGCGAAAGCCAGGCAATTGGTGATTATGTTCTTGCCCACGCCTATCTGCGTGACGACCATGTGCTTGATGCCGTACTGCCTCCTGACATTCCTATTCCGAGCATAGCGGAAGTTCAGCGCGCACTGTATGACGCCACCAAAGAGGTCAGCGGTATGCCCGGTGAAGAGGTGAAGCAACGGTTGCGTACCGGCACTGTCGTTACGACCGACGATCGCAACTGGGAATTACGCTACTCCGCTTCTGCGCTGCGCTTTAACCTCAGCCGCGCCGTAGCTATCGATATGGAAAGCGCCACTATCGCTGCTCAGGGCTACAGATTCCGCGTCCCTTACGGCACTCTGCTTTGTGTTTCCGACAAACCGCTGCACGGTGAAATTAAGCTTCCTGGTCAGGCTAACCGATTTTATGAAGGTGCGATTTCTGAGCACCTGCAGATTGGCATCCGGGCTATCGACCGCCTTCGTGCTGAAGGTGACCGACTGCACTCCCGCAAATTACGTACGTTCAACGAACCGCCGTTCCGTTAAGGCCTGAAGGTAACTATGCACAACTCAACTCCCCTTTCCGCTCTGCGCAATCTACTGTTGGCCCTGGGGCTTGACGGTATGATTGTTCCACGCGCTGATGCGCACCAGAGCGAGGATTGCACGCCACACGACAATAAACTGGCCTGGCTCACAGGCTTTAGCGGCTCAGCAGGCCTGGCGTTAGTCCTTCGCGATCGCGCCTTAATGTTTGTCGATGGACGCTATCAGGTTCAGGTACGTAACGAAGTCTCCCTTGATGATTTTGAAATTCATCATCTGCACGATGAGCCGCTGGCGGACTATTTACAGGAACACGTCGCACCAGGCACTCGTATTGGCTTTGAACCCCTGTTGATGGTTAACAGCCAGTTTGAATCCCTGTCGGCCACCCATTGCGAACTGGTGGCTCTGGAAACCGATCCTTTCGACCAGATATGGCTCGATCGTCCTGCGGCACCGTGCGGCATCATCCGGGAAATGCCTGTTGAAATCAGCGGTGAAAGCAGTACACAAAAACGTGCGCGGATCGTAGACCAACTTGCCCGGCATCAGGCTGATACTCTGGCTATTACCCTTCCTGATAATATTGCCTGGCTGCTCAATGTGCGTGGTTCAGATCTTGATATGGTCCCCGTCCCTTTTTCATTTGCCCTGCTGCACCGCACCGGCGAACTGGAGTGGTTTGTTGATACCAACAAAACAAAGCAGTTACCCGAAGCCCTGCTGAGCACGTTGACCCTTGCACCACAAGAGGGTTTTCTCTCTCGCTGCCAGCAACTGGCACAGGGAAAACGTTTTCTGGTTGATAAGGACTATGCCCCGGTTGCTTTGCGTTTTGCGATTGAACAGAACGGAGGTGAAGTTCTTTGGGCCCCGGATCCAATCACATTGATTAAAGCTCATAAGAATGACACTGAACTGGCAGGCTATCGTGAATGCCATGAACAGGATGGTGCTGCGTGGGTTAACTTCCTCGCCTGGCTGGCGCATGAAGTACCACTACGTGAGGCGGCCGGTAATCCGGTAACCGAGCTGGAAGCACAGGCCAAACAGTTGACGTTTCGCCAGCAACAACCCGGGTTTATTGAGCAAAGTTTTGGCACTATTTCTGCTTCAGCCAGTAATGCGGCGATGTGTCATTATCATTCCAGTGAAAAGACAGATACGCCGATTACCTCACAGGCCATGTATCTGAATGACTCCGGTGGTCAGTATCAAAACGGTACCACAGATACGACGCGTACCCTCGCCTTTGGCCCACAGGATCCGCAGCGCCGACTGCACTATACGGCAGTACTGAAAGGCTTTATATCGCTGATCACACTACAATTCCCCAGCGGCACTCAGGGTCATCAACTGGATGCGTTTAGTCGTCGGGCTCTTTGGGAGCTGGGGCTGGATTACGATCATGGCACCGGACATGGCGTGGGCCACCAGCTACTGATTCATGAGCAGCCCCACCGTATTGCCAAAAAAGTAAATCCCTGGCCTCTGGTCGCAGGCAATATTATTACTATCGAGCCGGGATATTATCTGGCAGGTCAATATGGGATCCGCATCGAGAATCAGGTAGAGATTATCGAGAGTCGTCCAGGCTTTTGCCGGTTCGCCTCACTGACGCAGGTCCCTATCGATTTGAACCTGGTTGAGTTACATCTGTTGAGCGAAACAGAAAAGCAGTGGATTGATGACTACCACCAGCAGGTAAGAGAAACACTGTCGCCACGCGTGGACAGTGACGCACGTCCATGGCTATTTGCAGCCACAGCACCGATTCGTGTTCAGGCCAATTAACGTAAAAAAGGCAGCCCTCAGGCTGCCTTAGTTCTCCCCAACGTCTTACTGCTTAGCTGTTACGGATGTATTCATCCATTTCAGTTTTCAGGTTATCGGACTTAGTCCCGAAGATAGCCTGAACACCGGAACCAGCAACCACGACGCCCGCAGCACCCAGTTTCTTCAGGCCAGCCTGATCAACTTTGGCAACGTCAGCAACGCTGACACGCAGACGAGTGATGCACGCATCCAGGTTAGTGATGTTTTCTTTACCACCAAACGCAGCAACCAGAGCCGGAGCCATTTCACCTGTCGCGCCCGCTTTGCTGTCTTCGGTGGCGTCTTCACGACCCGGAGTTTTCAGGTCCAGCGCTTTGATCAGTACACGGAAAATGGTGTAGTAGACGATTGCATAGCCGAGGCCGACAATCGGGAACAGCCACAGTTTGCTGCTGTTACCGGACAGTACGATAAAGTCGATCAGACCGTGGGAGAACGATGTACCGTCACGCATACCCAGCAGGATACAGATTGGGAATGCCAGACCTGCCAGAATCGCGTGGATGATGTACAGGATCGGTGCCACGAACATGAAGGAGAACTCGATCGGCTCGGTAATACCGGTCAGGAACGAGGTCAGCGCCGCGGAGATCATGATACCGCCCACTTTCGCGCGGTTTTCCGGTTTTGCAGAGTGCCAGATTGCAATAGCAGCAGCCGGCAGACCGTACATTTTAAACAGGAAGCCACCGGACAGTTTGCCCGCAGTCGGGTCACCTGCCATATAACGAGGAATATCACCGTGGAACACCTGGCCCGCAGCATTGGTGTACTCACCGATCTGCATCTGGAAAGGAACGTTCCAGATATGGTGCAGACCAAACGGTACCAGGCAGCGTTCAACGAAGCCGTAGATACCGAATGCCACTACCGGGTTCTGATACGCAGCCCACTGGGAGAACGTCTGAATAGCAGTACCGATTGGCGGCCAAATGAAGGACAGAACCACACCCGTGAAGATGGCAGCCAGACCAGAAATGATAGGAACAAAGCGCTTACCGGCAAAGAAGCCCAGATACTCAGGCAGTTTGATACGGTAGAAGCGGTTGAACATATACGCTGCGATCGCACCGGAGATAATCCCCCCGAGAACACCGGTATCAGCCAGGTGTTTAGCGGCGATTTCTTCTGCAGGTAAATGCAGAACCAGCGGCGCAACCACAGCCATGGTCTTAACCATGATGCCATAGGCGACGACTGAAGCCAGGGCGGATACACCGTCATTGTTGGTGAAGCCTAACGCAACACCGATGGCGAAAATCAGCGGCATGTTTGCAAAAACAGATCCGCCTGCTTCTGCCATTACATGCGATACAACGGCTGGCAGCCAGCTGAAGTTAGCGGAACCGACACCCAGCAGGATACCTGCAATAGGGAGTACGGATACCGGCAGCATCAGCGATTTACCGACCTTTTGCAGGTTAGCAAATGCATTCTTAAACATAATTAGGAGTGCTCCTGAGTATTTGTGCTTTTCTACGTTCTCACGCATTGGCGAGGGGGGAGAACCTCGCCGTGGACAGGGCATCTAAGTACCCTTTATTTATTACACAGAGTAAAATAATTCAGTTCGTTTTTGTTTGACGGCTATCACAATTCAGTTGTGGGTGGCCGCAAAATTCGCACATTCCGATAAAATGAGTATCTGAATGTTTCCAACTGGTTACTCACCGCCCATTCTGGGGCGGTGAACTTTACTCGCTTTACTTATTAATTACGAGCTTTAAAAAAACTCAGTTAACAGGCAGATTGCAGGCGAGATGCGTCGATGTGAAACAGGCGGGCAAAGTTATCGGTGGTGATCTGCGCCAGTTCTTCAACGGCAACACCTTTCAAGACAGCCATGTACTCTGCGACATCACGAACCATTGCCGGTTGGTTCTCTTTTCCACGATGCGGCACCGGCGCAAGGTAGGGAGAATCGGTCTCAACTAACAAACGGTCCAGAGGTACATAGCGTGCAGCATCGCGTAGTTGTTCGGCGTTACGGAACGTGACGATGCCAGAGAAGGAAATATAGAATCCGAGATCCAGCAATTTGCCCGCAGTTTCCCTGTCCTCTGTAAAACAGTGTAGTACGCCGCCACAATCCGTCACTTTTTCTTCGCGCAGAATCGACAGCGTATCCGCTCGCGCATCGCGGGTATGAACAATCACCGGTTTCTGTAACTCGCGACCAATCTGGATGTGGTGAATGAATGATTCCTGCTGGCGAACCTTCGTTTCTGGCGTATAAAAATAGTCCAGCCCGGTTTCGCCCATCGCCACCACGCCCTCCTCGGCGGCAAAACGACGCAGCTCTTCAACATCATATGGCTCATCCTGATTTAACGGATGCACGCCACAGGAGAAAACCACATTGTCACGCACACCAACCAGTTCACGCATGCTGCGGTATCCTGGTAACGTGGTCGCAACGGCAAGACAGAACTTCACATCACGCGCGGCCGCTTTCGCCAGCACGTCATCCACGTTCTTATGCAAAGATTGATAATCCAGGCCATCAAGATGGCAGTGTGAGTCGACTAAAAACATAATGTCTCTCTCAAATATGGGGAACAGGCAGCACAGTGCCTGGTTGCAGATAATGCTCTATGCGGAGGATAAGATCGGTTAATACCAGCTCACGGTTTACGCCCGTCACATTTAGCAACTGCTGACGGCAATGACAAACATCACCAAGTATTGCCTGTATCTGTGCGGCAGTGAAGCGTTCAGCGATTGATGATATCAATGCCAGAGCATCGGGATTAGTCAGATGGGAAACACCATATGGACGTTTAAGAGCATCCGTAAGCAGCGTCGCCAGCCAGTGTAAGCGGACAGCAGCCTGCTCATGATTTAGCACGGCCATCAGCATATACCAGTCGCCAGAGTGCAATGTATTGGCCAGTGCCGCACAGAAATCAGTACGGTGCGTCCAGCTTTCTGCCTGTAACAGCGCTAATGCCGCACCAGGCGAGCCTGCGCTCAAGCGTAATGCGCTAAGAAGTGCATCCTGTGAGGCCGTCACCTCACGGGCAAGCCAGGAAATTGCGTACGATTCTGCCGGGGGAGCAAGGTGATGCAAGCGACAACGGCTACGTAATGTAGCCAATAAACGTGCAGGTTCCGTACTGGCGAGGAAAAACCAGGTCTGTGCCGGTGGCTCTTCCAGAGTCTTCAACAGAGCGTTGGCAGCGGCATCGGTCAACTGGGCTGCATCAGGGATCCACACCACCTTCGCACCACTCAAACGAGAATGCTCATACAGTTTCTCACTGACTTCGCGAACCGCATCAACGCCCAGTGTACTTTTGCCTTTTTCCGGGAGCAGCGAATAGTAGTCAGGATGTGTTCCCGCCTGCATCAACTGGCATCCGCGACAGTGTCCACAGCTTTTATGACCTTCAGGTTGCTGGCACATCAGATAGCGGCTGAGGGCGTAAATCAGCGCGTCATCCCCCATGCCTGGTAACGCCTGAATCAGTAACGCATGGTGACCACGACCCGCCTGATAACTGGCTACCAGTTTTTCAAAATCCGGTCGTAACCATGGATACCATTTCATGCGCCCTGCTCCTGCACCCAGTGGGTGATGGTATTACGGATATCACTCATCACAGCCTCAAGGGGTTGCGTCGCATCAATAGTCCGAATACTGGAATCTTTAGCGGCCAGTTCAAGGTAGCGGGCACGCGTGCGATTGAAGAAATCAAACGATTCCTGTTCAATGCGATCCAGTTCGCCACGAGCGCGGGCACGTTTTAAACCTACCTCGGGTGTCACATCCAGATAAATTGTCAGGTCAGGGCGAAAATCCCCCAGTACCGCATCACGCAACGTTGCCAGCATAGTCTGGTCAATTCCGCGTCCGCCGCCCTGATAAGCCTGGGTCGACAGATCATGACGATCGCCAATCACCCAACTGCCTTTTGCCAGCGCAGGTTTAATAACGGTTTCCACCAGTTGTACGCGTGCGGCGTAAAACATCAGGACTTCCGCTTTATCGGTAATAATCTCATCACCGACCGATTTGATGTCCAGCACCAGACTTCTTAATTTCTCTGCGAGCTGGGTGCCGCCTGGCTCGCGGGTAAAAACCATGTCGCGAATACCGAGTTGCTCAAGTGTCTCCACTACCACATCGCGCGCAGTGGTTTTTCCGGCGCCTTCCAGGCCCTCAATGACGATGTAATTACTGCCCATTTTTTTCCTTAAGCACTTTCAGATAATCCTGTACCGACCGGTTGTGGCTGGCAAGATTAGTGTTAAACGTGTGACCACCTTTTCCATCAGCCACAAAATAGAGATACGGCGTTTTTGCCGGATGTGCAGCAGCCTGCAACGAGGCTTCTCCAGGCATGGCAATCGGACCCGGTGGCAGCCCCGTAATGGTATAGGTGTTATAGGCGGTCGGGGTTTCTAAATCCACACGCGACAATTTGCCATTATAACGTGTCCCCATCCCGTAAATCACGGTTGGATCGGTCTGCAGACGCATGCCAATACGTAACCGGTTTATAAATACCGAGGCTACCTGGTCGCGCTCACTGGCAACCGCCGTTTCTTTTTCAATGATAGAGGCCATCGTCACCAGTTGATTTTTATCTTTGTAAGGCAGACCTTCAGCACGACCTTCCCAGACGGTATCCACAGCCTTAACCATTTTTTGATACGCGCGTTTCAACAGCGCGACATCTGTGGTATTGGCGGTATACATCCAGGTATCAGGCCAGAACCAACCTTCCACCCACTCAGGGTTTTCCAGTTTCAACGCCTTAGCAACGGTCTCGTAGTTATCATCGCTGAGCGTATGTTTAATAAATGGCGCATCACGCAGTTGTTTGAGGTAATCGCTCAGGCGCATCCCCTCTACCAGACGTAGCGGGAACTGCGCTTCTTTACCGCTTTCCAGCAGTTTCAGCATATCCCGCACGGTCATGTCAGGTGTAAAGCGATAGGTTCCCGCTTTAAAATGCGAAAGATCCGGCTCAATACGCAACAACCACTGAAACACGCGCGGACGATTGATAACCTTGTCTGCATACAACTGTTCGCCTAACGCCAGTCGACCAGTGCCGGCTTTAAGCGTAAAAATCGTTTCTTCTTTGATCAATAATTTACTATCCGCCAGATGGCGAACTTTCCACATTCCCACTCCCGCGGCAATGCCCAGCACAACCAGTAATAAAACGACAACGAGTAACAATTTTTTCATGACTAATTTGGGTGCTCACAAAGTGGGGCTAAAAAATCGAATAATAAACGTGAAGACAACTGTATGTCGCCACATGCACGCACGGGAATAACAGGCATTAACGCATTGCAAATGATCATCTCATCAGCCTGCATAACCTCCTCCTTCCGGGCATTTACTTCGACAATCTGGAAAGGAGATTGTGCCAGCACTCGCATACAGAATTGTCGCATAATGCCATCTACACCTGCCTGATCCAGGCGGGGAGTGTAAACCACATTATCTTTACGCCAGAATAAATTAGCCGCACAGCATTCCGTAACCCATCCCTCGCTGTCAAGGACCAGAGCCTCATCGGCGTTTGTCTGCTCAAGATGAGACCTAATCAGCACCTGTTCCAGACGGTTTAGGTGCTTCAGTCCGGCAAGCATTGGATTGCGCCCCAGACGGACGGGGCTTAACGCGAGGGTGATTCCTTGCTCTCGCCAGCAATCATAATGTGCAGGCCAGGCAGAAACAGAGAGGATACGGCTGGCACTATGGCAGTTGGCGCCACTGTAGCCTCGACCTCCGCTGCCACGACTGATGATCACCTTCAATACACCACGGGCATGGGCCACTGCTAACATTTCCATTTCCCGTTGCAGTTCGGGCCATTTCTCGAAGGAGATCAGCAATTTTTGGCAGGTGTCTTGTAAACGCTGGAGATGCGCCGCAAGGAGGCTAACTTTACCGTCGATAATTCGCGCCGTGGTGAAACAGCCATCACCAAACTGCGTCGCCCGATCGCTCGCAGCCAGCATATCCTGCTGACAGCCATTAATTAAGAACATGGTGGCTCCTTATTCGTGGTCCGCTAGTTTGGCAGGATGAGTAACCCAGGACAAGGATAGAAAATCGAATAAAAAAAGGTCCGACAAGCGGACCTTTTTTTCATCTGGCAAGGACGCTAACGCATCACCTGCAGGCACTTAGATCTTTTTAAAGATCAAGGAACCGTTGGTACCACCGAAACCAAAGGAGTTACAGAGCGCATATTCCATACCGCTAACCTGACGCGCTTCGTGCGGCACGAAGTCCAGGTCACAACCTTCATCCGGGTTATCCAGGTTGATGGTTGGTGGAACAACCTGATCGCGCAGCGTCAGAATAGAGAAAATTGACTCTACAGCACCCGCCGCACCTAACAGGTGTCCGGTCATGGATTTGGTCGAACTGACCATTACGCTACGTGCAGCATCGCCAAAGACAGATTTTACTGCCTGGGTTTCAGCTTTATCGCCTGCCGGTGTGGATGTGCCATGTGCGTTAACATAGGCAATCTGACCAGGTTCAATAGCCGCATCACGCAATGCGTTAACCATCGCCAGTGCAGCACCTGCACCGTTTTCCGGTGGTGACGTCATATGGTAAGCATCGCTGCTCATCCCAAAGCCGACCACTTCAGCATAAATTTTTGCGCCGCGCGCTTTTGCATGCTCGTACTCTTCGAGTACAACCATGCCCGCACCGTCACCCAGCACAAATCCGTCACGCTCTTTGTCCCACGGACGGCTCGCCGCTTGCGGGTTATCATTACGCGTAGACAGCGCACGTGCTGCGCCAAAACCACCGACACCCAGCGGCGTACTGGCTTTTTCTGCACCACCCGCGACCATCGCGTCTGCGTCGCCGTATGCAATGATACGTGCAGCATGACCGATGTTATGCACGCCTGAAGTACAGGCGGTCGCGATAGAGATGCTTGGTCCTTGCAGACCATACATGATGGTCAGATGACCAGCCACCATGTTAACAATCGTCGACGGAACGAAGAACGGGCTAATCTTACGCGGTCCACCGTTTACCAGTGAGGTATGGTTTTCTTCGATAAGACCGAGACCGCCAATACCGGAGCCAATAGCGGCGCCAATACGGTGAGCGTTCTCTTCCGTAATCTCGAGGCCAGAATCCTGCATGGCCTGAACGCCAGCGACAATTCCATATTGAATGAAGGCATCCATCTTGCGCTGTTCTTTGCGCGAGATAATGTCATCACAGTTAAAATCCTTTACTAAGCCAGCAAATTTCGTTGCATAGGCGCTAGTATCGAAATGGTCGATCAGGCTGATGCCACTCTGACCGGCAAGGAGAGCTTTCCAGGTAGACTCTACGGTATTGCCGACAGGAGACAACATGCCCAGTCCGGTCACAACTACACGACGCTTAGACACGGTTGTCCTCCAGGGAGGGAAAAATGATTCAAGTGGGATAAAAAGATAAAACTCAGGCGGTCGAATGACCGCCTGGAGATGTTCACTTACGCCTGGTGGCCGTTGATGTAATCAATGGCAGCCTGAACGGTAGTGATTTTCTCAGCTTCTTCGTCCGGAATCTCAGTATCAAACTCTTCTTCCAGGGCCATTACCAGCTCAACGGTGTCAAGAGAATCCGCGCCCAGGTCTTCAACGAAGGAAGCATTGTTGGTAACTTCTTCCTGCTTAACGCCCAGCTGTTCGCCGATAATTTTCTTAACGCGTTCTTCGATAGTGCTCATACTCTTAAATTTCCTATCAAAACTCGCTTTCGCGATGGTTTTCGTAGTGTATAAAATGTTGAAAAATTTGCAACTAAATCCCGGCAGTTCTTACCACGATTTTACGTTATTTTGAGGCTAATCCCTAGAATAACGCAAATCTTTTTCATCGTGGTTAAACCATGTACATCCCGCCGTTGACGTGCAAAGTCTCACCAGTGATGTAACTTGCTTCGTCAGAAGCTAAAAATGCAACCGCACTGGCAATTTCCTGAGCGCCACCAAGGCGACCCGCAGGAACCTGTGCCAGAATACCCGCACGCTGATCATCAGACAGCGCACGCGTCATGTCCGTTTCAATAAAGCCCGGAGCAACAACGTTTACAGTAATACCACGGGACGCAACTTCACGCGCCAATGATTTACTGAAGCCGATCAGACCCGCTTTCGCCGCAGCGTAGTTAGCCTGACCCGCATTTCCCATGGTACCAACCACAGAACCGATAGTGATAATACGACCATGACGCTTTTTCATCATAGCGCGCATTACCGCTTTTGACAGACGGAAAACAGATGACAGGTTGGTTTCGATGATATCGTTCCACTCGTCATCTTTCATGCGCATTAACAGGTTATCACGAGTAATCCCGGCATTATTGACCAGAATATCGACTTCACCAAATTCTGCGCGGATATTTCCCAGAACAGATTCGATAGATGCAGGATCGGTCACATTCAACATCAGACCCTTACCGTTTGCACCTAAGTAATCGCTAATGGCCTGCGCACCACTTTCGCTGGTTGCAGTACCGATAACTTTCGCGCCACGGGCAACAAGTGTTTCAGCAATTGCGCGGCCAATGCCACGGCTTGCACCGGTTACCAGCGCGATTTTTCCTTCAAAACTCATGATATTCCTCTTTTATTGCGAAAGTGCCGCAGACAGCGCCGCCGGCTCATTCAGTGCCGAAGCCGTCAGGGTGTCAACAATACGTTTCGTCAGGCCGGTGAGGACTTTACCCGGGCCAACTTCATACAGGTGTTCTACGCCCTGGGATGCCATAAACTCAACAGTTTTGGTCCACTGAACTGGGCTATATAACTGACGAACAAGCGCGTCGCGGATGGCATCTGCTGTTGTTTCGCATTTCACGTCAACGTTGTTAACAACCGGTACAGTCGGTGCGTTGAAAGTGATTTTCTGCAGCTCAACGGCCAGTTTATCAGCCGCAGGCTTCATTAGCGCACAGTGAGATGGCACGCTAACCGGCAACGGCAGTGCACGCTTAGCGCCAGCAGCTTTACAGGCGGCACCTGCACGTTCAACAGCTTCTTTATGCCCGGCAATAACCACCTGACCCGGTGAGTTAAAGTTTACCGGAGAAACGACCTGACCGTCGGCTGACTCTTCACACGCTTTCGCAATGGATGCGTCATCCAGACCGATGATAGCAGACATGCCGCCAGTGCCTTCCGGTACAGCTTCCTGCATGAATTTACCACGCAGTTCAACCAGACGTACGGCATCAGCAAAATTGATGACACCCGCACACACCAGTGCAGAGTATTCACCCAGGCTATGCCCTGCCATCAGTGCAGGCGTTTTACCGCCCTGCTGCTGCCAAACGCGATACAGCGCGACAGAGGCGGTTAACAGTGCCGGCTGTGTCTGCCAGGTTTTATTCAGTTCTTCCGCCGGCCCCTGTTGAGTCAGTGCCCATAAATCATAGCCCAGCGCTGCTGAAGCTTCAGCGAAAGTTTCTTCTACGCATGGGTAAGCTGCTGCCATTTCAGACAACATCCCAACGGTTTGAGAACCCTGTCCCGGGAACACAAATGCAAATTGCGTCATGATTAAATCCTTATACTAGAAACGAACCAGCGCGGAGCCCCAGGTGAATCCACCACCAAAGGCCTCAAGCAATATCAGTTGCCCTGCTTTAATGCGCCCGTCACGGACAGCTTCGTCCAGTGCGCACGGTACGGAAGCAGCGGACGTATTGCCATGTCTGTCCAGCGTTACCACGACATTATCCATCGACATACCCAGCTTTTTCGCTGTTGCGCTGATAATGCGGAGGTTTGCCTGATGTGGTACCAGCCAGTCCAGCGCAGAACGGTCAAGATTATTTGCTTCCAGCGTTTCATCAACGATGTGAGCAAGCTCGGTAACTGCGACTTTAAATACTTCGTTACCCGCCATCGTCAGATGAATCGAGTTTTCCGGGTTCACACGATCGGCATTAGGCAGCGTCAGCAGTTCTCCGTAACGCCCATCAGCATGCAGATGTGTAGAGAGGATGCCTGGCTCTTCTGAGGCGCTCAGTACCACTGCGCCCGCACCATCACCAAAAATGATGATCGTCCCACGATCGGTTGGATCGCAAGTACGCGCCAGCACATCAGAACCGACTACCAGAGCGTGTTTCACCGCGCCTGACTTAACATATTGATCGGCAACGCTCAGCGCGTAGGTAAAGCCAGCGCAAGCCGCAGCGACATCAAACGCCGGGCAGCCTTTAATTCCCAGCATACTTTGAATCTGGCACGCTGCACTTGGAAATGCGTGTGTTGATGACGTGGTAGCTACCACGATCAAACCAATTTGTTCTTTATCGATGCCGGCCATTTCAATAGCGCGGTTTGCGGCGGCAAAGCCCATCGTCGCAACTGTTTCGTTTGGCCCTGCAATATGGCGTTCACGGATACCTGTACGAGTGACGATCCACTCATCAGATGTCTCGACCATTTTTTCCAAATCGGCGTTAGTACGCACTTGTTCAGGCAGATAGCTGCCGGTACCAATAATCTTCGTATACATGTACGCTCAGTCACTTTTTGGTTATATACCGCCACGAGCAAATCACTGGTACGTTGACTTCATTCACGACCACACTGTTATCTGTGCACCCGCGAATTTGTGCTTTCGTCACCGTCCAGCAGTTCGAATCCAGCTGGGTATACCGATTCCAGGCGAGCGGCAATTCGCTGAGGAACTTGTCGCTGCACCGCCTGCACTGCCTGTTCTATCGCGACTTCAAATGCTCGCTGATTGGCCGCACCATGACTTTTAATCACCGTGCCGCGTAATCCTAACAGACAGGCGCCATTATACTGGTCGGGGTTGAGGTGACTGAATCGCCTCGTCAGGCTTTTTTGTAACCAACGTTTTAATAACAGCAGCCACCACGACCGTTTTTTGCCCTCACCCTGAGACTTCAGCAGTGAAAGGAACATTCTTACAACACCTTCCATCGTCTTTAATGTGACATTACCTGTAAAGCCGTCACAAACCAGCACATCAGTTTTGCCGGTCAGCAACTCATTGGCTTCAAGATAGCCGATATAGTTGATAGAAGGGATTGTTTTTAGCACAGCAGAAGCGTCCCGAATGCTATCGAGACCCTTGGTTTCTTCTTCGCCAATGTTGAGCAATGCGACCCGAGGATTGGCAATCCCAACCACCTCTTCTGCCAACACGGAACCCATGACGGCAAATTGCACCAACATATTACTGTCGCAATCCACGTTGGCACCTAAATCCAGTACCACCGTTTTGCCCTTTTGCTGATGAGGTAATACCGTCACCAGCGCAGGACGCTCAATCCCCTCAAGGGGTTTGAGTAATAACTTCGCAAGTCCCATAAGTGCGCCCGTATTACCGGCGCTCACACAGGCTTGTGCTCGACCTTCTTTCACGAGCTCCAGGGCAACACGCATTGAGCTTCCACGACTGGCGCGGATAGCCTGCGAGGGCCGGGCATCACTGGCAATAACTGACTGAGCAGGAATCATCTGCAGACGTGAACGTTGTTCGAAGTCAGCTTTGGCAAGTAATGGCGTGATTGTATCGGGATCCCCGACTAAAAGAAGTGTGAGTTGCGAATTAGAATTCAGTGCCTGCAGTGCTGCAGGCACTGTCACGGTAGGGCCAAAATCTCCCCCCATGACATCTAACGCCAGGGTTAGACGTGTCAAGGTATCGTCGCTGCCCGGTTAGGTGTTTCCCCAGTTACCCGGGGAAAGCCTCACTAAGCTTCATCACGCTTGTACTCTTCATCTTTCTCACAGAAGTGCGAAGTCCGTCGAGCAATAGCGTGATTACTTAGCGATTACCTTACGGCCACGGTAGAAACCGTCGGCAGTGATGTGGTGACGCAGGTGTTGTTCACCAGAAGTTTTGTCTACAGACAGGCTGGTGACTGCGGTCAGAGCGTCATGAGAACGACGCATGCCACGTTTGGAACGGGTTGGTTTATTCTGTTGTACGGCCATGGACCTTACTCCTCAATTACTTACGCTTTAAGCTGGCTAATACGGCAAATGGGTTTGGTTTTTGCGCTTCATCAGGCAATTCGCCAAAGACCATGTCCGCCTCGGACACTTCACAGTGTTCAGAATCATGCACCGGAACTACCGGCAAGGAGAGGATAATCTCATCTTCAACCATTGCAAGCAGATCGATTTCACCGAATTCGTTAACCTCAATCGGCTCATACGCTTCCGGGAGTGCTTCAGCCTGCTCGTCTGAACGGACAGGACTAAAACAATATGTTGTGTGAACATGAAGTGGGAACGGTTTCCCGCAACGCTGACATTCGAGCGTAACCGATACCTTTGCATCGCCGGTTATAACCGCAAGGCGTTGGTTGTCGATCGCGAACGACATGGAGCATTCCACATCACTGTCCACACTGACTACAGAATCGGCGACGCGCTCAACCAGATCAGAAGTATAGATACCTTCATAATCGAGGCGTTTTTGAGCCGTACGAACCGGATCAAGAGTCAGGGGTAATTTTACCTTTTGCATAGGGCGCGCATATTAACTTTGTAACGTCATATAGTCAAAGAAAAAGGCAGCCTGAGGTTGCCTTTTGCCAATAATTCGCACACATTGCGGGTCATCGACTTAAAATCGATCAAGACAAGCCATCGCAGCCAGCTTGAAGGACGAAGTCCATAGTTTAAAATGGCTCTCATCATTACGCTATATGCGGGGGAAAAAATATGCCTCAACTGATTCTTGCGTCTACCTCTCCCTGGCGTCGCGCATTGCTCGAAAAACTGGCTATCCCATTCGAATGTGCAGCACCTGAGGTTGATGAAACACCGTTACCCGGCGAAACACCTCGACATCTGGTATTACGTCTGGCACAGGAGAAAGCGCAATCCCTTGCCCACCGTTTTTCTTCGCACCTGATTATTGGTTCAGATCAGATTTGTGTGCTTGATGGAGAAATAACCGGAAAGCCGTTAACAGAAGAAAAAGCGAGACAACAATTAGCTAAAGCCAGTGGCAATATTGTCACTTTTTATACCGGGCTGGCACTTTATAATTCCGCGAACGGACATTTACAAACCGAAGTCGAACCGTTTGATGTCCACTTTCGTCATTTAAGCGAAACAGAAATAGAAGATTATGTGCGCAAAGAGCGTCCGCTACATTGTGCCGGAAGTTTTAAAAGTGAAGGGCTAGGTATTGCTCTATTCGAGCGTCTGGAAGGTCGCGACCCTAACACGCTGATTGGTCTGCCTCTGATAGCGCTGTGCCAGATGTTGCGCCGGGAAGAAATGAACCCACTGAAGGCCTAGTTGACGGGCCGGATGACGCTAAAGCGTCTTATCAGGCCCACAACGAAACACTCCCCACAGGCCTGATAAGCAAAGCTCTATCAGGCTTTATTACGTAACACCTCAAGGCAGCGTTTCAGCTGTTTATCCATCGGCGCTTCAATTCTCATAACTTCACCAGTGCCCGGATGGGTAAACTTCAATGCTGCAGCGTGCAGAAAGAGTCGGGACAACCCCGTGCCAGCCAATTGTTTATCGAACTCACGGTCGCCATAGCGATCGTCAAACGCAATCGGATGCCCTGCATGCTGTGTATGTACACGAATCTGGTGCGTACGCCCGGTCACAGGGCTACAGCGTACAAGAGTGGCAAACGCATAACGCTCCTCTACTTTAAAGCGCGTTTCCGATGGCTTGCCTTCCTGATTAACTCGCACAATACGCTCACCGCTTTGTAAAATATTCTTTAACAGCGGTGCCTGCACGGCTTTGACATGCGACTGCCACTGACCTCTTACCAGCGCCAGATAGTCTTTCTGCATCCCTTTTTCCCGCAGTTGCTCATGCAGCGAACGCAACGCTGAACGCTTTTTGGCAACCAACAGCACGCCTGAGGTATCACGGTCGAGGCGATGCACCAGCTCGAGGAAACGCGCTTCGGGACGTAGCGCACGTAAGCCTTCAATCACGCCAAAACTTAACCCACTGCCGCCATGCACAGCAGTGCCTGAGGGCTTGTTGAGCACCAGAATATGGTCATCTTCATATAAAATGACATCAGTAAGCGCCGCAACTTTTTGCAGATGCGGTGAAATAGCTTCTTCTTCACGCGCAGCCACGCGCACAGGTGGTATACGCACAATATCCCCGTCTTCGAGCTTATATTCGGGTTTGATGCGTTTTTTGTTCACCCGCACTTCGCCTTTACGCAAAATGCGATAAATCATACTTTTCGGCACACCTTTGAGCTGGGTGCGTAAAAAGTTGTCGATGCGTTGCCCTGCTTCATCGGCAGTAATGGCAACTATTTTTACGGCTGGAGTCTCTGTTTTCATGGGGGCCGATTTTAAATAGCCATCAAGATTCGCGCCACACATTTTTCTATGCTTATATTAACTGCTATACCCTATTACTTAAGTTTGACAGTTCCAATTTGATGGTTATTAAACCAATCACTCTGCGGAAGTGTAAAAACTGTGAGTAACCGGGTGATAAATGGCAAAAGTCATCTTGCTATAACAAGGTTAGCAGTGGAATAATGTGGTCGTCTCCGTGTTGAATCTTGTTAAAACAAGAACTTTTCCGGAATGACCCAATTTTGCCCGACCGATCATCAACGCAGCAATGGCGTAAGACGTATTGATCTTTCAGGCAGTTAGCGGGCTGCGGGTTGCAGTCCTTACCGGTAAAAGGAAGCTTCTCTGGAGAGTTTTCCCAGACTGTTCCCCTGATAATTGCGCTGTGTTTCCGTATGAAATACAGGCAACCGACACTCTGCGCCTCTTTGAGCTGACGATAACCGTGAGGTTGGCGACGCGAATAGACACGAGGCCATCGGTTCACACCCGGAAAGGCATTACTCTGCCCGCAGCTTAGTCGTCAATGTAAGAATAATGAGTAAGTTACGATGAAAAGAATGTTAATTAACGCAACTCAGCAGGAAGAGTTGCGTGTCGCCCTTGTAGATGGGCAGCGTCTGTACGATCTGGATATCGAAAGTCCTGGACACGAGCAGAAAAAAGCAAACATCTATAAAGGCAAAATTACCCGTATTGAACCGAGCCTGGAAGCTGCTTTTGTTGATTACGGCGCTGAACGTCACGGTTTCCTCCCGTTAAAAGAAATTGCCCGCGAATACTTTCCCGCAAACTACAACTCCCATGGTCGTCCAAACATTAAAGATGTGTTGCGCGAAGGCCAGGAAGTAATTGTTCAGATTGATAAAGAAGAACGCGGCAATAAAGGTGCTGCGCTGACCACTTTTATCAGTCTGGCTGGCAGCTATCTGGTTCTGATGCCGAATAACCCGCGCGCGGGTGGTATCTCTCGTCGCATTGAAGGCGATGACCGTACCGAATTAAAAGAAGCGCTGGCAAGCCTGGAACTACCTGATGGTATGGGGCTTATCGTGCGTACCGCAGGCGTCGGCAAATCCGCCGAAGCGCTGCAGTGGGACCTGAGTTTCCGCCTGAAACACTGGGAAGCGATTCAAAAAGCAGCTGAAAGCCGCCCTGCTCCGTTCCTGATCCACCAGGAAAGCAACGTAATTGTTCGCGCATTCCGCGACTATTTACGTCAGGATATTGGTGAAATTCTCATCGATAACCCGAAAGTGATGGAGATGGCACGTCAGCATATCGCTGCGTTAGGTCGTCCGGATTTCAGCAGCAAGATTAAGCTCTACACCGGTGAAATTCCGCTGTTCAGCCATTATCAAATCGAGTCTCAGATTGAATCTGCATTCCAGCGTGAAGTCCGCCTGCCTTCCGGTGGTTCTATCGTTATTGATAGCACCGAAGCACTGACCGCCATCGACATCAACTCCGCACGCGCAACACGCGGTGGAGATATCGAAGAGACCGCATTTAACACCAACCTCGAAGCCGCCGATGAGATTGCTCGTCAGTTACGTCTGCGCGACCTGGGCGGTCTGATCGTCATCGACTTCATCGATATGACTCCGGTTCGTCACCAGCGTGCGGTAGAAAACCGTCTGCGTGAAGCCGTACGTCAGGATAGAGCTCGTATTCAGATCAGCCATATTTCCCGTTTCGGCCTGCTGGAGATGTCTCGCCAGCGTCTGAGTCCGTCACTGGGTGAATCCAGTCATCACGTATGCCCGCGCTGTAGCGGCACTGGCACCGTGCGTGATAACGAATCGCTGTCACTCTCTATTTTGCGTCTGATTGAAGAAGAAGCGCTGAAAGAGAATACTCAGGAAGTTCACGCAATTGTTCCTGTGCCAATTGCGTCTTACCTGCTCAACGAAAAACGCACTGCGGTCAATGCCATTGAAACCCGCCAGAACGGCGTGCGCTGTGTGATCGTGCCAAACGATCAGATGGAAACCCCGCACTATTCCGTACTGCGCGTGCGTAAAGGGGAAGAGACTCCAACCCTGAGTTACCTGCTGCCGAAACTGCACGAAGAAGCGATGGCATTGCCGACAGAAGAAGAATATGTCGAGCGTAAACAGCCTGAACAACCGGCACTTGCGACCTTCGCAATGCCAGATGTTCCGCCTGCGCCTGCTCTGCAGGAGCCAGCCGTTAAAGCGGCTACCGCACCAAAAGCCACGGCAACCGCAACTGAATCTGCACAGCCTGGTTTGTTTAGCCGTTTCCTCGGCGCGCTGAAGTCTATCTTCGGTGGCAATGACGAAGTGAAACCTGTTGAGCAACCAGCTCCGAAAGCTGAAGAGAAATCCGAACGCCAGCAGGATCGTCGCAAACCACGTCAAAACAATCGTCGCGACCGTAACGATCGCCGTGATAATCGCGATAACCGTGGCGATCGTGATAACCGCAATGAGCGCGCTGAAAGCAGCGAGAACCGTGATGAAAATCGCCGTAACCGTCGCCAGGCGCAGCAGCAAAATGCTGAAACACGTGATAACCGCCAGCAGTCTAACGATGCCGCTGACAAAGCGAAATCAGGTGACGAGCAGCAGGCTCCGCGCCGTGAACGCAATCGCCGTCGTAACGACGATAAACGTCAGGCACAGCAGGAAGTTAAAGAACTGAATCTGGCTGAACAACCGGCACAGGACACGGAACAGGAAGAGCGCGTACGCCAGCCTCAGACCCGCCGTAAACAGCGTCAGTTAAACCAGAAAGTCCGTTTCACTGATAGTGCGCCGGTCGAAGCTGAAGTGGTTGCCGCAGCGATAGCTGCTGAAGCCCCAGTTGTTCAGCAGGTTGCGCCAGTTGTACCAGCCCAACGTACCGAACTGGCGAAAGTTGATTTGCCAGCTGTCGTTGCACCGGAGCAGGAAGACAACAGCGAAGCGCGCGATTCCAACGGTATGCCGCGTCGTTCCCGCCGTTCTCCTCGCCATCTGCGTGTAAGCGGACAACGTCGCCGTCGTTATCGTGACGAGCGTTACCCGGTTCAGTCACCGATGCCGTTAACTGTTGCATGTGCTTCTCCGGAATTAGCGTCCGGTAAAGTGTGGATCAGCTACCCTGTCGCGCGTCCTCAGGATATGCATGTTGAAGAGCAGCGCGAGCAGGAAGTTACACCTGTCCAACCGGTTGTCGCTGAACAGCAAGCCATTGCTGCTGTCGTTGAAACCGTAGCTGAACCTGTGGTTGAAGCAGTAGCGGAAGCACCGGTTGTGACTGAAGCCATTGTTGCTGAACCTCAGGCTACCGTTGTTGAAACTACGCATCCTGAAGTTATTGCTGCGCCGGTCGAGGAACAACCGCAGATCATCGCTGAATCCGACGAACCTGTTGCTGAAAAAATTGCTTCAGAAGCCGAACCTGTTACAGAAGTCGCTGAAGTGGCTGAAACGCCAGTTGTCGAAGAGCCTGTTGAAGTCGCGGTCTCCCAGCCAGAAGTGGTTGAAGAGACTGTTGATGAAACACCGGTTGCGCAAGCACCAAAAGATGACGTTGACGTTATTGCCCCCGTCGTGGTGGCTGAAGAAACCGCTACAGCAAGCGCTCCTGCTACTGTGGAAATCCTGGCGGCCCACAGCCATGCAACCGCACCAATGACCCGCGCACCTGCACCGGAATATGTGCCGGAAGCGCCGCGTCAAAGCGACTGGCAGCGCCCTGCTTTCGCCTTTGATGGTAAAGGTGCAGCAGGCGGGCATAGCGCCACACATCAGGCCACAGCGCCAGCAACGCGCCCACAGCCTGTTGAGTAAGACATAATCGTCACAAAAGCCGACCTTCGGGTCGGCTTTTTTATATCTCGTCTACGCGCTTCATTCCCGCCAGTCGTGGCATTACATCCTTCATCAGCGCCAAAAATTTACGCAATCGGGTAGGATAATAGCGCGCCCAGGGGTATACCAAATGAACCGGCAGTGACGCTGCATGCCAGTCTGGTAACAGCTCTACCAGGCGCCCATGAACAATATCCTCTTCTACCATCCAACTTGAAACAATCGCCACTCCCAGCCCTGCAAGGGCTGCATTTCTTGCAACATAAATACTGTCCGTGCTTAACCTGGGAGAAATATTTACCGTAAAGGGTTCATTGTTCTGTTGGTGAAGCAACGACACGCTACGTTGATAAAATGTGCTTAGCGCGATCCAGGGCAGCGATGATAACTGCTCAGGATGCGTAATCTCGTGATACTGCATCAGCAGTTTCGGACTGATCACCATGCTACGGGGAACTTCAGCCAGTAATACCGAGACCGTTGCCGGATCGACCTCGGCCCCGACTCTGATGGCGCAATCTATATTATCGCTGAGAAAATCAACCGTTTTGTCATTGAGCATCCACTCCACCGAGAGCTGCGGGTAGCGTGAAAGAAACTGTAATAGCGGCTCAAGGAGCTGCTGCTGGCCGAACGCATGTGGTGCCCGTACCCGAAGCGTACCTACCGGGTCGTCTTCCTTAACATTGAGACCATCTTCCAGCGCCAGCCAGGCATCAATAATATGCCTGGCGTGATGATATCCACGCTCACCGTCATCAGTTAATTTCATCGCATGAGTGGTGCGTAAAATCAGTTTAACGCCCAGCAATGTTTCAAGAGACTGCAGCCTCCGGCTTATAGTCGCCTGGGTTGTACCCATCTGTTTTGCCGCCGAAGATAGCGATCCCGCTTCAACGATACGTACAAATGTCCGCATCAGCTCAACCCTGTCTATACGTTCTGTTTTAATCATTCCCGCAGTCACCATACGCCAAACGTATAACTGTTTTACCACCACACTCGCTACCGAACCACCCACTGAAAGATAAAAATAGCCGTACATCTTGTGATTGAGGAATCATTCGTGAACACACATACCGCGCTCTCCCGTTGGATCATTTTTGTTATGGCATTGGGCGCTGGGTTCAGCGTTGCTGCTATCTACTATGCCCAGCCTCTATTGCCATTGATGGGCCAGGATCTGGCCTTGAGTATCACCGGGATGGGACTGATTCCGACGCTGACCCAGGCGGGATATGCACTCGGCATTCTATTTTTATTACCACTGGGCGATCGCTATGACCGGCGGACATTAATCCTGCTGAAAAGTCTCTCTCTGGCCGTACTTCTTTTGGCATGCAGCTTTGCCGGACAGCTTCATTCGCTGCTACCAATCAGTCTGCTGATGGGGATGGCAGCCACAATGGCCCAGGATATTGTTCCCGCCGCGGCTATCCTTGCGTCTGAAGGAAAACAGAGTAAAACAGTGGGTACCGTTATGACCGGTCTTCTGTTGGGTATTCTGCTTTCGCGTACCGTCAGTGGCCTGGTGGGCGAGGCATTTGGCTGGAGAGAAATGTATCAACTCTCAGCCGTCAGTATTGCAGTAATTACCGCAATCATGTGGAGAATGCTGCCCCGCTTTACGGTGCATTCCACACTGAACTATCCATCATTAATGCTTTCAATGGCACAGCTCTGGCAACGTTACCCCGCACTGCGCCGTGCTGCGCTGGCACAAGGTTTCCTGTCGATAGCCTTCAGCGCTTTCTGGTCGACACTGGCGGTCATGTTATCCGAACATTACCAAATGGGCAGTGCAGTAGCAGGGGCTTTTGGCGTCGCTGGCGCCGCTGGTGCGCTTGCAGCACCAGTGGCCGGTCACCTCGCAGATAAAGTCGGCGCCGAAAAAGTCACTCAACTTGGTGCTTTGTTAGTTATGTTATCTTTTGCGCTTATGTTCTTTTTACCTGTCTTACCTGTGCCAGGTCAGTGGTTGCTGATTGCCTTTGCTGCGGTAGGCTTTGATCTCGGATTACAGTCAAGTCTGGTGGCCCATCAGAATCTGGTTTATAGCCTGGAACCACAGGCCCGGGGTCGCCTGAATGCTCTGCTGTTTACTATAGTGTTTATCGGTATGGCGCTGGGCTCAGTTCTCGGAAGTCAAGTCTACGCGCTGGCGAACTGGCAAGGCGTGGTGGGGCTAGCGACCCTCAGTAGCACTATTGCGCTGGTGATAAGAATGACTGGTAAAGCGCCGGTTAGTCGGACAGAAACAGCCTAAAAAAATGCCCGCTCCGGGGTGTGAATGGAGCGGGCAGACAAACATATCCAGTTTCATGATATGTTTCAAAAATGGTTGTTACCGATTTATCTGGAACAGCGACATGCCCTGCATATCAGTAAACGCTTTGTAAGAAGCCTGTAATGCCGCCTGCTGCATTACATAGGAAGAGATTGCCGCATTCCAGTCAACATCTACCAGATTACTCATCTGCTGGGTTTGCCCTAATGCACGATCTGCTCCCAGCGAATCCAGTGAACTCAGTTCACTGAGTTGGGTACCTAATTCTGCGCGAACGGACAGGACGTTATTGAGCGAGTTTTTCAGGCCACGGTTGGTTTTATCAATCGCTTCAGCAGCCTTGGCTTTGGCTACATCATCGCCTTCTATCGGCGTGTTCAACGCGGCGATAGCCGTATCCAGCATGACGAATAAATTCGTTTCCGGCTTGCTTCCATCAGGCTCCGGAACAGCGTTACTAGTCACAGAGTTAAATATTTTGTCCCCAGTGTGACCAATTACCATCGTTCGGGAAGCATCGACCTGTTGAGTGATGTTTTCCGTTCCACCAGTATAGGTGCCGTTAGTCTGAGTAAATGGTGCTGCTTCCGTTTTGTATCCACCGAAAATATAGCGACCATTGCCATCTGTGCTGTTTGCCAGGTTCATCAGCTGATCGCGAAGCCCCTGCAAATCTTTGGCGAGTGATGCCCGGTTATCGTCACTTAATGTGCCATTCCCGGCGTTAACAATTTTTTCCTGCGCAGCAGTAATCGCCGTCGTCGCCCGGCTTAACACGTTCTCTTCCAGCGATACTTTCTGCGTCGCGAAAGTACGCGCCAGCGTATACTGGCTGTTCTGCGCTTGTGCCTGAGACAACACGATAGCCTGTGACGCAGCAATTGGATCGTCAGACGGATTAATTACGCGTTTGCCTGTCGACATCTGCTCGCCGAACTTCATCCATTCGGCCTGAGAGTTAGTGATGCCACGCATGTTCTGCTGGTACATCATCTGGGTACTGATACGCATTGAGTCCCTCTCCCTTAGCGAATATTCAGAAGTGCATCAAAGAGTGAGTTCGCAGTTTGCAGGACCTGGGCGTTAGCCAGATAATACTGCTGAAAGCGCTGCAAGTTACCGTACTCTTCGTCGAGGTTAACCCCGGAAATAGACTGCTGCTGATTAGAGAGCTGCGTAACCACATTGTTCTGTGTGGTGCTGCTGGTTTTAAGCGTGGCAGTTTTGTTGCCAACATCGCTCACCAGCGTAGCGTACGCGTCGTTAAAGGTTTTATTCCCAACGGTGGATTTAGTTTGCAGATCCAACAGTTTCTGACCGTTGCGGTTATCGCTTTTTCCCTTGTCCTTATCTGGATCCAGGTCATTTTTGGAGACTTCGGCCATGGCGATTTTCGACTCATCGGTCACCATAACTTTCATATCAACGATGGCATTGCTCACAGGTTTCAGAGTAAAGCTATCGTTCGCTTTCGCGCCAGCACCTACCGTTATCTCCATCCCGTCAAAGGACATTTTCCCGCCGGTAACAGTAGCTTTAAAGCTGGTATTGTCTGCCAGACGGGTGACCTGCCAGTCTGTACCATCAAAAACGATTTTATAATCAGTAGCCTGAACAGCGGAGCTGTCAGTAATTTTTGCCGTTAACGAGCCTGTACCGATATTTTTGGCATTACTGTATGTAGACGGGCTGCCGATGGCAAAGAAATCTTTGCCCGCATCACCGTTGGCATCAAATCCCTCTTTGTGCTGCGTATTAAACGCATCTGCAAAGGCGAGTGCCAGTTGGCCCAGGGTATTACGCGTCTGGTCCAGCTCCTCAGAGCGAAACGTCAACAATCCACCCAGCGAACCGGTATTCAATAGTTTCTCTGGAATTTCAATATTTCCGGCAACGCTGTCAACATACGCCACAGTGGTACGGGAAGGATCGGCGCTGGAAGGTACCGCCGCGAGCTGACGGGCATTGCTACCCTGCACCAGCGAATAACCATTCGCCATGTTCACGTTGTAAGTGCCACCGTCCTGAACGCTGACTTCCACACCCACAATCTTGTTCAACTCGCTCACGAGCTGATCACGCTGATCAAGCAGGTCGTTAGGTGATGCACCTGCGCCAACGCCGGTCAAACGGGAGATTTGATCGTTGAGACTGGCGATTTGCTTCGAATAGTTATTGATCTGGTCAACGCTGGCGTTGATAGCGATATTTACCTGTTTATCCTGATCGCGCAGGTACTGGTCAGTCGTTTTAAACTGATTGACTAAACCATCGGCTTTGCCAATCAGCGCCTGGCGTGCCGCCGGATCTTCTGCGTTACTGACCAGTGTTTGCAGGCTGGTGAAAAAACCCTGCATTGAAGTCGAAATTGAGCTGGTTTTACTGGAAAGCAGATTGTCAATTTTCGACATTTGTTCATAACGTGTCGTCAGACCGCTACTCTGATTCTGCGCTGCACGCAACTGATTAGTGATGAATGAATCATACTCACGCTGCACGCCAGAAACATAAACACCATTGCCAACCCAGCCCCCCGCCCCCAGCGTGCTGTTCAATTGCGCCATAATTGTCGTTTGCCGAGTGTAACCGGCGACGTTATAGCTGTTGATGTTATTACTGGTCGTGTTCAACGCGGCCTGCGCTGCGCTGAGTCCACTCATGGCGTTATTGATCAAGCTGGACATGGAGGTTCCTTGTAATCCTTCAATACTCGTTATTATCGGCAGCGGTTTTGTAGACTTGAGCTATTTAAAAGAGATTGTCGAGATTCGTACTGTAGGTTTTACTCACTTTCTCACTCATTGATTTCAGCTGCTGGATCATACTGGTTAATTTACGCGCATAATTAGGGTCGGTGGCGTAACCTGCGTTCTGCAGCGCCTGTGCCCCCTGCTCTGCGGTTGCGGCAACGGTCACCGCCGCGTAGCGCGGATTACGCGAGATTAACCCGACATAATCCGACAACGCCTCAAGATAAGAGCTATAGACGCGGAATCTGGCTTTCACCTTTTTCGCCTCACCGTTTTCATATTCGGTAGTGGTGATTTCGGTTGTCGGTCCTTTCCAGCTTCCCGAGGCCTTCACACCAAAAATGTTAAAGCTTGGCTCACCGTTCTCACGACGAATTTGTCGCTGTCCCCATCCGGATTCCAGCGCGGCCTGCGCCAGAATCAGATGATGGGGTACACCGCTCTGCTGACTTGCCAGTTTTGCCGGCAGCGAAAGCTGGGCCAGGAAGTCTTTGCTGTCGCCCGACAGCGGCTCATCGTTGCTTTCTGTCGTTCTGGGGATCGCTTTACGGACCAGTTGGGTCAGTGCCTGATTTTGATAGCTGGTCACCGTTTCCAGTGAGAACTTCATTGGCACCTGCGGCGCATCATCAGCAGGCTGCGCCTGACCCTCTGTCATTTGCTTAACCATCATTTCCGCCAGCCCCAGTCCTTTACCTGCAGTCATCTGCTGGGCAATTTGCTGGTCATACATGCTGGTGTACAAACGCGTGGAGTCGCTGCTAAACACACCGTCTTTCGGCAGCGCCTCACGCATACTTTTCAGCATCATCTGCACGAACATCCCTTCCACCTGGCGAGCGACCGGACGGATATTCGCCGCCGGATCCTGGCCCGCTTTCGCTTTCAGTTCGTTCAGCGACTGTGCATCCCAGGCAGCACTGGTGAGCAGTTTGCTATCGCCAATCATCAGATGATTTCCAGTTTGGCACGCAGGCAACCTGCGCTCTGCATTGACTGCAGAATGGACATCAGATCCATTGGCGTTGCGCCGAGGGCATTAAGCGCGCGTACAACGTTGTTCAGATTGGCGCTGGAACGCACACTTTGCAACGAACCACTGCTCTGGCGCAGATCGATCTGGGTTTGCGGCGTCACCACGGTTTGGCCACCGCCAAACGGCGTATCTGGCTGGCTGACGTTAGCCTGGCGATTAACTGTAATCGACAGATTACCCTGCGCAACAGCACAGCTGTCCAGCGTGACTTCGCGGTTCATCACCACGGACCCCGTACGCGAGTTAATAATCACTTTCGCATCCTGCGGCGTAACGTTTACCTCAATATTCTGAATGTCGGCCAGGAAGCGTACCTGTGAACTATTACCGCTGGGCACACGCACCTGAATCGTCCGCGCATCCAGCGCGGTGGCGCTACCAAAACCACGAGAGCGGTTGATGGTGTCGGTAATCTGTTGCGCCATAGTGAAATCTTCATTATTGAGCTGCAGATTAATGGTGTTGCCGCCACCAAACTGGCTGGGCAATTCACGTTCAATGATGGCCCCGTTGGTAATACGCCCACCATTAAGCTGGTTAACCTGTACGCTACTGCCTCCTGCTGAAGCCCCCGCGCCACCAACCAGAATATTCCCCTGCGCCAGCGCATAGACCTGACTATCGACTCCTTTCAAAGGGGTCATCAGCAGCGTGCCACCGCGCAGGCTTTTGGCGTTACCCATTGAAGAGACCACTACATCAATGGTTTGTCCCTGGCGTCCAAATGCCGGGAATGATGCCGTAACCATCACCGCCGCCACGTTTTTCAATTGCATGTTAGTTCCGGTCGGAACGGTGATCCCCAATTGGGAGAGCATGTTATTGAGCGTTTGCGTGGTGAATGGCGTCTGAGTTGTCTGGTCACCCGTACCGTCCAGCCCCACCACCAGCCCATAGCCAATCAGTGAGTTTTCACGTACACCCTGAACGCTGGTCAGATCACGTATACGATCGGCATGAGCAAACGTGGCTGACAGCACCAGTACCATTCCAACAAGAGTTTTAATCACTGGGTACCCCGCTTACATCGGCGACAAATTAAGGAAGAAACGCTGCAACCAGCCCATATTCTGCGCTTCGTTGATATAGCCGTTACCGACATATTCAATACGCGCATCCGCAACCTGAGTTGACGGAACGGAGTTGCTGCCACTGATGGTGCGCGGGTTAACGACCCCGGAGAAACGGATAAATTCAGTGCCCTGATTGATGGCGATCTGTTTTTCACCCACAACGTGTAAATTGCCATTCACCAGAACCTGGTCAACGGTCACCGTCAATGTGCCGCTAAAGGTGTTACTGGCGTTCGCGCCACCTTTACCATTGAAGGTATTGCCGCCAGAAGCTTCCACGTCGGCACGCTCGTTGCCAAACAATCCCTGCAGATAACGTGGCACCGTGTCAAAGCCGAAGTTAGTCTTGCCATCACGGCTGGCGTTAGCGGAAGAGCTTTTGCTCGCGCTGACATTTTCCTGCAATACGATGGTCAGCGTATCGCCAATATTACGTGGACGGCGGTCTTCAAATAGCGGTTGATAGCCATAGTTAATCGGCTGTGCCGACTGGAATATAGAGCCGTTCGCGACCGGCGTCGGGCCAGGGATCGGTTGGGCAGACGTCGCGCCCTGCACGAGCGGAGTGGCCGGGATCCAGGCGCATCCTGTCAGCGAAACCACCAACAGGGCTAAAATCGGGTAAGGGTGAAGCGCGTATTTTCGCATTGCCTTCATCTTCAAAATCAGTGTGCCGGCGAGACACCCGCCCCGCCGGACAACACTTTAGAGTTGCGTCAGTTTCTGCAGCATCTGATCGGTGGTAGATACCGCTTTACTGTTGATTTCATAAGCGCGCTGAACCTGGATCATATTCACCAGCTCTTCCGCCACATTCACGTTAGAGGTTTCAACATAGCCCTGATAAAGTAGCCCCGCGCCGTTAAGCCCCGGTGTACTCTCATTCGGCGCGCCGGAGGATTGCGTTTCGGTGTACAGATTCTCACCAATGCTTTCCAGACCGGTATCGTTCATAAAAGTGGTCAGGTTGAGCTGTCCTACCTGAACAGGTGCAGCTTGCCCCTGCTGCGTAACGCTGACGATGCCGTCTCGCCCAATGGTAATGCTCAGCGAGTTTGCAGGGATGGTGATAGCAGGCTGAACCTGAAAACCACCCGCCGTCACCAGCTGACCATTCTGATCTACCTGGAAAGAACCATCACGGGTATAAGCTGAGGTACCATCCGGCAGCATGACCTGGAAAAATCCCTGACCTTTAATAGCAACGTCTTTGCTGTTGTTGGTCTGTGACAGGTTGCCCTGGCTGTGTAAACGCTCAGTCGCAACCGGACGCACACCGGTACCGATTTGCAGGCCTGAAGGCAGTACGGTCTGTTCCGAAGACTGCGCGCCAGGTTGACGAATCGTCTGGTACAGCAGATCTTCAAACACCGCACGTTGACGTTTAAAACCATTGGTACTGACGTTTGCCAGGTTGTTGGCAATCACATCCATGTTGGTTTGCTGCGCATCCAGGCCGGTTTTGGCGATCCATAATGAACTGATCATAAAATGTCCTGTATTAACTCATCGACAGCAGTTGGTTGGCACGACCCGCGTTATCATCCACGCTACTGATAATCTTCATCTGCATTTCGAAGCGGCGAGCGCTGGCGATCATGTCGCTCATCGCGGCAACCGGTTTGACGTTACTGCCTTCCAGCACACCCGACATTACGCGGATGCTTGGGTCAGCCTGCAACGTCGGTCCACGGGTCGCCTGTGCAGCCGCGCTCAGACGAAACATACCGTCATCACCACGTTGCACTTCACTCCCTGTTGCCTTCACCAGCTTCAAACGCCCCACTGGTGCTACCGTATTCGCCGGATCGCCTGGGTTGAGTGCGGAAATCGTCCCATCAGCAGCGATGGTCACTTCCGACCCTTCCGGAACCGCTATTGGCCCGGCTTCGCCAATCACCGGATGTCCCTGAATCGTCAGTTCACCGGTCGGGCTCACCTGAATTGCGCCATTGCGGGTATACCCTTCGCTACCGTCAGCGGTCTGCACCGCCAGCCAGCCATCCTGTTGCAACGCCACGTCCAGTGGACGAGAGGTGTAGTCCATCTGGCCAGGCGTCATATCGGCCCCCGGCGTTGAAGCCACCACCAGCGTACGCGTTGGCAAAGAGAGTCCTTCAACAGGTACCGCACGCAGCGCGTTAAGCTGCGCGCGGAAACCCGGCGTGGAGGCATTTGCCAGGTTGCTGGCCGTCACCGCCTGCTGATTTAGCGTCTGACTGGCTGCGCCCATGGCGGTATATATTGCGTGATCCATTAAGCCATCCCGTCAGGCGCTTAGCGCAGGTTGACCAGCGTGTTGAGGATCTGATCCTGGGTTTTGATAGTCTGCGCATTCGACTGATAGTTGCGCTGCGCGACGATCATGTTCACCAGTTCTTTACTCAAATCTACGTTTGATGATTCCAGCGCACCGTTAGTCAGTTTGCCGAAGTTACCAGTACCTGCAGTACCGAGCAGTGCCACGCCAGAGGACTGTGTCGCGGCCCAGACGTTATCGCCCTGAGAAGCCAGACCTTCATTGTTGGCAAAGTTAGCCAGCACGATCTGCCCCAGAACCTGTTTCTGTTCGTTGGAGTAGTTACCCACCACGGTACCGTCGTTGTTAATCTGATAGCTCACCAGATCGCCCGGTTTGTAACCATTCTGGTTGGTGGCAACGATGTTGTTGGCGCCCGTGTTTTGCTGCATGGAGTTCAGGAAGCTGAGAGAGAACCCAGCCGGAACCGCGCCATTGATGGCACCGGTAGTGATCTGAATCTGCGGTTGAGCGTTAGCAGGACCTTCAACCAGGTGTTTAGGTCCAGTTGGATCTAGCGGGTCTACTGGTTCTTCAACATAGTTATTCACTGAGGCCAGCGTGCCGTTAGCACTAAAATTCATCACAGCATTTTTAGTGGCGACTGACCCGGCAACGCTGGCATCCTGGGTATAGACATCCCATTTGTTATCCGTAGTTTTGACATAAAAAATATTCATGTCATGGGCATTACCCTGGCTATCGAAAACGGTAACGGTGCCTTTTTTGTTGTACGAATCCGCATCACTCGGGTTGAATGGTGCTTTTGACGGGACCTTGTCAGTTGAGTTCAGGTTGATCTGCATTGACGCAGTGGTCGTGGCTTTTGCCGCCATCAGGGTATTCGGGATGGTGATCGGTGCCGGGTTAGCGCCCTGTTGAACCGTTGGCGGTGTCCCGGTGGCCGGATAACCTGTCAATTGCAGCCCCTGCATGTTGACGATATTGCGGTTTTCATCGAGCTTGAACTGGCCGTTACGGCTGTAAAACACTGAACCGTTGCTGTCGACCATGCGAAAGAAACCGTTTTGGCTGATGGCAACATCCAGACCACGTCCGGTATTAGTCGTAGTGCCATCGGTAAAGTCCTGGGTTATACCCGCAACTTTAACACCCAGACCCACTTTAGAGCCGGCAAACATATCCGCAAATGAGGCCGTACCGGATTTAAAACCATAGGTGGCGGAGTTGGCGATGTTATTACCAATGACATCGAGGTTGGTCGCTGCAGCGTTCAGACCGCTGACCGCTTGAGAAAAGGCCATGACTTACTCCTGATAAGTGTGAAGGCTTAGATTATTTGCCGTACTTCGTCGAGGGTGGTGGTTCCATAGGTGCCCAGGTCCAGCGTATTACCGCCATTACTGCGAATAACCCCCTGCACCAGCGCAAACTGAAGAGGCTGCGCCACGAGTTGCGTACCACCATTGCTGGCGGAAATCGCGACGTTGTAAGAGCCGTTCGGCGCAGCCGTGCCATCTGTCATGGTGCCGTCCCAGCTAAAGGTATGCACACCCGCCTTCAACCCACCGATCTCAATGGTGCGAATGACCTTACCGTCCTTATCGGTAATGGTCGCGGTGACCTTATCTGCTGGCTGCTGCAGTTCAACGCCAAACGGCGTAGTGGTGGTCGTTGCTCCCTCTTCCGTTCCTTTGCCGGTAAGGATAGTGGTCCCCGGGATCATGACACCGTGGCCGATAAGGGTACTGGCCTGCAGCGACTGACTGTTGTCGATTTGTCCGGAGATCGAGCCCAGCGTGGTGTTCAGCTTCTCAATACCGCTCACGGTGCTAATCTGCGCCAGCTGGGTAGTCAGCTCATTGTTTTGCATAGGATTGGTCGGATCCTGGTTTTTCAGCTGTGCCACCAGGAGCGTCAGAAAGCTGCTTTGCAGATCGGCAGCATTGCTGCCTGTCAGCGAACTTTTGCTACTGGCAGCATTAACGCCCGTACTGCTCGGGTCATTCATTTTTACAGCAATTGACATGTGCGCCTCCTTTACTGGCCTAGCGTCAGCGTTTTAAGCATCAAGCTTTTCACTGTGTTGAGCACTTCAACGTTTGCCTGATAGCTACGCGAGGCTGACATGGTGTTGACCATCTCTCCGACCACGTCCACATTCGGCATTTTTACGTAACCATTTGCATCGGCCAGCGGATTGCCAGGTTCATAAACCAGCTTATCTGGCGCCTGACTTTCAATGACGTCAGCGACTTTTACGCCGCCGGTAGCCGCGCCTGGCGCAGCATCGACCTGAAAAACAACCTGCTTCGCGCGATACGGCTGACCATCGGGTCCTGTCACGCTGTCCGCATTCGCCATGTTGCTGGCCGCGACGTTCAGGCGCTGGGATTGCGCCGTCAGCGCGGAGCCTGCGATATCAAAAATATTTAACAGCGCCACGAATTAGTTCCCTCCTTGCAGCACGTTCATCATGCCTTTGATTTGTCCACCCAATGCGGTAAGCCCCATCTGATACTTGAGACTGTTGTCCGCAAACTGTGTGCGCTCCCGATCCATATCAACCGTGTTGCCATCCAGGGACGGTTGGTCTGGGATACGATAGAGCAACTCCGTGGAGGGAGCCGAGGTGGTCTGGGCCGGAATATGTTGTGCAGAGGTCAGCGTCAACGAGACACCGCCGGTTTCTTCCCGTCCTCGCACCATGACTTTTTTTAACTCACTGGCGAAATCCAGGTCACGCGCCTGGTACCCTGGCGTGTCGGCATTGGCAATGTTGGCCGCTAATACTTCCTGGCGTTGGGCGCGCAGATTCAGCGCTTCTTGTTGAAAACGTAAGGCGGCGTCGAGCTTATCGAGCATATCTCCTCCGCAAATGACAAAATTCAGCCGACAGCTTAAATCCCATCACGCGCGCGTTATCGTCGGAATAAACGCAAAATGCGTCGCTATTTGTTGCGTTGATGACTGCGTCACACAGGTAAAATCCAGTCACTACCTGAAAAAGCATGAGGTTTTGATGCAAACGTTTAAACGAGGAATAGCCGTGGCAGCGCTGCTGTTCAGTCCCCTGACGCTGGCGCAAGACCTCAATTCGCAGTTAACGGCATGGTTTTCAGAACGGCTGTCGGGGTTCAGTGATGAAGTGGTTGTCACTGTTCGCACACCACCTAACCTGCGACCTGGCTGTGAGCAGCCGACGTTGAGCGTAGCTGGAAGCGCGAAGTTATGGGGCAATGTGAACGTCCTGGCCAGGTGTCCCAATGAAAAACGCTACCTGCAGGTGAATGTACAAGCCACGGGCAACTACGTAGTCGCCGCCGCTCCCATTGCACGAGGCAGCGCGCTTAACGCATCCAGCGTGACCTTAAAACGCGGTCGGCTGGACCAACTTCCGCCACGAACCGTTCTGGATATTAATCAGGTCCAGGATGCCGTAAGCCTACGCGACCTGGTCTCTGGCCAGCCGCTACAGCTGACGATGTTGCGTCAGGCATGGCGGATAAAAGCCGGCCAGCGCGTTCTGGTTATCGCAAACGGCGAGGGCTTTCGCGTGAATGCAGAAGGTAAAGCGCTGAATAATGCGGCCGTCGCGCAAAACGCGAGAGTGCGGATGCTTTCAGGACAGGTGGTGAGCGGAGTCGTCGATTCTGATGGGAATATTCTTATTAACCTATAATAGGTTAAAGATTTTTTAGCGGATGCCGATAGATAATCAACCAATGATTAAAGCGGGTCGCTATAGCGTAACCCCTCGATGAGGATAAAAAAATGAGCATTGATCGTACCTCACCATTGAAGCCAGTAAGCACTGTCCAACCACGCGAAACCAGCGACACGCCGGTACAAAAAGCGCGGAAGGAAAAAACATCAGCGACCAACAGCACCAGTGTGATGTTAAGCGACGCTCAGGCCAAGCTGATGCAACCCGGTACCAATGACATTAATATGGAGCGTGTTGAAGCATTGAAAATCGCGATCCGTAACGGTGAGCTGAAAATGGACACTGGGAAAATTGCAGACTCGCTGATCCGCGAGGCACAGAGCTACCTACAGAGTAAATAAAGTATGACTCGCTTGTCAGAAATACTTGATCAGATGACGACCGTCCTCAATGACCTGAAAACAGTGATGGATGCTGAACAGCAGCAGCTTTCCGCGGGCCATATCAACGGTAGCCAGCTACAGCGTATTACAGAAGAAAAAAGCTCTTTACTGGCGACCCTGGATTATCTGGAACAGCAGCGACGTCTCGAGCACGACTCGACGCGCAGCGCCAACGATGAGATAGCCGAGCGCTGGCAGACCATCACGAACAAAACACAGCATTTACGCGATCTCAACCAACATAATGGTTGGCTCCTGGAAGGGCAGATCGAGCGTAATCAACAGGCGATCAAGGTGCTGAAACCGCACCAGGAACCGACTCTGTATGGCGCTAATGGCCAAACCTCTGCGACGCATCGCGGCGGGAAAAAAATCTCTATCTGATATTGTGATAAGGGGAGCCACCTGACGGCAACTCCCCCTTTCTGTTACGCCGTCCGGCGTACAAACTCTTTCACTTTAAAGCCCAGAACGGCCAGCGCAGCAAAATAGGCTGTAATACCAACAACGACAACAGCCATCAGACGCAGCAGACGCCACAGCATCGTTCCCTGCGACCACTCCGGCATGATGTACAGCATGCCTACCAGCGCCGCAGACATGACCAGTACAGAAATCACCAGACGCGCCAGGAACCAGCCCCAGCCAGGTTGAGGGGTGAAAATTTTCTGTTTACGCAGTTGCCAGTACAGCAGTGAGGCGTTCAGACATGCCGCCAGACCAATCGAGAGCGACAGTCCGGCATGCTTTAACGGGCCGATAAACGCCAGGTTCATCACCTGAGTCATAATCAGCGTTACAATAGCGATTTTCACCGGAGTTTTAATGTCCTGACGCGAGTAAAACCCGGGCGCAAGCACTTTCACTACGATCAATCCAATGAGACCAACCGAGTACGCCACCAGAGCACGCTGGGTCATCAAAGCATCAAATGCAGTAAATTTACCGTACTGGAACAGTGAAACCGTCAGCGGCTTTGCCAGGATCCCCAACGCCACAGCACTGGGTAGTGCCAACAGAAAGCACAGGCGCAGCCCCCAGTCCATCAGTCGGCAATATTCATCATGATTTCCGCTGGAAAAACTCTTGGACAGCGATGGCAGCAGAATGGTCCCCAGAGCAACGCCCAGGACGCCTGACGGGAACTCCATCAGACGGTCAGCATAGTACATCCATGAAACCGATCCTGAAGCCAGGAATGAGGCGAAAATTGTGTTGATGATCAGGGAAATCTGGCTGACAGATACGCCCAGGATTGCCGGGCCCATCTGCTTTACGACGCGCATCGCACCGGCATCGTGAAAGTTCACGCGCGGCAGCACCAGCATACCAATTTTTTTCAAATGCGGGAGCTGGTAAACCAGTTGTAATACCCCACCTACGGTGACGGCCCAGGCCAGCGCCAGTACCGGCGGGTTAAAATAAGGTGCAGCAAACAGCGCAAAACCGATCATGCTGATGTTCAGAAACGTCGGTGCAAACGCCGGAATGGAGAAACGGTTCCAGGTGTTAAGAATAGCGCCCACCAGCGAGGCCAGCGAAATTAACAGAATATAGGGAAAGGTTATCCGCAGCAGTTGAGTGGTAAGCGCAAACTTGTCGGCCGTATCGGCAAAGCCAGGCGCGGTGACCATAATCACCCACGGCGCTGCGAGCATCCCGACAACCGTGACCACCGCCAACGCCAGCGTCAACAGCCCAGAAACGTAGGCGACGAACACACGGGTGGCTTCTTCACCCTGCTTACTTTTGTACTCTGCAAGAATTGGCACGAACGCCTGAGAAAACGCGCCTTCAGCAAAAATTCGACGCAGCAGGTTAGGAAGTTTGAATGCCACAAAAAAGGCATCTGTCGCCATCCCTGCGCCAAAAATTCTGGCGACAATCGCATCACGCGCAAAACCCAGCACGCGTGAAAACATCGTCATCGAGCTGACGGCCGCCAGCGACTTTAATAAATTCATCTATTTTATATTCCAGACCCTGGAGCAAAACCCCGCATGGCGAAACCGTAGACCAGATAACGCATTTAAGCGGTCATCCGGCAACATCACCGCACCCGATGGAGACGCATAAACGTCTTATCAGGCAAACAGTTCACCCTACAGGTTGCCATCATTCACTGTTAGAAAGAGGAGTTATTTTGAGTGGGCATATAGTACCTGGATTACAATGAATTACTACCGCCAGATGTTACAGGGGGTTATTCAGCCATGGCATCCCGCCACAGCTTTTCGACCACGCGCTGAGCCAGAATCGCCTGTTCACCCGCCGTCTCAGGAACCGTCTGATTTTGCACGCATTCAATAAAGTGACGCGCGCATCCGGCAAAGCCACGTTGTTCCAGGGTTGTTTGCCAGCCTGGAACCGGCTTGTGTACTACGCCCTGTCCACGCTCCTCACGCCATTCCCGCATATCAGTAACGTCTATTAATCCTCCGTTCATCACCACCTGTACACTTTCTCGTTGGCTGCCCGCCCGACGATGCATACTGGTGGTTACTTGCACCTGACCCGCAGAAAAATGGTGTTCGGCATAAAGCATCGCCCCGGATTCGTTGGTCAACAGCGTACCGCTATTTATCAAAGCCTCTCCCCCGGACAGCCACAGCGCGGTGTCCACGACGTGCAGATAATCATCCAACAGCGTAAAACGCAGATCGTGCGGCCCAACACTATCCGTACGATGCTTGTCCATTCTGACAGAGGCAGCATCAACTAACTGCGCTTTTAAATCCCGGTAAAGCGGCGCAAACCGGCGATTGAAACCCACCATCAGCGTCAGTTTTTTCCGCGCCGCGAGTGCCACCAGTTGTTCAGCATCGCGCAAATTTTCCGCCAGGGGTTTATCCACGCAAACATGGATCCCGGCATTAAGCAATTCACTCACCACAGCATAATGTGTTGCGGTACTGGAATGGACAAAAACGGCATCGCAGGTTGCCGCCAGATTCGCCAGTGAATCAACGTATGGCATCCGCCAGGTTTCGCAAATACGCTCTGCTTTTTCCCGCGAAGGTGACCAGGCTCCTTGTAGTGTCCACTCCGGAGCCGCGCCAAGGACGGGTAACCAGGCTTTTTGCGCAATGCCGCCCAGCCCGACAACACCGATACGTAATTTTTTCACATTAGTCTCCCAGATGCGCCAGTAGCGAATCGAGCCGCTGTTTTAGCTCTGCCACTTCAGTTTCCAGCGCCTCGACGCGCGCCTGCAAACCACCAGAAGCAGCCGGAGATTCATCTGCCGTTGCGATCGGCTCATCAACTTCACCGCAAAACAGGTGCATATAACGGCTTTCGCGCTTACCGGGTTCACGTGCCAGACGGACAACATAAGGACCATCTTCACGGGTGGCCAGTGTCTCCAGAGTCGATTCAACTTCTGCCATGTCACTGAATTCATACATACGGGATGCTCGACTACGCAACTCTCCGGGCGTTTGTGCGCCGCGCAATAACAACGTCGTAATTAACGCCACTTCTCCTGCACTGAGCTTCAGGTTGCCAAACTCTGAGTTACAAAAGCGTTGCTCGTATTTGGTTACGCGATTACCAAACCCGCTTACGGTACGCAGAAAATGCCGTTTAACCAGGTTATCCAGTTGGTCCTGCACTTCCGATTCCGACAGGTTCATCACCGGTTCACGATTGGTTTTTTGATTGCAGGCGGTCACAACGCCATTCACGGAGAGCGGATATTGTTCTGGCGTTGTTACCTGCTTTTCCAGCAGACAGCCAATCACGCGGGCTTCGGTGGCGGTTAATTCGTATTTCATCGTCTTCTCCATTAATCAGCCAATACAGCTGAAACTTAGCGACCCGGGGTCCATTCTGATGTTGTCAACGCTGTTAGCACGTGATCGCGCCACTGCCCGTCAATCAGCAGGTAGTCTTTGGCATACCCTTCTTTTTCAAAACCAAGCCGCGCCAGCAAATCGCCGCTACGTTTATTATGTGGCATGTAATTCGCCATAATGCGGTGAATATGCTGTGAGCGCTGCATATAACGAATGGCCGCGGTTAAGGCTTCATACATCAGCCCCTGTCCCTGCCACTTCTGCGCAATGGAATAACCGAGATAGCATGCATGAAAAGATCCACGCACGACGTTAGAGAAGTTCGCGACGCCGATGATCTCTTTCTCTTCTGGATCGAGCAACGCAAAATAATAAGCAGACCCTTGTTTATGAAATTCAGAGATCATACTCAGACGCGCCTGCCAGCCAGAAGGATAACAGTGGCTTTCATCGCGAACAGGTTCCCAGGGTTTTAAGAAATGACGATTTTCTGCGTAATAATCTGCCAGACGCCAGGCATCACGCTCATGCACTAAACGCACGACCAGGCGGTCCGTGGTTAAGCGCACTTTTGGCACGTTACTGCGATAGCCAAACATTCTATACCTACTCCTTCCCGTAACGTCTTCAATACGCTATTTGCGATACTATACCTGTGCAAATACACCCTGTGAAAAGAGCAAAACATCATTTTTTGAATTATTCACACATTTTGATGAAAACTCTCTATCAAGACTGGCTTTTGATAAAAAAATATTGTTTCCCCAGGGGTGGGAAAAGATCAGACGACACCGCAGAATAGGAGGTGCTTATCTTTTAAACTCTAATCAGAGTGACGAGTTTTTCCCTGGAGGGGAAATGTCGCAAGTTTCGCAGGCGAGGAACCTGGGTAAATATTTCCTGCTCATCGATAATATGTTGGTCGTACTGGGTTTCTTCGTCGTATTCCCGTTGATCTCTATTCGTTTCGTCGACCAAATGGGCTGGGCTGCCGTAATGGTTGGTATTGCACTTGGATTACGCCAATTTATTCAGCAAGGGCTGGGTATTTTTGGCGGAGCGATTGCAGACCGTTTTGGTGCAAAACCGATGATTGTCACCGGCATGCTGATGCGCGCCGCCGGATTCGCCACTATGGGTATTGCCCATGAACCCTGGCTGCTGTGGTTTTCCTGTTTTCTCTCCGGATTAGGCGGCACACTGTTCGATCCTCCCCGCTCCGCGCTGGTGGTCAAACTGATCCGCCCGGAAAAACGTGGGCGTTTCTTCTCTATCCTGATGATGCAGGATAGTGCCGGCGCGGTCGTTGGTGCGTTACTCGGAAGCTGGCTGCTACAGTACGACTTCCGACTGGTATGCGCCACGGGCGCGATTTTGTTTGTCCTGTGCGCTGCCTTTAATGCCTGGCTTCTCCCCGCGTGGAAACTGTCGACGGTGAAAATTCCGGTACGCGAAGGGATGAGTCACGTGATGCATGACAAGCGATTTGTCACCTATGTCCTGACATTAGCGGGTTATTACATGCTGGCGGTGCAGGTCATGCTGATGCTACCGATTATGGTTAACGATATTGCGGGTTCACCGTCCGCCGTGAAATGGATGTATGCCATTGAAGCATGCCTCTCCTTAACGCTGCTCTACCCGATTGCTCGCTGGAGTGAAAAGCGTTTTCGCCTGGAACACCGCCTGATGGCCGGTTTGTTGGTGATGTCTCTCAGTATGATGCCCATTGGTCTGGTCGGTAATTTACAGCAGCTTTTCACTCTGATCTGTACGTTCTATATCGGTTCCATTATTGCGGAACCAGCGCGGGAAACGCTCAGCGCATCGCTGGCGAATGCGCGGGCACGGGGGAGTTACATGGGCTTTAGTCGGCTGGGATTAGCTATCGGCGGCGCAATAGGTTACATCGGCGGCGGCTGGTTGTTTGACATGGGCAAAGCGTTGTCGCAACCCGAACTGCCATGGATGATGCTCGGGGTTATCGGCCTTATCACTTTTCTGGCTCTGGGCTGGCAGTTCAGCCACAAACGCACATCACGCGGTATGCTGGAGCCAGGTGCCTGATATTTAGCCAGCCGCATGGACACATTTTCAGTTTTTTCTGCTGGTGTCCGGCGTGCTGGTACTAGATGCTGCTTTGTGTCACGATTACGCCACAAGCATCATGTTGAGGAACCCCATGAAAAAGTTTTTTTTTGCCGCTGCACTAATTGTCGGCGGCCTGTTGGTTGGTTGTAATCAACTCACGCAATACACGGTTAGCGAGCAAGAAATTAATCAGGCGCTGGCGAAACACAATAACTTTTCTAAAGACATTGGCTTGCCCGGTGTTGCTGAAGCCCATATTGTTCTGAGCAATCTCGCCAGTCAGATCGGTCGTGAAGAGCCGAATAAAGTGACCCTGACCGGTGATGCCAATCTGGATATGAACTCCCTGTTTGGCAGTCAGAAAGCGACCATGAAGCTGAAGTTAAAAGCATTGCCGGTCTTCAACAAAGAAAAAGGCGCTATCTATCTGCAAGAGATGGAAGTTGTTGATGCAACCGTCACACCGGAAAAAATGCAATCGGTTCTGCAAACCCTGATGCCTTATTTAAACCAGTCGCTGCGGAATTATTTCAATCAGCAACCGGCTTATATCCTGCGAGAAGATAGCAGTAACGGCGAAGCGCTGGCGAAAAAGCTGGCCAAAGGTATTGAGGTGAAACCGGGAGAAATAATCATTCCGTTTACTGATTAATAAAAATGAGGGTGCATCAGCACCCTTTTTTTCGTGCAAACGAAAACGTTTCCGCTTATCCTTTGTTTCCGGCAAAAATGACTATCCTCAGCCGGAGCATATTGATGACTGCACCATCCCAGGTTTTAAAGATCCGCCGCCCAGACGACTGGCATCTTCACTTTCGCGATGGCGACATGTTAAAAACTGTCGTGCCCTATACCAGTGAAATTTATGGGCGCGCGATTGTCATGCCCAACCTGGCACCGCCTGTCACTACGGTTGACGCCGCTATCGCGTACCGTCAGCGCATTCTTGACGCGGTGCCTGCCGGTCACGATTTCACCCCATTAATGACCTGCTACTTAACGGATACGCTGGATCCCAATGAGCTGGAGCGCGGATTCAAAGAAGGTGTATTCACTGCAGCCAAACTCTATCCGGCGAATGCCACCACCAACTCCACACACGGCGTGACATCTATTGATGCCATCATGCCAGTGCTGGAGCGGATGGAAAAACTCGGCATGCCATTGCTGGTACATGGCGAAGTGACCCATGCGGACATCGATATTTTTGATCGCGAAGCGCGCTTTATTGAAACTGTGATGGAGCCATTGCGTCAGCGCCTGACCACGCTGAAAGTCGTGTTTGAACATATCACCACCAAGGATGCAGCAGAGTACGTACGTGACGGGAATGAATTCCTCGCAGCAACGATAACGCCACAGCATTTAATGTTTAACCGCAACCATATGCTGGTAGGCGGAATTCGCCCGCATCTGTATTGCTTACCGATCCTCAAGCGTAACATCCACCAGCAGGCGCTGCGTGAACTGGTCGCCAGCGGTTTTACCCGCGCATTCCTTGGCACTGACTCGGCACCACATGCACGTCATCGCAAAGAGTCCAGTTGCGGCTGCGCGGGTTGTTTTAACGCACCGACCGCGCTGGGCAGTTATGCCACCGTATTCGAAGAGATGAATGCTCTGGCCCATTTTGAAGCCTTCTGCTCACTTAATGGCCCTCGATTCTACGGGCTGCCGGTTAACGAAACTTTTATTGAACTGGTTAGAATTGAACAGCAGGTACCGGAGAGCATCGCGCTTGAAGATGACACACTGGTCCCCTTCCTCGGCGGAGAAACGGTACGCTGGTCTGTAAAAAGCTAAAAAAAATATAGCCAACTATTGTCAATTACTGAAGTTAACTGTATAAATAACCAGTATATTCAACAGGGGGCTATTATGCGTATTGAAGTCACTATTGCTAAAACTTCACCTTTGCCTGCCGGTGCGATTGACGCCCTGGCAGGTGAACTCTCCCGCCGTATTAACCATCATTTCCCGGATAACGAAGGTAATGTCACCGTTCGTTATGCCACCGCAAACAATCTGTCGGTCATTGGCGCGACCAAAGAGGACAAAGAACGCATCAGCGAGATCCTGCAGGAAACATGGGAAAGCGCAGATGACTGGTTCATCAATGAATAATAAATGATATGCAGTGATGTTTATTTGCCGGGTCGCCCCGGCTTTTTTACACACATTGCCTTTTAATCAATAGCGTAATCCTGCTACCAAAACGGGTAACGTTTATTTACGCAACTGATTATCTTTTAGCCTGAGCATCAAAATAACTGCATAACATGCCAAAAAAATATGAATAAGGTGCCGATTTATTGTTCGGATAACACTTAAAACATAAAATTTATGCGTCTCCCTCTTTAAATTTCCAGTGAATACCCATATTTATTGATATACTGAAGTTGCTTCAGAAAAAACGCATTGAACCTCGAAAACCGTTGTCTAGTAACACGAATTAGGGGGCATGATGGAAAAGAATAATGAAGTCATTCAGACTCATCCGCTTGTAGGATGGGACATCAGCACCGTTGATAGCTATGATGCGCTGATGCTGCGTTTGCACTACCAGACCCCGAATCGTCCGGACCCGAATGGGACTGAAGTTGGTCAAACGCTCTGGTTAACCACTGATGTTGCCAGGCAATTTATTTCGATATTAGAAGCAGGAATCGCCAAAATTGAATCAGGCGATTACCAGGTGAATGAGTATCAGCGTCATTAAATCTGATGCACCCAACCATCAAAAGGCACCTTAACGGTGCCTTTCTTATTTCCTGGTTGAATAATGCTGGTCAGTTATTTACCCTGCAACTATCGCGATTGCAGAGAGAAGCGGATGAAATACGACTTAATCATTATTGGCAGCGGTTCCGTGGGTGCCGCAGCTGGATACTATGCCACTCGCGCCGGTCTGAATGTTCTGATGATCGATGCACATATGCCACCACATCAACAGGGCAGCCACCACGGCGACACACGATTAATTCGTCATGCGTATGGCGAAGGCGAAAAATACGTTCCGCTGGTACTGCGTGCGCAGACATTGTGGGATGAACTCTCCACGCAAAATGAAGAACCCGTGTTTGTCCGTTCAGGTGTTATCAACCTCGGCCCGGCAGATTCAACCTTCTTATCTAACGTGGCGCAAAGCGCAAAACAGTGGCAGCTAAACGTTGAGCAACTGGACGCAGCCGCGATTATGGCGCGCTGGCCCGAAATCCGTGTACCTGAAAACTATATTGGCTTGTTTGAAGCAGAGTCAGGTTTTTTACGCAGTGAGCTAGCCATTAAAACCTGGATCCGTCTGGCTGAGGAAGCAGGCTGTGCACAGCTATTTAAATGTCCTGTCACCGCAATTCATCATCATGATGATGGCGTCACGGTTGAAACAGCGGACGGAGACTACCATGCTAAAAAAGCGCTGATTAGCACCGGAACCTGGGTTCAGGCACTGGTGCCTGAACTGCCAATACAACCGGTGCGCAAAGTGTTTGCATGGTACCAGGCAGACGGGCGCTACAGCATTAAAAACAAATTCCCGGCATTTACCGGTGAGTTGCCGAATGGCGATCAGTATTACGGTTTCCCGGCTGAAAATGACGAGCTGAAGATTGGTAAACATAACGGCGGGCAGATCATCCATTCCGCCGAAGAGCGTAAACCGTTTGCCGCAGTTGCCAGCGATGGTTCCGAAGCTTTCCCATTCCTGCGTACTATTCTGCCCGGTGTTGGATGTTGCCTGCATGGTGCGTCCTGCACTTACGATAACTCTCCGGACGAAGACTTTATTATCGATACGCTGCCAGAGCATGACAATACGCTAATCATTACCGGGTTGAGCGGTCATGGCTTCAAATTTGCCTCCGTGTTGGGGGAGATCGCTGCGGATTTCGCCCAGGACAAACCGTCAGCCTTTGACCTGTCCCCGTTCAAACTTACCCGTTTTAAACAATAATCACTAAAGGGCCTCTCTGTGAGGCCATTTCTATTTAAGGAATACTTTTGATGCGTCGCATCTTTCATTACCTGGTTAATAATATTCGCGAGCATTTTATGCTCTACATTATTTTATGGTCACTGCTGGCCATTATGGACGTTATATATATTATGTTTTTCTGACCAGAGAATACTGACAGTAATTGACAAAAATTTATAATTTCTTAATTTTCATTGCAATAAACTGAATAACAAACAAACCAACAAACACCCTTAAATTAAGCCATAGTCTGCCCACTCACACTAATCCGCTGATGTTTACCTTGTAAATAAATCAAATTTATTGAATTAAAAATAAATATCATCACCATTGTTATTTATTAGTTGCATTAATGTCTTTTTCACGCCATTTTCATTCACTCCTGTAATATCTATCGGTGTGTTTATGCAATTCAATAATAGTCCACAGCGCTATGGCGTCGTATCTGCGACATTACACTGGGTGATTGCTATTGCCGTGTATGGCATGTTTGGTTTGGGTTTATGGATGGTAACACTCAGCTATTACGATGGCTGGTACCACCAGGCCCCGGAACTGCATAAAAGCATCGGTGTACTGCTCATGATGGGGTTGGTCATCCGCATTGCCTGGCGGATTTTCTCCCCTCCGCCCCCGGCGCTGAAAAGCTATTCCCGTTTAACTCGCCTCGCTGCGGCACTGGGTCACCTCGCGTTATATATCCTGCTGTTTTCTATTGTGATCAGCGGTTATCTGATTTCTACCGCTGACGGTAAATCTATCAGTGTTTTTGGCTGGTTTGAAATTCCCGCCACGCTCGCTAACGCGGGAGCACAGGCCGATCTTGCCGGTAGTCTGCATCTTTGGCTGGCCTGGAGCGTAGTGGTTTTATCCCTTCTGCATGGCCTGATGGCCCTGAAGCATCACTTTATCGATAACGACGATACCCTTAATCGCATGTTGGGAAGATCGTCATCTGACTCTGGAGCATAAAATGAAGAAAAGCCTGCTGGGGCTCGCCCTCATCTCTCTGTTATTCACCACCGGTTCTGCTATCGCGGCAGATTACAAAATCGACAAAGAGGGACAACATGCCTTTGTTAATTTCCGTATTCAGCATCTGGGATACAGCTGGCTGTACGGCACGTTTAAAGACTTCGATGGCTCGTTTACCTTCGACGAGAAAAATCCTGCCGCCGATAAAGTAAATGTCACCATTAACACCAACAGCGTTGACACCAATCACGCTGAACGTGATAAACACCTGCGAAGCGCAGATTTCCTCAATGTCGCTAAATTTCCACAGGCGACCTTCACCTCTACCAGCGTGAAGAAAGAGGGTAACGAGCTTGATATCACCGGGAATCTGACCCTTAACGGCGTGACCAAACCGGTAACGCTGGATGCAAAGCTGACAGGGCAAGGTGGCGATCCGTGGGGTGGTACGCGCGCAGGCTTTGAAGCACAAGGAAAAATTAAGCTGAAAGATTTCAACATCACCACCGATCTCGGCCCTGCTTCGCAGGAAGTCGATTTAATCATTTCGGTGGAAGGCGTACAGCAGAAGTAATTGTTCGCGCGTCTTATCCGGCCTGCAAAGTGAGTTTTGCAGGCCGGATAAGACTTTATGTCCCATGCGGCACAATGTTATGACGCTGGATCCGGAATACCCAGTTTCGTATTCAGGCGACCACGAGATTTATTGAAGATTTTATTGCCATTTTCGCGACCAGCACGACGGCGGCGTTGTTCTTCTTCTGGCAATTCACTTTCTTCACAGCACAGTTCGCTGCAGCAGCCTTTATACTTGCCTGCACATGCCGGGCACTGAATAAACAGCAAATGGCAGCCATCATTTTTACAATTAGTATGGCTGTCGCATGCCACACCACATTGATGACAATGCGCGATCACATCTTCAGAGATTCGCTCTCCCATACGTTCATCAAATACAAAATTTTTGCCGATAAAACGCACGGGTAGCCCCTGCTCACGCGCTTTACGCGCATATTCAATAATGCCCCCCTCAATGTGCCATACTTTGCTGAATCCGTTGTGTTTCATCCAGGCACTGGCCTTCTCACAACGAATTCCACCTGTGCAGTACATCACTATTTTTTTATCTTTATGTTCCTGCATCATTTCGACGGCTTTCGGCAGTTGATCGCGGAAAGTGTCTGCAGGAATTTCCAGCGCATTATCGAAGTGGCCAACCTCGTATTCATAGTGGTTGCGCATATCAATAAATACCGCGTCTGGATCGTCGAGCATGGCGTTCACTTCTGCAGCTTTCAGGTAATCACCAACATTGCTGGCGTCAAAGCCAGGATCATCGATACCATCAGCCACAATTCGATCACGGACCTTCATGCGCAGTACCCAGAATGATTTTCCGTCATCATCCAGTGCAATATTCAGACGAAGTCCGGCAAATGCAGGATCAAAAGCGTAAAGTTGATCGCGGAATCTCTCAACATTACTTTGCGGCACGCTGATTTGTGCGTTAATCCCTTCATGCGCAAGATAAACCCGTCCGAAGACATTTAACGCGGTGAACATCTGGTACAGCGCATCACGCGTGTGCTGAGGCTCGACGATGTTGAAGTATTTATAGAACGAGATTGTCGTTCGCGGCTCAGACTCTGCCAGCATCCTGGCTTTGAGCGCGTCATTCGAAATGCGGTTGTGTAACACTGGCATGGTGTACGTATCCTGCAGGAAGTAAAAATTGAAAATCGGCCGGCATCATAAAGCAAACATCGCCAATTTACATCCACACATTTTACGCTACATTTCATACTTCACGATAAAAACACAACAACAAATGATGATTTAATGACCGTTCCTGCGTCACAAATTTTTGATACGCGCGAAAAAATGCGACAATACAGGGAATTGGTCGTTTAAAGACAGGATAGACATGACGAATTTACCCAAGTTCTCGACTGCATTATTGCATCCACGTTATTGGTTAACCTGGGCAGGTATTGGCATCCTTTGGTTGATCGTGCAGTTACCCTATCCGCTCCTCTATAAGTTAGGCTGTGCATTAGGTCACCTGGCATTACGTGTAATGAAGCGTCGGGCAAAGATTGTTTCCCGGAATCTCGAGCTGTGCTTCCCGCAGATGAGTGAACAGGAACGCCAGCAGATGGTGGTAAAAAACTTCGAATCTGTAGGTATGGGCGTGATAGAAACCGGAATGGCCTGGTTTTGGTCCGATCGCCGAATTTCACGCTGGACTGAAGTTATCGGAATGGAACATATCCGTGACGTTCAGGCGCAGAAGCGAGGGATCCTGCTTGTCGGGCTGCACTTTCTGACGCTTGAGCTGGGTGCTCGTCAGTTTGGCTTACAGGAACCCGGGATCGGCGTTTATCGCCCCAATGACAACCCGCTTCTCGACTGGCTACAAACCTGGGGGCGTATGCGCTCCAATAAATCAATGCTCGATCGCAAAGACCTGAAAGGGATGATCAAAGCGCTGAAAAAAGGTGAAGTGGTCTGGTATGCGCCGGATCATGACTACGGTCCGCGATCCAGCGTATTTGTTCCTCTGTTTGCCGTTGAACAAGCCGCAACGACCTCCGGGACCTGGATGCTTTCACGTCTGTCCAATGCATGTCTGGTACCGTTTGTTCCCCGCCGTAAACCCGACGGCAAAGGGTACCAACTGATTATGCTGCCTCCGGAATGTTCCCCACCTCTGGACGACGCAGAGACCACTGCTGCCTGGATGAATACAATTGTTGAGAAGTGCATCATGATGGCACCGGAGCAATATATGTGGCTACACCGTCGCTTTAAAACACGTCCTGAAGGTGCCCCTTCCCTTTACTGAAACGCCTTGCAGCCCGCCGGGCTGCAACACCTCAGATAACCTCTTTAGGTTTAACTGCTATCCGCATTGCAGCGCCTATAAACCAGGCGCATAATTAGCCTGCTTACTTAATATTCAAACAATAGCGCAAACAGCGCGCCACACTGCGGATCGCTATGTCACCCTCTGATGTCCCCATAAACTGGAAACGCAATCTCACTGTTGCCTGGCTGGGTTGTTTCCTGACCGGCGCGGCATTTAGCCTGGTCATGCCCTTCTTACCGCTCTATGTCGAAAATCTGGGCGTGACGGGTCATAGCGCCTTAAATATGTGGTCAGGCCTGGTCTTTAGCATCACTTTTCTCTTTTCTGCTATCGCCTCACCTTTCTGGGGGGGGCTTGCTGACAGAAAGGGCAGAAAAATAATGCTATTGCGTTCAGCGCTGGGCATGGCGATCGTGATGCTGTTAATGGGGCTGGCGCAAAATATCTGGCAGTTCCTTGTCCTGCGCGCCCTGCTCGGACTTCTGGGGGGATTCATTCCCAACGCCAATGCCCTGATCGCCACGCAGGTTCCGCGCAATAAAAGCGGTTGGGCGCTGGGTACACTTTCCACCGGGGGCGTCAGTGGCGCCCTGCTTGGCCCATTGGCGGGCGGGTTACTCGCCGACCATTTTGGGCTGCGTCCAGTTTTCTTCATTACCGCCAGCGTACTGCTGCTTTGTTTTATTCTGACGTTATTTTTTATCCGTGAGAATTTCCGGCCGGTGAGTAAGAAAGAAATGCTGCATATGCGGGAGGTCGTCGCTTCATTAAAGAATCCTAAGCTGGTATTGAGCCTGTTTGTCACGACGTTGATCATTCAGGTAGCGACTGGCTCTATTGCACCTATTCTGACGTTGTATGTACGCGAACTTGCCGGTAACGTCAGCAACATCGCCTTTATCAGCGGGATGATTGCCTCAGTTCCTGGGGTGGCGGCCCTGCTTAGTGCACCCAGGCTCGGCAAGTTAGGCGACAGAATTGGCCCGGAGAAAATCCTGATTGTCGCATTGGTTATTTCAGTGCTGCTACTGATCCCAATGTCATTAGTACAGACGCCGTGGCAGCTTGGCGTTCTGCGCTTTTTACTCGGCGCTGCCGACGGTGCTCTGCTACCTGCCGTACAAACCCTGCTGGTCTATAACTCAACTAACCAGATAGCCGGGCGAATATTCAGCTATAACCAGTCATTTCGGGATATTGGCAACGTGACAGGGCCACTGATGGGGGCCGCCATATCGGCAAACTATGGTTTCCGTGCCGTTTTCTGTGTGACTGCGGGCATCGTATTATTCAACGCTATCTATTCGTGGAACAGTCTGCGCCGCCGCCGAGATGCTCAGGTCCCAGGATGATTTTTACGCATTAATACTTGCTATATCAGAGAATCAACTATTATTTCCCTGAATACCTCATTAAATCAAAGGGAGACTCTGATGACTATGTATGCCACGCTGGAAGAAGCCATTGATGCAGCCCGTGAAGAGTTTCTGGCTGATAACCCCGATCTTGAACCTGACGAAGCCAGTGTTCAGCAACTGAACGTACAAAAATACGTACTACAGGATGGCGACATCATGTGGCAGGCCGAATTTTTCGCTGACGAAGATGACGAAGGTGGCGAATGTCTGCCAATGCTGAGCGGCGAAGCGGCGCAAAGCGTTTTTGATGGCGATTATGATGAGATTGAAATTCGCCAGGAATGGCAGGAAGAAAACACCCTCCACGAATGGGATGAGGGGGAATTCCAGCTTGAACCGCCCCTTGATACAGAAGAAGGTCAGACAGCAGCAGATGAATGGGATGAGCGATAATTACTCATAAGGCCCATGGTGGATATCGAGTGGCAGCAGCAGCGTATCAAACACCAGCGAAAATGGCAGGTCGAGGATGGTGACGTAACGCCATGCCGAGTCCCGGACATCCCACTGGACGCCAGGATAGTATTGATTGCCGTGCCCCTGCCCCGGGATCGTCCGGCTAATAATGCTGCCACATCCACTCAGGAGTAAGACCATTATTCCAACAACCAGTATTCGCACCTGATACCTCATGACCTTTTGTATTCAGTATAAAAAAATACCGGCCCAGGGCCGGTATTTTCACGTCAGAACGTTTATTTTTTCCTGAGCGCCAGCGGGTTCAGGGTGATCCCCTGGTAATAATTGACCCACGAAGAATACCTGTCCGGTGAGTTCCAGACACGATAATGCAAACGTGCCATGGTCACCGGATCGCTCAACAGCACAAGGCGGCGATCGCGATTCAGTTTCTCCGGCGTTTCGTTCAGCGCTTGCTCCACGTGACGGTCTCGTGCAATTTCAAGCACATTACTGGCACGATGGCGTGCGGTGGCCATCGCCGTTGCCAGCGCGTTAAATGACGGGTTAAACACTGCATGCATAAAGCCGTCATCCAGCGAACGATTACGATTCATCACCAGATAATTGTCAGTATCCACCAGCACTTTAGGCGGAGAATACTCTTCCGGGATCAGGAAAAGCTTCCAGCGTTTAGTTCGTAACCCCACCGTTGAACGGCTGGATATCACGGAAACAAACGGCGACAGGATCAGCGAAAAGACAATCGGTGCCAGCCAGAACAGGAAGCGCAGATCCAGCCACGCCATACCCACAGCCCATACCAGACCCAGCAACAATTGAGATCCGTGACGCATAAACGCTTCGCCCCACGGGGTGGAGTCGTCATCGCGCTGCGGTGAGTTCCAGACCACTTCCCAGCCAAGAAATGCGCTCACTACGAAGACCGTGTGGAACAGCATACGCACCGGCGCCAGCAGCACGGAGAACAGAACCTCCAGCAGCAATGACAGTGTTACACGGATAAATCCGCCGTACTCTTTCGTCCCTTTACACCAGATGAGTAAAATACTCAGCAGCTTCGGCAGGAATAACAGCACCATCGTTGAGGCAAACAGCGCGATCGCCAGCTCCGGACGCCACTGCGGCCAGACCGGGAATAGTTGGCGCGGTTGCAGGAAGTATTGTGGTTCCGTCAGCGCATGAACCACCTGCAGTGCAGTTGAGAGCGCGAGGAACATAAACCACAGCGGAGCCGACAGATAGGACATGACGCCGGTCAGGAATACCGCACGGTGAACCGGGTGCATCCCTTTAACCAGGAACAAACGGAAGTTCATCAGGTTACCGTGACACCAGCGTCGGTCACGCTTGAGTTCATCCAGCAGGTTCGGTGGCAGCTCTTCATAAGAACCCGGCAGATCGTAAGCAATCCACACGCCCCACCCTGCACGACGCATCAATGCAGCTTCCACGAAGTCATGGGAGAGGATCGATCCTGCAAACGAGCCTTCACCCGGTAACGGTGCAAGCGCACAGTGCTCGATAAACGGCTTCACGCGAATAATCGCGTTGTGACCCCAGTAGTGCGACTCACCCAACTGCCAGAAGTGAAGTCCGGCGGTAAACAGCGGGCCATACACGCGAGTAGCAAACTGTTGGCAGCGCGCATACAGCGTGTCCATCCCGGATGCTTTTGGTGAAGACTGGATAATCCCGGCGTTTGGATTCGCCTCCATCAGACGCACCAGGCCGGTCAGGCAGTCGCCACTCATCACCGAGTCCGCATCCAGCACCACCATGTAGCTGTACTGATTCCCCCAACGACGACAGAAATCATCAATGTTACCGCTTTTACGCTTCACACGACGCCGACGACGGCGATAGAAAATCTGCCCTTCACCCTGCACTTCAGCAATCAACTCCATCCACGCTTTTTGTTCCGCTACGCAGATATCAGGGTTATAGCTGTCACTCAGAATGTAGACATCGAAATGCTCGGCATTGCCCGTGGCTTTAACCGACTCCCACGTGGCACGCAGACCCGCAAATACACGGTCAACGTCCTCGTTACAGATAGGCATAATCAGCGCAGTACGATGCTCAGGATTAAGAGGTTCATCCCCTACCGTTGAGGCTGAAATACTGTACTTATCACGCCCAATCAATAGTTGCAGGAAGCCCATCAAAGCAGTCCAGAACCCCGCAGATACCCAGCAGAAAAGGACGGCAAACAGAATAAGTATCCCGCTCTGGAGCACATAGGGCAGCAACTGCATAAAGGAAACCCACAGATTCTGCCCCATCATGTCTGCAGGATTAATGAACGCCCAGCCCTGATACGGAAGAATTGTCTTCATATACCAGGTCGCAACGACCGTTTGCGCCAATGTTAAGATCAGCAGAATGTAACGACGGATCGTCCCAACGGTACGCCATTTCTGTTCATTCTCTTGTTCTTCTTTCGTCAGACGTGAAAGATAACGCGGTGTCACATCCCGTCCACGCAGACGATCCCAAAAACGGCCTACCGGGTTAGTACGCCAGGGGTCGGGAAACATCGAAGTGCGTGTTGCCTTTGGCATGGCCTGCAACTGGTCACGCCCTTCATCGTCCTTAATCAACTGCTCTTTGGCCAGAGAGTCCGGCCAGGCTTGCTCAAGGCGAGCTTTAACAGACCCCTGCGGTGAATCATCTTCGCGCGCGTAAGTACGGTGCTCGGCATCCAGCGCCTGATGAACGGCGCGGATGTCAGTTTTCGGCAGTGCTGCTTTCTCGGTATCCGAAAGCGGCATTGCGTCAATATACTCAGTTGTCTTATTCATTGGCAGGTAACTGGTAGCTCCAGGTTTCACTCAACGTCTGATCGGCATTGGCCAACGCAGCACGCATTTCAGTGGGTTTTTTCGCATCTTTCACTTTCACGCGCAGCATCAAACGCCAACCCTTAGTGACCGGGTTATAACGCACTGTGCTTTCAACGATCTCACCGTTGTCACCAATGCTGGTTTGCGCGGTGACAGGGGTGTCCTGCGGCAGTTTTTTCATATCTGCACCGGCGAAATCCACCACAAATGCAATGGTGCCGTCAGGCTGGCGAATAAGATTTGACTGTTTGACATCACCTGTTGAGCGGCGAGTCTGCTGTACCCAGGCACTTTCCGGGGCATGAAGCTTATCTTCATCGCGAGTGAACGTCAGGGTGTACTTGAAGTTCATCTCTTTGCCTGCTTCAGGCAGTTGATCCGGCGTCCAGTAGGCAACGATGTTATCGTTCGTTTCATCGTTGGTTGGAATTTCAACTAACTCAATTTTACCCTTACCCCAGTCGCCTTTTGGCGTGATCCAGGCGCTCGGACGCAAGTCGTAGCGGTCGTCGATATCTTCAAAACGGGAGAACTGACGACCACGCTGCAGCAGGCCGAATCCTTGCGGATTTTCCATCGCAAAGCTACTCACTGCGAGGTGTTTCGGGTTATTCAGCGGACGCCAAATCCACTCGCCATTGCCAGCATGGATAGACAAACCGTTAGAGTCATGCAGTTCCGGACGATAGTTAGTCGTCGGAGACGGCTGGTTCGGCCCGAACAGGAACATACTGGTTAGCGGTGCTACGCCCAGCTTGCCCACTTTATCGCGCAGGTAAACTTTGGACTGAACATCCACAACCGTGTCACGCCCAGGAATAATCACAAAGCGATACGCTCCGGTCGCACGCGGAGAGTCCAGCAAGGCATAAATGGTTAAACGTTTATCAGTTGGTTTTGGACGTTCGATCCAAAACTCACGAAAGCGGGGAAACTCTTCGCCCGAAGGCAGAGCGGTATCAATAGCGAGACCTCGCGCAGACAGGCCATAAACCTGACCTGCACCCAGGACGCGGAAATAGCTGGCACCGAGCATGCTGACGATTTCATCGTTTTTATCTTTGCTGTTGATCGGATACAGCACTTTGAACCCGGCGAAACCGAGATCTTTTACCGTGTCTTTATCATGCTGGACATCGCCAAAATTAAAATAATCCGGGCTGTATTTGATTTTTTTTACCGCTGTGGCGGTAACTTCATTGATTCTGACCGGCGTGTCGAAATACATACCCTGGTGGTAGAATTCGAGCTTAAATGGGGTCTTAAGGTTACTCCAGTAGGCTTTATCGCGATTAAACTGGATCTGCTGATAATCCGCATATTTCATATCGCGGAAAACGGAGGGCAAGTTACTTTTTGGCGCCTCATAGCCTTTATCGGCTAAGGATTGAGCTTGTTTAGCAACATCATCAATGCTGAATGCCCAGCTCGATGATGTATACAGCGTTAACATGACTGCTGCACCCAACCAACGCATTTTCATCATTTGTAGTTTATGTTTCATAATTAGTAAGCACTTCCCCCTTTGTGTGCTTATATTGATCCGATCCATTTTAATGGATAATCGGGTAATCCGACAACTGAATCCCTGTATTGTTCGCGCGCTGGCTCATGGTTTAATCAGGTTCGTATGCCTGTTTTCACTTTGCGTGCTTATCCTGGAGACAGGTTGTAAGACTTCGTGTAGGGTTGGCCTCGAATGTAACCATTATTCGCCTTAGGGATAAGACGAAAAGTCTGAGAATACGTAACTGTCTATGAGCTCTGTATCTCCACCGCGTGAATACTTTCTTGACTCCATCCGCGCCTGGCTGATGTTGTTGGGTATCCCCTTTCATATCTCATTGATCTACTCCACACATACCTGGCATGTGAACAGTGCAGAGCCATCGTGGTGGCTGACCCTTTTTAACGACTTCATCCATGCGTTTCGCATGCAGGTTTTCTTCGTTATTTCGGGTTATTTTTCATACATGCTTTTTTTGCGTTACCCATTAAAACGCTGGTGGAAAGTACGTGTTGAACGTGTGGGGATCCCTATGTTAACCGCGATTCCGTTGCTTACGCTGCCGCAATTTATCATGCTGCAATTTGTGAAGGGAAAAGCAGACAGCTGGCATACTCTCAGCGGGTACGATAAATACAACGCGCTTGCGTGGGAGCTTATTTCACATCTGTGGTTTTTACTGGTCCTTGTCGTTTTAACGACCGTAAGCATGTGGGTATTCAGCCAAATGAAAAAACGGCTGACAAGCGCAGATGACTCGAGCTCAGCACCTGCTTCAATGACTAAGCTAACACTAGTTTTTTTGTTGCTTGGCGTGGGATATGCCGTTATCAGACGGACAATTTTTATCCTCTATCCTTCTATTCTCAGTGACGGCATGTTTAATTTCATCATCATGCAAACGCTGTTTTATGTGCCTTTCTTTATGCTTGGCGCCCTGGCGTTTATCAATCCCAGGTTAAAAGCGCTGTTTACTACGCCATCGCGTGGCTGCACGTTAGCCGCAGGATCCGCGTTCGTCGCCTATCTGCTTAATCAGCGTTACGGAAACGGCGATGCCTGGATGTACGAAACCGAATATGTGATAACCATGGTCATGGGCCTGTGGATGGTTAACGTTGTCTTTTCACTCGGCTACCGCTTGTTGAATTTCCAGTCAGCCCGCGTCACCTATTTCGTAAACGCGTCGTTGTTTATCTACCTGGTACACCATCCGTTAACGCTGTTTTTCGGCGCCTATATCACGCCGCATATCTCATCGAATATTCTGGGCTTTTTGTGTGGGCTGCTATTTGTGGTCGGAATTGCGCTGATACTGTACGAAATCCATTTACGTATTCCGGTTCTGAAATTTCTCTTCTCGGGTAAACCGCCTGTTAAGCAGGATAAAAGCAAAGCCGTTGCCGGTTAGCTGACATTGCGTGGTTCAAAGTAACCACTCAATAGGTAGCAGTGACGCAAGTCTCACCAGAACCCGCTTCCAGAATCCTGTGGCGGGTTCTTTTTTTAGCACCACTTCCGTGTCGTGCTGGCGATCGACCCAGTTAATCCGGCCCCAGCGATCAAGGCGCAATTGCCAGGCGACATCACGCTGGCTTTGCATAAAACGCTTATGAATCAGTGCGGCCAGCACTTCGCTCTCAATGACAAACCCCATTTCGGTATTGAGTAACGTTGAACGTGGATCAAAATTTAGCGAGCCGATAAAGACTTTTCGACCATCAATACTGAAGGTTTTCGCATGCAGGCTTGAGCCTGAGTTACCAGTTAACCCGCGATCGTGTAACACAGTGGCCCGATCGCGGGTTGGTTTAAGTTCGTACAACTCCACACCATAGCGCAACAGTTTCTTTCGCCAGCGCGCATAACCAGCATGGACGACAGCAACATCATTCGCCGCCAGTGAATTCGTTAAAATAGCAATCCTGACCCCTTTCCTGACCAGACGCAGAAGCTGCGCCACGCCAGCCCGGGTCGGCACAAAATAGGCGGAAATAATATCAATGCGCTCAGTAGGCGATCCCATGACATCAAATAAACGCTGGGGCAACAACGAATGACGCGGCGCCTTCCCTTCACCTTTTACCGGGTCATCACTGAGTAGGCGCGTTTTTGCCCAAATCAGCGGCAAGGCCCCCTGGTCCAGACTGGTCATAAACTGGCTGGTTTCCAGCTTATGCAGGTAGCGACGAGTAATATCATCATTGTACCAGGATTCAGGCAATTCAATACGCTGGGTCGGCTCAGGTTCAGACAGCTCCAGTACTTTCTGTAACGTTGAAACAGAACGGCACTGCCAGTAACGCTCAAAATCATCCGCGACCTCTTTAACTACGGGGCCGATGGCCATCACGTCGAGATCGGAAAACAGCGGTTGTTCGCCTGCGCCAAAATAAGCATCACCAATATTGCGCCCCCCGACGAGAGTCACGACGCCGTCAGCGGTATAGCTTTTATTGTGCATGCGGCGATTAAGTCGGGCAAAGTCGGTTAAATAGCCCAGAGCGCGCAGTATCCGAAACGAAAAGGGATTAAACAGGCGAACTTCAATATTAGGATGGTTATCAAGCAGGCGCAGCGTATCATCCAGACCCGGTGTGTTGTTGTCATCCAGCAGCAAACGAACGCGCACACCTCTTTTCGCCGCAGCTAACAGAACCGAAAACAGCAATAGCCCGGACATGTCGTTTTCCCAGATGTAATACTGTACATCCAGTGAGCGTTCCGCCATTTCAGTTAACCGATAGCGAGCCGCGAAAGCATCCAGGCTATCATCCAGCGTAAGAATACCGCATCGTTCAGGATGGCTTGCACAAAGAGGGGTAATGGCACGCTCGAGTCGCGTCATATCAGGCCGTGTGATCATCGCCTTGTTGGGTGAGTAATCTGTTATAAAGCCGGGTGTTTTCATCGTCAAAGCAAACAAAGTAAATTTGCTCAGGTAACGCCCGACGAGTGATAAATTTCAGTACCGTATTCACCGCTATCTCCGCCGCTGCTGCGCGCGGATAACCATACGCTCCCGTGCTGATTGCCGGAAAAGCAATGGACTGATACCCATTGGCCAATGCCAGTTGCAGGGTATTTAAATAGGCCTCTTCAAGGCGTTCGGCTTCGTGATGACCGCCCCCTTGCCAGACAGGTCCCACAGTATGGATCACCGCCTTTGCGGGCAGAGATCCGGCCAGGGTAATCACTGCATGTCCGGTTGGACATTCTCCCTGTTGCTGTATTACTTGTTTGCAGGCTTCCAACAATGCAGGCCCGGCTGCGCGATGAATTGCCCCATCCACGCCTCCACCACCCAGCAGAGAAGAGTTGGCGGCATTGACGATCACATCAACAGCTATAGTCGTAATGTCGCCATGTAACACATGAACACGCGATTGCATAAGATTCCCCTGACAAAACACTCTCTACTAAGTGTACAGCAGGGTTTTCCATGAAATCTTACTTTTTAACGAAACGGCTGCATATCTACGCCAGAACGGTTCATTTATATTCAATGCTAAGAATAGCCAGGCTTTTCTGCGTATTGAGGTAATGCATTTTCACCGAGGCTAGTTGCTTAAAACTCTGAGGAGCCATCGTCACCTGCTGTCCGCTAAAGCGACTATTGTACATTTCGCCGTCACGTATGCATGACAATTCAATCTGCTGTTGATGGGTGTTTACCTCACAAGGCGGTTCAACTATTTCACCACGGAAGTGAATAACCCCGCCAGATGTGATTTGCTGGGCGATTGCGGAGACCGTATAAAGAGAAAAAACACACAAGCTGGTACCTAAAATACTTTTTGCTAATGTATGCATATGGGTTCCTCAATGATTAACCATCCTTGAGGTATCGGTGTGGTCCTTCACCGCTGCGGTTAACGGACAAATAAAAACGTATTAACGTTTCTATATTCATAGAACAGCAGCGCATTACCAGCCACACCCATTATGCAAATACATCAAAAATCATGAGTGACTGGTTGAGTCAGGCCACTGTTGCGAGAGATGCAGAGATTGTCCGTCCGAAACGGTAACAACGATTTTAACCGAATCCTCAGTTGATATATTTAAACTAAGTTTTGTTAAATCGATCGGTTGATTAGCGGGTATAGAAAGGGTTGTTTTCTGCTGAGTTTGACTTTGTCCACTTTTCCCTTCCCGTAAAGCGAGAACTTGTACCTGGCACACACACGGCTGCGATAGCGTTACCTGAGGAACGATGGTGTACATTTCGCCTTGCTGGGTTGTATTGAACGTAATTTGATTTGAGAGCGCGGCAATAAGTAATAGCGTATGCATAATATTCTCCCGAAAAAAAACAGGGCTTTCGCCCTGTTTATTCTCAGTCAGAAGACTGAATTAATGTTGGTTTGCGGTGGCGTTGTTGCCGTAACCAACCTGGCGAACCAGAACATTGGAGTCAGACGCTGTCTGATTAACCACTGCACCGTTGCGGCCACCGTATTGGGTCACGCTGATATCAGCATGCTTAGCATTCCACTGATTGATGTCAGCGCTGTTACTGAAGCCTGTTTGTTTCAGACTAATGGTACTGTCATCAGCACCTTGTCCAACGGTTGCCCCGTTACCACGACCATGCTGGGTGATGGTCACATCGGACTTACGTGCATCACTTTGCAGCGCATTCGCAATGTTGCCAGAACCATACTGGTAAATACTCATTGATGAGTCCGGACCATTGTTATTACCACCGTTATGATGACCACTACCGCCCCATTGCGGAACAACACCAGCCAGAGCACTACCAGAAACAACGATTGCTGCGAATGCTGCCACTTTTAAAAATTTCATGGTAAACCCCCATCGGATTGATTTAAACGTCGTTAATGGATTAGCGTTGAGTCACGCGAATGGCCATTTGCGACTGTCTCTGCACCACAACTGCTGTTTTTTGTGTACCGTACTGGGTAATATTTGCTTTATTACCAGAACCTTTCTGGATAATAACAGCCGTATTACCGTAAGAACCTTGTTTTATACTCGCATCATTAGAACTACCCGCCTGATCAATATAAGAAAGATTATATGATCCTGTCTGGTCTATTTTAGCCCGGTTACCTGAACCGTCTTGAGAAATGACCGACAATAACTTTGAGCCCCCCTGTCGAGTATTTGCACTGTTCGCAGTGCCAACTTGACCAATAATGGCTGCCTGATTAAATGAAGACTTGCTTAATTCATTTACCGCAAAGTTATATTCTGAATTAGCCAGATCATAACTTGTTGCGGATGCAATCCCAGGCACACCCAGCATTGTAAACATCATAAATAACAACTTGTTTTTCATGTTGTCACCCTGGACCTGGTCGTACATGAAGTTAAATTATTTACCACTCAATTTTGTTGTTAACATGACTTTGTTTTGTTAACGCCACGTTACGATGAAGAGTATGTCCGTTGAAACATTTTAAATAACTCACCCGCGAGTGGTATTTTTATATTTAGATTCACACCAAAGTACTAATTAAGAGCCAACAACGCTGTTATATGTATCGATTTTATTTTTGGACAATCGCTGGTTATGCATTTCTATGCAATGGTAGAAAAAAGCTGCATTCAACGATTTCAGGGCCTCGCAGCGCGGCCTCGCGATAGCTGCAGGTACAAGTCGTGACAAACATCATTTTTTTCTATCTAAAATTGTTCAACGTAAAGCGAGGCAAAATAATCGAAATTCATTAGAATGATAAAACTTACTAAATATAAATTAAAACCATATAAATCAATCAATTAATATAATTTGTATGATTTTTTAAATCTGTGCAATAACAGTGAAATGTACAACTTTACTATCAAATCTAAACTCAATAAAAACCACAAAATCACATTTTAATATATAATTTTACATTCTGTAACAAGTTTAACACTTGCTTTAAGATTTGTAATAGCTAGATTGAAATCAGTTGAAGTCCATTTGTTTTAATATTTTCACCCCTGTGGGTCGATATTTTATTTCTACACAGCAGTGCAACATCTGTCAGTACTTCTGGTGCCTCTATTTTAGTAGAGACAGCTGTCGGGTGTGCGACTAAAAAGTGGAGTTTCATCATGTTTAATGAAGTCCATAGTATTCATGGTCATACATTATTGTTGATCACTAAACCCTCTCTGCAGGCAACTGCATTATTACAGCATTTAAAACAATCGTTGGCGTTATCTGGAAAACTACATAATATTCAACGTTCTCTGGATGATATATCCGCTAGCTGCATTGTTTTACTGGATATGATGGAGGCAGATAAAAAACTGATCCATTACTGGCAAGATAATTTAAGCCGTAAAAACAACAATATAAAGACGTTATTGTTGAATACACCCGATGATTATCCTTACCGGGATATCGAAAACTGGCCGCATATCAATGGTGTGTTTTACGCAGCAGAAGATGAACAGCGTGTCGTTAGCGGGTTGCAAGGTGTCTTGCGAGGCGAATGCTACTTTTCGCAGAAATTGGCCAGTTACTTAATCACTCATTCTGGAAACTACCGTTATAACAGCACGGAGTCGGCACTACTCACTCATCGTGAAAAAGAGATCCTTAATAAACTGCGTATCGGCGCCTCAAATATTGAGATCGCACGCTCACTGTTTATCAGTGAGAATACGGTAAAAACGCATCTTTATAATCTTTTCAAAAAGATAGCTGTCAAAAATCGTACGCAGGCGGTCTCATGGGCCAATGATAACCTCAGGCGATAAAGCCATGAAACGCTATTTGACCTGGATTGTGGCAGCAAATTTATTCCTGGCTGCCGGGAATCTACACGCAGCTGTAGAAGTGGAGGTACCCGGACTGTTAACTGACCACACTGTCTCCTCAATTGGGCATGATTTTTATCGTGCATTTAGTGACAAGTGGGAAAGCGAGTACACAGGAAATTTAACCATCAATGAAAGGCCCAGTGCACGTTGGGGAAGTTGGATCACAATAACGGTTAATCAGGACGTTATCTTCCAGACTTTTTTATTCCCAACGAAAAGAGACTTCGAAAAAACAGTGGTCTTCGCATTGGCACAAACTGAGGAAGCATTAAGTCGCCGGCAAATAGATCAGACCCTATTAAGCACGAGCGATTTAGCGCGCGATGAATTCTAAAACATGATTTTGTCCGGAGGCTTTCATGCGTGTCAAACATGCAGTCGTTTTGCTCATGCTGATTTCACCATTAAGTTGGGCCGGAAACATGACTTTCCAGTTCCGCAACCCGAACTTTGGTGGCAACCCTAACAACGGTGCTTTTTTATTGAATAGCGCCCAGGCACAAAACTCTTATAAAGATCCGAGTGGTGATGATTTTGGGTTTGAAACCCCTTCAGCACTGGATAACTTTACCCAGGCTATCCAGTCACAAATACTCGGCGGCTTGCTGACCAATATTAATACTGGTCAGCCGGGGAGGATGGTAACCAATGATTTTATCATCGATATCGCCAACCGGGATGGACAACTGCAATTGAATGTCACGGACAGAAAAACGGGGAAAACTTCGACTATCGAAGTGTCGGGTTTGCAAACACAGTCAACCGATTTCTAAGACTTAGCCACGAAAGGAAAAAATCATGCAGCGCTTACTTATTTTGGTTGCCATGTTTTTACTCAGCGGTTGCTTAACATCCCCACCCCAGGAAGCCGCTAAACCAACATTAATGCCTCGGGCCCAAAGCTATAAAGATTTAACGCATCTGCCAATGCCGACAGGTAAGATCTTTGTCTCAGTTTACAATATTCAGGATGAGACGGGTCAGTTTAAACCTTACCCGGCAAGTAACTTCTCAACCGCCGTCCCGCAAAGCGCCACGGCAATGTTGGTTACTGCACTGAAAGATTCGCGCTGGTTTATTCCGCTGGAACGCCAGGGATTGCAGAACTTACTGAATGAACGGAAAATCATACGTGCGGCACAAGAGAATGGCACTGTTGCCATTAATAACCGCATTCCACTCCAGTCGCTGACCGCTGCGAATATTATGGTAGAAGGGTCAATTATCGGTTATGAAAGTAACGTTAAATCGGGTGGTGTAGGTGCGCGCTATTTCGGTATTGGTGCAGATACTCAGTATCAACTCGATCAGATAGCGGTAAACCTGCGTGTAGTTAACGTCAGTACTGGTGAGATCCTTTCTTCGGTCAATACCAGCAAAACTATTCTGTCTTATGAAGTTCAGGCTGGGGTATTCCGCTTTATTGACTACCAGCGTCTTCTGGAAGGAGAAATTGGTTATACCTCTAACGAACCGGTTATGCTTTGTCTGATGTCAGCCATTGAAACTGGTGTAATCTTCCTGATTAATGACGGGATTGATCGCGGGTTGTGGGATTTGCAGGATAAGAAACAAGTTGATAACGATATCCTGGTTAAATACCGCCATATGTCCGTGCCGCCGGAATCCTGATTATCGATATAACACAGGAAGCGTGAGGGAAACCTCACGCTTCTATTATTTACTGGTCAGCGATTGTGATATCCGATTTTCACGACGTGACGCCAGCCACAGACCACTGTTTTTCATTGCATAACCGAATACAAGTCCTAACGCCAGAGAAGGCAAAACCAGTTGCCAGTTCCCCTGCCCTGCAAATGTTGCACATGCGCCGATAAAAGTACCTGGCACAAATGAAAGCAACCATTGTTTTGCCTGAATGCACATCAAAAACGCGACAATGCCGGTAATGACATAGCCGATGATGTCCATATGCGGAGCAAGCGCACTACCATTAATAATCACCAACGCCCACACCACACCACTTAGTAGCGTGCACGCTGAAATCCCCAGCCCTTTCAGCCCGCCCTGCGGACAGGCGAAATAGGCCGTGCAACCGAGGAAGCCAGCCCAACTGAGTAAACCAAGAGAAACGGCCACCCATCCCCAGATCCCGGAGAGAATGCCCGTCGTGATTGCAATAGAGATAAGTATATTCATGCCGCGCATCTTAGCAGAAAAACGGCATATTAATGAGATCGTGCACACAATTTATGCAAGATGATAAATCAAGTTGCATAACATAGTGATCTAAATCACATTTATTCTTCTGTATCTTCCTGCAACTCATCCCACATTGCGCCAATTGCATCGCGCGTCAGAGGTGCCATGGTACGCCAGAATGGCGAGCTCGCGTGTGCTTCAACCTTACCAAGGAAAGTGCCGCACCACGGAAGCAGATACTCAACAAACAGTGTTTCCAGCGCTTCACTTTCATCTTCAGCAGACTGGTCTTCCAGCCAGGAAGCAGCCAGCAACAGTGTGCCAATATGATCGGCTGGCGTATCGGCCAGCGGCATACCCCGCGCAGATAGGAATGTGCGCACCTCAGATTCAGTTGCACCTTCTACCCAGGCGCTGCGATAAGGTGGTACCGCACACTCTTCACCAACAAACAACGCGTTATAATCTGCGGCCACTTGTGACATGTCGCAGCTTTTCTGTAGACGAGCCAGCAGCTCGTCTTGCTCCAGCGGCCAGTTTGCTGACAGTTTACCTTCACCGATCATGGTATACAGGGGAACCAGTAAAGGGTCCTGCGGTTGGCGGTAAAACAGCGAGCCCAGGACACGACACAGGATAGAAAACTCGTTCATCGATATATTCCAGTTAGTAACATTAAAGATCAGCAAATTCCGCGATTGGCTCCATGCCTCGCGATTCCAGAAACGCCAGTAAGCGTTTTGGCGATACGTTCAAGATTCGGTCTTCGGGGAAGTTTACGTCATCCAGAATCTTGCGACATTCGCCGAACTCCCCAAGGGTGAAAGCGGTGTGAGAATCCGAACCTAATGCAACCCAACCCCCGGCATCACGCACAGCCGCAGCAACCAAGCGACAATTGGCTTCACTGCCTTTACGCGAATGCAGAAATGAGGAGTTATTGATTTCCAGCGCAACATGGTACTTCGCTGCTGCCTGCGCAACTGCGGTAAAATCAATCGGGTATTTCGGGTTTCCGGGATGGCTGATCATGTGAACATGTCCGCTCGCCATCGCGGCAATCATGGCCTGAGTATTGGTGTCTTTATCATGCGGGGCAAAAACCGGCTCATGAAAACCAGCAATAATCAGATCCAGGGAGTCGAACATCGGACCGGAGCAGTCGATCTCCCCCTCAATATTCTTAATGTTCGCTTCAATACCGCGGAGAATTCCCACCCCGTCCACCATACGCGGCCAGATACGCATATTAATAAAGTGCCAGTGGTGTGGAGCATCTGCCATATCCGGCCCATGATCGGTGATTGCAAACAACTTAACGCCTTTGCGTTTGGCTTCAGCGATGTAGTCACTCAAGGTGCTGTAGGCGTGGGTACTGGCGACGGTATGCATATGCAGGTCAACGGGATACATAACTCTCTCCTGTAGTCATTTTTGGTCAAGGATAGCAGGAATCGACGCCATTAATACCCTAAATAATTCGAGTTGTAGGCAGGCGGCAAGGGTGTGACAAATTCGTCAGGAACGAATTTGGCCAGCCGGAGACTGGCCTACGGTAAGGGACAGAGATGTCCCTCTTAACCCCAATAAACATACTGTGGTCAGTAATTCGGGCGAGCAACCGTAGCTAACGCACATCCAGCCTGGAGTATGACGGGTATTTAAATCGAAACCCGGCGCTGGCCGGGTTGTTATCAGTACCCCCGAACGCGATCGACCTGACCTGTTACGGCTTCACCGTTCTCCAAATTCAAAATCGTGCGGGAAATATAATCCACCGCTTCTGCCGGACGTGTTACCGCAGCAATATGCGGCGTCATCGCCACACGTGGATGTTTCCACAATGGGCTATTCTCCGGTAGTGGTTCGCGGCTATAGACATCAAGCATGGCGCCCTTGAGTTTTCCGCTATTCAGCGACGCCAGAAGATCGTCTTCATTAAGATGAACTCCGCGCGCCAGGTTCAGTACATACGCGCCATCCTGCAATTGATCCAGCACCCCGGCGTTAATAATTCCCACCGTTTCAGCCGTATTAGGCAGTAGGTTAATCAGTACCCGCGTTTGACTTAAAAATGCGCCTAACTCTTCAGTGCCGGCGAAGCTTTCCACGCCAGGCCAGGCTTTACGGGTACGACTCCAGCAACGCAGTGGGAACCCCCATGATTGCAGACTCTCAGCGACTTTCGCCCCTAGCACCCCTGCTCCCATAATCCCGATCGAAAACTCCTCACGGGTATATTCCTGCAACGGCTGCCATTTTGCCTGAGTTTTGAGAGCCTGATAATCATCAAAGCGGCGAAACCAGTGCAACACCTGGCTAACGGCGTATTCCTGCATTTGCAGCCCCATGCCGGTATCTTCCAGACGGAACAACGGGATCGACTCGTCCAGCATTTCCGGATGGGCTTTCAACTTGCTTAGAATGGAATCCACACCCGCACCCAACGCAAATACGGCTTTTAACTTTCTTCCGGCCAACATTTCAACCGGTGGATGCCAGACAAGCGCATAGTCTGCATGCGCATGATCACCCAATTTCCACTCACGGACATTAGCGCCAGGGATAGCCTTAGCCAGCGCGTTCAGCCACCAGGCTGTATCAAATGTCGGGTGATAGAAAATTATTTCCATATTGCCTCCTGAATATTGTTGTGCGGAACTTTCTCGCACTTATTATCATCATTTCTTAAGGAAACATCAGAATAACAAATTTTAGTGTGCTGGCAAAAAAAGCAATTCCCGCTCACTTAAGCTTCATGTTGATTGAAGTTTGTGTAAATGAACGTTTTTTTCAAAAAGAAGATTGACGTCGGGGAGGCATTTCCCCTACATTAGCGCCCGTTCCGGTAACGCAGGAACAACAATATGGTGAGGTGTCCGAGTGGCTGAAGGAGCACGCCTGGAAAGTGTGTATACGGCAACGTATCCGGGGTTCGAATCCCCGCCTCACCGCCATATTTGAAGAAGAGCTCGTACGCAAGTACGGGCTTTTTTTTCGCCTGTGACCCATCCTGAATAGCGTGGTATCGCTGCACCTTTGCAGCGATACCAACACACTCATCACCGGTTATCGAGTTGCACAAGCGCCAGCCCCAGTTGACTCAGAGCAGCGTAGAACCCAAAAGCGTCATATTTACAACAATTGGCTGAAAACTCTGGCAGCAATCGTAGTAACACTGATACGGTTTTTCTGCGTAATGCATTGATGCGCAGATGGTTAAGGTTCTCCTCCCCCAACGAAAAATGCAAATGACTCAGTAACTCGAGAAAAATAGCCAGATGATCGCCGGGTTCGTTAAAAGTCTCACTCGTCTGCATTCCCGCTTCAAACAACAGGTGTTTGATCTCGCTGTCACCCGACTCGCACTGCTCATAAATTGAGGCATATGGCAAAGCGGCCTGAGTATCCGACATAAGAAACAGGCCACAAAAGTCTGCGGCAAGTTCCAGTTGCCCCTCTTCACGTAGCTTAAGCGCGGCGATTTTTTCTTCCAGAATCGTCACCGGTTGATTCAACGACGGTTCGCGTTTTAACAGCGAATACCAGTCCTGCATGTCCGAGGCGTGAAGTTGCAGCAAACTTTCACTATCCAGTTCACGGGAGAACAGTCGCGCCAGCCACGCGTAAACGCAGGCAATTTGTTCCTCCGTCAGATGTTTTTGGCTATCCATTTATTTTACCTGCTGCGCTGGGACATACTCACATTGCGCCACCATTTCCAGTGGGCCATTGAATGCAGTCACGCGATCCACTTGACCATTGTATTTCTCGATCTCCACCAGCGTGGTATGCGCACTGGTTGCCTGAGCCAACTGAGAAGTACCGATATCCAGCGTTAAGACGTTAGGGTTACCGTATTTACACAGCGCATTGATCTCTCCACCTTTCTCGGGATCGTACCAGGCGCCTTCATGGATACGGACCACGCCAGGCTTATAAAAATCAGAAACAACCGCACCGGCTAATACTTGTCCACGACCATTGAAGACCCTGACAATATCACCGTTTTGGATACCACGAGCTTGTGCATCCTGTGGGCTGATAAAAACAGGTTCTTTACCGCTTACAGCATAGTGCTGCCGCAACGTTTCCGATTCGCAGAGCTGCGAATGCAGGCGAAAATCCGGATGTACTGACTGTAAATGTAATGGCCAGCGCTGTGAGCCCGGCCCGCCATGTGAACGCTCGATTTTTTCGAACCACATCGGATAGCCCTGACAGTCGTCATAGTGCATTTCGGCAATCGTTTTAGAGTAAATTTCAATCAAACCACTCGGCGTTCCCAGCGGTTCAAGATCGGGATCTTCACGAAATGCCTGGTGACGTACAAACATTTGCGGATGCTCGAACTCGATATACTCCTGTTGATTCCAGAACACATCAAATGCTGGTAAGTGGACACCGCGTCCTTTCCCCTGCTGGCTGCCTTCCTGCCAGATGCGCTTCAACCAGCCCATTTCATCCAGACCTTCGGTGAAAGCTTCCTCGCGGTTAAAACGACGGCAGAGATCGCGGAAAATATCAAAATCATTACGCGCTTCAAATTGCGGTGCTACCAGTTGTTTCATAGCAATAATTCCGCGATTGGAATGGTTGCCATATTGGTCAAGATCGTTACGTTCAAACTGGGTTGTCGCAGGCAAGACGATATCAGCAAAACGACATGTAGAAGTCCACTGGTTATCAATCGCAATGACTGTTTCCAGCTTGCGCCAGCCTTCCATGATCCGGTTGATCTGCTGATGGCGGTGGAACGGGTTGGTTCCCGCAAATACGCACATTTTTAGCGGCGGTAGTTTTACTGTTTTGCCGTTCCAGTTAATGGTTTTCCCTGGCTCCAGAATTGCGTCGATGAAACGCGCGATAGGGATAGTGCTGCTATATCCTTTGTAATCAGTGCTGTCATGCACTGGAGGCACCGTCGTCGAGCCGGAAAAACCGCTTAAAATAATACCTTTGCGACTGGGCGTTCCCGCACCATTATAGTGCCAGCCAAACCCAAAGCCTCCCCCTGGCAAACCAATTTGCCCCAGCATTGAAGCCAGTACCACCACCATCCACGCCCATTGCTCGCCATGCTGCATACGCTGTACGCACCACCCTGCAATAATCTGCGTTCTTCCTGAGGCCATTTGTCGTGCCAGAGCACGGATTGTTTCGGCATCAATACCACACAATTTCTCTGCCCACCGGGCATCTTTTGGCTGACCATCGCTCTCCCCCAGTAAATAAGGGAGAAACTGTTCAAAACCGACGCAATAGTTACTAATGAAATTTTTATCGTACAGATTTTCGGTATATAGCGTATGCGCCAACGCCAGCTGTAGCGGAACATCAGCCTGTGGATTGACGGCAATATGCTTAACCTTGTCGCGACCCAGGTAGTCATGCGTTGACGTCACTACCGGATCCACACTAATTACCGAGATCTCATCCCGTGCGACTTTCTCTTTCAGTTGCTCGTAATAACCATAAACATCATGATCCGGACACCACCAGTTGGCCTGCTGGTTTTTGATCAGATCGGCCCCCCACAACACGATGGTTTTGCTATTTTGCAGAACCAGCGGCCATGAAGTTTGCTGCTCGTAGACTTCCATGGATCCGACCACGCGCGGCAAAATCACCTGCGCCGCCCCGGTGGAGTAGTCTCCGCCGGTGCTGACGCTATTGCCATGCAGCGCAATGGCTCGGGCCAACATACCGGAGGCGTTATGGAACATACCCGTCGATTGCCAGCCGCTCGCCGTCAGCAGTGCACTGGGGCCGTAGGTTTTCTGGATACGCTCCAGTTCCTGATAAAAAAAGTCCAGCGCTTCGTCCCATGAGACACGAACAAAACGGTTATCTCCACGTTGCGTAGTATCGCTTTGGTGGCGTTTACGCATCCAGTCCACGCGTACCATTGGATAACGAATGCGCGATGCACCATGAACATGGTCCGGCAGACCTGCAATCATTTTCGATGGATATCTGTCACGTTCAAAAGGTTTAACCGCAATAAATCGTCCATCTACGACCGTGGCGCGGATTGCCCCCCAGTGGGAGCCAGTAAGGATCCCCTCTTTTACCACAGCGCCTTGTTCACCCATGGCGGCCGCAGTTGCACTACGGGGAGTCAGTAACGAAGGCCCTAACATACCAGCAACGGTCATTCCCCCCAGTTGCAGAAGAAAGCGCCGACGTGATACCTGCAATGTGTCTTTACTTTTCATTGTTCTCTCCCTTATCACTATGGGGCTTATCCGTGGTGTCTGACGCGTTCAACTGGAGGTATTTCAACAAGGTACGTTCTTCTCGTTTATCCAGACTGGTAAAGCCAATCATGCCATTGAGCGTGCCAATCCAGCCGTTCGCATCAAAGTGCGATTTTTCCGGCGCGCCGTGGCACTGGTTACAGGTACCGTTATATAGCGAGTCGGCATAAGCCCAGATCGGCTTGATGTCATTCACCATGTCGCTCTTTTGCATCCACGCAGTGGCCTGCAACTTACTCCACTCAGTGTTAGTCGCCGCGACGGTGGTTTTTTCCAGCGTTTTCACATGTTGCTGAACATCGCCACGGATGGATGCCACAAAAATTCGCTTACCTGGAAGTTGAGTCAGAACGCGTTGACGTCCCTGGCTTTCCGTCCAGCCGGTAATTTGTACCTGCAGCCATTCACCGTCACGTTTCAACACCGTCACTTCTGAAGCTGGCAGTAACGAGCCTGCAGGTTCTTTATCACCTTTAGACGCATAAATAGGTTTGATATCAAGAGAGTACAGAGTATCGCCGTCGCTGTTAGCATTGGCGCGTAATTCATCAAATTGCTTGCGGAAACCGCTGCTCATATCAGGTAACTGGTGGGCAATACCTTTATGACAGTCAATACAAGATTGGTTGTCTTTGGCGGCAATTTTCATCTGACGTGCGGCTTCAGGATGTTGCTTAGCATGATCCATCGCATCATAGTTATGGCAGGAGCGGCAGGTTGAGGAGTTATTTTCCTTCATCCTTGCCCACTCCCTTTCCGCCAGCTCAGCACGCTTGGCTTCGAATTTTTCAGGTGTGTCAATCGAGTGAGCGATAAACGTCTGGTAAATATCGTTGCTGGCTTCAAGTTTCCGTTTCACCATCCCGGGAATATCCGATGGGATATGACAGTCGTGACATTCAGCGCGAACCCCGGAGGCATTCTGGAAATGCGGCGACTGCTTATATTCCTGATAGACCGGCTGCATACTGTGGCAACTGACACAAAACTCTGTCGAACTGGTTAACTTGATTCCAACATGTGGGAGTACAATCAGTGCGATACCGATCAGTATCCCAACAATCACCAGCGCCAGTATTGACCAGCGCGCACTTGGCCTGAGTAACGCTCTCCATAGTCTCCGCATAATAGCCCCTGTAAATATATGGTTTAGTTACGGGAGATCTTATTCAGCAAATGTGAACAGCGACACTGGTCAGGATGAACGACTTACTGCAAAATATGAACGAATATGAACAGAGAGACAGAACAAAGGATGTCACATCACATTGTCATTGTTGAAGATGAGCCAGTGACCCAGGCACGACTGCAGGCTTATTTTGAGCAGGAAGGTTATCAAGTCTCGGCTGTTGCTAGCGGCGCTGGTCTGCGCGACATTATGGACCAACAGTCTGTTGATCTTGTCCTGCTGGATATTAATCTTCCGGATGAAAATGGTTTGATGCTGACCCGATCGCTACGAGAGCGCTCAACGGTTGGGATCATTCTCGTAACGGGACGATGCGATCAAATTGACCGAATTGTCGGACTGGAGATGGGTGCCGATGATTATGTGACCAAACCGCTGGAATTGCGCGAACTCGTCGTGCGGGTGAAAAACCTGCTCTGGCGCATCGATCTTGCCCGCCAGGCACAACCTGCTGCGAAAGATAATTGCTACCAATTTGCGGGATACTGTCTGAATGTTTCTCGCCACACGCTGGAAAAAGAAGAGGAAACGATTAAGCTCACCCGCGCTGAGTACGAAATGCTGGTGGCATTTGTGACTAATCCGGGTGAAATCCTCAGCCGCGAAAGGCTACTCCGCATGCTTACGGCACGCAGAGTGGAAGACCCCGATCTGCGTACCGTCGATGTGTTGATCCGTCGTTTGCGCCATAAACTGAGTCCCGACCTGTTCGTTACCCAGCATGGCGAAGGCTATTTTTTAGCCTCCGACGTATGCTGATACAAATATACTGGCCGGAATCCCCCCGGAGATAGCGAGCTACGGCTATGTTTGCTGTCCGCATTTTCTGGGGTCAGTACTAAAATCGGCGGGCTGACGTTATCGGGAACGTTACGTCCCTGCAATACATTGATCGCTTGTTCGACCGCCAGTTGACCTTGCCAAACCATTTGGTCACTGGCAGCCATCAGTACCCGTCCACGCTTGAGACCGCGATAAACCTGATGTGACAGGTAAAATGAGACCACCGTGAGAGGGGTCGCCAGATTGCGTCTTTCCCCCATTGCCGCTTCCGCTGCAATGGCCGTCCCGGCAACCACATCAATATCCGGATGGCGTTCCAGCATCTCCTGCAACAGATTGCGCTGTACTTCTATATCATTGTCCCCAAGGGCGACATCCACAATTTGCACCTGGCTTCCGGCGATCGCATCGCGGAACCCGGCAACCATTTCCCTACTGCCTCCGGCATCATCAGGTCCTGGCATTAAGAGCAATTTCAGTGGTTTTCCCCCACTCCACTTCACCAGGTAACGACCCGGTTGATAGCCCATTTGAAACCAGGGGACCCCGACTCGCGTTCGGGTTGTCGCGTCATGGATGGCGTTCACCACCTCAATAACCGGCAACGTACCGACCTGTTTTTTGAGATCAGGAAACGATGTGGTGCTGCTGCCAAGTAAAATGGCATCTGCGCCCCACTCTTTACACTGGGCAATTTGCGTTTTCTGCGTCGAAAGCTGCCGATACCCTCCAGCTTCCTGCACTTTCAGGCTGACGCCGTAACGCCGTGCCGCTTGTTGCATGCCGTAGTTAACCGAGAGCCAATAGGAATCTTTGAGACTAGGGTAGAGCGCACAAAGTTTCCAGACCTGATGCGCTGTGACCGTTTCCTGCTGCTGAGGGGAAAAGTGTTGCTCGTCGTGCCAACGGATCAGAGACTCTCCTGCTCCGGCCGCCAGACCTTGTACAGAAAAGAAAGTCATCACCCAAAAAACGCATGCTCGCATGATAGCCTCATTATCAATAAGGCTTTATCCTAGTTGCTTTCCGCTTTTGGACTCAACCTTTTTAATCTGTGGCGACACTCCGTGAATTTATCTCTGACCAGAAGACTGTGGATGGGCTTCGCGCTGATGGCGGCACTGACCCTCATGAGTACACTTGTAGGTTGGTACAGTCTGCGTTTTGTCAGCCAGGTTGAGCAAGCCAATACACAAGAACTAATCCCGACAATGAACATGGCGCGTCAATTGAGCGAAGCCAGTGCCTGGGAGCTTTTTTCCGCGCAGAACCTGACCATCGCCGACAGTGAAAATATGTGGCTGGCACAGGGCCGAATGTTAACAGCACAAAGTCTCAAAATTACCGCATTGCTTAAAACGCTACGTCAGCAAGGTTTTGACACCACGGCGATAGAGCTGCAGGAGCAGGAAATCGCACAGTCGTTAAGTCAGCAGGGAGAGTTGGTTGGACAACGGCTGAGACTCCGCGATCAGCAGCAACAACTCAGTCAACGTATTGTCACCGCCGCAGGCGATATCGCTGAAATGGCTCACGGTCAGGCGAATAATGCGGCGACTTCCGCAGGTGCGACACAAGCGGGAATATATGATTTGATTGAAAATAATCAGCGTCGGGAGGCTGAACAGGCACTGGATCGTCTCATTGATACCGATCTGGAATACGTTAATCAGATGAACGAGGTGCGTCTGAGCGCACTACGCGTGCAACAAATGATTATGAATCTGAGTGCCGATCAGGCGCAATATAACGCCGCAGCGATGGATAACCGATTGAATGCCGCAGTCAGAATTCTGCATCGTCGACAAATACGCATTGAAGATCCAGTGGTGCGCGAACAGGTTGCGGAGTCAGTGAATACGGTAGGACGTTATGTCGAGCTGCTGGCGCTATACCAGCAGGATAATGACATCAGCACCCGGCTACAGATCCTGTCGCAGAATAACATTTATCAGTTTACCCGTTTCAGCAGTGAAGTCAGCCAGTTAGTCAACACTATCGAAGAACGTAACCGTGCAGGGTTAACTTCACTGAAACAAGCCAGCGAGCGCGGACAAACCTGGCTGCTGTTGCTCGGCGCTGTTTCGCTGATATCGCTGATCCTAATCCTCTGGCGCGTGGTTTACCGTTCAGTGACGCGCCCTCTGGCCCAGCAAACACAGGCATTGCAGCAACTGCTTGAAGGTAACATTGACTCCCCCTTTCCAGAAACCGCAGGCGTACGGGAACTGGATACTATTGGACGTTTAATGGATGCGTTTCGTGCCAGCGTCCACGCCCTCAATAATCATCGGCAACAGTTGGCTACGCAGGTAAAATCGCGTACCGCCGAGCTTCACGCGCTGGTCATTGAACACCGTCAGGCGCGGGCTGAAGCTGAAAAAGCAAATCAGGCAAAATCAGCATTTCTTGCGGCAATGAGCCATGAAATACGCACCCCACTTTACGGGATCCTCGGCACTGCGCAGTTGCTTTCAGAAAACCAGGCGCTGGCTCAACATCAGGAAAACCTGCGTGCAATCACCGATTCCGGCGAATCGCTACTGACTATTCTCAACGATATTCTGGATTACTCAGCAATTGAGGCCGGTGGAAAGAATGTCTCTGTTAGTGATGAGCCCTTTGAGCCCAGACCTTTGCTGGAAAGTACACTCCAGTTGATGAACAGTCGCATCAACGGGCGGCCGGTTACGCTTGTTGCGGACTTTTCCAGCGCTCTCCCCCTCGCATTACAGGGCGATCCTCGCCGTATTCGTCAGATAATCACTAATTTATTAAGCAATGCACTGCGATTTACCGATCGTGGTCTTATTACGCTACGCAGCTTCACTGAAGGTGAACAGTGGTGTATCGAGGTTGAGGATACGGGCAGTGGTATCGAAGCCTCTCGCCTGGCTGACATTTTTAAGCCCTTTGTTCAGGTAAGCGGCAAACGTGGCGGGACAGGACTGGGGTTAACGATCAGTAGCAGCCTTGCACTGGCTATGGGTGGTGAACTGACCGTGACCAGCACACCTGGTGTTGGGAGTTGCTTTCAGTTGCGACTTCCTTTACGTCCCGCTTCGCGCCCTACCCCTAAATGTCCCCATCGCCCGGTCAATTTACAGGGGATACGTTTACTGTTGATTGAGGACAATCCCCTCACCCAGCGTATTACCGTGGAGATGTTAACCACCAGCGGAGCCCTGGTGATGGTAGCAAGTTGTGCCGCCGACGCACTACATGTCCTGCAAGGTAATGAGCACTATGATGCCGTGCTGGTTGATTTTGATCTCCCGGATACCGACGGTATTACGCTCGCCCAACAACTGACACAGATTTATCCAACCCTGCCTCTGATTGGGTTCAGCGCTCACGTGATTGATGAGACCCTAAGCCGTCGTACCAGTACGTTGTTTCGCGGTATTATTCAAAAACCGGTGCCGCGAGACGCCCTGGGTCAACTCATCACACACTATATTTCAGGTTCAGAATCCCCTTACGTCGCTGAACCACTTAGCGAGTGTCTTCTGGATACGCATCAATTATCAGAAGATGCTCGCATCATGGGACATAGCAAAATTGGTGAATGGCTGCGTTTATTTACCCAACATACACTGCCTTTACTCGACGAAATTGATACCGCTCGCTCGCAAAAAGACGTTGAGAAGATCAGACGTCTTGCACATCAGTTAAAAAGTAGCTGCGCCAGCATGGGGATGGTTACCGCCCGCCGCGCATGCGAGGCTGTTGAACAACATCCGGAAGATAACTGCGCCCTCAGAGAAGAGATATTAAAAGGCCTGCGTGCAGTTGCATCCTGGCTGGAGAACGAAATGAAATAATCAAAATGGGCCAGGGGAAACGGCTTCCATCTGTACACAACCGTTAACAGAATATCTTTCAGCCGGGCCAACAAATCTATTCTGTCCTTAGTCAACCACATGCTAACGTAATCTCCCCTCCAGGATTATGGATAATAAAATGAGCGTTATTGGTGTTGTCGTTTTAACTTATATAAAACCGTTAAATGAAGTCGATAATTTACTTCCCGCGCATGTGGAATGGCTGAAAAAAGGGTACGCGAAGGGTTTATTCCTCGCCTCAGGACGCAAAATCCCGCGCTCAGGAGGCGTAATACTGGCAAAATGCGATGATGAAGAAGCGTTAAAAAGTTATCTCAGCCAGGATCCCTTTCAACAATCAGGGGTTGTAAAAGTCGAGCTGATCCCTTTTGAAGCAACAATGATGGCTGCTGAGCTAAAAGATATTCTGTAAGCGTAATAAAAACAAAGCCCGGTTTCCCGGGCCTTGAAGACGAAGAACATATCAGTTGTAAGCATTAAGCGTCCGCTGACAGAGCGCCGAACGAACGCAATCATCTTTATTGAAACGAACGATCCCAATCATCTCATCTTCTTCGAAGCGGGCCAGCGCATCGCTTAACCCGGATCGAACATGCGCCGGTAAGTCACACTGGGTAACATCCCCGTTCACAATTACCGTCACATTCTCTCCAAGGCGAGTTAAAAACATTTTCATTTGCGCAGCAGTCACATTCTGAGCCTCGTCGAGAATAACAACTGCATTTTCAAAGGTACGTCCGCGCATATAAGCGAACGGCGCGATTTCCACCTTACCAATCTCAGGTCGCAGGCAATATTGCATGAAGGAGGCTCCCAGTCGTTTTACCAGCACGTCGTACACGGGTCGAAAATAGGGAGCAAACTTCTCGGAAACATCTCCAGGTAAGAAGCCGAGATCTTCATCAGCTTGCAGAACTGGACGGGTTACAATGATCCGGTCCACATCTTTGTGGATCAGGGCCTCTGCTGCTTTTGCCGCGCTGATCCAGGTTTTACCACACCCGGCTTCACCCGTGGCGAAGATCAGCTGTTTACTCTCGATAGCATTCAGGTACTGCGCCTGAGCTTCATTTCGCGCCATGATAGGTGTGGCGTCGCGACTGTCACGCGCCATACCGATCGCTTCTACGCCGCCCATCTGCACAAGCGAGGTGACCGATTCATCTTCACGTTGCTTATGGCTACGCGAATCCCGTCTCAGCACACGTTTTGCTTCACGACGAGCTTTGATCACTGCTTTTTGTCTTCCCATGGATAGCACCTTGAGTTGTAGGTATACATCACACGCACCGCTTGCGGCACGATTATGCGCACGAACATCTGAGGTTTGGCTTCCTTGTAAGCCATTGCTTGCCTTCGAATAAGACACCACGCACGGCTACGCGCACCGTACAGGGCGTCGGTAACAAGGATAAGATATGGAAGGGAGAGGAATTTAGCGGTGACGAGATGGCTGGCGGAAGAGAAACGTCCGCATAACATGGTATTGCTGCTGTGAAAAGCGAGTCCATTACAGGACATTACCATTCGCGATCTCCATAGTGAATGACCATCACCGCCGGGAACTACCGCTGTTACCTATAATTACAACAGAATTTATTGTCAGCGCAACAATATTTTTACTTATTGTTAACTAAATTACATCCTGCCGCTGAGAACAGTCTCTTACAGAGAGATGACAAAATTATTTCAACGCTGCAGACATCACGAAAAATAATTGGTCCATTCATCAAGTTGTCAGGAAATACCCCGCGGGAGTGCGGGGCTCAGGTTTCAGGCCTCAAGAAGAGATTGCCCAAGATAACGATCAGGGTCTTTGACACCAGGCAAGGCAAAGAAATATCCGCCACCAATCGGCTTCACATACTCTTCCAGCGCTTCACCATTCAGGCGTTTCTGCACGGTCAAAAAACCTTTTTCCAGATCGTGCTGATAGCAAACAAACAGTAAACCCATATCCAGTTGACCAGAATTGGTGACGCCAAGCGAATAGCTGTAACCACGACGCATCATCAGGCTGGACTCCGACTCCCGAGTTCGCGGGTTTGCCAGACGGATATGGCTGTCGAGCGCAATCACCTCACCTTCAGGATCGCTGGCGTAGTCAGGTACATCGTGCTCGTGCTGCATACCTAATGGTGCACCAGTCTGTTTGTCTCGCCCGAAAATAGTCTGTTGCTCTTTAAGCGGTGTACGATCCCAGAACTCAACGCGAAACTGAATAAGCCTTACCGCCTGATAACTCCCGCCTTCCGCCCATTTCGGCTCGTCTTGATCGGACGTCACCCACACCACATTTTGCATCAGCTTTTTATCTGTGCCATCCGGGTTAGCGGTCCCGTCTTTAAAACCAAGCAGATTGACTGGTGTCTCTTTGCCTTTACTGCGTGCAGCATGATCAGAGATAAACCCTTCGCGCTTCCAGCGAACGCTGAGGAGATCCGGTGTGTGCTTAATGATATCGCGCAGCGCATGTATGACGGTGTCTTGCGTGTTGGCGCAAATCTGTAACAACAAATCGCCATGACACAACGCTGCATCCAGCGAATCATTCGGAAAGCGCGTCATTTTTTGCAGTTTTTTCGGCATGCTGGTGCTAAGAACATAGCGCTCGTCGAACAGCGAATGCCCCACCGACAGCGTCATCGTCAGGTTATCCGGCGCAATGTAGGCACCGAGAATGCCGGAATCCATTGGCGGTAAACGCGGGTTTGGCGTCTCGGGCGCGGGCCCGCCAGTCGTCAGGAACGCAAAACGACGGGTCAGTAACCGGAACAGACGCTCAAGGTCAGCTTTATCGCTGGCGAGAACATCAAACGCCACCAGCATCATGGATGCCTGCTGTGGCGTCAGGATCCCAGCCTGATGCGGGCCATAAAATGGCTGTGCTTCACCGCGAGCATCCGGCGATAGCGTTCCCGGCGCACTCTGCGGTTTTTGCGCATGCGCAACCGGGCAGCCGCCAGCCAGTGCCAGTGCGCCACCCAGCGCGCCCATCCCTTTCAGTAAACGTCGGCGCGACGGCTCGCTCACGCCGTTTTCATTATCATGCTGCATGATGCTTAATCCAGACCCAGTACACCGCGTAATTGAGACAAATCTTCCGCCAGCGTAGTAATTGGCCCTTTCAGCGCATTGCGGTCAGCATTGGTCAGTTTGTCATAGGTTTCAAAACCGTCTTTGGTACGATATTTCGCCAGGATAGCATCGACTTTTTTGAAGTTTGCATCCACTTTTGCCAGCAGTTCAGCATTGGATTTTTGCAACTGAGGACGCAGGAGATCGACAATTTTCTGTGCGCCATCAACGTTGGCCTGGAAGTCCCACAGGTCGGTGTGACTATAGCGATCTTCTTCACCACTAATTTTGCTGGCAGCAACTTCTTCAATCAGCCCGGCAGCTCCACCAACCACTTTTGATGGTGGGAACGCCAGCTCGCTAATGCGCGTTTGCAGGTCAATAACGTCGCTGTTCAACTGCTCAGCATACTTATCCATGCCTTTGGTGGTATTGTCGCCAAACAGCGCTTTTTCCAGGCGATGGAAGCCGGTAAATTTCGGATCGGCGGCTTTTTGCTCGTAATCATCTTCACGCGCATCAATGCTGCCATCAAGGTCGGAGAACAGTTCCGCAATTGGCTCAATGCGCTCGTAGTGCTGACGTGTCGGTGCATACAGGGATTTGGCTTTCTCCAGATCGCCAGCTTTAATGGCATCAGTGAATGCTTTGGTACCCGCAACCAGCTGTGCGGTTTCTGCCGTCACATAGGCTTTATATTCGGTAATCGCGCCGCTCAGGCTCAGCAAGGCATCACTTTGCGCTGCATCCGCCGTAGCATTCCCCTTCACAATCAGCTTCCCTTTCGGGTTTGTCAGCAGACCGCAGGTCATATCATATTCACCTGGTTGCAGGTTGGCGGTCATTTTCTGGCTAAAGCCTGGCGCAATATTTTCACGCTCTTCCACCACCATGACACCTTTGAGGATCTCCCACTCCAGCGCTTTCTGGCTGTGGTTCTGGATGATGAACTGTGTTTTCCCGGCATTAACAGTGATCGTCATCGGTTCACACTGTTTGTCATTTACCGTGACTTTGACCTGTGGAATATCTGCAGCCTGTGCGGCAAATGCGGAAGTAAACAGCGCGGCAATACCCAGCTGCAGCGCACTACGGCGAAAATTAATCGTCATGACCCATCCCTACAAATAAGTATGTTGTAACTAAATGATATTCTGCATCGCGTTTTTTTAAGGTGCGGTACGAGATGCCGTAGTGCCTGAACGCGGCGGCAGTGCAAACAAAATCAGTGCGGGAATCAGGTAGATAAACCAGACTGCAACCTCACTGACGCTTGGCGCTTCCTGATACCCAAAGATCCCTTCCATTAACGTGCCGAACAGAGAGTGCGTTGAAAGAACGTTACTTATGTCAAACGCTACATCCTGGAAATGATTCCATAATCCGGCCTCGTGGAACGCACGAATGGCCCCTGCAGCAAGCCCTGCAGCCACCAGCAGAATAAACAGGCTGGTCCATTTGAAGAATGCACCGAGATTCAGTCGGATCCCACCCAGATAAATCAGGTATCCCAACACAACAGCCGTTGCCAGTCCCAGCATCGCACCTACCGGCGGCCAAATACCGACATCCTGCTGAAAAGCCGCCAGCAAGAAAAAGACCGATTCCAGCCCTTCACGGGCAACAGCAAAAAAGACCATCATCACCAGCGCCCAGCCGTGATGGTTGCTGCGCTGTAATGCGTTATCGACAGCCTGCTCCAGTTGAACTTTGACGTTACGTGAGACTTTACGCATCCAGAAGACCATCCAGGTAAGGATCACAACGGCAATGACCGCCACAATACCTTCAAATAACTCCTGTTCTTTTTGCGGAAATTCACCCGTGGTTTCATTGATGAAAATCCCCAACGCCAGACATAACGCCGCCGCCAGCAATACACCAATCCACATCACGCCAATCCAGCGGCCTCGCTGAGTTCGTTTCAGGTAACTGGCTATCAGGCTGACAATCAGCGCGGCCTCTAACCCTTCGCGCAACATAATTAGAAATGGAACGAACATGCGAAGTACCCTTAAACGTTATTCTCAGTCAACTGATGCAAAGAAAAGTAAATTACAGTGATAGTGATTATCATTACAGCAACAAAAAACTCAAGCAGAATGTTTTGAGAATGATGACTGAATGTAAACAGTTAGGAGAGTAACGGTTACTGCCTCTTTGCAAGGACAGCAAATAAAACAGCCCGCACGCAGTTAACACCACAGGGTTAAGCAAAATGAGCGGTTGAACGATCCGACGGGTAGACGACAATGCCTCATCAATTTCCTGATGGTGCTTTTTTATGCTTTCTTCCTGGCTCGACAATAACCAGATCCAGGCCGAGCCCGCTTCACTTTCCTGCTTCCAGCGGTCACTACATCTCGAATGGATTTTCCAGATGATTGAATCTTATAGTTTATGACGAAGGTTGTTCTAATAATTAAACACTCACCTTATTTGAGCGACTTTGTATGGTTACTGTTACCGGTAATGTTGAGTTATTAAATAAATATATTAAATCATCACACAAGTATTGTGTTTTTAATGTCCGATGTTGATTTTTGATTTGATCTTTTATTAATGGGAAATGTTTTTTGAATAATTCAACCATAGACATACCAAGTCCATGCTCAAGAGATTTAATCAATACGCCATCTATGTCATTTTTATTTTTTAATATTCTACATGTTATTTTGTCTTTATTGTGTTGTTGAAGTAGAAGAATCATTTCTAATTTATCTTTTGCCGGCGCAATATTATCATTTATATAATGATAAAAAACATATAAACATTGCCCTCCACCTTGATTAATCATCTGGGATAATTGATCAGGATCAAATGACCGTATTTGTATTCTACTTTTTGATAGAGTGTTTGGTAATCCTTTAGTCAGGGTCCATGGAGACTTAACATACAGGTCCATAATTATATTGCTGCTAAGTTGTTGTCGGAACTCAGTGTTGTTAAGCTCTCTACCTATTAAGTACTTCATGTTTGGAGAGCTCCATGATGAGTTGTCGATAATGGCATTAACTAAACCTGGTGCTATTTTTTCAACCATGTTTGCAATATAGCCACCATATGAAGATCCAATTAATATTATTTTGCTATTTTCCATTTCAAAATTTAATATAGCATCGTTAATTGCATTTATTATATCAAGCGCAGGTAGCAATCCGAAATTTTGATATTCATTATTTTTTGGCTCAATCATCGCAAAAATTTGAGATGCAGTGTTATTTTTTTTTGCGCTTTCATTTATTAGTGATATTTTTTTATTGATAGATTCAGATTCATCAATAAAAAAATGTCGTGCAAGACTGTTTATGTGAGCTATATCAAATGCGGAAAATGATATTTTTCCACCGACATTTGGTCTTGAATGATAGCAAAAATACTCTACAGTCATTGTTGTTATGTCATATGTTTCAGCTATTTTTTCGCATAATCCATGAGAGTAATTACCTAGATCCCCTCCGAACCCTGGTATATAAACAAGGATTAAGTTGTCTTTTTTAGGGTTACATATATGGTAAGAGCAAGTTCTGGTTCCTGTTTGTGAAGATAATTCTATATCAGCATTTGAAATGAATGTTTTATTTATGTTTTGCACCATCGCTTGTAAAATCTCCTTTGTTTGATTCCAACAACATAAGCGACTTTTTTTTTATAAACTTAAGAAAGGGGATGTGGGAGTGTTGCTTTTAATGGGGTCCGCTTGGAAAACGGTAGTTTCCCGCGTTAGGAGAATTGAGCTTAACGGGTGGTTTCATTCCAGTGAGCGGAAGCCCCTGGCTGTAAGAAATGATCAGGCTGTCCGCTAGTTTTTTGCTTACTTACACTTCTACTGCGTGGCGTACGTCATACGTCAACACCCAGTATCCCGTTCACTCAAAGCACCTTAAGTGAACGGTGTTACGCACGCAGCGAGCTTTAGAGATGTTGGGCAGGTTATTCTACCTGTAAACGTGACGGCGGCGCTGAGTGATAGTGGGCATCCGCCTCGGCAAAACGTTTCTGCATTGCCGCAGATGGCGCTTTACCCAACAGGCTGAAGACGACGATCCCAATGCTGCCGAAAATGAAGCCAGGGATGATTTCATACAGACCCAACCACGCGAACTGCTTCCAGACGATAACCGTCACCGCACCGATGATCATCCCTGCCAACGCGCCGTTACGGGTCATACGCGACCACATGACGGAGAACAACACGACCGGGCCAAACGCCGCACCAAAACCAGCCCAGGCGTAGCTCACCAGACCAAGTACGCGGTTTTCCGGGTTTGCCGCCAGCGCAATAGAGATTAGCGCGACAACCAGCACCATGATGCGCCCAATCCACACCAGTTCTTTCTGGCTGGCATTTTTACGCAGGAACGCTTTGTACAAATCTTCAGTAATCGCGCTGGAACACACCAACAGCTGGCAGCTCAGCGTCGACATCACTGCCGCAAGGATGGCAGACAGCAGAATACCGGCAATCCATGGGTTAAACAGGATTTGCGCCAGTTCAATAAACACACGCTCGGCGTTCTGATTGACCGCCCCCGCCACAGACGGGTTGTTATTGAAGTAAGCGATACCAAAGAAACCAACTGCGACCGCGCCCGCCAGACACAAGATCATCCAGGTCATACTGATGCGGCGTGCGTGAACAATACTATGGTGGGAATCGGCTGCCATAAAGCGCGCCAGAATGTGCGGCTGGCCGAAGTAGCCCAGACCCCAGCCCATCAGGGAAATGATGGCAACAAAGTTCAGTCCTTTGAGCATATCCACGTTCTCAATGCTCTTTTGTTTGATCACTTCCAACGAGTCTTCAAATCCGCCCACGCCAATAATGACCATCACCGGCGTCAGGATCAGAGCAAAGATCATCAGGCTGGCCTGCACGGTATCGGTCCAGCTTACCGCGAGGAAACCACCAATAAAGGTATAAATGATTGTCGCTGCCGCACCGGCCCACAGAGCAGTTTCATAGCTCATGCCAAAGGTGCTCTCGAACAGACGCGCCCCTGCCACAATACCTGAAGCACAATAGATGGTGAAAAACAGCAGAATAACCAGCGCGGAGATAATACGCAGAATACGGCTTTTATCTTCGAAACGACCGGTAAAGTAATCCGGTAGCGTCAGGGCGTTGTTATTGTATTCAGTGTGAACACGTAGGCGACCCGCCACCAGCTTCCAGTTGATCCACGCGCCTAATGTCAGGCCGATAGCAATCCAGCTTTCTGAAATACCCGACAGGAAAATCGCGCCTGGCAGCCCCATCAGCAGCCAGCCGCTCATATCAGATGCCCCGGCGGATAACGCGGTTACAAATGGCCCCAGACTGCGCCCACCGAGAATATAGTCATCAAAGTTTTTGGTCGAACGCCATGCAATAAACCCTATCAATATCATGCCAAAAATATAGACACAGAATGTCACTAACATCGGTGTGCTAATAGCCATCAAAACTCTCCAAAATTATGTATCGGCAATGTCGTGACTTGCCGTTTTATTACCCTGCCGGAACGTGGCGAAGATATCTATGTTTACCAGGGCGACCGTATCCTGCCGGAAGCGATGGTCATTCACAATCGATTTAACACATCATTTACATCAAATTTGATCCAGATTGGATAGCATTTTTCTGGAGGTTGCACTCCCTCACATTTTTTTCGGTTGCACCTTTAAAAAGTGTTAACTACCGCAGAGAAAAAGATTTCGTTATTTTTACAACGCTCATCATAAGAACAATATTTATTAACATTTCATTCATTTTCAAGCTTGCAAACCAGGTCACATTTAACACGGTTGCACAAAGTTGCAACATGGTAGATATTTCTCGGTAACTATCAGACCCGTATTTCAGTACAACAGGAGTAAACGGCATGGGAACCACCACGATGGGGGTTAAGCTGGACGACGCCACACGCGAGCGTATTAAAACAGCAGCATCACGAATCGATCGCACACCGCACTGGCTGATTAAGCAAGCCATCTTTAATTATCTCGAAAGACTGGAAAATGACGATGCCCTTCCTGAGCTACCTGCCCTGCTGGCTGGTGCAGCGAACGAGAGCGATGAAACCACCGCGCATCAGAATGAAACACACCAGCCTTTCCTGGAGTTTGCCGAACAGATCCTGCCTCAGTCTGTCTCACGCGCGGCCATCACCGCCGCGTATCGCCGCGCTGAAACTGACGCAGTACCGATGCTGATGGAGCAGGCTCGTCTGCCGCAGCCGATCGCGGAACAGGCTCATAAGCTGGCGTATCAACTCGCTGACAAACTGCGTAACCAGAAAACCGCCAGCGGCCGTGCCGGCATGGTACAGGGATTATTGCAGGAGTTCTCTCTCTCTTCACAGGAGGGCGTTGCGTTGATGTGCCTGGCGGAAGCGCTGCTGCGTATTCCTGACAAAGCCACTCGTGATGCGTTAATTCGCGACAAAATCAGCAACGGCAACTGGCAGTCGCACATTGGCCGCAGCCCGTCCCTGTTCGTGAACGCCGCAACCTGGGGTCTGCTGTTTACCGGGCGCCTGGTCTCCACGCATAACGAAGCCAGCCTCTCACGCTCGCTAAACCGCATCATCGGCAAGAGCGGCGAACCGTTGGTGCGTAAAGGCGTCGATATGGCGATGCGCTTAATGGGCGAGCAGTTTGTCACCGGAGAAACCATCGCAGAAGCGCTGGCGAATGCGCGCAAGCTGGAAGATAAAGGCTTCCGCTACTCCTATGACATGCTGGGAGAAGCCGCGCTGACCGCCGCCGATGCGCAGGCCTATATGGTCTCTTATCAGCAGGCGATCCACGCCATTGGTAAAGCCTCTAACGGTCGTGGGATTTATGAAGGTCCGGGAATTTCGATCAAGCTGTCAGCGCTGCACCCGCGCTATAGCCGCGCACAGTACGATCGCGTGATGGATGAGCTGTATCCGCGCCTGAAGTCGCTAACCCTGCTGGCGCGCCAGTACGACATCGGCATCAATATTGATGCTGAAGAAGCGGATCGCCTGGAAATCTCCCTCGACCTGCTGGAAAAACTCTGCTTTGAACCTGAACTGGCAGGCTGGAACGGTATCGGTTTTGTTATCCAGGCCTATCAGAAGCGCTGCCCGTTTGTTATCGACTACCTGATTGATCTGGCAACACGCAGCCGCCGTCGCTTGATGATCCGTCTGGTTAAAGGTGCGTACTGGGACAGCGAAATCAAGCGTGCCCAGATGGATGGACTGGAAGGTTATCCGGTCTATACCCGCAAGGTTTACACCGACGTTTCCTATCTGGCCTGTGCGAAAAAACTGCTCGCCGTACCAAACCTGATCTACCCTCAGTTCGCGACCCATAACGCGCATACGCTGGCTGCGATTTATCAGCTGGCGGGTCAGAACTACTACCCTGGACAGTACGAATTCCAGTGCTTGCATGGTATGGGTGAGCCGTTGTACGAACAGGTCACAGGCAAAGTGGCGGACGGCAAACTAAACCGCCCATGTCGTATTTACGCACCGGTGGGGACCCATGAAACGCTGCTGGCGTACCTGGTGCGTCGTCTGCTGGAGAACGGGGCTAACACCTCGTTCGTTAACCGTATTGCAGACACCACCTTGCCACTGGATGAACTGGTTGCCGATCCGGTCGAAGCCGTTGAAAAAATGGCACAACAGGAAGGCCAGGCGGGTCTGCCACATCCGAAGATTGCGCTACCGCGCGACCTGTACGACAAGGGGCGCGATAACTCAGCCGGACTGGATCTTGCGAACGAACATCGTCTGGCCTCGCTGTCCTCTGCTCTGCTCAATAGTGCCCTGCAAAAATGGCATGCCAAACCAATACTGGAGCATTCAGTAGCAGACGGAGAAATGATCCCCGTCATTAACCCGGCAGAACCCAAAGATATTGTGGGTTATGTACGCGAAGCCACCCATGCTGAAGTAGAGCAGGCGTTACAGAGCGCGGTAAATAATGCCCCGATCTGGTTCGCAACACCGCCACAGGAACGTGCCGCTATTCTGCAGCGTGCCGCCATTCTGATGGAAGGCCAGATGCAACAACTGATTGGTATTCTGGTGCGTGAAGCGGGTAAAACCTTTAGCAACGCCATTGCTGAGGTGCGCGAAGCCGTAGACTTCCTGCACTATTACGCAGGTCAGGTTCGTGATGATTTTGACAACGAAACGCATCGTCCGTTAGGCCCGGTCGTCTGCATCAGCCCATGGAACTTCCCGCTGGCAATTTTCACCGGACAGATTGCTGCCGCATTGGCGGCGGGTAACAGCGTGTTGGCAAAACCTGCGGAACAAACCCCGCTGATTGCCGCCCAGGGCATCGCCATCTTACTGGAGGCCGGTGTGCCGCCGGGCGTGGTGCAGTTGTTGCCTGGTCAGGGTGAAACCGTCGGGGCGCAACTCACATCCGATGAACGCGTACGCGGCGTGATGTTCACTGGCTCCACGGAAGTCGCCACGTTGTTACAACGCAATATCGCCACCCGTCTTGATGCTCAGGGTCGCCCGATCCCACTTATCGCTGAAACCGGTGGAATGAACGCGATGATCGTGGACTCCTCTGCGCTGACAGAACAGGTTGTTGTGGATGTGGTGGCCTCTGCCTTTGACAGCGCAGGACAGCGTTGCTCGGCGCTACGGGTACTGTGTCTGCAGGATGATATCGCCGATCACACGTTGAAAATGCTGCGCGGCGCAATGGCGGAATGCCGGATGGGCAATCCGGGTCGCCTGACGACCGATATTGGGCCGGTTATCGATGCTGAAGCCAAAGCGAATATTGAGCGCCATATTCAGGCGATGCGCGCCAAAGGTCGCCCGGTATTCCAGGCCGTGCGTGAAAACAGTGATGATGCGCGTGAATGGCAAACCGGAACCTTTGTTGCCCCCACGCTTATCGAACTGGAAAGCTTCGACGAGTTGCATAAAGAGGTGTTCGGTCCGGTACTGCACGTCGTGCGCTACACCCGTAACAATCTGGGCAGCCTGATTGAGCAGATTAATGCCTCCGGCTACGGTCTGACGCTGGGCGTGCATACCCGTATTGATGAAACCATCGCCCAGGTCACCGGTACGGCGCATGTAGGTAACCTCTACGTCAACCGCAATATGGTTGGCGCAGTAGTCGGCGTACAGCCATTTGGTGGTGAAGGTTTATCAGGAACCGGTCCAAAAGCGGGTGGCCCGCTCTATCTGTATCGCCTGCTGGCAAACCGCCCAGAAAATGCGCTGGGCGTAACGCTTGCCCGCCAGGATGCGGATTATCCTGTTGATGCTCAGCTCAAAGCGGCGCTTATTCAGCCTCTTGATGCGCTCACCGGGTGGGCAGCCGACCGCCCATCACTGCATGCGCTCTGTCAGCAATTTTCCGAACTGGCGCAGGCCGGGACTCAGCGTCTGCTGCCGGGTCCTACCGGGGAGCGCAACACCTGGACGCTGCTGCCACGTGAACGCGTACTGTGTATTGCGGATGACGAGCAGGATGCGCTGGTGCAGGTTGCCGCCGTGACATCTGTTGGCAGTTTGATCCTGTGGCCAGACGATGCTTTCCACCGTGAACTGGCAAAGCGTCTGCCTGCGGCTGTTTCCGGGCGCATTCAGTTTGCCAAAACCGATAACCTTACCGCGCAACCGTTCGATGCGGTTATCTTCCACGGTGATTCCGACCAGTTGCGTGCGCTGTGTGAAGCAGTCGCTGCGCGGGAAGGGGCGATTGTCTCGGTACAAGGGTTTGCCCGTGGCGAAAGCAACATTCTGCTGGAGAGGCTGTATATTGAACGCTCGCTGAGCGTCAATACCGCCGCCGCCGGGGGTAATGCCAGTCTGATGACAATCGGCTAAGGCGGGCGTTAATTAAGGCTCCGGTAACGGGTAATGCTTGTCCGTTAAGCATTATGGAGAACATGTGATTTCGGCTCAGGGTTCCGTTCACCTCAGCGGTGTCATTTCTCTGAAGCGCAGATACCCGTGAACGTGCAAGGGAGGCTCACCGCCGCCTCCCTTGCAACCCAGGCTCCCGGCGGGAAAATCGTCGCTGCGCGAGTTATTCGTCTTATTCCGTCTGCCTGTCGGGTCGGGGCCGAGCCTGCATCCCTGCAGGCCGTCCCCTCTGCCCGCATCCTTGCGGGCAGCCCCGGTCAGCCGTCAACGCCTCATCGATTTTCAGCCGGACCGGAGGCATCGCTTCAACTTTCTGACTTTCAGTTAAATCTGTTTTGCTGTTCAAACATATTCAAATAAAAATACAGGTGTCAAAGAGGGCCTGGTCCGGCTGAAAATTGCCGCCGTGTTTCCGTAAGGCCGGGAGAACCCGCAGGGATGCGGGTTCAGGGCGCGTTTTACAGGGAAGTTTCCTCGCGCCCGGCCCGGTAGCCTGAAGGAATAAGCGGAGGGAACCACGAAGTGGCAATTTTCCCGCCGGGAGCCGGGATTGTTAAGGGTACGGCGATAGTACCCTTAACACGTTCACAGGTAGTATCGTTTCAGAGAAGTGACAAACATAGGGTGAACGTAGCAATATACGGTGGCAACAGATTCATTACCTCCGGATGTTCTACTTACAGTTATCGTTATGGCATTCGTCTTCGTTAACTGAACGACATTACTCCGGTAACGGAACTTTATTTATGCAGCCAGAGGGAAGCATGAAACGAATAATACTGACATGTGCGGCACTGTTGCTCAGCAGCCAGGCACTGGCTGATGACTGTGCCAACGCCAATAACCAAATTGAAATGAACACCTGCGCTGCCGCGCAGTTCAAAGCGGCTGACGCAAAACTAAATGATACTTATCAGAATGCACTTAAGCGCGCCGCGCCTGCTCAGCGTGATCTGCTAAAAAAAGCGCAAGTGGCGTGGATAACTCTGCGGGATGCTGACTGCGCGTTAATCAGTTCCGGTGCGGAAGGCGGCAGCGTACAGTCGATGATTTCCAGCCAGTGTCTGATGGATAAAACCAACGAACGCGAAGCATTTCTCGCCTCGCTCCTGCAGTGTGAAGAAGGTGATTTAAGCTGCCCGTTACCGCCCGCCGGTTAACGCACGCGGATCCCCTCGATTATCATCCGCTGTACACTTTCAACCGTTTGGTTAAAAAAAGCGTCATCACGCAGCGTTGCGCCGGTCACTGCCTCTACCTGTGGGGCAAAATCAGCGTAATGCTGTGTTGAAGCCCAAATCATAAAGATCAGATGATGCGGATCGACCGGAGCCAGCTTCCCACTCTTTACCCATCCGGCAATCAGTGCGGATTTCTCATCAATCAGCGTTTTAAGATCGCCCGTCAACTCAGTCATCAGCAGCGGCGCTCCCGCCAGCATCTCCATACAAAACAGTCGGGAAGCCTGAGGATAATCGCGGGAAACTTCCAGTTTGAGACGGATATACTCTTTAATTGCCACCAGCGGCGCAAAGTCTTCACGAAAAGCCTTCAACGGTGCCAGCCAGATGTCGAGGATCTGCCGCAGAACGGCAATATACAGCACCTCTTTAGACGGGTAGTAATAGAGCAAATTGGTTTTTGACACGCCCGCCTGCTCTGCCACCTGCTCCAGACGCGTGCCATGGATCCCGTACTGGGAGAAGATATTTAATGCAGCGGTTAAAATGGCCTGACGTTTAGCACTGACGGCCTGCGAGCGTTTACCTGTTTTTTTCTCTGCGCGTTGAGCCATGCGCCCTCTCCTTGTTTTGAGGGCGTCAGCATAACAAATCACGCGGTGAATGGTTACATTAAAGCGACTCCGGCGGCGCGTCTTGCGGTATGGCTTTTTTCTTATTGAACTTCAGTTCACTGACCAGGACGCCAACAATAATAAAAGCAGCGCCTAACAAAGCCAGTAGCGGTAAGCGTTCACCGGCAAGGCGACCAAAGATCCCCGCCCACACAGGTTCTCCGGTATAGATAACCGTGGCGCGTGTCGGAGATACGCTGCGCTGTGCCCAGTTCATCGTTACCTGAATAATCGCGCTAAAAATACCCAGCCCCAGAGCAACGACCAGTAACCCTGTCGACGCTGGCGGTACGGACTCTCCCGCCGGAACCATAGCAATAAACGCCACCACTGAAGCAGTTGCCAGTTGCACCACCGTGACTCGCCGCACATCCACTTTCCCAGCCCATGCGCTGATCAGAATAATTTCTGCGGCTATCGCCACCGCGCTGGCGAGCGTGATCCACTCCCCTTCACCGAGAGCGAGTAAATTACCGCCAGGTCCGGCAAGGAATATCAGCCCAATAAATGCCAGTACAATCCCGACGCACGGCATCAGTCCCGGCATGCGGCCCAGGCACAGCCACTGTAAAAGCGGCACCAGTGGTACATACATGGCGGTAATAAATGCAGACTTACTGCTGGGAATATACTGTAGCCCCCAGGTTTGCAGGCTGTAACCCAGCGCAATGGATACACCGATCGCCACACCCGCTTTTACTTCCAGCCATGTCAACCCACGTAATGTGCGTAACGACAGTAGTGCCACCGCAAGCGCCGCTGTAGCAAAGCGCACGCCAACAAAGAAGAAGGGACCACTCATCGTGACGGCATACTGCACCGCCAAAAACGTTCCCCCCCAGAACATGGTGATCACAATGAGGATCGCTTCCTGGGGTTTAACAGAGAAGGAATAACGAGAAAGTAATGACATGAGACACCCAATTAACCGAATGTCATTAGTCTGCGTTGTGTTTTGTTACAGTTCAACCTTGCATACAAAAAAACCGCCGGAAGAACCGGCGGCGGTGGCGATGTAACGTCTGGCGATGAAAGCTCAGCCGTCACGATATATCTAACAGACAGCACGGCAATTACGGTTTCGTGTTGCCGTGGCTATTTTTGCCCCCTTTTTTGCCTGCCTCTGAAGCGCGTTGCGGGTCATTCTTGAAGTTGCCCCCGCTGTGCTGGCCACCTTTTCGACCTGCTTCTGATGCTCTTTCGCGGTCTTCCGCAAAATTACCGGAACCGCCTCGATGGTTTGCCATTACTGACCTCCGTCATTGATTAGACATCATATTGCATAGGTGCTGAGGAGTGATACCTCACGCAGCGTTTGGGCATTGCCCTGATTATCACTGCGTGGGATTAAGCATAGTGAAGCCTGACCAGACGACCTGCTAACGGTAATATTCTGCAACAGGATCGGTAGTAATACGAAGATAATCACAGAGCGAAATCAATAAGTCTTTCTTATGACAGCTAAAATCCACCAGCTTAAAAATGTATCATTTTGCAACAAAAACCCGTGTTATAAAAATTGTTATAAATCAAAGAAATGATTGTGAAATTTGCACTCCTGGCAGTACGTCATATCTTTAAAGGTAGGTAGCGAATCGCTACGGACACGGTTAAATCGAGGAGTAGTGTAAAATGGCAAAAGTTCTGGTGCTCTATTATTCCATGTATGGACACATTGAAACCATGGCCCATGCAGTCGCAGAAGGCGCAAACAAAGTGGATGGCGCAGAAGTTATTATTAAGCGTGTGCCAGAAACTATGCAGCCGGAAATCTTCGCTAAGGCGGGCGGTAAAACACAAAACGCACCAGTCGCAACCCCGCAGGAACTGGCTGATTACGACGCCATCATTTTCGGTACCCCCACACGCTTTGGCAACATGTCCGGTCAGATGCGTACCTTCCTGGATCAGACCGGTGGACTGTGGGCTTCTGGCGGGCTTTACGGCAAACTTGCCAGCGTATTCAGCTCGACAGGAACCGGCGGCGGTCAGGAACAAACCATTACATCGACCTGGACTACGCTTGCCCACCACGGAATGGTGATTGTTCCTATTGGATACGCCGCGCAAGAACTGTTTGATGTCTCACAAGTACGCGGCGGAACTCCGTACGGTGCCACCACGATTGCCGGAGCGGATGGCTCACGGCAGCCAAGCCAGGAAGAATTATCTATTGCCCGTTACCAGGGGGAATATGTCGCAGGCCTGGCAGTAAAACTCAACGGCTAATCTTCAACAGGAGGATTCGAATGCCAACTCAAGAAGCGAAAGCCCATCGCGTCGGCGAATGGGCAAGTCTGCGCAATACATCGCCGGAAATAGCCGAAGCCATTTTTGAAGTCGCCCACTATGACGAGAAACTGGCGGAAAAAATTTGGGAAGAAGGTAGCGACGAAGTGCTAATCAAAGCCTTTGAGAAAACTGACAAAGATTCACTCTTTTGGGGTGAACAGACTATCGAACGTAAAAACGTCTAGCGCTCTGACTCCCCCGCTTCCACGGGGGAGTTTTCTTTACTTAGCCGCCTCATTCATCACGCTATCGAATTTATCGATGGGGCAAAATCCATTGGTATCAACCGGACAACCTTTCAGTTCCAGTGTCACGCGCTGTGCCGGGGATTTTAGCGTCAGAACTTCCGCATTACGCAACTGCTGCGAACTCTGATACACATACTCAATTTTCATCAGGTCACGGTTAGCATTGCTGTCGTGCCAGCGTTGAAAGACGATTTTCCCGCCGATCGGCGTACGTTCGTTCTGGTCGTGTAACTGGTAGGGTTTGAAATCCAGCGCCGTTAGCAGCGAGGCAATGTTTGAATCATGCCCCACCAGCACGGTAATTTTCGGCGCTTTCGTCCGTTCAGTCACCAGCGCATTGTCGATATATTTCACCAGCGGTTTAGCGACGTTCTGTGCAACCTCCGGCGAGGTGAACAGACTGTCCTGATAGCCGTTTTTCAGTTTCGACAGCACCTTCCACTGTTGGTCGGATTTAATCTCACCCCAGGCCACATCGTCCATCGGGAAGCCTTCGTAATATTGCAAAGTGAACGCATCCACCAGCGAATTACCCACCTTCAACGGTCCTGAAACACCGGGCTCCTGTTGATACTTCGCGCTGAACGTGTCTTTGGCGTCGATCAGGGAGCATTGCTGTTTTTCTTTACAGGACGGTGAGTCCTTATAGTTTGTCATTTGCTCAAGCAACTTGTAGCTGTCATTAAGCTGCATTTTGCTGCGCTCTTTTTCCATAGCCTGAACGGCCTGCTGACTAAAAGCGGCGGAATCATCAGTGATAACCGGATTAAAGGTTGGGTCCATGGTGCCCATTTTTTCCTGATGATGCACCGGAACATCACACCCAGGGAAAGCACCGGTCACGAAGAATTGTGCGGTCGCGACCGTACGCTGCAAGCTGTTAGCATAGGTATACACCGTATCAGGGGCCGGACATTCACCGGATTTCACCATCCCCTGCTCTGCCAGCCATTCACGCATGTAATGACCCATGTAGATTTCCAGCACGCCGCCTTTAGTGGTGAGTTGGCCACCCGGAACCTCCCACTGTGGCCATTGCTTTGGCGTAGACTGCTCAAGAACGCTGCCATTATTGGCTAAAGGTGCACGTAAGTTATGTCGACTCATCATCAATACTTGCTGAAGCTGATAGCCTTCCGGCGTTGTCTGCGCCTGTGCGGCGGATGACAATAAGACAACACCTGCCACGGCGGCGGCAATTAACGACTTTTTCATCCCTACGACCTCTTGTTGTTATCAATTCCTCAAGAGTGTGACAGAAATATGTCATTTTTCCGGGAACGCTTTCGCAAAACAGGAGATCTACCGCACAACTTTGATGCCAAATTCCGTCTGGAGTTTGCGGATCCCAAGCGGAGTGAAGGTGACATGGCGACTGCCCGACTGCGTTTTAATCCACTTCTGTTCGGAAAACCAACGCAGAAGCGTTGCGCCGAGCACACCGCCTGGATGGTAGCGTCGCTCACTCCAGTCCAGGCAGCCGCAGCTGAATTTTCGCCGGGATGAACCCACAGCCAGGACAATCCCCATCTCCGTCAGCATTTCCTGCCCAAGTTTGGTCAGCGTTTCGCCATCAGACGTTAGCCATTGCCGGGCAATCAGCGTATCAAAAAGCATTACCGCAACTTCACCGGCCAGATGGTCATAACAGGTTCGGGCATGCCGCAAACTCAGCGGCGTGGTAATTTTTCGTGGCGTTGATGTTGCCCATGCCACCCCCATCAAACGTTCCAGCAGTTCGGCGATCTCCGTTCCTGCGAGGCGAAAATAACGATGCCGGCCCTGAGCGAGCGCAACAACGAATCGCTGCTCGCACAGACGCGCCAGGTGCGCACTGGCGGTGGAAGCTGACACATCAGCCACAGCGCTAAGTTCGGTTGCGGTCCAGGCTCGGCCATCCATCAGGGCGCACAACATGCGCGAGCGCGATTTATCGGCCATCACTGCCGCAGTAAGCGCCATCCGCGACTCCAGCTCGCCCTCTTCATCATTGAGCATTACCGATGCCATTACTTCCCCCCACCGCCTGATCGTTGGAATTAACATGCCATGAAATCACCATAAAGTCATAGCTGGACTCACGCCGCGCGCAGCATCATTTCCACACCCAGCCCTACCAGGCAGAACAGAAAACAGCGTTTAAACACCACAGGAGAAATCAGCCGCCGCACACGGGTTCCTACCCACTGGCCCAGCAGCGCAGGAATAATGGCAAACGCCGATAAGCTCAGCGACTGAATGGGCAATGCATTGTGCCACCACAAACCCAACGCGAGAGCCAGCGTCGAAAAGGTAAAAGAGATCCCGAGCGCCTGCACCAGCTCATCTTTTTCAAACCCCAAAGACTGGATCCATGGCACAGCAGGCATAACAAAGACACCAGTGCCACCGGTCAATAAACCGGTCACAAATCCAATGACGAGGGAAAGCGGTTTTTCACGTTGCGGTTCCACGGCGATTTTCTTTCCCGCCAGCGTCCAGACGGCATAGACAACCAGCGCCACGCCAAGCGCAAACTGAGTTCGGGTCGTGTTGCCCGCGGTGATCCAGACACTGGCAAGCAGAGTGGATATGACGACCATCAACAACATTGGCCACAGCCGTTGCAGCAACCTGCCTGTATTACCCCCGCCGCCAAACTGAAACACATTGCTTATCAGAGAAGGCAACAGCAGCATTGCCGCAGCGGCAACCGGAGAGATGAGCGAGCCGAGGATCCCCATAGCCACCGTGGGCAACCCCATGCCGGTTACGCCTTTCACCATGCCCGCCAGCACAAACGTAGCAGCAATCATTATTACCAGGGAGGGGTCATTCGCATATACATTGGCCATTCTTCACTTTCCCGCAATAGAAGATAAGCCAGTTTGTACGCTAATAGTAATGCTTGCTTCGTCGGGCGACGAAATATGCCATCCGGTTATTCGGAAATAATCACTTCGCGACGGATATTACGCACACAATATAAGGTCCCGTCGGTAAGGTACAATTGATGAAAGCGCGTGTTATCTGGAATGTTGTGTAAAAGGGAACGCTCAGTATCAATGAACTCTTTTTGTATCCGATAATGAACTGCGTCATCGGTTTCAAAGGAGACATATTCCCGTGTGGTATACGGTTTACTTTTTAATTTTACATACACAATGTATTGCACAGTACTGAACGTCAGCCCGGTTTTTGCAGCAATCTCTTTCAGATTTAATGGTTCAGAAGACGCATAGAGAGCTTGTACCTGTTCAATGCGTTTTTGATTGTAAGCCGACACCCGCAGGCCGATTTTCAGTCGATACGCCATATTACGCACAACCGTAATATTGGTGCAAAGCATCTGCGCAATCTGCTCCGTTGTGAGAACTCCTGCGTTTTCACGCAGGACGGTCAGACTCTCTTCATTCCACCTAAATGCCATTTAGCGCTTCTCCCTGTATCGCGTTTATAGGGCTGCCAGACGCGCAAACGTAGCCTCTAACTCAGGCGGTTTCCGCATCCCCTGGTGTAATTCCAGCACGCGACCTTCCCGATCAATCAACACAGAGGTTGGCGTACCGATGACCTGATAACGCTCCTGGGAAATCTTAAGCTGATCGCGAAGTACCGGATAAGAAACCTGATGTTTCGCCAGTAAGCCATCAATCATCACCGTCGCTGGATCGGTATTCACCGCCACGACCACCACCTTATCGCCCCACTTTTTACTCAGCGCTTCCAGCGCGTCCATTTCGGCAAGACAGCCGCCGCACCCCGCCGACCAAAAGTTAAGATAAACAGCCTTCCCACGCCAGTGTTCAAGCCCGGATTCTCTTCCCTGCATGTCGAACGTTGCCAGCGCCGGGGCTTGCTGCCCAACCGCCAGTTTCTCTTCTTTACATCCGCTCATCAGAACCAAAACGGCGAGGATTAATACGTTAGTCCAGCGCATGTTGATTAGCCTCCTCGCCCTGATATTTGCCATGTTGCAGGCGGATAATACGATCGGCAAACAACCCAAGCGCCGGATTATGTGTCACCATCACAATCGTGCGCCCCTGGCGATGCAGGTCGGTGAGCAGATTCAGTACCCGCTGTTCATTCTCCTCATCGAGGTTACCCGTGGGCTCATCGGCAAAAATCACCGGCGGCTCATTGACCAGCGCCCGGGCAATGCACACCCGTTGCTGCTCTCCTCCGGAAAGCTGACTCGGCAGGTGCGTCACGCGATGCCCAAGCCCCACCTGTTCCAGAACCTTTCTTGCCGCCGCTTCATCGACCACGCTGTGGTAGTGCTGTGCCAGCATGATATTCTCCAGCGCGGTTAAAAACGGGATCAGATGAAACTGCTGGAACACCAGCCCTATTTTTTCAGCGCGAAAACGGCGCCGCCCCTCTTCATCCAGTGCGGCGGCATCAATCCCATCTAAAAACACCTGACCTTCTGTCGCGGTGTCCAGGCAGGTAAGAATATTCATCAATGTCGTTTTACCTGAACCAGACGCGCCCATAATAGCGACAAACTCGCCCTGCACTATTTGCAGGTTGATGTCATCTAAGGCGGTAACATCGCCGAACCGTTTATATAAATGGCGGGTTTCAATCGCCATTGGTGGGGTCTGCATAACGGACATGGCGTTACTCTCCTTTCAACACTTTTGCGGGTTCGACACTGACCGCGCGCCGGACCGGAACAATCGCCGCCAGAATGGCGACCAGTAAAGATAACGTCAGGGTGACAGGCAGCACTGGCCAGCGTAGCGAAATTGCAGCATTGAATACGGTCAGCCCCAGCAATTGGGCCAACAGATACCCTAAGATCCACCCGCAAACCACCGCAGCCAGCGCGATAATGCAGGTTTCCAGGAGAATTTGCCGGACAATATCACCGTTGCTGGCACCCAACGCTTTTTGCAGAGCAAACTCACGGGCGCGTTCACCAACAATGGCCATCAGCGTGGTGTTCACACACAAAGAGGACAATGCAAGGATCACCACCGATATCAGCCCCATTAACCCTTTTATCTTATCCAGTACCTGTCCTTCTGAAGCAGAGACTTTCCGTATTGGACGGATCTCCAGATCCGGGTATTGAGCCTGCAAGCGGTTAGCATAGTTTTCCACCTGACCGACATCGTTGCTGACACTCATCAGCCCATGGCTGATTTTACCGGGCTGATGCAGCCACGCCTGCGCCACGTCAAGACTCACAATCAGCATGTTATCTGTCGCATCACCGGCTTCAACAATGCCTTTAATCTGTAGGTTTTTACGTTGATTGTGATCCACCAGGGTGATGCTATCGCCCGGCTGGACACTAAGACGTTCCGCCAGTTTGACGCCAATCATCGCATTGCGATCGTCAAAGCTGACACCAATCCAACTCCCCTGTACCTGCCAGTACGGCACCAGCCTTTGCAAGGATTCAAACCACACGCCGACAATGACCACCTTCTCCAGTTCAGTGCGCGCCATACCGTATAGCCATGGGCTGGCTCCGTGAACCAGACCTTGTGGTGCCTGATCCAGAATGGTCTGCAACTCTTGCTGTGTCATGCTGGAGCCGTGGCCTGGCCCGATGTAGAAATTCGCGCCAAAGGTACGCAATTCTTCACTCATTTTGGTATTGATATCGAACCACACCGCAGATAGCGCGGTCACGATGGTTGCCCCCACCATCAATGCGGCAAATACCACGCTAACCCGCTGAAAGCGCAGACGCAGAGCCCGCCATACCAGTAGCCAGAGCATTGTGCGTTTAGCGGCCATACAGCACCTCCACAGGATACAGACGAGCAATGCGCCGAGCCGGGAACCAGGTGCCAATCAGGGCAATTAGTACCGCAATCACCAATACACAGGGCACTACAATCCAGGCAAAATTCAATGGCGCATCAAATAGCATCAAGCCAATCGCTTTCGCCATTCCCCATCCGGCTACGCATCCCAATGCCCCTCCGGCCAGTCCACTGGAAGCCGCTTCAAGATAGAACAACAGCATGATTTGCCACTGATGTGCTCCAAGCGCCTTCATCAGGCCGATCTCTTTAGCGCGTTCCATAATGGTGCTGGTCATCAGTGACGCAATCCCCATTGCCGAAGCTGCCAGTGCTGCGACGGTTACAACCCCCATCAGCAACTGAATTTTATCGATAACGACACCTTCAGATGCGGCAACCTGCCACACAGGACGGACTTCTGCCCCGGAAATAGCCTCCTCCAGTTGATGCGCAATAGACGAGACATAGGCCGTGCAGTACCAAAGGTCGTACTCTTCAGCATTCAATGCGTCGAGATTTTCACGCGCCCGGCGCGAAAGCTCGTTTTCCGGCACCGTCAACGCCGAGACGCGAATGGCCTGCACTTTGCCTGGTAAACCGAGAAGCGTTTGCACCGTGCTCAATGGCATAACCAGTTGGTTATCTTCATCTCCGCCGCTGGAGAGGATTCCGCTGACTGTCACGGTCAATGTTGTTTTACCGTTACGTATTACCAGTTGATCGCCCGGCTTCCAGCCCGTTTGTCGTGCCAGGGCATGTCCCACCAGAGTTTGAGGGGCATCGCCTGCGGGCTCCTGAGGCCAGTCGCCAGTAACCTGCCAGAACGGGCTCACTGTTTTCTGCCCCGTCTCAAACCCTTCTTCATCTGGAATATCCACCGGCTGGCTGAAGAAGGTGCCAAGAATACGTACCTCTTTGCCATCAACGTCGACTTCACCACCGAGCATAGGGGCAAAGCCGACAATGTTGTTACGCCAGAAGATATCCTTAATGTTTGGCAGTTCCGCTTCATCAAGGAAATCCTGCCCCGATAGTGGGTTACTGTTTTCACTGAAAAGCGCAGGCAACGCCGCCTGCCCGGCGGGTTCAATCAAAATATTGGCACCGTAAGACTTCAGCTCTCTGGACATTTTATCGCCAATATCAATCGACACCGCCAGCAGTGCAGAGATCAGGCTGGATGCGAGAAATACCGTCACAATAGCCAGTCCCTTGCGCCGGAGATTGCGCCCCCAGGATTGTCGTAACATTCGCCACAGCATTGTTACTCCTCCCTCAGTTCGGCAGGTACGAACTGTTCCGGAGTGTTACGGAAGCGGTCGTAGTTTGCTTCAGACGAGAAGAACCAGGTTTTGCCACCATAGCTGTATTTGTAGTCAGCCGAGGTATTCGTCAACCGGGAACCATCAACCGGATCGGTCACATTAATGGTCATGACCGTCGAGAAGTAATTCACGCCCGCTGCCAGCTCTTTACCCGGGATCACCAGCTCTTTCTCATCATTACGCCAGTTTTCAATCGGCACCGGGTTACAACCGCCAGGTTTACCAATCGAAGGAATGAAAATGTGTACCCCGCAGGCCACGCAGATAACCTGATTCCCTTCCATCACGTAGCCCTGATCGCCACAAAGCAGACAGGCGTCAAAAACCACGCCCAAACGCAATTTGTCGGGATAGCGGTTAATCACGAAAAAACGTACAGCTTTACCGTCGTCTGCCACCCAGACAAAGCGGTGCAACTTGCCATCACGGAGTTGTTCTATCGGCAGATGTACCATGCCATCGCTGGCAAGTTGTACCGGAACTGCTTCTGATAACTGCGGCGGCTGAGATGCGACTTTTTCCCACCACAGTTGTCCGGCGATCACAACCACCGCGCATCCCAGCGTCACCAGCCAGAGACGGAACGCATTTCGACGATGCGCCAGTGCCAGTCGATGAGCAATCGGCTCATCGGTTTCACGCGTCAGGCGGATAGCACGCAGCAGCGCCGGTACCCAGCACAGCGCCAGAACAAGCAATAGAGCAGCTCCCAACCAGTTATATAACGCCGCGTTGTTTGTCACTTTGGCCACGAAGCTCAATAGCGATTTTGCCAGCGGTAGCACCTGCAGCTTCATTAACAACAGCAGTAGATTGCCGCTTAATGGCAGCCAAATCATGACCATCAGGATCAGTGTTAACGGCCAGTAGAGCCCGCGAATACGCCGTAACAGCATGGCGCAAAGCACTCCCGCCAGGCAGAGGATCGCAAAAGCCAATAGCATTGCCGTCAGATTCAGCAGCAGGTCGGTATTTAGCACATGGGTACTGGTTAATCCGCCAAGGTTAGGATCCAGCGCCCAGTGTCGAGCAGCGCCAAACACAAGGATACCCTGCCACAGGTAGCGAATGCGGTTTGATACCCACCAGAAGCTCAACACAAACAACAGCGTGATCATCACTTCGGTGCCGACCAGCAGCAATTGCGCCGGCTGCGTGCCACGGAGTGTGAGTCCCGCCAGCACGCCAACGATCAAGCCTGTGAATAAGGTCCAGACGAGTGGGCGTAAAGAAGGAGGATCGTTGCGACTCCACAGAACCCCGGAGAGCAGCGCAATGCAGAAAAAAACCTGTAGCGTCGTGACAAAAAAATAACTCATAACATCGACTCTGTACGGCGGATTGAATGATGTAACTATCCAGGTACATCGATAATGTAGAGCCTGCCCATCAAACGTTCAGGCTTGCGGTCAGTTGGGAGATGAGCAGCGCAGAACATACCGTGGGTACATGTCGTACTTAGGGATGTGAGCACTGCCCGGTCCAAAATGGCAAATAAAGCAGCCTGATGGGAAAAGCGCTTAGTTCAGGCCAACGTATTTAAATTCATAGCTCACATCAAATGGCTTCCACCAGCGACCAACACCCGTATCACTGTCTGTGTGACGGTGCATACCTGCTTTTGACGGTGGTTCGATGTGATAGGTCACTTTGTAGTTACCCACACCCATCATTTTGATGTTCGCGCCGTAATGAGGACCATCGCTGGCGACCATCGGCATGAAGGTACCTTCTTGTTTTTCACCTGTATCACTGTTAATTAAGGTGTAACTGATGGTCAGATAAGGGATCCATTCGCCTGCGCCGAAACCATTTTTACTGCCTTCCACTGCGTGAATATCCGCCTCAAGGTGAATATCGGCTTTTGCTGCCGGTAACCCCATGCCGCGCGGCTCCATATCGATCGGCTGCAGATAGACAGCAGCCAGTTCCATCTCATTCATGGTGACAGGCTCGCCTGCCGGATACTCCTTAAAGGCAAACGCAGCCGGAGCAGTGAAAATACTGGCCATCACTGCACTGGCAATCAGGGTTTTCTTCATGGTCATCAGACATATCCTCTCGTCTTAAATAACAGCTATAGATTATTTTTTATCGTTTCCCCAGGGACTGTGCTTTTCCGCCGCATCACCCACAGCGCCACCAGCGCTGCAAGCAGCAATACGGCCTGCGGTAATAACGTTTCCATGTAGGGATAAATTCCCAACCAGCTGATTTCAGGGAAGCCGTTAATCAACGTCGGCTGGAACAGTTTGCCTTCCACCAGTTCCAGAACCCCTTTGCCCGCAAACACAAAGGCCATCAGGTACATAAAACTGCCGGTAAACATAAAGAACGGCTTCAACGGCAGGCGTACTACCGAGTAGCGCATGAGCAGCCAGGCGGCCAGCAGAACAACACAGCCGATAACAAAACCTGCAGCAATCGCCATATGGCCGGAAACATCATTCGCATCCCCGACCAGGGCGTAGTAAAACAGCACGGTTTCCGCCCCTTCGCGATAAACAGCCAGGAAGCTGGTCAGCCACAGTCCAACCAGTGAACCACGGGAAAGTGAGTGGGACAGCTTTCCTTCCAGCCAGGCTTTCCAGTGGCGTGCTTCGACCTTAGACAGTAACCAGTAGCTCATGAAGAACAGCATGACGACGGCAATCAGCATCGTTATGCCTTCGAGCAATTCACGACTGGCGCCAGAATTAGTGAACAGAAGCTGGAATATCACAGCGGTAATGACGCTGGCGATCAGCGCGACAATCACCGACTGACGAATAAGCGGTAACTTATCCTGGTGATTGTTTTTCACCATATAGGCCACGATAGCCGCCACAATAAGCAGTGCTTCCAGCCCTTCGCGAACAATGATCATCAGGCTATAGAGCAGCAGGCTCCACTGGGTCTCTTCGCCTTCTCCCAACATCGCCACCGCTTTTTGTAGATCCTGCTCCAGTGCGCTGGCTTCTGCGTTGAGCCTTTCCACTGGCTGACCCGCTTTCATCAGGCTAACCAGACGCGTAAAGTAAGCCTCCAGCGTGGTTTTAAACGCTGAGTCACGGGAGCCTATTTTGTTTTCCATACCGCTGGCTTCAAAGCGGTCAAAGTAACTGTCCTGCACATCCAGAATGGCATTCTTCGCATCGCCCCCTTGATAGCGGGCAATCGCTTCCTGAATACTTTGATTGATACCCATCGACACCGCAGCCCAGTCTGCGCGCGCTTTGTCATCCTCTGCCGCTGGAGCGTTACCCGTATTTTGCGACGCTGCAACCTGCTGTTCGTCACGGGTAGTGGGCAGACCGGGCAGAAGATCCTCAATATCCTGTAACAACGTTGTGACCTGATAAGAAACATCATTGAGGTGATCCGGCTGCGCGGTGAGCGCAATCAGCGCAGAAAATTGCTGATTAATCGCTGCTGCGTCTTTTGCCGATCGATTCTGTCTGATCGACATTTCCATCTCTGAGTTTTTAAAACCCTGATAGTGCGCCTGTTGAACGTGCTGACTGGCAACGCTGAGATTCCCGGCCTGATAGTTATTTACTGCCTGGGCCAGCAAATCGTCGATAGTGCGGAAACTCTCTTGCCAGTGTACGGCGATATCGGTTCTGGAAAACGCATTGTGCTGCTCTTCGGCAACCAGGCGATGCCCGCCATCCAGCACAGGTTCAACTTCACGCAGCGATGCCTTCAGCCAGTCGATTTTAGCCTGCACGTCAGAGAGAGATTTTTTTTCGCCAATCATGCGACGGATCTCACCGAAAGCGCTTTCCATCTCATAACTCTTGCTGGCGGAAATGTTGATACGAATCGGACCTTCAAGGTTTTCGAATACCTCAAAGTAGGCCATTTGCACCGTGCGACGCGCTTCATCAGTTTGCTGTTGAGAGTAAAGTTCTGCCGTTTTATCAAGACGTTGCTCGACATCCTCAATAAAGGGGGCATAGTTTGTTGCAGCCCATACGTGAAGGCTTACAAGCAAGCCACACAAAGTGAACAGCAGGAAAGAGCAGAACTTACGCACGGTACGCATCCCGTAAAATACAAATGATAATTATTATCATTATCGATTTTTGACTGCGTTGTACATGACCTGGATCATAAAAATGTCAACGGGTGACAAGTTATGTAAATTTATTTCATAAAATGTGATGGATACGAAGTTGAGGCTGGCAGGATTTATTAATGAAGCCGTTAATTCAGGAGTATTTATACACCGTGCAGAATAGCGTTCCCCCATACTCGCTGACACAAATGAAGCCGACAGCGGGCATGAGGGAAAACGTTATTTAAAACAAAAAGTGTCAGGGCATCATTATATCAGGATCACGAGTAATACGTTGTAGAAAACGACCATAACCCTGTTCGCCTGTCCAGTAGTTAATACTTTTCTCTACACCCGTCGATGTCAGAGTCGCACCAGAAATACCATCTACCGTATATTCATCGATATGCTCTGGTTTTTCCTGAATTATTCTCAGCGCCGGCTTCCCGTTATTATCAACCACTTTTTTACCCGGCCATTGTTTACGCCAGTTCTCATCTTCCACTCTGGCCCCCAAAAAAGGAGTTTCCCGCTGCTGGTAGTAATACAGGTTTTTAACTGTACGCCCGTCAAGGTCAAGAGCAAGGAAGGCGTGCATCATAGACTTCGCCCCTTTACCGAAAACAGGAATTATAATTTGTTGAATTTTATTGTTTTTATTTTTCACCAGATAAACATCTGCAATTACGCAGCGCTGGTGGATCCTGGCGGGATCATGCTCCGGAGCGAGCTTCTTACATCCTTGCGTTATGGCATCGTCAGCTACCCACTCCCCGGAATCCAGATTGACCTTTCGCGCTAAAATATAACGTTGAAATAAATTATTTATAGTTTTTTCATCCTGTGCATCTGATTTTAGCAAGCCCGCAGCATGCAGAATGGCGGCATTTTTCTCTTCACTGGTCGGTTCGGTGACTTCCCCCTGGAACACCATAAACCAGGCAATAGCGGCAATAAAAATAAGGACACAAAACACCATCATTGATGCAACAATAACTTTACCCTTGTGCATTCTTCTATAATCCCTGTAAGAAATAAGATATTTAAAACGCCTTCAGGTATGCCATTACCTTTGTAGATTTGCAACTACAGAAGCGATGAAAACTATATAATCATTACGATATAGCTTTGAGCTTTAATATCAGAACAACATGTTTTTACTGCCATTTTATCGTATAAAAAATGCCGGGTTTCCCCGGCACAAAAATCACCACGTTTTCGCCCACCACAGCCGTATCTTCATCCCCCAGTAGCTGGTCCAGCCACTGGTTGTCGATACCACACGACCTTGCGACATCACCACTAGCGTGGGAGTGACGCTAATATCCCAACTGCGGGATATTGTGCCCTCAGCATCGTTAATAACCGGAAATGCCACACCTTTGCGCGACAGCCAGTGAGCAACATCCGCTTCGCTGCCGGAACGTAGCGCGATGGTCATAATGTTTTCCCCTTCTGATCGCAGCCTGGCGACTTCCGGCGTGGTGAAGCGACACACACCACACCAGCTTGCCCAGAAATAGATCAGCACCGGCTCCTCATTACTGAGTGCGGCGAGGGTGACGGTTTCGCCATCCAGCGTCTGCAAAGGCGTACTGTCAAACGATGCTGGCAGTTGAGGCGCGCGCCATACATCCATCAGCAGCATCGCCCCGGCTAACAACGCCAGTAAGATCAGCCCTTCGCGCAGCCAACGACGCAGTTTACCGCTCATTGGCAGCCGCCAGTTTTTCTTTGACCACTTCTTCAAGCGTTTCCCACGACACAGCGCCTGGTATAAGCTCATCACCAATTATCGTAGCCGGCGTTCCCCGCACACCCACCAGCCGCGCCAGTTGCAGGTTAGTGCTCAGTGTCTCTGAACTTTTATCATCCAGATTTACCGGAGTGGCTGCGGCTTTTTCCTGTGCCTGCTTAATACTGGCAGCCGTGTGGTAGCCCCTCTTCTGCATCAGTTTTTCATGCAGCGCCAGAAACTGCTGCGGATGCTCGCGCCACGTTGTCAGCGCAGTCCGCGCCGACAGTACGGAGCTTTCCCCTTTAAACGGCAGCGGTTTAATCACCACCGCCACGTCAGGATACTTTTGCACAATTTTTTCCAGCATAGGATCCAGTTGCTTGCAGTACGGACAGTTGTAATCGGTGAAGTTTATCAGCGTCAGTTTCGCCTGCTTTGTACCAATACGCGGGCTGTCAGGATCGTTAAACAGCGCTTCCTGAATGAGCGCTTCAATTTGCTTTTCCTGTTCCGGCGTAAACGGTGCAGGCTCTTTCGCTACGCTGACGGTTGAAAACAGGGCTAACAGCAAAACAATCAGGATCTTCATGGATTGACTCCTTTGGCATCTGCCAGTGTTTTTAACACCGCATCGCGGGTTAACAATGTTGGCAACGCCTGACCTTCCGGCAGACCGGGGCCATAAATTTGGTTAAACGGCACAGCAACCTGGCCACGTTTTTTCAGAAATGCGGTGATGGCTTCAGAAGGCAGCGTCCAGTCGCCGCGTAACGCCACTACATCAGGCTGTTGCAGTGCGGCCTGGACGTCTTCTTTATGCAATACGTTGTATTTATTTACCTTACAGGTAATGCACCAGTCGGCCGTTACATCAACGAATACGCGCTTATGCTGGGCAAGCGCATCGTCGATGGCCTGCTCGCTAAGCGGTTGCCAGTTCACACTCTCTTTCACTGCACTTTGTGTGAAAACACCCAGATGCGGGAGCAGTAACGTTGCCAGCCAGATAGCAGAGCCGAGCATCATCCCCCCCAGAAGACGTCGCAGGATGTTCATCCAGCGCCCCGGACGTGGTAACCGCAATGCCAGACCCGGTCGGAGAGCCACCAACAGCCATGGCAAGCTCATGCCCAGCCCCAGTGCGAGAAAAAGTCCCCATAGAGTTGGAAGTGAAGCCGTAAGCGCCACCGCTACCGCGGTCCCGAGAAACGGTGCACTGCACGGCGTGGCGAGCAGCGTAGCAAAAGCGCCCTGCCAGAAATGCCCTGCCAGACCGTTGCCACCGCGAGTAGCCAGCGTTGTTGTCATTGTGGAAGGAAGCCGGAATTCAAACAATCCGAACAGACTGGCGCTAAACGTCAGCATTACCAGCACCATAACGCCAATAAACCACGGGCTCTGGAACTGGATCCCCCAGCCGAGTGCCTGATTGGTCATACGCAGTACCGTCATCAGCAATGCCAGGGCCATAAATGAGACCAGAATTCCGGCCACCGACGCCAGAAACTGACGGCGAACCTGACGACGACTTTTCTCTTCGACAAGCAAAATTGAACCCAGCTTCATGCCCAAAACCGGTAGCACACAGGGCATCAGGTTCAGGATCAGACCACCCAGCAGCGCCATCGCAACCACCTGCCACATCGCAGGTGCGGCGGTATCCACAGCCGGAGCATCTCCAATAGCAAGTCGACTTTCCTGCGCAACGCCATTATCGGCCAGGACCAGCGTGACCAACTTGCCGCGTAAATCCGGCGCGCCTTCTCCCCAACTGTCATGGACAGGTACTGTCGCCAGCAGCGTGTCTCCATCAATGCGGATTTGCGGCATACCGAAATCCACATCATCGACGGTATCCAGATAAAGTCCGGGCGTAGACCAGCCTCCCGCGCGGTGCGCTTCGACCACCAACTCTCCAGCCCGCGCCCCTGCGCTGACCGTATCTGTCAGGCCGCTGGCAAGCGGGATCTGCCCCATTGCCTGGGCATAATCATGCGCAAATGTCGGATCCTGAACAGAAGGTGTTACGGAAAAAGGAAAATCCGTCAGCAGGCAGACATTGCTGCACGTTGATAGCGTCAATACGCCATTGATCGTGGCTGGCAGCGTGCCGTGTACCACCATCGGGAATGTCACCTTATCGTGATACCCCTGGGTAGTGATATTGGCGACCTCAAAGCGCGCAGGCGTTGGCCAGAACCAATCCACTGCGGGCATTTCACCTTTCCAGGTGACAGACGGCGCGACACCGCCCTCTCCCGGCGAACGCCAGTAGGTTTTCCAGCCATCTTCCAGCTTCACATCCAGCAGTAGACGGGTTTGCCCTTCAGCAGATGCATCGGCACGCAGCCGGACGCTGGCATGGTCGTTATCGGGTGAACGCAGCCAGCCGATGTCAGCCGCCCAGGATACGGGCAGCCATAGCAATAACAGACAGAACAGCGCCTGCCTGAAAACAGTCATCATATTTTTTCTCCGTGAATGATTATCTAACAGTCAGCAACAACGGTTTGGTCATTCACGGAAGACACAGAATCTGAGATGAACCCTAAGCGTGGGCGGCGAGATGGCTCGCGGTGGGAAAAAAGGCAGACGAAAAGCCCGCACTGGCGCTAACAGCGACAGAAGCAGGCATAGCACCAGAATCGCCCCTTCAAACAGCACAGGCGGCGACGCCAGTAACGACTTCGCGCTCAATTCACAAGGGGTAACGGGTGAGGCGTCATCGGTATCCGTTTGCGCGCTCGCGACGACAGCAGTGGCGGCGGTATTCATCTGCAACGCATGCAGACCCGCCATGCGTTGCGCGGTGCAAACTATCACCACAACACATGCCAGGCAGAGGAACCACCATCCCATCCGTTGACGTTTCGCCATTATACCCTCACTGATTGACGCGAGTTATCTTAGCCACTGGTGAGGTTTTGGCAACCTTTACGCTGTAAAGTTATGTCGGTACCGGAGATTAACATCTGCTGTTCATTATCACACCCGGCCACGAAATAATAATCAATGCCAGCAATAATTTCACAATCAAAAATGACACCTCTAATAAAACAACATGAAAATATCACCACAGGTATTATTCATTATTTTCGAGGCATCTCCGAGAAAACCCCGTGACAGATTATAAGAAAATATTAAAAATGTACTTTCGCGTATTGATGCGTAAATGAAAGTAAGGACTGGAGCATTTTCTCAATAAAAACAATATTATAATTAAACGGACTAATATCTTGTCCATTATAAAAACGCTTTGTTTGTTAAATGTTATTCAGAGTATATGGAAATGAAAAAATATTTATTACCCCTGATCGGCTTACTTTTTACCGTTAGCACTCAAGCCGCATCATTTACCGATGGCAAGCAGTTCATCTCACTGGAGAAACCCGTACCTGCAGCACCAGCAGCACTGAAGTTTTTCTCCTTCTATTGTCCCTCCTGCTATCAGTATGATGAAGTTTTCAAAGTGACTGATAACGTGAAAAAAGTCTTGCCCGCTGATGTCAAACTCACCGAGTATCATGTCGACTTTTTAGGTCCTCTGGGACCAGACATGACGCATGCCTGGTCAGTTGCCATGTTGTTAAACGTGGAAGATAAAGTCAAACCTTTACTGTTTGATGCCGTTCAGAAAAAACAAACCATTAAAACAGTGGACGATATTCGCAATATATTTATCAACGCCGGTGTGAGTGCCAGTGATTATGACGCAGCATGGAATAGTTTTGCCGTGAAATCATTGACAGCCAAACAACAAGAGCTGGCTAAAGCTGTAGATTTAAAAGGCGTACCCGCAATCTTTATCAAGGGTAAATATATGATTAATCCTAAAGGATTAAATTCAGATGACGTAAATTCTTTTGTGCAGAGCTACGCTGACACTGTCCAGTATCTTATTTCCCGCCCCTGATGTTGAGTTAATACCGTTATACGCACCACACAACAGGATCCAGCCCCTCTCTGGTGACTGTTGGTGGTGTAATGCCTGTTCCTTGTCATATCGTCTTCTCCTCCTTTCATGTCATGGTTGGCATTCACCCTTATGAGGATTACCCTAAACTTATTGGTAGATGCCTTTCCCCAGAGGTATCCTTCTTCTATGTGTTGATTTACACGAGAGAGCGCTATGGAATTAAAGGATTATTACGCCATCATGGGCGTGAAACCGACGGACGATCTCAAGACAATCAAGACCGCCTATCGTCGACTCGCCCGCAAATACCATCCCGATGTCAGTAAAGAATCCGATGCCGAAGCCCGTTTTAAAGAAGTTGCTGAAGCATGGGAAGTACTGAGCGATGAACAACGTAGAGCCGAGTACGATCAGTTGTGGCAGCACCGCAACGACCCGCAGTTCAACCGTCAGTTCCAGCAGGGCGATGGACAGAATTACAATGCTGAAGACTTCGACGACATTTTCTCCTCTATTTTTGGCAAGCATGCTCACCATTCACGGCAGCGTCATGCCAGTCGGGGTCACGATATCGAAATCGAAGTTGCCGTTTTTCTCGAAGAAACGCTTACTGAGCATAGCCGTACCATCAGTTACAGCCTGCCGGTATACAATGCTTTTGGTCTGGTAGAGCGCGAAATTCCGAAAACGCTGAACGTGAAAATTCCGGCCGGCGTGGGTAACGGCCAACGCATTCGTTTGAAAGGCCAGGGTACTCCCGGTGAGAACGGTGGACCGAACGGCGATTTATGGCTGGTCATTCATATTGCGCCTCATCCGCTGTTTGACATTGTTAATCAGGATCTGGAAATTGTCGTTCCCCTCGCCCCGTGGGAAGCCGCTTTGGGCGCGAAAGTTACCGTACCCACCCTCAAAGAGAGCATTCTGCTGACTATCCCACCTGGTAGCCAGGCCGGGCAGCGTTTACGAATTAAGGGCAAGGGGTTGGTAAGCAAAAAATATACCGGCGACCTGTATGCAGTGATCAAAATCGTGATGCCACCAAAACCTGACGACAACAGCGCCGCACTGTGGCAACAGCTGGCAGAGGCACAGAAGTCCTTTGATCCGCGCAAAGAGTGGGGGAAAGCATAATGGCTAACGTTACCGTCACCTTTACTATTACCGAGTTTTGTCTGCACACCGGCGTTTCTGCAGAGGAACTTAATGAGATTGTCGGTTTAGGGGTAATAGAACCCCGTGAAGACGAGACTGCCCACTGGCAGTTTGACGATCATGCCCTGGCCGTTGTGCAGCGCGCTTTGCGCCTGCGCCAGGAGCTGGAGCTTGACTGGCCAGGAATAGCCGTTGCGTTGACATTACTGGAAGAGAACGCACATTTACGACAGGAAAACCGCTTGCTGAGACAGCGTCTGTCCCGCTTTATCTCTCATCCATGACGCATTTATTGCCAGTCACCGGGGGCAGCATCGCTCTGCCCCTTTTTTCTCCCGTCAGTCCCCCCCCAGCGTTAATGACATTAACCGGCAGATAGCATACATTCTGAGGTAAGAATTATCCTAAAGCATAAGACGTTGAGCCATGCAGCTTAAACCACTCACAAAAGGCCGTTTTCATAACATCTGGCAGCAAGATGATGCCTTTATCGAGAAGACATTCCAGGAACTGCTATCAGAGACACAGCTCATTCATGAGGATGAGTATCTCTATCATCAGGGGCAGGTTGTCGACCGTCTGATTATGGTGCAATCAGGAAGAATCTCTCTGCGTTACAGCGCTGAGAATGGTCGCCGTTTTCAACTTGGCGCGATGGAGTGTGACGAACAACTTTTTGGTGAGATGGAGTTCTTTACGGGCTATCGCTGCCAGCTTGATATTGTGGCCGAAGAGCCGCTCACCGTTGCGGTATGTAGTTGCGATCGGCTGGAAGAAGCGTTAAATCAGCACCCCAGACTGGCAATCTTCTTCGCCAGCGCAATGGCTGTCGACTACCAGGATATGCTGGAAATTTTCCTGCACCGGATGCTCTATCCGATCGTGCATAACGTGGCTTACGATCTTTATCGACAGCATCAAAACAAGCAACCCATGGATGGTTTCAGTAAAAAATATCAGGAAGCTGAGCGATTCGGCACTACCGACCGGGTCTACCGACGGGCGGTTAAAGCGCTTACTGATGCAGGCCTGGTAACGCAAACAAAGCAAGGCCTGGAAATCAAAGATCTGGATGGGCTACGGCAATTTCTGGGAAACGACATCATCGACTGACACACCAACACCGGGTCCGGAATGTTGGCGTGTCCGTCAACAACAATTAGAACTTATAGGTAAGGCTGAAGTAATGGCCGATACCCGTTGTACGCCCTGCTCCGCCGTGATTTTCCATCAATGCCATATTACGGAAATACTTTAATCCGTAACCCACTGCGTAGTGCTCTGAATGCCAGTAAATGCCGTTATACCATTCAATCGCGTTGTTGCTGTACAACGCCTGATCAGCAATCTTATTGGCAGCAAACTGGTAGTCAAAGTACCCCTGATAGTTTAAATAGCTGCCATTGGCGAAATGATAAAACGGCGTCGACCAGTTTGTTGAAAACATGTAGCCATCCCACTTACCTTCGTTATCTGCACCATAGTTTTCACGAACGTAGTGAGCGTAGAGGTTCATCCCCACCATACCGAACCACGGTACCTTAACATCTGTTCCCAGGCCGATATAATGTTCGAATAATTCCCGGTCACCAATGTTGTTCACGGTTGAGATATAGAATTCGTTAAACGGGCCAACAGATAAATCTCTGTTAAAGATGGCATCAAGTGAAAAACGCGGTGATATTTTGGCAAAAAAGTTATCACCACCGTGACGATCGTCATGCTTGCTATCAAAAACATCAAAGAAATCAACGTAACCATAAAGATCGACAATACCAGAGCGAGCACCAAATTCCAGTTCAAGATACGTGTCGTTGCGAATGCCATAAGGAACCTTAGCATCAACGCTTTGCATTAAATTCATCTGCATCCAGTTGAAATCATTCTTCCGAATATTGCCATCAGTATAATCAGCAGCAACAGCATGGGCACACCCCATACTCATAACAGCGCCAACCACCAGATTTTTAATCATTGATATATTTTTCCGCAACATATTCAATTCCTTTGAGAAAGATTGAACGGCGCCACACACAGAATAGTTGTGTGGCGATAGTTCTTAATTAGAGGAAGGTAAGTGTTTTGCAATAATTATTGACGTTTGAGCTTCAGTGTTCCCAGCAACATGATAAAAATAACCAAATACAATACTGGTATTGCGTACATAATTTTTTGCAATCCCATCGTTTTTTCCATTACCGCGCTGATTGCCGGGCTAAACATTGCTCCTGCACTACCGCTAATTAAAATGTAAGAAACGTTCTGACTACTTGCACGCTTCACAAAAGAAACACCGTAAGCAATAAAGGAGTTATACAGTGCGGCGCACACAAAGCCATAACTGTAGGCCAGATAATCTAACCCTGAAATATCTTTCTTCGTTACAATGATCGTAGTGATAATACAAGCCAGCAAAATAATACTTAACAGGAAATAATGTATCTTCACGCGGGCAACAATCCCGGTTGACACTAACGCGCCGACCAGTGCGGCCCCCCAATACTGAGTAATAATATTTCCGGCTTCTTCAAATGGAATACCAAATTTATTCTTAACAAACAGAGGTGCCCATGTCAGGAAGGTATAAAGCGCCAACATACCTAAAAACAGACCAATCCCACCGCTGATAATCCCAGGATTCCACTCTGACTTCACCGCTTCTGTCTGGCCAGAAACATGTGTTGTTTCGCAAGCTGCAAAGCGAGTTAGTGCCACAATCCCAAGGGTCAGTAAGGCCACCATACCAACGCTAAGGTAGCTGTAACTCCATGACATATTGTGGGTTAGCGCGAAGGTCGTAATCAACGGGAAAACCACCCCCGCAACGTTAAACGTAGCATCCTGTACCACCAGCATCGTACTCTGAATACGATCCTGCCAGACAGAAACCACGATCGTACCTGCCACGCATAAGCCAATACCGCCACAAAAACCGACGAGGGTCATAGCGACCATCACTGGCCATAAACCACTACTTAAATGCATTGTCAGTGCGCACAGGAAAACTATCGAATAGATAATTAACGTCATACGTTTTACACCGACTTTTTCAATCAGGAAAAAAGCGGCGATCGTGCCCGCTAATGCCCCTCCGTTCAGTAACGAAAAAATAGATGCGACAGCATTCACATCGGCATTGTAACGCATTGCAATCGGTTCAATCAGCATACCAAACTGACTGGCAAACCCTGCCATAATAAAATTTGCCAGAAAACTAATCAGCGTAAGTGCTATTTTATTCTTCATATAAAGACATCCCTGATTGGTTCAATAAAATTTCTTCGCTAAGCTGTAACTGCTGTATTCAGTGCCAGCTCAATCATATTATTAAAGGTTAATTGCCGTTCCTCCGCAGTCGTTTCTTCTCCCGTCAGGCAGTGATCGGACACGGTTAAAATCGCCAGCGCCTCAATCCCAAACTGATGTGCTAAGGCATACAATCCAGCCACTTCCATATCGACTCCCAGAACACCAAACTTCTCCAGTGCAGGAATTAAATTATCATCAGGATCGTAATAAAGATCGCCACTGAAAACATTTCCGACTTTGATATCAATGCCCGCTTTTTGCGCCAGAATCCATGCTTGTTGTAATAATGGGAAGTGTGCCGATGTTGCCATTGTATAGCCAGAACTACGTTTCAGATTCGTGACTGAGTCCGTTCCGGCTGCGACGGCAAGAATAATATCGCGCATTTTAATATGGTGCTGTGTTGCCCCCAGACTACCCACCCGAATAATTCTCTGGACACCAAAATCATGTACCAACTCATGTGCATATAACGTCATCGACGGTATTCCCATACCGTGACCCATTACTGAAACAGGTTGTCCGAAATAGTATCCGGTATAACCCAGCATATTGCGCACGTTGGTAACTTCCCGGTAATCTACCAGGTAATTTTCAGCAATAAACTTAGCGCGTAACGGATCACCAGGCATAATAACAGTTGAAGCAAAATCACCCGGTTTGGCATTAATATGTGCAGTCATAACAATTCCTGAATCATTTATATTGAAGATATGCAGGGATTGTAACCAGACGTATGCAGAGAATTGAGGACAAAAGTCCTGCTGAGAGGATCGGCCTCTCATTTTTGAGAGTTATTGTTGTTGCGTTGCCGTCCGGGGAAAACACCGCCACCCCGCGCGACAGTCACGGGGGGACATCATGTCATATCAGGGCTTATCAGCGTGACCAAACAGTAACGCGGTATAATGGGGGTTCACTTTTCCGCTACGCTTACCGTCCGGACCAAAATAGCGATCGTCCCGGCACAGACGCTCATTGGTGTCACAAAACAGACCGCCCCGGAATGTAAAAGCGGTTGTATCAAATTGCCCGGCCGCTGCCAGCTTTTCGCCCTGCTTCTTGCCGACATACCTGGTGGTCAGCGCCACCGATATACCGTGCTTATTGGCACAGATCGATTTATCACACAGCACGCCCGGGGCCGGACTGTATGGCTCAACTGTCGCTGCGTTCACTGGCAATGACAGAACACTCACTGCCAGCAGGCCCAACACTTTTATCATCTTTCTCTCCTTATATTCTTCGCCAGCCGCTTTTGCCTGCTTCTCTCATCCGAACGGAATGACACCCGGGCGTAATATTTACAGTCGCTTTTCCAGTAAATGCGCTCTCATCAACTCCGAGGCGGCCTGTGCATCACCCTTTTTAATATGCGCCAGGATCTCTCTTTGTTTCGTCGCTGTATCAATGAAATACTGGCGGTCGTTGGCGGGTAATGACTCTCTGGTTTTTTCAAAGTAGGTAATCAGAACGTCAGAAAAAACCTGCAGGACACGATTGCCACTCGCCTGTAGCAGGAGTAAATGAAAATCCCTGTCATGACGGTCAGCTTCCTGCGGATTGTCAGCGTTTTCCTCAATAAGCCGGAGTTCGTTTTCAAGTTTTGACAGCATTGCTGGAAAAATTCTTCGCGTTGCCAGAGGAATGATAGCGCACTCGATTAAGATCCTTGCCTCAGTAAACTCTGAGATATCAAACCCGGACAGGTCAAACTGCATCAACAGTTGGTTATTTATGTTATGAGAACCCACATTTTTTAACACACTACCCCGTCGGGGAGCGCGCTCAAGCATTCCCATTTGCACAAGCGTCCCGAGCGCCTGGCGAACTTTATATCTTGATGTATTAAAACGAATTGCAAGCTCAGTTTCTGTTTCGATACGTCCATCAGCATCTCGGTTTGCATCATCAAGCAGATAATTTTTAATATTTTCAAATAGTTCGTTTTTCTTATCCATATACACTCTCAGATTAAGGTACCGAAACAATCGTAAGTATAAATAATACAATAAGTTGAGTTAATTATTTTATTGTTATGATAAGATTATAACCCCTTATTATTCAAATTATATTAAGCTATTTGTTAATAAAAAGGAATTAATTATGATGTTATTCGTAACTCAGTTTGCGATAGTTCTTACATGTATTGGTATAGGCGGGCGTTTTGGCGGGATTGGTTTGGGTGCTGCGGGTGGGTTAGGACTGGCAATCCTGACTTTTGGATTTGGACTCCCCCCCGATTCTCCTCCGATAACAGTCATCTCCATCATTCTGGCTGTTATCACGTGTATCACTATTCTTCAGGCAGCTGGCGGTCTTGATTTATTTGTTACTATGGCGGAGCGGATCCTAAGGAAATGGCCAGGTGCAATAACCTTTCTGGGCCCTGCTGTTGCTTACCTTTTTACCGCTATTTGCGGGACAGGATATGTCGCTTTTTCCGTTTATCCGGTGATTGCAGAAATTGCAGCCGATGCCAGGGTTCGGCCAGAGCGAGCAATGTCGATGTCAGTTATTGCCGCTAATTTCGGTCTCATTGCCAGCCCGGTAAGTGCAGTCGTTACCGGAACAATCGCCGTTCTTGCCGGATTACATGTATCGGCTTTGGATATCCTGTCTGTCACAGTCCCCGGCACATTTCTTGGCTGTCTTGTTGGCTGTTTGTTTGTCTTTAAACGAGGTCATGAACTCGAAGATGATCCTGAATTTCAGCGCAGGATTGCGGAAGGTGAGTTTGAGTCAATAAAGGCTGAAGAACGCACTGCCAGCATGGTGACAAAAGAGGCAAAGAGAGGATTGCTGATTTTCCTTACCGGTATCATCCTGGTTGTCGTTATGGGGTCAATTCCTGAATTACGTCCGGTGTGGAATAACGGTACCGGGATGGAGCGCATGAGCATCCCGACAACGTTGCAGATAATTATGCTGACAACAGCATGTATTATTATGATGGTGTGCCGAATTTCGCCTTCAAAACTCGACTCAGGATCTGTATTTAAAGCAGGACTGGTGGGAGTGGTCGCCATATTTGGTCTGTCATGGATGATGAACTCCTTCTTTGAGGCATGGCACGAATTATTTAACACCGCTTTCCACGGTTTTCATAATCCGGTGCTGTTTGGCATTATTGTGTTCGGTCTTTCCGCTGTGATTTACAGTCCGGCAGCGACGGCTGTGGCATTACTGCCTGCGGGTGTGTTAATGGGATATCCGGCAGAAACATTAATTGCCTTGCTTCCGGTAACCTGCGGATCATTCATTATTCCGGGGGGAGCGCAGATTGGCTGTGTTGCTTTCGACCGTACAGGAACAACACGTATTGGTAAGTATGTAGTGAATCACAGCTATATGTTACCAGGTCTGGTTACCGTTCTCGCCTCAACCATTTTCTGCTTTCTCATTTCTAATTTACTGGCGTAGCGCCGAAGCGACTGGTGAAAGTCTGCAAGGCATCCCCTTCTGATGAAGCACAGAAGAGGATGCCTGTAATTAGATTTACTACGCAAACTTTAAAGGACAACCTGTGCAATCAGGTAGGCAAAAATAACCTGAGAAATGACCATAACAAAACCCGGGCGAATGTAGCTATGGTTGATAACAAACCGCCCTATTTTAGTCGTACCTGTCCTGTCAAACGCAACACAACCAATTTGGTTGGCACCTGGAATAATGAAGTCTCCACATGTACAGGCAAGTATTGCGATTAGAAACGGCGCGGGAATATTTAGCGTAACACCTAACGGCATAATAGCAGCAACCGTTGCAGCAGGGCTCATAATAACAAGGGAGAACAAGAAAACAACCACGCCAAAGAGCATCGGAGCACCACTAACAATCCCCCCAAACACTTTTATCAGTTCTGGTTGGTAGGCATCAAAAAAGGTCGCTGTCATCCATGAAACACCGAGGATTGCTACCACCCCCATTAGACCTGCGCGGAAGACAGACCCCGTATTGAACGTATTACTGGGGACTTTGCTGACAATCATAATAAACAGCGCGGCTGTCAGCATGATCATCTGAATAACCATTGGCGTTGATAGCCTTTTCCCATCCCATGAAGGCAGAAGTCCGGTAAAAGATCCCAGGATGAGCACCAACATCACGCCAACTGCAAATATCGCGACGCCTTTTTTGGCACCTGGCGTAGCAACATACTCTTTTTTCTGCTCATTATGCATGAACTCATATTCACCAGCAGCAACACGGCGCTGAAACTCTGGATCATCTTCCAGCTCTTTACCGCGTTTGTAGACAGAAAAACTGGTAACAATTGCCGCCATAAAAAATGAAGGGAGAGCAATTGTCAGTATCTGTCCAAGAGTAATGCCGGCATATTCATGCAAAATAGCAAGCATCCCTGCGGTAGCTGCGCTCATCGGGCTGGCTGCGACCGCAACACTGGCAGCAATAACAGTTGCAGATAACGCTCGTTCTGGACGAACCTTCGCCTCCGCCGCAACTTCAGCAACAACAGGATACAATGAGAATGCAACGTACGTGGTACCGCAGAATAGTGTAAATATGGAAGTTAATATTGGCGCAACAAACGTAATAGCCTGAGGTTTTTTACGCAGTAATTTTTCAGCCACACGCACAAGATAATCAAGCCCACCTGCGGCCTGCAATATACTCACTGCCCCAATAACACAAATAATAATTAACATGGCCGTAATTGATGGTGCGGAGGGTTTTAGTCCAAAACCTAAAACTAATATTGTTACACCAAGCCCACCACCCGCACCGAGCCCCATTCCGCCATAGCGCCCACCGATACCAATACAGGCGAGCACAATAAATAATTGTATAAAGAATAAAGCGTCCATTTTTCACCTTAAAGCACCTCCCGAATATTGCACCCGGGAGGCATTGATTATTATGACAGGGATTACTTTAAATAAGACTTGGCATTTTCAATTTGTTTTTTAACTGCATCAGGTCCGGTTCCGCCATAAGACATTCTCGCTTTAATACAGGATTCTAAGGAGATGCTATCGTAAATATCGTTCTCAATTTTATCATCAAAAGAATGGAACTCTTCTAATGTGAGTTCTTCTAGCATCTTTTTATGTTTAATACAGTAATTCACTGCACTACCAACAATATGATGGGCCTCCCTGAATGGGATCCCTTTGCGGACAAGATAATCTGCCATATCAGTCGCATTAGAGAATCCTCTGGCAGCGGCACCGCGAGTATTCTCCGAAAGAACAGTCATTTTCTCGAGCATAGGAGCCATAATTTTCAGGCTGGTTTGCAGAGTATCCATAGAATCATAGACCTGCTCTTTATCCTCACTCATATCAGTATTATAGGCGAGAGGGATCCCTTTCATGATGGTCAGCATTGCCATCAGATTTCCGTACATACGGCCACCTTTACCCCGCATTTTCTCAGCAACATCAGGATTTTTTTTCTGTGGCATGATGCTGGAGCCCGTACAAAAATCATCAGAAAGCTCAATAAATTTGAAGTCCTGGCTGGAGAATAAAACCAGTTCTTCTGAAAGACGGGTGAGATGCATAAAACATACCGCTGCGGCTGCGGTAAACTCGACCATATGATCGCGGTCACTTACGGAATCAATACTGTTTTCTGTTGGCTTATCAAAACCCAATTCATGAGCGGTAAACTCACGATCAATTGGGAAAGTGGTACCTGCGAGGGCCGCCGCACCTAACGGACACTCACCCATGCGTTGATAGAGATCTTCGAATCGCGTCCAGTCACGGCGTAACATCCAGTAATACGCCATAATCCAGTGTGAAAGAAGAATAGGCTGACCTGTTTGTAAGTGGGTATAACCAGGCATTATCGCATTAATATTATTTTCAGCTTTGGCGATGATAATTTTTTGAAGATTGACAATATCCTGCTGAATTTCCCGAATTGTTGCTCTCATATGCATTTTAGAGTCAACGGTAGTTTGGTCGTTACGACTGCGCCCGGTATGCAACTTCCCACCAACAGGACCAATAATTTCTGTCATTCGTCTCTCAATAGCCATATGAATATCTTCATCAGCCGTATCGAAAACAAATTGCCCATCTTCAATCTCTTTATCTACCTGCCTCAGGCCACCAATGATGGTATTTGCTTCACTCTCAGTAATAATTCCCTGACGGCCCAACATTGTGGCGTGCGCAATACTCCCTTTAATATCAAAAGGGCAAAGACGCTGCTCCAGCATAATGGTCGCGTTATATGATTCGACTAGTTTATTTGTCGGCATATCAAAACGCCCACCCCATAACTTCGTAGACATAAAAACCTCCAGTATAAGTGTTGCAGAATGGTTAAATTTGGATTTAATCAGTTTTAATTCGTCCTCAGATTACAAAAGCACCATCTTAATTGTCAACAAATGAAGGCATTAAATCAATTTATACAGATATTAAATATATTTATTAAGCTTTATTACTTTCGCATTTATGGCTAAAAAATAAGATGTAGATCACATTTAAATGTAACTTGATTCAAAGTTGCATTTATTAAAGGCGCAAAAATGGAATAGAGATTATTTTATTTGGCGACAATTGAAGGGGGTATGTTTATTTTGGAGGGGGCAGCAGAAACGAATTTGCCCATCAGCAGGCTGGCCTTCGGTGAGAGACATGGATGTCTCTCATTAATCCCGATGAGCTTACTCTGGTAAGTGACTCGGGTATGCGAACGTAGTCAACGCCGAGGAAGCGTGGAGGATGACGTGTATATCAACGTGGGATACCTGGATCATGAGTGATCTGGGTGGCAGGTAACGGATAAAAAACTCGGACAAGAGAATCCCTTACAAAGAGAGGTCCAACTCCCTCTTTTATCTGGCGGCAGATGGTGCGCTACGCGATGGCGATTATTACTGATACTAAAGCAAAAAATCGCAAACCCGGCGACAAACAGCTCCCGCGCGCAGCGGTCGTTGGACACTCATAACCCTTCTTTTAGGGCTTTACTGTCTGTTGTTTTATCAGCATGTAACGGTTAATTAGCTGATGCAGATGCATATCCGTTTGCAGCATCAAGGCTTCTGGCGATTGTGCTCCAGCATCCATCAGACTCAGTTGGTACAGTTGTTCTTCAACTGGCACCGCCCGACTAAAATTCTGTGTGATGGCAAAGACCATCGATTTCAGTTCTGAGCCGGTCAGGTATTTCCCTTTGCGCTCATCCAGTGCATTCAGGCGCTGAGTTAATACCTGCAGACCACCCATGCCCTCATGCCAGCCAGAAAGCGATGATGCAGGCAAAGCGTTACTGCTGATGTAACGCTGCCATTGCACTTTCAATTTTTCAGCTTCAGTTGGTTGAGCAGTAGCCGCAAGCACAAAGCCGTAGTTTTGCAGCCACAGTGGTGATAGCTGCGCCAGCTCTGTCAGGGCGGCCTCATTTGCCACTATGGGTAACGGGCTGCTGGCTGGCGGATTTATTTGCTGCCAGCCCCACAGCCCTGCTGAACCCAGCACCAGCGTGGTCAGCACTCCCCCCACAAAACTTTTCCACGAACAGCCCGTTCCCGGCTCAGAAGATTCAGGCACAATGCGTGGTGTGGCGAGGTCTTCACGGACAATGTAAATCAGAGGTTCAGACGGAACAGCAGATACCGGACTCACTGAGCCAACAGATGACGCGGGTATGGTCACAGCTCCCGTGTCACCACTGCCTGCATCAATATTTTCGAGGCGTATCACCGCATTATGCATAAAGGCGCACAGCTCCCCTATCTGACTGGCGTTTTTTAACTCCAGACGCTGCAAATGCTTACACAAAGCATCAAGGTGCTCTTCCGCCCTGTAAACCTGTGGCAGGTCAACATAATTCAGCTCCAGCGTCCGCAACACTGAGTGCAGGCGCTGGGTGAATCCAGCGAGGATCTCCATCCTGGCATGGACCGGTTGCGGCCAGAGCGTTCCCCATTGATGCATCAACAAGGCTTCCAGAACAGCCAGCCCTTCATTAAGCCCCACCAGCCCCGCCATCCGTGTGCGTGCCAGCGTATACCAGCACGCCGTTTGCAGTTCGACGCCGTTCTGGCGAAACAATGCCAGACTCAGTTGCTCAACACGTCCCCAGTCAACATCAGGCCGCGCCGGGTGTGAGAGTTTGGCAAGCTCATCACGCAGAGCAGCATAATCCGCCAGCAGGCGCGGATCGCCGCCAGTTTTAACTTTACGAGAGTGAATGTCATTCATGACCAGATATCCATTTAACCTGTATGCTTATTGCCCGATTTTTGTCACGCAGAACGATAGCGAAGAGATCAAAAGTGATTACGCGCGGGTAGTCGTGCCGAGGTACTGCTGTTGTTTGAGGTGTCTCAATAGTACCCGCCCTTCGGGTTTAAACTCCGTGCCATAGCGTACCAGGCCAATACCTTTGAGTTCAGCGTCAATGGCATAACGTAGTTCGCCAGGGATTTCCTGTTCCAGCAGCACAACCGCTATTGTTTTCAGGCGTGGTTCATATTTGAGTAATACGGCCGACAGAGTCCCCATCAGCTCATGCGCCGTACCGGGCATCCCTTGCAGGATTTTGGTCATGTCCGGAAGGCCGTAGTCTGGCAGATGTGCCAGCGTCCCTGCGCGGCAGTTAAGCACGCGCTGCATGTTGTCCAGTACGGACAGGATGACCTGATTTTCTTCACTGACCTGGTGAAGGTCGAGACCACCGGAGAAATTACCCGCGAGCATCTCATACAGTGAGGGGGATTTGTGAGTCTGAGGCATTATTTATCCTTTATCGGTAACAACGTCAGATGGTTATTCCCTGCCTCAATCACCCGCGCCTTGTCCGGATCGAGTTCTTCACGGTCTATCATCAGCTTCCATGTGTTTTTCACCATATCGGGATGGCGGAACAATCCCACCACGGCGACGTATTTCGCCCCCTCTTCCATCGGCATATCGAGCAGTACATCTCCACCAGGTTTAACCACCACATCGCGGGTGGCCAAAAGATCAGCCCCGAGAGCCGTTTCACTGTCTTTCAGCAGTTGCTGGTACACGCTCTTGTCGAAGGTTTTATTATCTTTGAGCTGATAAATTCGCACCACGACCGACTCGGAGAGCGTGTTGTTCTCACGTGCATCGGTGTTCAGGGCTTCGCGAGCGGTAAAATCCAGGTGTAGTACCTTAATCTTCTTGTAAAAAATGGCATTGAAGGCCGATTTAGTGCCATCGGTGACGCCCTGCGTCACCCCACAGCCTGCCAGACTGAATGCCAGCAGCGGCAGTAGACAGCACGTGGTCTTAGTTAAATTTATACGTAACACGTCGGTTTCCTTGTTGTGGTTTCGCAGGCTCCAGCCCGGTGTAATAACCCAGTTCCGTCGTAAAGGTTTGCGGGATATCGTCCAGACATTCATCGTCTTCCACACCCAGCACACCATTCATCCCAAGCCAGAATGGCCCTTCACCTAACGGCGGTACAGCCAGCAGGCGGGTACGGGTAGTCAGGGTAATTTTTGCCTTGAATCGCCAGCCCAGATAAACCCGCAACATCACCAGAAAATCCTGATACAGCAGACCATCCGGCTTCCAGCCCTGCGCTTCCTGCTTATTATCCGTGGACAGGGCAATCAGCAACTGGCTGTTGGCATCCATCGCTTCGTCACCCAGGGGCGTATTACCGTCCAGTAGAAAATCCTCATTACCGTAAAAGCCCAGAGGCTGATTCACTTCCACCGGCCGAAGACAGTAGGGGCTGACCTGCACGGTGGTATCCGGTGCAAGCAGGCTAATCAGCGACTGCATCCCCTCCTGGGTTTTACCCGGCTGACGCAACACACCCAGTAATGCCAGAAAGCGTGACACCGGAGTGGCAATTTGGTTTGCCGTGCCTGGGATCCCCAGCCCCACCAGACCCAGCAGTGACTGTGAGATACTGTCGGTACCTCCGGGTTCGAAGGCTGCCGGGTAGGAGTATTTACGCCAGATGCGGTAAAACTGGGTCAGGATGCGGTGGCTGAAGATATCCAGAAACCCCTGCAGCGCCTCATGCCCTTCCCGGCGCTGGGTAATGTCATCGAGATAGGCCGTCGGCAACGGGGAATCAACACCATACATCCCCATAAACGTGGTACGGATGACCGGCGGTTTGTTGTCATCGTCTTCATCATACTCAACCGCCTTAAGCTCACTGACCGGAAAGCCCATCCCCGGATGCGGCGCAAAGCGCACCGGATCATCGGTTGGATGGCTGGTTGAACCCATCAATGGCCTGTCGGGATTGAGTTTCTCCAGCAACTGGCATAAGCGGTAAAAGTTAATGCGGTGAAGGTCTGCCTCCAGCCGTGGTGTCAACCGGGAATACGGCGATTGTGTTTCTCTTCCCATTCCAGGCGTTCTCCGGTCGGTTGCAGAATGATAATCAGGCGGTTAAACAGGTAGATGTCTGTGTAGAGCGCGAAGAAGCGGCTCAGCATCTCGCCGAACAGACAGATATCGCCGCGCCCGGCAAAGCCGTGGCTGTCCAGCGTCACTTCAATCTGCACGCCGCGTACCAGGTAGCCTTGTTCAAAGCGCTCGGTTTCGCTGTGCTTCACGTCGATAATGGCTTCCAGACGTCGGCGGTTCATCTCGCTGTCAGTCCACTCATACAGCGCCAGCGTGCCGCGCAGTACATCGGCGTTATCCATCATCGAGAGAAATCCGCTTCCGAGATGGCTGAGTACGCGCCAGTGAAAACGGTCCTGCGCGGGTGGATAACAGGGCAGCGTTGGCGCACAAAGGTTGCGTACCGCAATACTGGCCGACGTGGTTTTCATCACAGTGTCGAGCACGGTACTTTGCAATGCTCTGCGAGGTAGCTGGCCATTGGTTCCGGTAAGCGTCAGCGACAAGCTTTCATCTTCCGGCACCGTGTGATTATCAAACGCTTCACCGCCGAGGATGAGCCAGGTGTTATGCAGTCCGGACGGGCCGCGGCGCACACGGGTGTGGTAGTAATATTCCGGCGCTTCATGGCGCATCATTCCACCTTTGTGGCGAAAGCTTGAGAACGGCACGTAAGTATGCTGGCTCGATGACATCACCGAATCCACGGCGTAAATCTCGGTATGGCCATCCTGTACGCGCATCGGGCGCAGCATGTACTCCGTCTGCAGTGAATTGAGCGTCAGCGGGTCAGATTCCAGCGGGAACAGATTAATTACCGGCACGCAGTTCAGACGCAGATGCTTTTCGCTAAAGCTGAAGTCATGCTCCCAGCGTTCCGCCAGTACCACGTCGATTTCAAACCAGGAAAGCTCCGTCGGAAAGGCCACGGTCTCCAGCCCACGCAGGCCCGTGAACATGAATTTCTCGCGGAAGGTAAAATATTCCAGCAGCAACTGGTAACCGCTGAAACTGCTGTTGCCCTTCGGCCAGAGGGTATCGTCATCACCAAACCCGAGTGCAGTGAAATGCCCGGCCAGCGGTCTTCTGTCCACATCACCAGGCATGCGCAGCCATATTCTGGCCACATTCATGGTGAACGCTTCATGCATGGCGCAGGCCAGTGGCGCATCAGCATTGAGATAGAAAGGAATATGACTGAGATCGATACGGCTCCAGTCCGCGAGTTCGCTGCAGTTAAAGCGCAAAGTGACAACAGAGCGTCCATCAGGATCGGTCGACAGACGGGCATGTTCCAGCGACAACGGCTGAAGGCCGATCTCTTTGGTGGTGGTATACCGGCAGCGTGTGCCTTTTTCCCCAATTGGCCGGGAAAGGACTTCGAATCCTTTGACGATACGCATCTGCTCTTTCATTTCACGCCAGTCGGGGCTGAACTCCACCACGGACATAGACGGAATGGTGCGCAGGTAGTGCGGCCACAGCAGACTGACCAGCCCTTCGGTCAGTTCCGGCAGGTCATCGTCGAGCTTTTCACGTAAACGCCCCATCAGGAAGGCAAAGCCTTCAAACAGGCGTTCCACGTACGGGTCACGCGCACCCGCTTTATCAAGATTGAGCATTGCCGCCTGCTCAGGATGAGCACGGGCAAATTCTTCGCCGGCTTCCAGCAGGTAGCGCATTTCAGCGTCGTAATAACGCAGGGTTAAATCTTCCATAGTTTTTATAATCTTTCATTGAATCATCAGGCGCAGAGAACGACTGCACGGGCGGGATCTAAAGCAACCAATCCGGAAAGCAGCAAATCCATTTCGACCTGCAGGCGCGTTTTATCCACGTCACTGCGACCGGCTTTAGCGCGCAGCAGCTTGAGTCTGCGGGCTTTGACTTCAAACATTAGTTCCGGCGTCCACTGTTCGAGGGTCAGTTGCTTTGCATCGCTATCAAGTTCGCGCAGCAGATGCAGCGCCATTTCGTTTTTACCGTACTGTTCGCTTACCCGAGCCATCAGCAGTCGCATCAGCCACCGATCCCGGGAAGAGGTGTATCCCGGTTGGACGAGAAGCCAGTTAAGCGCAGCTTCAATACCTTCACTGTCCGCTTTCGCCAGCACTTCAGACTCCAGCGTCAGCACATCATCACTGTCAGCGGATACGGCTGATACCGGCTTATCATTCCATCCTGACATGTCATCAAGCACACTTTCGTTTATCCAGTTCATGGTGACTTCATCAGCGAAAGGTGTGCCGTCACTGAAAGCGAGTGCTTCCAGCCCCGGCAGACGCGCCAGCAAACCTTTAATGTCACGGCAGAGAATATCGGCACGCACGCTGTCATTATCCAGTTTCACCAGCGCCTGCCAGGCATACCACTGCACATCCAGCCACAAGTGATTGACGCCCTGAGCCAGCAACGTGTCCGTATGTTCCAGCAATTCAGACCAGCTTTTCTGCAGATACAGACGTTTGAGGTGCGCCTTGTTATCGGGTTTAGGCGGGACCAGACGAGTGCGCCCGGAGGCATCCAGCGGCGGAAGTTCAGTTAGCGTATCCCAGCGAACGCTTTTCAGCAGATGATGTCCGGCCAGCCACCCTCCCGGCAGGGAGCGCAGGTATTTCGCCAGCACCTTAGCCTGATCGAGTAAATCACGTCCCGACGTGACAGCATTCATCACTGGCGCAGAAGAGTCTGACACCGTTATTGCACCCTCTTCCCGACTGGTCTGTGGCACCAGACTGTTGGCACCGCCGTTCTGTACCAGACGATTGTCCAGAGCCTGATACAACCCCCCAAGCTCCGGACGGGCATCTTCATCAAACAGTTGAAAAGACTGTTCCGCCAGAAGCAGCCCGCCTGTAATGCGCTGCATAACAGACATGTCCACTTCCGGGTATAAAGACAGGCTGTCAGTCACGCGACTGCTGCCAAGCCACTCCAGGGCAGTTTTACGGCTCCTTTCACGACGTGGATGCAGCCTGGAACCGAACCGCTCAAGCATTGCCGCCAGAAGTTCAATCCCCTGTGCAAAACCGGACTCACCGTCCTGATGCAGGCGCGCCCAGACATAAAAGGTGATAACGCGCAGATCTTTGCAGGTGCCGGTCAGCAACTTTTCCGTCAACTCGCAAATCAGTCCCGTATCAATACCGGAAAGTTTGTTGACCTCTTCGCGAATGCGCTGAAAATCGTCGTCATAGCCCGGATCTTCGCCGGTTGGCTCATTGTCGCTAATCGGCTCCAGCCAGCGCGCCCACTGAGTGCTGTGTGACCGCGCACTTGTCAGCAAAGTCTGCTCATCAGCACCGCAGGCATAAAGTACGCTTTGTAATGTCGCCATTATTCCATTCCCTCCATGGCTGAATTCCCGGCACTGTCCAGAGTCTGCAAGGTCGCAGAGGCATCCACACTGAATATCTGCTCTGGCAGACTGAAGTTACGCAACGTCAGCAGTGCCAGCGGTCCGTTTCCGAGTTGTGAGCGCAGCACCCACTGCAGCGTTCTTCCGTCTGGCGCGGTAAAGCTCAGCATCCACTGGCTGCGATCAAGCTGCTGGCGTTTACCCTGCTCCAGCCAGCGAATAAAGCCCCAGGTGCCGCCGTAATCCCCGAACAGCCGCGCACCGGCGCTGGTCGACGTCCAGGTCAGCATCGTTCCCGGCTTCCAGGTTTCGCCCGGCCAGCGGAAAGACTGCCAGTCGGCCATCTGGTTAAAGTAATGCAACTTCTGTCCGTCAATCGTTAACTGGGTTTCCACCACCTGCGCTGCCGGGCGGGCCTGTAGCTCAAAACTTATCCCCTGGCTGCCGTCAGTAAACAGAATGTCCGACAGTTGACTCAGTTGATTCACCGCCCGCAGAAAAGCCGGATTAAAAATCAGCCCCTGGCTGTGTGCAGTGTCCGGCACCCACTGACTCCCCTCTTTGTGCAGTACGCCATTGAGCTCGGTGGTCAGGAACCGGTCGATACGACCACTGTCTTTACGGATAAACTCGGCCAGCATCGGCAGAGAAGCGTCACTCTTGCTCGCCGCAAACGGGAAACGCCCCTCAAAGGCCGTGTGCCAGTTCGCCACCACCGAGCGGTTCCAGCGGTCATTCAGACTGGCGGCTGACGGTTGCAACACCGTCTCCCAGGCCTGAGTCAGCGGCTGCACAAACATCGTGTTGCCGAAACCACTCCACTCCTCCCCGAGGCTTGCCGCCACCAGGCTGCCGTACTGTTGCGTGTCGGTCAGGTCCACACTCTTGCCCTGGAAAACCGTCTGCGCAAGCGTCTGCATCATCTCCTGCGGATCAGATGCACTCGCCACCTGCTGTAGACGCAAACGTACACGTGTAATACGGGTCAGATAAGTTTGCAGGCTCAGCGTGTTGTCAGCAGACATCACATTGCTGGCTTTGTTTTTTCCCATCAGTGTCAGTAAAGGTCCGAAGGTGTCATCCAGCGGTCCCTGCGGGCCTGTGGCCGACTGGTCAATCACCGGTTTATCCTTCCCGGCGACCAGGTCTTTCGCCGACTTAATAATGGAGTCAGAAAGGCCCTCCGTCTGTTGCCCGGCCTGTCCCTGCCAGGCGATGGTGTTCATCAGGGCAATCAGCGGCGACTGACGCACATCGCTCATCAGCGTCAGCTGGTCGGTCACATCGGCGATGTTGTGCGCCGGGTTAAGTCGCAGGCTGTTGAGGAAGTTGAGCCAGCTTCCGGCAAAATCAATGAAATAGCGCTGGGTCAGACGCGCTTTCAGCGCTTCCGGGGAGAGCTCCGCAGACACGGCCTTGTGGTTGTCACTCAGCACCCAGTCTATTTCATCCCGGCGAGTGTTGGCCGCATTCTCAATGGCCTGCTCAATACCGCCTTCCCATGCCTGACGGGTGAACATCCCTGGAACCACCTCATCGGTGGTAAACAGACGTCGGGCATCGGTACCATTGGTCATGTCTTCCAGTGAGACATCCGCAAAGTTGCGCCGTACCGATTTGAGCATATTTTCATACAGCGTCCCTTCTGCATTACGTCGGCCAATCTGCTGCAACAGCACCTGACGGCTCTGACTGACCAGAGAAGCATCCGGTGTGATTTTCCACTGCGGCTGATTGGGCAGTTCGGAAATGTAGAACGCCCACAGGTCTGGCGACAGGCTCTGCCACAGGCCCGTTGAAATGCCCCTGTGCGTCGGCTGTACGGTTTTCATGGTCTGCGCGTAAAACTCGCCGTCGGCTTTATCAGGACGGGCCATCATCAGCCAGGCTTTAAGCTGGTCATAGCCCGGTTTCGCCAGTTGCGCACGCCTGTCACTGTTGGGGACGGAATTTGCCAGCACGGTGAGCGTCTGCATCAGGGAGATATTCGCCGGATCACGGATCAGGTGATTGTTCGCGACGCCATACCACGGGAGCATCGCATTAAGTAGCTGCTGATTATGGTCAAGACCAAAGCGCTGATACCAGGGGGTCCCCTCCTGAACATGGTGTTGCAGACGACCCGCGTCGTTTCGCAGTTCATGTAATGCCGTCAGCTGAAAATCAGAAACGGAAGGATGTTCCACCAGGTTGCGGGCTTTTCCCGCAACAGATGAAATCTGTCCATAGTTCATGGCAAAGGAGAGTATCAGCCCCACCATCCAGACACCGATGATGGTCATCAGCGTCCAGGCGAGCGTCTGCTCCCAGGGCAGCCCGACACGGCGGCCGCGCACGCGGGTACAGTCGCCAACGACGCCATCCCAGGTCACCGGCAGGGTCAGAGCATGACGCCGCGATCCAGGGATATTATTCTCAACATCAGCGTAAGCAACGACGTTTTCAGGCGATGGACTTCCCGTCAGGCTGAACATCAGGCCACGCAGCGGAATACGTTGCTGGGAGGCTGACAACCATGGCACCAGTTGCTGAGCCCAGCGGCTGATACCGCCCTCTTTCAGGTGCTGACCCAGACGTAACAGAAAGTCGTGACGGTTATTCTCAATGACCTGACTGACACCCTGCGCCCGCAACTCCGGTAGCATCCGCTCAAGCTGGCGGGTAATATCCTCTTATTTTGCACGCAGCGGGAAGCTTGCCCCGACAGCCTGCTCAGGGCGCTTCGTCTGCGACCAGTCGCTGTCGCACAGTTTCCACAGCCAGACCGGTGCGCAATAGCGCAACAGTTCACTGATTTTTTCCAGCCCCCGCAGGTCGCTGTCGCTGATTTGCGGCGTGAGCGTTTGCCCTTCAGCAATGACCCGGACAATCCCGTCCAGCGGGCGACCACGACGCAGTTTGCGCAGCGCGGCGTATTTTTCCTTAGCGGGCTCAGCAGTCAGACTGCCGCCGTAAATCAGAACAGTGCGGTTGCCTTCAAGCCACTGCTGGCTTTGCAGGCCGGGGAGCAGTTGATCGATAGCGGTTTCGTCGCCGGTGATTAAGAGGAGGCGAACTTTACGGCGCCAGAAAAGGCCGTAGCGGCGGCGGAGATGGGAACAAAACTGACGGATCCCGTATTTATCAACACCGCCTGATTTTTTCTCGACACCCCGTGACACAGCGCTGTTTTTTGCCGATATCAGGGCTTTTGCCTTTAGATATTCCCGACCTCCGGCGATCCGGCTGGAAAAAAGAACAATCAGGAGCCATGTCAGGATCCCCACTGTGATCAGTATATCGGTGACCACCAATATATTCTGATGGGCAGAATCTGGTGTTATCCACATCCAATCAGGATGGAATTTTAGCACCAGATAAATGCCCGATCCCAGCATGAGAACCACCAGGCAAATGAGCCAGAACTGGAATTTGGTACTATTGAATAATTCTTTAATTCGCTTCACTGCGACTTACTCCTGGAAGGCGGGGTAACAACAAAATCAGACAAACGAAAAGTACTGTGGATTAAACTGGTCAGGATAAGAATTATTTGAAGATCGGATTAATAACGATAAACCACGGCAAAGGGTGTTTTTCCGATACATTCATTAATAGCTGCGGGCTACCCGAACTCCGGGCATTTTCAGCCGCCACAGCAATTGCCAGCCATGAAGACACATGTTCAGTATCTCCCGTGCGAAGATCGATATCACAGTGTTGACCGGCTGAGGAGAATTGTATTGCCGCCTGAGAAAAAATATTTTCTGCTTTATTCGTGGTTCCCATCCCAGAAAACCAGATCTGGCGGATATCTTCCGCACAGGATTTTCCCCATAACAATGCCTGTTGCAATGCGTAGCCCATTCCAAGATCTTGATGGGTCTGTTCCGGTCGATGGAGGTAGGCAATACCTTCCCATGGCTGATGAACATTCCCTTGTAGTAGCAGTGCTACAGCAGCATCGCTTGTACCATCAATCTCTTTTGTCGACAGATTTAACGCAAGCACCAGTAACACTTGTTCGTCTTCATTATTGTCAAGCCAGTTATCAATAAATCCAGGCCCATCACCTTGCGCAAAAACCAGACGCAAAGGCGCGACGATGTTTTTCTCAACCAGGTTTTGTAACGGTGCTAAACGCTCAGGAAAAGTGGCAATATCCAGATTGGTCTGCAATAAAATCGTCAGCTCACTGTTTGCCGGTAATTGATGAAAAGCCGACTGCAACGGTCCATTTAACAAAAGCGCTTTAAGTTGTTTTTCTAAACGCTGTTCCAGCGGATGCGTGATGCTATCAAATCTGGCCTGATGAATAATGGCTTGCGTTGCATTGTTCACTTGTAACGGCAGAGATATTCCATCTGTCATCAGCAATTGAGCTGATATTGATGCCGTTGCAATCGCATGAGGTAAATGAACAACCTGGGCATGTATCACCATACTACGTTGCCCACGCCAGATATCCTGCTCAATATCCTGCTGCCGGGTATCATCCCACCCATCAGCATTAAACACAGGAGCCAGATAAATAACCCAGCGCAGGACAAAAATAACTAACCAGGAAATCATCGCTGCACCAGGAAAACAAAGCCAGAATAACGGGGTTTGGCTCGAGACTCCTGAAGGCCATAGCCAGGCAGTCAGTAGACCGCTGATGGAGATCAGTACGAGTAAAACAATCAACCAACGTTTTACTGAAGGTGCGGGCTGTCGGATAGCCTTTTCAGGGGTGCAATTGAGATCTATCGGCATTATTTACTCGTCGTAGCATTGCCAAGAGAAGAAATTAGCGTACAGCCACACGTGCATTTGTAACCATGAAATGCCACTGCAACACCGTTATCTTTCATCGTTGGATGCCCTTCAGAGATGTAAGAAGGACTATGCCCCTCACGCGGACAGCTAACAGGATCGCCTTTTCGCGCAATGCCAATTCCTTCAAACTTCATCACGGAAGAGCCGGATAAGACCTGCCCTCCGTGAGTTGTTTTATCTCCGATACGAATAATACCTTTCACACTTCCCCCTTTCTCATTATTTGCAACAAACCCAACCCGAAAAAGAAATTACTAGTGCTTAATTTTTATTTCACCTAACAACGATACAAGCAGTATTAAAATAGCCAACCAAGAGTTTGATAATATTTACCCATATCCTAAACAAACATAATTAACCCGAACAATAGAGACCTTATAATTGATTCCGTAACCCCTACATCATTTTCCCTGGCATAACCCTCCACTTTCTCTATTCTGTTAAAAATTATTATTTTTTATCAGGCGCATACAATTTTGTATATGGCACCATCTCCCTAATAAATAATAAAAATAGTCGCTACAATTACATTAAAAAGATGGCAACGTGTTTCGCCCACCAGGATAACTCTTTGAGTTACTTGCCCATCGATAAACTCTGCCGCTTCTTATCCAGCATAGTGTGTGCCTTATCCATTCCCAGCATCCAGCGCCATATTGAGCAAGGATTTTGTGCAGCGCTGATATCCCAGGGGTCGTCGGGGTCTATCTGGCACATTGACTCTACCTCTGCCGTCCAGCGCGGAATTTTACTGGTGTACATGGCAAATACCCGGAATGGCCAGGCGGCGAGATACAGCACCATCAGGAATGGCACCAGAAACACTGGCGCACCATAGGTTGCGCTAAACATCAGATACCAGTAACCAAAAGAGACGCCCTCGCGTCGCCCTTCCACCGGAGGCATTATCTTCAGTACTTCCGCCACGGCCTGCGGACCTTCTTCCATATAACGACGCACAAACTCCCAGTGCGGATATAGCTGCTCTCTGCTGCTGGCGGATACCGCCAGGTGAAGGTTTTCAGAACAGTTTTACGGTCTTCCGCTAATACGTGGCCCCGGATATCGTAATATTTCCGTTTAAATTTGCGCTGAACATAGCATCCTGTAGTAAAAAAATCTCATTCCAGCGCACGCTATAAACCTCACCATCAACGCTGAATACATGCACTAGCTGATGTTTACGGTCAAAACGTACCGGGTAATGTGTCCAGCGAAAACACTCGACTCGCATCAATTTAAGCATTCCCCATGCAAGTAGAAATGAAATAATCACCATAATTACCCCAAAGCTCCAAAAGAATGTATCACGTGCTCTTCCGGTCATAAGATCCTGAAACATCGTCAGAGAATAGCCACATCCCCCCCCCCAGGAAAAAAGCAAAAAAAAAACATCAGGGTTGGAACAGTAAGAAAACTCTTAACAGAATAATATTTATCGACAATTTCAGCATAATTAGAACTTAGATGAACAACAGCAACATCATCCATTACTCGCCGCCCCTGAAGGTCTATTTCTTCATTCTGAAGTAGTTGATACTTCCGCTCATCATCTACGAGTTCAATATCAGGAAAACGATACTTAATATAACTTATCATTAATCCATCATAATCCATATCACACACCTACCTGTATTATTCAGGAAAACTTCATCCTATTTACTGTAGCGTAAATCCAGCTTTGCTTTTATACACTCATAGGCCATCTTTTGGCGGGCATAGCGTGCTTCATAGACATCCCGTTTTTCATTAGCCAGCACATAGCGCCACAGGTGTTTCGGGTTGTTCGCTGCGCTGACATCAATGGGGTCATCGTGCTCAGACTGGCAGGAATCCAGCACCTCCTGAGGCCACTGCGGTATTTTACTGGTGCGCATGGCGATATAGCGAGAAAAGCTGGCGAGAAGATCCAGTGGAAACATCACCGGCAGAAAGATCCATTCCAGACGGGAGTTCATTTTCATCAGATACTGCAACCCGAAAATATACCCTTCCCTCTTTTTTTCTACCGGAGGGCATAGCGTGACAAGCTCCGAAAGCTCCTGTACGCAATCTTCTTCCATATAGCAACGGATAAACTCCCAGTACTCACCCAGCAACTTTTTGCCTGCCGTTAAAGAAACCGCCAGGCTAAAGGTGTCAATCACCGTTTCCCCATCTTCTGCAAGAATATGTCCGTCGATACCCCATTCACTGGTTCTTCCCAGAGACTTAGCCGGGGTAAATAAAATATCCTTCCAGGGTACACTGAGTATTTCTCCGCTGACTTTATAGACATATACCATCTGATTTCTTCGGTTAAATCGAATCGGGTAATGAGTTTTCCTGAACCATTCTTTATTAATAAGCTTGGCAATAAAAAAAGCGAAAACAATAAATACAAATGTCGCTATAGACTCAACAAACGCACTTCCAAGTCCATCACCTGATAAAATATTGTAAACAGAACACCCCCCCCAAAACACACCAATCAGCAAAATAAAAAAAACAGGAAATAACATTGATCCTGCAACACCTATACCGGAATAATATTTACAAACAGTTTCCAGACAGTTCGAATTCATCCTGATAACAGAACTCTCGTTATTGATGGTATTGACTCTACGTCGCTTCCCCTGATAAAAGCGTTCATCTCTTTCTTTTTCCGTTAAAGGACGGTTTAATTTATAGGGAGTATATAGCCCCGTATAATTCATCATGCCGTAGCTCCTTCTTGCTGCATCAATTTATTAAAGGAATCCATTTCTGCTGTCTCCGGCATAATCGCTGGTATGTCTGTATCATTAACCGGGATTTGGCGCCACCACATGGCCGCCAGCCACTTTTGTATCTCATCCTTCTCTTTTGATGCCAAGAAGATCGCCGCTCCAAAGACAAGAGCCAGGCACACAATTATCCCCAGAGGACCCAAAGTCAGCCATCCCATCGCCGTAACCCAGAGAATACCTCCTCCAATAGCAGAGACAAAATACGCCACACCCATACTGTAATTATGCTTTAAGAATAACTCATCGGCTGCATAGACTAGATCGTAAACCACAGCCACAATCCCTGCAGCAGCACCAATCCGCATCACTCCACGTAATGCAGTTGAAATAAATCGTTCCACCCCACTCCCAAACTGTATCCGGACAATACCCCGTAACCGAATCAACCTGAAATTTCGCCAGACATTATTCAGCACTTCCGCCGAAGCACCGATGGAGGAGACGATATTGGCAACAAATTTACTCCCTCCTTCAAAGCCTTCAGGTAAGCCGCTGCCAATAACTGCATTCCACTGCAGCGCCATCGACAGCGTGCATCCGGCAAAGGGGATTGAAGTAGTGGCATCGCTTGCCAGCCTGTGGGTGGACATCCCTTTGGCGATAGAAAGCTTATCCCGCCAGTATTTTGGAAAAACCGACTCATTGATTTCTTCAACCGAGTGAATTGTTCTGGCTGCCGCCTGAGCCCGGCCCTCCAGCGGCGATGAGGCCAGCTGCTTTGCTTCATCAGCATCGATCATCACGATAAAACGGCTTTGCTGCTGCCCCTCCACCGCCGACCCTGAAATTTTCATTCGCCGCATCTCGATATCGATATAATGGCGCAAACGATCTTTGGCAACCCGGCCTTCCTGATCCGTCAACCCGGCCAGTTGTTCCAAAACGGCTTTGACAAAATACTTTCGTTCACCGGTCAGGCTCACTGTTTTCAGAGCATGTCCGGTAGAAGAGGCCAGCGCAATCAGCGCAGGCATCAGAATGCCATCAACCGATTTACGCGTTACAGCCAGTAGGACGCTGCTGATGGTACTGAGATAAGTTTCCATCACCAGGTGAATCCCTTCCTTCATATAGCCTGTAATATCTTTAAAGCCATCCGCAAGTTTATCCCAGGGCAGATCGTCGTAACGGCTGACTGACAGAGCACTGTTGACTTGCTGTGCCCAGGCCGTGTTATTCATTACCGTAGCACGCAGCAATATGTTGGTTGCTGTTATCGACGGTTGTGCTAACTGCTCAGAGAGATACTCAGATGCCCCTTTTTTATCCTGCATGCCGCTCACGCAGTCCTGTACGGCCTGAATAAACACGCCGCCGCTTGCAGTATCCCGCGGATCGAAATTGTGATTCAGGTAATCCAGCAAACACTGGCTTTTAAGCCACCCCAGATACATGACCACCATCGGCGACACGACCCTATGATCATACGCCTCCAGCGCTTTTTTAAAACCCGCCAGAAAGGCATTCTGTTTAGCGCGATCGATGTATTTTTCGTAAGGAGACCAGCGCTCCGCCACCGTGGATGCTAATACCTGATCATTGAGTGTATGCAGGCTGTCTGCCTGTGACGGTTGGGACGGGATCATAATGCCACCGGTTGTTTCCCATCCGTAGCGTACCTGATTCTCTGTTCTTTCATTCTGATCCAGCAGGTCGCGTTCGAACTGGGTACACATGGCATCATGGAGCCCTGAAAGGGCCGAGGAGAGCGCCAGGCCGCGTACATACTTCGCGTTGTTACTGAAATTTCTATCCAGCCGCCAGTTGCATAACGAGGAAATCTCCTGCGTTACCGCGACCGGATCATCAAGTACAATGATCCCACCTTTCCCCGGTGATAAAGACTCTGCCGCCATGATCATATTGGTTCCCTCAAGCGCATGCGCTTTCTTCCAGTACAGAGGGGTCCATTGTTTGATGTCACATCGATCCGCGCTGGCGCAATATTCCGCAACCGTCCCCGATAGCCCGGTAATATTCGTTACGTTTTCCGCACTGCCACTGTTAACCCATCTATCCAGATCAAAACGCTGCATGTACTGAGCTCGATACCCGGCGTCTTCGTGCTTTTTGCGAACAGCCTCCGTCCACTCCACTTCGCTCCAGGCAAACCAGTACACGCCGTTTTTATAGGGTGGCGGTAAAAGTGGCAAAGTGATCAATGATGCAGCGGCCAGTTCAGCAGGTTCAGTAATGCAGGGCCTTGTTTTCCCACTAGCCACCGCAGGGGGAACACTGCCTTCTTCAGGCAAGGGATAATAATAGCCTTCCTGGGTGGTGAAATAATTTATCCAGCTTCCTGCTTGTTCATTCCAGATATAGAGAAATCCTTCACGCAGAAGCCGGGTTGTGTAAGCTGTTTCCCCCTGAGCAGCCACTGTTGGAGCAGTGAACGAAGATGGAAAATCTGGAACATTATCTTCGATGCCTTTAACCCCCGCACGAACAGGCAATAGCGCAAGACCGCTACGACGACAGAAATTACAACCCTTGCTCTGGCTCATAATGATTATCCCTTATTGATCTTTTTTGCTGTTTCTTCCATAACAAGCTGCCACTTTTCCTGATCCCAGCTTCGGGTAATCTGCCGATACATTCCCGGAGTATTCCTGCTGTCTTCTAACAGGACGGTGATAAATTTGGAGTAATAGAAGTCTTTGCCATACTGAATGCCATCACAGGCAAATTTACACAGATCGGTAGGATCGCTAAGCCAGCCTTCACCGACCGTGAGTAACTGGAAAATATCCCGGCTTTGCTGCTGCCGCTGAAGCATATCTTCAGCAGGGGAAATACGTGCTAGTACATCATTAATCAGTCCAATTTTCTGAATACATGCAAACCATTGATTCTTGTCCTGTATCGCTGGTTCTGGAACCGTATTTTCACTAAAAGAAAGCGTGTGCCATTGCCAGTTAATACAGAATGTCCAGTCAGTGAGGTCATGAGCATTTAATAAATTGGACAAACTCCATGCATCCATAATCCAGCTAAGATGAAAGAGCACTCGCGGATCGTAATATCGCAGAATATGCTTTTGACGCTGCTGATCGTTGATAAATAATGAATTCATCAGATGATGTCTGACGACGGCTTCTGGTTGATCACTTTTAAGCAACAGAAAGTATGAAGGTTGTACAGTCTCATACGACTGCCGGAATCGGCTTTCCACCCAGTCCCATTCCGCTGACGACAAGGAGTTTAGTGATAGCAACCATGGGTACAGATGAGCCTGAGCGGTAGTCAGCGGAGTAACCAATTCAATGAGCGGTAAAGTATCAAGGACATTACTCACACGCATCCGATCAATGACCAAATATTGATGTTCCGTTAGTGTCAAAGCTTCATCCCGAAAAAGTCTTGTTATCATGGCTAAATTCTCAACTCATTGGGACAGTTGCGCTGCCCTGTACAGCAGCATCCGTTGCAGCATTTTCACAGGCAGTAAACCCTGGATAGGTTGCATTCAGTTTTGCCGCCCCTGCATAATCAAAGTTGGCGCTCTTTACCTTGAAATCACCGCTCGTTCCATTTTCTATCTTTCCGGCATCCAGCGTGATATATGAGCCACCGCATTGCAGCGTGATTTTCTTTTTCGCGGTGATCAGTATTTCATCATCCGTACTGGTGATGGTGATCCCTTTTTTAGCGGTAATTTCAGCGGCATCGGTTTGTGCCTGAATAACGACTTTTCCTGTTGCTGCCACCAGTTTCATACCCAGCTCGTGCACAAATAATGTCATGCCACGTTTTGCTGCCAGTGCCATACGCTTGAGAGATGAGATCTCCGTATTACCACCTGCCGTTAATATCTGATTCTGGTTAGCGCTAAGCTGAATTTGTTGTGGGGTAGAAAGCGCAATCCCGCCCGGCGCGCCTGCAACGATAACGGGTTGTTGTAGAGAGTCGACACTCTGTTTTAAAAAGCCCTGCTGAGTGCTTTTGTCCAGTGGTTCCAGTTTTGCTGTTTGCATCAATTCGGACAGTGAGTCCACAAGCGCCAGCGCATCCGAGAGTTGCTGCTTAATCTCATCCATACTGAGTTGCTGAGCCATCGCTTTAGGTTGCCCCTGTGATGTCAGCAATAAGCCTTTGCCACCACGTACAGCAACCCAATCGTCAGTACGGAGTTCCGCACCCTCACCGCGCTGTTGTTTTTCGCTGTCGACAAGGTGCCCGAGATTGAGCTGGCTCTTGCCGCCGTACTCCGTGCTGACTTTGATATGCTCTTTGCCGCGCTCATCATCGAGGCGGATTTTGTTGTTCGCCGGCGTGCGCAGGACGTTACGTTTGTAGTTGCGGATGGTGACGTGGTCGCCGTGAGCCGAGTCGTGCAGCACGCCGGAAATGTACGGCCTGTCCGGGTTACCGTCCTCAAAGCCAATCGCCACTTCGGTGCCCGCCAGCAGCGGCAGGTGCAGACCGTAGGTGTCCCCGGCATACGGGCGGGACTGACGCACCCACAGGCTCTCAAACCCGGTCTCCCAGTTGTCACGGTCAAACAGCATATTGACGCGGTAGCGACCGTCTTTATCAATATGCCCGTAGGTGTCATTTTCGGTGGTACTGGTGACGCGGGCCGGTAAGGTCCCGGCCATCACCGGGCGTGAGCCAGGTTCAGGACGGAAGCCAAAATCCGAGCTGTCCGGGATACCGTCAAACCTGACGCCGAAGTCCTCGTCTCGCCGCGCATGGCTGTGCATCGCCGTCACCACCACACCCTGACTGAACACCTCTGCCACTTCATACCCGCCGGTGACTTTCAGTACCTGCCCCGGGGAAAGCGTCGGACAACTGGTGACAGCCCGGGTCTGCGTCTGGGCATTCAGGTAACGCTCATGACGAATGCGGGCATAAAACGCCCCGGTCTCCGGGGACGGATTGCGGTCGTATGTGCTGCCCGGCGTCAGGTAGTTGTCAGCATAGTGATACGCATCACCGTAGGTGGTGGTGTCCCCGCGGGTCGCATCGACCTGCGTGTTCATGTCTTCTGTGGCCTGGCGGTAGTTGTAGTCGCGGGTACTGACCTGTTTTTGCACCACGTGGTGATGGCTCTCCATTCCCCACACCGAGTCCACGCCTTCTGAATGCTGGCCTGACGGCGGGACCGATGGCAGCGTCAGGCCTTTCTCGTACCCCTGCTGGCTGTCGTAAAACTCCACCACGTCGATGTTCAGGCGCGTGTCGGTGGTAAAGCGGAACCAGATGCCGACCTCACCCAGCAGACGGGTGATAAAGTGCAGGTCGTCCTCACCGTACTGCATGACCTGTTCCCGGCGCGGGTACTCTCTGGTCAGTGTGAACAGGAAATCCTGGCCGCGCATGTTGTGGCGCTCACGCAGAATTTTTTCCACAATTTGCGGGACAGACATATCCTGGTAAATGGCGTTCTGGCGAGAACGTTCGAGCAGCGCCAGGCGCGGCTGAAGCGTCAGGGCGTAATGGGTTTCATCTTTAGAGGTGCTGAGACGTTCAAAGCCGCTCACCACCCCCTGAATGACGCGCACCGGCTGCTGTATTTTAATACCGTAGCCCTGGTCAACCGGCGCCTGCAGCGTCAGTGAACCGGCCTTCATCAGCATCATCTCTTTGCTGATGGCATGGTCTGCACTGGTGAATTCAATACGGTAGCGGAACGGCGTGCTCAGGGCTTCATCGCCTTCAAACGCCAGTACATCGGGTTCTGACTCACAGCCTTTTACTGACAGCAGATGGTGGTTATGGCTGAATCTTATCGGGAGATTACTGCTCATGCGCTCACTCCTTGTGTGCGGTCAAACTCCAGCCCAATCCCCTCTTCTTCACTCCAGGTAAGGCGTAATGACTGCGGTTTTTGTTTTGCGGCCATGTGGGTCAGCAACTGCTGGCTCAGCACCGGTAAAATCTGCTGGTTAAGCAGGCTGTCGACATTACGAGCCCCAGTATCCGGCAACAGGCAAGCAGCGGTCAACGCATCGTACAAATTCTCGTCGATATGCGTGTTCAAGCCATAGTGCCGCTTCAGACGCTGACTGACCTGGCCGAGTTTCATCTCGACAATGGTGCGCATCGCAATCTCACTCAGCGGTCGGTAAATCACTGTCTGGAAACGCGCCAACAAGGCAGGCTGGAAGTGGTCGCGCAGAACAGGACGCAGCAGTTCCTGTACATCGCTTTCAGTCGCACCCGGTTGCTCATCCAGCAACTGCATCAGAGGGTCACTGCCGAGGTTCGACGTCATCAGAATAACCGTGTTACGGAAGTCGATTTCACGCCCTTCGCCGTCGCGCATAAAACCGCGGTCGAAAACCTGATAGAACAGGTTCATCACATCACGGTGGGCTTTTTCCACCTCATCGAGCAACACCACGCTGTACGGGCGCTTACGCACCGCTTCGGTCAGAATACCGCCCTGCCCGTAGCCGACGTAACCCGGAGGCGAACCCTTCAACTGGGAAACTGTGTGCGGCTCCTGGTATTCCGACAGGTTGATGGTAATAAGGGATTTTTCGCCGCCGTACAGCACATCTGCGAGCGCCAGTGCGGTCTCAGTTTTGCCGACGCCGCTCGGGCCGACCAACAGGAATACACCCTGCGGGCCGTTCTCAGACGTCAGGCCGGTTTTGGCCGCACGCAGACGCTGAGCGATGGCAGTGAGGGAAAGATCCTGTCCTACGACGCGGCTGCCGATTTCATTTTCGAGCGTCAGCAGTTCAGCCTGTTCGTCTTTCATCAGGGAAGACAATGGCACGCCCGTCCAGTCCGCAATCACGTTGGCGACCGTGCGGGTGTCGACATCCACCTGCACCAGCACATCCCCCTGCTGTTCCTGCTCCAGTTGCTGTTGAAGCGCAAGCATTTCAGCCTGATTGCTGATGTCCTGACGACTGACTAATAACTGTTGCGCCAGCGTTTGTTCTTTGCTGAAGCGGCTTTCCTGCTCCTGAAGTCGGTTTTCCAGTTCCGTACGCTGCTGCTCTATAACACTCAGACGATCGCCATGCCGGTTGCAACCGGCCGCAATATCCTCCAGCAGCGCCTGCTCTTCAAATTCCAGCGCCGTCAGACGGGCTTTCAGGCGCACAATGGCTTCAGGGACTGTATCAAGGCTCATGCGCACGCGAGCGGCTGCCGTGTCCAGCAGGTCAACCGCTTTGTCCGGCAACTGACGTCCCGTCAGATAGCGACGCGACAGCGTGACGGCGGCTCGGACCGCGTCGTCGGTAATGTGTACGTTATGGTGTTCTGCATAGCGGGATTTCAGGCCACGCAGCATCAGACACGCAGTGTCGTCGTCCGGCTCATCGACTTTCACCATCTGGAAGCGGCGCTCCAGTGCCGCATCACGCTCAAAGTACTGCTTGTATTCGCTCCAGGTGGTGGCGGCAATAGTACGCAACTCACCACGCGCCAGAGCCGGTTTCAGCAGGTTGGCTGCATCAGCGCCACCGGCCTGATTACCGGCCCCGATGATGGTGTGCGCTTCGTCAATAAACAGCAGAATAGGCACCGGTGACTGCTGTACGGCATCGATGACGTTTTTAAGACGCTGTTCAAATTCCCCCTTCACGCCCGCCCCCGCCTGCAACAGACCAAGGTCGAGGGTCCGCAGGATAACCGGTTTGAGCGATGTCGGCACATTCCCTTCGGCAATGCGCAGCGCCAGGCCTTCCACCAGCGCGGTTTTACCGACACCCGGGTCACCGACCAGGATCGGGTTGTTCTTACGACGACGCGAGAGAATATCCACCATCTGGCGAATTTCCGTATCACGGCCAAACACCGGATCGATTTTGCCTTCCTTCGCTTTGGCGGTGACATCGAGGGTGAATTTGTCCAGCGCGTTCTGCAAGGCCGGATTGAGTTCGCCTTCTTTCAGATCTGCCCCAACCGGGCGACCAGCAAATTCCACCTCGCCGCCGTGACTCTGCGCCAGTTCGGCTTCAAGCTGCACGTCCGGACGTTCGTCTGATTGTGCATCCAGCAGCGGACGCAGACGTTCCATCTGGCTTTGCCCCAGCGTCAGCAGCGGCCACAGACCATCGCAACGAACCAGTTTGGGTTTATCAACCAGCGCCATCAACAAATGGATGCTGCGAATGTGCTCTTCCCCGGCCAGTGATGCCAGCAGCCAGGCTTCCTGCAGCAGTGTCTGGATACTTGCCGAGAGTTGCGGGCGGCTACGTACCGAACGGGGCTGTTTCTCCAGCCAGCCGAGCAAATCCTGCCATAGCGCATCCATATCCCATTCGTAACGGCGCGCCAGTACGGTGAGGTCGCCTTCGCCCTGCTCCAGCAGCTTCAGCAGCCAGTGCTCCGGCAGAATTTCTGCATGGGCGCGGATCTGACAGAGCGACGCCGCCCCTTCCATCGCACGGGCACAGTAAGGGTTCAGACGTCGCAGCAGGATGGCTGGATTTTCCATGACTCTCTCTCTTTGTCGGTTCCTGGACACGCTACCGCCCCTCGCTGTTTCCCGTTAAGGGGACCAAAGCGCATACGGTCGGCTGGCAGATTGTGGGTTCTTTGCTGAAAGCCCGCTCGTTGCAGACATTCAGCAAAGAAGAAAAAGCGGGCAGAATGGGCTGCCCGTCAGGCTGTTACTCTAAATAGTTCGTGCCGTAGCAAGGCGGCAAGCGAGTGCAGCCCCGGGAGCTTACATAAGTAAGTGACCGGGGTGCATGAACACCGCCAACGCCGCTACAGCGCGAAATATGACGAGTAACTTACGCGGTGGCGCGCTCATTCCATGAATCGGAATGAATGATGTTGCCGTCTTTGTAGGTCCAGGTGATTTTCTCGTAACGCAACTCAATGGCTTCGAGGTGGTTGTGCTTCTCGTAAGAAGGATCCTTGATGTCGTGCATCACCGGATTCACTTTCACCACTTTCACGTTTTCAAGTTTGGTGTTGAAGTACTCCACTTCCTGGCCCGCGTCGTTGATCTTGTACCACTTGAATTCCGCAGATTTCAGGGTCTGGCCAGTAGTCACCGCTTTGTACAGGTACGGGCTGGAGGAGTCGATTTCCTTGGTAAACAAGAACGGCGTGTGAATACGGGTGCCAGTCAGCTTGCCGGTATTGTTGTCGGTCGGGATATACAGGTTATGCTCCTGTGCCACCACTTCGATGCTGCCTTCACGATCCTGAACGTCCACAGACCCTTTGATGTCCGCGCCGCCGTCGTCCTTCAGCCAAAGATAAACAGGAATTGCCATGGAATTACTCTCCATTTAATTGTGATGCGCCATCATCCTGCGATGGCGCCGGGTGTTTGCCTGGTATCCGGCAGGCATTGGCCTGCGGGACCAGACTGATTTCGACACGGCGGTTGAGCGTGCGCCCTTCCGGCGTGTCATTAGTTGCGACAGGACGGCTTGCGCCATAACCCTGGACCGCAAAACAGCTTTCCGGCACGTCACCGGTGTCACGCATCCAGTCGCGTACCGCTTCGGCACGTTTCTGTGAAAGCGTCTGGTTCAGTTGTGGGTTGCCGGTATTGTCAGTGTGTCCGGCGACGACGATCAGCCAGCCCGGTTTGGCTTTGATGCCCACCAGGGAGTTAATCAGCATTTTGGTGGAGCCTGCCTTCAGTACGAACTTGCCGGAGTCGAACAGCGACATACTGTCGAGGCGCACAATTTTCGGTGCAGGTTTTGGCTTCGGCTGAGGTTTGGGCGGCGGCGGCGGAACGTAAGAGCGGATAGCATCCAGCACCGTAAGGCGCAGGCGTTCACCCTGATACAACCCCAGCCCCATCCGGGCCGGTACACCATTACGAGTCCAGTCATCCAGTTGTGCGGCATCCTCACGCAGAACCGCGACGGCGTCGGCTTTCAGACCGTAATCATCCATCGGGATACGGTAATAACGAGCAATATCGAAGCTCACGCGGTGCAGCAATTGACGATTGTTCCAGCCGCTGCTGAGCAGCGCCGCGATGGTGGCCAGGGTAAAGATCCCGAGCGCACAGCGCCAGGTTCGCCCCCGCGGGGTTAAGCCCCGTCCTTCCGGCAACAAAGGCAGAACGAAATCCGGAAACGGCGCTATCACCGTACTGTCAGTTCCTACCGGTTGCCAGCCAGCCACATGCTGCATAGCGGTGTGACGGGACAACCACGCGGTCCACGACGAAGACGCCAGGCTACCAGCAAGAATAGGTCCCATCCCCCACAGCACCGCCGTGGGCGCAATGGCCGGAACATCAGGATTCTCATCCATAAAAACCGCTTTGACATGCTGATGAAACCAGCTCATCAGGCTGTTCATCAGCACTTGCTGTTGCATCGCAGGTGCTCCGCCAGTGGTGACCCACGCGGCAATCGAACAGGGCGCGGTAGATTCACGCCAGACCCTCACGCCTTCGCCAGGGATCGCCGCTTGCCAGAGCATGTCACTTGTCATCGCACTGCCGACCTGACCATTCAGAACCAGTGGCACAGAATGCCCGGTCTCCTTACGCAACTGGCTTATTTGCCAACGCAGAGCCAGCAGACGACTGGTCAACGCTTCGCTGTCAGCGTGTTTCTGCGGACAGACACTGACCATCACCGACAACTGTCGGCCCCAGTCCGGTCGCAGCCAAAGTACCTGGCGGGCAACCTGCTCCAGATCCTGAAAATCCTCTACACGGATCCAGCAGCCCTGCGTGACAGTCAGCACCTGTGAAAGATGCGGCCAGGTCAGCGGCAGATCGCCACAGACCAGTACGACAGGCTGGTGGTATGTGGCTTCCGGGAGGTCATCCAGGCGCAGCGTAATATCGTGTTCAGCACGACGGCTCGCGACGTACCAGAGTGCGGCAATAAGCCCCAGAGCAGCCAGCAAAACGAGAACAGAAACCAGCCGGGAAACGGGCAGAAAGCTCAGGCTGACCACCGTACTTAGCAGAGCGGCCCACAACGCAAGTCCACGCTGTTGTGCAGGACTCATTTCACGGCTCCCGGCAACAGCGTCAGAAGCATCTGATCGAGCCAGTGACTCAGCCCCCACCACAAGGCCGCGACCACAATCACACTCAGGCCAATACGCACAGGCCACGACGACAACCAGTCGCCTATCCCTGACCCGGAACGACTTTCCGCCAGAACAGGATGGTTTTGTGGATAGCTGAAGGGCCTGACATGCTCATTGAGTGCGCTGACGAGTTTCTGGCGCTCAGGATCATTTAATGAGCGGAAACTGCCGAGGAATCCCAGCATCATTATTCGCTGGAAGCAGGTCACAACGACATGCTCGGGTGCCGTTTCGCGCAGCACATCGCGCATCCGGTCACATAAAGTGTCACCGGCATCCATCGTGCCCAAAAAATGTCCCTGCAGGGGAATGTCATACCACTGCACGCAGGCGTCGTCGTCTACACCGCGACCTTTGACTGCTTCATCAAGCAGCGCACACTGCGCGGTGAGAATATGCTGGCAACTGATCTCATCGAGTTCGCTCGCTTTTAGCTCACGCTGCACTCGCTCGACATCGGCGATACAACGCTCCCACAGCTTACGCCCTTCCCCATCCTGGAATTTTGGGCCGTGACGCAGGCTGATCACCTGCAGCCAGGTGTCCTGTAACAGGGCATCAATATCAATGGACGCGGCGGTGCCGCGTTTACGCTCACTCATGTTCTCAGTACCGCAAAGAGTTCAAGTTCAGGCTCGCCGAGCATCCCCGGAACGTAAAACATACAGGTGCCGCTCTGGAGCATTTCTGTGGCCAGAGGATGAGAGACATCAAGGCTGAAATACTGGTTTTCCAGGCGCAACGGAATGGCAGCCGGGACATGGCGCAACGGCATCAGTGGAACCCCCACCCGGGAAGAGTTAACAATGCTCCGGACATGATCCGGGCTGCCCACTTTGCACTGGCGTGGGAACTGCTCCTGCAATTGCGCCACCGGCATCGGTGAGCGCACGGAGAGGTAGTAATCAGCCCCTTCGCGCAGACGTGGATCATGCAGACGGGCCTGCCAGAAGTGGAGACGTGCGTCATAGTCCAGCTCAAGCGAGACCACCCGCGATGGCAGACTGGCTTCAAGCAGATCGCCCAGTAAGTCAAACAGCGGCGGGAAAACGGTATTCAGTTGTTCATGCTGCCAGACCGGAATGGCACTCACCTGATGTTCCAGCGAGAACGTCAGCAAGCTACCCGCCAGACGAGCGAGTTCCGGATACAGACGTTCAGGCGGACTTTGCGGATTGCGCTGAAACTGTCCCAGCACAGGCTCTGCACTGTTCAGGGCATTGAGCAGCCAGAACAGGGACACATCGGCCACCGCAAAATCAGCCATCCGCTCGTTACTTTCACGACGCATGGCCATCAGGCGGCTCAGACGAGCACGCAGTTGCATCATCAGTTGTTCCAGTTGTGTCACCAGCCAGCGGCTGCCCTGAATGGTCAGCAGCGGAGGAAGAAACGTCTCATCAAGTTCCCAGGTCCCCTGAGAGTCCTGCTGCAGACGAGCGACCGGACAGGTCAGGTAATCGCTGTTGTTCTGATGAGCAAACCTCAGCGTCAGTTCCGGTTGCATTACGGCGATCTGCCGTGTGTCTTCCCCAAAAGTGTTGCGGATATCCCGCCAGCGCTGGCGAAAACGTACCGGGCGCTCAGCCACTTCATCGGGTTTCAGGCAATTGCCGCCGTTCGCCCGCAGCAGCGGGAGTGCCAACTCCACCACCACGTCATGCGATTCGCTCTCAAGCGACAGCGCCGGAGGCAGGGCGTCAGCATTGTCTGTATCGATAAGCGTTCCGTCCGGGAAACGGATGTGCAGATGACGTGCCTGCAGGCGACCCAGCTTCAGCGCATCCGGTTCAAAAGTGGCATTAATCATTCCCCAGGGATGAGCCAGGCCCAGGCGGGCGATGCATTCCACTGACCAGGCCGCATACGCGGCCTGTTGCTGGAAGTGTTGGGGAGAGACCATCTGGCCCCTGCCCCATAACGGTTGTTCCGTTTTCATCGGCTTCCTGCCTTAGGTTACGATTTCGCCTTCGGCATCTGGGAAACCAGTGACAGGTTGACGTCCATACCTTCCACCTGGAAGTGTGGGATGGCGTACAGCTTCACGCGGAAGAAGCCCGGGTTATCTTCGATATCCTCAACCACAACTTTGGCATCACGCAGTGGATGTGACGCCTGCAGTTCGTCACCCGGATCGGTCATCTCAGTGACCAGGCTACGTACCCAGGTGTTGAGTTCCAGCTCCAGCAGACGACGGTCCTTGGTGGTACCGATATTTTCTCGCTGGATCAACTTCAGGTAGTGGGCAATACGTGACAACAGGAAGATATAGGGCAGGCGCGCATTGATGCGGCTGTTTGCCGTCGCATCTGCGGTATCGTACAGCGCCGGTTTCTGAGTCGAGTTTGCGCTGAAGAAACACGCATAATCGCGGTTCTTGTAGTAGCTGAGAGGAATGAATCCCAGGTTGGCGAATTCAAATTCGCGGGTTTCCGGAATCATCACCTCACTCGGGATTTTCACCTGATTACCGGTACCGAGATCGTACAGATGGATTGGCAGATCCTGAACCGCACCACCGGCCTGCGGGCCACGGATCTGTACGCACCATCCGTTGTTGATGAAACTGCGCACCATATTGGCGGCAAAAGCAAAGGAGGCGTTGGTCCACAGGTATTTGTTGTGATCCGGGCCTTTAACTTCTTCTACGTAGTTGAAGCTACGTACCGGTACAGTATCCGGGCCATAAGGCAGACGTCCCAGTACACGCGGCATCACCAGTCCGATATAACGTGAGTCATCAGTATCGCGGAAAGATTTCCATTTGATGTACTCAGCGCGGTCAAAGTAGTTGCCGATATCTTTAATCGCCGCGACTTCCTCCATCGAGTCTTTAAGGAAGAATTTCGGGCCAGCGGAGCCGATAAACGGCATATGCGCAGCAGCGGACACTTTTGAAATATTACGCAGTAATGCGATGTCCTGCGCGGATGCATCAAACTCATAGGCAGAAATCAGTGCTGCAATTGGTTCTCCGCCGGGAGTGTCATACTCATCGATGTAGGTATGTTTATACAGTCCACTCTGAATAATTTCCGGGCTGTCTTCAAAGTCCTGCCGCAGATCCTCTTTGGACATATCCAGCAACTCAATTTTCACGTTCCTGCGAAAATCGGTTTTATCCACCAGCGACTTTAATCCCCGCCAGGTACTTTCCGTTCGCTGAAACTCTTCATGGTGCATCACCGCATCCAACTGGCGGCTAATCTGGTAATCCAGTTCTGCAATATGGTGGTCGATCAGATTCTTGTCTAATTTCTCGACTTTTGAACCTGATTTTGTCAGACACTCCAGAAATACCTGCATCCCGGCAGTCAGACGTTCATCAGCAGTGGCATCGGACATCGCCTGCGAATCTTGCCAGATATCCAACGCGCTCAATTCTGAGACCGGATTCAGATTTATTTTTTCAAACAGAGACGCATAAACCCCACCGGCTAAAGGGCGTTCCAGTACAACGCTTTCGCCACCAGCAGTCTTTTCATTTTGTACAGACATGAGCATTCCTTGGTTAATCCGTTATTTCTTTGTGATGGTTACGGCTGTTTTGGTGCCAGGGATGAGAGTTCGCTGCGCAGTTCTGCGCTTAACGCTGGGTCCAGCAGAATTTTTTCCAGCTCCTTTCGGAAGGTCTGGTTATCCAGCAGATTGGCTTTTAAATCACGAAGCAAATTACGCATAGAAAGCATTGCCTTCAGCTGTGGAATTTGTCTGGCAACCTGTTCCGGGGTGAAATCTTTCATACTCTGGAACGTCAGTTTAATATTGTCCTCGCTACCGTCATCGGCAAGCGTATTTTTAACGGTAAGATTCACTTTTGGGGAATATTCGGAAAGAATAGCGTCGAAATTATTTTTAGTAACATTCACTTTTTCGCGCTCGGATAATGGCGCAGACTCCTGACCATTACTGAAATCACCCGTAACCAGTAATTTCAACGGCAACTCAGTTTTCTTGCTCGCCCCACCGGTATGCAGATCAAGTTTTAAATTGATACGTGCCTTAGGCACCTCACTCTGAAAGCTGTCAGCCATAAGTTCATCCCTCTTTATATTGCTGTGTAGTATTTGTCGTACATGTCATTTTCATACGCATAATAGAGCAATATATGATCTTTGATCAAATTTACAGATCGAAGATCTATTTCCTAGTAAAAAATAAGAATTTTCTGCTGATTGTTAATAGATAATTACACTGCAAACCAGGATATTCTGCCTGCGGATTGCTTCAGCGCTGGTAACATATTCCGAGGGAGTGAAAAACAATGGAATTTTTACAATGAAGAGAATAAATAATGATTAAAATCAATGAAAATAAAAGCAATGTATATTTTTTATGAAAAAATTTTTCCACTAAACAACAGAAAGTGTAAGGGCAACCGTTAATAAACAATAAATGACGTGGCGTAAAACTCAGGCCATAAAAGCAATCAATACCACAACCGCCAACAATCAAAATTCATAATGTTCTACCCGTCACTAACTCATAAAACGAAGCCACAATAGCAATCAGAAAATGCATCCGGAGTGCTGTAACTTCTGTTATTAAAACGGGTATCTATCGCCTCAGCGCGACGAAGTTCAACGGCTGGGGCGATTAAAGGGTGAAAATCAGTGGGTAATAAAAACGGGGCTTTATCGGCAAGGGAGATTATCTTCCCCCTTGCCGGTATATACAGACTCAATATCGAGAGTCCCCGCCAGGCCTTACGTTTAAGACTTCAACGGTTATGCAGAAGAATAAAAGCATTATCATTCTGGATTAACGGATGGGATGCCCTTTCTTTGAAGGCATGTATGCAATACGCTTCAACCCCTCTAGCGCTTTTTCGAGATATGCGCGTGGACACCCCAGGTTCAGGCGGATAAAACCGTTGCCGGCCGACCCAAAGCCATTGCCCATAGACGGTGCAATGCCTGCAACATCAACCATTACCCATTTGAGCTGTTCATCATCCAGTCCCAGTTCTTTGCAATCTATCCACAGCAGATAAGTACCCTGGGCGGGGACAATTCGTGCCCATGGGAGATATTCATTAACCTGTGTAACAAACCATCGGCGATTTTCTGCCAGATAACCCAGTAACTCGTCCAGCCAGCGAGCACCATGTTGCCAGGCTGCAGTACTCGCCTCGATAGAAAGCGCATTGAAAACATCCAGTCCATGAGCATCCAGACGGCGTATAAATTGTTCGCGTAATCCCTGGGCCGGGATGAGAAAGTTTGCTATGCGTAAAGTTGATAAACCAAACGTCTTACTGGCGGAAGTTGCAGATATCACTCGCGAATGCCAGCGTTCTCCCAGATGTAAAACCGAGGTGAATCGTTCCCCAGGAAGTAACAGATCGGCCCATATTTCATCCGAGAGTAACGTGACATTATAGGTCTCACACAACTGGAGTAGTTGCTCCAGTTCCTGGGCAGACCAACAACGCCCGGTAGGGTTATGAGGATTACACAAAATCATCAATGGAGGGCGTTCAGTACGAAATAACATTTCCAGGTGAATGAGATCCATTTTGTAACCCGTTTCCGCATCCTCATGTAACGGATTCTCCAGTAACCGCCTGCCATTTAGAGATATTATTTTGGAAAATGAACCATAATAAGGCCCCTGAACCACCACCCCTTCCCCAGGATGACTCAGCATTTGCACCAGTAAAGATAACCCAGGAACCACGCCTTCAATACTGCAGATCCATTCTTGCTGCAGCTTCAGTTGGTGCCGTGTCGAGAACCATGAAATGAGGGAATCATAGTACGTTTGCGGGCGTTCACTGTAACCGAAAATACCATGTTCAATTCTTTGGGATAAAGCATGCTGAACAGCTTCCGGGCAGGTAAAGTCAAAATCAGAAACCCACATCGGCAACAGTTCATTTGTATCCTCGCCAAAATAGCGCGCAATAAAATCCCATTTCAGCGAGCCTGTATTGTGGCGATCGATAATCTTATTAAAATCCATTATTGTCCCTTCCTATTCTGCAGCCACAGTCGTCTTCTCTTTTCCAGGCATGGGAGATAGCCTGGCAATACCGATTCCAGTGAAGCCATAAATCAAAGCAAAAAAGATGGCTGAATAACACTGCACAGCCCAGGGCAGCAATTCCAGCGTACTGACACCTAATGTAGTGGCCATATATACCCCTGCAGATGTCCATGGCAACAGAGGCTCAATGACGGTTCCTGCGTCTTCAATTGTCCTTGAAAGGTTTTTGGTATCCAGCCCCATGCGCCGGTAGGCATCTTTGAACAGTTCAGCGGGAACCAGAAGCGCCAGTTTGCCGTCGCTGGTTGCCCCTGTAACCAGAATAGTGGTTGCTATGGTCGCGGCGATCAGTTGACCAACACTATGAATAATCGTCAGTAATCGGTTGATAATGATGTTGAGCGCCCCCGTCAGTGTTAAGGCACCGGCAAAAGAAAAGGCACAAAAGACAAGAAGGATAGTGCTCATCATTGAGAACATGCCACCACGATTCAGTAGGCGTGGGACATCAGCAACGATCCCTTCAGCTCCGGTCGGGAACATCTCGATTTTGAATCCATCAATAAAGGCATCCAGTCCTTGCTTGATGCTCAGTCCCTGCATCATCACACCCAGAATCAGAGCCAGCACGCATGCGCTCAGCATCAAAGGAATAACAGGTTTCTTGCGAATCGCCCCGTATAAAACAATGACAGGTGGCAAAATCAGAACAATATTAAAGTGATATAAAGTCTCAAGGGAGTTCACGATATCGGTGACGCGCTGTGGCGTAGCGACCTCACCGAGCATACTGCTATGGCCGGCAATCAGATAAACCACAGCGGCAAGCAGGAAACAAGGGATAGTTGTCCACAACAGATGCTGAATATGTTCGAACAGAGTCGTATCAGCGACAATCGCAGCAAAGTTGGTGGAATCAGACAGAGGCGATATTTTATCGCCAAAGTAAGCACCAGAAACAACAGCTCCTGCCGCTGCGGCAAGAGACACATCCAGTCCCGCAGCTACGCCCATGAGCGCAACCCCCACCGTTCCTGCTGAACCCCATGATGTTCCGGTACATACGGACACCACACTGGTCAAAAAGAATGCGGCGATCAGAATGTATTCAGGGCTTATTAATTTAAGTCCCCAGTACACCATATAGGGTATGGTTCCACTGAACATCCATGTTCCGATTAGCCCGCCAACGCAGATCAAAATCATGATGACCGGCATCGCTTTAGCGAGTTTATCAACCACCGAACTGATGATGTCTTCCCAGGTATAGCCCTGCCACCATGCAATACCTGCGGCTACAGCAGCAGAACAGAGCAGCAGGGGTTCAATGCGTAATCCCATGATGCCGTAACCAATGATCAGCAATAGCAGCATGGCTGCAATGGGTATCAGCGCTAAACCAAATGAGAGTGTTTTTTTCTGATTTTGAGAGGCATTCATAAATGGATCTCCTGTCTGTAAGGTCGCTCAAGAGTAGAGGAGCCCCCTTTTCCCTGATGTGATCGTCCATTCGCCTTCATGTAAGCGATTACATGAGATAACTAAATTTGAACCAGATCACAATTGAAATCCTTGACGGCTTAGTCATTGACCTGGAGAGGAAGAACAGAATCCCGGATCACCAGTTCTGCAGTGAACTTGTTGATGCTGGGCTGCTGAGTTGCGCCCTTGAAAAGTTGTATCGCCAGTTGCGAAGCACAGCGCGCCATGCGCTCAACCGGGTAGTGCATCGTTGTGAGTGCCGGATAGAGATAACGCGCCATTACCACATCATCGAACCCGACTATAGAAAGCTGACGTGGCAGATTAATCCCTTTCTGATGAAGGATGCGCATGATACCCGCTGCCATCACATCGTTAAACGTCACCGCTGCGGTGAAAGGTATATTGCAGTTAAGAAGCTGATGCGCTGCGCGCTCCCCCCCTTCTTCGTTAAAAGGTACGCTAATCACCCAGTTTTTTTCCGGGGTAATGCCATATTCAGCCATCGCCTGGCGATATCCTTCCAGACGCTCGCGGCGATCGATAATCGGCAAATCAGTTGTCACACAGGCAATACAACGATGCCCTTTTTCCAGTAAATGAAGTGTTGCTGTTTTAGCGGCATTACAATTTTCAAGCCATACACAACGATTGGCCATCCCGGCAATATAACGGTTCACGATCACCATCGCCGGGAAATGAGCCGCATAACGAAGGAGCTCTTTCTCGGACAATCTACTGGCATGCACCACAATAGCCTCACACCCCTGATTAATTAGAAAATCAAGCCCGGCTTTTTCCATTCCTTCATCATGACCACCGCTGCAAACCATCAGACGAAATTGCTGTTTGCGTGAAACTTCCTCCACACCACGCGCAAGGCGAGCGAAAAAGGGATCAGCAAGATTACCGGTTAATAATCCAAGCATGTCACCACTACGTTTGGCCAGTGCAATCGCTGCGGCATTACGGTGGTAATTGAGTTCACGCATGGCCTTTTCCACACGCTCACGCGTGACGGGTTCGACCCATGCGGTTTGATTGATAACACGTGAAACTGTTGCTGTTGAGACTTTCGCCAGCAATGCAACATCCTTTATTGTCGCCATTTCAGTTCCTTATATTTTCATATTACGTATTTGGCTGATAGCATTCTTATTTTCAGGATTTACTCGTATATCTGCCACGTAACATAGCAAAATCGATGACTAATTTCAGCACTAATTAGTGCATAACATGCATAGCTAAAAATTAAAGCGCAACATGAAAATACCATGCATATTCTGAAGCCGAGAAAAAAAATAACCCCAGCTTCAGAACATTTTCAGGACTGAATAAATTGCAGCAGATCTTTATTAATTACATCTGCATGAGAGGTATGCATACCATGTGGATAACCCGGATATATTTTCAGAATGCTATTAACGAGCAATTTATCCTGTAAAAGTGCGGCATTTTTATAAGGGACAACCTGGTCATCATCTCCCTGCATGACCAAAACAGGCACCGTAATGGATTTCAAATCATCAGTCTGATCGGTTTCAGAAAATGCTTTAATACCCTCATAGTGTGCTTTTGCGCTCCCCATCATGCCCTGTCGCCACCAGTTTTGGATGGTTCCATCTGAAGCCTCAACCCCCTCCCGGTTGAACCCATAAAAGGGCCCGGACGCCACGTCAAGATAGAACTGAGCGCGATTTGCGGCAAGAGCCTGACGGAACTCATCGAAAACGCTGACGGGCGTCCCACCAGGGTTATCTTCAGTTTTTACCATAAGTGGCGGCACAGCGCTTATCAGCACGGCTTTCGCGACACGCCCTTGCGGTTGTCCATATTGGGCAACATATCGAGCCACCTGACCGCCTCCAGTGGAGTGACCAACATGCACAGCGTTACGAAGATCCAGATGCTCCACAACGGCAGAAACGTCTGCAGCATAGTGGTCCATATCATGACCTTCGCTAACCTGGTCTGAGCGCCCATGGCCACGACGATCAATTGCAATAACACGATAGCCTTGATTCAGAAAGAATAACATCTGGTTATCCCAGTCATCCGCACTCAATGGCCAGCCATGATGAAATACTATCGGTTGAGCTTCTTTTGCTCCCCAGTCTTTATAAAAAATGTTTACACCATCTTTAGTTTTTACAAATGACATAGTTGTATTTCCCTCGTGAGGATATTCAGCCAAAAGTTTGATGGTAAATCAGTCAAACACTCAACGTCTTACTGGCATGTTACATATCAATGAATATGAACATCTGTAAGGCTTAGTGAGTATAGACGCAAAATTAAGTAACCTTTTATTATTGGTTTTTCGGATATATAGCGACTAAGATGAACAGAACAACGAATATAAATAATTATTAACTAACATCCACTTATCTGAATAACAACCTCCATTCTACGAGAGAACTATCAATGCAGAGGGTGAAACGCGCTCTGATTCAGTCATACATAACTTGCCGAAGCTTTGCCATAAAGTCGCTTATTCATCTACAGCAGAAACCCGTCATTAAAAAGCCCACTCAATGAGCAGGCTATGTGGTCACCGTTACTTTTTGCGGGACTTACCCGCCTTATCCATCGCGCTGTAGTCATTATTCGCTGCAAAACGGGCATTGAATAACTCTATTGCTTACTACTTCATGGGATTTTTTAAGTGCTGCCGCAGAGTCTTTGAACGACCCCAGCAGAGTGAAGTTATTTAGATCTTGTCTTAACAAGTACCAACAATCGGCACGATGTAACTCACGTGGCATAGTAGCTATCGACCAAGAGTGTATGTAGTAAAGAAACATTCAATCCCCCAACAGGAAAAAGTTGGAATGATACAGATGATTATCTTCCAACCAATGGCTGGTCGTTCACATGAGTAGTAATGGTTGCCACTATCAATTAAGCAACAATTATCACAACAATTGTCTACATAAATACAAAGAACGATCAACGGTAAATCTTTAGCGATACCCTATGATGTTTTCTACCCAGATTATTATGCCGCTGCACCTGCATAACGGATGCCTCGAAAGGTCATGTCCTGATACCAGCCATTGAGGTTACCGGTAACCGCTTCAGCCTCTTCTCAGGCCGCAGCGGGTCAGCGCTTCGTGCCAGTCTCCTCTCCTCAAACCCACCTGCGATTTTTCCGATAAGCGTTTCCCATTTCATCAATGATCTAAATTATTGTTGCAATCTTCAAATGATATTAGTAATGATTATCATTAGCATTTGCGTTTGTGGTTTATCTGGCAAGGTATACAGAGGCTGTAAGGGAACAAACATCGCCTGAACAACGACGTTTTTTCCACTTACCGACCAACGAAGGCGACTCCGTCAGGATGATGCAAACCGTGTGTCTAAGGAATCAAGGACATCTCCAGATTCGTTGACCGGTCTCACACAGCACAAATGCGTCAGAACACTGCGTCGTGGCAGCACGGCGCTGTTTTGACTGTTCAACAGGACAAAGGCGCTCAAGCGTTAATGGAAGTCGGGACACGGAGTTCCCGATTCTCCAGCGTACGTCACGGAATAGCCTGCTGCGAGGTAGTCGTCGGCAGGGCCGTGCGTAACGCTGGAGAAACTCAAAAATGGCGCAGCATCTGGCAAAGCAGGTTTAACGAAAATTAACGACCTGCTGACTGGCACATGACTGCGTCGACTTCCTGATTTAATTCGTCAAGCGGAGAAGGATTTTCTCATGCGTATTCTGTTTGTAGGCCCGCCTCTCTATGGGCTGCTGTATCCGGTGTTGTCTCTGGCACAAGCTTTTCGCGTTAACGGCCACGAAGTGTTGATCGCCAGCGGAGGAAAATTCGCCCAGAAAGCGGCAGAGGCTGGGCTGGTGGTGTTTGACGCCGCTCCCGGTTTTGATTCTGAAGCCGACTATCGCCGCCGTGAAGCGCAGCGAAAGGAAAGTAACATCGGTACCAAAATGGGCAACTTCTCGTTCTTCAGCGAAGAGATGGCCGACCACCTGGTGGAGTTCGCCGGACACTGGCGACCCGATCTCATCGTCTACCCTCCACTTGGGGTCGTCGGGCCGCTGATTGCCGCCAAATACAACATACCGGTCGTGATGCAGACCGTCGGCTTCGGCCATACTCCCTGGCATATCAAAGGCGTGACGCGATCGCTCGCAGACGCCTATCGCCGACACGGGGTCGAGGCCGCGCCGCGTGATATGGCATGGATCGACGTAACGCCGCCGAGTATGAGCATTCTGCAAAACGACGGTGAGCCTGTTATTCCTATGCAATACGTCCCCTACAACGGCGGCGCGGTATGGGAAGAATGGTGGGAGAGAACGCCCGACCGTAAACGTCTGCTGGTCAGCCTCGGGACCGTCAAACCGATGGTTGACGGTCTTGACCTGATCTCCTGGGTGATGGATTCCGCCAGTGAAGTCGATGCCGAAATCATCCTGCATCTGTCGCCCAATGCGCGATCCGATCTGCGCTCGCTGCCGTCAAATGTTCGCCTGGTCGACTGGATCCCAATGGGTGTCTTCCTCAACGGCGCCGATGGATTTATTCATCATGGCGGCGCTGGTAACACTCTGACGGCGCTCCACACCGGGATTCCGCAAATCGTATTCGGTGAAGGCGCCGATCGCCCAGTGAATGCCCGCGCCGTAGTCGATCGCGGCTGCGGGATCATCCCCGGCGACGGCGGCCTGTCGAGCGCCATGATCAATGCCTTCCTTGAAAATCGTGCGCTTCGTGCCGCCTCTGAAGAGGTGGCGGCGGAAATGGCGGCGCAAGCCTGCCCGACTGAGGTGGCGAAAAGCCTGATCGCGATGGCGCAAAAAGGATAGCCACCACGCTGTCATGAAGATAATGCGCCAGCACAAATCCCGGATCTACTCTCCCGTACCGATGCGAGACCGGAACGCGCTGGCGCTCTTTTTTTGCAGTTCGATCCGTTCCGGATCGTATTTTTTACAGACGGAGGAGGCTTAATGCCTGCGACTCACTCTCCCACCCCTGCGCGCTCCTGGATAGTTCGCCTTGGTCGCGTGTGCTGGGAACGTAAGAAACTTTGCACCATCGTGGTAGTGGCGTCGGTATCGACCATTTTGCTGGCTGCGCTGACGCCATTATTGACGCGGCAAGCAGTGAACGACGCGCTGGCAGGCAATCCTACCCGCCTGCCGTGGCTGGCCTGCGGGCTACTGCTGATCGCCTTTTTTGATTTCATCGGTAACTACGTGCGCCGCGGTTATGCCGGGGAGCTATCGCTCTGGGTACAGCACACCCTGCGGGGACGGGCCTTCGACAGTATTCAGAAACTGGATGGCGCGGGTCAGGACGCTCTGCGCACCGGACTGGTGATTTCACGGACCAACAGTGATCTGCAGCAGGTGCATACTCTGTTGCAGATGTGCCCGGTACCGCTGGCAGTATTCACCTATTACATCGCCGGAATTGCCGTAATGCTGTGGATGTCACCAGCAATGACGCTAATCGTCGTTTGCGTACTGGCATGCCTGGCCATCACCGCGCTACGCGCCCGCCGGCGAGTGTTCTCACAAACCGGTCTGGCCTCGGACCGGCTGGCGAATCTCACCGAACATATGCGCGAAGTGCTGGCACAGATCTCTGTGGTGAAATCCTGCGTGGCGGAGCTTCGTGAAACGCGCTGGCTGGACCGCCAGTCACGGCAGATAGTACGTGTTCGCATCGGCGCGGCCATCTCGCAAGCAATGCCAGGCGCCACCATGCTGGCGCTTCCAGTACTTGGGCAAATCGTCCTGCTATGCTACGGCGGCTGGTCAGTCATGCACGGACGGATTGATCTCGGAACCTTCGTGGCGTTTGCCAGTTTCCTCGCGATGCTGACCGGGCCGACTCGTGTGCTGGCGTCGTTTCTGGTCATTGCCCAGCGAACCCAGGCTTCCGTGGAGCGGGTATTTGCCCTGATCGACACCCGTTCACAAATGGAGGACGGGACTGAGGCAGTCAACGGCCAGGTTGTCGGTCTGGAGCTGGAAAAAATGAGCTTCGACTACGGTAATGGCAGACGCATCCTTAGCGATGTCTCCTTTTCCCTGCATGCCGGTGAAACCGTGGCGGTGGTGGGAGCATCGGGTTCCGGAAAATCGACACTACTGATGCTGCTGGCGCGTTTTTACGATCCCAGCGCCGGAGAGATATGGCTTAACACCCGCTCAGGTCGGCAGAACCTTCGCGACCTCAAGCTGGAGGCACTTCGTCGCCGGGTGGGCGTCGTGTTTGAAGATGCTTTTCTGTTTGCCGGTACGGTGGCGGAAAATATCGCCTACGGTCACCCGCAGGCAACGATAGAAGATATTCGTCGCGCGGCAACTGCAGCGGGGGCCAGCAGTTTTATCAACGCCTTGCCAAAAGGCTTTGATACCCGGCTAACCGAACGCGGGACCAATCTTTCCGGCGGGCAGAGGCAGCGAATCGCACTGGCCCGGGCGTTAATTACTGCGCCAGAGGTGTTGGTCCTCGATGACACCACCTCGGCAGTCGACGCCGGGACCGAAGCGGAGATCAATACCGCTCTGGGTCGCTATGCCGACAAGGAACATATGCTGCTGGTGATTGCCCGACGCCGCTCAACGCTTCAGTTAGCCAGCCGGATTGTGGTGCTGGATAAAGGCCGTGTGGTGGATATTGGAACCCAGGCGGAGCTTGAAGCGCGCTGTCCGGCCTTCCGCGCCCTTATAACCGGCGACGGCGATTTCCTCGCACCTTCCCCTGGTGGGCACAGCGAATTATGGCCGACAATACCTGTAGAGCAAAACGATGCGCTGGAGGGGGATGGCAAAAGCTTTGTCGCCCGTATGACCCATGTACCGGAGAATGCAGTACAGCAAGCGTTAGCCGGTAAAGGCCGCAAAGTTACCTCACTGCTGAAGCCGGTGGCGTGGATGTTCGTCATCGCAGCCCTTCTGATCGCGATCGATTCCGCGGCAGGCGTCGGGGTACTGATACTGCTGCAGCGCGGCATTGATTTGGGCGTCGCCGCAGGTGACATGTCGACTATCGGCCTCTGCGCCCTGCTCGCCTTGTGTCTGGTAGTTGTGAGCTGGTGCTGTTATTCGCTGCAGACGGTCTTCGCCGCCAGGGCTGCGGAGTCGGTCCAGCATACGGTGCGCTTACGTAGCTTCGGTCATATGCTGCATCTTGGCTTGCCCTGGCATGAAAAACATGTCGATTCGCGCCTGACCCGCATGACCGTTGATGTCGACTCTCTCGCCCGCTTTTTGCAAAACGGCCTTGCCGGTGCGGCCACCAGCCTGGTGACAATGTTTGCCATCGCCGCAGCTATGTTCTGGCTCGACCCGCTTCTGGCACTGACGGCATTAAGCGCAGTGCCGGTAGTCGCACTGGCGACCTGGCTCTATCGTCGCCTGAGCTCCCCCGCTTATGCACAGGCGCGGCTGGAAATAGGTAAAGTAAATAGCACCCTGCAGGAGAAAGTCTCCGGCTTGCGCGTCGTGCAATCGCACGGCCAGCAGGAGCAGGAGGCCGCCCGTCTGCGCGCGTTATCAGACCGCTTCCGCGCTACCCGCGTGCGTGCGCAAAAATACCTTGCCGTCTATTTCCCGTTCCTGACCTTCTGCACTGAGGCTTCCTATGCTGCCGTTCTGCTGGTTGGCGCGTCACGAGTCGCCGAAGGTGAGATGACTGCCGGGGTGCTGGCTGCCTTCTTCCTGCTATTGGGGCAATTCTATGGACCAGTGCAGCAGCTATCAGGAATAGTCGACGCCTGGCAACAAGCGACAGCCAGCAGTAAACATATTGATGAACTGCTGACGACCGAAGGCACAGAGAACGTCGAGCCCTCTTCCGCACAGCCAGCCACCGGCGCGCTGCACCTTGAAGAGGTAACGTTCAGCTATCCCGATACCCCTGAACCGGCGCTAAACTCGCTTACCCTGACTATCCCCGAGGGAACAGTCGTCGCGGTCGTCGGTCGCAGCGGTGCCGGTAAGTCGACGCTGATTAAGCTGATCGCCGGGTTATATTCCCCCACCAGCGGCAGGATCCGCATCGGCGAGAAGCTAATTGAGGATGCCTCGCTTGCCGATTACCGTCGCCAGGTTGGGCTGGTCGATCAGGATGTGGTGCTGTTTAGCGGAGATATCGCGGAAAATATTCGTTACTCGCGACCCTCCAGCACTAACGCCGAAGTTGAGATCGCTTCACGGTGTGTGGGACTGTTTGAGACCGTGCAAAATCTGCCGCAAGGATTCCGTACGCCGGTGAATAACGGCGGCGCGGATCTTTCCGCGGGTCAACGCCAGCAGATTGCACTGGCCCGTGCCCAACTGGCAAATGCTCACATCCTGCTGCTCGACGAAGCCACGTCGCGTCTGGATCGTACGTCCGAAGAGCGATTAATGTCCTCGTTAACGGAGGTAGCACATACCGGGAAGCGCCTGGCGCTGATTGTGGCGCACCGTCTGACCACCGCGCAACGCTGCGACCTGATTGCCGTTGTCGATAAAGGCCAGTTGGTGGAATACGGCACCCACGAACAACTGTTAGCCGCGGGCGGCCTCTATACCCGCTTATGGCACGACAGCGTCGGCAGTAATAAACCACATCGCCAACGCGACATCACGGGGGATATCGTGGGATAGTTATTACACGCGTAAGACATTAATCAACACGCTCTCAAGCGGCTGTTCCGGGAATAGCCGCTTGAGTTTTCCATACTGGTATCCAAAATTTTTAACGAGATAGAATGCTGAACATGCCACAACATCCGTCTGCCTCTCCCTCTGCCATCGCCAGCCTGCGCAACCAGCTGGCCGCGGGCCGCATTACCAACCCTTCTCGTTTCTGGCGCGAAGCTGAGTCGCTGAATATACCGCTGGTTGTGCCGGCTGAAGGCGTGGAAGATGAGCGTGAAGTGACCTTCCTGTGGCACGCCCGACATCCACTGCAGGGAGTTTATCTGCGGTTGAATCGGGTGACGGATAAAGAGTACGTGGCAAAGGGGCTGATGACCGCCATTCCCGACACGGGTATCTGGACTCTGACGCTGCGTTTGCCGGCAAGCTACTGCGGCTCCTATTCGCTGGTAGAAATTCCCCCCGGTACGTCAAATGAGACGATTGCTCATTTGGGAGGTCGCTTTGCCGCCCTCGCCGGGCAGGCTGATCCACTAAACAAGACGCCAGGCATCAACGTACGGGGAAGTGCGCAGGAATCTGTTCTGGCGCTCGATAAGGCTCCCGCCCAGGCCGAATGGAGCGGTAGCGCCCACGCCGGGCAATTGCTTACCTCAGTACGAATTGTCGCCGGGCAATCCCGCCGGATTCGGCTCTATCTTCCTGATGTTGATAACACACAGCCTCTCGGCCTGGTAGTGCTGCCCGATGGCGAAACCTGGTTTGATCACCTTGGCGTATGCGCGGCAATTGATGCCGCCATCAATAACGGGCGTATCGTTCCCGTGGCCGTGCTGGGCATCGATAACATCGATGAGTGCGAACGGACTGCAATACTCGGCGGACGCAGCGAACTGATAAAAGATATCGCCAGACATCTGCTACCGGCGCTCCGTGCTGAACAACCGCAGCGGCGTTGGGCAGATCGTTCACGCACCGTACTGGCCGGGCAGAGCCTCGGCGGGGTCAGCGCGCTGATGGCCGCGCGCCACGCGGCGGAAACCTTCGGTCTTGCGCTCAGCCACTCCCCGTCAATGTGGTGGACGCCAGATGGCGCCAGCCGGCCAAACCTATTTAGCGAAAGCGATATTTCATGGGTGAGCGAGCATCTGCTTTCTGCCCCGCCGCAGGGCGTGCGTATCCGCCTGTGCGTGGGCTCTCTGGAGGGTTCGACGGTGCCGCACGTTCAGCAACTCCATCAGCGGTTGCTTGACGCCGGCGTTGACAGCCATTGCGCAATTTATACCGGCGGCCACGATTATGCATGGTGGCGCGGCGCGCTGATTGACGGGCTCGGCTTACTGCAGGGTTAGCTTGACCCGCGAGCACTTTCAGGCAACTGTATGTGCTCATGAAAAAATAAAATGTCACCTGCGGAAAAGGAATAATTATCAGATGTATGCCCGCGAGTATCGTTCGACACGCCCACGCAAGGCGCTTTTTTCTCTTCTTTCTTGCCTCACTCTCATTTATAGCGCGCACACTTTTGCAAAGCCGGATATGCAACCGCTGGGGCCAAATATCGCCGATAAAGGCTCCGCGTTTTACCGCTTTAGCATCAACCAGTTCGACTCCGCCGATGGCACCCGCCATTATCGCGTATGGACGGCAGTACCGAATAAAACCGCGCCAGCGTCAGGCTACCCTGTTTTATATATGCTCGACGGCAACGCAGTGATGGATCGCCTGAATGACGAACTGCTCGAACAGCTGACAGACAAATCACCACCGGTGATAGTGGTCGTCGGATATCAGACCAACCTCCCCTTCGATCTCAATGGCAGGGCCTACGACTATACGCCGGCAGCGACAGAAAACGGCAAAACAAACGCCAGAAGTGGTCGCCAGGGTCGTAAGAGCGGCGGTAGCAATGACTTCCGTCAGTTACTTGAAACACGTATTGCGGCAAAAGCGGAGCAAGGATTAAATATCGATCGACAGCGTCGTGGCCTGTGGGGACACTCCTACGGCGGACTGTTCGTACTGGATTCCTGGCTGACATCCTCTTACTTCCAGGCATACTACAGCGCCAGCCCGTCATTGGGCAGAGGCAACGATTCTCTGCTGGACCGCATCACGGCGATCAAGCCCTCACAAAACTGCGCTAAGCACCTGACGATAATGGAAGGGTCAGCGGCGCCAGGCGATAACCAGGAAACGCATGCTGCCGGGGTGCTGACGAAAATTCATACCACTCTCGCCATACTGAAAGATAAAGGTGTCAATGCCACCTTTTGGGACTTTCCGGGGCAAGGGCACGGCCCAATGTTCAACGCCTCTTTCCGCAGCGCACTGTTGGATATCAGCGGTGAAAATGCGAATAACACCCCAAGCTGTCATTAATCCAGTCGCTAAATACTGCCCGCCAATACGCGGGCAGTATGACTGTAACAATGCGATCAGAATGACGCAGTAACACCGGCATAATAAGCCCGGCCAGGCTCGTTATAGGTATTCGCCCCTTCGGAAGAGCGGTAGATCTGTTTGTCGAAGATATTGCTAACCCCGACATTAAGACGCAGATTTTTATTAATATCGTAATTGAAGTTGGTACCTACCAGTGAATAAGCCCCCAGCTCTTTGCCTGACAGACCACCAGTATCTTCACTGCGCGATTCCGCATGGGTACGCGGTTTTTGTCTGCCGTATAATGTCCAGTTAACGCTGGCAGAGAACGCCTGAGTGATAGTCCAGTCTAAAGAGTTATTAATAGTATATTTCGGGATGACCGAAAGCGGGTTACCGGTATCTTTTTGTTCCGACGTGATCATATAAGTGGCATTTGTATTCCAGCTCAGACGATCTTTCACCAGTGGGATCGCCATGCTGGCTTCGATACCGTCAACCAGCGCTTTCCCGCCATTCTGCCACTGGAGGATATATGCGCCGGATGAGGATTGCCCAATAATGTTATCCCCGGCCACGATCTTATTCTGGTAATCATTGCGGAAGTAGGTCACGCTGGCGTGGTAATCTTCCCAGGCGAACTCCAGACCGATTTCTTTGTTAATACTGATTTCCGGATCGAGATCTTTATTACCAATCAGATAACAACCGCCGGACGTAATATCTTTTGGGCAACCATTGCCTTTCGAGTAGAGCAGATAACCTTCGCTGGATTGATAAAGGTTTGGTGCTTTGAAGGTTCTCGCAATCCCCGCTTTGACTTTGAAGTAATCACCTAATTCCTGCGAGAGGTTCAGACTGGGACTGAAGTTACCGCCGGAATCGTTGAGATAATCAAAGCGCAGGCCGGGAATAATATTCGTGCCGGCAACAGGCTCAATATTATCTTCAATATATAGCGCGCTGATTTGGGAATGGTTTTTACTGCTGCGTTCCGCAGCCGAGCCAGAAATACCACCGATATTACTATCGCTCACCGTTAAGCCAGTAGAAGAAGGATCTTCGAGTCTATCGCGGCTCCACTCCGCACCAACGGTAACCGTCTGATCAACCAGCAAATTCAGCGGAATATTGAGTTCCCCGCTGGTTCGCCAGGAGTTGAGACGGTTGGTAGTGAACCTCTGATCAGCCGAAATGCGCCCTTCACCACCACCGGATAACCCTTCATCCATACGGGTATTATTGGTTTTTTCGTAATAGACACCAAAGCGGCTTTGTCCCCAGTCCCAAATACCGTTATGCGTAATGCCGTAATTCTGACGGTACAGGCGATTCGTCTCTTCCCCGGATTTGGCGAGGTTTTCGGTAACCGCATTAGAAGAGCTGTTTTGCGTATCGCCAGCATAAATATTTCCCTGCCGGCTATATCCAGCCTCAAAATCAAGGATTTGCTGCGGATTTAATTTCCACGATACCACACCGTTAATATCTTTATTACGTACCCCTTCGTGCCCGGCCGCATTTTTAGTTCCGGCTGCGGAGTTAATATCCCAACTGTCGGCATCGGTTTTATTCAGATTGCCATACAAGCGCATAGTCAGCACATCGCCGACCAGCGGCCCGCTGAGATTAAAGTTGGCACGACGCGTGGCACCTTCATCGCTGCTTTCCGGCTGATTGGTGTATAACGACAGGGAACCATGCCAGTCGTTGGTGGGACGTTTGGTAATGATGTTCACCACCCCACCCGCAGCACCCGAACCGTAGCGCGCCGCCGCAGGGCCGCGAATCACCTCAATGCGTTCGACTTGTTCCGGCGGTACCCAGTTGGTGTCACCGCGGGTATCGCGTTCCCCACGCCAGCTATAGCGCACAGAGTTGCGCGACGTCACTGGTACACCATCAATCAAAATTAAGGTGTTTTCCGGCCCCATGCCACGAATGTCAATTTGCCGGTTATTACCGCGTGTACCCGATGCACTATTACCGGTCAGATTTACCCCTGGCATCTTGCGAATAATATCGGAAAGGTCGTTGACCGGAGGGTTCTTTTTAATATCTTCGCTGGTAATAATCGATACGCCAGGTTGTTGTTTTAGTACCTGCTCAGCAGTAGCTTCTATCACCATGGTCTCGCCGCTATCATCGGTGGATTTGGCTGCTGATACTTGACTATTCAACCCTACAAGGATCGCGGTTAGCGGCCAGAGGATCTTGTTAATTCTCATACCCATTCCCTAATAAATGCCTAACTTTAAAGTGGTTGTTCGTTAAGCTCACACCCTTCCCAGGTATTCTTATTATTATAATTATTCGTCAATGATAATGATAATTAATATCATTTAATAAAAAGTAAGGCAACCTTTAGCGAATTTTGATTTGTGTACAAGGAGAAGTAAGAATCGTGCTGACAGGTACGATTATTGAGGAGAACAAAACCGACACGAAGCAGATTACAAGAATGGTCATCACGTCTGAGCGGCGCCATACAACTGGTGCACAGTGGATGTACATTTCACGATACTAAAGTCAAAAGAGTTTCGAATTACGAAAGCAGTAGCCGGGAGAAGTAACGTTTCTTAGGCGATAAAACAGAAAACCAGCTTCTGGCTTATGTTCGAAAGATAAAAACCACGCCAGTTTTGAACGAGCAAGGACAGGAAAATTCACACTCAAAAGCCCGGTAGCAGGCTGCATAATATTGAAAAGATACCAACAGTATCCAACAGCCTAAAGCAAGAAGGGGTTACCTTTCGGTAACCCCTTCTTTTGTTTGGCGGAAGCGTAGAGATTCGAACTCTAGAACCCTTTCGGGTCGCCGGTTTTCAAGACCGGTGCCTTCAACCGCTCGGCCACGCTTCCAATGAGGCGCACTATAAACATCCCGAACGGACCTGTAAAGCACCAAAGTGTTCGTTTGCCTGAAAAACAGCCAAAATAATGTTAATTGACTGAAATAACAACAAATTGACCGTTTATTCAGCACGTATCTTGCTCTCTTTGGATTAATGTTTTTTGATGAACATATCTTTGGTGTAGTAATTTCCACGGTTATCAGGAGCAAATCCCCCAACCCACGGCTTCACCAGATGCGTATGGACATAGTGATAAACAGGTATTGCCGGAACATCTTCGCCCAAAATGTCCTCAGCCTGCTGGTAGTATTTCCCTCGCTCGTCCAGCGAGCCTGCTCTCGCCGCATTGAGCATCGCTTCATCATAGGCAGGATTACTGTACTTAGTGGTGTTCTCACTATCACCGGTACGGAAAATATTGAGGAAGCTCGAGGCATCGTCATAATCGGCTATCCACGCATAGCGCACGACATCAAAATTGCCGGTGTGCATGGTGTCCAGCATGGTTTTCCATTCCTGATTCTGCAGCTTTACCTCGACGCCGAGGTTTTTCTTCCACATCGACGATGCGGCAATCGCAATACGTTGATGCGTTTCGAAAGTGTTGTAGAGCAAATTTAACGAGAGCGGATGCTCCGGACCGAAACCGGCTGCGGCTAACAGTTTTTTCGCTTCAGCAATGCGTTTATCGCGCGGCCACGCGGCATACTCCGGTGCGTGCAGTTTGACACCGCCAATTTCAGGCTGGCTGATTACCCACGCTTCACGCTGCCCCTGCGCCATGACCTTTTGGGCAATGATCTCTTTATCCAGCGCCATATTCAGCGCCCGGCGCACACGCGGGTCATTAAACGGCGCGCGAGTCGTATTGAACTGGTAGTAATAGGTTGAAAGCAGAGGTGAAACGCGCAGCTCATCTCCCATCGTCTTTTTCAACTGCGCGAACTGGTTTACCGGCACGCTAAAGACAATATCAATTTCCCCGGCCTTGTAGCGGTTAACGTCAGCTGCTTCTGAGCTGATGGGCAGATAAGTGACTTTATCAATTACCGTATGCTGATCATCCCAGTAGTGCGTATTACGTACGGCAACAATCCGCTCATTGACCATCCACTGAGAAAGCTTGTATGCACCGCTACTGACAAAATGCTCTGGCCTGGTCCACTTATCACCAAAGCGGCTAATCAGCACTTTATCCAGTGGCACCAGCGACGGGTGAGCCAACATAGCCAGAAATGCAGCCGTTGGCTGCGTCAGGGTAATCTCCAGGGTGGTGTCATTGAGTGCTTTTACACCCAGTGTAGCGGGCTCCTTTTTCCCAAGCGCAATGTCGAGTGCATTCGCGACGTGCATATTGCCGAGATAAGAGGCATACGGCGAAGCAGTTTGTGGTGAAACAAGACGCTGCCAGCTCCAGACAACATCCTGTGCGGTAATGGCTGAACCATCTGACCAGGTAATACCTGGACGTAAATGAAAGGTCCAGACGGTATTGTCTTTATTCTCCCAGGATGACGCCAGGCGCGGCTCAATCTCCCCTTGCAGATTGACAGAAACCAGCCCATCGAACATATCACTGATTAAATTAAATTCAACGTTGCTTTCGACTTTATGTGGATCCAGCGATGCAGGCTCGCTGCCGTTATTTCTGACCAGTTCCTGTTGTTCTGCCAGCGGTGTTCCTGTAGGAACATTTGCTGCCCATACCACACCATTTATAGACATCAAACAGACAGCCAACAGCGTAAACGTCAATACCTTCGGTCTATGTTGAGCCATTCCCTTCACCTTATTGTTCTGTTATATGATGACACCGCTGTAACTCTTAAAGGATTCAGGTGATAACGCAATATTTTTCAGCCACCTATAAGATGTCGATCTGACATTTGCAGACAATAAGTGATAACATCTAATTCAGGAGCTTTTGCTGAAATAAAATGCTTAAGCCTGGCGGGTTAAAATGCGTAAAGATGGGTAAAACCGCTGTGTCATTTCCAGCGATTTAATTATCCTCCTTCATTAATTACATCTGTCATAAGAGAGTGACTCATGGATCGTATTATTAGTTCTTCGCGCGACCGTACATCGCTACTCAGCACGCATAAAGTGCTGCGCAATACCTATTTCCTGTTGAGCCTGACGCTGGCATTTTCAGCGATCACGGCGACCGCCAGTACGGTACTGATGCTGCCATCTCCAGGTCTTATCCTGACGCTGGTAGGTATGTACGGGCTGATGTTCCTGACGTATAAAACGGCAGATAAACCGGTTGGCATTCTGTCAGCTTTCGCTTTCACCGGTTTCCTCGGCTACATTTTGGGACCAATTCTGAACACCTACCTGTCGGCAGGCATGGGTGATGTTATCGCTATGGCCCTGGGCGGTACTGCACTGGTCTTCTTCAGTTGCTCTGCGTATGTGCTGACCACCCGTAAAGACATGTCCTTCCTCGGCGGTATGCTGATGGCTGGTATTGTGGTGGTGCTGATCGGTATGGTTGCGAATATTTTCCTGCAACTGCCAGCTCTGCATCTGGCCATCAGTGCGGTGTTTATTCTGATTTCCTCAGGTGCAATCCTGTTCGAAACCAGCAACATCATCCGTGGTGGTGAAACCAACTACATCCGTGCGACAGTCAGCCTGTATGTATCGCTGTACAACATCTTCGTCAGCCTGCTGAGCATTCTGGGCTTCGCCAGCCGCGACTAAGACGTCAAAACGTATTACCCGGCCCCGCTTATGCGGGGCTTTCTTTTTTGGTAAACTGCCGCCAGTCTGACTAACGTAGTGAAGAAATATGTTGATCTTTGAAGGTAAAGAAATCAGTACCGATAGCGAAGGCTATTTAAAAGACACTACAGAATGGAGCGAACCGCTGGCAGTTGTCATTGCTGAGAATGAAGGCATCACCCTTTCGGCTGAACACTGGGAAGTGGTGCGTTTTGTGCGCGATTTCTATCTGGAGTTTAATACTTCTCCGGCAATCCGCATGCTGGTAAAAGCGATGGCTAATAAGTTTGGCGAAGAGAAAGGCAACAGTCGTTATCTCTATCGCCTGTTTCCCAAAGGTCCGGCAAAACAGGCGACAAAAATCGCAGGCCTGCCAAAACCGGTAAAATGTATTTAATAACGAATACTAAATCCCTTTAGTTCGTCGCCAGGGCGATGCGGTTCACTGAGAACCCGGTCTACCCTGGCACTGCGTGGCCCACCGGCTTTTAACCACTTCATCAGTTGTTCCACCTGCTGGCTTTCACCACAGGCGACAATCTCTACGCTGCCATCATCCATATTCTTCGCATATCCGGTTAATCCGAGTCGCTGCGCTTCATGCTGCGTCGTATAGCGAAATCCCACTCCCTGTACCCGACCGTGTACCCAGGCAATGATGCAGACTTTCGACATGGAGGTTCTCCTTCTTATTGTAAATGGGCATACTTTCACACTGTAAATGTGAATACCATTAACGTACCTGCTTCGGCAGACACCCGTAATGCTGGCGGAATCTTGCCGTAAATCTCGAACCAGACATATAGCCACAGCGTATTGCAATCTCACCAATCGGTAATTTCGTCGACTGCAACTGAGAAAGAGCGTATGACATACGTACTTCCTCGACAATTTGTCTATAGCTCTGTGATTCCTGCTGTAGCCTTCGACGTAATGTAGAGGTGCCCATCGCTAAACGACCGGCAATTTCATCTGCTGTCCATAGCTTAGCAGGCGACAACATAATGAGTTGCCTCACCTGTTCCACCAGCTTAAAACTGCGCTCAATCAGAAGTGGCCCGGCAGCTCCTTCATGCAAGAGAGCCAGAAGTAATCCCATCGCCTGATGTTCCTGTAGTTTTACCGGCAGGCCCTTACGCACAGCATCCAGCAAACTCGCCCACATAAACGCCAGGCTATGGCTCATTGGTGTACATAACGATCTTAGCTTCGCGGGGGGATAATCCTGCACATACGAACTTTTAAATCGCGTAATGATCTCAGGCGAGAGTAGCAACAAATCTGAACGAAAAGCACCCTGTGCGGGTTGATTGATAATCTCAAGACAGGAATCTGCAGGGATAATAAGCAATTCGCCTGTGCCGGCAACCAGACGGTTATCATCCTGGATGATGACTTTACTACCGTGAGTGATGTGACATATCGCCGCAGAAAAAAACTTAACACGATGCAAGCGGTGCAGTTGGCTGGAGTTTACCTCTGCCGCGGTAAGCACATTATGTTTGAAATATACGTCCTGCACCGTGTGTCCCTCAGTTTATCTTCCGTATGTGGCCGTTAATTCAGCTTTAGCGATGACATGGCTGTTAAGCATAAAACCCACCAGCGCACCGCTCGCATTACTATCGATGGGCAACATTTCCGTATTCAGCGCCCACACGGTGAACTGGTAACGATGAGGTTTATCGCCTGCAGGTGGGCAGGCACCGCCAAATCCAGAATAACCGAAATCATTCCTCCCCTGAATAGCCCCTGCGGGTAACTTATCTTTTCCAACGCCAGATGGAAGAGTCTGAACGTGTGCTGGAATATTCACCACCGTCCAGTGCCACCAACCACTTCCTGTTGGGGCATCTGGATCAAATAACGTAATGGCATAACTTTTGGTCCCGGCTGGCGGGTTTTGCCAGCTCAGTTGTGGCGAGATATTCTCACCATTACAGCCAAAACCATTAAAAATCTGTTTCTGTGTTAATTGAAGGTTATCTGTAATATCCGTACTGCTAATACGGAACGCTGATGCCGCAGTTACATTAAAACTTATGGCCGTTATCGTGATGGCTAGCAGAGAAGAGACTGTTTTCATTGTGTTTCCTTAACCATATGAAGAAATATCAATGTAATGGTTATGCTTTAAGGAAACTGTGCTGCTGTGATTCCATTTTGTGCTGAAATGCTCGCAACCATACTCTGATGATTGCCCCCTTCATCTGTGCTACCCTACGCGCCATTTTGTTTTAACGGTATCAGGTTGGTTCTCATCCAGCCCGCATCGCTGTTTGTGAGAGGTTGCTCCGCATGACTGAATCTAAATTTCCGCAATATCCCCGCATGGTGTTAGCTAAAGGGCGCGAAAAATCATTACTTCGCCGCCATCCATGGGTATTCTCCGGTGCCGTCGCACGTATTGAAGGCAAAGCCAACCTTGGTGAGACCATCGATATTGTTGACCATCAGGGTAAATGGTTAGCACGCGGTGCATATTCTCCTGCATCACAGATCCGTGCGCGTGTCTGGACATTCGACAAATCTGAATCCATTGATACTGATTTCTTTGTCCGTCGTCTGCAACAAGCGCAGAAGTGGCGCGACTGGCTGGCGAAGAAAGACGGGCTGGACAGCTACCGTCTGATTGCCGGTGAATCTGATGGGCTGCCCGGTGTCACCATTGATCGCTTCGCTAACTTCCTGGTTCTGCAACTGCTCAGCGCAGGGGCCGAATATCAACGTGCCGCACTGATTAGCGCCCTGCAGATAGTTTTCCCTGAATGCGCCATTTATGACCGTAGCGACGTTGCCGTACGTAAGAAAGAAGGTATGGAGCTTACGCAGGGACCTGTTACCGGCGAACTGCCCCCTGCTCTGCTGCCAATCGAAGAACACGGTATGAAGCTGCTGGTTGATATTCAGCGCGGTCACAAAACAGGTTATTACCTGGATCAACGTGACAGTCGTCTGGCGACGCGTCGCTACGTCGAAAATCAGCGCGTTCTGAACTGTTTCTCTTATACCGGCGGTTTTGCCGTGTCGGCATTAATGGGGGGATGCAGCCAGGTCGTGAGCGTTGACACCTCCCAGGAAGCGCTCGACATCGCCAGACAAAACGTTGAACTGAATAAACTGGATCTGACTAAAGCCGAGTTTGTGCGTGATGATGTGTTCAAACTACTGCGAGCCTATCGCGATCGCGGAGAGAAATTTGATGTCATCGTGATGGATCCGCCGAAGTTTGTCGAAAACAAAAACCAGCTGATGGGCGCCTGTCGTGGCTATAAGGACATCAATATGCTGGCTATTCAGCTTCTGAATCCTGGCGGAATGCTGCTGACATTCTCCTGCTCCGGCCTGATGACCACCGATTTATTTCAGAAAATCATCGCTGATGCCGCAATAGATGCTGGTCGTGATATACAATTTATAGAGCAGTTCCGTCAGGCCGCCGATCATCCGGTGATCGCTACCTACCCGGAAGGGCTGTATCTGAAAGGGTTTGCCTGTCGCATCATGTAACTTGAAAAGTGGAATATTACCCTTACATAAAGGGTATCTATTTCCCGGGAGGTGACTATGATTGCCAGCAAATTCGGTATCGGCCAGCAGGTCCGCCATTCCCTGTTAGGTTACCTCGGAGTGGTCGTGGATATCGACCCGGAATATTCGCTTGATGAACCGTCACCCGATGAGTTGGCGGTTAACGACGAACTTCGCGCCGCTCCCTGGTATCACGTGGTGATGGAAGATGATAATGGCCTGCCAGTACATACGTATCTGGCGGAAGCACAGTTGAGCAGTGAGCTACAGGAAGAGCATCCGGAGCAACCCTCAATGGATGAACTGGCGCGGACAATCCGCAAACAGCTTCAGGCTCCACGCCTGCGCAACTGATTTTAGCACTTGCCCGATGACGCTTCGTTTATCGGGCTTACGCGTCTTATCCGGCCACGAACCGCAGGCCGGATAAGTAACGCGCCATTCGGCAATAACACAGGCTTACTTCGCCAGCCCGAGTCGAGGGATCTCAATTGCCGGACAACGATCCATCACCACCGCCATACCGGCATCACGTGCCAGCACAGCCGCCTGTTCATTGATCACCCCTAGCTGCATCCATAAAGTTTTCGCCCCAATGGCAATTGCCTCCTGCGCAACGCCCCAGGCTGCTTCTGAATTACGGAAGACATCCACCATATCCACTTTCTCAGGTACATCTGCAAGGGTCGCATAGCCCTGCTGTCCCAGCAGCGTTTTCCCGGCAACCTTGGGTGAAACGGGGATAACGTGATAGCCCTGATCGAGCAAATATTTCATCACCCGGTAGCTAGGGCGCTCGGGTTTATCACTCGCGCCCACCAGCGCAATCGTACGGGTGGATGTCAAAATGCCAGCAATATCGGTCTCTTTCATTATCTTCCTCCAGGCTGTTTTGCAAAGTGTACGACAAACCTGACGTTGCAACCATTCATCCCATACTGGCGCATGAGAGCTAAACTGACAAATATGTCTATATGTTAGTAAACATGATTACCGAAAAATTTTGATACATCTTACTCAGGCATTTTCTGGACAGGAGAAACCTATGAGAGCCGGCATTGTGACAGTCTTGATTGCCCTGTGTTTGCCGGTAACCGTTTTGGCCACCTCACTACGTTTGTCTAATGATATTGATCTACTGGTACTGGACGGAAAAAAGGTCTCAAGCTCATTACTGCGTGGTGCCGACAGTATTGAGCTTGAGAATGGCCCCCATCAGCTTGTTTTTCGCGTAGAGAAAACTATCCGCCTGTCCAGCCATGAAGAACGCCTCTATATTTCCCCACCACTGGTCATCAGCTTTAATACTCAAATGGTCAGTCAGGTTAATTTTCATCTTCCGCGCCTGAGCAACGAGCGTGACGCAACACATTTTGATAGCGCCCCGCGCGTCGAATTGCTTGACGGGGACTCCATGCCCATTCCAGTGAAACTGGATATTATGGCGATCACTTCAAAGGCAAAAATCGTGGATTATGAAATTGAGACTGAGCGCTATAACAAAGCCGCCAGGCATGCCTCGTTACCGCAATTTGCCCCCATGATGGCAGATGACAGCTCATTGCTCTCCGGAGTTTCTGAACTGGACCGGGTTCCGCCTCAGTCGCAGACACTCACCGAGCAGCGTTTAAAATATTGGTTTCAGCAAGCCGACTCACAAACGCGAAGTAACTTTTTGCAATGGGCGCAAAAACAGCCACCTTCATGACATTTATGTTCATATACGCATTTTTTTTGTCTTTCTCTTGCAGCGTCAAGTGCTTCCAGTACTCTGTAACGAGGTTAACTTGGGAGCTGTACTATGGAATTGACGACTCGCACTTTGCCAGCGCGCAAGCATATTGCGCTGGTTGCACATGATCACTGTAAACAGATGTTGATGAGCTGGGTAGAACGCCACCAACCGTTGCTGGAAAAACACGTTCTCTACGCGACAGGAACGACAGGAAACTTAATTCAACGCGCTACTGGTATGGATGTAAATGCTATGCTGAGCGGCCCAATGGGCGGCGACCAGCAGGTGGGCGCGCTGATCTCTGAAGGGAAAATCGATGTGCTGATCTTCTTCTGGGATCCGCTCAATGCCGTCCCTCACGATCCTGATGTAAAAGCCCTATTGCGCCTGGCCACAGTCTGGAACATTCCGGTCGCGACCAACGTTTCTACCGCCGATTTTATCATCCAGTCGCCAAACTTCAGCGATGCGACAGAAATCCTGATCCCGGATTACGCCCGTTACCTGGCAGAGCGCCTCAAATAATCGTCAGGCAGGCGGTACATGCCGCCTGCTTATCAGGGTTTTCTGCTTACCGGTACATCCAGTTGTTTAAGTTCATCGACAAAACACGACGGCGCGTCTTTGTTAAACAGTAACCATACCCGATGCCGCGCACGTGTTAGCGCCACGTACAGTAACCTTCTCTCTTCTGCATCAGGGAAGTCTTCAACAACAGGAAGCAACGCCTCTTCCATAATTGACTCGCGGGCCGGCGCCGGAAAACCATCATTTCCTTCATGCAGCCCGACGACAATAACGTAATCTGCCTGCTGCCCTTTACTGGCATGGATAGTCATAAATTCAAGCTGTAGCCTGGGCCAGCGAGTAGCCGCTTTTTCCAGACTGGCGGGTTTTAGATGATGGTAACGCGCCAACACCAGAATTCGCTCTTCAGCTTTCGCAAATCCAGAAAGCTTATCCAGCAATAAATCCAGCTGACTTTCCTCCAACAGCGTCACCGCTTTTTTATCCCCTGACGTCAGGCTGTTGAGCGGTTTCGCAAGCTGATGTGGGTTTTTTTGGATAAACCGGTTTGCGACCTCGCCAATGCGGCTATTAAAACGGTATGTAGTATCCAGGTCACAGCGATCACCCTCGCCAAAGGTATGATGGAATGCGGTAGTCAACGAAAGCTGCGCGCCGCTAAAACGATAAATCGCCTGCCAGTCATCCCCCACCGCAAACAAAGTGGTCTGCGAGTTTTGCTTACGTAATGCAGCCACCAGAGCGGCACGCTGTGGGGAAATATCCTGAAATTCATCGACCAGAATATGTTTCCAGGGGCTGATAAAGCGCCCCTTTTCCAGAATGACAATTGCCTGATGGATCAACCCGGAAAAATCGACAGCATTTTCTTCCTTCAGAGCTCCCTTCCAGGCCTTAAGCAGCGGCGCCATCAGTTTAATGCGTTTACTGAACAGATCGCGAATTTCCTCCGGGGCATTGGCAATCATTTCAGCCTGCGCTCCGCCATGCATGCGCATAAGTCCAACCCAACGATCTAATCTTGTGGCCAAACGACGCTGCAACTTTTCGTCGTCCCAAAAATTGCCCTCAGGCACAGTCCACTGCATCTCCTCTTCTAACCACTGCCGCCAACCTTTGGCCTGCGCCTTTTTCTCGCTGCACTGCTGACGCCAGGTGGTGATAAAGAGTTTATGCCGCGCGGCAGTATCGTTTTCAAGCTTACTTACCGTTGGAACTTTTTTACTGCCCTGCTGAATGATATGTAGCGCCAGCGAGTGAAATGTCCGTGCGCTGATCTCTTCTGTATGCAGTCGCTCGCGGATACGATCATCCATCTCCTGGGCTGCTTTGCGACCAAAGGCTAACAGCAGAATCTGTTCAGCAACGGCTTCCCCCTGCATCAACAGCCACCCAGCGCGAGCCACCAAAACAGAGGTCTTGCCGCTTCCGGCTCCCGCGAGCACTAACAGTGATTTCTCACCATTTACTACCGCTCGCGCCTGGGCCGCATTCAGCGGCGAGGATTCGATATGTGCAAAGAACTCAGCATGCTCCGCCAACATTGCGTCGGTATACGCCTGATTATGTTGTAAACGACACACTTCAATGTCCTTCAACCAGGCCTGACATTGTCGTAATGCCTCACGACAATTATCAAATTCTTCTAATCGATTAACCGGTAGAGGCAACGCGGCAAAGGCGCGGCGGATCTGCTGTTGTAACCCAGAGGTTTGATCACGCGTCAGCCATTTATTCTCCCCGGTACGAACGGCTATCGCCTGCAGTTGCTCCTGTAAAACACCGGCTGCCACTTCGCTCATCTCCTGGCTCCACTGCTGCCAGAGTGTATTCAAATGGTGATGGAAACGCTGAGTTTCAGCCCACTCTGTACCGTGCAGGCGTACAACCTTATCTTCCGGAAGCACAAACTCCAACTCCCCCCAGACAAGGCCTCGTTTGCAATGTATAGCCAGTAACTGATTGAATGGAATAAGATACTCATGACGATCGCCGGAAACCTTTATCCCGGCATTGAGAATAACGGCTCGATCGTAAGGGTGTTGCGCCAGACGTTTTCCAAGAGAAGTTGCTTTCAGTTCCATAAGACTTACGCGGATCCACACGAAGAGGTTTACTTATCAGTGTAACCGCCAGAGAAAACGTGCTCCAGCCCAAAAAAACGTTACAATTGCCAAATTCACTGAAAACCAGAGTTAACCGAGAGTTTATGCGTACTGTTCTGAATATTTTAAATTTTGTGCTGGGCGGGTTCGCCACTACCTTAGCCTGGTTACTGGCTACGCTGGTCAGTATCGTGCTTATTTTCACCCTGCCCTTGACCCGTTCGTGCTGGGAGATAACTCGCCTCTCATTGTTCCCTTTTGGCAACGAAGCGATTCATGTTGATGAACTCAACCCAGCAGGTCAAAGTGTACTGATGAATACCGGCGGGACATTACTCAATATTTTTTGGCTGATTTTCTTCGGCTGGTGGTTGTGCCTGATGCATATTGTCTCCGGTATTGCCCAGTGCATTACGATTATTGGTATTCCTGTAGGCATTGCGAACTTTAAGATCGCCGCGATTGCACTCTGGCCCGTCGGACGTCGCGTGGTGTCAGTAGAAACTGCCCGTGCAGCTCGCGAAGCCAATGCGCGTCGCCGCTTTGAATAATCAGGACGCATGGTCTTTATGTTAAGTCCTCTGCTCAAACGCTATACCTGGAACAGCACCTGGCTGTATTACGTGCGGATATTCATCGCGCTTTGCGGCACAACGGCTCTGCCCTGGTGGTTGGGCGACGTAAAACTCACTATCCCACTCACACTGGGCATGGTTGCTGCTGCGCTTACCGATCTGGACGATCGTCTTGCGGGACGACTACGCAATTTGATCATTACGCTGATCTGCTTCTTTATTGCCTCTGCCTCCGTCGAACTGCTCTTCCCCTGGCCATGGCTTTTTGCTATTGGATTAACCATCTCCACCAGCGGATTTATTCTGCTAGGTGGATTAGGCCAGCGTTATGCGACAATCGCCTTTGGGGCATTGCTCATCGCGATTTATACCATGCTGGGGACTTCACTCTATGATCAGTGGTATCAGCAACCGATACTTCTGCTCGCTGGCGCCATCTGGTACAACCTGCTTACGCTGACCGGACATCTCTTGTTCCCGATCCGCCCCCTGCAGGATAATTTGGCTCGTAGCTACGAACAATTAGCGCACTATCTGGAGCTGAAATCGCGTCTTTTCGATCCTGATATCGAAGATGAAAGTCAGGCACCGCTCTATGACTTAGCGCTGGCCAATGGGCAACTAATGGCCACGCTAAACCAAACTAAAGTGTCATTACTGACCCGCTTGCGCGGTGACCGAGGGCAGCGGGGAACACGTCGTACACTGCATTATTATTTTGTGGCACAGGATATCCACGAGCGCGCAAGTTCCTCGCATATTCAATACCAAACGCTTCGCGACCATTTCCGTCACAGCGACGTGATGTTTCGCTTCCAGAGATTAATGTCAATGCAGGGACAAGCCTGCACACAGTTGTCGCGCTGCATTATCTTGCGCACCCCATACCAGCACGATCCACACTTTGAACGCGCCTTTACGCATATAGACGCCGCACTCGAGCGTATGCGCACTAACGGTGCCCCTTCAGATCTGCTCAATACACTGGGATTTTTGCTCTCAAACCTGCGTGCCATCGACGCACAGCTGGCTACCATTGAGTCCGAACAGGCTCAGGCAATCTCGCGTAATGAATCAGAAAATCAGCTTGCTGATGACAGCCCACATGGTTTCAGCGACATCTGGTTGCGTCTGAGCCGTAATTTCACACCTGAATCCGCCCTTTTTCGCCATGCTATCCGCATGTCACTGGTGCTCTGCGTCGGTTACGCCATTATTCAGATCACTGGAATGAACCATGGGTACTGGATCCTGCTGACCAGTCTGTTTGTCTGTCAGCCTAACTACAACGCCACCCGCCATCGCCTGGCACTAAGGATTATCGGCACACTAGTGGGAATAGCCATCGGCTTGCCCATTTTGTGGTTCGTTCCCTCACTTGAAGGGCAACTGATACTATTAGTGATTACTGGCGTGCTCTTTTTTGCATTTCGCAACGTACAGTATGCTCATGCAACTATGTTTATCACTCTGTTGGTACTGCTGTGCTTTAACCTGCTTGGCGAAGGTTTCGAAGTCGCCCTGCCACGCGTAATTGATACGCTGATCGGCTGCGCAATCGCCTGGGCGGCCGTCAGTTTTATCTGGCCAGACTGGCGTTTTCGTAATCTGCCACGAGTAATTGAACGAGCAACTGACGCTAACTGTCGCTACCTCGACGCTATTCTCGAACAATATCATCAGGGTCGTGATAATCGGCTCGCATACCGTATTGCCCGACGTGATGCACATAATCGCGATGCTGAGCTTGCGTCCGTAGTGTCGAATATGTCGAGTGAACCTGACGTCACAGCGCAAACGCGGGAAACAGCATTCCGCTTGCTGTGCCTCAACCATACTTTTACCAGCTATATTTCGGCTCTGGGTGCACACCGGGAACAACTGACCAACCCGGACGTTCTGGCGTTACTGGATGATGCCGTCTGCTATGTAGATGATGCGCTTCATCATCAGCCAGCTGATGAGCAACGCGTATACCAGGCACTTGAAGGTCTGAAGCAACGGATTCAGCATCTTGAACCGCGCCCGGACAGTAAAGAACCGCTGGTCGTTCAGCAAGTTGGGTTATTGATTGCATTGCTACCGGAAATCAGGCGACTCCAGCAGCAAATTGCCGCCTTGCCGTCTAATACTCCAGTTCCGGAGTAAGTGAGCGTACCCACTCAACAAGCTCCTGGCGACGAATCGCCGGGAGCGCCGCCTCATGGACCCCGCCAATCGCCCCTTCGAGGGCATAGAGTATTTTCACTGTCAGAGCAGGATTAATCTGCCGTAATTTAAGCCAGCACATTTGAGCTCCCAGCATACGCAATGTACTTTCATCGTTAACACCCGCTTCGTTAAGCAGAGTCTCGAGATGAAATGTCATGTTCGGCAGCTCTCTCAGGCGGTGTTGCAAAAAGCGGCTCTGTTTTTCCTTCACTGCTGCATCCAGCGAAAACTTCGATAAAGACACCAACTGTTGTTGGTTTCGCCACAAAGCATCGTCCACCTTGTAGTAATTGAGAATAACCGGTCGTCCGCGCTTCATAAACGTCAGCCAGACTGGCGAATGTTTTACACAGTACTGTACGCTCTGCTCACAAGCTCGAAGGTACAACTCACCGCTGGCGACCATTGCAAAGACCGTATCCTCAACCGTTAGACTGTAGCTACCAAACAATGAGCGATAGCGAATCGTCCCCAAAGAGGCCAGGCATTCTTGTGATTTATAGATCTTGTCATAAGAGAGCTTTTTCATAAAAATCCTTTTAAATCATAATATAAGAGAATGATTTGCAGTAGCGGATCCGTTAATGACGAAAATAGGCAACTTATTCTCAGGGAGCAAGATGAATTTTGTTTTTGCTGTTATGACAGCGAAAAATTGCGAACCAGTTTCCGAAAATAAAGTTGATCTTTATGGATAGCAGGGTTACTGTATATCCATACAGTAACTCACAGGGCTGGATTGATTATGTACACTTCAGGCTACGCAAATCGTTCTTCGTCGTTCTCTTCCACATCAAGCAATATTGCACGCGTTTCTTCAGAGAACGTTACCGCCGGGCTTATCAGTGAAGTGGTCTATCGCGAGGACCAGCCCATGATGACGCAATTACTGCTGCTCCCCCTGCTTCAGCAATTAGGGCAGCAATCGCGCTGGCAGCTTTGGCTTACACCTCAGCAAAAATTGAGCCGTGAATGGGTACAGTCTGCAGGGCTGCCTTTAACAAAAGTCATGCAAATTAGCCAACTCTCACCGTGCCATACGTTGGAGTCAATGGTTCGCGCTTTGCGAACAGGCAATTACAGTGTGGTAATCGGCTGGCTGACCGAAGAATTAACGGAAGATGAACATTCTGAACTGGTAAAAGCTGCAGATGAGGGAAATGCGATGGGATTTATCATGCGTCCTGTTCGTGCGCAGTCTCTTGCCGGGAGACAGCATTCTGGGCTAAAAATTCACTCGAATTTGTATCATTGAGTAAAATTAGGAATTATCCTGGAATTTTTTTTCATGTCCAAATTCGACTTTGAGCTTTAACACTTTTTTTGTGAGAACGCCTGTGTGAAGCGGTTTCCGCGATGTTTGCAGTACAATTAATCATCCATAAATGTTAAATATTGTGTATACAAGCTTTTTTTTTTCATATGCCTGACGGAGTTCACACTTGTAAGTTTTCAACTACGTTGTAGACTTTACATCGCCAGGGGTGCTCGGCTTAAGCCGCAGATATCGGTAGAGTAACTATTGAACTGGTCCCCGGGTGAAGGATTTAACCGTGTTATCTCGTTGGAGATATTCATGGCAAATTTTGGATGATAACGAGGCGCATAAAATGAAAAAGACAGCTATCGCAATTGCAGTGGCACTGGCTGGTTTCGCTACCGTGGCGCAGGCCGCTCCGAAAGATAACACTTGGTACACCGGTGCTAAACTGGGCTGGTCTCAGTACCATGATATCGGCAACAACCAGATCAACAACGCTGGTCCTACCCATGAAAGCCAACTGGGTGCTGGTGCGTTCGGTGGTTATCAGGTTAACCCGTACGTTGGTTTTGAAATGGGTTACGATTGGTTAGGTCGTATGCCGTACAAAGGCTACACCGACTCTACTCATCAAAACGGCGCTTTCAAAGCTCAGGGCGTTCAGCTGACCGCTAAACTGGGTTACCCAATCACTGACGATCTGGACGTTTACACTCGTCTGGGTGGTATGGTTTGGCGTGCAGACGCTAAAAACAACGAAGGCTTCAAAGACCACGACACTGGTGTATCCCCAGTATTCGCTGGCGGCGTAGAGTATGCAATTACTCCTGAAATCGCTACCCGTCTGGAATACCAGTGGACCAACAACATCGGTGACGCGAACACCGTTGGTGGTCGTCCGGATAACGGCCTGCTGAGCGTTGGTGTTTCTTACCGCTTCGGCCAGGGTGAAGTAGCTCCAGTAGTTGCTCCGGCTCCGGCTCCGGCTCCAGAAGTACAAACCAAGCACTTCACCCTGAAGTCTGACGTTCTGTTCAACTTCAACAAAGCAACTCTGAAACCAGAAGGCCAGCAGGCTCTGGATCAGATGTACAGCCAGCTGAGCAACCTGGATCCGAAAGACGGTTCCGTAGTGGTTCTGGGCTTCACTGACCGCATCGGTTCTGACGCTTACAACCAGGGTCTGTCTGAGAAACGTGCTCAGTCCGTTGTTGATTACCTGATCTCTAAAGGTATTCCTTCTGACAAAATCTCCGCACGTGGTATGGGCGAATCCAACCCGGTTACCGGCAACACCTGTGACAACGTGAAAGCTCGCGCTGCACTGATCGACTGCCTGGCTCCGGATCGTCGCGTTGAGATCGAAGTTAAAGGCATCAAAGACGTTGTAACTCAGCCTCAGGCTTAAGTTTTCGTCTTATAAAAAAACCCCGCATAGCGGGGTTTTTTTTATCTGAAGAACACCATTGCTCAACACATTGAAAATGTCATTGCCTACTCTTTTCCCAACAATGCCTGCAAATCCTGTTTCAACGTGGACATTTTGTTGGCGTACTTCTCTTTATGCTCTGCATCCTCAATCAGTTGCACGATCGTTTCTGAAAGCGTTTTGCCGCGCCGTTGCGCAAGTCCGGCTAATCGCTGCCAGACGATGAACTCCAGATCGATAGATTTCTTACGCGTATGCTGATGTTCAGCATTAAAATGCCGTTTACGCCGCGCCCGTATAGTCTGTTTCATACGATTTTGCAGCGCAGAGTTCATGTGTTCATCAATCCAGGCATTGACCCGAACCGGCTCATTCTCGAGGGTTAGCAACAAATCAACGGCTTCTTCGGCAGCGCTGGTTTCCACGTAACGGGTAATCAACTCCCCCTCACGATGCTTCTTCACCAGGTACTTCCATTTCCAGCCGCTTTCAAGGTTTTCAAGTTGTTGATATTTCATTGCGATCTCAATGTTACCGTGTAACTCTTATCAGAATATCAGCTTTTTGGATATCTGAAGAAAAGAATATCCAGCCTGTGAACTGTCGCGCGTCATCGCATCTGTTTAGCCGTGCTTTCCGCGTGTGCAGTGCTGACGGTTACGGTATAATCTCGTTTTTTACAACAGACTAAAAAACATCAACTTTGACCATTACGAAACTTGCATGGCGTGATCTGGTTCCTGATACCGACAGTTATCAGGAAATATTTGCACAGCCGCACGTCACTGACGAAACCGACACCTTACTCAGTGATACTCAGCCACGTTTACAATTTGCGCTAGAGCAACTTCTTCAGCACTGGACGACGTCCTCCTTTATGCTGGTGAAAGCGCCGGAAGAGCTTGAGTATCTCAATCTTATTTCATCAGCTGCACGCACATTGCACACGGATGCCGGAAGCTTGACCGGGGGTCACTACGATATCTCTGGCCACACTATTCGTTACCGTGAAGCAGAAAATGCAGAAGACAATTTTGCGACCTTAACTCAGGTGGTAAATGCTGACTGGGTTGAAGCCGAACAACTGTTTGGCTGCCTGCGCCAGTTTAATGGCGAAATTACCCTGCAACCGGGTCTGGTACATAAGGCCAACGGCGGCATACTGGTTATCTCATTACGCACGCTTCTGGCTCAACCACTGCTGTGGATGCGCCTGAAAGCCATTGTCAGCCACGAGCGCTTTGACTGGGTGGCCTTTGATGAGTCTCGCCCACTTCCTGTCTCCGTTCCTTCTATGCCGCTTAAAATGAAAGTGGTGTTAGTGGGAGAGCGCGAATCACTGGCAGACTTCCAGGAAATGGAGCCGGAACTGGCAGAGCAGGCAATTTATAGCGAGTTTGAAGATAATTTGCAGATAGTGGATGCCGAAACCATGACGCAATGGTGTCAATGGGTGACGCATACCGCCAGACGCAACGCTCTGCCTTACCCCGCCCCTGATGCCTGGCAGGTATTGATCCGTGAAGCTGTTCGCTACACCGGTGAGCAGGATACTTTGCCGCTTAACCCACTGTGGATCATCCGACAGCTTAAGGAAGTAGCTCCTTTATGCGATGGGGATACTTGCAACGCCGAACAGTTCAGCCTGATGCTTGCACAGCGTGAATGGCGCGAAGGTTTTCTCGCCGAACGTATGCAGGATGAGATCCTGCAAGAGCAGATCCTTATCGAGACTGAAGGTGAGCGTATTGGTCAAATCAATGCCCTGTCAGTGATTGAATTTCCGGGTCATCCACGCGCATTTGGTGAACCTTCACGTATCAGTTGCGTCGTTCATATTGGCGATGGCGAATTTACTGATATCGAGCGTAAAGCCGAGCTTGGCGGAAATATTCATGCTAAAGGCATGATGATAATGCAGGCTTTCCTGATGTCGGAGCTGCAGCTTGAACAGCAGATCCCGTTTTCTGCCTCACTGACTTTCGAGCAATCGTACAGCGAAGTGGATGGCGACAGTGCATCAATGGCAGAACTGTGCGCGCTGATCAGCGCTCTCGCAGATGTGCCTGTAAATCAAAGCATTGCGATCACCGGCTCTGTTGATCAGTTTGGTCGCGCACAGCCTGTCGGTGGCCTGAATGAGAAAATTGAGGGCTTCTTTACTATCTGCCAGCAGCGTGAATTAACCGGTACTCAGGGTGTCATTATTCCTTCAGCCAACGTCAGGCACCTGAGTCTACAACCAGCTCTGCTACAGGCCGTTGAAGAAGAAAAATTCACTATTTGGGCGGTGGACGACGTGACCGATGCGCTGCCGCTTTTGTTAAATCTTGTGTGGGATGGTGAAGGCCAGACAACGCTGATGCAAACTATCCAGGAGCGCATTGCTACGGCAACGCAACAGGAAAGTCGTCATCGTTTCCCCTGGCCGCTACGTTGGCTGAATGCATTTATTCCGAACTGATCGGACTTGTTCAGCGTACACGTGTTAGCTATCCTGCGTGCTTCAATAAAATAAGGCTTACAGAGAACATGGTAGATAAACGCGAATCCTATACAAAAGAAGACCTTCTTGCCTCTGGTCGCGGTGAGCTGTTTGGCGCAAAAGGCCCACAACTGCCTGCACCAAGCATGCTGATGATGGACCGTGTCGTCAAGATGACCGAAACCGGTGGTAACTTCGACAAAGGTTATGTTGAAGCTGAACTGGATATCAACCCGGACCTGTGGTTCTTCGGATGCCACTTTATCGGCGATCCGGTGATGCCAGGCTGCCTGGGTCTGGACGCTATGTGGCAGTTGGTTGGATTCTATCTCGGCTGGTTGGGCGGCGAAGGTAAAGGCCGTGCACTGGGCGTAGGCGAAGTGAAGTTTACTGGCCAGGTTCTGCCGACCGCGAAAAAAGTTACTTACCGCATCCACTTCAAACGCATCGTTAACCGTCGTCTGATCATGGGCCTGGCTGATGGTGAAGTGCTGGTTGATGGCCGTCTGATCTACACGGCTAATGATCTGAAAGTAGGTCTTTTCCAGGATACTTCTGCGTTCTGATTCAGGACTACGTAGACTGTCTGATAGCGACGTTATTACGTTTTATCAGGCCTACAAAAAGGCGAAACCTCCGCGTGCGGAGGTTTCTTTTATCTAAAGAGACAGAATCAGGCCATTAACACCCTATCCCCCATGGCTTCTCGCCAGCCTCCCAGCCAGTATGACCTTTGATTCAGCGTCTGATAGGGACACATTTCTTTTGAGCGTCCGGCAATGCCGGCCTGATAACCACGTTGATGTGCCCGTTCCAGGCGATCTCGTTTTTGTCTCTTCATGCCTCGTTTCCCTCATTTTTAGGTCTGGTGGAAAAGAAAACAGTGATTACTAAGTATGCAATCACACTAAACGAATACCCCGAAACATCATGCCCGTCAATGCGCAAAATTCACGCCAGTGTCATATTTGTGAGCTAGCTGGTAAATCATTTGTACAAAAATTTGCTGTCAGAACAGCTATCTCGACCGCTAAAAAAATAAAAAAAACCGCCCCGGACACTAAACCAGAGGCGGTAAAATTTACAATTATTTAAACTTAAGGGATCCTTTTCAGCTCCTGAGCGATAGCCGTCGCTTCCTGGCTCCAGGCAGCAGCCAGAACCTTCACCATCTCATCATAGCCATCCTGAGTCTGTACGGCTTCGATGTGGAACGGACGCTTGATCAGCTGTCCCTGATGGTTCAGCAGCCATTCGCCGCTCACTATCACCTTCCCGTCATAGCGGCCATGGAAGCCTGTCACCGTCACATTAAGCGTGTCCTGTGTGCTTCCCAGAGGCTGAGAAGCAACAACCCATCCCGGCAACTGCATACTGAGATTGGCGACAAGCGTATTGCGCAATTGCTGATCTAACGGACTGGCCCAAAGATTACTGTTGGCAATGACGTACTTAACATCGCTGGTCTGGTACACAACCCCATTTCCCGCCAGATAATCCGGCACCGCTACCTGCTCAACCCACAGCAGACGGTTCCCCTGATTGGCCGTACTCTGCACACCGCCCTGCGCAATGGGAAGCTGGTAATAGCTTTTATTTTCTCCACTGGAGCTGCATGACGTCAGCCAGACCGCCATCATCACCACTAGCCACTTTTTCATTGTTTCGCCCTCTTCGGCTCTGGATCTTTTTTATCCTTCGCTTCAAACACCAGCGCATTGCTCTTATCGTTCAGCGTTTTCAGCACCGGCTGCAGTTCACGCAGAACCTGATCAAGACGTTGCATATCTGCCACCATCTTGTTGTAGGCCGCGGAACCAGGCTGGAAGCCTTGCATACTACGATTAAGCTCGCGCAGCGTGTTCTGCATATCCGCCGGAAGCTGCTGCATCGACTGGCTACCGGTTATCTTATTCATGTTATCCAGCGTGGTTTGCAAATGCTTCATCGTACGCTGGCTTTCCGTCAGTGTACTTGTCGCCTGCTCAATCATCGGGTTCAACGGCAGATTGTTTATCTTATCCAGCGCTTCCATTAAACGCTGTTGGATTTGCGCCAGGCCACCGCTAACAGTCGGGATAATTTGATAACCATTAAACTCACGCACACCCGTAATCGGCGGATCTTTCGGATAGAAGTCGAGATCGACATACAGAGCCCCCGTTACCAGGTTCCCTGTCTTCAACGATCCTCTTAATCCACGTTTGAGCAATTCAGCCAGATGGGCACCGACATCAGTATCTTCACCTAACTGCGCTTTCAGGCGTTCAGGCTCAATACGTACCAGCACCGGAATGCGGTAATCATCGTTGAAGACCTGGCGCATATTCGGTGCAAAGAAAGGCACTTTGCTTACTGTACCAAGGCGAATACCTCGGAACTCAAGCGGTGCTCCTGGTTGCAACCCACGAATCGAATCCTTAAAGAACATCAGGTAATCGATATGGTCTGTGTACAGGGAATCCTGAATACTTTTTTGATCATCATAGAGAGTAAATGAGGCCTGCTGCGCAACCGGCTGGCCTTGCTCTAGTCCTTCCGGTACATCAAAACTGACTCCGCCGCCAAACAACGTGGTAAGAGAACCCATTTCCACACGCATGCCTGCCGAGGTGAGATCCACTGCAATTCCGCTGTCTTTCCAGAAGCGTACGTTGCTTGTCACCAGGCGATCGTTTGGTGCATTGATGAAAAGCTGATAGCTGATCGTACGTTTTTGCGCATCAAACATACTGGTCTCAACCGACCCCACGCGATATCCCCGGAACAGTACCGGATCGCCAGGGCTTAACTGGCCGGCTTTTTTACTGTCGAGGATTACACGGATCCCCTTCGCATCTGGTGGTGCCAGCGGAGGAGAGTCCAACAGTTGATAGTTTTCCAGTCTGCTACCTTTATTCCCGGGTTGCAGTTCAATATAAGCCCCGGATAACAACGTACCTAAACCGCTGATGCCTTCACGTCCCACCTGTGGCTTCACCACCCAAAAGACAGAATCTTTATGCAGCAGCTTCTCCATACCAGAATTGAGACGGGCTTTAATCTCTACATGAGTTAAATCATCTGTCAGCGTCGCGCTCTCAACCACGCCGACGTCAACGCTGCGGCTTTTAATCGTTGTCTTACCACCTTCGATACCTTCAGCATTGGTCGTGATCAACGTGACTTCCGGCCCCTGATGACTGTAATGATAAAACAGCACCCATGCGCCGATGAGCGCAGTGACGATCGGAAATATCCATACGGGTGACCAGTTCTTCACCTTCTGCACTTTGGCTTCCCCACTTTTAGATTCCATGCTGTCAGGACTCCTCATGATCTGGTTCTGGTTCACGGTCCCACGACAGACGTGGATCGAACGTCATCGCAGAAAACATTGTCATAATGACGACTAAAGCAAACATCAAAGCACCCATTGCAGGATAAATGTTCATCAACCCTCCCATGCGCACCAGCGCAGAGAGTACCGCAATAACAAAGACATCAATCATTGACCAGCGGCCAACAAACTCTACGACCTCATAAATGAAATGCATCCGCTCGCTGTCACGTTTACCATGCCCTTTCGCATCCCAACACAACCAGGCAATAGCGATCATTTTTAGCGTTGGCACCAGAATACTGGCGATAAATATTACCGCAGCCACCGGGTATGAACCTTCGCTCCAGATTAAAACAACACCCTCAATAATCGTTGACGGCAGCTTTGACCCTAACAAATCGGTGATCATGATCGGCAAAATATTGGCTGGAAGGTAGAGCATGATCGACGTGAACAATAACGCCAGCGTCCACTGTAGGCTGTTTTTACGTCGAACGTAGCCTTTTGTCTGACAGCGGGGGCAGACATGTTCATCAGCAGGAAGAATAGCCGTGCAGCAGGAACATGAACGTAACCCCTGTCGAATACCGGGAACGCCAGGCTTTAAAACTTGCTTAATAACCGGCATGGGTGCGATATCATCCCACAGCCAGCGACGATCGACACACTGAAATGCGCGTAGTTGCAAAATACAAAAGAAGCACCACGGAATGAAGCTGCTGCCCACGCCAATATCGCCATAGGCCATCAACTTAACAAAGCTGACTAACACCCCTGCAAGAAAGATTTCCGCCATTCCCCAGCTTTTTAACTGGAACAAGACACGTGCTAACCGGGCTTTAAGCCGGCCAGGCATCTGAACCCGATTCACCAGCAGCAAGATGGTCAGCAAGCAAAAAGCGGGAACCAGTTGAACGAATAATAAAAAGAAAGTCCCGAGGCTGGCGTAGTTCTCTGAAAAGAGAACGCTGGGGATCTCCAGCAGCGTCACTTCACTTTTCACCCCTGCTACGTTCATGTTTACAAAGGGAAAGAGGTTGGATAAAAGCAGCATAAAAAGCGCCGCTAAAACATAGGCAGTGGGACGCTGTCTTGGCGCGTCCCACTCAACGGTTAACGTAGTGCCACATCGTGGACATGCCGCTTTCTGACCATGCGTAAGGCTAGGTAACGCCACCAGCATGTCACACTGCGAGCATAATATATGCTTCGCGGCATGGTGATGTTCGCACATATGTGCTCCTTTAATTATGCGCCATTCTTCAAAGACTCAAGATACTCCCAGCGCTCAAAGGCTTGCTCAAGTTCTTGTTCCGCTTCGCTCAGGTTAGCGAGTACCTGTTGCGTTTGCTCATGCGGCTGGCTGAAAAAGTCAGCGTCAGCAACCTGAGCCTGTAACGTTTCCAGTTTAGCTTCCAGCTCTTCAAGCAATACGGGGAGCTGCTCCAGTTCGCGCTGTAGTTTATAGCTTAGTTTGCTAGTCGTGCGTTTTACAATTTCTGCTTTAGGGGCAGCAACTTCCTCTGTTTTTTTCGCTACAGGCTGTTTAAACGCCACATATTGTGTCTGCTGACCACGCGCATCATGGTAACCGCCCACATAACGACCAATTTTGCCGCCGCCTTCGAAGATCCAACACTCGGTAACCGTGTTATCGACAAACTGACGATCGTGACTCACCAGCAGAACGGTGCCCTGATAGCCGTCAATCAGTTCTTCAAGCAGTTCCAGAGTTTCGACGTCGAGATCGTTAGTTGGTTCATCGAGGATCAGAAGGTTACTGGGCTTCAAAAACAGACGCGCCAGCAGCAGACGATTTCGTTCTCCGCCGGAAAGAGCACGCACAGGTGTCATCGCACGTTTCGGATGGAACAGGAAGTCCTGAAGATAGCCCAGAACATGACGCGGCTTACCATTAACCATGACTTCTTGCTTACCTTCAGCAAGGTTATCCATTACGGTTTTATCGGGATCGAGTTCCGCACGATGTTGATCGAAATAAGCAACTTCCAGTTTTGTCCCGACATGAATACGACCGCTGTCTGCCTGAAGCTGACCTAACATCAGCTTGAGCAGCGTCGTTTTACCGCAGCCGTTAGGTCCAATTAAGGCAATCTTGTCGCTACGTTGCACCTGCGCGGAGAAGTCTTTCACCAGCTGTTTACCCTCAACCTGGTAATCAACATTCTCCATCTCGAAGACAATCTTGCCTGAGCGGCTCGCCTCTTCAACCTGCATCTTCGCCGTGCCCATCACTTCTCGGCGTTCGCCACGTTCCCTACGCATTGCCTTCAGCGCACGGACGCGACCTTCATTACGGGTACGACGCGCTTTAATACCCTGGCGGATCCAGACTTCTTCCTGTGCCAGTTTGCGATCAAACTCCGCATTCTGTAACTCTTCTACTCGCAGCGCTTCTTCTTTATCCAGCAGATATTGATCATAATCCCCCGGATATGACACCAGCTTGCCGCGATCGAGATCGACGATACGCGTTGCCATATTGCGAATAAACGAACGGTCGTGGGAAATGAAAATAATTGTTCCGTTGAAGGTTTTCAGGAACCCTTCCAGCCAGTCAATGGTTTCAATATCCAGGTGGTTTGTCGGTTCATCCAGCAACAATACGCGCGGATTGCTGACTAACGCCCGGCCCAGCGCCGCTTTACGCAGCCAGCCGCCAGAGAGCGATGCCAGCTCCATGTCTGGCTCCAACCCAAGCTGCTCCAGTACTTCATTAATGCGGTTTTCCAACTGCCACAGATTGTGATGATCCAGTAGTTCCTGAACCTTCGCCAGTTCCTGCAGGTTTTTATCGCTCGGATCGGTGATCACCAAATGCGAGATATCGTGGTAACGCTTGAGGTAAACCGCTTGTTCTGCAATCCCTTCAGCGACGAAATCGTAGACACTACCCTGCACGTTACGCGGCGGATCCTGTTGCAGACGCGCCACAACCAAATCCTGCTCATAAATGATACGTCCGTCGTCAAGACCCTGCTCACGGTTAAGGATCTTCATCAGCGTCGACTTGCCTGCGCCGTTACGGCCAACCAGGCAGACGCGTTCGTTATCCTCGATATGCAGTTCTGCATTATCAAGAAGCGGCGCATCGCTAAACGACAGCCATGCACCATGCATACTGATTAATGACATTTACTTTTCCTTTCAGGCTGAGGTGATCAGCCAGCAGTTGTGGATCTGACGGTTACGGGCAAAGTCCTGAGAAAGCGTTTTTTGGGTAATTTCTTGTGCTTTCAGTCCCAGCTCGGCCAGCCCATCAAGATCCATACGGAACCCACGTTTGTTGTTGGAGAACATGATCGTGCCGTCTTTACGCAGCAGACGTTTCAGATCTTTCATCAGCGCCAGATGATCGCGCTGCACGTCAAACGAGTCTTCCATACGTTTAGAGTTAGAGAACGTCGGTGGATCGATGAAGATTAGATCAAACTGTTCATTGGCTTCACGTAACCAGCCCAGGCAGTCGGCCTGAATTAAGCGGTGTGCACGACCACTCAGCCCGTTGAGTCGCAGGTTGCGTTCCGCCCACTCCAGATAGGTGCGTGACATATCTACCGTTGTGGTGCTACGTGCACCGCCTAATCCCGCATGTACGCTGGCGCTGCCGGTATAAGAGAACAGATTGAGGAAATCTTTACCCTTGCTCATCTGGCCCAGCATGCGGCGTGCAATACGGTGATCGAGGAACAGACCGGTATCAAGATAGTCGGTCAGGTTAACCCACAGGCGCGCGTTGTACTCGCTAACCTCAATGAATTCACCCTTTTCATTCATCTTCTGATACTGGTTTTTCCCTTTTTGCCGTTCACGGGTTTTCAGCACCAGTTTGTTTGGTGCGATCTCCAACACCGACAGCGTGGCGGCAATGATGTCGAACAGACGCTGGCGCGCTTTCTGCGCATCAACCGTCTTCGGCGGCGCATATTCCTGAACCACTACCCAGTCACCGTAGCGATCTACCGCAACATTGTATTCCGGCAGATCGGCGTCATACAGGCGATAGCACTCAATCCCCTCCTGGCGCGCCCACTTTTCCAGCTTCTTAATATTCTTACGCAGACGGTTAGCATAGTCTTCTGCCACCGTTGCAGGTTTGCTCTCAGCTGTCGTTTCCGCAACGTGATAGTTTTTCTGTACACAATCCAGCGGACCATTTTTCGCTTTGAACTGCTTATCAGCACGAAGCTGCAGGCTGCTGAGCAAATCCGGGGAGGCGCTGAACAACGACAGGTTCCAGCCGCCAAACTGGTTTTTCATCGTGCGTCCCAGCAGGCTGTGCAACGCGATCAGCGCCGGTTCGCTATCCAGACGTTCACCGTATGGCGGGTTGCTGATAACCGTACCATACGGCCCTTTCGGCAGCGGATTACTCAGTTTAGCCACATCTTTGACATCAAAAGTCATCAGCTCGCCAATACCGGCGCGACGGGCGTTACTGCGCGCTTTTTCAATGACGCGAGCATCGCTATCGGATCCATAGAAATGCGACGTATAGTCCGCCAGTCCTTTACGCGCACGAACCTGTGCTTCAGCTTTAACCTCTTGCCAGACAGCTTCATCATGTTGTGCCCAGCCGCTAAAACCCCAGTAGCCACGATGCAGGCCAGGTGCACGATCGGTTGCCCACATCGCCGCTTCAATCAGCAACGTACCGGAACCACACATTGGATCGAGTAACGGTGTCCCCGGCTGCCAGCCAGAACGCATAACAATCGCGGCAGCCAGCGTCTCTTTGATTGGTGCCTGCCCTGCACGCTCACGGTAGCCGCGCTGGTGCAGACCATCACCGCTCAGATCAAGCGCAATACTGGCGGTATCTTTATTCAACCAGACGTTGATACGTAGATCAGGAGATTCGCGATCCACATTCGGTCGCGGGAGATTTTTTCGGGTAAAGGCATCGACAATCGCATCTTTTACTTTCATCGCGCCGTACTGGCTGTTGCGAATCGTATCGTTCAGGCCGCTAAAGTGAACTGCGAATGTAGCCCCCGGATTAAATATCTCTGTCCAGTCGATTGCCTGAACACCGAGGTACAGATCAAGATCGCTGTAGACCTTGCACTCTCCCATCGGCAGGATAATGCGCGAGGCCAGGCGGCTCCACATCAGGCTCTGGTAAACAAGCCGCGTGTCGCCCTTAAAATGGACCCCACCCTGAACTACCTGACACTCCACGGCGCCGAGGTTTTCCAGTTCAGTTTTTAACAGCTCTTCCAGCCCACGGGCCGTACTGGCAAACAGAGAATTCATAATGTCACTTTTACTCCAGGAAAATTGCTGCGCATTATAGCCAATCTCACGCGCATGTCATAAAGTTGAAGGCTTATTTTCGTTCGAGGGACTTTACAGTGGTAACGTTAACCCGACTTTTTATTCATCCGGTTAAATCAATGCGCGGCATTGGGCTTACACATGCCCTGGCAGACGTTAGCGGTCTGGCCTTTGATCGCATATTTATGATTACCGAACCTGACGGAACGTTCATCACCGCCCGACAGTTCCCACAGATGGTACGCTTCACCCCCTCACCTTTGCATGACGGGCTGCATCTCACAGCTCCAGACGGCAGTAGCGCACTGGTTCGTTTTGCCGACTTCGCCACGCAGGATGCACCAACGGAAGTCTGGGGAAACCATTTTACCGCGCGTATCGCACCGGCGGCGATCAACCAGTGGCTCAGCGGCTTTTTCTCCCGCGAAGTACAATTGCGTTGGGTTGGTCCGCATCTGACGCGTCGGGTAAAACGCCACGCTGGCGTGCCTTTATCTTTCGCCGATGGTTTTCCTTATCTCCTGACTAATGAAGCATCACTGCGTGACGTACAACAGCGCTGCCCGGCAAGCGTCAAGATGGAGCAGTTTCGCCCCAATCTCGTAGTCTCGGGAGCCGCGGCATGGGAAGAAGATACCTGGAAGGTTATACGCATTGGCGACGTTATCTTTGACGTCGTCAAACCCTGCAGCCGTTGTATTTTTACCACCGTCAGCCCAGAAAAAGGTCAGAAGCACCCGTCTGGTGAACCGCTGGCTACACTGCAAACTTTCCGTACTGCGCCAGATAACGGCGACGTCGATTTCGGTCAAAACCTCATTGCCCGTAACAGCGGCGTGATCCGTGTTGGCGATGAAGTCGAAATCCTGGCAACCGCCCCAGCTAAAGTCTATGGCGCGGCAGAATCTGACGATACCGTACCGGAAAAACAGTCTCCTGATGCAACACTACTTATTGACTGGCAGGGACAAACCTTTCGCGGAAACAATCAGCAGGTATTACTTGAGCAACTGGAAAACCAGGGGATCCGTGTACCCTATTCATGTCGGGCGGGGATTTGCGGATGCTGTCGAATTCGACTGGTAGAAGGTGAAGTCAGCCCGCTGAAAAAAACAGCAATTGGTGATGACGGGACGATTCTTTGCTGCAGTTGTGTGCCGAAAACGGCAATCAGGCTGGAGAGTTAAACCGCCTGCTCCAGGCTGAAACTGTCGGCAGGGATCTGCGGTTTCAGTCTGTCGTTCATAATTTTGATGGCGTCACCGAGTTGCATCGTGCGTCCGGCAATAACGACTCCAGGCTGTGCGAGCAGACAAAGCGCGGCATTTTCACCAGGTTCAACCACTAACAAATTCACCTGTTCTTCGGTATCACTTAACCAGACACAGGCAGCATCTCCCACGGTCGGAGACCAGTTAAGGGTATGCGCTACAAAGTGCCAGCTTTTTGGCATCTGCGGTTTGAGATAACGAATAGCCACCAGCGCATTAAGCACCAGTTCAGCTTTTTGTTCTTTGGCTAAATCCAGGTAACGGCATTTTTCTTCAAAAGAAAAATAAAGTGCGGCATCATCAACACAAAAACCGGACGGAGAAAATGCATCAGGGGTGAGCATTTTGCGAGCAAAACGCGAGCGAAATAACATGCCATTGGCTAAATCGAGCATCATACGATCGTGCTCTTCATCATAATACCAGCGCCAGTTATCGTCAGGTTTAATTCGCATCAGTTTCTCTCCTTTCCTTAATCATCGCCGTCGCGGTAGTATCCTTTTTCCGCTTCGTTAATTGCCCTAATAATAAAAGCCTAAAATGTTTAAATAAGCAACAGTAAAGGAATATAAAACAACCAGGACTAGAAATAAAGCCCTGGTTGTCTGATTAAGGCAAAGTTCAGATATTGGTGACGATTTCTTTAATCAACGGCGGACCTTTAAAAATAAAGCCGGAATAAATCTGAACCAGCGAAGCACCCGCTGCTATTTTCTCACGCGCAGCAATAACGGAGTCGATACCGCCCACACCGATAATTGGCAGTTGCCCTTTTAATTCACGAGACAACATGCGAATAATTTCCGTACTTTTTAATTGCAGCGGTCGACCACTCAACCCACCCATTTGATCGCAATTTTTCATTCCCTGAACCAGAGAACGATCGAGTGTTGTGTTAGTGGCAATAACGCCATCGATATTATGGCGAACTAAACTATCAGCCACCTGGATCAGTTCTTCCTCAGAAAGATCCGGCGCGATCTTTACCGCCACTGGAACATATTTATGATGGATCGCTTGCAGATCGTTTTGTTTATTTTTAATTGCCGTCAGCAAATCATCCAGCGCTTCGCCGTATTGCAGCGTGCGTAATCCTGGGGTATTTGGCGAGGAAATATTCACCGCAATATAACCAGCATAAGCATAGACTTTTTCCATACAAATCAGATAGTCATCTTTGCCATTCTCTACCGGGGTATCTTTATTCTTACCAATATTAATCCCCAGAATGCCGTCAAAATGCGATTTCTTAACGTTCTCCACCAGGTTATCAACACCCAGATTATTAAACCCCATACGGTTGATCAGACCTTCTGCATCCACCAGACGGAAAAGGCGCGGCTTATCGTTACCCGGTTGAGGTCGTGGCGTCACGGTGCCTATCTCAATCGAGCCGAATCCCATTGCGCCAAGTGCATCAATGCACTCCCCGTCCTTATCCAACCCGGCTGCCAGGCCAAGCGGATTTTTAAACGTCAGCCCCATACAGGTAACCGGCTTTGCGGGTACTTTCTGACGGACAAGCGCTTCAAGCGGCGTGCCCGTAATGCGACGTAATTGCTGGAATGTAAATTCATGAGCGCGCTCAGGATCGAGCTGAAAAAGGGCTTTACGAACGAAGGGGTAGTACATGAACTCTCCTGGATTCCCGGTGTGCAAACCGGGGGCGTATTATGTGCGATCGCGAGCAAAAAGGGAATTGACCTGTGGCAATAAATAGCAAACGTTTCCCTCCCGAGGTTCGTTTTATGCATTTTTCAGCTTTTCTATTCCGTATAAATCATTTCGATAAACAAAATCTCTCTGCCAGACTGCACAAATTGTTATCAATGTTAAATAAAAGCGAACAATTAGTTATAAGGAGAGTTTATAAATTATGCGCGTTATCACCCTGGCGGGAAGCCCACGCTTTCCCTCTCGCTCCAGTGCCTTACTGGAATATGCACGAGAAAAACTGAACGGGCAGGATGTCGACGTTTACCACTGGAACCTTCACAATTTTGAGCCAGAAGATCTGATCTATGCACGCTTTGACAGCCCAGCCCTGAAGGCGTTTATCGAACAGTTAAAAGATGCTGACGGACTGATTGTTGCCACTCCTGTATATAAAGCCGCTTACTCTGGCGCTCTGAAAACGTTGCTCGACCTGCTTCCTGAACGCGCGCTGGAAGGAAAAGTTGTTCTGCCATTGGCGACCGGCGGCACAGTTGCACATCTGTTGGCTGTCGATTACGCGCTGAAACCGGTGCTGAGCGCACTCAAAGCCCAGGAGATCCTGCACGGCGTTTTTGCCGACGATTCGCAGATCATCGATTATCAACATAAGCCGCAGTTTACGCCAAACCTGCAATTGCGCCTGGACAGCGCGCTCGACACTTTCTGGCTGGCGTTGCATCGCCGCGATGTGCAACTTCCACCGTTGAACGCTCTGCGAGGTGCGGCCCATGTTTAATTTACTAAAGCGTCACACTTCGTGGCTGGCGCTGAGCGGACTGCTTTCTCTATCAACACTGGCTCACGCCGCAGACGCGGCACCAGACGTACTGCGTATTGGCTATCAGAAAAGTAGCATCAGCATGGTGCTGGCAAAAAACCATCAGCTACTGGAAAAACGCTATCCGCAGACGAAAATCTCCTGGGTAGAATTTCCAGCCGGCCCGCAAATGCTGGAAGCATTGAATATCGGCAGCATCGATCTGGGCAGCACCGGTGATATTCCGCCGATCTTTGCCCAGGCTGCCGGAGCCGACCTGGTCTACGTGGGCGTCGAACCCGCCAAGCCGAAAGCCGAAGTCATTCTGGTGCCGAAAAATAGCCCAATTCAAACCGTTGCAGAACTGAAAGGACACAAAGTCGCCTTCCAGAAAGGCTCAAGTTCACACAATCTACTGCTCCGTGCCCTGCAACAGGCCGGGCTGAAATTTACCGACATTCAAGCTACTTATCTGACGCCCGCTGACGCCCGTGCCGCCTTCGAACAGGGAAACGTTGATGCCTGGGCTATCTGGGATCCGTACTACTCCGCAGCCTTGCTGCAAGGTGACGTTCGCGTGCTGAAAGACGGTACCAACCTCAAGCAGACCGGTTCTTTTTATCTCGCCGCACGTCCTTATGCCGAGAAAAATGGCGCTTTTATCCTCGGCGTCCTCGACACCTTTAGCCAGGCCGATGCCTTAACGCTCAGCCAACGTCAGCAGAGCATCACGCTGCTGGCTAAAACCATTGGGCTGCCAGAACCGGTTATTGCCTCCTGGCTGGATCATCGCCCACCAACCACCATTACGCCCGTCAGTAACACAGTCGCCGCATTACAGCAGCAAACCGCCGATCTGTTTTATGACAACCGTCTGGTACCGAAAAAAATCGATATTCGCCAACGCATCTGGCAACCCACTCAGCAGGCAGGAGCAAAATTATGAGTCTGAATATGTTTTGGTTTTTACCTACACACGGTGATGGGCACTATCTGGGGACAGAAGAAGGTTCACGTCCGGTCGATCACAGTTATCTGCAACAAATCGCGCATACTGCCGATCGTCTGGGTTTTACCGGCGTACTGATCCCAACTGGTCGCTCATGCGAAGATGCCTGGTTGGTCGCCGCCTCAATGATCCCGGTTACGCAGCGGTTAAAATTTCTGGTCGCTCTGCGTCCAAGCGTGACGTCGCCAACGGTTGCCGCTCGCCAGGCCGCAACGCTTGACCGACTGTCTAATGGTCGGGCGCTGTTTAACCTGGTTACAGGTAGTGATCCGCAAGAGCTGGCGGGTGATGGTGTTTTTCTCGATCACACTGAGCGTTATGAAGCCTCTGCTGAGTTCACTCGGGTATGGCGACGTCTGTTGCAGGGCGAAACCGTGGATTTCAACGGCAAACATATTCACGTTCGCGGGGCGAAGCTCTTTTTTCCACCGATACAACAACCTCATCCTCCACTTTACTTTGGCGGTTCTTCCGATGTGGCACAGGATCTTGCCGCTGAACAGGTCGATCTCTACCTGACATGGGGTGAACCACCTGAACTGGTGAAGGAGAAAATTGAACAGGTCCGGGAAAAAGCAGCGGCACAGGGACGCAAGATCCGTTTCGGTATTCGCCTGCATGTGATTGTACGTGAAACCACTGAAGAGGCGTGGCAGGCGGCAGCTCGTCTGATAGCCCATCTTGATGATGACACTATTGCAAAAGCTCAGGCTGCGTTCTTGAGAACGGACTCTGTCGGCCAGCATCGAATGGCGGCATTGCACAACGGTAAGCGCGACAAACTGGAAATTAGCCCAAATCTGTGGGCTGGCGTAGGTCTGGTGCGTGGAGGCGCAGGCACGGCGCTGGTTGGTGACGGTCCCACGGTTGCAGCACGTATTAACGAGTATGCCGCACTGGGTATCGACAGTTTTGTCTTATCCGGGTATCCGCACCTGGAGGAAGCCTGGAGAGTCGGTGAACTGCTGTTTCCGCATCTGGATGTTGCGATCCCGGAAATACCGCAACCCCAGCACCTGCATCAACAAGGCGAAGCGGTAGCTAATGAATTTATCCCGCGTAAAGCCGCGCAAAGCTAAGGAGTATGCTGATGGCAACGCCGAAAAATACATGGCTGCTGCGTCTTGCCCCCTGGTTTTTACCAGTAAGTCTGGTGACGCTCTGGCAATTGGCATCCTCAATGGGCTGGCTGTCCACCCGTATTCTGCCCTCTCCAGAGGGTGTTATAGAGGCCTTCTGGACGCTCTCATCCAGCGGTGAACTTTGGCAGCATCTGGCGATCAGCTCCTGGCGGGCGCTGATCGGGTTTTCAATCGGTGGATCCATTGGACTGACGCTGGGGCTGATAAGTGGTTTATCCCGCTGGGGCGAACGCCTGCTGGATACCTCCGTACAGATGCTGCGTAATGTGCCACACCTGGCGCTGATCCCACTGGTGATTTTGTGGTTCGGTATAGATGAATCCGCCAAGATCTTTCTCGTCGCGTTGGGTACCCTGTTCCCGATTTACATTAACACCTGGCACGGGATCCGCAATATCGATCGCGGGCTGGTGGAGATGGCTCGCAGCTATGGTTTATCCGGCGTTTCACTTTTTATTCATGTCATCTTACCCGGTGCCCTGCCCTCAATTATGGTCGGTGTGCGTTTTGCCCTCGGGCTGATGTGGCTAACGCTGATCGTGGCAGAAACAATTTCCGCTAATGCCGGAATTGGCTATCTGGCGATGAACGCCCGCGAATTTTTGCAAACGGATGTGGTGGTGGTGGCGATCATTCTTTACGCCCTGCTTGGCAAACTTGCCGACGTCAGCGCGCAATTGCTGGAGCGTATCTGGCTACGCTGGAACCCGGCTTACCACGTGAAGGAGGCTACAGTATGAATACTGCTCGTTTAAATCAGGGAACGCCGCTTTTGCTAAGCGCCGTGACGAAACGCTACGCCGGGAATACGGTACTGAATCAGTTAGATTTGCATATTCCCGCAGGGCAATTTGTTGCGGTAGTCGGTCGCAGCGGCGGTGGAAAAAGTACTTTATTGCGGCTGCTTGCTGGGCTGGAATCGCCCACCGCAGGTGAGTTACTTGCCGGAATCACTCCACTGGCTGATATTCAGGATGACACTCGAATGATGTTTCAGGATGCCCGCCTGCTGCCGTGGAAATCCGTGATCGATAACGTGGGTCTGGGCCTCAAAGGTAACTGGCGAGATGCTGCCTGCAAGGCACTAACCGCAGTAGGGCTGGAAAACAGGGCGACAGAGTGGCCTGCTGCTCTTTCTGGTGGACAAAAACAGCGCGTCGCACTGGCGCGTGCATTGATACACCGGCCCGGCCTACTGCTGCTCGACGAACCGCTCGGTGCGCTGGATGCATTAACCCGCCTCGAAATGCAGGATCTGATTGTTTCGTTGTGGCAGGAACACGGATTTACCGTTTTGTTGGTGACGCATGATGTTAGCGAGGCTGTAGCAATGGCCGATCGCGTGTTGCTGATTGAAGACGGGAAAATCGGACTGGATCTGACTGTAGATATTCCGCGTCCGCGTCGGCTGGGGTCGGTACGATTAGCCGAGCTTGAAGCGGAGGTATTGAATCGGGTCATGCAACGCGGATATACGGAGCAGCCGGTTCGTCGACACGGCTGATAATGCCGGATGGTGATACAACCATCCGGCAAAATTATCAGGCTAACGCTTTGGTGATCTTCTCGAACAGGTCGCCAGAGAGATTCTCCAGTCCTTTCAATTGCTCCAGCGCTGCACGCATCTTCGCCTGTCGTTTTGCATCATAACGTTTTAAACGAATCAGCGGTTCAATCAGACGAGAGGCAACCTGTGGATTTCGGCTGTTCAGCTCGGTCAGCATGTCGACCAGGAACTGATAACCGCTGCCATCTTCTGCATGGAATGCCGCCGGGTTGCTGCCCGCGAAAGCGCCAATCAAAGAACGGATACGGTTTGGGTTGCTCATGCTAAAGGAGCGATGCTGCAACAGGCCACGTACCGTTCCCAGCACATTGTCCGCCGGGCTGGTGGATTGCAGGATAAACCATTTATCCATTACCAGGCCATCATGATGCCACTTGTCGTCATACTCCTGCATCAATGCATCACGGCACGGCAACTGCGCTGCTACTGCTGCAGACAGAGCCGCCAGCGAATCAGTCATATTATTGGCTTCGCGGTACTGCTTACTAACCAGGGTATCCGCCAGATGGGTTTCACCAAAAGCCAGGAAACGCAGGCAGGCATTGCGCAGAGTGCGCTTACCAATATCGGCATGTTCAACACGGTATTCATCAAGATGATTGGCGTTATAAATTGCCAGGAATTCATCTGCCAGTTCGGTTGCCAGCGTACGGGTTAGCGCCTCACGTACTTCCGTAATCGCCACTGGATCGATAATCTCAAACAGCTCAGCAATTTCATTCACCGAAGGTAGCGTCAGGATCTCTGCCGCCAGAGCCGGATCGATTTTCTCATCCAGCAGAATCGCGCGGAATGCGTCGGCAACATGTACCGGCAGCGACAATGGCTGTCCCTGCTGATGACGGGCAACGTTCAGCTTAATGTACGTCGCCAGCAGGCTTTGCGCTGCGTCCCAACGAGAGAAATCGTTGCGTGCGTGACGCATCAGGAACGTCAACTGCTGATCGCTCCATTTATATTCCAGCTTCACCGGTGCGGAGAATTCGCACAGCAGTGCCGGAACTGGCTGGAAGTAGACATTATCAAAGACGAATGTTTGCTCAGCCTGCGTGACGTTGAGCACCGAATTCACCGGGTGCCCGCCTTTTTGCAATGGGATCACTTTACCTTCGTTGTCGTACAACTCAATGGCAAAAGGAATGTGCAATGGCTGCTTTTCCGCCTGATCCGGCGTAGCTGGCGTACGTTGACTGATAGTCAGCGTGTACTGCTCTGTTGTTGGATTATAGTCATCACGCACTGTCACAATGGGCGTTCCGGACTGGCTGTACCAGCGGCGGAAATGTGAGAGATCGACATTTGAGGCATCTTCCATCGCCTGAACAAAATCGTCACAGGTCGCGGCGCTACCGTCATGGCGTTCGAAATAGAGCTGCATCCCTTTCTGGAAATTAGCCTCACCCAGCAAGGTGTGGATCATGCGAATCACTTCTGCACCCTTTTCGTACACGGTCAGGGTATAGAAGTTGTTCATTTCGATGACCATGTCCGGGCGGATAGGATGCGCCATCGGGCTGGCATCTTCGGCAAACTGCAAACCACGCATGGTACGCACGTTGCTGATGCGATTGACCGCACGGGAACCCAGATCGGAGCTGAACTCCTGATCGCGGAACACGGTTAAACCTTCTTTCAGGCTTAACTGGAACCAGTCGCGGCAGGTCACGCGATTGCCAGTCCAGTTGTGGAAATATTCATGGCCAATGACGCGCTCAATATCGAGGTAGTCTTTGTCGGTGGCGGTATCAGTACGCGCCAGAACATATTTGGAGTTAAAGATGTTCAGACCTTTATTCTCCATCGCGCCCATATTGAAGAAGTCCACTGCGACAATCATGTAGATGTCGAGGTCATACTCCAGGCCAAAACGCTCCTCATCCCATTTCATGGAGTTTTTCAGGGAGGTCATTGCCCACGGTGCGCGGTCCAGATTGCCGCGATCGACGTACAATTCCAGCGCCACGTCACGCCCGGAACGGGTCGTAAAGGTGTCGCTCAGCACGTCAAAATCACCGGCTACCAGCGCGAACAGATAACACGGTTTCGGGAACGGATCCTGCCACTGGACCCAGTGACGACCGTTATCCAGCTCACCCTGAGCAATACGGTTTCCGTTAGAAAGCAGGAAAGGATATTTGGTTTTATCAGCGATGATCTTAGTGGTAAACCGCGCCAGCACGTCCGGACGGTCAAGATACCAGGTAATGTGACGGAAACCTTCCGCTTCACACTGTGTACAAAGTGCATCGCCGGACTGATACAGCCCTTCCAGCGCGGTATTTTTCGCCGGGCTGATCTCATTTACGATACACAGGGTAAAACGTTCCGGCAGGTGACTAATGACCAGAGCACCCTCTTCTTCTTTATACTCTGTCCACGGCACATCGTTCACGTGGATTGACACCAGGGTCAAGTCTTCGCCATTCAGGCGAAGAGGAGCATCAGACGCACCATGGCGGACAGCCTGGCTCAGTGCTGTGACCACGGTTTTTTCAGCATCCAGGTCAAAGGTCAAGTCAATATCAGTAATCTGGTAATCCGGTGCACGATAGTCGTGACGGTATTTGGCTTGTGGCTGTTGTGTCATAAAAAACCTTTAGCATCTTTTATAGAGTCTCGGCTTCAGTCTATTCCTGTTGCGTAAATCGCGCTACGCAGAATGTTCATCTTTTCAGGCACAAACACCCTTTTTGCTACATTTTAATAACACGAGGCACAAAATGCCCTCGACCAGAAAGAGCGCTTATGGTGTGATCGGGGTTCAATAAATCGCTAAACAGGGTATACTCCAGCGGTTTTCTTAGTTGTTTATTGTACTAAACGCTCCCGTGAGAGGATGCTACTGCGCACCTATGACACAATTCGCTTCTCCTGTTCTGCACTCGCTGCTGGATACAGACGCTTATAAGTTGCATATGCAGCAAGCCGTTTTTCACCACTACTATGATGTACAAGTAGCGGCTGAATTTCGTTGCCGTGGCGATGACCTGCTCGGTATTTATGCCGATACTATTCGAGAGCAGGTGAATGCTATGCAGCACCTGCGACTTCAGGAGGACGAGTACCAGTGGCTCTCCGGCCTGCCCTTCTTTAAAGCTGACTACCTTACCTGGTTACGCGATTTCCGCTACAACCCGGAACAAGTCTGCGTCACCAACGATAATGGTAAGTTGAATATCCGCTTAACCGGCCCGTGGCGTGAAGTGATCATGTGGGAAGTCCCTCTGCTCGCGGTCATCAGCGAACTGGTGCACCGTTACCGTTCGCCAGAATCTGGCGTACCGCAGGCACTGGATGAGCTGGAAGGCAAACTAGTCGAATTCTCTGCTTTAACGAAAGATATCGATATGTCCCGCTTCCATCTGATGGATTTCGGCACGCGTCGTCGTTTTTCTCGTGAAGTACAGCAGGCAATTGTTGAACGTCTCCAGCAGGAACCGTGGTTTGTTGGCACCAGTAACTACGATCTTGCCCGTCGTCTGTCATTAACGCCGATGGGAACCCAGGCGCATGAATGGTTCCAGGCGCATCAGCAAATCAGCCCCGAACTGGCTACCAGCCAGCGCGTTGCGCTTGCTGCATGGCTTAATGAATACCCCGACCAACTCGGCATCGCTCTGACCGACTGCATTACCATGGACGCGTTTTTACGCGACTTTGGCGTTGAGTTTGCTACCCGCTATCAGGGCTTACGCCATGACTCAGGCGATCCGGTGGAATGGGGTGAAAAAGCCATCGCGCATTACGAGAAACTGGGGATTGATCCGCTCAGCAAAACGCTGGTGTTCTCAGATAATCTCGACTTGAAGAAAGCGATTGAACTCTATCGTCACTTCTCTTCTCGCGTACAACTGAGTTTTGGCATCGGGACGCGCTTAACCTGCAACATCCCCCAGGTTAAGCCGCTGAATATTGTAATCAAGCTGGTTGAATGCAACGGTAAGCCGGTGGCAAAGTTATCTGACAGTCCGGGTAAAACAATCTGCCACGATAAAGCATTTGTCCGCGCATTGCGCAAAGCCTTTGACCTTCCACATATCAAAAAAGCCAGTTAATCCCTTCAGGGAGTCGTTTCGACTCCCTTTTAACGTTTATTTCTGAAATCTTTCACTCCAGCTACGAATTCTGCTTGTCTGATTGCAGATGCCAGGTAACATAGGTATCCCCCCCATTACGGGTGGACATGTGTTTATATATCCGACTATTAACAGAGAGAATATTATGAGCGTTGTGCCTGTAGCCGACGTACTCCAGGGCCGCGTAGCCGTTGACAGCGAAGTCACCGTGCGCGGATGGGTACGTACCCGCCGAGATTCAAAAGCTGGCATCTCCTTCCTCGCCGTTTATGACGGTTCCTGCTTTGATCCTGTACAGGCCGTCATCAATAATTCTCTGCCCAATTACAATCTGGACGTATTACGCCTGACGACGGGTTGTTCAGTTATCGTAACGGGTAAAGTCGTTGCGTCACCGGGACAGGGACAGAGCTTTGAAATTCAGGCCACTGAGGTTGAAGTAGCTGGCTGGGTTGAAGATCCTGATACCTATCCAATGGCAGCAAAGCGTCACAGCATTGAGTATCTGCGTGAAGTGGCTCACATGCGTCCTCGTACCAACATGATTGGTGCTGTCGCGCGTGTACGTCATACGCTGGCGCAAGCGCTGCATCGCTTTTTCCATGAGCAGGGTTTCTTTTGGGTCTCCACGCCGCTGATCACTGCCTCCGATACCGAAGGTGCTGGTGAAATGTTCCGCGTGTCTACGCTGGATCTGGAAAACCTGCCGCGTAACGATCAGGGCAAAGTCGATTTCGACAAAGATTTCTTTGGTAAAGAAGCTTTCCTGACTGTTTCCGGTCAGTTGAACGGCGAAACCTACGCCTGCGCCCTGTCCAAAATTTATACATTTGGACCAACTTTCCGTGCAGAAAACTCCAACACCAGCCGCCACCTGGCAGAGTTCTGGATGCTGGAGCCGGAAGTGGCTTTCGCCGATCTGAACGATGTAGCAGGACTGGCTGAAGCCATGCTGAAGTACGCGTTCAAGGCCGTACTGGAAGAACGTGCAGATGATATGAAATTCTTCGCAGAACGTGTCGACAAAGACGCGGTTTCACGTCTGGAGCGTTTCATTGAGGCAGATTTTGCGCAGGTTGATTACACCGATGCGGTGGGCATCCTCGAAAAATGCGGCAAAAAGTTCGAGAACCCGGTTTACTGGGGGGTGGACTTATCTTCCGAGCATGAACGTTACCTCGCCGAAGAGCACTTTAAAGCTCCGGTGGTCGTTAAAAACTACCCGAAAGACATTAAAGCGTTTTACATGCGCCTTAACGAAGACGGTAAAACCGTTGCTGCGATGGACGTACTGGCACCAGGAATCGGTGAAATCATCGGTGGTTCTCAGCGTGAAGAGCGTCTGGACGTGCTTGATGCCCGTATGCTGGAGATGGGACTGAACAAAGAAGATTACTGGTGGTATCGCGATCTGCGTCGTTATGGCACCGTTCCGCATTCCGGTTTCGGTCTGGGCTTTGAGCGTCTAATCGCTTATGTCACTGGCGTACAAAACGTCCGTGATGTTATCCCGTTCCCGCGTACTCCGCGTAACGCCAGCTTCTAATCCAGAATTTTTAAACCTATAAGGCCAGCAATGCTGGCCTTTTTTATATTCAGACTCGCATTACTCCTTAAACACAATCCCAAAACTCTCCCATCCTGTTACTTAATATTTCCCTGCAACATATTTGCACAAAAAATAATCACTGATTTTATTGTGGATTAGCATTTTCTGATTATATAGCACATTTTTTAACCAACCACATGGCATTCTGGACGTCTATAAATAGTCAAGTGTAAAAATGGATCTTTCTCATATGACACAGGGAAAATGCCATTAGCAAAATTAAGTATAAGGAAATCATATAAATAGAAATAAACGGAGCAATTTTAAGCACAGAGACAGCCGAAATTTGAAGTCGTTCACAAAGTTGCACAAAAATAACATTTAGTTACACATTTTTTCTTTTTGAAACTAAATCTTTATATTTGTAGCACTTTGACGGTAGCGGAACGGTAGTTTGAATGGAAAGATGCCTGTCAGACACATAAAGACACCAAACTCTCATCAATAGTTCCGTAAATTTTTATTGACGGAATTTATTGGCGGCAGTGGCAGGTGTCATATAAAAACCGATGAGGGTAATAAATAATGATGAAGCGCAATATTCTGGCAGTGGTTATCCCTGCTCTGCTGGTAGCCGGGGCAGCTAACGCTGCAGAAATCTACAACAAAGATGGCAACAAAGTAGACCTGTATGGTAAAGCAGTAGGTCTGCACTATTTTTCCAAGCACAACGGTGACAATGCCTACGCCGCTAACGGCGACCAGACATATGCCCGTCTTGGTTTCAAAGGGGAAACTCAGATCAATTCCGATCTGACCGGTTACGGTCAGTGGGAATACAACTTTGCTGGTAACAACGCTGAAGGCTCAAATGCTCAGGACGGTAACAAAACCCGTCTGGCATTCGCTGGTCTGAAATTCGGTGATGCTGGTTCCTTCGACTACGGTCGTAACTATGGCGTCGTTTACGATGCACTGGGTTACACCGATATGCTGCCAGAATTCGGTGGTGATACTGCCGCTTCTGACCAGTTCTTCTCACAGCGTAACGGTGGTCTCGCAACTTACCGTAACTCCAACTTCTTCGGTCTGGTTGAAGGCCTGAGCTTCGCTGTCCAGTACCTGGGCAAAAACGAGCGTGATGACGTTCGTCGCTCTAACGGTGACGGCGTTGGCGGTTCTGTAAGCTACGAATTCGATGGTTTCGGTATCGTGGGTGCTTACGGTGCAGCAGATCGTACTGATGCACAACAGAACCCGACTCTGCGTGGTCATGGCGATAAAGCTGAACAATGGGCGACCGGCTTGAAATACGATGCTAACAGCATCTACCTGGCGGCGAACTACAGCGAAACCCGCAACGCTACCCGTATTTCTAATGGCTATGCTAACAAAACTGAAGACGTGCTGTTAGTTGCTCAGTATCAGTTCGACTTCGGTCTGCGCCCGTCCATCGCCTATACCAAATCTAAAGGTAAGGATATCGAAGGCATTGGTGACGTAGATCTGGTGAACTACTTCGAAGTGGGTGCGACTTACTACTTCAACAAAAACATGTCCACCTATGTTGATTACATCATCAACCAGATCGATTCTGACAACAAACTGGGCGTAGGCTCTGACGACACCGTTGCAGTTGGTATCGTTTACCAGTTCTAATAGCAGACCTCTTTGTTAAATGCCTAAAAAACAGGACTTCGGTCCTGTTTTTTTATCTGTGCCAGCGGATTCTTGCGTCTTCAAAAAACCCCTCTGCTTTTTGTCAGTAACGGTTGGCATTTTGTAAATCTACCGTTAACCTGATAGCGGACTTCCCTTCTGTAATCACAATGGAACCTCGTCATGTTTGAGAACATTACCGCCGCTCCTGCCGACCCTATTTTAGGTCTGGCTGATTTGTTTCGTGCCGATGACCGCCCAGGAAAAATCAACCTTGGGATTGGTGTATATAAAGATGAGACAGGCAAAACGCCGGTGCTGACCAGCGTTAAAAAAGCCGAGCAGTATATACTGGAAAATGAAACCACCAAAAACTACCTTGGCATTGACGGTATTCCAGAGTTTGGTCGTTGCACTCAGGAATTGCTGTTTGGTAAAGGTAGCGTTCTGATTAACGACAAACGCGCACGTACAGCACAGACCCCTGGCGGTACCGGTGCATTGCGTGTGGCTGCTGATTTCCTGGCAAAACACACCGCAACCAAACGCGTATGGGTGAGTAATCCAAGCTGGCCAAACCATAAGAGCGTATTTAACTCTGCTGGTCTGGAAGTACGTGAATACAACTATTACGATGCGGCAAACCATTCTTTAGACTTTGATGCGCTGCTGGCAAGCCTTAGTGAAGCGCAGGCAGGTGACGTGGTGTTATTCCACGGTTGCTGCCATAACCCAACCGGTATTGATCCTACACTGGAACAGTGGCAGACGCTGGCGCAACTGTCTGTCGAAAAAGGCTGGTTACCGCTGTTCGACTTCGCTTATCAGGGCTTTGCCCGTGGCCTGGAAGAAGATGCTGAAGGCCTGCGCGCATTCGCAGCGTTACATAAAGAGCTTGTTGTCGCCAGCTCCTATTCCAAAAACTTTGGTCTGTACAATGAGCGCGTAGGCGCCTGTACGCTGGTTGCTGCCGATGCCGAAACCGTCGATCGCGCATTCAGCCAGATGAAGTCTGTCATTCGTGCCAACTATTCCAACCCACCAGCACACGGTGCGTCAGTTGTGGCAACCATCCTGAGCAATGATGCCCTGCGCGCTATCTGGGAGCAGGAACTGACCGATATGCGTCAACGCATTCAGCGCATGCGTCTGCTGTTTGTTAATACACTGCAGGAGAAAGGTGCAAACCGCGACTTCAGCTTTATCATTAAACAGAACGGCATGTTCTCATTCAGTGGCCTGACAAAAGAGCAGGTTCTGCGTCTGCGTGAAGAGTTCGGTGTTTATGCCGTAGCGTCCGGACGTGTAAACGTTGCAGGAATGACGCCAGATAACATGGCGCCACTGTGCGAAGCGATTGTTGCTGTGCTGTAAGCTATTGAGCACTAAAAAGGCCGCAATAGCGGCCTTTTTCATTTATCGGAGTAGATTACCAGACTGGCATTTCATCTTGCAGGAACGGATTATGTAGCCGTTCGTTGCCCAACGTCGAAAGTGGGCCGTGCCCCGGAATAAACGTCACATCATCACCCAGCGGCAATAATTTACGTTTAATCGAATCGATCAACTGGCTGTGATCCCCACGTGGAAAATCACTGCGTCCAACGCCACCTTTGAAAATCACATCACCTGAAATCAGTAACTGTGACTGTTCATCAAAGAAGACCACATGTCCCGGGGTATGACCCGGACAATGCAACACCTGTAGCGTCACATTCCCAACGCTTACTCTATCGCCTTCGTTCAACCAGCGATCGGGCGTCAACGGCTCGCAGTCTCCCAGACCAAACATACGACTCTGAGCGGGAAGCCCCTGCAACCAGAACTCATCTTCTTTTTCCGGACCGATAACCGGTACGCCGTAGTGTTGCGCCAGTTCAGACGCTGCACCTACATGGTCAAGATGACCGTGCGTAAGCAGGATCTGCATTAGCGTCAGGCCGCTGGCATCCACTTCCTGTTTGATTTTCTCAGCATCGCCGCCGGGATCGACCAGCGCAGCCAGACGGGTTTGCTCACACCAGATCAGCGAGCAATTCTGGGCGAATGCAGTGACCGGAATAATACGATAGTTCATACGGCTCCTGTTTCATTAAGCTTATGGATCACCAGTGACGCGCCGGTCCGGTGTCAATATGCACAAAGTTACTGCGTGGGTAGTATCCTACACCACCTGCGCGCATAGATAACGCAGCTTTGCGAATATTACTTAATGCGATGCCTTCAATATGGAAATCCATGGCCTGCCCTTTCGTGTGGTAGCTTTTCTTTGCCACACCACGGCTGTGCGCACGTAATTCATTATTGGTATCAATAGAGCGGTAACCAGAAATAAGCTGTACGGGTTTACGCGTGCCCAGAAGGCCTTGCAGACGGAAGAGTTGATCGAACAATCCCGGGTCGATGGATTTCACTTTATTCGCGCGAAAATCACGGAAAAAGTGATTAAGTTTAGCTAATTCGTCCTGAATATAGCCCCTGCCATCAAAAAACTCTGCTTTAATTGACTCTCCGGTATGAAGGTTATTCAGAGTCAAAATGCGCGGACGTGGGGTAGAGAGTGTAGCAAACGCAGGCGTAGGCAGGATGGCAGCGCCGAGGGCAATGCCACCAAGCGCCAGCAATTTGCGGCGATTAGCGTCAAATTTGTCCATGGTATTAAGTCTACAGGTCAATGTTATCGTATGTATGCTTCAGCGCACGCGGGAAACCTTATCTGGCTAAGTAGTCCACGTCAAGGCTCCCAACCCCAGGAAACACGGGGCTTACAGCCATTTTGCCCCGTTTCCAGCATAACTTACGACAATCATTTTCCTCGAACTGCTTAATTTATCTGATTAATTGTTCAGCTTTTGACACAATTTGTGCACTGGATCGCGCCGTCAGATCGTAATTGTAAATATCTGTACGATATTGGGTACGACCATCGGCTCCAACAAATGCAGTCAGGTAGTAGAGATTGACTGGAATATTCTGGCGAATATTCACATACCGGGTATCCCCCTGCTTCAGAGCATCCGAGATCCGCGTATCATTCCAGCCCGCATCCTGCAGCAGCATATTCGCCAGTTCAGAAGCCTTATTGACGCGCACACAACCAGAGCTCAGCGCGCGAGTATCTTTCTGGAACAACGTATGATTCGGCGTATCATGCAGATAGATAGCATCTGAACTTGGCATATTGAATTTATATCGTCCCAATGAGTTGCGCGCGCCCGGCGCTTGCTGGAAGCGGAACGGCAGATTTGAAGGCGTAATGGTTGCCCAATCGACCTGCCATGGATCTATCGCCTCTTTGCTGTTCCAGCCACGCATCACGGTATATCCGTGGCGCTCAAGATATCCCGGATCGTTCCATACCTTGGGCAGAATATCTTTACGTGCCAGCGTCGGTGGGACGTTCCATGGTGGGTTAACGACCACGTTATTCAGCGCACTGCTCATCATCGGCGTTTTACGGTCAGGTCGCCCGACGATAACGCGGGACGCCAGCACCTGATTACCATTCTGATAATAAACCAGTGAATAAGCGGGAATATTGACCATGATACCGGTCGATAAATCACCCGGCAGCAGACGCAAACGCTGAATATTCAGGGCCAGCACGCCGGCACGCTGCGCTGGAGTCACGTTCAACCAGTCACGGGTGGCAGGTCCAATCGTACCGTCGGCCCCAAGACCTTGCCAGGCCTGAAAACGCTTCACCGCGTCGACAAGCTCACGATCGTAAGCGCTACGCCCTTCTTTTGCTGCCGTGCTGACTGACGCATCCAGCATCCCGGTACGCCGCAAAATTTCACGCAGCGCCGGAATGTCTTTACTCCACTCACCCGGGCGCAGCGTAGTCGTGCTGGTTAATTGCGGCCAGGGGCGTGAATCCCCCACCAGCTTCAGCAATGACTCATGCATCACTGAATACTGCGGATGCTGAGGCGTCAGGCTGGCAATAAACGAGGTTAACTGACCATTATCGAGGGCCACCTGCCATTGGTTAATCACCGAGAGCGGCGGCGTCGCCAGCGCATAAGGCTTATCGCTGTAAAGCCAGCGGTTACCTTTAACGGGGATATTGGCAATGAAGTGAAGATAGCCCATCATCGCGTCAGAAAGAACAGCATCCCGCGCCAGCCCCGTTACGCCTGGATCGGTCAGTAACGCTACCCAGGTGTTAAACTGCGGCTGAAAACCGGCAATAGCCACCTCGGCTAACTGTTGCTGAAAAGCTTTTACCGCATCACGATTTTCCCACATCGGTTTCATTTCGCGTGCGGCGTACAGCAGTTCCAGTTGGCTCATATAAACCGGCGTATAACCTGCCGGAAGTTGAGATTGTAATTCTGCGCGGGCTTTATCCACAGACACGCCATCCGGCAGAGGTTGAATCCCCGCCATAATGGCTGTCGCAAAAGATTGTGCCTGCGGTTGTGATAGCGCGGTTGGCTGTTCACTAACAACCGCAGAGCTGTCACCAGGAATCATTTCAGGCTCATCGGCCTGTGCGTTGAACAGTGGAGCGAATGTTACGGCCAGGCACAAACTGATTGCCGACAGCCGACGACCACACATTTTATTAAGCAACATCCCTTGCCCCCTGTTTTCTTTATCATACTCTGAATAGCCAGGCCGCATGCTCATCTCCATTCATCATGGGCTGGACCTGAAAAACGCCAATACAATCTAAAGTATGACGAGCAAGCCTGGTTTACTCGTCAGGCTTACCTTCAGTATATAAACATCAAAAATTTTTTGCCTGACCTAATGTAAAGAAGTTTAAAGAAATTTCACCCAGCAAACCGGGTTTTCATAAAAGAATAAAGCGGCCTTTTGGCCGCTTTATTACTTATACTTAGCTTGCCTGCGAGGAGGCATCTTCGATTCCCGGCAGCGGCTCCGGTAACTGAGGTGCAAATCCGCGCAGGCCAACCACATGAACGTGCTCGGTATTCTGGAAGACCTTACGCACCAGTTTATAGGTGGTGCCTTTCTCAGGACTGATGTTTTCCGGCGCAGCGATAATAAGCTGCATCTGCAACCTCTCGCAAAGCTCAAACAGGGTCGCGATAGAGCGCGCATCCAGTCGGGCTGCTTCATCAAGGAACAGCAGGCGACATGGGGAAATATCTTTCCCGCGCAGCCTACGGCCTTCATCTTCCCAGCTTTGCACAACCATCACCAAAATCGACATCCCGGTTCCGATCGCTTCACCCGTTGACAGAGCACCGGATTCAGCACGCAACCAGCCGTCGGAACCACGGTTAACTTCGACTTCCATTTCCAGATAGTTACGGTAGTCCAGTAGTTCTTCACCGATGGTTTGCGGCGTGCGTTGTCCCATGTCTATCTGCGGATTAAGACGCTGATACAGCTTCGCCAGCGCTTCGGAGAAGGTCAGACGGTTGCTGTTAAACAGATCCTGATGCTGTTCATGTTGCTCAGAAAGTACATCCAGCAAGGTGGCATGCGTTTCACGCACATTCACGTTCAGACGAACGCTGTTCACCTGACCGAACGATACGCTTTGCAGTCCCTGGTTCAGCATACGAATACGGTTTTGCTCGCGCTGGATAGTCTTACGGATGATGTTCGCCACGCTGCGTGAGCTGATCGCCAGCTTCTGTTCGCGGGAGGTTAATTCTTCCGTCAGGCGGCTCAGCTCAATTTCCATCTGTTCGATGGCCTCAACCGGATCGTCGGTACGAATAATATCCTGACGGATACGTTCGCGCAGATGCTGATAAACCGCTACAAAGAACTGAATTTTACGTTCTGGCCGTTTTGGATCTTCAGACATGCGCAGCACGTCACGCAAATGTTCGTTATCTGCCACCGCCAGACGCAACGCCCCCAGCGCCTTATCCGACATCGAACGCAATTCATCACCGGAAAGATAAGCCAGTTCACGACGGTGCAGACGGCGTTCAACACCGTTATCTTTCACCATCCGCATCACCGCGCACCACCCGGCTTTCGCCGTGACTACCTGCTCACGCATTTCGTGATAATCCCGCTCCAGCTTACGCAACCTGCGGGTTAAGTTATCCATCTCTGCTTCGCAGAAGGTGAGCGCTTTTTCCAGCTGGTTTCGGCGCGCACGGTTGTTGCTCAACTGTGCATGCAGTTCATCACGACGAATACGCGCGCGTTCTTCCGCGCCGCTGTCAGCGCGAACACCGATATCCTGCAGTTCGCGTTGTAAATCGTTCAGCAGCTCTTTTTTGGTGTCGTAGGAACTTTTCAGTGAGGCCATGACCTGGCTGTACTGGCTCAACTGTGCAGCATGGCTGCGCAGCGCTTCACGGGCGCGAGTACGCTCCGCTTCCGCATGTTCCAGACGTTCGCGTAGCTTCTCGTTCAGATCGCTATTGCCGTTAAGCATTTCAGCAGAGTCAGAATAGCTAAAATGCGCCCGACGCTGTACGACTTCGGTCAGCGCGAAAGCCTGTTGACGTGCATCACGCTGTACCTGCTGGGAATACGCGTAGTCTTCTTTGAGTTGTTCAAACTGCTCGGGGTCATTTTGCAGAACCGAAACGATCGGTTCCAGTTTGACCAGTTGATTGCCATGCTGCTGAACAAAGCGTGCCGCTTCCTCGGCTTCATCCAGGCGTTCGCGAATTTCGTCCACGCGATCGGCGAGCGTATCATCTGCCAGCAGATTCAATCGCGGCAACAGGCGGTTCAGGGCAGAGACGCCCTCTTTCGCCTGTTCAAACTGCATACGCTGCTGTTGGTTATCATTTTCATGATTGGTCAACGCACGTTCCAGTTCTACACGACGGCTGTTTAATTGACGAATTTCCGCTTCCGGGTCGGCTTCAAACGCAACCGACAGATGGCTACCGATAAAACGGCTAAACGCCTGATGCAAACGCTGAGTTTTCTGGACGTCAAAAGAGAGCGTGGCGAAACGTTCGGACAGCCCCTCACGTTCAGCATGCAGGGTTTCAATGCGGCTCTCCCGCGCGGCACGACCAAAAATTGGTACTGTCGGGAAGCGGGAATAACGCCACTGACGTTCAGCGGTTTTCACCACCACCGCTTTTTCCAGCTCATCCACGCTGAAGACGCTGTCATCGAACGACTGCGGATCCCCTTCGATGAAATAGAGATCTTCCGGGCAATCTGTCAGTCCTTCGAGTTGCCCGGTGATGAGTGAGAGATCCGGCACAACAATGGCATGGCGTGACGGACCATACAGCGCGGAGAAGTACGGTGCATCTTCAAGGCTAACGTCGTCATAGATTTCAGACAGCAACACGCCGCCGAAGCGTTCCGCCAGCGCATTCAGACGTTGATCTTCCGCACCACCCGGCTGGCTTAAGCGCTCAATCTCTTCATCGACGGCGTTTTTACGCGCACCGACTTCATCACGCTCAACAATGGCTTCACGTTCGCGTTCCAGCAGTTGTTGCAGATATTCAGTAACCTCCTGGCTGGAGGTGAACTCTTCGCCGCACTGCTCGCTGAGCTGATTCAGGCTATTTTGCGCCGCCAGCCAGACAGGAGCACGTTGCATTAAATGCTGAATGCGGGATTGCAGTTGCTCCTGCTCCTGACGCAGCGTCATACGCTGTTCGCTGGCAGACGACACGCTATCAGACAAGGAAGCGATACGAGCTTCCAGCTCCTGATGCAGGGCTTCCAGCTCATCAATATCGAAATGTTTGCCCTGACGTTTACAGAACTCCGCCAGCAGACGTTCCGCTTCCTGTTGTTCGCGCAGGCGCTGTTCCAGCTCACCCAGGCGCATACGCAGCGGTTGAACCTGTTCCGCCAGATGACGCTGCTCAACACCTTCACGCAACAATTCACGTGCAACGCTCCAGGCTTCCCCGCGCGCCAGTGGGCCGTTGATCGCCACTACCAACTGGTAAGCCTGTTCGAACTGACTGTGCGCGGTTTGCGCCACACTCATTTTCTGTTCCAGCGTCAGCAGTTTTTCAGTAGCTTCTTGCTCTTTTGCCTGGAAGGTTTCCAGCCATTCCGCCGCGCTGTCCGCCGTCAGATCCGGTAAATGGCAGAGCTCTTTAGCCCGGCTCAACGCCTGAATCGCCTGGGTGTACTGAATGGCTCGTGTTTGCTGAACGTCCAGCGCTTGCTGGTAATCGGCAAGCTGGCTTTTCAGCTCATCCACTTCCAGTTCGGCGGCTTCCGCACGAGCCTCATTTTCATCCTGGCGGTCAGCGGCTTCCGCTACCACTTCATTTTGTTCTTCGAGGCGGATCTGCAACTCTTCGAGATCCGCTTCATAGCGTTCGATTTTTTCCTGCTGCCGGAGCGCGGTTTGCACCAGATTCAGGTGATCGCTGGCCGCCTGATAATCGGCTTCAAGGTCGCCTTCCGCACCGTTATGTTCGCCCAGCTCGCGCGCCATCTCGACATGCTTGTACTGTTCCGCCGCCAGCTGTTTGCGCGAGGTATACAACTCGCGACGATATTCCAGCGCTTTATCCAGATGAATGCGACGCTCGTTGGCGTGGCGCATATAGTCCGCCGCCACATAGTTCGTTGCCTCGCTGATCAGGTGCTTAAACAAGTCGCGGTCAGACTGAGTTACGCGTATTGCTTCCAGCGTCATGCGGTTTTCCCGCAATGCGGCTTCCATATCCTGGAACGCTTTACGCACCCCGCCGTTTTCTGGCAACAGATAGTCGCGCAGTGAACGGGTAATGGCGCTGGAAATCCCGCCGTACAGTGAAGCTTCGATCAGGCGATAGAATTTACTACGGTCGGAAGCTGAGCGCAGACGACGGGCGATGATGCCCAAATCGAACATCAGTGAGTGGTAATCGGTTATTGAGTTGAACTGCTTAAACTGCACGCCTTCCATCTCATCGAGCTTCTCTTTCAGCTCAGGAAGAGACAGGACGCGAGCCTGGCGCTCGTTCAGCGTTTCCGTTACCAGCTCGGTTGGCTGTACCGACATCGGCAGCCCCTGAATGGCAAACGGCTTGATATCAACTTTACGGTCGCGCCCGGCCACCTGTTGCAGACGAACGCCGACGACTACGCGCTGATGACGCGAGTTGAGGACATCGAGCATGGAGTAGCAGACACCCGCTTTTAGCTTACCGTGCAGGCCTTTATCACGTGAACCGCTGGTCGCACCGGCTTCCGTGGTGTTACGGAAATGCAGCAGGGTTAAGTCCGGGATTAACGCCGTAACAAACGCCGCCATGGTAGTGGATTTACCCGCACCGTTACCCCCCGACAAGGTGGTAACCAGTTCATCGAGATCAAACGTACGGGCAAAAAAACCATTCCAGTTAATCAGCGTAAGTGAGCGAAATTTACCGCGTTCAATCATTATTCTTCCTCTCCACTGTCCGGCTGATTCTCTTCTGGCTCATCATTGAGTTGCAGGCGGTTTTCGACCGACATCGCTTCACCATCACGAATTAAGCGACGCTGCGCTTCGCGCGGATCGTCGCCGCTGCGAACATCCGCGCCAAAGCGGAAAACAGATTCCGTAATACGGAATTTGCTGCTGTCATGGCCCATAAACCACACCATACCTAAGCGACGCAGGCGGTTGAGAGAAGAACGCACCTTTTCCTGCAGCTTCTGGCGGTCAACGTCCGAACCCGTAGAGCGGTTATTCACCAGTCTGAGCAATTTTGCTTCGTCAGCCAGCGTCAGCAGTTCGTCATACAGCTCCTGCTGGGTAAAAATCCCTTCATTCGCCAGGCGTTCCGGGCTGAGATAGAGATAACAAAGAATTTTACCCACCATCATATCCAGTTCAGACAAGACGGAACGCGGAATGAGCGTCGTCGAACGCGGACGAAGGTAGAAAAAACCCTCCGGAGCACGGATCAATTCCACGTTATAGCGGCTGTAAAACTCTTCAAAGTATTCCTGAAAATCCATCAGGAAGGCATGATTGTCCAGCTCATCCAGGCCAATGTGTCGACCCGAACGCAATGCGCTGTCCAGCGCCGGAAATAACGGATTCGCCAGCGCTTGCGCCAGCTTAACCGGCATCACTTTTTCAATATTTGTCAATGACATGCGCCTGTACCTTGGCTCCGTAATCATTAATCGGCTGCCATTTGGCTGGCAGTCCGGTGAAATCTGCTTGCGCTACGCCAAGGCGTACCGCCTGATCGATAACAATACGCGCTACGTCGAAGTGACGCGCACGTGGGTATTGCGCCAGATACTCGCGCACTACCAAACCGAGATCCAGTGGCGTTTGTCTGGATTTATAGATAGCCAACTGTTCTTCAATAATCGCCGCCAGTTGTTCGCGGATCTCGTTAAATTCTTCATATTCCAGGTCCGGCGGAAGCTCCCCGGTAACCTCTTCATCACGCAACACCATCTCTTCGTCACGCATGTCCAGCAATCGGTCGGCATTGGCATAAGTCAATGCCCACGGATCGTCAAAATATGTCTGGACAGACTGGCGCAAGCGCTGGGCAAAGACGCGGTTTTTATCCATATCAATCGCGGTGCGGATAAATTTATGTACGTGTCGATCGTAGCCAATCCACAAATCAATGGATTGCTGGCCCCAACTAATAATTCGGTCAAGTTTGCTTTGTAAGTCAAATACCAGACGGTCAACGAAATGCAGGTCGTCATGCGTCATCGTGGCATCCTGAATACGCAACAGATTAGCCTGTAGCTTATCACCCGCCGCTTCCAGCGTGTCCTGCAACTCACGCAGCGTACCGGAAGTTTCAGACAGCAGCATTTCACAGCTGGAAATTGCAGCCCGCCAGTCTTTATTCAGCAATTGCGCAATGTCATCTTTAACCTGTTGCTGTTGCTCATCCATAATGCGCTGCGTCAGATCGATGCTGTCAAAAATTTCCGCTACCGAGTATTTCAGCGGAGCGTAAACGTTGCGGTGCCAGTGGAACTCATCGCCGCCTTCATCCGCCGCGTCTGCTGCACGCTTTAGCTCACCTGCCACAATCGACAACTGCATTGACAGCCGCAATGTGGAGAATTCTCGCTGGCGAATATAGTAATCGGTGATGCCAATCCCGAGCGGCGTCAAACGATAAATGGCGTTCCCTTCCGCCTGTTCGCTGGTAAAGCGGTTCAGCAGACGTTGACGTACCATATCGTTGATCGCGTTGTTGGCGCGAACGCCGATGGTTTCGCTGGTTTGCTCAAACGCATCACTCACATGGCGGAACGCATCCACCAGTTCACCTTCACTCATCTCGCCGTCCAGTCGTTCGCCGTTTAGCGTAGCCACAGCCAACAGGAACGAAAGTCTGTCTACCGGCAGAGAGATAGAGAAGTCATTTTTTCTGGCCCAGGCAACCAGTTCGGGGACTGTCTGGGAAAATTCACTCATAAGTTATCCTTGCATCTGCGGTTTGCGCGCGGTGACATGAATATAACGACCAAGGCTGATATACGGCTCCTGGCGGCAATAGCGCGTTTCTAACTCAAGTAACATTTCATAACCGTCACGCTGTTTATGCTTTTCTCGCAGATAATCATGAAACACGCGTACGCCAGTCTTACCGGTTATCTGCCAACCGATATCCTCCAGCCACTGGTAAACCTGCTGAGGATCACGCGGGTAGTCTGGTGAAAGCGTACGTTTTTTACGTTTTGGCATCCCAACCTGCACATAGTCAAAATTCCCTGCGACCATGTTATGCATCAACAGACCGTTAGCATTGTAGAACATTAACGACAGCGCGCCGCCGGGACGTAATACCGACCACAGAGTCTGCAGCATGCTGACCGGTTCAGCCACCCACTCCAGCACAGCATGAAACAATATCAGATCAACCGGGCTTTCCAAATGCGAAGCAACGTCCTGAGCGGCGCATTGTATAAAATGCATGTTTCCGCTCACACCTTTTGCCTCTGCCGCCTGTTGCGCACGGGCAATCATCTCGCCGGACAGATCGCATAATGTCACGAAATGCCCACATTCAGCCATTTTGATGGCCGTCTGTCCTTCACCACCGCCGGCGTCCAGAATGTGTAGTTTTTGCCCACCAAACGTCGTCAGTAAGCGATCCAGATCCTGCCAAAGAATAGCCTGTCTCAGTTGACCTTTGGTGGTACCGTAAATGTTACGGGAAAACTTCTCTGCAATGTCATCAAAATTGCGATCCCGCATCGGGCTCTCCACATACTGGCTTTAGGGTGACTAAGTAAAACCGCTATTTTGTCACACCCACGCCGAGAATGAACCTTCCTGGTGTAATATCCCTGCAGATCCCCTGCTGTATGGTTAAAAAAGGAACCAAAAAGGATGCTTTTTACGCTGAAGAAAGTGATTGGCGGTATGATGCTGCCGCTTCCATTGATGCTAATTGTTATGGGCACAGGGCTAGCGCTGGTCTGGTTTAGTCGCTTTCAGAAAACAGGGAAAGTGTTCATCAGCCTGAGCTGGCTCGCGCTGTTACTGCTCAGCTTGCAACCGGTTGCTGATAGTCTGCTTAAACCTATTGAGGACAAATATCCCACCTGGCAAGATACGCAAAAAGTGGAATACATTGTGGTTCTGGGCGGGGGCTATACCTGGAACCCGCAGTGGGCACCGAGTTCTAATCTGATCAATAACAGTCTTCCACGGCTAAATGAGGGGATTCGTCTGTGGCAAGCCAATCCAGGATCAAAGCTGATCTTTACCGGCGCAGCAGCGAAGACCAACAACGTCAGTACCGCAGAAGCGGGGGCGCGCGTGGCCGAGTCGCTGGGCGTTCCTCGCAGTAACATTATTACGCTGGATACACCAAAAGATACCGAGGAAGAAGCTGCTGCGGTAAAACAGGCTATCGGCAACGCGCCTTTCCTGCTGGTGACTTCTGCGTCGCATTTACCGCGAGCGATGATTTTCTTCCAACAAGCCGGGCTGCATCCGCTGCCAGCACCAGCCAACCAGTTGGCAATAGACTCGCCGCTGAATCCGTGGGAACGTGCCATTCCGTCGCCCGTCTGGCTTATGCATAGCGATCGCGTCGGTTACGAAACACTGGGCAGGATCTGGCAGTGGCTGAAAGGCTCGTCAGGCGAGCCAGGGCAGCAGTGATTTGGTCGCCAGGTCAAAATTGGAACGGTTAAAACGACCGGTATTAACCAGTTGCGCAACCTCATCCCACAATACGTACAACCAGCGCCGCCAGATAAACGACTCTGCCACTGGCGCGCGTTGCAGATACTGCCAGAGCAGGCTTTCCGCCAGGGCATTATCCATTAGTCGAAACAGCTCATACTCTCTTGGCGCCCATAGCATCAAACCAGGCCCCACCATTGCCAGAAGCTGATCGCTACGGGCATCTTTGAGCATACTGCGTAAGCTGAAATTACCGTGGATCAGAACGCAGTTATCGTTAAAGCCTTCAAACAACGCTGGCAAACATTCACGGGTGCGAAACAGAATCCGTTTGTCCTGCATTGTAAGGCCGGTATTGTTGAACTGGTTTAACGTGCTCCACAGCACTTCAACTCGTTGGCGATACCAGGATGGCCATAAATTTTCCTGCGTGTTATCCACCGCGCCAACACAGCCTCGACTATCCTGACGATGCCATGACAGCAAACCTTCCACGATCTGATCTTTTAAATGTTCCCAGCGTTCTGGCGTTCGGGCGGGCGCTTCCACTGGCACGCCACGTAAGCGTTCAAGTAACAGAACGTCAGGGCCGGGATGTTCTTCGTGGGTTAATACCCCATAAATGACCGGCATACGTACCGTACCACTGCGCGCCAGCATGGTAGTTTTCCATGCCAACTGCTGTGCCATGCCCGGGGTGGTGAAACTTCGGGCCATCAGCGGCATCGGATTTCCCTGGCTGTCGTACAGTGACCACAGCGCCGTATCTACTTTTTCGTTCACGCATTCTATACGACTGAGTTTTTCGCCCAGCAGATGGCTGAGTTCGGCACGCAACTGTTCCATTTCAGATTGCCCTCATAAATGCTACTGCTTTCATAATGAGCGTCGAATAGACAGATGTCACCCGGATGAGATCAATTGATGAAAAGAAAAGTGGCGGGAAAAGAGTAACGATACGACACCCCTCCCAAAAACGGGTGGAGTGCCGTGAAAAGATTAACGCATTTCGACGCGGACGCGCTCAAGATCTTCGGCCGTATCAACCCCTGTCCCCGGCACTTCTTTGGCGACGGCAACATGAATTTTTTCTCCATACCAAAGCACACGAAGCTGCTCCAGCATTTCAATCTGTTCAAGCGGGCTAGGTTGCCAGTTCACATAGCGACGAATAAAGCCCGCGCGATAACCGTAAATCCCCAGATGGCGCAGAAAAGTATTACCTACGGTTTCCAGGCTTTTTGCAAAACGGTCACGATCCCAGGGAATTGTCGCCCGGGAAAAGTAAAGCGCATACCCTTCAGCATCCAACACTACTTTCACCGCATTCGGATTAAACGCCTCTTCCGCGCTGTGAATGGGGACTGCAAGCGTCGCCATGCCGACCTGTCGTTGCGCCAGATTCTCGGCTACCTGACGAATAATAACCGCCGGGATCATCGGCTCATCACCCTGAACGTTCACAATGACGGTATCGTCGCTAAAACCACATTTTTCGACAACTTCAGCCAGGCGTTCCGTACCAGACTGGTGATCGGCGCGGGTCATGCACACCTCGCCACCAACGGCTTCTACAGCACGCGCAACATCTTCATGATCGGTAGCAACAATAATACGTTCAGCGCCAGATTCACGCGCACGCTCCAGCACATGTACTATCATCGGCTTACCGTTAATATCCAGCAGCGGCTTACCAGGCAGACGTGTGGACGCATAACGCGCAGGAATAATGACCACAAAACTCATGATTTACTCTCATCAGCAGTCAGGACACGAGCTTCCGTTTCCAGCAACACGGGAATTCCCTCTCGCAGTGGGAAAGCAAGGTTATCCAGTTTGCAAATCAGTTCTTGTTTTTCCTGGTTGTACCAGAGTTTGCCATTGCATACCGGGCAGGCAATGATTTCAAGCAGACGATGATCCATAGTTCCTCCAGATGGACCGGATTGTGAATACGTAAATATTAACATAATCGCTTACTGGGCTGGGTCTATTTCCCAGCCCTGACGCAAGTCAGTAAATAAACCGTCAGGACACCTGCCTATCGTGACTCGCACAGCCTGCTGCCAGCGAGCGAAATCATCGATCGCCTGGAACAATCCTTTTTGCAAGGTAACCCCAGGTTTGGCCTCATCCTGCAGCCAAAGAGAAATGACCTCCAGCACGCCTGTTTTTCGGTGCATTTTGGCATCCATACGCCCAACCAACTGTCCCCGATGCAGTAGGGGCAAGACAAAATAGCCATACTGACGTTTCGGTGCTGGCGTGTAGCATTCCAGCCGGTAGCTAAAATCGAACAGCTGTTCAGCCCGTTTACGATCCCAAACCACCGGATCAAATGGCGATAAAACCGTAGTATGGGTCGCTGTTAACTTACCCGCCAGTGCCTGCTCAAGAAGTGGTTGCAGGTCGCTATGGAGCCACAGAGTTCCCAGGCCTTCAACATCTACAGGAATAATTCGTTGTTGCTCTGCCCGTACTTCACACCAGGTTTTTAACGCCGGACGCTGCAAGCGGTAATAGTCTGCCAGCCACTGCTCACGAAAAATACCGAGGCTGCGGGCGCTGTTATCAAGCATGACTATTTCCGCTTCAGCCTTTGAGAGAAGGTCACGATCATCATCCCAGTGCGGCATGACGCGATGCGTTAAATCATAGACTCGCTGGAAATTACGCCGCTCCACCACCATCACCTTCCCGGCGGTGAAAAGTCCTTCAAGATGACGCTTATGCGGTTTCCATTCCCACCAACCGCTGGTTCCCTTACGCGGGTGCTCAAAATCCGCGGATCTTACTGGTCCGTTATGCTGGATATGCTGTAACAGTTGTTCAATCTCATGGGCATGCTCTTTCATCCACTCTGCTTTGTACTTCCAGCCCATTTTCTCAGGAGCCAGCATGCGATGCCGTATCAGCATAAAGTCGCTACGCGGCAGGAAGCAGGCCTCATGTGCCCAGTATTCCATCAGCTCACCGCACAGTAATGATTCATCGAGCCATTGCGGCGAATAGTCACCCAAACGGCTAAACAGCACCAGGTAAGGGCTGCGCGCCACAATATTGATAGTATCGATTTGGAGTAAGGACATTTGCGAAATGGTCGCGAGAATGTCAGCAGAGGTTGCCCGGCGACGAGTTTTTTTCAGTAAACCTTGTGCAGCAAGGTGAAGATGACGGGCATCCTTCAAAGAAAGGTGCGGCAACGACATTTATGACCTCATAAATGATTCGCTGCCGCGGCTTGAATCTGTTAGCGAGTCAGCGAGGTTAACTTATCGAGTAAGACACCAGGTTGTTCACCCGACAGATGAGCATCAACGGGTAAGTACCACCAGTTGTCATCGGCAAAAGCGCGACATTTAACTGCGTCTTTCTCCGTCATGACAAGCGTTTGGTCTTCACCTGACAACACGCTGACGTCACTGTAGGTCAGAGACTGGTGGTCTGCCAGCGCGATACACTTCTGCGGACGGGCGCCGCATGCCTCAAGTGTGGCAAAAAAACGGGGGGGATGACCAATACCCGCCATGGCAACAATATTGGGTAGCTGCGCTACATTACGCCGCTCACCTGTACGTAAATTAACGGCCAGGCCTGGCTCAAGGCACATGGGAATTTCCCCGGGCAATGGAGTGCCACCATTGACGATCGTCGCGTCAACTGATTTAAGGCGTCCGGCACGCTCACGCATTGGACCAGCCGGAAGCCACCAACCATTACCGAACCGACGTTCACCGTCAATCACTACAATTTCAACATCACGCGCCAGACGATAGTGCTGTAACCCATCATCGGTAACAATAATCTGCACGTCGTGCCGGGCAAGAATGGCTTTTACCGCATCCGCTCTTACCGGAGAGACAGCCACTGGCACACCGGTACGCTGGAAGATCAGCACAGGTTCATCACCCGCTTCTGCCGTGGTCGTCTCTGTTGTCAGTAAAAGCGGATAAGCCTGTGCTTTCCCGCCATAGCCACGAGAAACAACGCCCACGCGAATGCCGCGTTGCTGCAATTGTTCAACCAGCCAAATTACCACTGGCGTTTTACCATTGCCACCCGCAGTCAGGTTTCCGACAACAACAACCGGCACTGGTGCGCGCCATGCACGTTTAAGTCCCAACGTGTAGCATAAGCGGATACCTCCGCTCACCAGTCCGTAGAGCCAGGAGAGCGGAAGTAATAATCGCCACAGCGGCGATTCACCAGACCAAATGCGCGCAATCATTGGCCAAATTGCATTTTGTGCAGTTGTGCATACACACCGCGCTGTTCGAGCAGTTCGCTATGGGTGCCGCGCTCAACAATCAGCCCGTCTTCCACCACCACGATTTCATCCGCTTGTTCGATAGTTGAAAGGCGGTGAGCAATGACCAGTGAAGTACGGTTTTTCTGTAACTCATCCAGTGCAGCCTGAATTGCGCGTTCGGACTCTGTATCCAGAGCTGACGTAGCCTCATCAAGGATCAAAATCGGGCTGTCGCGCAGCAAAGCACGGGCGATAGCGATACGCTGGCGTTGACCGCCGGACAGCAGGACGCCGTTCTCGCCAATCACCGTATCCAGACCATCATCCATTTTGTTGATGAAGTCCATGGCATAAGCCATCTGCGCCGCTTTTTCAATCTGCTCCCGGCTGTACATATCTGTGCGCGCGTAGGCAATGTTGTTCGCAACCGTATCGTTAAACAGGTGTACGTTCTGCGAGACCAGAGCCACCTGATCGCGTAAGGACGCCAGGGTGTATTCACGCAGATCGTGTCCGTCCATCAGAATCTGCCCTTCATCAATGTCGTAGAAGCGCGTAATCAGACTCGCAATGGTGGATTTTCCTGAACCGGAACGGCCTACCAGCGCCACGGTTTTACCCGCCGGGATATTCAGATTGATGTTACGCAACGCTGGAACTTCACGACCCGGATAGGTAAAGGTCACATTACGGAATTCCAGATCGCCGGTAGCGCGTTCAATCACACGTTTACCTTCGTCTTTTTCTTGTTCACTATCCAGAATAGTAAACAAGGTCTGGCATGCAGCCATACCACGCTGGAACTGCGCGTTGACGTTAGTCAGAGACTTCAGCGGACGCATCAGGGCGATCATAGAGGAGAAGACAACCGTAATTGTCCCCGCAGTCAGGTTTTCCATCACACTTGGGAAACTGGCTGCGTATAACACGAAGGCCAGAGCCAAAGAGGCAATCAACTGGATGATAGGATCGGAGATGGAAGATGCAGAAACCATCTTCATGCCTTGCAAGCGCATCTTATTGCTGACTTTATCAAAACGCTTGGTTTCAACTTCCTGACCACCGAATATCAGAACTTCTTTGTGGCCTTTCAGCATTTGCTCTGCACTGGTTGTAACCTGCCCCATCGTATTTTGCATGTTTTTACTGATGCTACGAAAGCGCTTGGAAACAACACGAATCGCAATTGATACAATAGGGGCCAGCACAATCAGGATTAATGACAGCTGCCAGCTGTAATAAAACATCATGATAAACAGGCCAATAATTGAGGCCCCTTCACGCACCACGGTGATCAACGCGCCGGAAGACGAAGACGCCACCTGCTCTGAATCATAGGTAATACGTGACAGTAACGTACCGGTAGACTGCTTATCAAAAAAGGCGACGGGCATGCCCATCATATGACCAAACAGGCGGCGGCGCATGGTCATAACCACTTTGCCTGACACCCATGAAATACAGTAGCTGGAGACGTAGCTGGTTAAGCCACGTACAATCATCAGCCCAATAACCACCAGCGGCATCCACAGCAGCACTGAGCGATCTGTTTTACCAAAACCATCATCCAGTAATGGCTTAAGGAGCGATAACATGAAGGTATCGCTGGCCGCGTTAAGGACTAACGCTATACCCGCCACGATCAGACCCGATTTAAAAGGCGCTATGGTTGGCCATAGTCGGCGAAATGTCTGCCACGTAGAGAGATCTTTATCGTTATGCATTCAAAAAACCAGCATTTGTTAGAATAGCCGCATATTCTACCCGTTATCCTCCGGCACGCCAAACCACTGATGATACCAACGGGGTAAAATCTGATCCCTTAAACTGCGTACTCGCCAACTTTTCTGATAAAAATCCAGTGTAACTTGTCCCTGATGAGGTGTATCCAGCCATTGATAACCCTGTTGCAGGTAACGCTGCTTCACCTTCCTGGATGGCAGGCGCCAGGCATTGTAGCGTGACGCTGAGGCTAAAGCGCCTTGTCCGCCAACCCGCTGAATCAGCGCTAATGATGAGGAGGTATTACTGCCATGATGCGGAACTTGAATAAAAGTAGACCGAAGATGCTGCCAGTAGTGACTTAGCATTTTTTGTTCAGCAGAAGATTCAATATCACCTGTCAGAAGGATGCTGTGATTTCCATCATCAACTTTTACCACGCAGGATTGATTATTTCCCTGCTCTTTATTTCTTCTGATTGGCCAGTGTGCGCTAAACGTTAAACCCTGCCATTGCCACCTCTCCCCGCGAAAACAAGGAAGATGCCCTTCCCAGCCCAACGGACTTCTTGTCCACAAAGATGGCCAGGTCTTTTGTAGTGAGCGTAATCCCCCCCGGTGATCCATATGCTCATGACTGAGAATAATCCCTTCCGGTTCCAGGTTGTGCCAGCGTAACCAGGGAATAATGAGCTGTTGCGCGCTGTCGCCTTCCGGCCAGGCCAGACCGGTATCATAAAGTATCGCCTTCCCATTACGGGTAATCACCATCGCCAGCCCCCGCCCGACATCCAGCATATGCACCTGCCATACGTCATTTCGCGGCGTTATCCAGAGCGGCACGCTCAGCAAAAACAGTCCAGAAATACAGACTATCGGCAGGGTACGCCAGATATTCAGCCGCCATGCGATAAGCATCAACCAAGGAGATAATGCTAGCCATTGCCAGCGTTCATCAATGTTAACCCACCCTTCTGGCAGCTTGTTGAGCGTCCAGAATAGAAGCGCCAGAGAACGGTCAGCCAAATACCATAGTCCCGATTCGAGCATCACCAGACCGGTTAAATGCACAATCATTGCGGCGAGTATCAGCGGGACGGAAACGAACGTAACCAGCGGGACGGCAAATAAATTAGCCAGAAAAGATGTCAGGCTGATGCCGTGAAAAAAAGCGATTTGCACAGGCATCAACAGAACGGTAATACCCAACTGAAGATGGATCAGCGCCAGGATTACATGTCCGACACGGGATAGCGGTCGATCCGACACTGGAACCCACTGATACCAGAATATCAGTGCCGCAACAGCAAAAGCCGATAACCACAGGCTCTGAGAAAGAATACTGACTGGATCCACCAGTACGATGGCGGCCAGGCAACATACCCAGACCGACCACCCATTCCACTGCCTACCACTTAATTGAAGCGCTCCCCACACAATCAGTGCAACCACCGTACGTAATGCAGGAGGTTGTAAACCCGTTAGCCATGCATAGAATGCCGCACTGGCTATTCCGCCAACCAGCGGTACCTGCCAGTGGAGCCATCGTGTCGGCATAAAAAATTGTCCGCCGCGTATCACCCCGCCGACCAGTAGTGCGGCAAAAGCAATGTGCAGCCCGGAAATGGCCATCAAATGTGCAGTGCCGGTATCACGCATTATGGTTTTCACCTCTTGCGAAACGGATAATCGTTCCCCCATTCCCAGGCCCAGTATGACCTGCTGCCAGGGATACGTGGCCAGAGCGGTATTGAGTGAAGAGAGGTAACGAGCACGCAAACTGCATTTTGGCATGATAACCGTGGCCTGCAGAAAACGCCCAGTCAGCACCTGATGCTGTGCTAGCGCATAACGCTGGCTATCAAATCCACCTTCATTCAACTGCCCATGTACCGCACGAACCTTGAGCGTCATATCCCATTGCTGGCCCGCACAAACATCGCCGGGTAAATACTGTCCGTACAGCACGATCCCCACTGCTGGAAATATCCGGCGTCCCTGAAGGTGCGTTATTTTCCCGTAGTGTGTCGTCTTATTGTCCGTACTGGTAATCTGGACGATGGCCTGCTGGGTCCTGGCAGGGAGCGTATTACTCGCCCAGATCGCTTCTTTCGCCGCCAGTATTCCCCAGAGAAAGAACAACAGGGTTAATCCGGTGTATTGCAGATATTTGCGAGGAATAAGACAGAGCATACATGCCAGACAAAACAGACCACTGAAATACAGCGCTCCAGGCAGCACTGGCAATAGCGTAAGTGGCAGCATGCCGCACAACGCACACAAACTCACCGTTGTTATTTTCATCAGACACCTCCCTGTTGGCGGAAGTGTGCAGTACAGCTTAACGGTTGTCTGGTGAAAATTGTCCGTTAAACGCGGTGGGTTCCGCGGTTTTTACATGGGAAATGTAACGTGCAAATTAACTGCGAGGAGGCATTCAAATATGGGTGTCAAAATGAAAAAAGCACCCATTCAGGTGCTTTTTCGCGCTTAAGTTTCTTTTAAAACTTAACCGTAAATATTGGCGCGATCGCGCAGTTCTTTACCCGGTTTAAAGTGCGGAACATATTTCCCTTCCAGATCCACTTTATCGCCAGTCTTCGGATTACGTCCGGTGCGTGGTGCGCGGTAATGCAAAGAAAAACTGCCGAAACCGCGGATTTCAATACGCTCGCCCTGCGCAAGAGTCGAGGCCATATGTTCCAGCATCTCTTTTACTGCATCTTCAACCGCTTTCGCGGGAATATGAGGTTGCTGGGTTGCAAGTCTTTCAATCAATTCTGACTTGGTCATGATTCCTCCGGTTCCTTAAAGGCAAAATTAGCTGCTGCATTGATTAAGGGCGGCCGTAGCCGCCCTTTGTCATTGATTACAGGACGAATCCTGTCATCTGTCAAGCTACTCGTCACCCTTTGTGCTGTTGATAGCACAAAGGAATGAGAGAGTACTCGATATTACTCGCCTTTAGCTGCTTTGAAAGCTTCAGCCATTGCGTTGTTGGAGAAGTTTGCATCTTCCTGTTTGTTAACAGTTGCGATTGCATCTTTCTCATCAGCTTCGTCTTTAGCACGAACAGACAGGCTGATTGCACGGTTCTTACGATCAACGCCGGTGAATTTAGCTTCAACGTCGTCGCCTACGCTCAGAACCAGAGTTGCATCTTCAACGCGGTCACGTGAAGCCTCAGAAGCGCGCAGGTAACCTTCAACGCCGTCAGCCAGTTCTACGGTTGCGCCTTTAGCGTCAACTGCAGTCACTTTACCGTTTACGATTGCGCCTTTCTTGTTCAGTGCAACCCAGTTGTTGAACGGATCTTCTGCGAGCTGTTTAACGCCCAGAGAGATACGCTCACGTTCTGCATCAACCTGCAGAACAACTGCTGCGATTTCGTCGCCTTTTTTGTATTCACGAACTGCTTCTTCGCCTGCAACGTTCCAGGAGATGTCAGACAGGTGAACCAGGCCGTCGATGCCGCCGTCCAGGCCGATGAAGATACCGAAGTCAGTGATAGACTTGATTTTACCTTCAACACGGTCGCCCTTGTTGTGGGTTTCCGCGAACTGCTGCCATGGGTTGTTTTTGCACTGCTTCAGACCCAGGGAGATACGACGACGTTCTTCGTCGATATCCAGAACCATAACTTCCACTACGTCGCCAACGTTAACAACTTTGGACGGGTGGATGTTTTTGTTGGTCCAATCCATTTCGGAAACGTGAACCAGGCCTTCAACGCCTTCTTCGATTTCAACGAAGCAGCCGTAGTCGGTCAGGTTGGTCACGCGACCAGTCAGTTTGGTACCTTCCGGATAACGCTTAGCGATAGCTACCCATGGATCTTCGCCCAGCTGTTTCAGGCCCAGAGATACACGAGTACGCTCGCGGTCGAACTTCAGCACTTTAACAGTGATTTCGTCGCCAACGTTTACGATTTCGCTCGGATGCTTAACGCGTTTCCATGCCATGTCGGTGATGTGCAGCAGGCCGTCAACGCCACCCAGATCAACGAATGCACCGTAGTCAGTGAGGTTCTTAACGATACCTTTAACTTCCATGCCTTCCTGCAGGTTTTCCAGCAGCTGATCGCGTTCTGCGCTGTTTTCGGATTCGATAACGGCACGACGGGAAACAACAACGTTGTTACGCTTCTGATCCAGCTTGATTACTTTGAACTCAAGCTCTTTGCCTTCCAGGTGCAGCGTGTCGCGGACCGGACGAACGTCTACCAGGGAACCCGGCAGGAACGCGCGAATACCATTCAGCTCAACAGTGAAGCCACCCTTGACTTTGCCATTGATAACACCAGTAACGGTCGCAGCTTCTTCGTAAGCTTTTTCCAGCGTGATCCAAGCTTCATGACGCTTAGCTTTTTCACGGGACAGCAGAGTTTCACCGAAGCCGTCTTCTACTGCATCCAGAGCAACATCAACTTCGTCACCAACCTGGATTTCCAGCTCGCCCTGGGCATTTTTGAACTGCTCTGCCGGAATGGCAGACTCAGATTTCAGACCGGCATCAACCAGTACGATATCTTTGTCGATAGCAACAACAACACCACGAACGATGGAACCCGGACGGGTTTCGATTTCTTTTAAGGATTCTTCAAACAGTTGAGCAAAAGATTCAGTCATGTTTAATCTTCAGGTTTCATATTTAACGTCCACCTGGCTCCATGCCGGATGGGGTTGTTTAACATACCCGCTGTCATTCCATTGCAACGGGGGTACTGCAAATTCGGTCGCACTTAAGCGAGTGCCAGTTTTTGGCGCGCGTATTGTAACGCTTTTTCAATCACTTGCTCAATGCTTAATCGGGTTGAGTCCAAAACTAAAGCATCGGCAGCAGGAACTAATGGCGCTACAGCACGATTACGATCGCGGTCGTCGCGTTCTTCGATCTCGGCCAAAAGGCGTTCAAAGTTAACACTAAAGCCCTTCTCCTGCAACTGTAGCATACGTCGATGCGCACGTTCTTGCGAGGACGCGTCCAGAAAAATTTTCACCGGTGCGTCAGGGAACACCACTGTCCCCATATCACGTCCGTCAGCGATCAATCCCGGCGCTTCGCGAAAGGCGCGTTGGCGACGTAAAAGTGCTTCACGAACACGAGGAAACGCAGCCACCTGAGATGCAGCATTAGCCACCTCCTGGGTGCGGATTTCACCGCTAACATCTTCACCTTCCAGAATAACTTCCAGATTGCCGTCTGTTGAGATAAAGCGCACATCCAGATGCGACGCAAGCGGGACCAGCGCATCTTCAGAAGCGACATCAACATGGTGATGTAACGCCGCGAGCGCCAGTACACGATAAATCGCGCCAGAATCTAACAGATGCCACTGCAATGCTTCCGCCATTGCCTTGCACAAGGTGCCTTTACCTGCACCGCTTGGGCCATCAATGGTAATAACCGGGGCAATTGCCGTCATCTTTTTCTCCTTAAACAGGCATACCGTTAACGTGAACGCCGCGCATTATACGCGCCAACGTCAACGATCGTTATCTTTGTGTGAAAAATACAGAGTCATTGAAGCTGAGTGTAGAATAAATGGACAATCGGGGATGTCAGAAAGCGTAAGAATGTGCCGCACCCGATGGTGCGGCGATCAAATCAGACAGGCGTACTAATACGCGCCAGCTGTTCAAAGTAATCCGGGAAGGTTTTTGCGGTACATTTAGGGTCAAGAATAGTAACTGGCGTATCAGATAACGCCACCAGAGAGAAACACATCGCCATACGGTGATCGTTATAGGTCGCGATGTCCGCGAATGTTAACGATGCTGGCGGTGTAATACGGATAAAATCATGCCCCTCTTCCACTTCAGCACCAACTTTACGTAACTCTGTCGCCATTGCGAACAGACGGTCGGTCTCTTTGACACGCCAGTTGTAGATATTACGCAATGTCGTCGTACCTTTAGCAAAAAGCGCTGCGGTGGCAATGGTCATTGCCGCATCCGGGATGTGATTCATGTCCATATCAACAGCGTTTAATTCGCCGCGCGTACAGGCTATGAAATCGTCGCCCCAGGTAATGGTCGCGCCCATTTTTTCCAGCACATCAGCGAAACGAATATCGCCCTGCATACTATTGCGGCCAATCCCAGTGACTTTTACTGTACCGCCTTTAATCGCTCCGGCAGCGAGGAAGTAAGAGGCTGATGACGCATCCCCTTCTACCAGGTAATGACCCGGAGACTGGTACTGCTGCCCCCCCTGCACCACAAAGCGCTGGTAATTCTGGTTCTCAATTTCAACACCAAACGTTTTCATCAAATTCAGTGTGATGTCGATGTAGGGTTTTGACACCAGTTCGCCTTTAATCGCGATCGTCGTATCCTGCGGTGCCAGCGGTGCGGTCATCAATAACGCCGTCAGGAACTGGCTGGAAACACTGCCGTCAACCTCTACCTGCCCGCCAACAAAACCACCGCGCAGACGTAAAGGCGGATAGTTTTCCTGCTCAAGGTATTCAATCTCTGCTCCGCCCTGGCGTAGTGCATCTACCAGATGACCAATCGGGCGCTCTTTCATGCGCGGTTCACCCGTCAGCACGATATCATTATTTCCCAGACACAGCGCAGCAGCTAAAGGGCGCATCGCGGTTCCGGCATTGCCAAGAAACAGTTCGACAGCGCCTTCGGCATGTAATGGGCCACCATTGCCAGTAATTTCACAGCGAGTGCGATCGGCTGAAAGGGTATAGCTAATCCCTAACGCGTTCAGAGCATTGAGCATATGGCGAACATCATCGCTGTCCAGCAGGTTTGTCAGGACAGTAGTACCATTCGCTAATGCAGCCAGCAGCAAAGCGCGGTTAGAAACACTTTTGGATCCAGGCAGATTGATGGTGCCATCCACCCGCGCAATGGGTTGTAACGTCAGGGATTCCATGAAACTTAACTCTCAAAAACAGACATAAAAACCCCACAGGCTGGCTGCGGGGATGAAAAGAAATAACAAATTAACCGCGGCGACGCTCGAAATCGATCATGAAATCGGTCAGCGCTTTCACACCTTCAAGCGGCATGGCATTGTAGATAGACGCTCGCATACCGCCGACAACCCGATGTCCTTTCAGCGCATGCAAACCCGCTGCGAACGACTCTTCCAGGAAGAGTTTATCCAGCGAGCTGTCAGCTAACTGGAACGGTACGTTCATGCGTGAGCGGTTAGACTTCGCGACATCATTGCGGTAGAAGTCACTGTTATCAATCACGCTATACAGTAGCTCTGCTTTTTGCTGGTTAATTTTATCCATAGCATTAACACCACCCTGTTCTTTCAGCCATTTAAAGACCAGACCAGAAAGATACCAGGCAAAAGTCGGTGGTGTATTGAACATGGAGTCATTGTCGTTCAGTACGGTGTAGTCAAGGATCGACGGACAGGACACGTGGGCTTTACCCAGTAAATCTTCACGAACGATAACAATCGTCAGCCCTGCTGGACCGATATTCTTCTGTGCTCCAGCATAGATAACGCCATAGCGGCTAACATCCAGCGGGCCGGAAAGAATGGTGGAGGATAGATCCGCCGTCACCACCACATTGCTGGCAAACTTCGGCGCTTCATCGATCGCAATGCCATCGATGGTTTCATTCGGACAATAGTGCAGGTACGCCGCGTTATCAGAAAGCTGCCATTCGCTCATTGGCTTGACAGCACGCAGGCCGTCAACGGTAACTTTGGCATCAATAACATTCGGCGTGCAGTACTTTTTCGCTTCTTTAATAGCACTGGCTGCCCAGTAACCGGCATCAACGTAATCCGCCGTAGTTTTATTACCCAGAATATTTAATGGGATACCGGCAAACTGCCCACGACCACCACCATGGCAGAACAACACTTTATAGTTGGAGGGGATACTGAGAAGATCGCGAAAATCCTGCTCGGCTTCCTCTGCGACCTGAATAAACTCTTTACCCCGGTGGCTAATTTCCATTACCGACGTGCCAAGACCATTCCAGTCACAAAGATCCTGTTGAGCCAGTTTAAGTACTTCTGCCGGTAGCATTGCCGGACCTGAACTAAAATTGAAGACCTGAGCCATTTCCCCTCACCACGTTGTGTTGTTATCCGATCAACATCCTGTCGTTACGATAATTCCTGTGACAGACATTGGGTATAAGTTATTCCTGTGGATATCGGTTTTATCATTCAGTGACACGCGCCGCAATGGGTAAAAATGACCAGGGTAAAAATGAGCGATGCATCACACAACAGAATCTATCGGATTGACGGAAAAAAACCGAGATTTTCGCTGTCAGGTGACGCGTTTTGCCCGGCTGGCCTTCGACCATTCTGGATTTGCACAGCGCGGACATAATTGATGATCGCCCGCACTCATTTGGATCACTTCACTACAACGTACGCAGGCATAGTCTCCCGCTTCAGGTACAACCTTAAATCGTTGTGTGCAATGTTTGGGAAGAATGCTTAGTCCGGGTTTGATCTGTTTATCCTCGAAAAAATAGACGCTAATCTGCCCGTTCGTTTCAAGAATCGCCAGCCTGACCTGCCCAAGTTGCTCGACACCATTGAGACGTAGCTCCATAAAGAATTCGAATTCCGTCATATTGGCGTTGTGAAGCTTTGACCATGCCAGTTCGCCATCCTCAACGATGACCACTGGCTTGCCTTCCAGCAAATCCTCCAGCTTTTCGCTATGTGCCATTAACCACATCACTAAACGATAAAGCAGCGCCAGGGTCATAAAAACCACCAGTACCGGAAGCATAGGGACATCGTCATAGAACGCCACATCACCCGCAGCTGAACCCAGCGTCAAAATAATCAGCACTTCAAAAAGTGACATCTGACGAACGCCACGCCGTCCTGTGAGCTTTAAGAAAAGGAAAACTAATATAAAGGTATAGAGGCTACGCAGAGCAACCTCGCCAAGAAAATCCATTGGCACCTTATCAAGAGCCATACGCTGCAAATCAAATGCTTTCATTCTTACGCTCTAAACGTTGTGGACTGTGTGAAAGCATAGCCAATACTTTTATTTACGCCGCAGTGGTAGCTGCGATAGCGCCATTCATTTAAAACCCGTATCATTGCGCGCTTTCCGTACGACAAAAGTGATTTTCATGACGCAAACATTTATCCCCGGCAAAGATGCCGCTCTGGAAGATTCCATCGCCCGCTTCCAGCAAAAATTGCTCGACCTCGGTTTCCATATTGAAGAAGCTTCATGGTTAAACCCCGTTCCTAACGTCTGGTCTGTACATATCCGCGATAAAGAGTGCGCACTGTGCTTCACCAACGGTAAGGGCGCGACGAAAAAAGCAGCGCTGGCTTCCGCGCTGGGTGAATATTTTGAGCGTCTGTCCACTAACTACTTCTTTGCTGATTTCTGGTTGGGTGAAACCATCGCTAACAGTCCGTTCGTGCATTATCCGAACGAAAAATGGTTCCCGTTGACCGAAGACGACAACGTTCCGGAAGGTCTGCTGGATCCGCGTCTGCGCGCATTCTACGATCCAGAAAATGAACTGACCGGAAGCATGCTTATCGATCTGCAGTCAGGCAATGAAGAACGCGGTGTCTGCGGCCTGCCGTTTACCCGCCAGTCTGATAACCAGACCGTCTATATTCCGATGAACATTATCGGCAACCTGTACGTATCTAACGGGATGTCCGCCGGTAACACGCCTAATGAAGCGCGCGTTCAGGGTTTGTCTGAGGTCTTTGAACGTTATGTGAAGAATCGTATTATCGCGGAAAGCATCAGCCTGCCGGAAATTCCTGCCGACGTGCTGGCGCGCTATCCGGCGGTTGTCGAGTCCATCGCCAAACTGGAAGCGGAAGGTTTCCCGATTTTCGCGTATGACGGCTCTCTGGGCGGCAAATACCCAGTAATCTGCGTGGTTTTGTTTAACCCTGCCAATGGCACCTGCTTTGCTTCATTCGGCGCACATCCTGATTTTGGCGTGGCACTGGAACGTACAGTCACCGAACTGTTACAAGGCCGTGGTCTGAAAGATCTCGATGTGTTCACTCCGCCGACCTTCGACGACGAAGAAGTCGCTGAACACACCAACCTCGAAACTCATTTCATCGATTCCAGCGGCTTGATCTCCTGGGATCTGTTCAAACAGGATGCTGATTATCCGTTCGTCGACTGGAATTTCTCCGGAACCACGGAACAGGAGTTCGCCACCCTGATGGCTATCTTCAACACTGAAGATAAAGAAGTGTATATCGCCGACTACGAACACCTGGGCGTGTACGCTTGCCGCATTATCGTTCCCGGTATGTCTGACATCTATCCGGCTGAAGATTTGTGGTTAGCGAACAACGGTATGGGCGCGCATTTGCGTGAGACAATCCTTTCTCTGCCGGGCAGTGAATGGGATAAAGAAGACTATCTCAATCTGCTCGAACAACTGGATGAAGAAGGTTTTGACGACTTTACTCGCGTGCGTGAACTGCTGGGCCTGGCGACTGGTCCGGACAACGGTTGGTCTACCCTGCGCATTGGCGAGTTAAAAGTCATGCTGGCTCTGGCTGGTGGCGACCTGGAGCAGGCATTGATTTGGACGGAATGGACGATGGAATTTAACGCCTCTGTCTTTAGCGCCGAACGTGCAAACTATTACCGTTGTCTGCAAACGCTGTTGCTGCTGTCGCAAGAAGAAGATCGGCAACCGCTGCAATATCTGAATGCCTTTGTTCGCATGTACGGTGCTGATGCCGTTGAAGCGGCAAGTGCGGCATTGAGCGGAGAAGCGCCTTTCTATGGCCTCCAGCCCGTTGACAACGATCTGCAAGCGTTTCCGGCACATCAGTCTTTGCTGAAAGCCTACGAAAAATTGCAGCGTGCTAAAGCAGCACACTGGTCAAAATAGTGGCAAACAGCCTACTCTGAGTAGGCTTCAACAATTGACTACGCTATATTACGGGGCGCTTTTAGTGCCCCATTTTTTTATTTTTGCGTAATCAAAAATAAATGTAAAAGCAAGGTTAAATATTAGTAGTTGATATTAAAAAAATTAACTTAGTAATGTTACCTTTTATTGCAATTACTCCATTTTAATTAACTGCTCAACAGGGGGCAAAAGGAAAAAATTCAACTCACTTTATAATTTTTAAAATTTATTTTTACTTGGATAATCAAAAAGTTACACCGTAATTGCATAAAAACCATGCGTCTTACGGGCCTATAAGCCAGGCGAGATATGATCTATATCAAATTCTCATCTATAATGCTTTGTTAGTATCTCGTCGCCGACTTAATAAAGAGAGAGTTAGTGTGAAAGCTGACAACCCTTTTGATCTTATTCTACCTGCTGCAATGGCCAAAGTTGCCGAAGAAGCAGGCGTCTATAAAGCAACGAAACATCCGCTTAAGACGTTCTATCTGGCAATTACTGCCGGTGTATTCATTTCAATTGCCTTTGTTTTCTATATCACCGCCACCACCGGCACCGGAACAATGCCTTTCGGTATGGCAAAATTGGTGGGTGGTATCTGCTTTTCCCTGGGGTTGATCCTGTGTGTTGTCTGCGGTGCAGACCTCTTCACCTCAACGGTACTGATTGTCGTCGCTAAGGCGAGTGGTCGTATTACCTGGGGCCAACTGGCAAAGAACTGGCTTAACGTATATGTCGGCAACCTGATTGGCGCCCTCATCTTCGTGTTACTGATGTGGCTTTCTGGCGAGTACATGACCGCCAATGGCGCATGGGGGCTTAACGTTCTACAAACAGCCGATCACAAAGTGCACCATACTTTTGTTGAGGCTGTTAGCCTTGGCATTCTGGCTAACCTGATGGTATGTCTGGCCGTATGGATGAGCTACTCAGGTCGCAGCCTGATGGACAAAGCGTTTATCATGGTATTACCGGTCGCAATGTTTGTTGCCAGCGGTTTTGAGCACAGTATCGCAAACATGTTTATGATCCCTATGGGTATCGTAATACGCGATTTCGCCACCCCGGAATTCTGGACCGCAGTCGGTTCCTCTCCGGAGAATTTTTCTCACCTGACCGTGATGAATTTCATCACCGATAACCTGATTCCGGTTACGATCGGTAACATTATCGGCGGCGGTTTGTTGGTCGGGTTGACATACTGGGTCATTTACCTGCGTGGTAACGATCATCATTAATTTGTTGATGTTCATTACACGCAGTAAATAAAAAATCCACTTAAGAAGGTAGGTGTTACATGTCCGAGCTTAATGAAAAGTTAGCCACAGCCTGGGAAGGTTTTACCAAAGGTGATTGGCAGAATGAAGTAAACGTCCGTGACTTCATTCAGAAAAACTACACTCCGTACGAGGGTGACGAGTCCTTCCTGGCTGGCGCGACTGAAGCGACCACCGCACTGTGGGACAGCGTGATGGAAGGCGTTAAACAGGAAAACCGCACTCACGCGCCTGTTGACTTTGACACCTCCGTTGCTTCTACCATCACTTCTCACGACGCTGGTTACATCAACAAAGCGCTCGAGAAAATTGTTGGTCTGCAGACTGAAGCTCCGCTGAAACGTGCAATTATCCCGTTTGGCGGCATCAAAATGGTTGAAGGTTCCTGCAAAGCGTACAATCGCGAACTGGACCCGATGCTGAAAAAAATCTTCACCGAATACCGCAAAACCCACAACCAGGGTGTATTCGATGTTTATACCAAAGACATTCTGAACTGCCGTAAATCCGGTGTTCTGACTGGTCTGCCAGATGCGTATGGCCGTGGTCGTATCATCGGTGACTACCGTCGCGTTGCGCTGTACGGTATCGACTACCTGATGAAAGACAAATACGCTCAGTTCGTTTCTCTGCAATCCGATCTGGAAAATGGCGTAAACCTGGAAGCGACTATCCGTCTGCGTGAAGAAATCGCTGAACAGCACCGCGCGCTGGGTCAGATCAAAGAAATGGCTGCTAAATATGGCTGCGATATCTCTGGTCCGGCTACCAACGCTCAGGAAGCTATCCAGTGGACCTACTTCGGCTACCTGGCCGCTGTTAAGTCTCAGAACGGTGCAGCAATGTCCTTCGGTCGTGTATCCACCTTCCTGGATGCTTACATCGAACGCGATATCAAAGCAGGCAAAATCACCGAGCAAGACGCTCAGGAAATGATTGACCACCTGGTCATGAAACTGCGTATGGTTCGCTTCCTGCGTACCCCTGAATATGATGAACTGTTCTCCGGTGACCCGATTTGGGCAACTGAATCTATCGGTGGTATGGGCGTTGACGGCCGTACTCTGGTTACCAAAAACAGCTTCCGCTTCCTGAACACCCTGTACACCATGGGTCCTTCTCCGGAGCCGAACATCACCGTTCTGTGGTCTGAAAAACTGCCTCTGAACTTCAAGAAATTCGCCGCTAAAGTGTCCATCGATACCTCCTCTCTGCAGTACGAGAACGATGACCTGATGCGTCCGGACTTCAACAACGACGATTACGCTATCGCTTGCTGCGTCAGCCCAATGGTTGTTGGTAAACAAATGCAGTTCTTCGGTGCGCGTGCAAACCTGGCGAAAACCATGCTGTACGCAATCAACGGCGGCGTTGATGAAAAACTGAAAATGCAGGTTGGTCCTAAGTCTGAGCCGATCAAAGGCGACGTCCTGAACTTCGACGAAGTTATGGAGCGCATGGATCACTTCATGGACTGGCTGGCAAAACAGTACGTCACCGCACTGAACGTTATCCACTACATGCACGACAAGTACAGCTACGAAGCCTCTCTGATGGCGCTGCACGACCGTGACGTTATCCGCACCATGGCGTGTGGTATCGCTGGTCTGTCCGTTGCTGCTGACTCCCTGTCTGCAATCAAATATGCGAAAGTTAAACCGATTCGTGACGAAGACGGCCTGGCTGTTGACTTCGAAATCGAAGGCGAATACCCGCAGTTTGGTAACAACGACTCTCGCGTTGATGACATGGCGGTTGACCTGGTAGAACGTTTCATGAAGAAAATTCAGAAACTGACTACCTACCGTAACGCTATCCCGACTCAGTCTGTTCTGACCATCACTTCTAACGTTGTGTATGGTAAGAAAACAGGTAACACCCCAGATGGTCGTCGTGCTGGCGCGCCGTTCGGACCTGGTGCTAACCCAATGCACGGTCGTGACCAGAAAGGTGCTGTTGCCTCTCTGACCTCTGTTGCAAAACTGCCGTTTGCTTACGCTAAAGATGGTATCTCTTACACCTTCTCTATCGTTCCGAACGCTCTGGGTAAAGACGACGAAGTTCGTAAGACCAACCTGGCTGGTCTGATGGATGGTTACTTCCACCATGAAGCGTCCATCGAAGGTGGTCAGCACCTGAACGTGAACGTCATGAACCGCGAAATGCTGCTGGATGCGATGGAACATCCGGAAAAATATCCGCAGCTGACCATCCGTGTTTCTGGCTACGCAGTACGTTTTAACTCCCTGACTAAAGAACAGCAGCAGGACGTTATCACTCGTACCTTCACTCAGACCATGTAATTCCCAGTCTGACTGAAAAAGCGTACAATAAAGGCTCCACGTAAGTGGGGCCTTTTTAACAACTAAGTCTCTTTCGCCAGCTATCTATACTTATGGATGACTGCCAAAACAGACTCGACACAGTGAACAACTGTGCACTAACACAGGCCCCGGATGGGCCACACCTGGAGAAACACCGCAATGTCAGTTATTGGTCGCATTCACTCCTTTGAATCCTGTGGCACCGTAGACGGCCCAGGCATCCGTTTTATCACTTTCTTCCAGGGCTGCCTGATGCGCTGCCTGTATTGCCACAACCGTGATACGTGGGATACGCACGGTGGCAAAGAAGTTACTGTCGAAGAGTTAATGAAAGAAGTGGTGACTTATCGCCACTTTATGAATGCTTCCGGTGGCGGCGTAACGGCATCCGGCGGTGAGGCCATCCTGCAGGCTGAATTTGTTCGTGACTGGTTTCGTGCCTGTAAGAAAGAAGGTATTCATACCTGTCTTGATACTAACGGTTTTGTTCGCCGCTACGATCCAGTTATTGATGAACTGCTGGAAGTGACTGACCTGGTAATGCTCGATCTTAAACAGATGAACGACGAAATCCATCAGAACCTGGTAGGTGTATCTAACCATCGTACACTGGAATTTGCTCGCTACCTGTCCAACAAAGATATTAAAGTGTGGATCCGCTACGTTGTCGTCCCCGGTTGGTCTGACGATGATGATTCCGCGCACCGTCTGGGTGAGTTTACCCGTGATATGGGCAACGTAGAAAAAATCGAACTACTGCCTTATCACGAGTTGGGTAAACACAAATGGGTGGCGATGGGCGAAGAGTACAAACTGGATGGTGTTAAGCCACCGAAGAAAGAGACCATGGAGCGCGTGAAAGGTATCCTTGAGCAATATGGTCACAAAGTGATGTATTGATTTTTTGCCTCATCGAAACGGCTGCCATCAGGGCAGCCGTTTTGCTATCTAAAGCATCTGATATTCAGGTCATAACAAAGGAAAGGATGTGAAGCGCTTATTCATCTCAGGAGTTTTACTGCTGTCAGCCCAGTGCGTAAATGCCGCCAGCAGCTGCGATATCAATGCCATCGTCCAGCATGCGTGGCCAGATGCAACATCTACACCGCAGGGCATCATCACCAAAGATAACCAGGTTATCACCACCAGCGCCAATTCTCCCCAAAGCGCGATTTGCAAGGTCTGGCCGGCACAACCGGAGCTGACACTGGCAGCGGTTCCATTGATGTCTCAGCAGTATACCGATTACGATCACTCAGGCGATCTGGAACTTCTGGTGCTGGATTCCGCTACCCTCAACGTCAAACAGCGATTAAATCTTCCTTCGCGTATGGACGATGACGCTTTTCGTATTACAGGCATTACTCTTGATACAGCACGCTGGAAAGTTAAACCTAACCAGACTGCATTCGGCTTGCATATCATGCGCAACGGCAGCTCACGAGTGAACCCTATGAGTGAAGATGCACTGTCGCTGTTTGTCATTGAGGATAACCAGTTACGGACAATATTAAACGGTATTGTGCTTGAAAATAGCAGCGGCGAATGGGATGGAAACTGTGCAGGCACATTTAACGATGTTAAACGCACCCTGGCTCTGGAACCCGGCTCACAGAAGGGATACGCCAATATACGGCTAACCGAGAAAAACGTAGCATCCACCACACATACTGACGCCAATGGCGAGTGTGTATCAAAAGACAAACCAGGCAAAACGACAACATTGCTACGATATGATGGCAAGCACTATGTCGTACCCAAATCCCTTATGCCTCTGGAATAAGAGCACCATAACGTCTGAAAAGCAGCTATGAGACGCATTTGTCATTGCTATGCCTTGACCACGCCAGTATGTTTTCCTGGCTAGCCTGAAGTAAGGGTAATTATTGTACTTGTCGCATCTAATGGCACTCAGCATATCAGGATTATTCAACAGCTGGTGTGCTGGCTGGATGAGGCTGAGCATCTGCAACAACTCGCCACTGTTAGCAGCCAACAGGAACTTCACGCTATTTTACTTAATACAACTCAGACATGCGCCACAGAGTTTGGTGTATGCCCAGCCTTACGAAGCAGCATCAGCAAATAAATAAACGACACACTGGCGATCATAATAAACAACACGCTGTCAGAATAATTCTGCATCAGCATGGCGGTAAATGACGGTCCAAGCAGGCTACCCACGGTATAGCTTAATAACAGTGCCTGATTCATGGCGACCAGTTGATGATGCTCAACTTTCTCGCAAGCCCAGGCCATTGCTACCGGATAGAGGGTAAAACCTGCCGCTCCCAGCATGAACAACGCGGGTGCCATCGCCGCCTGATTCAGCATAGCGATACTACCGAGGATCACCACGAACACCTGTACACGCAAAACCAACAGACGGCCTAATTTATCCGCCAGACGACCAATCGGCCATTGCCCCAGAATCCCGGCGCTGACCAGAACGGCCATCCAGAAGCCAATGCTGGCATTGCTGACTCCCTGATGATTGAGATACAACGGCATCAAACCGTACAAAGAACCCAGCACAATTCCGGAAATAATACAGCCATTCACGCCCAGACGAGCCTGTCGAAGCTTCAACATGGAGGCAATTGGGGTCGTCGAATGATGATCATCACTCTGTTGGTTCACAATACGCGTAAAGAGCAACGGTAAGACCCCGGCCAGGATCGTGCCAGTAACCCATGGCAGAACGCTCATTAATTCTGTCGATACTTTACTGACCAACAGCTGTCCTAAAAACGTCCCCACGTAATAGACCATCATATATGCAGCAAGTAAGCGTCCGCGATTACGCGAAGTTCCGCTGCACATTAGCGCGCTTTCCACCACCACCCAAATCATGGCGCAACCTACGCCCGCAATAAAGCGCCAGGTCATCCAGCTCCAGAATCCCACCATAACGCCCAATCCCACACAACCCACTGCAAAAATAAACGATGCAATGTAATAGCTGCGATTAAAGCCAAGGTGTCTAATTAAATACCCGGTAAGTAATGTCCCAATCAGATTGCCTGTGAAATAAGACGAGCTGACCACTCCCACTTGCCAGGTTGGCAAATTTTCATGGGCGAGCCAAAGCGGGACGAGCGTGTTTAACACGGCGATCGCCAGGGTCAATAGAAGCAGCCCGCACAGCAGCAGCATGACGGGTCGGGTATAGGTGGACATGAATAAAAACCGTGAGGAAGTTCAAATTTCATGCGCATCATGCCACTGCCAAAAACATTGTCAATCGGCTGACTACGGCCTGTAGCACGATTTCAATGTGATCGATTTGAAATACTAATTCTCATCATCAATGACGATAATCTGCCTGACGCCATCTGATTGTTTAAATTGATCTAAAACAAAACTGCCCCATTACGTTCAGTCGAAAAATTTCATGGTTCATTTTGTCTTTTTTTCTGTTATTACCAGTCAGATGTAAAAAAACCGGGGTATTAACCCCGGCTTTCATATCATGCCGACAAACAGACTTTAACTGGCAACTGCCATGCCGACTGTCATATGCAGACCATAAAACACGCCGCGACCGATCAATTCACCCACCAACAGCAGTATAAATGCGACTGAAAGCAGTGGTATTGCTGGTTGATAGCCTTTTACTTGCGGCACTATCCAGCAGCACAGCGCTAAAGCCAATGCCACAATACGCCATGCCATCAGCGAACCGTAATCCGGCACAAGGGTAGATGCCTGCTGAATTGAACTGTGGATAGTTGCCAGCTCAGCCCCCTGCATCACGGACATGATGGCGCTTACCACCAGTGCAAGTACTGAAATAGCCGGCAGCAGTCGCATTGCCCAACCATCAATTCCGGCAACGCGCAGCAGCAGATAACCCAGCAGTGGCCCCCCCATAAATAGCGTCAGGAAGAAGCCCAGCGGCGTCCAGATACTGAACCAGGTTGGTACCGTATCAATGGTGTTATATACACGTACCATCATCCAGACAAAAGCTACGCCCAGTACCATGGTGGCAACCAGCCAAAGATTACGTAATGCTGGTGACATTTTTTTCAATACCGCCAACAACCAACCGATACCACCTACGGCGAAGAAGAGCGAGCCGCTGGCGATTTCATTACTCAGTGCAGAAGAACCTACACGGTTGAGTGAGTTAAAGGCTCGCACAGGTGACCCCAGGTGCAGCATGGAAGCAATAAAACCGATCCCCATTAACACCCACAAGCCAAACATACAGGCAATCACACGTTGTTGTGATTCAGGGCGTAAATCCCCTTTCATCAGCGCCAGTGCCAGAACAATAAAGCCACCAACCACACACTGTCCGAAAACAGTGAAGATCATCAGCGGCCACTCATGCCATCCACTTCCCATCTTACACCTCCTTCGGATTTGCCAGATAACCCGTGGTATCCCCTGTAGGGCGGCTATTGGCGTTAGGCTTGATCACAATACAAGGTTTGGTGAAGTGCGCACCCGGCAATGGCGCAACCGCAGCCAGTTCTCCGTGCTTTTTACGCAGTTCATCAATCGGGCCAAAATCCAGTGCACGTAACGGGCAGGACTCAACGCAGATTGGTTTTTTACCCTCTGCAACACGGTCATGACAGCCATCACACTTGGTCATATGCCCTTTAGCAGCATTGTACTGTGGAGCGCCATAAGGGCAGGCCATATGGCAATAACGACATCCGATGCACACGTCCTCATCAACGACCACAAAACCATCGTCACGTTTGTGCATAGCTCCGCTCGGACAAACCTTGGTGCAGGCCGGGTCTTCGCAGTGGTTACATGCGATGGAGAGATAATAGGCAAAAACGTTTTGATGCCAGACGCCGTTATCTTCCTGCCAGTCGCCGCCAGCGTATTCATAAATACGACGGAAGCTGACATCCGGAGTTAAATCTTTGTAGTCTTTGCAGGCCAGTTCGCAGGTTTTGCAACCGGTGCAACGGCTGGAATCAATAAAAAATCCATACTGGGTTGTCATCGGTTACTCCTTACACCTTTTCAACCTGAACAAGGTTCGTATGTGACGGGTTCCCCTTGGCGAGAGGAGAAGGACGCTGGGTTGTCAGCACGTTAATACAACCGCCCTGATCCACACGTTTCACATCCGGGTCATACCATGCCCCCTCACCTAACGCCACAACGCCTGGCATCATACGTGGCGTTACTTTCGCCTCAATATGCACCTCGCCACGGTCATTAAAGATACGTACTTTGTCGCCGTTGTTAATACCACGTCTTTGCGCGTCCAGCGGGTTAATCCACATTTCCTGGCGGCAAGATGCTTTCAGAACATCAACGTTGCCATAGGTTGAGTGAACGCGAGACTTATAGTGAAATCCCGTCAACTGCAGGGGAAATTTATCCGCCAACGGATCGTTTAAGCTTTCAAATCCCGGGGCGTAGATTGGCAATGGATCAATCACGTCGTCTTCAGGCAGTTCCCAGGTTGCTGCGATATCCGCCAGTTCCTGAGAATAAATTTCGATCTTGCCCGATGGCGTGGTAAGTGGATTTGCTTTTGGATCCTCGCGGAATGCTTTGTAAGCTACGTGATGTCCTTCGGGATCGCGCTGTTTGAAGATCCCTTGCTTGCGGAACTCTTCAAACGTCGGCAATTCAGGTATCGCTTTGCGTGACTGCTCGTACAGATGACGCATCCACTCTTCCTGAGTACGACCCTCAGTAAACTGCTGCTCGACGCCCAGGCGTTTTGCCAGCTCGCTGGTCATTTGATAGATAGTCTTGCACTCAAAGCGTGGCTTGATGGCCTGGTCGGTGAATATCACATAGGACATATTCCCGCACGAAGCGTCGAGGGCGAAATCCATTTGTTCGGAAGCTGTGCAGTCTGGCAGCAAAATATCGGCGTATTTAGCCGAGGACGTCATATGGCAGTCAATGACAACAATCATTTCGCACTTCTTATCATCCTGAAGGATTTCGTGAGTGCGGTTGATATCGGAATGCTGGTTAATCAGACAGTTACCAGCATAGTTCCAGATCATTTTAATCGGAACGTCGAGTTTATCTTTTCCACGAACGCCGTCACGTAGCGCCGTCATTTCCGGGCCGCGTTCAATCGCGTCGGTCCACATAAACATCGAGATACTGGTTTCAACAGGGTTTTCCAGCGTAGGCATACGTTCAAACGGTAAACTGTAAGAGCCTTCACGCGCGCCGCTGTTACCGCCGTTAATACCGACGTTACCGGTCAGAATAGCCAGCATGGAAATAGCACGGGTAGCAATTTCACCGTTAGCATGACGCTGTGGTCCCCAGCCCTGGCTGATATAGGCGGGTTTGGCACTACCAATCTCACGTGCCAGCTTAACGATACGGTCAGCCGGAATACCTGTTATCTGCGCAGCCCATTCCGGAGTCTTCGCTATACCATCTTTACCCTGCCCGAGGATGTAAGCCTTGTAGTGGCCATTTTTTGGCGCACCTGCCGGAAGGGTTTTCTCATCGTATCCCACGCAGTATTTATCGAGAAACGGTTGATCAACCATATTTTCGCTGATCAATACGTACGCCAGACCATTGACCAGCGCCGCATCGGTGCCCGGTCTAATCGGGATCCATTCGTCCTCGCGCCCCGCACCAGTATCGGTATAACGAGGATCTATAATGATCATACGGGCATTTGACTTCTGCCTCGCCTGCTCAAGGTAATACGTTACCCCACCACCGCTCATGCGGGTTTCACCAGGGTTATTACCAAACAGAACAACAAGCTTGCTGTTTTCGATATCAGACGGGCTATTACCGTCCGCCCAGCCGCCATAGGTATAGTTCAGACCAGCAGCAATTTGCGCAGAAGAGTAGTCACCGTAGTGGTTCAGATAGCCGCCACAACAGTTCATCAAGCGAGCAACCAGCGTTTTTCCCGGCGGCCATGAGCGCGTCATGGTGCCTCCCAGCGTACCGGTACCGTAGTTGAGGTAAATAGACTCGTTACCGTAGTCTTTGATCAGACGTTGCATATTGCTGGCGATAATATCGTAGGCTTCATCCCAACTTATACGCTCGAATTTGCCTTCACCGCGCTTACCGACACGCTTCATCGGATATTTCAGACGGTCCGGGTTATAGACGCGACGACGCATGGAGCGGCCGCGCAGACAGGCACGAACCTGGTGCAGGCCGTCATAATTGTCATCGCCGGTATTATCGGTTTCAACATACTTTATTTCACCATCCACCACATGCATACGCAACGGACAGCGGCTACCGCAGTTCACCGTACAGGCGCTCCAGATCACTTTCTCATTGATCTGCGCCGGATTAATGGCTTCTGCGGCATTTGCTATGCGGGTAAATGGCAGGGTAAATGCGCTACTGGCCATCGCCAGTCCGCCTATCGCCGTCGTTTTTACCAAACCGCGACGACTCACCTCAGCTGCCAGTACGGCATCGGGGATCTTAGTTTTCATAGTGACTCACTCTGCTGCTCACAATAAACAAAAAAGAAATACTCGTTGTATAGATATTTATATATCGATATTATCGTTATACAGACTGGTATATAGTGAATTTGCGTAAAGACAGAGATAAACACTGACCTTCATTCGAAGGTAGTATTACCACTAATGAGGTAAGGGTTATTGTCCGGTATCAAGCAGGCATAAAAAAAGCGCCCACAGGCGCTTTTTTAACAGAAAAAGATGGCTTAACCGATGTATTCCAGACCATTCATATAGGGACGTAATACTTCCGGAACCTGAATGCGGCCATCAGCTTGCTGGTAGTTTTCCATCACAGCAACCAAGGTACGTCCCACAGCCAGACCAGAACCGTTCAGCGTATGCACTAAACGCGTCTTCTTGTCGGATTTGTTGCGGCAACGAGCCTGCATACGACGTGCCTGGAAATCCCACACGTTTGAGCAGGAGGAGATCTCGCGGTAAGTATTCTGCGCCGGGATCCACACTTCCAGATCATAGGTTTTGCATGCGCCAAAGCCCATGTCACCAGTGCATAGAATGATCTTACGGTACGGCAGTCCCAGCAGCTGAAGTACTTTCTCAGCATGGCCTGTCATCTCTTCCAGTGCGTCCATAGAATCTTCCGGACGAACAATCTGCACCATTTCAACTTTATCAAACTGGTGCATACGGATCAGACCACGAGTATCACGACCGTAAGAGCCGGCTTCAGAACGGAAACATGGCGTATGCGCGGTCATTTTGATCGGCAGTGCATCTTCGTCAATGATCTCATCGCGTACCAGGTTGGTCAGCGGGACTTCTGCCGTTGGGATCAGCGCATAGTTACTGCTATCGGCTTCTTCGTCCAGCGGACGCGTATGGAACAGATCACCGGCAAACTTCGGCAACTGACCTGTACCGTACAGCGTGTCATGGTTAACCAGATACGGAACGTAGTTTTCGCTGTAACCATGCTGTTCGGTATGTAGATCCAGCATGAACTGAGACAGCGCACGGTGCATACGTGCAATCTGCCCTTTCATTACCACGAAACGAGAACCCGTTAGCTTAACCGCAGCAGCGAAATCAAGACCGGTATGCATTTCACCCAGCGTGACGTGATCGCGAACTTCGAAATCAAATTCGCGAGGAGTACCCCAACGGCTGACTTCGATATTGTCATTTTCATCTTTACCCACCGGAACTTCGTCCGCTGGCAGGTTAGGAATGGTCAGTGCAATATCGCGGATCTCGGCCTGCAAGGCATCAAGTTCAGCTTTCGCGGTATCCAGCTCTTCGCCCAGTTTGTTCACTTCCAGACGTAAAGACTCGATATCTTCTCCGCGCGCTTTTGCCTGGCCGATGGATTTCGATCGAGAGTTACGCTCTGCCTGCAGGTTCTCTGTTTGTACCTGCAGAACTTTACGACGCTCTTCAAGAGCGCGCAGCTTATCTACATCCAGCTTAAAGCCCCGGCTTGCCAGTTTTTCAGCGACTGCGTCTGGCTCATTACGCAGCAGATTGGGATCGAGCATGCTTATCCTGTGCTTATCGAATTAAAATAGGAGAAAGTGACCACAGCCTGCGATCACAGGGATACATTGCCAACATTACCGCAACGATCGCGCTAACGGTAGCGTTTTATAGGGCTATTTTGATCCTGCCCGGCAAGCCAGGCGAGCTTTTCGCCAATCTTACCCTCAAGACCTCTGTTTGTGGGGTGATAATAGCGCGTTTGTGCCAGTTCCTGCGGAAAGTACTCTTCACCGGCAGCATACGCATTCGGCTCATCATGAGCGTAGCGATATTCCTGTCCGTAGCCCATTTCTTTCATCAGTTTCGTCGGTGCATTACGCAAATGCACAGGCACATCATAATCCGGACGCTCGCGGGCATCAGCCAACGCTGCTTTATAGGCGGTATAGACTGCATTACTTTTCGGCGCACAGGCCAGATAAACTATCGCCTGAGCTATCGCTCGTTCGCCTTCTGCAGGCCCTACGCGAGTGAAACAATCCCATGCTGAAATTGCCACTTGCATAGCCCGTGGGTCGGCATTTCCCACATCTTCAGAAGCAATTGCCAGACAACGGCGCGCGACGTATAACGGATCGCCACCGGCGGTAATGATCCGTGCATACCAGTAAAGCGCCGCATCCGGTGCGCTGCCGCGTACCGATTTGTGTAACGCCGAGATCAGATCGTAAAAGCGATCGCCTTTATTATCAAAGCGCGCGCTGCGCTCCCCGGCAATCTCAGTCAGTAATGCTGTCTGTAAAACACGTTTTCCGCTGTCATCGACTTCGGCCATATCAGCCATCATTTCCAGCGTGTTCAACGCCCTTCGCGCGTCACCATTCACCAGTTCCGCAATCGCCCGACGTGTTTCATTCGGCAGGACAATATCCTGTTCCCCGTAGCCACGTGCTTTATCTGTCATCGCCTGGTCCAGCACCTGCTCAATATCTTCGGTGGTTAACGATTTCAGTAGATAGACACGCGCACGCGACAGTAATGCCGAGTTAAGTTCAAAAGAGGGATTTTCGGTCGTGGCGCCAATAAATGTAATGGTGCCATCTTCGATATGCGGGAGAAACGCGTCCTGCTGGCTTTTATTAAAACGATGAACTTCATCCACGAACAAAATTGTACGCCGACCTGCATTGCGGTTCTGACGCGCACGCTCAATGGCCTCACGAATTTCTTTCACACCAGAGGTGACCGCCGAAATGCGTTCAACATCTGCATCAGCGTAGCGAGCAATCACTTCGGCGAGTGTTGTTTTACCCGTACCGGGTGGTCCCCACAAGATCATGGAGTGCAGGTGCCCTGCCTCAATGGCACGCGGCAAGGGCTTGCCTGCGGCCAGCAAATGCTGCTGGCCGATATACTGTGCTAAATTTTCTGGCCGCATACGCGCGGCCAGTGGCTGAAAGGTATTATCAGAAAAATCGAGCGACAGATTGCCCACTCACGCGCCTCTACTTACGTTGATCGTCCACCGTCACACCTTGTGGCGGGGTAAAGGTGAATTTTGATGGTTCAATTGCACCATTCTGCTGAGACTTCAGCTGATAGCTACTGCGTTGATCGTCCTGCTCGACAGCACTGAACTGATGGATTGTTCCATCACGCCCGACATTAATGGTGAACTGCTTCAGATTACCGCTGCTGGTTTTCGGGGTCAGCACAAAGTCATCACCGTTTTGCTTGATATTGTATTGTTGCCAGTCGCTGGACTGGTTGCGCGCAATCAGCATAAACGGTGTATTCCCCGTGGCATCTTTCAGCCAGGTGGCCGTTGCTTGCTCAACAAACGGGTTAAAGAACCACAGCGTTTTGCCATCGGATACCAGAATGCTCTCGTCAGGCTGTGTCATATGCCAGTTAAACAGGTTCGGACGTTTAACCCATAAGTCACCCTGACCTTCCTGTACTGCCGCTCCGCTGCCATCCGTCACCTTCTGGGTGAAGCTGGCATGGAAACTACTGACTTTATCCAGACGGCTTTTCAGATCGCTGGCAGCATCAGCCCAGACGCTGCTAACCACAAAGCTCGACAGTAATGCACAGGTGATTGCGATTCTTTTCATCGTTATTCCTCAAAATACGTCACTCCCGACGGGGAGATCCCTCTGCTATCCATTCCAGGCCAAAAATCAGCATGAGGAAAGTAGAAAATACTGAATTACTTAACTTTGCAATCAATCGAAGGGAGGCGGCGCCAGCACTTCACGATTACCATTATGTCCCTGCTCACTGACAATTCCCTGCGCTTCCATCTGTTCAATGATGCGTGCCGCACGGTTGTAACCAATACGGAACTGACGCTGAACGCCGGAGATTGAGGCTTTACGTTTCTCCGTGACAAATTTGACGGCCTGGTCAAACAGCGGATCCAGCTCTTCACCACCGTCAAAACCACCACCACCGCCTTCGCTTTCGCTGTCGGAGGTAATGCCATCGACGTATTGTGGACGCCCACGCGCTTTCCAGTCCTGAACAACTGCATGCACTTCCTGGTCGCGCACAAATGCGCCATGCACACGCACTGGCATAGTGGAGTTAGGCCCGGAATAAAGCATATCCCCCATGCCCAGCAGAGACTCTGCGCCACTCTGGTCGAGGATGGTGCGTGAATCAATCTTACTGGAAACGGTAAAGGCGATACGGGTTGGAATGTTGGCTTTAATCAAACCGGTAATAACATCAACCGACGGACGCTGAGTCGCCAGTACCAGGTGGATGCCCGCCGCACGTGCTTTTTGTGCCAGACGAGCGATGAGTTCTTCCACCTTTTTACCGACGGTCATCATCAGATCAGCGAATTCATCTACCAACACGACGATATACGGCAGTTTTTCCAGCACAGGATGCTGAACGTCCATGCTATCGCCAGGTTTCCAGTACGGGTCAGGAATCGGACGCCCCATACGGGCTGCTTCAGCGATTTTCTCGTTATAACCAGCAAGGTTACGTACGCCAAGCGCCGACATCAGCTTATAGCGACGCTCCATTTCATTGACGCTCCAGCGCAAAGCATTGGCCGCATCTTTCATATCTGTAACAACTTCAGTCAACAGATGCGGGATACCTTCGTAAACGGAAAGTTCCAGCATTTTCGGGTCAATCATGATAAAGCGGACATCTTCCGGTTGTGCCTTGTACAGCATGCTGAGGATCATGGCGTTTACCCCAACCGACTTACCGGAGCCGGTGGTTCCTGCAACCAGCAGATGAGGCATTTTTGCCAGGTCAGCAACGACCGGCTCGCCTGCAATATCTTTACCCAACACGACTGTCAGCGGAGATGGATTTTCGCGGAACTTCGCGTTATCCAGAACTTCACGCAGATAGACGGTCTGACGTTTTTTATTCGGCAGTTCCAGTCCCACATACGGTTTACCTGGAATCACTTCTACCACACGCACCGCAACGGTCGACAACGAACGAGCCAGGTCGCGGGAGAGGTTAGAAATACGTGCAGCTTTCACACCAGGGGCCAGGTTCAGTTCAAAACGGGTAATAACCGGACCCGGTGAATAGTTCACGACATCAGCTTTAATGCGGAAATCCGCCAGTCGGGCTTCAACCAGACGCGCCATTTGCTCCAGAGCAAAGGTATCCACTGGTTCAACTTCACTCGGCGGTGGCGTCAACAGATCCAGCGAGGGCAGCGGTGTGGTTGGACGTTGTACCGGGCGGCTGTCACCATTACGCATCAGTAATGGATGGATCAAGCTATCCTGCGGCTGCGGTGCTACAGGTTGTGGCGGCTGCTGATAATGCTGCTGCGGCGCTACAGGCTGCGGCGGCTGCTGATAATGCTGCTGCGATGCTACAGGCTGCGGCGGCTGCTGATAATGCTGCTGCGGTGCTACAGGTTGCGGCGGTTGTTGATATTGCGGCGCTGGTGCAGGCTCCTCCGGCATCACGCTCGGGGTAAACAGCGGCTCATGCGGGCCGTCATCGACCAGAGCTTTCATCGGTGAGAATGCAAAGTCATCCAGTGAGAACGGATTAGCGCCCGCAGGTTGTTCGCCGGAATAGCGCTGCTGTTGGGAAGATGCAAACTGACGGGCTAACTCCGCTTCTGCAGCAGAATCTTCATCCTCAGCTTGGTTTGTACCGTCCTGATACTCTTCCCCATAACGATGCTGTTGGGACTGCGCGAACTGACGTGCCAGCTCATCCTGATGCATTGCATCAATTTCATCGTCACTATATTGCGTATCCGAATCAATTTGCTCTTCACGCGCTTTTTCTTCAGCAATTCGCTGCGACGGTAATTTTATGCCATACGAGGCCAGTTCACGACGCGTTGGCACGCGGACACGGTTCGGGCGTGGCAACTGCGGTCCAATACCTTCTTTCACCTGCGGACGTGGCGCACCACCAGCCAGACTAAACACAGGTGCGGCAGCAACGGCAGCCCCAGTAGCCAGAGCTGCATTTTTCGCCCCTGTGGCCATTGGTGCAGCGGCAACGACAGACTCAACTGGCGGTATGGCGGCAGTTGTCGGCATAGACGGTTTCACCCGTTCTGGCTCTGTCACAGGTTCCGGAATTGGCTGATACCATGCTGCGAGTTGTTCACGTTCGCGCGCACGTTTCTCTTCCACTTCTTCAAAATAGTAGAGCGGAGGGCGAGCTGGTTTAGTCTCTTCAACAACCGGTTCCGGCTCAACAACAGGTGGCGGTTCAACAATGGATTGCTGATGAACAACTGGTTGCGATGGAATAGTCTCCTGCTGATAGACAGACTGCGGCTGGAGAGGAGCATTCTGCTGATAAACCGGTTCAGGTTGCCAGCTTTGTTCCGCTACCGGCTCTTGCGTCTGCCAGGGCATTTGCGATTCTGGCATCATCGGCTGCTCATAACCAACGTCAGCCACAGGAGGAACGGCATATTGCGGTTGGGGCTCAACAGGCGCCGGTTGTTGCCACGCTTCATAAGGTTGTACAGATGGCTGTGCGTACTGATTTGGCTGCGGATACCCTTCTGGTCCAGGCGCGATAGCCGGTTCACCAGTCTGTGGCCCCGGCGCAGATTGCCATGCAACTGCAGGAGCAGGCTGAACAGGAACTGTGCCCGATGCAGGCGGGGTTTGCATCAATGGGTCAACGGGAGCGCTCCAGGCCTGCGTTGCTGCAGTGGCCGCCGCAGCAGCTGCCACTGGCTCTGCTACAGAGTGTCCATTGAGCAGCGGATCGAATTCATCATATTCTGGCAACGTCGCCCGATTTCCAGAGAACAGGACATCATTAGGATCGGCAACGACGCCACGGGCGCTGTATTCTATTTCATCTTCATCATCCATGCGTTTGCCGGAGAACAGCGCAGCATCGGTGTGACGCCCAAGCGGGTTGGTAAATTTTTCAGCCAGGCGCTTACGGCGCGCTAATGCGCCGCGAAGAATACGTGCCCGACGCGATTCATGCGGTTTTCCTTCGGCCGCGTCGACAAACTCGTCGTCTTCATATTCTTCATCATCGACCCAGGTATCATCACGACGAGTTCGGTTGCTGGCAAATGTCAGAATATTTAGCAGCCAGCCCCCTAATTTCTCCGCAATACTCACCCATGACCAGCCGGTAAACAGAGTTAACCCAGCAGCCCAGATACATAACAGTGTGAGCGTTCCCCCGCTGCTATGCAGCAGGGGTTGCAAAGTGGTACTTAGCAAACTGCCAATCACGCCACCGGAGGCGAAATACCAGATGTCGTCGGCATTGATTGCCGCCAGTCCGCAAGAAGTAAGAATCAGCGCCAGAACGCCGATAATGCGAAGCGACACGGCAAAATAATCAACGTATTCATCACTGGCCTGATGCCGCCAGGCAAACCAACAGCCGCCAACAATGATTACGGGAATGGTGTAGGCCATGACGCCGAAAATAAAGAACAGCGTGTCCGCCAGCCATGCGCCGGGTATTCCCCCCAGATTATGAATAGGCTCGTGCCACGCGGTTTGCGACCAGCTGGGGTCCGAAGGGTTAAAGCTGAGTAAGGCAGCCATCAACCAGACGGCAAAAAGGGCAATAAGGATGAGTAGCGCTTCCAGAAGTCGGCGCCCGCTGCTTAACTTCGTCAATGTGACGTCTTTGTCTTCAGTGTATTCCTGGCTCAAAAACGGCTCTCCAGGTTTCAGGCTTTTCCTGCCCGATGCTAAAACGGACAACAGCACCGGGTTACCCCGGCACTGTTGCTGTATGGATTAACAGGAGTGTAATCAAACTGAGTCGATTTTGCACCTGTTCCGTGTTAGCGCGTCTTAATAACCAGACGATTGCTCTGTTTTACTTCTTCCATAACCACGTAAGTACGTGTGTCATTCACGCCAGGCAGACGCAGCAGGGTTTCCCCTAATAGCTTACGGTAAGCTGACATATCCGGTACGCGTGTTTTCAGCAGGTAGTCGAAATCACCGGACACCAAATGACATTCTTGAATTTCTTCAAGTTTTTGTACTGCAGAGTTAAATTGCTCAAACACATCCGGGGCGCCACGATTCAGAGTAATCTCAACAAAAACCAGAAGTGATGCATCCAGATAATGCGGGTTCAACAGCGCTGTATAGCCCTGAATAAACCCCTGTCTTTCCAACCGACGCACACGCTCAAGGCAGGGCGTTGGTGAAAGTCCCACTCGTTTAGAAAGCTCGACGTTAGAAATACGCCCATCCTTTTGCAGCTCATTAAGAATGTTACGATCGATACGGTCGAGATCTTTGCCAGGGCGCTTCTTACTATCTACCATTATTATTGTCTCTCTGTATTCCTTCCCTACTCCTGCCTGACTCTACAAACATCACTGTTTAGAGCCGCTACCCATCATAATAACCCGAAACCCAGAGGGATTTACGGTGCGCAATGCCTGGGTTTACGGTGAGAAGACCGTTGCCTGTCGGCGGCTATCGACATCACGAATGGCATCTGTCCACGCCATGCGTAGATTTCGCTAACTCGGTAAACATGTTATCTACATGCATGATTATGCAGCATATACATGACACAGTTTTTTTCTTCCTTGAATGTTTTCGCAAAACAGCAGGGGATTGTCAAAGCAAAACATCGATTTTTAGTACAACATGCCAGTTATTCATTGGGAGTGATGGAAAATCGTCATTTTATCACCTTATAACTGACCGATTTTAAGTAGAAATCGTTATAATATTACCGTCGTTTTTAGCAATCATCGGTTTCTGCTATTACACATATTGTTAACAAAATCGCCATACTCTTTTTTTACGTTCGTAAATTCCCTACAATCCTGCTCATTGCCTGCCAACAACTATGGGGATCTCATGGGCACGACCAAACACAGTAAACTTCTTATTCTGGGCTCAGGCCCTGCGGGATACACCGCCGCGGTCTATGCTGCGCGTGCAAACCTGCAACCGGTGTTGATTACCGGTATGGAAAAAGGTGGTCAGTTGACCACAACGACAGAAGTGGAAAACTGGCCTGGCGATCCGCACGATCTCACTGGCCCGTTGCTGATGGAGCGTATGCATGAACACGCGACGAAATTTGAAACCGAAATCATTTTTGATCACATCAGTAAAGTTGATCTGCAAAATCGTCCGTTTCGCCTGACCGGTGACAGCGGCGAATATACTTGCGATGCACTGATTATCGCCACTGGCGCTTCAGCACGCTATCTTGGTTTACCTTCAGAAGAGGCATTTAAAGGCCGCGGCGTTTCCGCCTGTGCGACCTGTGACGGTTTCTTCTATCGTAACCAAAAGGTTGCGGTTATTGGCGGTGGTAATACCGCTGTAGAAGAAGCATTGTACCTGGCGAATATCGCTTCTGAGGTTCATTTGATCCACCGTCGCGACAGCTTCCGTGCTGAGAAAATCCTCATCAAACGTTTGATGGATAAAGTCGAGAACGGCAACATTGTGCTGCACACTCACCGCACTCTGGAAGAAGTTACCGGCGATCAAATGGGTGTGACCGGACTGCGTCTGCGTGATACCCAGAATACTGACAACGTTGAGTCTCTCGACGTCGCAGGATTATTTGTCGCTATCGGCCACAGCCCGAACACCGCCATTTTCGACGGTCAGCTTGAACTGGAAAACGGCTACATCAAAGTCCAGTCCGGCATTCATGGCAATGCAACGCAAACCAGCATTCCTGGCGTATTCGCAGCCGGCGACGTAATGGATCATATCTATCGTCAGGCGATTACCTCGGCAGGTACGGGGTGTATGGCTGCCCTCGATGCTGAACGCTATCTTGATGGTCTGGCTGACGCCTGCAAATAGTTTTTACAAATCAGTAACAAAAGTAAAAAAGGCGACTATAAGTCGCCTTTATTTTTGCCTCGTTGTAACATTGTCCTGCCCAAAAATTCCAATAACTCACCTGCTAAGCGAGCAATGAATAAAACCCGTCAAAAAGAGCTAACCCACTGGTTAAAACAGCAAAGTGTCATTTCACAACGCTGGCTAAATATTTCACGTCTGCTGGGATTCGTGAGCGGGCTGTTAATTGTCGCTCAGGCCTGGCTCATGGCTCGTATTCTTGAGCATATGATCATGGACAACATTCCCCGAGAGGCCCTTCTTCTCCCCTTCATCGTGCTGGTATTGATATTTATCCTGCGTGCTTGGGTTGTCTGGTTACGTGAGCGAGTCGGTTTCCATGCGGGACAACACATTCGCTTTGAAATTCGCCGTCAGGTTCTGGACCGCCTACAGCAGGCAGGTCCGGCATGGATACAAGGTAAACCCGCCGGAAGTTGGGCTACCCTGGTGCTGGAACAGATTGACGATATGCATGATTACTATGCGCGTTATCTGCCGCAAATGGCGCTTGCCGTCTGTGTACCTATATTGATTGTGGCAGCAATTTTCCCTTCAAACTGGGTAGCCGCCCTTATCCTGCTGGGCACCGCACCGCTGATCCCGCTCTTTATGGCAATGGTCGGTATGGGAGCAGCAGATGCTAACCGTCGTAATTTTCAGGCACTTGCCAGACTCAGTGGCCATTTCCTCGACCGCTTAAGGGGCATGGAGACGCTGAGAATATTTGGTCGCGGAGAAGCTGAAACAGAAAGCATTCGCGCCGCATCGCAAGATTTTCGTCAGCGCACCATGGAAGTCCTGCGTCTTGCGTTCCTTTCCTCGGGTGTACTGGAGTTTTTCACGTCACTGTCGATCGCCCTGGTGGCGGTTTATTTCGGTTTTTCTTACCTCGGCGAACTCAACTTCGGTCATTACGGAACTGGCGTAACGCTGGCTGCTGGTTTCCTGGCTCTGATCCTTGCCCCAGAATTTTTCCAGCCTTTGCGCGATCTGGGTACGTTTTACCACGCGAAAGCACAAGCGGTAGGTGCTGCAGATAGTCTGAAAACATTCATGGAAACGCCGCTTGCTCACCCTGAGCGTGGTGACATTGAGTTAGCAGCAAAAGAAGCCGTTTCGATTGAAGCGGAAGATCTGGTCATTACATCGCCGGAAGGCAAAGTTCTGGCTGGGCCACTCAATTTTTCTCTGCCAGCAGGTCAACGTGCGGTGCTGGTTGGTCGTAGTGGCTCAGGTAAAAGCTCCCTTCTGAACGTTCTGTCCGGTTTTCTCTCTTATCAGGGGTCATTGCGGATTAACGGCTTTGAGCTTCGCGATTTATCGCCTGACTCCTGGCGTAAACAGCTCTCATGGGTCGGTCAAAACCCGCAACTTCCCGCCGCGACGTTACGAGATAATGTGCTGCTGGCACGTCCTGATGCCAGTGAACAACAGCTTCAGGCCGCGCTCGACAATGCCTGGGTAAGCGAGTTTTTACCTTTGCTTCCTCAGGGTGTAGATACGCCAGTAGGCGATCAGGCGGCTCGACTTTCTGTCGGACAAGCACAACGCGTTGCCGTTGCCCGCGCTCTGCTTAATCCGTGTCAGTTACTGCTGCTCGACGAACCCGCTGCCAGCCTTGATGCTCACAGTGAACAACGCGTAATGCAGGCATTGAATGCCGCATCACGCCGCCAGACCACGCTGATGGTGACGCACCAACTCGAAGATCTTGCCGACTGGGATGCTATCTGGGTCATGCAGGATGGACAAATCGTCGAGCAAGGCACTTATGCTCAACTTAGCGCAGCCAACGGCGCTTTTGCGACGTTGCTGGCTCACCGTCAGGAGGATATCTGAATGCGCGCCTTGCTACCCTATCTGACGCTGTATAAACGTCACAAATGGATGTTAACGCTAGGTATTGTTCTGGCGATAATCACGCTGCTGGCAAGTATCGGTTTGCTGACCCTGTCAGGCTGGTTCCTTTCCGCCTCCGCAGTTGTTGGCGTGACCGGGATTTACAGTTTTAACTACATGCTCCCGGCGGCAGGCGTTCGGGGAGCAGCAATCACCCGAACCGCAGGCCGTTATTTTGAGCGACTGGTCAGCCACGACGCGACATTCCGCGTGCTGCAGCACCTGCGTATTTATACCTTTAGCAAACTGCTGCCGCTTTCTCCTGCTGGTCTGGCCCGGTATGGCCAGGGGGAGTTGCTTAACCGTGTGGTTGCTGATGTCGACACGCTCGATCATCTCTATTTACGCGTGCTCTCCCCGCTAACAGGGGCATTTGTGGTCATCGTGGTAGTGACGCTGGGACTTAGCGTTCTCGATCTAACTCTGGCGATCACACTTGGCGGTATTATGCTGCTCACCTTGTTTATTTTGCCCCCAATCTTTTATCAGGCCGGAAAAAGCACCGGGCAAAGTCTGACGCATCTGCGCGGTCAATATCGTCAGCAGTTAACTTCATGGTTGCAGGGGCAGGCTGAACTCACCATTTTTGGTGCCAGCGAACGCTATCGTACACAAATGGAAGCGACGGAAATGCAGTGGCATGAAGCTCAGCGTCGTCAGTCTGAATTAACCGCGCTGTCCCAGGCTGTCATGCTACTCGTTGGCGCTCTGGCCGTAATAATGATGTTATGGATGGCCTCTGGCGGTGTGGGCGGAAATACCCAACCGGGTGCACTGATTGCCCTGTTTGTCTTCTGCGCGCTGGCTGCTTTTGAAGCTCTGGCGCCTGTCACCGGGGCGTTTCAGCATCTTGGCCAGGTGATTGCTTCGGCTCTGCGTATCACTGAACTGAGCGAACAGCAGCCGGAAGTCACCTTCCCTGAGGCGGGCTCCTCGGTCACTGAACAAATAACGCTCACGCTGCGCGACGTTTCTTTCAGCTACCCTGGACAGGCGCAAAACGCGCTGGATACTCTTTCCTTGCAGGCTAAACCCGGTGAGCATATTGCGATTCTTGGTCGTACCGGCTGCGGAAAGTCAACGCTTCTGCAATTGCTGACGCGTGCCTGGGACCCACAAAGCGGCGAAATTCTGATCAACGATCAGCCAATTTCGGCCTTAAGTGAATCCAGTCTGCGTCAAAGCATCAGCGTTGTGCCGCAACGCGTGCATCTGTTCAGCGCGACATTACGCGATAACCTGCTGCTGGCCGCACCACACGCCAGTGATGAGGTATTGTCCGGAATGCTCAGCCGGGTCGGTCTGGAAAAGCTGCTGGCGGATGATGGACTTAACGCCTGGTTAGGTGAAGGTGGTCGTCAACTTTCAGGTGGCGAACTCCGCCGTCTGGCCATCGCTCGTGCATTGTTGCACGATGCCCCATTGATGCTGCTGGATGAACCCACCGAAGGGCTGGATGCCACAACAGAAAGCCAAATGCTTGAATTAATTGGCGATGTGATGCGAGATAAAACCGTACTGATGGTTACGCATCGTCTGCGCGGGCTGTCACGTTTTGATCAAATAATAGTGATGGACAACGGACACATTATTGAGCAAGGTAATCACGCAGATCTGTTAGCCCGGCAGGGTCGTTATTACCAGTTTAAGCAACGTCTGTAAGCTATTATTGAACGATCCGACTCGCGTAGTGGAGTTTCGCTGTCATGCGCCTGGTGCAACTTTCTCGTAATTCTATCGCCTTCCCGTCGCCGGAAGGCGCTTTACGCGAACCTAACGGTTTGTTGGCGCTTGGCGGCGATCTCAGCCCTGCCCGCTTGCTCATGGCATACCAGCGCGGGATTTTCCCGTGGTTTTCACCTGGCGACCCGATCCTCTGGTGGTCACCCGATCCGCGAGCTATTTTGTGGCCTGAGACATTTCATATTAGCCGCAGCATGAAACGTTTTCATAAACATTCACCTTATCGCGTAACTCTCAATTATGCATTTGGCCAGGTTATTGAAGGCTGTGCAAATGACCGGGAAGAAGGCACCTGGATAACGCATGATGTGGTTGACGCATACCATCGACTCCATGAACTGGGCCATGCTCATTCTATTGAGGTATGGCGGCAAAACGAATTAGTGGGCGGTATGTACGGCGTATCACAAGGTACACTTTTCTGTGGCGAATCGATGTTCAGTCGTCAGGAAAATGCTTCCAAGACCGCACTGCTTGTATTTTGCGCTGAATTTATACGTCAGGGTGGAAAACTCATCGACTGCCAGGTGTTAAATAGCCATACAGCGTCGCTGGGCGCAGTTGAAACTCCCCGGCGGGAGTACCTTGAACACCTGAGCAGACTGCGCCAGCAGCGGCTACCCAGCCATTTTTGGGTGCCGAGAACGTTATTTTCACCTCAGGTGTGAATGTTTTCGGCACATTTTTTGTCGGGGTGTTATAATTGTGCCGCAGAGTTGGTTTAGCCCATTACCCCGCCGCCGTTAAGGAACAGTTCGCGTCAGGCAACGCCTATCGTTTATCTCATCGTTCCCTTACACGTTGCGCTTTTAGTGCGGCTTTGCCGTGTGTGGTTAGAGTAATGCGCCAAACCTGATTTGCTGTGTTTTAAACGCGCAAATCTTTACTTATTAAAAGAACTTCGGCATTATCTTGCCGGTTCAAATTACGGTAGTGATACCCCAGAGGATTAGATGGCCAAAGAAGACAATATTGAAATGCAGGGTACCGTTCTCGATACGTTACCTAATACCATGTTCCGCGTAGAGTTAGAAAACGGTCACGTGGTTACTGCACACATCTCCGGTAAAATGCGTAAAAACTATATCCGCATCCTGACGGGCGACAAAGTGACTGTTGAGCTGACCCCGTACGACCTGAGCAAAGGCCGCATTGTCTTCCGTAGTCGCTGATTGTTTTCACGCCAGACCGGCGTCCAGATAATAAAAGGTCGGTTTAGCCGACCTTTTTTGTGGATCGGGGTTAAGTATTTAATCCTCGATCATTCGCGCATATTCTTCCGTCAGGAAATCCACCAATGCGCGTACCGACGGCAATAATCCCCGGCGTGATGGAAAGACTGCGTGAATAATCTCTCGCTTAGGTTCCCACCCGTCCAGTAATGCCACCAGTTCACCCGCCGCTAATTGATCTTTTACCATCAGTTGCGGAAGTTGAACAACACCAACTCCCGCTATCGCCGCTTCGCGTAATGCCAGCATATCAGTAGTAATCATACGCGGCGTAAAATGAACCTCCGCACGCGCGCCCTGTGGGCCAAATAACTCCCAGCGATGAACATGTTTACCGGATGCCAGACTCAGGCCCGGCCAGCGAGTCAGGTCTGCTGGAGAGTGTAAAGCGCCCATTTGAGCTATTAATGTCGGGCTGGCATACAGCCGATGTCCCCTGTCCGCAAGCACCCTCATGACCAGATCGCTGTCCTCAAAAGGGCGTGGCCTGACGCGAATCGCAACATCCAGACCTTCCCCTACGACATCAACCCGTCGGTTCGTGGCCTCAAGCTGTACCGACACATCCGGATAACGCGCCATAAACCTGGCCAGCATGGGACCAATATGCACATGCAGCAAAGTGACCGGACAGGTCAGTTTTACAATTCCACGCGGCTCAACCTGCAACGCGGCAATAGCATCCTGTGCCGCCTGCGCTTCCACCAGCATCGCCTTACAATGCTCGTAAAATGTCTGTCCAACTTCAGTGACATTAAATTGCCGGGTAGTTCGTTGAATCAAACGGACGCCCAGTCTCTCCTCCAGTTGCGCAATTCGTCGGCTGAGTTTTGATTTAGGTTCATCCAGCGCTCGCCCGGCAGCAGCGAATCCCCCCTCTTCGACGACATGAACAAACCACGCGAAATCATTGAGATCCAGCTTCGCCATCGCATTGTCCTATTAATGAGACTGTGAAGACTATTTTAGCGACTACTCAGCTCGCTGTCATGAATATAAGCTTATTCACATCAAGCTAATGCCCATGAGGAGACAAATATGAAACAAGTAACAGGCGTCTACACAGCACCTCGCCCACACTGGGTTGGCGATGGATTCCCGGTTCGCTCAATGTTCTCTTACCAGTCTCATGGTGAGCAGTTAAGCCCTTTCCTGCTGCTGGATTATGCCGGTCCGCATACATTCACGCCGGGTAGCGAAAAGCGCGGCGTGGGAGAGCACCCTCATCGTGGCTTTGAAACGGTGACCATTGTTTACAGTGGTGAAGTTGAACATCGCGATTCAACGGGTCGCGGCGGCGTTATCGGCCCGGGTGACGTGCAGTGGATGACGGCGGGGGCCGGGATCTTACACGAAGAGTTCCATTCGCCTGAATTTACCCGTAAAGGCGGCGAGCTGGAAATGGTACAGCTGTGGGTGAATCTGCCAGCAAAAGACAAAATGACTGCGCCGGGTTACCAGGGTATCAGCAGCGACGTCATCCCTACGGTCACCCTGCCAGATGATGCTGGTACTGTTCGCGTTATTGCGGGTAGCTATCAGGACATAAAAGGTCCGGCACATACGTTCTCCCCGTTAAATGTCTGGGATATGCACCTGCAACGCAACCATCAGGTCATGTTGCCCCAGCCTGAAGGATGGAGCACCGCGCTGGTCGTACTGAAAGGAAATATTAGTGTCAACGGCACCACGCCCGCGAGTGAAGCGCAGCTAGTGGTATTAAGCCAGCAAGGTAAAACAGTACACATTGAAGCCAGCAGCGATGCCAGCGTGCTGCTTCTATCTGGCGAACCGTTGAATGAGCCGATTGTAGGTTACGGCCCGTTTGTGATGAACACGAAACAAGAAATCGCTGAAGCCGTACGCGATTTTAACTCCGGCTGCTTTGGCCAAATCTGAATCGAAGGAGAATACGATGTCCAGTCCTGCAAATTTTAATGGTTCACGCCCGGTCATTGATGTGAATGATTCGATCATGCTGCTTATCGATCACCAGAGTGGACTCTTCCAGACCGTAGGCGATATGCCAATGCCGGAACTTCGCGCTCGTGCCGCCGCGCTGGCGAAAATGGCAACTCTGGCGAAGATGCCAGTGATTACAACCGCATCTGTCCCACAAGGCCCCAATGGTCCATTGATACCGGAGATCCACGCCAACGCGCCACATGCCCAATACGTGGCGCGTAAAGGTGAGATCAACGCCTGGGATAACGAAGACTTTGTTAATGCTGTAAAAGCGACGGGGCGTAAGACTCTGATTATCGCCGGTACCATTACCAGCGTATGCATGGCTTTCCCGGCCATCAGCGCGGTTGCGGAGGGTTATAAAGTCTTCGCCGTGATCGACGCATCGGGTACATACAGTAAAATGGCGCAGGAAATCACCCTCGCGCGTGTTGTTCAGGCTGGTGTCGTACCAATGGATACCGCAGCAGTCGCCTCCGAACTGCAGGGTACATGGAACCGTGAAGACGCCGCAGAATGGGCGGAAGTGTATACAAAAGTATTCCCGGCTTATCAGTTACTGATCGAAAGCTACAGCAAAGCCCAGGAGGTCGTGACAAACGGCGAAAAACTGGACTCTCAGCGCTAATAATATTCTCCGTGCTTGTCAGAGCGAAGAATATGTACATTGCGTGACCAAACGAGTATGAACGCGTAAATTCTGCTTGACCGTTTTAGCGCAACTCCCTATAGTAGCGCCCCGTTGCCCCCCAAGCGGTCAGGCAGCAATACAATATGGTGAGGTGTCCGAGTGGCTGAAGGAGCACGCCTGGAAAGTGTGTATACGGCAACGTATCCGGGGTTCGAATCCCCGCCTCACCGCCATATTTGAAGAAGAGCTCGTACGCAAGTACGGGCTTTTTTTTCGCCTGTTGCACCCAACCAGGGGGATAAGAATCCCCGGCCGGGGTTCGACAACTGGCGCAGCCAGTTGGACAGACCGCGAACGCAGAGAGTGGGCTGCCCCAGAGGGGCGAGCGAAGCGAGTCAATCCCCGCTTCACCGCCATATTTGAAGAAGAGCTCGTACTCAAGTACGGGCTTTTTTTTCGCCTGTTGCGCATGTCAGATACGATGCAAGCAGCGCATCCGGCATTCTCGTTGATGAAAATGAATTATCGTCTGCTGAGCAACGTTAACACTTCATAATGGGCGGTATGAGGGAACATATCGAATATCTGCACGCGTTCAATGTGGTATTCCGACAGCTCGCGAATATCTTTTGCCATCGTTTGCGGATTACAGCTGGAATACACAATAAAACGTGGCGCCATTCTGGAGAGAAAATCACACAGTGGTTTTCCAATTCCACGACGCGGTGGATTAACCAGCACCAGATCAGGCACTTCTTCCTGCGCCGTGGCAAATTGAGTCGAGTCCAGCGCCTGGAAATGCAGGTTCTGTAGCCCGAGTTTCTGGGCAGACTGTTTTGCACAGGTAATCGCCTCTGGCGCGATTTCAATACCCGTCAGTTTCATCTGTGGCGTAGCGCAATGCAGACCAAAGCCCCCGACACCGCAAAATAGATCCCACATATGGTTAACCGGAAGCTGACGGACCCAGTTACGGGCCGTGGCATATAAACAGCTGGCCACCTCCGGGTTGGTCTGAAAGAAGCTCTGCGGGCGTATCCACAGCGGAACATCGTTGAAACGTTCTGCCAGCGCCTGCTGTTCTGTCAGGAAGATTTCCATCTCCCCTTCCATAATCGCCATATGCACCGGCTGAATATTGGCCGTAATCACCTTCAACTGTGGCAGTTGTTCCTGCAGCCACGGCAGCGCAGTGCGCAGCTGTGCCAGTTTAGCGTCTGAACGTAAGACAAAACGCAGCATCATGCCGCCATCGAACTGACTTTCGGTTAACAGAATATATTTGAGCTCTCCCCGCTTGCGTGCAACGTTGTAAGGAGTAAGCCCTGCGCGCGCAATGAAGGGCTTTAACACTGCAAATACCGGGGAAAATGAAGTGGGATAGAGCGGGCAATCGCACAAATCCTCTGGCGTGCCGTCGCGATGCAGCATACCCAACAGCGGTTTTTCCACGCTGCCGCTGACCACCATTTTAGCTTTATTACGAAAAGCGCTTTCCGCACCACTGACCGGTGCGCACCATTCCCCGACCGAAAAATCGACCAGCAAATTCTGGAGATCGGCTGTTTTAGTGGAGAGTTGATCGCCAACTGGCTGTGTTATCCACTGACAGGAACGACAGCGTCCGGCGTCATAAAGTGCGCACTGCATACGGAAACCTTCAAATTAACAGGGGCGAAGATTATACACGTTATTGCAAACGGAAGAACCGCCGACTGGACGCAGGAACAAAGAGAAGCAGCAACACCAGCATATCCGGCAATTTTTGCATCACCAGCGTGTGGAATATTTCGCGCTTAGACTCCCCTGCGATACTGAACAGTTCCGGATACCCGTAACCGAGTGACGCCGCCCACAGGTAACCTGAGGCAATCACCTGGGTAAGCAAGTAGAGCCAGCGTGCCCAGTTACGTCCTTTCACCAGGGAGAATGCACAGTAAATTTCAATAAAAACCAGCACCAGGCTGCTCAAAAATACCAGCGTCAAATCCCAGGTCTGCACGCTGCGATGAATAAACTCGCTCGTCCCGCGAACACCAAGCGTATTAAAAATCATCAACAGATCGAGGCAACGGATCATGATAATAGCAAGCGCCGCCACCTGCACCAGAGCAGGTACGTTCAGGCGTGCATGTGATGTGGATGATTTCTTAAAAAATCCCAACGCGTCGTCTTCCGTGAAAACGGTGCAACGGGAAACGCTGCACCGTGTAGACAGGTTGGCAGATTTTAGTTTTTTCAGCTGCGTCTTGCACGCTGGATATCGCGTAACCGTTGTTTTTCTGTTCGCGCCATCAGATACCACGCGATAAATCCGATAATTCCTACCACACCAAGGATGAGCGTAGCCAACGCGTTAATCTCCGGATTGACCCCCATACGTACGCTGGAGAACACCAGCATTGGCAGGGTCGTCGCTCCCGGACCAGACACAAAACTGGCGATCACCAGATCATCCAACGACAGCGTGAAGGCCAACAACCAACCGGAAATTACCGCTGGCATAATCATCGGCAACGTGATGACAAAAAAGACCTTCACCGGCGTCGCACCAAGATCCATCGCCGCTTCTTCAATTGAGTGATCCAGTTCGCGCAAACGCGAAGAGATAACCACCGCAACATACGCCGTACAGAACGTGACGTGCGCCAGCCAGATGGTCAACATGCCACGATCCGCAGGCCAGCCAATCGCATGTGCCATTGCCACAAACAACAACAACAACGATAAACCGGTAATGACATCCGGCATAACCAGTGGCGCGGTAATCATAAAGGCAAAACCATTAGATCCACGGAAACGACCAAAACGCACCATCACGACAGCGGCAATAGTACCGAGGATCGCCGCCATCGTCGCAGCACAAGCTGCAATCGTTAAGCTCATACCAACTGCACTTATCATCGCAGTATCGTGGAAAAGCTCGCCGTACCAGCGCGTTGACCAACCAGCCCAGACCGTCACCAGTTTGGAGCTGTTGAACGAATAGATAACCAACATCAACATCGGTGCGTACAGGAAGGTAAATCCCAACACCAGAATAAAAATACGCCACGGCGAGCGAACGACCGGTAAGTTATTCATCCGTGTTCCCCCACGCTTTTTTGCTGATATTTATGGAACCACATGATCGGCACAATCAGTAACAGCAGCATAATAATGGCGACAGCGGATGCCACCGGCCAGTCACGATTGTTGAAAAACTCCTGCCACAACACGCGACCAATCATAATGCTGTCCGGGCCACCAAGCAGCTCAGGGATCACGAACTCTCCCACCGCCGGAATAAACACCAGCATTGATCCGGCGATGATCCCTCCCTTGGTCAACGGCACAATCACGCTAAAGAAGGTTTTCAACGGTCTGGCTCCCAAATCCAGCGCAGCTTCCACCAGCGAATAATCAATGCGCGTTAATGCGGTGTATATTGGCAGCACCATAAATGGCAAATAGGCATAAACAATCCCAATATAAACTGCCAGATTGGTATGCAGGATCGTCAGTGGCTGATCGATAACGCCGAGCCACATCAGGAAATTATTCAATACCCCGTTATTTTTCAGGATCCCCATCCAGGCATACACGCGAATCAAAAAAGAGGTCCAGGACGGCAGGATCACCAGCAATAGCAAAATATTACGCGTTGACGGTTTACTGTGCGCCACGGCCCATGCCAATGGATAGCCCAGCAACAGGCAACAGATCGTCGAAATCCCCGCCACCTGCAAAGACTGCAGATAAGCATCAAAATAGAGCGGATCATCCGTTAGCTGCAGGAAGTTGCCCAGATTGAGCGTAATGGATAATTGGTCATCAGCCCAGCCTACAAGGTCAGTATACGGGGGAATAGCCCGCGCCATCTCTGACAGGCTGATCTTAAAAACAATCAAAAACGGCAACAAAAACAGGAGCACCAGCCAAACATACGGCAGCGCAATCACCAGCTTGCGCCCGTGCTTCATCTGCATCCGCGACATAAACAGCGTGAAACGACCCGCTTTGTCCACACGAGCCGGAGGTTCAAGTGTACTCATCTTCACTCCTTAAACCGTCAACACCACACAGCTGTCCGCATCCCAACACAAACGTACTTCATCGCCCCAGGTCGGTAGCCCCTTGCGATAGCGATGTTCGTTTTGTAACTGGGCGCTCAACATCTGGCCGCTTTTTAAACGTACGTGGTATACAGACAAATCACCGAGATAGGCAATGTGTACGACTTCGCCCACCGCAAAGTTATAGCCATCAGCCGGAGGGGCTTCACAGAGCATGATTTTTTCCGGGCGCAGCGCAACATACACTGGCACGTTATCAACAATGGAAACATCGGCATCCACTTTCAGCGGATGAACCAACCCAGGGGAGTCAATAACCAGACCATCTTCCTGACGATCTTTCAGTAGACCTTCAAAAACGTTTACTGAGCCGATAAATTCCGCGCTGTAACGCGTGGTCGGATGCTCATATATTTCTTCAGGCTCGCCGATTTGCACAAACTTGCCACGATTCATAATCGCAATGCGACCCGCCATCGTCATGGCTTCTTCCTGATCGTGTGTCACCATCACGCAGGTAACCCCTACACGCTCGAGGATATCAACCACTTCCAGTTGCATACGGTCACGTAGTTTCTTATCCAGAGCCCCCATCGGCTCATCCAGCAGCAACAGCTTCGGACGTTTTGCCAGGCTTCGCGCCAGCGCCACACGCTGACGCTGACCGCCGGAAAGCTGGTGCGGTTTGCGTTTGGCAAATTCCTGCATATGCACCAGGCCTAACATCTCGTTCACGCGACTGGTAATTTCAGCTTTCGGCAACTTGTCCTGCTTAAGGCCAAAGGCAATGTTCTGCTCCACCGTCATGTGCGGAAACAGCGCGTAGGACTGAAACATCATATTTATCGGGCGCAGATAAGGCGGGACATGCGCTAAATCAACACCATCCAGCATAATTTGCCCGGTAGTCGGCAGTTCAAACCCCGCCAGCATGCGTAGCAGAGTCGATTTGCCGCAGCCGGATGCGCCAAGCAGGGCAAATATTTCACCTTTATAGATTGTGAGGCTGACATCATCGACGGCGTGCTGGCCATCAAATGACTTGGTCAGGTTACGAATTTCAAGGAGCGGGGTCAGCGCTTTACGGGTCTTCGCCTGTGGGCGGGAGGTTGCATCATTCACTCAAGTGCTCTCCGGCATAAAACAAAAAAACGGTGCAAATAACGCACCACAATGGTGCGTATTGCCGGGTTATACGTGTTCGGGTATCAATGCAGCCCCGGCGGGCACAAATACCGCCGGGTCATGTCCCAAACATCGGGTTATTTCCCGCTTTTCACCTTCGTCCAGGCACGGGTACGTACACGATCGATCTTCGGATCCTGCACTTTCAGCGTGAACATCTTGGCTCTTACATCCGCAGGTGGATAGATACCCGGATTGTCCCGAACCTCAGGGCTGACCAACGCCGTCGCTTCTTTGTTAGCATTCGCGTAGAACACGTGATCGGAAATATGGGCAATCACATCCGGACGCAGCAGGTAGTTGAGGAACTGATATGCTTCATCTTTGTTTTTAGCATCCGCAGGCATCGCAAAAACGTCGAAGAACGCCATCGCCCCTTCTTTTGGAATTGAGAAGGAAATATTGACACCATTTTTCGCTTCCTTAGCACGGTTAGCGGCCTGCCATACATCCCCTGCCCAGCCGATTGCTACGCAGGTATCGCCGTTAGCCAGATCGTTAATGTATTGAGAAGAGTGGAAGTAGCGAATGTTCGGACGCAGCTTCAACAGCAGGTCCGTCGCCGGCCCGGTGTAATCATCTGCTTTGGTACTGTTTGGATCTTTCCCCAAATAATTCAGCACAGTGGCAAATACTTCTTCGGGCGCATCCAGGAAAGAAACACCGCAGCTTTTGAGTTTTTCAAGATTTTCCGGTTTAAGGATCAGATCCCAACTATTAACCGGCGCATCAGCCCCCAGAACCGCTTTAACTTTATCCACGTTGTAACCAATACCGGTGGTTGCCCACATATACGGCATGGCAAACTTATTGTCAGGATCGTGTTTCGCTACCAGTTTCAGCAGTTCGGGATCGAGGTTCTTCCAGCCAGGAAGTTTACTTTTATCCAGCGGCTGAAATACGCCCGCAGTGAGTTGACGCTCAAGAAAGCTGGCTGAAGGTACCACCAGATCAAAACCGGTGCTGCCAGCCATCAGCTTACCTTCCAGCACCTCGTTGGAGTCGAATACGTCATAAACCACTTTAATCCCGGTCTCTTTTTCAAAATTCGCCACCGTATCCGGAGCGATATAATCAGACCAGTTATAAATATGCAGTGTTTTTTGTTCAGCAGCGAGCGTGCCGGCAGAGATAGCCATCAGAGCACCCGCAACCAGGCCTGATAACCATTTTTTATTTAAGGCGGTCATAATCTCTTTCCTTCTGAAAGTTCGTTAACAAACGAACAAAAAAGTCACACTCCACGATATGCAAGAAATGTGCATATTTTTTCATTGGGCACCGATGAGAAGAAGGGCTTCTCCCCATGCCGCTATGGCTCGCTGATCAACGCGAAATCATTCACTATGCATAGTGGCTATAAGTCAGCTCACAGGGGCAGATGAAGGATGACGTTTAAGAGCCTCGCAAGAATAACTTTAGCCAGGATTCAAGGATATAGCTCAGATTAAAAAACGTCTTTTATCAATTTTTTATGCAGGTTTTGTCTATGACATAAAGCGGAAGGCAAAGAATTGAAGTGAATAATTCTTTAATAAAAGGTTAAATGCAGAATAAAAAAATGCAATACGCAACCGCTATGGCAGCGGCTGCGTTAAATGTGTCACTGCTAAGAAAGAATTAATGGAGGAAATGGTTTTCGGTGCTGCTATTTTGCGCATCTTCTTCGGCGTTAAACAACAGCTGGTGTGCCCCGGCCTCAAGGATCACCATCGATATCTGCTCTTCACTCTGACGAACAAAACATTCAAACTGCTCGAAAGTCACGCCAGGCATAACGGATAAAGACTGGCAAACCACCAGCTTTGGCAGATTATCATCCTGCATATCTAAAAACGCTTTCACCGTCAGCGAACTGGCATTAATAGCAGACAGATCGGCCGCAAGCGGCAGCAGTGCAGAAGGTCTGACTTCCGCCATTGCAGAGAACAGAATGACGTTATCTACCAAATCAATTTTCGCATCAAAGATGCCGTCGAAGTTCTGCATGTGTGGTAAATGCAGCGCCTGACAGGTATCGCATTCAAAAAAACTCATGCCCAGGTCGTCGAGCCATTGACGCAACGTATCCAGAGTGGGAACGACCAGTGATGTCATAATAATGTGCGACCTCTTACGATGAAAAAATTACCGGCACAGCTTACGCAAAAAGACCGTGTCATACCACGATCGCAATCGATATTGCGCTTAACCGCCGATTTTAAGACAGAATTCAGGTGTTGCGTGACGTTCGATCCACTGGATCATCCGCGCAGCAATATCTATCCCTGTAGTTTTCTCCACGCCTTCCAATCCAGGAGAAGCGTTGACTTCCATGACCAGTGGCCCGCGATCTGCGCGCAGAATATCAACCCCCGCCACATCCAGCCCCATTGTCTGAGCGGCTTTGATGGCGATCTCCCTTTCGCGAGACGTGATATTTGCAATACTGGCAACTCCGCCACGATGGAGATTAGAACGAAAATCACCATCTTTCGCCCGACGCTCAATGGCGGCCACAACCTCGTCACCTACAACGAAACAGCGAATATCGCGGCCTTTCGCTTCTTTAATATATTCCTGAACCAGTATATGAGCGTTCAACCCACGAAACGCATCCACGACGCTCTCTGCAGCCTGACGCGTTTCGGCCAGCACTACACCGATGCCCTGTGTGCCTTCGACCAACTTCACCACCAACGGTGCCCCACCGACCATATCAATCATGTCGCTGGTATCATCCGGCGAGTGTGCAATCCCGGTGATGGGGAGATCTATCCCCTGGCGCGCCAGCAGTTGTAACGAACGCAGCTTATCGCGCGCACGGGTAATTGCTACCGATTCATTCAGCGGATAGCTGCCCAGTATCTCAAACTGACGTAACGCAGCAGTCCCATAAAAAGTAATGGCCGAGCCAATCCTTGGGATGACTGCGTCAAAATGGGGTAGCTGGCGGCCCTTATAATGAATAGAAGAAGCCGCCGGGCTAATGTTCATATAGCAAGAAAGGGGATCGATAATTTCTACCAGGTGGCCGCGATGCATCGCCGCTTCACGCAGGCGTTTACACGAATAGAGCGTTCCGTCCCGGGACAAAATGGCAATTTTCACCCTGCACCTCTCTGAAAGACCTGGTAAAAGCTGACGTATCATACACCGGGTTAGAATCTTTAGCGCGTCGCCCAACCTTGTTTATGCAAATATTCCAGGATAAAGGGGCGACTTTCTTTAATGATGGTACGGCGGATGTGATCGCTCCAGGTATCGCGACGCGTGTTACTGCCACGGGTCAGATAGTACTGCGCGAGCTGTTCATCATATTGCGCCAGAATGTCCTTATCGAGCGGTTGGTACTGATTTTCATGCACGACGATTGCAGCAGGCAATCGCGGTTTGATGTCCGGGTTATCGGCAGGCCAGCCGAGACAAAGACCAAACAACGGTAAGACGTGCTGCGGGAGTTTCAGGAGCTCGGAGACTGCCTCAATATTATTGCGCAGGCCACCAATATAGACGCCTCCGAGTCCCAACGATTCCGCGGCCGTTAGCGCATTTTGCGCCATCATAGCCGTATCAACCACGCCCAGCAGCAGTTGTTCCGCCAGCCCTAACTGAGCATCCGGGCAGATCTGTAAATGACGATTGAAATCAGCGCAAAACACCCAGAACTCAGCAGCCTGGGCGACATGTTTTTGCCCTCCAGACAAGGTAACCAGCGATTCGCGCAGAGTTTTATCGGTAATCCGAATTATTGTACTGCATTGTAAAAAGCTGGAACTTGAAGTTCCCTGGGCAGCAGCAATAATCGCATCTCGTTGTGCATCCGAAATCGACTCGTCAGTGAAATGGCGAATGGAGCGGTGACCGCGAATTAAATCAATGGTTGGAGTCATCTCTTTTATCTCTGACTGAATGGGAAGTCGCGTCGGATGAACGCGACATCAACTGCGGCGCAAGCAGTCGTGCAATGCGCCACATCAACACCACCGCCGCAGGAAGCATCAGCAATACACCCAAAAAGATCATCACGACGCAGGCTACTGAGCTGTTAAACGGCGCGGGTAAGGTGAGGTAATCGTTAAGCGACAGCAACGCCAGCGCTAACAATACCATACCAATCATTTCCAGAATCAATACGCTCCTGGGTAACACACCAATTGTGCGCATAAGTGGCCTCCCGGTGAAGTGGTGCTTAGTGTATACACTATGAATTTCGGGTTGTACTGAAGCGGCAAGCCCGTGATCTCCAGCAGCATAGATAACTCTATGGCAGGTGTGAACGGATGCAGACCACAAAATGTAGCCTGAAAGACAAAGGGTATAGACTAAGGGTATCAAAGCAACAGGCTCAACCTGCTTTCCATCTATCGTAAATCGCGGCATCATAACGGTAATTCGCCATCCGGCCTGATAAGTTCGAGGAGAAAGAGATGTTTGCTGTTATTTTTGGTCGCCCAGGGTGCCCGTATTGCGTGCGCGCAAAAGAATTAGCAGAAAAATTGAGCAATGAGCATGACGATTTTAACTACCGCTACATTGATATCCACGCTGAAGGTATTACCAAAGCGGATCTGGAAAAAACGGTAGGTAAGCCTGTTGAAACCGTACCGCAGATTTTTGTCGATCAAAAACACATCGGCGGCTGCACGGATTTTGAAGCGTGGGCAAAAGAAAATGCGAACCTGTTCGCCTGATTAGTGTTTCAACGCCCTCCGCTGGAGGGCGTCGTTAGTTTTTTTTACGTCGTTGATGTTGGTTAAATAAGCTACTGATAAATAAAAAACACAATGCGCCAAGCGCGCACCAAAACACCGCACTAAACAGCCATGCCAGTTCTTGCCACAGCGAACGCGTGGGCATAAAGACGAACCGCATCAGCAACAGGCAACATGGTGCCGCCAACATTGCACCAAGAAGAGGTCTGAGCACCTCCCGACGGTGGGAGAAAAAGCTTGCCGCTGCACCTGGCAATATAAAAAACAACAACCCGACTTCAGGATGTCCAGCCGCTTTAAATGCCCCTTTCACGTTTAGCGTTAATGAAAGACACACCACAATAAAAAGCACAAAGCAGCAGATCGCACCCGCCCAACCTTGCTTATGTTTCAACCGTTCCTCCTGACTTTTTCTCTATCGAACACTCTTTTCGCCCAAAGGCGTCCAGTCAGATAAAGTTACTCGGCATTCCATGCCAAAAACACACCCACACGATTCTTATAGCCGTTGATACGTAATGAGATTAAACTAGCCACATATATTGTTATGCTGCTTTTATTTGGGGCTGTATACGAAGCTGTCGCCCCTTAATTTCTGGCAAAAACATTAGCGTAAATTGCCATTTCTTTCAATAGCTTACTAGTAAACAAGAAGTTAGCCTCCGTGAATATAAACGTCGCAGATTTGTTAAATGGGAATTACATCCTGTTATTATTTGTGGTCCTGGCGCTGGGCCTGTGTCTGGGTAAATTACGTCTGGGCTCAGTCCAACTCGGTAATTCCATTGGCGTTTTGGTAGTCTCCCTATTATTAGGGCAGCAGCACTTTAGTATTAACACTGATGCATTAAATCTCGGCTTTATGCTGTTTATTTTTTGTGTCGGAGTGGAAGCGGGTCCCAACTTTTTTTCCATTTTTTTTCGCGATGGTAAAAATTACCTAATGCTTGCTCTGGTAATGGTCGGTAGTGCAATGCTGATCGCCCTGGGGCTGGGTCGGCTATTTGGCTGGGACATCGGCCTGACAGCCGGTATGCTGGCTGGCTCAATGACCTCCACACCTGTGCTGGTAGGCGCAGGCGACACATTGCGGCATTCAGGAATGGCAGGTACGCAGCTGTCAAGTGCCCTTGATAATCTGAGTCTGGGTTACGCCCTCACCTATCTTATTGGACTGGTCAGCCTGATCGTCGGCGCACGCTACCTGCCGAAACTGCAACATCAGGATCTGCAAACCAGCGCACAACAAATCGCACGTGAACGCGGTCTGGACACTGACGCTAACCGTAAGGTGTATCTGCCCGTGATTCGGGCCTATCGTGTCGGTCCGGAACTGGTCGCATGGGCTGACGGTAAAAATCTGCGTGAGTTGGGCATCTATCGCCAGACTGGTTGTTATATTGAACGCATCCGTCGCAACGGCATTTTGGCGAATCCTGATGGTGACGCAGTGCTACAAATGGGTGATGAGATTGCCCTGGTGGGTTACCCGGATGCGCATGCCCGCCTCGACCCAAGTTTTCGTAATGGCAAAGAGGTGTTCGATCGCGATCTGCTCGATATGCGTATCGTCACCGAAGAGATTGTTGTCAAAAACCACAATGCCGTCGGTCGTCGTCTGGCGCAGTTGAAACTAACCGATCACGGCTGCTTCCTTAACCGCGTGATCCGCAGCCAAATTGAGATGCCAATCGATGACAACGTTGTACTCAATAAAGGCGACGTGTTGCAGGTCAGTGGTGATGCCCGTCGTGTCAAAACCATTGCTGATCGTATCGGCTTTATTTCAATCCATAGTCAGGTGACCGACCTCCTTGCCTTCTGCGCCTTCTTTATCATCGGTCTGATGATCGGGATGATCACCTTCCAGTTCAGTAATTTCAGCTTCGGCATTGGGAATGCAGCCGGATTACTGTTCGCCGGGATCATGCTTGGCTTCTTGCGCGCCAACCATCCTACGTTTGGCTATATTCCGCAGGGTGCGCTGAATATGGTGAAAGAGTTTGGCCTGATGGTATTTATGGCAGGCGTCGGTTTAAGCGCTGGCAGCGGTATTGGCAACGGCCTCGGTGCCGTGGGTGGTCAAATGCTGATTGCCGGTTTGATTGTCAGTCTGGTTCCGGTGGTTATCTGCTTCTTGTTTGGTGCTTACGTATTGCGTATGAACCGCGCCCTGTTGTTTGGGGCCATGATGGGAGCGCGTACCTGTGCTCCGGCAATGGAAATCATCAGCGACACGGCGCGCAGTAACATTCCGGCCTTAGGTTATGCGGGCACTTATGCAATTGCTAACGTCCTGCTGACGCTGGCAGGGACACTTATTGTCATTGTCTGGCCAGGCCTCGGTTAAGACTGATAATTATCCTTAAGTGAAAATTTTTTGCAGGTAAGCAGAACTTTTCTTCAAGGTGTCAGTCATAACTATTGCCACTGCTTTTCTTTGATGTCCCCAATTTGTGGAGCCCATCAACCCCGCCGTTTTGGTTCAAGGTTGATGGGTTTTTTGTTGCCTGAAATTCAGCTCCCGCCCCTCAAATACCACAATCCCCCCATAATTCGCGCAATTTGCAGCATGCCGTTTATGGCACATACTTTTGATTGATGCTTTCTGGTGATGGAGATTCATAATGTTGCTTTCAGGCAAAAACGTAGTGATCTTCGGCGGAGGTGGCGCGATCGGTAGTACGGTTGCACGCACTATGGCGCGTGAAGGGGCGAATGTGTTCCTTGGTGCACGTAGCAAGGGAAAGCTAGACTGCGCTGCCGACAGTATCCGCATGGCCGGTGGCACGGCTGAAATCTTCATCGTCGATGTACTTGACGAACAGTCCACAACTCAACATATTGCACAACTGGCTCAGCAAGCCGGTGGTATTGACGTGGTGGTAAACGCAACTGGCTTTATGCACGAACAGGGCAAAAGAATAGAAGCGTTATCTCTGGCTGAGTTTATGAGTGGCATCACCCCTTTTCTCTCCGCACAATTCAATATATCAAAGGCCGTCACTCCGTATATGGGCGGTGAACGTGCAGGCAGTATTATCACCGTCGTAGCTCCTGCGGCACCGATGGCAATGCCAGGACATCTGGGCCACATCGTTGGCTGCGCGGGAACCGAAGCCTTTATTAAAGCGCTCGCCAGTGAACTTGGCCCACAGAATATTCGAGTCCTCGGCGTGCGATCGCATGCAATTGTGGATGCGATACAGGCCGGCTCTTACACAGAGGAAATATTCACCACAAAAGCTCAGTCAATGGGGTTAACCGTGGAACAATGGCTGGGTGGCGCCGCACAAAGCACTATGCTCAAACGTCTGCCCACTCTGTTACGAATCGCCGAAGTTATAACATTTCTGGCATCAGATCATGCCAGTGCAATGACTGCTACGGTGGTGAATGTAACAAGTGGCGCCACCGTCAGCTAATGTAGCTCTTCCCCCTCACACCGTATGTTGCTCCGTTATCCTGTGCACTGCCGGGCGTGAACAGAGCGCAATACCAAAAACGATAACCAGCGCACTGACCAGATGATACGAATGTAGCGTCACATGCAAAAATACCACGCTAAATAATCCTCCACTCAAAGGGATCAGGTGTGAGTATATTTCTCCACGCGTGGCCCCGATGGCGCTAATGCCTTTGTTCCAGAGTAAATACGACAGCCAGGACGGAAAAATAATAAGGTACATGACCCCGGAAATAACTGCAGAATTCACATAACCACTCCAGTCCGGAACACCATCACGCATCAGTTCTATAGCTAGCACCGGAAGAAGAACAATTGCGCCTATCAGTGCACTCACAGCGACGAATGCATTTCCCTTAACCTCACGAGGTTTAATTCGCAGAAAAGCACAGTAGACGGCCCAACTAAGCGCTGAGCCCATAGTCCAGAAATCGCCCTGGTTCAGATGACTAAACACCTCCGGATGCATCAGATTACCCTGCAATATTAGCCAGATAACGCCAACAGTACTGAGTATCACACCAGCAATATTACGCAAAGAGATCCTCTCCTTGAAAAAGAGTTTATTGATTAGCAAGACTATTGCTGGTGTGGTCGACATATAAATCGCCGCATTCAGAGATGTCGTATATTGTAGGCCGATGTACAAGGTCAACGGAAAAAGGACCTGACCACATAACGCGAGGAAAACGATAGTACTCATGTTTTTTTTCATCGCCGGCCACTGCTCTGTAACCTGGCGAAAATAAAGCGTCATCAATAATAGTGCGGTAGCTATCCAGCGCACCGCAGATAAAACAACAGGATTAACGTCAGCGACCAGTATGTGGCCGATTACATAATTCCCGCCCCAAAAACAGGCTGCCAGACTGAGTAAAATATAGGGCATAAATAAGCCTTTTTGTTACATTCACGGTATAACAACAAGGCTACGGCGGTGTCCGAATGAATGCTAATATAACGTTTTCATCCATGTGCATAGATTAAAACTATGAAATTCACGCTAAGGCAACTTGAGTTTTACATCGCGCTCGCCGAAACATTACAAATTTCCAAAGCAGCAGCACGTTGTCATATCTCTCAGTCATCGATGACCATCGCCATGCGGAACCTGGAAGAAGCATTAGACGCACAATTATTTGTACGATATCCCAAAGGTGTGAAGCTAACCGCTGAGGGTGAGCGCTTTCTGGCTCATGCCTGTAACATCATCAACAGTAGCCGGGCCGCCGTTGACGCCCTGCATGACAGGAGTGATCTCCTCTGCGGTACGGTGCGTATTGGGGTTGCCGAAACGCTCTCCGCCTATCTTATCCCGGATATACTTGATGACATTGAACGCCGTTTTCCGCTGCTGGAGATCATTTTTCATGAAGATACAGCGCCAGAGTTAGTTCAGGCGCTGCGACAAAAGAACGTTGATTTTTGCCTGCTACTGACTTCGAATATCAGCCACGACGCTGACCTGAAAATCGAAACCTTCATTCGCTCACAACGACGCCTGTGGAGCTCAATCGGGCACCCGTTGCAAAGCCAGCCAGCAATCCGTCTGAAAGATGTCGTGAAGCTACCGTTTTTACTGCTGGAAACCGACAAGTATCCCGACGTCATCACAGACTACTGGCAACAGCGTGGCTACGCGCCTGACATCTGTTTTCGCAGTAATTCTTTTGAGGCGATACGCAGCCTGGTCGCCAAAGGCAGAGGAATAACTATTTTGTCAGATCTGGTATATCGCCCCTGGTCGCTGGACGGATTACGCGTCATGCGCAGAACGATTGATGATTTTATTACGTATATGGATGTCGGGACCGTGACAAATGCGAATCAACCGCTGACAACAGAAACCCGGAGAGTCATCGACTTTTTACGTCAGGCGATTACCCGCCTCGACAGTTCGTTTTAAGAAAATCACGCCTGCGGCAGCCCTGCAATACGTTCAACCATAACCAGAATATCTTCTCGACACAGTGGCGTTTTATCCGTCACAAAGTGCAGAGTCATCCCTTCAATAAACGCATCCAGAGCCCGAGCCGTGGCCGGATCGAACCACTGCTCTAACGTTTGCTGACTGCGCAGCATCCAGTTTTGCATCACCATTTTCAGTGCTGGTTTTCGGCTGGCAAAAGCATAAAGCTGGTACATTAGCTCCATATTGTCCGGCGTGGTGACCTGTGAACTGTAGATCATACTGGTAATGGCATGACAGGCCTGCGACGCATTTGAAACGTCATCAAAGAATGCCTGATATTGCTGCGACATGGTTTCAGTGAAACGACCAAATGCCGCCATTAAAAGCTCATCCATTCCCGAAAAGTAATAAGTCATAGAACCCAAGGGTACCTGAGCAATTATTGCGATTTTGCGGTGTGTAACCGCATGAATACCATGGGTTATTATCGCTTCCAGAGTAGCCTGAACTATTTTTTCCCGCCGTTGTGGATCGTTCGCGCGTCGCACTGTATTTCCTCTGAGTACATTTATGTACAAATGTACACAACCTTGCTAATGTTGTCTTCTTTCCTCTTCTCTTTGGCTCGAATTCATGACAGGCATCTCATCACGCAAAGCCCTAAGACGCCGTACCTGGGCGCTATTCACATTCTTCTTTTTACCAGGATTATTAATGGCTTCCTGGGCAACGCGTACCCCAGCCATCAGAGATATCCTCTCCATTTCCACTGCGGAAATGGGCGCAGTATTGTTTGGACTCTCTATTGGTTCGATGAGTGGCATTCTATGTTCGGCCTGGCTGGTGAAACGATTTGGCACACGAAAGGTGATTCGCACCACCATGTCTTGCGCAGTCACAGGAATGATGGTCCTCAGCCTGGCGCTATGGTTGCACTCACCATGGTTTTTTGCATTTGGTTTGGCCGTATTTGGTGCCAGCTTTGGTGCCGCAGAAGTTGCCATTAACGTTGAAGGCGCGGCAGTTGAGCGCGAAATGAACAAAACCGTTCTGCCGATGATGCATGGTTTTTACAGCCTGGGAACTCTTGCCGGTGCCGGCGTCGGGATGATTCTTACCGCCCTTAGCATACCGGCGACTGTACATATTCTGCTGGCGGCGGTAGTCACGATTACCCCAATATTCATCGCCATAAAAGCCATTCCTGACGGCACGGGCAAAAATGCCACCGACGGATCTCATTCGAGCGAAAAGGGGCTACCTTTTTACCGTGATATCCAGTTGTTGCTCATCGGCGTAGTGGTTCTGGCAATGGCTTTTGCCGAGGGTTCCGCCAACGACTGGCTTCCGCTATTGATGGTGGACGGACATGGCTTTAGCCCGACATCCGGTTCATTGATTTATGCCGGTTTTACGCTGGGAATGACCGTCGGACGGTTCACTGGCGGCTGGTTTATCGACCGTTACAGCCGCATCGCTGTCGTGCGTGCCAGCGCGCTAATGGGGGCGCTTGGGATTAGCCTGATTATTTTTGTTGATAGCTCGTGGTTAGCGGGCGTTTCCGTCATCCTGTGGGGACTTGGCGCATCGCTTGGCTTCCCACTGACTATTTCGGCGGCCAGTGATACCGGTCCCGATGCCCCAACCCGCGTGAGCGTGGTTGCGACTACCGGCTACCTGGCCTTCCTGGTTGGACCGCCGCTGTTGGGCTATCTGGGTGAACACTACGGATTACGCAGCGCAATGTTAGTCGTGCTGGCATTGGTGCTGGTAGCGGCTATCGTGGCGAAAGCTGTCGCCAAACCAGATTCAAAAACTCAAACTGCGATGGAGAACGGCTAATGGGTATCAAGTTAATTGCGGTAGATATGGACGGTACTTTTTTAAGTGACCAAAAGACCTACAACCGTGAGCGGTTCATGGCGCAGTATCATCAGATGAAAAAACAAGGGATCCGCTTTGTTGTCGCCAGCGGTAACCAGTATTACCAGTTAATATCCTTTTTCCCCGAACTGGCTCACGAAATCTCATTTGTGGCGGAAAACGGCGGCTGGGTGGTCAGCGAAGAGGAAGATGTATTTAACGGTGAGCTGGCAAAGGATGATTTTGATGTCGTCGTGGAACATTTGTTGACGCGAACGGACATCGACATTATTGCCTGCGGGAAAAGCAGCGCCTACACACTGAAGCAATACAGTGATGAACTAAAATCGGTCGCGGCTATGTACTATCATCGTCTTGAATTTGTAGATAACTTTGACAACATCAACGACGTATTCTTCAAATTCGGGTTGAATATCTCAGACGATCGTATCCCCCAGGTTCAGGCGGACCTCCATAACGCAATTGGCGATATTATGGTTCCGGTTCATACGGGCTACGGCAGCATTGATTTAATTATTCCAGGAGTGCATAAGGCAAACGGTCTGCGTCTGCTACAAAAACGCTGGAATATTACCGACGATGAAGTCGTGGTATTTGGCGATGGTGGAAATGATATTGAGATGCTGCGCCAGGCGGGCTTTAGTTTTGCGATGGCAAACGCCAAAGACACGGTGGTCGCGGCGGCAAAATATCGCGCGGGTTCAAATAACGAAGAAGGCGTGCTGGATATTATCGATCGTGTGCTCAAAAACGAAGCGCCGTTTACACAATAATCTCTTAGCACGGACGGCAACAAAACGTTGGGATGATCTCTTCATAATCCGCATCAAATTAACCCGCTGGATAATTACCTCCAGTGAACATTTCAGGTGAACTGATGATGAAGAAAAGTGTACTGATGGCAGCATTGTTGCTGGGGGTTGCGGGAACGACAATGGCGCAGAGCGTAACCGTTGATGTGCCAGACGGGTATAAAGTGGTGGTGGTCCCTTCTTCCGTGAGTGTTCCACAGGCGGTAAGCGTCACGACCGCACCGCAAACGGTCTATGTTGCACCGGCCCCCGCACCTGCTCCCGTTTATCGTGCGCATCCTTATGCACGTCATGTTGCCAGCGTTGGCGAAGGGATGATTATCGAACATCAAATCGACGACCATCACTAACGCTTTGAATGCCTGATAGCGAACAACTATCAGGCATTGAAATCCTATCCTTCCCGGGAATCTCCGACCCGTTTATCCTTCAGGAAGATAAACATCAGGACCAGCCAAATTATACCGCTTGCCAGATTAAACAGGCTAAATAAGCCGTTTCCACCGATCAGATACGCATGTTTGCTCAACTCAATACCGACGGTAAAAATCAGCATCTGTAGCATGCCCATTGCGGCTGAAACAGTCCCTTTGCTCATTTCGCTGGCAAACAGTGTCAGGCGCACCAGACCTGCATTCGCCACACCTATACCAAAAGCATAAATACTCAAACCTGCCGTCATCCACAGATAAGCATGGGAAGAAACCACCGTGGCTGCCGCAGCGATAATCAACCCCACAGCAACTGGCCAACCGCCCAGAATAATCAGCGATCGTACTGTGCGCCGCGAAGTCAGACGAGCCAGCACCAGATTCCCGGCAATCAGCGCACCAAAAATCGGCACCTGTAACAGACCATATTCATAGCTGCTGAGATGTTCACCACTAATAATGATAATCGGGGACTGCGCAATCCAGGCCAGTAACGGCAGGCTGACAAAGCCCAGCGCCAGTGCTCCGGCGACAAAACGCACGTTTTTAAGCACCAGTTTGTAATCTTTGCCAAGCTCTTTAATGGATAGCTTTTCACCCAGCCGGGTTGCCGTTTCAGGCATCGCGCGCTGTAAGCCAAAAAAGGCGATGGCCGCCAGTGCCGCAAACAGAACAAACATCCCTTCCCACGGAAGAACATGCACCCAGGCGGCTCCGACTAACGGCCCCAACAAAGGTGCAATCAGCGCCACATTCGCCATGAGTGCGGTAATTTTAATACAGACCGCCTCTTTAAAGGATTCCTGAATTGCGGCATAGCCCACCGCGCCAATAAAGCACAGGCTGATCCCTTGCAAAAAACGCAGGAAGGTAAATTGCTCAATATTCTGCGCAAACAGCGTCGCCAGGCAGGTAATAATGAACCAGACAACACCGGTTAACATCACCGGGCGACGGCCTATGCGATCCGACAGCGGCCCAAGCAGCCATTGCAAAAACATGCCACCAGCCAGATAAGCAGTCATGGAAGTTGGAACCCAATCTAATCCAGCCTGATATTGCTCCACTACTGCCAACATTCCGGGCTGGATCATATCGTTACCGATATAAGTAGAGAATTCGTAAAGCACCAGACAGAGAGGGAAAAGTAATGCCTGACGCCCCAAACGGGCGCCTGAAGATAAACGGTTCTGCATGCAGTCTCTTAACAAATGAAAAAACTCGCAAAGTGTAATAAATGCGCCGAACTGGTGATAGTGAATTATGTGAATTGAAAGCAAAATGCGCACATTTTTACACTCGTTTTCACAATATCCTCCCGCGTTAAGGTTAATTTAAGTTGAAGTCGTTATCATGGTGATTAAATCTCAATAGCTGTATTAAAACTCTTCATTTAACAGATAAATAAGACAAAACCACTTTTTCTCAGGTGGCCGCGATTTTATGATCTGTCTGATACGGATATGAGGCGCATTGCTCGCCTTTTTTTTAAACACTGTACTGAGTCTGGATGTTATGCTGGAAAATCTGAATAACTCGCTTTTTTACCTGATCAACGCCACGCCAGACTCTGCGCAGTGGGCGATCTCGCTTGCCATTTTTATCGCCAAAGATCTGATCAATATCGTACCGATATTAGCCGTTGTACTCTGGCTTTGGGGCCCGCGTAGCCGTGTTATCATTCAGCGTCAGTTGGTTATAAAAATGGCGATCGCGCTGATCGTCGGTTTAACCATTTCGTGGCTGATGGGCCATCTGTTCCCACACGATCGTCCGTTCGTTAATCATATCGGTTACAACTTCCTGCACCATGCGCCTGATGACTCTTTCCCAAGCGATCACGGTACGGTCATTTTTACCTTTGCGCTGGCGTTTTTGTTCTGGCATCGCCTCTGGTCTGGCACACTGTTGATGGTCATCGCTGTCGCAATTGCCTGGTCGCGGGTTTACCTCGGCGTACACTGGCCGCTGGATATGCTGGGCGGATTGCTGGCAGGCCTGATCGGCTGCCTGAGTGCACAGATGATCTGGCAACGATTTGGCGCCCCTCTGTATAACGGTTTGCAAGCGTGCTATCGCACCTGCTTCGCCCTGCCCATCCGTAAGGGCTGGGTGCGTGACTAACCCTTGGTAAAAAGAGTAGTATTAGGCGCGCGATACTGATCGCATACTCTACTCATCAGGGGAAATATGGAAACACGACGCGACGAGCGTATTGGTCAATTGCTGCAGGCACTGAAACGCAGCGATAAATTACACCTTAAAGAAGCCGCGACGCTGTTGGGCGTATCTGAGATGACCATCCGTCGCGATCTGAACAATAACAATGCCCCTATGGTATTGCTTGGGGGTTATATTGTTCTGGAACCCCGCAGCGCCAGCCACTACCTAATCAGCGACCAAAAATCCCGCCTGGTGGATGAAAAACGGCGCGCCGCGCAGCAGGCTGCAAGCCTCGTTCAGGCGCATCAGACAATTTTTTTTGACTGCGGTACAACTACGCCGTGGATCATCGAAGCGATAGATAATGAACTGCCCTTCACAGCTATCTGTTACTCGCTGAATACGTTTCTGGCACTACAGGAAAAACCACAGTGTCGCGTCATCCTGTGTGGGGGTGAATTCCATGCCAGCAATGCGATTTTCAAACCACTCGATTTCCAGGAAACACTGAATAACCTGTGCCCGGATATTGCCTTTTACTCCGCCGCTGGCGTTCATATTGACAAGGGCGCGACCTGTTTTAACCTGGAAGAGTTACCGGTTAAACATTGGGCGATGTCGATGGCGCAATATCACGTTCTGGTGGTAGATCACAGTAAATTTGGCAAGGTGCGTCCCGCACGGATGGGAGAATTAAAACGCTTTAATACCATCATCAGTGATAACCGTCCTGACGATGAATTTGTTAATTACGCTAAAGCACAGCATATTAAGCTGATGTATTGATGGGGTTTGCCGGACAGCGATAACGCCATCCGGCAATGACTGAAATTAAGAGAACCAGCCACCAAACCACTGGTGGAACTTCATCATCACAAAGTCCCACATCCGGCTAAAGAATCCGCCCTCTTCAACCGCTTCCATCACCATCAACGGACGCTGTTCAATAGATTTCCCGTTAAGCTGGAAGTCGATAGTTCCGACAACCTGGCCTTTCTTCAACGGAGCGGTTAATTGCGGTTCAGTCAGAGTAAAGCTGGCCTTCAGGTTTTTAAGCTGACCACGTGGGATAGTCACAGATCCGCCTTCTCCAGCCCCCAGATTGACTTCACTCTTATCACCAAACCAGACGCGCTGGGTCACGAAAGTTGCATCCGGCTTGATCGGTGTAACGGTTTCAAAGAAACGAAAGCCCCACGTGAGCAGTTTTTCTGACTCATTGAAACGAATACGATCGGTTTTCGCCCCTAACACCACGGAGATCAGGCGCATATCACCTTGCGTCGCGGAGGCCACCAGGTTATATCCCGCACCTGTAGTGGTACCCGTTTTCATACCATCAACATTCAGGTTGGTGCTCCACAACAGGCGGTTGCGGTTCGGTTGACGAATTTTATTGAAGGTAAACTCTTTCTCTTTATGGATGGCGTACTCTTCTGGCACATCGTGGATTAACGCTTTGCCCAGCAACGCCATATCACGCGCGGTACTGAACTGCCCTGGCGCATCCAGACCATGTACCGTCTGGAAAGTGGTGTTGGTCAGTCCCAGTTTTTGCGCGTAACCGTTCATCAAACCAATAAAGGATTCCTGACTACCGGCCACGTAATCTGCCAGAGCGATACAGGCATCATTACCGGACTGGATGATAATGCCTTTATTCAGATCGGACACCGCTACCTGATCGCCAGGCTTCAGGAACATCACCGAAGATCCACGCAGGGCCGGGTTGCCCGTCGCCCAGGCATCTTTCCCCACGGTCACCATGTCAGTCAGGTTAATTTTCCCCGCCTTCAGCGCCTGACCAACCACATAGCTGGTCATAATTTTAGTCAGACTGGCTGGGTCCAGTTTCTCGTCAGCATTGCCTTCCGCCAGAACCTTGCCGCTGGCGTAATCCATTAAGATCCACGCCCGCGCATCCACGCTCGGCGGGGCCGTTGGTTGCTCCACCGCCTGTGCGGTTGGTGCAAAAAGGAATAAGAGTGCTGAACCTGCAGCCAGGCTGCGAAGGGAAGAGAAGTATTGCGTCATAAATGCCACCCGAGTATCCATTCCAAAAAACCACGTCATAACACACCGTGTTTACACAAACTGCATCGGCCCAACCAACGCAGAAGAGGCCTGATGGATGACGTGTAAAATAAGTGCGGTGAGTAATAACGCACTAACGAGCTTAAAGAAACCGTAAGTTGGTAAAGTTTTTAAAGTTTATGCAATAACATTGCGCTGCGCTGCCCCCATCACGATTTTTTTACACCTTGTTGCGTAAATATTAGGTTTACCCCACCATGTGAACCTGTCAGATGCCGAATGCAGACATAAAGCTGCTCAATTAATTTGCGGAGTTACTATGATTACACTGTGGGGTCGAAATAACTCGACCAACGTAAAGAAAGTGTTGTGGACGCTCGAAGAACTGGAACTACCGTATACCCAAATCCTGGCGGGCGGGCAGCATGGCATTAACCACGATGCGGACTATCTGGCAATGAATCCCAACGGCCTGGTTCCGCTACTGCGCGATGATGAAACCGACGTATTACTGTGGGAATCCAACACCATTGTCCGCTATCTGGCTGCCCAGTACGGGCAAAAGCGTTTGTGGATTGATGCTCCGGCAAAGCGCGCTGAAGGCGAAAAATGGATGGACTGGGCTAACCAGACGTTGAGTCCTGCACACCGGGTGATTTTATTCGGTCTGGTCAGAACACCGGCTGAACAACGTGACCAGGCAGCCATCGACGCAGGGGCGAAGGTTTGCGATAACCTGTTTAGCATTCTTGACGACGCGCTGGCAAACCAACCATGGTTCTCCGGGGCTGAATTTGGTACCGGCGATATTGCCGTCGCACCGTTCATCTATAACCTGTTTAACGTCGGCCTGAGCTGGACCCACCGACCTCATCTTGAACGCTGGTATCAGCAGCTCACCGAGCGTCCGGCATTCCAGAAAGTGGTCATGATCCCAGTCAGCTAATAGCGTCAATGATGCAATGTTCAGGGACTCACCTTAAGTAATTCCCCGTCGGACTCGTCGGTTAACACATATAAATAACCGTCTGGTCCGACACGCACATCACGGATCCGTTGCCCCCTTTCCCGCAAAATGCGTCCGTCCTCCGTCACGTTATTCCCGTTGACGCTTAACACGATCACGTCCTGTTCTTTCAACGCGCCAATAAACAGTTTCTGCTGCCACTGCGGGAAGGTATCGCGGTTATAAAAGGCCATTCCGCTGACTGCTGGAGATTTTTCCCAGTAAAAGACGGGTTGTTCAGTACCGTCGACTATTTCGCCCTGTGATTCCGGAATTTTAAAACCACTGTAGTTAACACCCCAGGTCGCTATCGGCCAGCCATAGTTTTTACCTTTTTCGGGGACATTAATTTCATCGCCTCCGCGTGGACCATGCTCATTTAACCACAACACCTCACTCCAGGGATTCATCGCCATGCCCTGCGGATTACGAATGCCGTACGACCAAATTTCAGGACGAGCACCAGCCTGATTCACAAAGGGATTGTCTGACGGAATTTTGCCCTGCTCGGTCAGACGCACAACCTTGCCTTGCAACTTATCCAGATCCTGAGCGGTAGAACGCTGATTATTCTCTCCCAGTCCAATAAACAGATAACCTTTGCCATCAAACACCATGCGTCCGCCAAAATGGTTTCCGGTTGAGAGTTTAGGCATTTGGCGAAAAATCGCCTTGAATCCCTCCAGATGCTTGAGGTCATCACTCAGTCGTCCGTAGCCTACGGCTGTCCCTGCTTTCCCTTCATGGTTGGCTTCAGCATAACTGAGCCAAACCCGCCGGGAGTGTTCAAAATCCGGCGCTAACACCACGTCGAGTAATCCTCCCTGGCCATTTACCCAAACCTTTGGCACACCGGTCAGCGGATCTGAAAGCCCCTTACCGGCTTGCCAGAGTCGAAGTTGTCCTCCCCGAAGCGTAATGAGTATGCCGCGATTATCAGGTAAAAAAGCAAGTGACCAGGGATGGTCAAGTTTGGTTTGCAACACTTCAACCTTCACAGCAGACAGTTCAGCACCGGCAAAAGGGGAAAGTAACGCAAACGAGGCAACACAGAGAAAGAGTCGACGCATAACACCTCCTTAATGGCTCTGCATAAAGCGTAGCCAGCAGGAGGAGATATCCTGCTACTTTTACATAATATTAACGAAAAGGGGGAGCACCCTCCCCCTGGTTCAGACGTGTTCCAATGTTGAGTAGCTCTGCAAGCTTTGGATACTCAGCGTCAGCGTTGTCAGGCAGTTTTCAAGTTTCTCTGCGTTAACAGCAATAAAATTTGGACAGTCATGATGTCCACTCATAAGACAAACAGCGGCGGCGGCTAACGCCCCTTCAGCACGATGAAGGGCATTCCACTCTTCCTGATCAAGATGCATACCGTGGAGCTGTGATTGATCGTGTAGTTCGCGATTCAGTGCAAAAAAACCATCACGCAGACGATCGTTCTCGCTGACTGACATGTAGCCTTTCGCCTTCCTCAACAACAGATAAGCGGCGAGGTCGATGCGGGCGTTTATCAACTTGTTGAGAAGGTCGGTTCTCAGTCTGTCAACAACCATACTTTGTTCCTCCTCTTTCCAACCATAGTGCAACTTAATAGTATGGTTGTTTTTTGAACAAATTGATGCTCTATATCAATAAACCCTAATTGATTAACATAATTTACAATGTTACAACCTGTAGCTGCGGACAGAGTCGTTGTGCTCACGGAGAGACAACCTCCCTCAGATCTCTGACTTACCGGTCATTTTTTGCTATACCTGTGGGATTACTGCGCGACGCTTAGCATGAGGGGACTATGTCAAAAGCAAATGATGCAGAAAAAATACGCACGCTATCAAAGATAGACCTCAATCTGCTGACGATTTTCTGTTTGATCTATAGCGTAGGCAGTATCAGCAGGGTCGCTGACATGCTGAATATTTCGCCCTCTGCCGTCAGCCAATCATTAAGGAAGCTACGCGAATTAATGGGGGATAACTTATTTGTCCGCAGCGGCAATGCTCTGTTGCCGACAGTCTATTCCGACGAGCTTTATGACAATACGATCCCAATTATCGACAAACTCTCACTGCTGATGCCACATTCGTCCCCGGCAACAAAAAAAAGACTCACTCTGTACACTGAATCTTTTATTTCTCCGATCGTTATTCCCGATGTCACAGCCAAAATAATCAACACTGACGCTGATATTAGCCTCCTGCATCTTACCGCCGATTTAAATGAGCAAAGCATTATTGAGTTGTTAAACATGCGGCAGGCGGATGTTGTTTTTTCAACCTTTTCGGTTGAATCAGGGGGGATCTCCTGCCAAAAAATATGTGATATGCGCCTGGTACTGGCCGCTTCACAGAATAATACGTTGTATGAGAATTCGATTAGTGAAGAAATGTTCCGACGCGCAAATCTCGTCGGCTATAACACAAAAAATGAAAAGATTATTTACCACAGAAGCATCGTTGATAAGAAATTCAGAACTGGAGAGCGCTGCCTGCTCACCTCTTCTTTTACAGCAATACTCACCATTGTATCTAATACACAATGTGTAGGCGTGATCCCGGAAAAAGTATTTAACACTCACGCAAAACTTTACGGGTTAAAAAAAATAAACACACCATTCCCGTTACCGCAATTTAGTATTTATGCTTCATCGCGTAAAGAAACCAGTACCCATAAGATACTGGCTCCCATTCTGGCTGAATTACAAGCGCCTCCCGGTCCTGAAAACCTGGAAGGGCACCTGTAGTCATTAAAGGTTAAACGTGTATTTTGGTAATACGCCAGATGTTATCAGCATATTCCTGTACCGTTCTGTCTGAAGAAAAGTAACCCATATTGGCAATATTATGCAGCGTTTTTGTCGTCCATTCACGAGGATTACAATACAAATCGTCCACCGCATCCTGGCAATCTACATAGCTACGATAATCCGCTAAAACCTGATAATGGTCGCCAAAGTTAATCAACGAATCCAGTATATTCTGATATCGCCCTAGTTCCTGTGGACTGAACATGCCAGTACCTATTTGAGTCAGTACCTGGTGCAGCTCAATATCGTTCTCAAAAATAGCTCTGGGGCTATAACCGCTTTGTCGTAAGGCTTCTACTTCTTGTGCCGTATTCCCAAAGATAAAGATGTTATCTTCGCCGACATACTCCCGCATCTCAATGTTCGCCCCGTCCAGCGTACCGATTGTTAACGCGCCATTAAGCCCAAACTTCATGTTACTGGTCCCGGAAGCTTCAGTACCGGCCAACGAAATCTGTTCAGACAGATCTGCGGCCGGAATGATCAATTGCGCCAGACTGACGCTGTAATCCGGTATAAACACCACTTTCAACCTGCCACCAATTTGCGGATCGTTATTGACCCGCTGCGCCACATCGTTAATTAAGCGAATAATTTGTTTCGCCATGTAGTACGACGAAGCGGCTTTTCCCGCAAAAATATTCACACGAGGTACCCAATTGGCATCCGGCGCAGCTTTAATGCGGTTATAACGGGTGATGATGTGGAGCACATTCAGTAATTGCCGCTTGTACTCGTGGATACGCTTTACTTGCACGTCAAACAAAGCATCAGGATTCACTACCACACCAAATTGTGTGGCAATGTAGTGTGCCAACCGCTGTTTATTTTCCCGCTTCGCCCGATGCACCGCCTCATTCACGGACGGATAATCGATGTACTGCTTCAATTCGCCAAGCTGAATAAGTTTGGTACGCCAGGTATGACCAATATGCTCATCCAGCACGCTGGCAAGTGGAGGATTCGCCAGGGCCAGCCAACGCCTGGCCGTAACACCATTAGTCACATTAGTAAAACGCATAGGGAAAATACGTGCGAAATCAGCAAACAAGGATTCCGTCATCAGTTTTGAATGCAATGCCGACACGCCATTGACTTTATGGCTGACAACTACAGCCAGCCAGGCCATACGCACCACGCGACCATTAGATTCATCAATCAGCGATACACGTTTTAGTAACTCACTATTATCGTGATATTTATCGCTCACCGATTTCAGGAACCGCTCGTTAATTTCAAAAATAATCTTTAAATGACGAGGCAGGAGTCTGCTCAGCATCTCCACCGGCCATGTCTCCAGCGCTTCGCTCATCAGGGTATGATTGGTATAGGAAAAGATCTGACAGGTCACATCAAACGCATCTTCCCAGCAAAACTGATGCTGATCGATCAATAAACGCATCAGTTCAGGGATCGCCAGTACCGGATGAGTATCATTAAGATGGATTGCGATTTTATCTGCCAGATTATGGTAGGTTTTGTGCAACTGATAATGACGACTCAGAATATCCTGAACTGTTGCGGACGCCAGGAAATAAGCCTGTCGTAAGCGTAATTCACGGCCAGCATCGGTAGAGTCGTCCGGGTATAGCACCCGCGAGATCCTCTCAAAGTGGTATTTGTTTTCCACTTCAATAGAAAAATCATCATTCAGATTCAGTTTGCCAGAATTAACCTCGCTGTTAACCTGCACATTCCACAAGCGTAATGTATTTGTGGTGTCTGTCGCGTAGCCGGGCACAATTTGATCGTGCGCCACAGCCAGAATATCCTCGGTTTCAATCCACCTGGTTTTATTCCCTTCCTGCTGAATGCGACCACCGAAACGCACTTTATAATGCGTATTATGTCGTTTGAATTCCCACGGATTCCCGTATTCCAGCCAATAGTCCAGAGACTCTTTTTGTACTCCATTTACGATATTTTGTTTGAACATACCGTAATTATAACGAATACCATATCCGCATCCAGGCAGCCCAAGCGTCGCCAGCGAATCGAGGAAACAGGCAGCCAGACGTCCGAGACCGCCATTACCTAACCCAGGGTCATTTTCTTCATCGATCAGTTCTTCCAGATCCAGCCCCATAGCTTCAAGCGCGCAGTTCACTTCATCGTACAGGCCTAAAGAAAGCAACGCGTTGGAAAGAGTACGTCCAATCAGAAATTCCATCGATAAATAGTAAACCTGGCGGGCATCCTGAGAAAACTGGGCCCGGTTAGAGCGGTGCCAGCGTTCGACCATTCGATCGCGCACGGCGTATAACGTTGCATTTAGCCACTCCCGTTTTGTCGCGATTGCGGGATCCTTACCAATCGTAAATAAGAGTTTATTCGCAATATCATCTCTAAGTTTATCAACATCAGAATCTGCAGCGACCGGAAGTGGCGAAATATACATATCAACATTACCTTTCAGAATATTGTAGGATGGGACATCGACAGGCGAATTATTTAAAGCTCAGGTTTTCGAGTTTTACTTTTTTGCAGGATAACTTCGTGGCGAGTAATAAAACTTAATTCTGCCATTAAAATACGCCAGGTTAGACCTGTCGCGAGAGAGATATAATATAAACTCACGCCATTAGCATAAAGTGTTTTAGCCATTTCAAGTTTGGCCTGCAAAACAATATCTTTCAAATTTAACCTCATTGATAACGCTCGACGGAATAAAATTTACGCCAATGCGTTTCTATAGCCAAGAAGTAGCACTTAAAGCCGGAATTAGACTCTCTAAACACCTTTCACCAGCAGATATTCTATTAATTCCCCTTTATTCTGTTCGTCTTCTCGCTATCAGATATAGATGTAGCGTGAAGGCATCTGTATAATCCCCCGATTACGAGCAATGTACAGTATAAGAAAATGGCAAAAATTGGTTTTATATCACTAGGTTGTCCGAAAAACCTCGTCGATTCCGAACGCATCCTGACTGAGCTTCGTACTGAAGGTTATGATGTTGTACCGAGCTACGACGACGCGGATATGGTTATCGTTAACACCTGCGGCTTTATCGACAGTGCGGTACAAGAGTCACTGGAAGTGATTGGCGAAGCGCTGAACGAAAACGGCAAGGTGATTGTCACCGGCTGTCTGGGCGCGAAAGTCGATCAGATCCGTGAAGTTCACCCGAAGGTGCTGGAAATCACCGGGCCACATAGCTACGAACAGGTTCTTGAGCATGTTCACCACTATGTGCCAAAGCCGAAGCATAACCCCTTCCAGAGCCTGGTACCTGAGCAGGGCGTCAAACTGACACCGCGTCACTACGCCTATCTGAAAATATCAGAAGGCTGTAACCACCGCTGCACATTCTGCATTATTCCATCTATGCGTGGTGATCTGGTGAGCCGTCCGATCGGCGACGTACTCAGCGAAGCTAAACGCCTGGTTGATGCCGGTGTGAAAGAGATCCTGGTAATCTCCCAGGATACTTCTGCTTACGGCGTGGATGTGAAGCATCGCACTGGTTTTCATAACGGCGAACCAGTAAAAACCAGCATGGTTGACCTGTGTGAGCAACTGTCAAAACTGGGTATCTGGACCCGTTTGCATTATGTCTACCCGTACCCGCACGTTGACGACGTAATTCCACTGATGGCGGAAGGTAAAATCCTGCCGTATCTGGACATCCCACTGCAGCATGCCAGCCCGCGTATTCTCAAGCTGATGAAGCGACCTGGCTCTGTGGACAGACAATTAGCGCGTATTAAACAATGGCGTGAAATCTGCCCTGAGCTGACTCTGCGATCGACATTCATCGTCGGCTTCCCGGGTGAAACAGAAGAAGACTTCCAGATGCTGCTCGACTTCCTGAAAGAAGCTCGCCTGGATCGCGTTGGTTGCTTTAAGTACAGCCCGGTTGAGGGTGCTGGCGCAAATGATCTGCCGGATCAAATCCCGGAAGAGGTGAAGGAAGAGCGCTGGAACCGCTTTATGCAACTTCAGCAGCAGATCTCTGCTGAACGTTTGCAGGAAAAAGTAGGTCGCGAAATTATGGTCATCGTTGATGAAGTTGACGAAGAAGGCGCCATTGGCCGTAGCATGGCAGACGCACCTGAAATCGACGGCGCGGTGTACATGAATGGGGAAACCGACGTGAAACCAGGCGATATCATCCGCGTGAAAGTTGAAAACGCAGACGAATACGATCTGTGGGGCTCCCGCGTCTAAACACACGTAACAGAACCGTAGGCCGGATAAGCCATTTATGCTGACATCTGGCAATGCCTGATAGCGATGCTAAAGCATCTTATCAGGCCTACGGTTTATCCCTTTATCTTAGGGTCCAGCGCGTCGCGCAGGCCATCTCCCAACATATTAAACGCCAGTACCGTCAGGAATATAGCTACTGCCGGGAAAATCGCCACGTGCGGCGCGATCACCATATCTGCCCGCGCTTCGTTAAGCATAGCCCCCCACTCCGGCGTTGGCGGCTGAGCACCTAACCCAAGAAATGACAAACTCGCGGCTGAAATAATCGATGTCCCGATACGCATGGTAAAAAAGACCACAATCGAGGAGACGGTTCCCGGCAGAATATGGTTGAAGATGATAGTTGTATCGCTGGCGCCGATGCTACGCGCCGACTCAATAAACGTCTGTTGCTTAAGTACCAGCGTATTCCCTCGCACCAGACGGGCGAAGGCCGGAATGGAGAAGACTGCAACAGCAATGATGACGTTAGCAATGCCACTTCCCAGCACCGCCACCACCGCAATTGCCAGCAAAATACCAGGAAAGGCGAACAGCACATCGCAGATGCGCATAATCAGCCGATCCCACCAGCCTTCGTAATAGCCCGCCACCAGTCCCAATACCGTCCCTATCGCCGCGCCAATAAAGACGGCAAAGACTCCCGCAGCCAGCGAGATTTGCGCACCGACCAACACGCGGCTGAAAATATCTCTACCCAATGAATCGACGCCAAACCAGTGCATCATCGACGGGCCGTCATTCAGACGGTCATAATCGAAGTAATTCTCGGCATCAAACGGCGTCAGCCAGCGGGCAAATATCGCGACCAGGATCAAGGCCAGCACAAATATCCCGGCGATCATCGCCACGTGCTGGCGACGAAAACGACGCCAGAACTCATGCCATGGCGTACGGATCTGTTCAGGCTTCACGAGGGGCATCGCATTTAAAATCGCCTGCCGGCGCCAGTTAAAAAATCGCATCCTTACTTGTACCTGATAGCGGGATTAATGGCGGCATAGAGCACATCCACCACTAAGTTAATAAGAATAAACTCCAGAGAAAATAACAGAACCTCGGCCTGAATCACCGGATAGTCTCGCATTTCAACAGAGTCTACCAACAATCGCCCAAGCCCGGGCCAGTTGAACACTTTCTCAACCACAATTGAGCCACCAAGCAAAAAACCGAACTGCAATCCCATCATCGTAACGACCGGAATCATTGCGTTTCGCAGACCGTGTTTTAACACCACCCAGGTTTCACTTACCCCTTTCGCACGAGCAGTGCGCATGTAATCTTCGCTAAGCACATCGACAAACGAGGCACGGGTAAAACGTGCAAGCACCGCCGCCACCGCTGCACCGAGAGTGATGGAAGGCAGGATATAATGCAGCCAGGTGTCTGCGCCAACGGTCGGTAACCAGCCCAGCTCAACGGAGAATATCTGCATCAACAGCATACCAAGCGCAAAGGCCGGGAAAGATATCCCCGTTACCGCCAGCGCCATGCTCACCCTGTCCGGCCAACGGTTGCGCCATACGGCGGCGATGATCCCCGCCGTCATACCAAATAAAACCGCCCACGCCATACTGGCGATCGTCAGCCACAGGGACGGCATAAAGCGGCTGGCAATCTCTTCAGCCACCGGCCGACGGGAGACCATTGATGTCCCGAAATCGCCCTGCAAAACGTTAGTGATGTAATGCCAGAACTGAACATGCAGCGGCTGGTCCAGACCCAACTGCTGGCGCACCAGTTCAATAACCTCAGCGTCGGCCTCCGGCCCGGCAATCAGTCGGGCAGGGTCGCCTGGCAGCAGGTGGACAAATAAAAACACCAGCACCGCGACAATCAACAGGGTTGGAATTAGCCCCAGCAGGCGCTTGAAAACATAGTTAAGCATCAGACTCCCTTCGGCGGCCCCCGTTATTCAGGGGCCAAATGAATAGCTTATTGCAAATCCGCATCATCAAAACTAAATCCGGTATCCGGCATAATCCAGAATCCGGTCAAATTTGTACTGTGCGCAGAGATCAGTTTTTCCACCACTAACGGGATCCACGGCGACTCTTTCCAGATGATATCTTGCGCGTCTTTGTACAACTGCGCTTTTTGCGCCGGATCGTTGGTCTGCAATGCTGCCGATAAATCGCTGTCCACCTGCTTGTTACTGTAGAACGCCGTATTAAACAAGGTTGGCGGCCAGTTTTGTGAAGCAAACAGCGGCGACAGCGCCCAGTCAGCCTCGCCCGTAGACGCTGACCAGCCGGTGTAGAACATCCGCACCCCACTCTCTTTCTGCGCCTTCCCTTCAACTTCGGCGGCTCGCTGTCCGGCATCCATCGCCGTGACCTGTGCTTTAATGCCCACCTGCGCTAACTGCTGCTGCGTAAATTGCAGAACTTTCTGCGCGGTGCTGTGGTTATGCGACGACCACAGTGTGGTGGTAAACCCGTTGGGATAACCCGCCTCTTTTAACAATTCACGTGCCTTTGCCGGATCGTAAGGCCACGGCGTATAGCTTTGTGCGTAGGCAATCGCCGGAGGAAGAACACCTGTCGCTGGCGTCGCGTAACCGGCAAAAGCTACTTTCACCAGCGCCTGACGGTTGATGGCATAATTCAGCGCCTCGCGCACCTTCGGGTTGTCGAACGGTTTTTGCGTGACGTTCATACTGATATAACGCTGCATTATTGACGGGCTGGCAACCAGTTGCAGATTTTTGTTCTTCGCCAGTAACGCAGCCTGCTCGTAAGGGATCGGGAAAGCAAACTGGGCTTCACCCGTCTGCAACATTGCCGCACGGGTATTGTTGTCCGTTACCGGACGCCAGGTAATCGTATCAAGCTTTGGCAATCCCTGCTGCCAGTAGCCTGGGAACTTCTTCACCTTAACAAAATCGGTCTGATTCCAGGTATCCAGTTGATAAGGGCCGGTACCAACAGGATGGAAACCAATATCCTTGCCGTACTTTTCCAGTGCTGCTGGTGAAATCATCGCCGTTGCCGGATGCGCCAGGATATTGATAAATGCAGAGAACGGTTGTTTTAGCGTGAACTTCACCGTAGACGGATCGACGGCCTCGGTTTTATCAATATTCTTATACAAATTGTAGCGTTTAAGATGGTTTTCCGGATTACTGGCTCGATCAAGGTTGGCTTTTACCGCTGCGGCATTGAAGTCGGTCCCATCCTGAAACTTCACGCCCTGGCGCAGTTTGACGAGGTACGTCAGGCCATCGGCGGAAACGGTGTAGCTTTCCGCCAGCACGTTTTTCAGTTTCATCTCTTTATCAAGACCGAACAATCCCTGATAAAACGACTTCGCCACCGCCTGTGACAGCGTATCGTTCGCATCATACGGATCGAGCGTAGTGAAATTAGACCCTACCGCCACCACCACATCTTTGGCAGCCCAGGAAGGAGACGCAGCCAGTGCAGAGGCTACCCCCAGAGCAACCAGCCATTTTCGAGCAACAATTTTTGTCATGTTATTCTCCTGAACCCTGCCTGCCTGTTATAAACGCGAAAGCGCATTATCCGCTTGCGAACGCGCAACATAATGCCCCGGCCCAACTAACTGGAGTGAGACGGGGAAGATTTCTTCACCGCGTTTGCGGATATTGCTGGGGATATCATCCGACAGCAGTACGCGCTGCGGCCGGTGATGAGATGGGTCGGCGACTGGTACTGCCGACATCAATTTTCGGGTATAGGGATGTTGAGGATTTTCAAACACCGCCCGCCGGGTCCCAATTTCTACAATTTGTCCCAGATACATCACTGCCACACGGTGACTGATACGCTCTACTACCGCCATATCGTGAGAAATAAACAGGTATGCAATACCCATTTCGCGCTGCAGGTCGAGCAACAGGTTGATAATCTGTCCACGAATTGAGACATCCAGTGCGGAAACAGACTCATCGGCGATAATCACTTTCGGATTCAGCGCCAGCGCCCGGGCAATGCAAATACGCTGACGCTGCCCGCCCGAAAATTCATGCGGATAACGCCAGGCATGCTCAGGAAGCAACCCAACACGCTCCAGCAACCATGCCACGCGTTTTGCCGCTGCATCGCCTTGCAGTAAACCATGAACCCGCAGCGGTTCCAGAATCGAATATCCCACCGTCTGGCGAGGATCCAGTGATGCATAAGGGTCCTGGAAGATAAATTGTATATCCCGGCGCAGCGGCTGCAGCTTGCTGGCCGCCAGCGTATCAATACGTTGGCCGTTGAACGTTATCTCCCCACGCTGGGACTCCACCAGACGCAACAACGCGCGCCCGGTGGTGGACTTACCGCAGCCTGACTCCCCAACCAGCGATAGCGTTTCACCGGGCCAGAGATCAAAGCTGACGTTTTCTACTGCATGAACTTCGCGAGTTACGCGATTAAGAATGCCGCTACGCAATGGAAAACGCGTCACCAGATTGCGTACCCGCAAAATCGGCTCCCCCTCAACCACGGTGTCCTGTTCAGTCTCTGGTTCAATATGGTCAGGATCATGCAGGGAAATAAGCGGAAACCGACGCGGAAGGTCATGCCCGCTCATCGCTCCAAGCTGCGGTACGGCTGCCAGAAGCGCTTTAGTGTAGGGATGTTGGGGGGCGTGAAAAATCTGTTCAACGCTGCCGGTTTCTACAGCTTCCCCCTGATACATTACCAGCACACGATCGGCTATATCGGCAACAACCCCCATATCGTGGGTGATAAATATCACCCCCATGGACATATCCTGCTGTAACACTTTAATCAGCTGAAGGATCTGTGACTGAATAGTGACATCCAGCGCAGTTGTCGGCTCATCAGCAATCAATACCGCAGGACGGCAAGAGAGCGCCATCGCAATCATCACCCGCTGACGCATGCCGCCGGAAAGCTGATGCGGGTAGCGCGATAAAATGGCCCTCGACTCGGGAATACGCACCTGGTCGAGCATTCGTTTGGCCTCCGCCATCGCATCTTCACGATTTGCGCCCTGATGTAAGCGAATAGACTCGGCAATCTGTTCGCCAACGGTAAACACCGGGTTGAGTGACGTCATCGGCTCCTGGAAGATCATCGCGATATCCGCACCGCGTACATGACGCATCTGCGAGGCGCTTTGTTCACCGAGCTCAATTACCTGTCGGTTACGTCGCCGAAGCAGCATCTCATCGCAACTTACTTCACCGCCCGCCTGTTCTATCAGACGCATTAGTGACAAAGCAGTTACTGATTTCCCTGAACCGGATTCGCCAACAATCGCCAGCGTTTCTCCACGCTTCAGGCGAAATGACAGATTACGCACCGCGCTGATACGTTGCTGCTCCTGCTCAAAGGCAATATTCAGGTTGCTGACCGCCAGCACATCGCTGACATCAAGCTCATCACTGTGTGGCAACGGTATCTCCTTTCTCCCGGTAAATACCGGTAGTTGGCGTATCGCCGGCATATCCCCATGCACGGTACATGCCTTCACTATTAAACGGTAAAGCGACGTTACCTTCATGATCGACGGCGATTAGCCCACCGCTGCCGCCCAACGCCGGTAATTTCTCCATCACCACGCGTTCGCACGCCTCTGATAAGCTCAGACCGCCATAATCCATCAGCGCCGCAATGTCATAAGCAGCCAGCGCACGAATAAATACTTCGCCAGTTCCCGTACAGGAGACAGCAACACTGGCATTATTGGCATAACACCCCGCACCGACCAGCGGACTGTCACCGACGCGCCCCGGCAATTTGTTGGTCATACCACCCGTTGATGTCGCAGCAGCCAGATTGCCGTACTGATCCAGCGCTACCGCACCGACGGTCCCCATTTTATTGCGTTCGTCCAATGGCGAACCACTATGATCAAGTATCGTCTCATCCTCCGCACGCGCCGCCACAAGCTGTGCAAAACGCTCTGGTGTAGAGAAAATATCGGCAGCAACGCGCGTCATTCCCTGCGCAATGGCAAAATTTTCCGCCCCTTCCCCCACCATCATGACATGCGGACTGTGCTCCATCACCAGACGAGCAGCAAGGATCGGGTTTCGCAGGTGGCTAACCCCGGCAACAGCTCCCGCCTTCAGCGTATTACCGTCCATAACGCAAGCATCCAGCTCATGGGTTTCATCACGGGTAAACACCGCACCAATTCCGGCATTGAACAGAGGGCACTCTTCAAGCAGGCGTACGGCTTCGGTGACGACATCCAGCGCGTTTTGACCCGCTTCAAGCATCCGTTGCCCCACCTCAACGATATCTGACAGCGCCTGTATATAACGTAACTCCTGCTCCTGACTCAGTTGTGAGCGGGTTATTGCGCCAGCACCACCGTGAATTGCAATGACTGCTTTGCTCATTTTTATCGTCCATTAAGGTGGCTGGTATCGGGGTTATAAATATCAGAAATTCTGTGAGTTATTGATTCGATTTTTGAATATAGAAAGATGCAGACGTCATGTAAAGATAAAGCCCCGCACCTAAGACTGAGGTGGCATACTGTCGACGCCTGTTTTCTGACATAATGGCCAGATTCGATTTTGCCTCGCAGGAGTCTTCTCATGGAATTTACCACCGGACTGATGCCGCTCGAAACGGCACTCACTCAGATGCTGTCGTCTATTACCCCACTCACCGCAGTCGAAACGTTGCCCCTGGTTCAATGCTTCGGTCGTATTCTGGCAACTGACGTAGTCTCCCCTTGTGATGTACCGGGATTTGATAACTCGGCAATGGACGGCTACGCGGTACGTGTAGAGGATCTACAATCCGGTCAGCCGCTCACTGTTGCAGGTAAAGCCTTTGCCGGTCAGCCTTACCATGGTGAATGGCCAGCGGGAACCTGCATTCGTATTATGACTGGCGCACCGGTTCCTGCCGGTTGTGAAGCGGTGGTGATGCAGGAACAAACCGAACAAACTGACGGCGGCATCCGTTTTACTGCGGATGTCCGCACCGGGCAAAATATCCGTCGGCGCGGCGAAGATATTTCCAACGGCGCTGTTGTCTTTCCCGCAGGAACTCGCCTGACGACGGCTGAACTCCCCGTGCTGGCATCGCTGGGTATAGCTGAGGTCCAGGTGGTTCGCAAAGTGCGCGTAGCACTCTTCTCCACCGGTGATGAATTGCAGTTGCCAGGCCAACCGCTGGGCGACGGACAAATTTATGACACCAACCGCCTGACCGTGCATCTCATGCTGCAACAGTTGGGCTGCGAAGTAATCAACTTAGGCATTATCCGCGACGATCCAAATGCGTTACGCGCGGCGTTTATCGAAGCTGACAGCCAGGCCGACGTGGTTATCAGTTCCGGCGGTGTTTCTGTGGGTGAAGCAGACTACACCAAAACCATACTGGAAGAACTGGGAGAGATCGCGTTCTGGAAGCTGGCGATCAAGCCAGGCAAGCCATTTGCTTTCGGTAAACTAAGCAATAGCTGGTTTTGCGGCCTGCCGGGCAACCCGGTTTCTGCAGCCCTCACCTTCTATCAACTGGTGCAGCCACTTTTAGCGAAACTCAGTGGTAATACGGCCAGCGGGCTTCCACCTCGCCAGCGCGTGCGCACCGCATCACGCCTGAAAAAAACACCAGGGCGCCTGGATTTCCAACGCGGAGTATTGCAGCGCACGGCAGAGGGCGAACTGGAGGTCACCACCACCGGTCATCAGGGCTCGCATATTTTTAGCTCCTTCAGCCAGGGTAACTGTTTTATTGTACTGGAGCGCGACCGCGGTAACGTGGAGGCCGGAGAGTGGGTAGAGGTCGAACCGTTTAACGCACTGTTTGGAGGCTTGTAATGGCAGAACTCAGCGACCAGGAGATGATGCGCTATAACCGGCAAATCATCCTGCGCGGCTTTGATTTTGAAGGTCAGGAAGCGCTTAAAGAGGCGCGGGTACTGGTCGTTGGTCTGGGAGGACTTGGTTGTGCTGCTACCCAGTACCTGGCGGGTGCGGGTATCGGGCATTTGACCCTGCTCGACTTTGATACCGTTTCAGTTTCTAACCTCCAGCGCCAGACGCTTCACAGCGATGCTACGGTAGGGATGCCAAAAGTAGAGTCTGCTCGAGACGCACTGGCGCGGATCAATCCACATATTACGATTACGCCAATCAATGCGCTGCTGGATGATGCCGCTATTCATACGCTAATTGCTGAGCATGATCTGGTGCTGGATTGTACCGATAATGTCGCGGTGCGTAATCAGCTAAATGCCGCCTGTTTTGCCACTAAGATTCCACTTGTGTCCGGTGCGGCAATTCGCATGGAAGGGCAAATCAGCGTATTTACCTGGCAGGACGGAGAGCCCTGCTATCGCTGCCTGAGCCGACTGTTTGGCGAAAACGCCTTAACCTGCGTGGAAGCCGGGGTGATGTCTCCGCTAATTGGCGTGATCGGTTCATTGCAGGCAATGGAAGCAATTAAGTTACTGGCAAACTACGGTAAACCAGCGACAGGAAAGATCGTGATGTACGATGCAATGACCTGCCAGTTTCGCGAAATGAAGCTAATGCGTAACCCAGGCTGCGAGGTGTGCGGGCAGTAATATGTAGCCCCCGGTGACACACACTCGCCGGGGCTGCATAAAGCCAGTGTTCAATGCCTCTGTGATTTAACATCATCCTCAGAAAGCCCGGTGATTCTGACGATCAACTCCCGTGGAAGACCGTCTTCCAGCATTGAGCCAGCAATACGCAACGCTTCCTCACGGCGCCCTTCGGCTAAACCTTTTTCAAGACCACGTTGCATACCTTCCCGCAGCCCTTTCCTCTGTCCCGCCCTGCGTATTTTTTCTACAATGTTCATTGTACTCTCCTTGTATCCGGGTACCTGCTGCGCCAGTTTACGCATAAATCGACTAAATCTCGGTTTGTGTCCGTGCTGGATAAGCAGGTAATTAAACAGCGCTTTTAGCTGGCTGTCATTAGTGGTTCCAGTAGTCAGGAGCGAGGCCACTTTGTCTGCCAGCCCCATCAGATCACGCCGACGTATATGTTTTTGCATCAGCTCCAGAAGCGCTACGCGTCGGTGCTGCATGATGTCATCATCCGGAACGACTGTGATATCCACTAATGGAAATGCCGACAGGTAAAGCTGATGTGCCAACGCCGGATTATCGAACTCATCCAGCCAGCACAACGAGAAAGGGTAAGGCGTGTCGATGCCGTGATAAAACAGCATCGGTACCACTAACGGTAACGTGTCATGCCCAGCGTCGAGATGGCTTTGCATTGCCGCTATCGCATAACGCATCAGGCGAAACGCCATATGAGTATCGGGACTGCTTTGATGTTCAATCACCACATAGATATAACCATCACCCTCACTGGTTTTCATCGACCAGAGCACATCGGAATAATAGGCGCGCAAGTTTTCTTCGATGAAACTGGCGGGTTTCAGTTCTAATGTCGTGAGATCGCATAATGTACGTAACCTGGAGGGAAGATGAATTTCAATAAAGTCGCGGGCAGTCTCCGGATACTTTAAAAATGTTTTAAATAGCGCATCGTGCGGTGTGGAAGTGGGCGATTTCTTTATGGTGGTCCGTCACCTGATTCACATAATGACGCGACTGTACTCGCCATCATGACGGATAACACCCAGACTTTATCGGATATACGAACACAGTTCGGAGATAAACCGCCTCAACTGTAACGGATTCATTTTTGCGGGATAGTGTACGCAGAAATGCCGGGCCAACCCGGCATATTCGGCTTAAAGAGACGTCCGACCAAACGCCCCCTGCCAGTCGTGCTCAAACTTGGCTACAGCGGCATCAACAGCTGGGGAACTTATCATCTGCTGAGCTACATCCAACGGCAGTGTGATTGCTTCGCAGCCGACCAGCAGGCAATCCAGCGCCTGACGTGGCGTTTTAAAGCTGGCAGCCAGAACTTTGGCGTGCGGAGCGTGCATTTTCAGTAAGTTCTGCAGATCGGCCACCATCTGAATCCCATCGCCCCCCTGCGCATCCACGCGGTTAACATAAGGTGCAACGTATTCTGCTCCCGCCAGCGCAGCTAACAATCCCTGTGCCGCACCATATACTCCCGTGCCCAGCGTCGGGATCCCTTCTTCCTTCAGTAACTTAATCGCCGCCAGACCTTCTGCTGTGACCGGCACTTTCACCACGATATCAGGAATAATGGCCCGAAGTTTACGCGCATCGCTAACCATACCCTCAGCGGTCGTCGCCATTACCTGAGCAAACAGACGCCCCCGGCCTCCCATCGCGTCATACAAAGCCGGTAGTAACATCTCCAGCGTCTTCTTGCCTGCTGCCACAATGCTCGGGTTTGTGGTCACTCCTGCCAGCGGAAAAATACGCGCCAGGGCTTTCACCGCGTCAATGTCAGACGTATCTAAATAGAGTTCCATAACCTTTCCTCAACGAATATTTGCCTGGATAAAAGGTAGCACGGCAAAACCTCGCAGTTAGTTGACGCACGTCAATATAACTTTCATTCGAAAGTAATTTAATCTTTATATGAAAGAAAAGAGGCCGCTTATGATTTTCAATATTCAGCGCTATTCCACTCACGATGGTCCCGGTATCCGTACCGTAGTGTTCCTTAAAGGATGCTCCCTGGGCTGTCGCTGGTGCCAGAATCCAGAGAGTCGCGCCCGTACACAGGATCTGTTATACGACGCGCGTCTGTGCCTGGACGGCTGCGACCTGTGTGCTCAGGCCGCACCCGCGGTGATTGAGCGTGCGCTGAACGGCCTGTTAATCCATCGCGAAAAACTAAGTGATGAAGCGATCGCTGCACTGACCCACTGCTGCCCAACTCAGGCACTGACCGTTTGCGGCGAAGTCAAAAGTGTGGAAGAAATCATGTCCACCGTGCTGCGCGATAAACCGTTTTACGATCGCAGCGGTGGCGGGATAACGCTTTCCGGCGGCGAACCGTTTATGCAGCCGGAACTGGCGGCAGAATTATTGAAAGCCAGCCACGACGCAGGTATTCACACGGCCGTCGAAACCTGTCTGCATGTACCCTGGAAGTATATTGAACCTTCATTACCAGACATCGATCTGTTTCTTGCCGATCTAAAACATGTGGCCGATGCGCCGTTTAAACAGTGGACCGATGGTAGCGCCTCACGCGTACTGGAAAATCTGAAAAAACTGGCCGCGGCCGGTAAAAAAATGATTATCCGCGTGCCGTTAATTCAGGGATTCAACGCTGACGAAGCAGCCATCAAAGCCATTACCGATTTTGCCGCCGATGAACTTCACGTCGGTGAGATTCATTTTTTGCCCTACCACACCCTGGGCATCAACAAATACCACTTACTCAGTCAACCCTACAACGCCCCGGATAAACCGCTTGATGCGCCTGCATTGCTTGAATTTGCCGAGCAGTATGCCTGCCATAAAGGTTTAACCGCGACCCTACGAGGATAACCGCCATGACCACACTGAAACTGGATATACTCAGCGATCGTATCAAAGCGCACAAAACGGCCCTGATCCACATCGTGAAACCGCCAGTCTGTACTGAGCGCGCCCAACACTACACCGAGATGTATCAGCAACATCTGGATAAGCCTGTCCCGGTTCGGCGCGCGCTGGCACTAGCGCATCATCTGGCGGAACGAACAATCTGGATCAAGCATGACGAGCTGATTATAGGTAACCAGGCAAGCGAAGTGCGCGCCGCGCCTATCTTCCCGGAATATACCGTTTCCTGGATTGAAAAAGAGATCGACGACCTGGCGGATCGACCAGGCGCAGGCTTTGCGGTTAGCGAAGAAAACAAGCGGGTACTGCATGAAATTTGCCCGTGGTGGCGTGGTCAGACCGTGCAGGATCGCTGCTACGGTATGTTCACCGACGAACAAAAAGGTTTGCTGGAAACCGGTATTATCAAAGCCGAAGGCAACATGACCTCTGGTGATGCGCATCTGGCGGTAAACTTCCCGCTGGTGCTGGAAAAAGGTCTTGATGGTCTGCGCCACAAAGTCGACGAGCGTCGTGCCCGCATTAACCTCACCTGCCTGGAAGACCTGCATGGCGATCAGTTCCTGAAAGCCATTGATATCGTCCTCGATGCGGTGAGTCTGCACATTGAGCGTTTTGCCGACCTGGCGCGTGAAATGGCGGCCACAGAGACCCGCGAAAGTCGCCGCGATGAACTGCTGGCAATAGCGGAAAACTGCGATGTTATTGCCCACCAGCCACCACAGACCTTCTGGCAAGCGCTGCAATTGTGCTACTTCATCCAGTTGATTCTGCAAATTGAATCAAACGGTCACTCGGTATCGTTTGGTCGCATGGACCAGTATCTCTATCCGTTCTATCGTCGTGACGTGGAGCTGAACCAGTCACTGGATCGTGAGCATGCCATTGAACTGCTGCACAGCTGCTGGCTGAAACTGCTGGAAGTGAACAAAATCCGCTCCGGGTCCCACTCAAAAGCGTCAGCAGGCAGCCCGTTATATCAAAACGTTACCATTGGCGGGCAAAATCTGCTTAACGGTCAACCAACAGATGCGGTCAATCCGCTCTCTTATGCCATTCTGGAATCTTGCGGTCGTCTTCGTTCAACTCAGCCAAACCTCAGCGTGCGCTATCACGCGGGAATGAGTAACGATTTTCTTGATGCCTGCGTACAGGTAATTCGCTGCGGTTTCGGGATGCCGGCCTTTAACAATGATGAAATCGTCATCCCGGAATTCATTAAGCTCGGTATTGAACCTCAGGACGCTTACGACTATGCAGCGATTGGCTGCATCGAAACCGCCGTTGGCGGTAAGTGGGGCTACCGCTGCACCGGCATGAGCTTTATCAACTTTGCCCGCGTAATGCTGGCTGCACTGGAAGGTGGTCGTGATGCCACCAGCGGGAAAGTGTTCCTGCCACAGGAAAAAGCACTCTCCGCGGGTAACTTCGATAATTTCGACGAAGTAATGGCTGCCTGGGATACGCAGATCCGCTATTACACACGTAAATCCATCGAGATTGAGTACGTAGTCGATACCATGCTGGAGGAAAATGTTCATGACATTCTCTGCTCCGCACTGGTAGACGATTGTATTGAGCGTGCAAAAAGCATTAAGCAAGGCGGCGCAAAGTATGACTGGGTATCTGGCTTGCAGGTCGGTATTGCTAACCTCGGCAACAGTCTGGCGGCAGTGAAAAAATTAGTCTTCGATCAGGGGGTTATTGGTCAGCAACAGCTGGCTGCCGCACTGGCAGATGACTTTGACGGTCTGACTCATGAGCAGTTACGCCAGCGTCTGATCAACGGTGCGCCAAAATACGGTAATGATGATGACAGCGTCGATACTCTGTTGGCCCGCGCTTATCAGACCTATATCGACGAACTGAAACAGTACCATAACCCACGTTACGGCCGTGGCCCGGTTGGTGGCAATTACTATGCCGGTACCTCTTCCATCTCCGCAAACGTGCCGTTTGGTGCAGCAACTATGGCGACGCCGGATGGCCGTAAAGCCCATACTCCGCTGGCGGAAGGCGCGAGCCCGGCCTCCGGCACCGATCATCTTGGTCCGACTGCGGTTATTGGTTCGGTTGGCAAGTTGCCTACCGGCTCGATTCTCGGCGGCGTACTGCTCAATCAGAAACTGAATCCAGCGACGCTGGAGAATGAGTCTGATAAGCAGAAACTAATGATCCTGCTGCGCACCTTCTTTGAAGAGCACAAAGGCTGGCATATTCAGTACAACATCGTTTCCCGTGAAACGCTGCTGGAAGCCAAAAAACATCCGGATCAGTATCGTGACCTGGTGGTGCGTGTCGCTGGCTACTCCGCCTTCTTCACCGCCCTGTCTCCGGATGCGCAGGACGATATCATCGCCCGTACGGAACATATGCTGTAGCAGCACTCGGATAACTACCGTGTTTATCCAGTCTTGAACCATTCCCCAATGGATTTCAAGTTGCAGGAACGCGGCAAGGCGGTACGTCCCCAGTCGCTTACATCAGTAAGCGACTGGGGCGAACCACCACTGCCAACGCACCTGTGGCGTGAAAGACGAAGTGGAAACTTTCATTCGAAATTAAATTTGTGCTGTAGGTCACATTGTTATTAGAATGTTGCTGGTTGCAGTGAAAGCCAGGAGCATTTATGACCATCAAAGTTATCGTCACCGATATGGACGAAGATAATAAATAAAAAACAATTGGTTATATTTTTAAGGGGTGCTATAGGGGGACTTTAAAGGCATAAAAAACCCGCCGAAGCGGGTTATAGACGTTAACTATTTATATGTTCGTAAAGCTCTCGCGCCTCTTTTCTTGACCTGTCTATGTGCTCTGCCAAGTCGCTAAGGTGTACAAGTCGCGGTGCTTTTTGACTCTCACCTTCTGCGTTAAGCCACAGCTCACCGTAAACAGCAGCAGGGTACTTTTTCATAAGGCGGCTCATGACGCGCTCAAAGCGCTGTAACTGGTCATCAGGTACATGAGAGAAGCGACGCACGTATTCACCAGCTAACGCTGCATGGATACGGCTTGATGATTGGTTTAACTGCTGGATTAAAGTTTTCACGTTCATTGCTCCTTTGGCTGATTTTGGGCAATAAAAAGCCCTCGCGAAGAGGGCTAATAAAAACGCTCCAGCTTCACTTTTATTTTTTAAGTTCTTTCTCTTTTAGTTCGCGGCGCGGGCTGTAGAGAACCCCATCAACAACGATGTAATCGCCGTTAATCCACTTAGTTATCGCCTGCGGCAAAACATCATTCACGCGAGCAAACTCAGCTCTGTTTCCATCAAAATATTTATCAATATATTCAGTAAGTTTCATAAACCCTTCGCCGTTTCGATGTGACTATAATAATCATTTTTTGGTTATATCGACAAGTCAATCATAACCATTTTTTGGTTATTTGTTTAATTCAGCACTTTTTGCAACTTTTGCCGCTTTCGCTATCGTTGGACGGCTAACTCCCATAGCCTTTTCAATCTGGCTATAGCTGCGACCAGCCTTTAGCAAAGCAATGATTGCCGCCTGTTTGTCGAGATCCGCGCCGCGCCCCTTATACTTACCCTCAGCTTGCGCTTTTGCTATCCCCTGTTTTTGTCTGCGGCGTCTGTCCTCATAATCCTTTCTGGCTATTGCCGCCAGCATATCCAGCATCATGCTATTTATAGCGTCCAGCATGCGCCCGGTAAATTCATCTCCGCTAGCCACCAGCATATGAGACGTAGGAAGGTCGAGAGCAACCACCCTGATCCCTTTCTCGCTAATTGCCTTCCTTAGCTTTAACCAATCATCGGTATTCAAGCGCGAAAGTCGATCCACTTGCTCAATGAGCAAAATGTCACCCTTTTGCGCCGCCTCCAAAATCCTGAATAATTCCGGCCTTTCAAGTTTTGCCCCGGATTCATTTTCCACATGCCAAATCGGAGAACGTAACTCATGCTCATTGGCGAACTTCACCAAATCACCTTTTGCACGTTCTGCATCTTGGTCGTCAGTTGACGCCCTCAGATATCCAAAAACAACCGCCGCCATATTTTAACCCTTCGAGTTAACTTTAAGTCCAAATCCTAAACTAGTTAACTTTAAGTCAAAAACGACACTAAACCAACAACGAAACGACTAGTTAATCTTGGTCATACTCTTTTTTAACCACCACAAAAACAAAAAATCCCCCGAAGGGGATTATTAACTCATTTCCGCTTACATTCCCTGATTAAGCATTTTGTCTACCTTGGCGCGACTAACCTTTCCAGAATCTACACGTCTATCTACTTCCCTTTCGCACGCGAATGACATCGCAGCTTTAACATCAGGAGCGTACTTACTGTTTTCATTACTCACTTCTTTTTCGCAACTCACCAAATCAGCTAATGAGGCCGCTCCTAGTTTTTCCTGCATTTCCGGGCTTTTCGATTTTTCCACCATTAGCTTTTGCCGCTCCTGCGCTTGTGACTGCGCCTCTGCTTGCGCTTGCTGCTGCATTTGCGCCTGAACTTGAGCTTGATATTGAACCAGATCAAACATTTCTTCACATCGCTCATAGCGAGCGTTATCCATATCTGCCTCCGCTTGAGCCAAATATGTCCCCGCCATCGCCGCCCCAAATTGCGAACCTGCAGCCTCAGCCTTAAGTTTTTGACACTGGGGATGATTCGCCTTTCCTACGCAGCCAGAAAGAAACATAACAGCTAAGAACAATGTCGCCCATTTACTGATCATAAGAACAATATCCCCCTTTATGGTGTGAGCCGGTGCCGCCGTGCGGATGCTCCCCCCTTGGGCAGGCCATTGCAGATGTTGCCACCAGCAGCAAACCCAAGCACATAATCATTTTTTTGATTTTCATGATATTTTCCTTAGCCAATAAAAAACCCGCACATAATGCGCGGGTTATCGTGGTGTTTTGTTGCTTCGTGTGCTAATCGTTTTTTGGGATCACAATTCCGGGGTTTAGTGCTAACAGTTCGGCGTAAATGTCTTTTTTGATTTGCTTCACCAAATCCGCGCCAATCAACTGACCTGAAAAATTATACCAACCCGACCAGCCATTTCCGTTTGTTGCCACTCTTATTCTAAACTCGGCGTCTGTACCAAAGAATACTTGCTGTATCCAGTAGTTAGGGTCCGTTACTGCTTGCTCTGGCAGGTCGTAGGTATATATCCTCCAGGGTAAAACCGATACCAACCGGAATGGAACCCTGCCCGGATATCTCCAGGCGGTATCCGTGGGCCTCACCCTCTGCCCGCCAGGTAGCGCGGCGTTGATTAACCAGACTCATGGATTGACTATCCCACTTGTAACCCGCGTCAGGGTTGTCGGCATATCCGCGCGATACTCCCGGTGTGTGTACTTGCCCCCGCTCTTGATGCCAACCACGCACCTATAGCGCGTAGAACCGTCCTGTTTTTGTCTTTTTTCGATAGTATAAAAGGCCATTTTGGGGTGCTCCAAGGGGTGCCGGCGCATGCAAATGATGCAGTTTTATACCAAAATACCCCATAATGAGTTTTACCAAAAACAAGCAATTAAAGTTAACAAGCTGATTTATATGAATAATCCCATCGCACCCAAAACCAACCCCGTCCGTGTCATCGTCACCGATATGGACGGAACTTTTCTCGACGACGCCAAGCAATACGATCGTGAACGATTTATGGCGCAGTATCAGCAATTGAAAAAACAAGGCATTGAATTTGTCGTCGCCAGCGGTAACCAGTATTACCAGCTCATTTCCTTTTTCCCGGAACTCAAAGATGAGATCTCTTTTGTCGCAGAGAACGGTGCGCTGGTGTATGAGCATGGTAAACAGCTGTTTCACGGCGAGCTTACCCGCCATGAATCCCGTATCGTCATTGGCGAGCTGCTAAAAGATAAACAGCTCAACTTCGTAGCCTGTGGTCTGCAAAGCGCCTACGTCAGTGAAAATGCGCCGGACGCCTTTGTCTCCCTGATGTCGAAACACTATCACCGGCTAAAACCGGTAAAAGATTATCAGGATATCGATGATGTGCTGTTTAAGTTCTCACTAAATCTGCCCGATCAGCAAATCCCGTTGGTAATTGACCATCTGCATACCTCGCTGGACGGCATTATGAAGCCCGTCACCAGCGGCTTTGGCTTTATTGACCTGATTATTCCAGGTTTGCACAAAGCGAATGGTATCAGCCGCCTGCTAAAACGCTGGAACCTGTCTCCGCAGAACGTGGTAGCAATTGGCGACAGCGGCAACGATGCAGAAATGCTGAAAATGGCACGCTACTCTTTCGCCATGGCAAACGCAGCCGAGAGCATCAAATCCATTGCCCGTTATCAGACCAGTGATAACAACCATCAGGGTGCTCTGAACGTGATTCAGGCCGTGCTGGATAACACCTCCCCCTTTAACGCCTGAGCCTGTCTACCGGAGTACTCCACTCCGGTTTTCTCTCTTTTTGCATTCTGCGCCCCTCATCAAATTATTAAACTTGCATTAACTTATTTATAACTTATATTGTCATATGTAAGTTAAATTAGTTTCGAATGAAGATTTATGTGAGGTGGTTATGGCTTTTACTTTTACCAGCGACACATTGCCTGCTGATCATAAAGCAGCAATCCGTCAGATGAAGCAGGAACTGCGGGCGCAACTTGGTGATGTCCAACAGATCTTCAATCAGCTTAGCGATACCATTGCCACGAGGGTGGCAGAGATCAACGCCCTCAAAGTGCAGGGTGATGCCGTCTGGCCGATGCTCTCTTATGCCGATATCAAAGCAGGTACTGTCACATCAGAACAGCGTGAACTGATTAAACGTCGCGGATGCGCGGTTATCAAAGGCCATTTCCCCCGCGAACAGGCTCTCGGCTGGGATCAGTCAATGTTGGACTATCTGGACCGCAACCGCTTTGATGAGGTCTACAAAGGACCGGGAGACAATTTCTTCGGTACCCTGAGCGCATCACGTCCTGAGATCTATCCGATTTACTGGTCACAGGCGCAAATGCAGGCCCGCCAGAGCGAGGAAATGGCTAATGCGCAGTCGCTTCTCAACCGGCTGTGGACGTTTGAAAGCGAGGGTAAACAGTGGTTTAACCCGGACGTCAGCGTCATCTATCCGGACCGCATTCGCCGCCGCCCACCGGGAACCACCTCTAAAGGCCTTGGAGCACATACTGACTCAGGTGCACTGGAACGCTGGCTGCTTCCGGCCTATCAGCGCGTTTTCGCCAACGTCTTTAATGGCAATCTGGCGAAATACGATCCGTGGCATGCGGCGCACCGCACTGAAGTCGAAGAGTACACGGTGGATAACACGACCAAATGTTCGGTGTTTCGTACATTCCAGGGCTGGACAGCGTTGTCCGATATGCTGCCAGGCCAGGGGCTGTTGCACGTAGTGCCTGTTCCTGAAGCCATGGCCTATATCCTGTTACGGCCACTTCTGGATGATGTCCCGGAAGATGAACTGTGCGGCGTAGCGCCAGGAAGAGTGCTGCCGGTTTCAGAACAATGGCATCCGCTGCTGATCGAAGCGCTAACCAGCATTCCACAACTGGAGGCCGGAGATTCCGTCTGGTGGCATTGCGATGTGATCCACTCTGTAGCCCCTGTAGAAAATCAACAGGGCTGGGGTAATGTGATGTACATTCCCGCCGCACCGATGTGCGAGAAAAATCTCGCCTACGCCCATAAGGTGAAGGCGGCACTGGAAAAAGGCGCATCACCGGGCGATTTTCCGCGCGAAGATTATGAAACCGACTGGGAAGGACGCTTTAGGCTGGAGGATTTGAATATCCACGGCAAACGCGCACTGGGAATGATTTAATCATCATACAGGCCTTCTCTCTCTACGGCGGTGCGTCGTTTTCCCTGACGTATCCGCCGGACTGATTCACGTATTGTCAACGCGCCATTAAGCAACAGAGTGCCAATCGGGGCATCGGGTCGCACCAGCCGTTGCTGAAGCATATGTACCGCCTCAATGCCCAACTCATCACGTGGAACGTGTACTGCAGTTAAGAGAACATCCTGAACTGCCGCCAGATTAAAGCCATCAATGCTCATCACCGAGACATCCTGTGGTACCCGTAGCCCGTGCTTTTGCAGGGCACTGATCGTCCCTGCCGCCATAAAATCCCCGCCAACCAGAAACGCGGTCGGTAGCGTTTTCGCCGACGTCTGCTTCAGCCATTCGCTTATTTGTAGCTCCGTTTCTTTTGCACTGAAACTGGGCACCACCAGTAGATCGCGTTTGTCATTAAATTTCAGATTTCGCGATTGCCACGCATCGCGGATCCCTGCCAGCCGAAGCTCCATGGTGTAACGACGCAGACAAAGCACGTTGATGATTTCCCGATGTCCCATTTCAAAAAGGTATTCGGCCGCCAGTTCGCCAACCGCACGATGATCGGGAGCGATTGCAGGCAAACGAACATGCCTGTCGCGACAATTGATCAACACACACGGTTTGCCGACATCAACCATAAGATCATGAATATGCGGATCGTCAATGCCCAGCAAAATCACCGCCTGCGTTTCCGGCTCATTGATGCGTGTCAGAAAAAGCTGTGCATCACTATCCAACTCCTCCAGCGCGCAGTAACGCAGCCGTACTTCATGGGAAGCCAAGCCTTTACTTAAACTTTGCAGAACGCGGAAATAAAAGATATCAGACCGCTCATCGAATGCCCGTTGCGGTGCAAAAACCAACAGATTATTCAGCAGCAGTCGACCCGCAGCCATTCCCTCCATCACCCCCAGTTCCCGCGCACATGCCAGCACCTTACTCCGTGCTTTTTCGCTGGTGTTGGCCTTCCCTGCGAGAACGCGGGAAACAGTGCTGATAGAGAGCTGCGTCCGGGCTGCAATTTCTGCGATTTTTAACCTTTTATCCATTTTGTGATCTCGGTCCACCAGGTAAATGAAAAAATTTTCACAGCGTTCAGATTAAGCAGTAACTGACCTCGAAAGCATGATGCCAAATTCAGATGCATGGTTATGAGAAAGCTTGCACAAATTCTGCTATTACCGACCAAATTTCTCGCTTAAGGTTAATTTGCACAACGCTTCCATACTAGTTTGATATCAGTATTAATTAAAAAAACAATTAACTATCAAAGTGATAGATATATATCAATCGAAATGGATTTCCCCCTACATCGTCCGTCTTGTGGAGAGAAAAAATGAGTCAGGACATTAACAACACGGTTGCAGCAAATAAAACTCGCCGGGTGATTAAAAATTTGCGCTGGTATGTGCTGGTGCTTTTTTTACTTGGCGTGACGGTTAACTACATCACCCGAAACTCTTTGGGTATTCTGGCTCCGGAGCTAAAACTGAGCCTGGGTATTACCACCGAACAATATTCCTGGATTGTCGGTGCCTTCCAGCTCGCCTATACACTTTTTCAACCTCTGTGCGGCTGGTTAATTGATGTAATCGGTCTGAAGCTCGGCTTTATGGTCTGCGCATGCTTGTGGGCCATTGCTTGTATCGCTCACGCGGGTGCTGGTAGCTGGCTGCATTTGGCGATCCTGCGCTTCTTTATGGGTGGTGCGGAAGCCGCCGCCACCCCAGCCAACGCCAAAACCCTTGGCGAATGGTTCCCGAAAGCTGAACGTCCTGTTGCTGCCGGTTGGGCTGGTGTGGGTTTCTCGATTGGCGCAATGCTGGCTCCACCAATTATTTATTTCGCGCACGCCTCATTTGGCTGGCAGGGCGCATTCATGTTCACTGGTGTGCTGGCGCTGCTGTGGGTCATTCTGTGGTGGGTGTTCTACCATAATCCGGAACAGCACCCGAATCTTAGCAAAGACGAGCTGGCCTGGATCAAGCAGGATAATGAAGCCGCCCCGGTAAAACTGCCCTTTTTCACCTCTCTGAAAGATGTCGCTAAAAACAAACGTTTTTACGGTATTGCCATCCCTGCTTTTATGGCCGAACCGGCCTGGGCAGTGTTCAGTTTTTGGATGCCGCTCTACTTCGCCAAAGAATACGATATGGATCTGAAGCAGATTGCCTTATTCGCCTGGCTACCGTTTCTCGCCGCCGACCTGGGTAGCGTAGCAAGTGGTTATCTGACCAAACTCTATACCCGCCTGTTCGGCTGTTCACGAGTTAACTCAACCATCGCCAGTTCTGTCACCGGCGCATTCCTAATGATTTCACTTGCCGTGGTAGCGCTCACCCGGGATCCGATTATTGCCGTGATCCTGATGTCCATTGGCGGCTTCGGGCATCAGATCATCTCCTGCATGTTAAGTGCGCTGGTCGTAGAGTCATTTGATAAAGGCCAGATGGCGACCGTGAACGGCATGCGTGGTTCGGCGGCATGGATCGCCAGCTTCCTGTTCTCCCTTTTAATTGGGGTTACCGCTGACAAAATCGGCTTTAACCCGCTATTCATCGCCATGGGTTTCTTCGACCTGATTGGCGCTATTTTCCTGGTGGCATTTATTGCTGAACGTCGCGCCAAGCGCGCTTGATAGTGGATGTATTGCATATGAAAACCCTGAAGACCTGGACCGTTAATAAGCAGTCGGCTCATCATCTGGAACTGCTGGTGGATAACCAGCACCACCTGTGCCTGTACGTACTGGAAGACAATCTGTTCCGCGTACTGATTAGACGCAAAGGTGAACTGGCGCTGGACAGAACCTGGAGCATCGCCCCGCAGCAAGATGTCCCCTGGGAGGGGCGTCATCGAGATGATTTAAGCGGTTTTACCTGCCCTGCGTGGACTCTGGAACAACAGGATGAAACGGTGACAATCAGCACTGAACAGCTACGGGTCACTGTACATCACCCCCTGTGGCTGGAATGGCACTATCGTAATGACGCCGGAGAATGGCAACCTCTTGCCAGCGATCGCGCAACCAGTGCCTACCTGCTAAATGCGCACGGAGATGGCGTGGCGCACTACCTGAGTCGTCGCAAAGATGAGCGTTTTTATGGCTTAGGTGAAAAAGCAGGTAATTTGCAGCGCAATGGCAAACGCTATGAAATGCGTAATCTTGATGCAATGGGTTATAACGCTGTCAGCACCGACCCGTTGTACAAACATATTCCGTTTACTATTACCCGTCGTGATGATGTGAGCTACGGTCTGTTTTATGACAATCTGAGCAGTTGCTGGCTGGATCTGGGAAATGAAATCGACAACTATCACACCGCGTATCGCCGCTGGCAGGCAGAAGCTGGTGATATTGATTACTACATGTTTACCGGAAAACGCGTCCTGGACGTCACCAAAGCGTTTGTACGTTTGACCGGAAAAACCCTGTTCGGACCTAAGTGGAGCCTGGGGTATAGCGGCTCGACGATGCATTACACTGACGCCCCGGATGCACAGAATCAGCTAATGAACTTCATTCGCCTGTGCGATGAGCATGCAATACCGTGCGATTCATTCCAGCTCTCTTCCGGCTATACCTCGATCAATGGTAAGCGCTACGTCTTCAACTGGAACTACGATAAAGTGCCGCAGCCGAAAGTGATGTCCCGCGCCTTCCATGAAGCTGGACTGAAACTCGCGGCAAACATCAAACCGTGCTTATTGCAAGACCACCCACGCTATAACGAAGTCGCCGAAAAGGGCCTGTTCATTCGTGATTCAGAAACGAATGCGCCGGAACGCTCAAGTTTCTGGGATGACGAAGGGTCTAACCTCGACTTTACCAACCCACAAACCATTCAGTGGTGGCAGGAAGGAGTTACTACCCAACTGCTGGAAATGGGCATCGACTCGACCTGGAACGACAACAACGAGTTTGAAGTCTGGGACGGTGAAGCACGCTGCAACGGCTTTGGTCAGGAGATTGCTATCAAGCACATTCGACCAGTGATGCCACTGCTCATGATGCGTGCCTCGCTGGAAGCACAACAGCGGTTTGCCCCGGAAAAACGTCCCTATCTGATCTCGCGTTCAGGCTGCGCCGGAATGCAACGCTACGTGCAAACCTGGAGCGGCGATAACCGTACCAGTTGGGACACACTGCGCTATAACACGCGGATGGGGCTGGGGATGAGTCTTTCCGGGCTGTATAACGTCGGTCACGACGTTGGCGGTTTTTCAGGCAACAAACCAGATGCCGAACTGTTTGTACGCTGGATACAAAACGGCGTGATGCACCCACGCTTTACTATCCATTCCTGGAATGATGACCATACAGTCAATGAACCCTGGATGTACCCAGCCGTCACCCCGGCCATTCGCAGCGCGATTGAACTACGTTACCGTCTGCTGCCCTACTTTTATACGCTGCTCTGGCAGGCGCATGCCGACGACGAACCAATGCTGCGTCCTACGTTCCTCGACCATGAACACGATGAGCAGACATTCGAAGAGTGCGATGACTTTCTGCTTGGCCGCGATATTTTAGTCGCCAGCGTGGTCGAGGCGGGCCAACGCCAGCGTCGCGTATGGTTACCGGACAATGAAACCGGCTGGTACGATTTCTACACCCACGAATGGTTCTCCGGCGGTCAGTGGATCACCCGCGATGCCCCGCTGGAAAAACTGCCGCTACTGGTGCGTGCAGGTGCCGGTTTGCCAGTCAGCGAACGTATCAGTCACGTCAGTGTAGAGGAAGACAATAAGCGTGAGCTGAAGTTGTTCCCAGTCAAAGGTGTGGGAACGGCAACAGGTCTGCTGTTTGAAGACGATGGTGAAAGCTGGGGCTATCAGAACGGTAATGCCTTGTGGGTTGAATGGGAGATGATATGTGACAGTTCAACCATTAACCTCAAGGTTAAATCCCGTGGCGATTATCGTCCGGCGTGGAAAGCGCTGAAAGTTTCGTTACCGATAGGGGAACAACGCCAACTGTTGGTGAATGGTAAAGACGGGAGTGAGTGGGTGGTGTAATTGAATGCCGGGTGGCAACTTCGCCTTACCCGGCTTACAAGGCAGACTATTGGCCCGGTCAGCGTAGCGCCACCGGGCCACAATGTTTAGCCGTCGATCCCTTTACTACGCAGATAATCTTCGTAGTTACCGGTGAAGTCGATTACGCGTTCCGGCGTAATTTCAATCACGCGAGTTGCCAGCGAACTCACGAACTCGCGGTCGTGAGAAACGAAGATCAGCGTGCCCTGATACATTTCCAGCGCCATGTTCAGCGATTCAATCGATTCCATATCCAGGTGGTTGGTTGGTTCATCCATCACCAGAATATTCGGTTTCTGCATCATCAGCTTACCGAACAGCATGCGCCCTTTTTCACCACCGGACAGCACCTTCGCAGGCTTTTTGATATCGTCCTGGCTGAACAGCAGGCGACCGAGGAAGCTACGTACAACTTGCTCATCGTCCCCTTCCTGTTTCCACTGGCTCATCCACTCGAATACGGTCAGATCGTTTTCAAACTCATATTCGTGATCCTGCGCGTAGTAACCTACTTGCGCGTTTTCAGACCACTTCACCGTACCGTTATCCGGCTGCAGTTCACCCACCAGCGTTTTCAGCATGGTTGATTTACCCACGCCGTTAGCGCCCAGGATGGCAATCTTCTCGCCCACTTCCAAAAGCAGGTTGAAGTTTTTAAACAGTGGGCCTTCATCAAAGCCTTTAGCCAGCGCTTCCACTTCCAGCGCGTTACGGAACAGTTTCTTATCCTGCTCGAAACGGATGAATGGGTTCTGGCGGCTGGAGGCCTTCACTTCATCGAGTTTGATCTTATCAATCTGGCGCGCACGAGAGGTCGCCTGACGAGATTTCGACGCGTTAGCACTGAAGCGGCTGACGAAAGATTGCAGATCGGCAATCTGCGCTTTTTTCTTGGCGTTATCTGCCAACAGACGCTCGCGAGCCTGCGTTGCCGCCGTCATATATTCGTCGTAGTTGCCTGGGTAAACACGCAGCTCGCCGTAGTCCAGATCCGCCATGTGCGTACAGACCATGTTCAGGAAGTGACGGTCGTGCGAAATGATGATCATGGTGCTGTCACGCTCGTTCAGCGTCTGCTCCAGCCAGCGGATGGTATCGATATCCAGGTTGTTCGTTGGTTCGTCGAGCAACAGAATATCCGGGTTAGAGAACAGCGCCTGTGCCAGAAGCACACGCAGTTTCCAGCCAGGAGCGACTTCGCTCATCGGTCCGTAATGTTGTTCTACCGGAATACCCACACCCAGCAGCAATTCGCCCGCACGTGCTTCTGCGGAGTAACCGTCCATCTCGCCGTATTTCACTTCGAGGTCGGCAACTTTATAGCCGTCTTCTTCGCTCATTTCCGGCAGCGCATAGATACGATCGCGTTCCTGCTTCACTTCCCACAGTTCAGCGTGCCCCATAATAACGGTGTCCAGCACAGTGAACTCTTCAAAAGCAAACTGATCCTGACGCAGCTTACCGATGCGTTCATTCGGATCGAGTGAAACGTTACCCAGCGTCGGCTCAAGATCGCCGCCGAGAATTTTCATAAAAGTGGATTTACCGCTACCGTTCGCGCCAATCAGGCCGTAACGGTTGCCGCCGCCAAATTTGACGGAAATATTTTCAAACAGCGGCTTACTGCCGAACTGCATGGTGACGTTGCTGGAAACTAACACTGGCGTATCCTGAAAGAAATATGTGACAAACCGCTTATTATGCCATAACTCTAAAATAAGATCGCGCCTTCGTGCTGAAGGGATAAAGTGAAAGCAAACGGAAAAAAATGTGATTTAGTACACATCCGAATTCCTTGTTGCTCAGAATGCACATATAATGCGTGCCCAACACTACATAAATCTCAACCCACTAGCCTGCTTGGCTTCAGAATCTCGCAAAAATGAATATGAAATTGACAACGCTTTTCGCGGCGGCGCTCGCGGTAGTTGGTTTTTGTAATACCGCTTCAGCCGTCACGTATCCGCTGCCTACCGATGGTAGTCGCTTGATTGGCCAGAACCAGGTCATCACCATCCCTGAAGGTAATACCCAACCGCTGGAGTATTATGCGGCTGAATACCAGATGGGTCTGTCCAACATGCTGGAAGCAAACCCAGGCGTGGACACCTTCCTGCCGAAAGGCGGTACCGTACTGAACATTCCGCAGCAGTTGATTCTGCCGGATACCGTACATGAAGGTATTGTTATCAACAGCGCTGAAATGCGTCTGTACTACTATCCGAAAGGCACCAATACCGTGATCGTTTTACCAATTGGTATCGGCCAGTTAGGCAAAGACACGCCTATCAACTGGACCACCAAAGTGGAACGTAAGAAAGCGGGCCCAACCTGGACGCCAACGGCGAAAATGCACGCTGAGTACCGCGCTGCGGGTGAACCTCTGCCAGCCGTAGTTCCGGCAGGCCCGGATAACCCGATGGGCTTGTACGCACTGTATATCGGTCGTCTGTACGCTATCCACGGGACCAACGCTAACTTCGGCGTCGGCCTACGCGTCAGCCACGGCTGCGTGCGTCTGCGTAACGAAGACATCAAATTCCTGTTTGAAAATGTTCCGGTCGGCACTCGCGTACAGTTTATCGATGAACCAGTGAAAGCCACCACTGAACCAGATGGTAGCCGTTACATTGAGGTGCATAACCCACTGTCAACCACTGAAGCGCAGTTCGAAGGCGGGGAAATTGTTCCGATTACCCTGAACAAGAGCATTACCAGCATCACCGGTCAGTCTGATGTTGATCAGTCCGTCGTTGAGCAGGCAGTACAAAACCGTTCCGGTATGCCGGTTCGTCTGAACTAAGCAGACCAGAAACGAAAAAGGCGGATGAATCATCCGCCTTTTTTATTGCCTCTTTGCCGCTATCACATCAGCAACAACAATCCATATCCTACCAGCATCGCCCATATCAGCATCGGCACCGAGTACAGATGAAAACGCCACCAGATACGCCGGTCGTTTGCCATCCGTAATGCAATAATATTCGCCAGCGATCCCTGCAACAGGCCAAAACCGCCAATATTAACAGCCCAGGCCAGCAACTGCGTCGGTGGCACATAGTTCAACAGCAAAATCGTACCGGGAACATTACTGATAAACTGTGACAAGCCGATTGCCGTCAACCATAGCCCCGGCGCTGAGAGCGCCCCAATCTGGTTAGCTATCCCTTGCAACAGGGGTAATTGCGTCAGCAAATGTACATCAATGAACATCGCCATAAACACCAGCAATAACGTCCAGTCCACGCTGAGTATCACGCGACGAGCCAGGACCGTGAACCCCGCAGCCACAATCGCCAGCCCCCAGAGTTCCTGCTTCAATTCCAGAGCCGTCAAAAAGACGATATAGAACACCAGACAACTCCACACCAGCCGAGGTTGCCAGTCAGGCGCAGATGTACCGGTATGATAATGCAAGGCTTTATGCGGAAAACTGAACCAGCAGAGCACCACCAGCGTCAGCATCATGGCGCCAGCAAGCGGTGCCATTTGCCAGGTAAACGCCGCAAATGAAAGGCCAGAGCGTCCCCACATCAGGATGTTCTGCGGATTTCCTATCGGCGTCAGCAACGATCCGGCGTTAACCGCCAGTGCCTCAAAGATGATGAGGCGGTTAACCGGGATAGCGCACAGTTTTTTCAGGGTAATCGTCAGCGGAACGACAATAAATAAAGCAACATCGTTGGTCAAAAACGTCGACAGTAACGCCGCAGCCAGCACCATAAATATTGCCAGCTGACGTTCCGTGTTGAAACGGCGAGTCATTTTTCGCCCTAACACGTCAAAGTAACCGCTTAACTCCACGCCTTTGGTGAGTAGCATCAGACCACTGAGCGTAATGATCGTGTGCCAGTCAATTGCCCCCGGCCAGCTCCGGGGCGCAAACGGCGTCAACAGACTTAGAATAATCCCGACGATGATTAGCAACTGGAAAAAGCGATCGCGCTGCAAAGCGCGTAGTAAAGGAAAACTCATTCAGAGCCTGTTCCATGTTGTTGCGTAAACCGGCTAAAAGCCTCCAGCGTTTCCTTGCTCACGTGGTGTTCCATGCCCTCCGCATCACGACGGGCAATTTCTGGACTGATCCCTAACATCAGCAGAAAATTTTCCACAATCTGATGACGCTCGCGACTCTCCTGAGCCAGCTTCTCGCCCTCTGCGGTTAAAAACACACCGCGCCAGGGGATCATTTCAATCAATCCTACTGACGCCAGGCGCTTCAGCATTTTGGCAACGGTGGGCTGGGAAACCCCAAGACGTGCCGCCATATCCACCTGGCGCGCTTCACCGACTTCGATAATGAGATCGGAAATCAGCTCAACGTAGTCATCAATCAGTTCGCGTCGATGCGCCTCCCTGACCTGGCGAAACCCTTCAACGTGTTCTTCAACATTCACCAATTGCGTCACTTTTTTTGTTGTTGGCGTACCTGCGCGACGACTCATTCTGCTTCCTCGTTACTGTGACGCGTTAACGGCATCTGATTAGAGAGCGCTCATTGTAAACCAGAGTTGCGTGGGCACAAAAAATTAACGTTTTAGCAATAGCTATATAATATAGCCTGTGCTATATCTGTATATAATAAAGACATCCCTCAAGGACTGATGGGATCGTGAAGTCAGGAGGTTCATATGAATGAATTCAAGAGGTGTATACGCGTGTTTAGCCATTCTCCCTTTAAAGTACGGTTGATGCTGATCTCTATGCTGTGCGACATGATTAACAGCAAACCAGAGCAGGAAAAACCTTCAAGTAAATAATGCGGCGTCGCGGTACGCCGCTTCATTTTCCTGCTGTAACGTAGTTACGGTGACAGATTACGCCCCAATAACCCTTCTTTTTGTCCGTTTTGCCACTGCCATCCCAAAACAATTTCTTTGTAGTAGTTGACCTTCTCCTGCGCACACTCTATCTTTTCGCAGCCCTGCGTATATTGCGGCTCGCAGATGCGGACCTCATCCCTCTTCTCGCTCTCTCAGGCAGGCAATGACCCTTTGCGCCAGGGTAAGCACATGGCGTTTTTGCAACAGTGGCATATGAATTTAACCCTCAAAGACTCACTTATTGCTCGTAGCCGGGCTATTAGCCCGTGGACTGGCCTTTATTTCTTACAGTCTCTGCTGATCAACCTTGCACTGGGCTACCCGCTTAGCCTGCTCTATAGCGCCGCTTTTACCTGTATATTGCTGCTACTTTGGCGTTATGCGCCGCGCACGCAGAAAGTGCTGATTGGCAGTTGCTCATTGATTGCGGCGATGTACTTTCCGTTCGGCCAGGCTTACGGCTCGCCAAACTTTAATACCTTGCTGGCGCTGCACTCGACCAACATGGAAGAGTCCACCGAGATCCTGACGATCTTCCCCTGGTACAACTACCTGGTTGGGGTATTTATTTTTGCGCTTGGCGTTATCGCCGTTCGCCGTAAAAAAGAGATGAACAGACCACGCTGGAATAAGCTCGATAGCCTGTGCTTGCTGTTTAGCATCGTGGCGTTCTTTGTTACTCCCGTGCAAAACCTGGCCTGGGGTGGTGTATTTAAACTGAAAGACACTGGCTACCCGGTATTTCGTTTTGCTAAAGACGTCATCGTTAACAACAACGAAGTGCTCGATGAACAGGAGCGGATGGCGAAACTGGCAAGCGTCAAAGATAGCTGGACAGTGACAGGGGTAAAACCCAAATACCATACCTATGTCGTGGTGATTGGTGAGAGCGCCCGACGCGATGCGCTAGGTGCGTTTGGCGGTCACTGGGATAATACCCCATTTGCCAGTAGCGTTAATGGCTATATCTTTGCCGATTACATTGCCGCGAGCGGTTCAACGCAGAAGTCACTTGGCTTAACACTGAATCGGGTGGTCGATAATAAGCCTCAGTTCCAGGACAACTTTGTCACCCTGGCTAACCGCGCTGGCTTCCAGACATGGTGGTTCTCTAATCAGGGGCAGATTGGAGAATATGATACAGCGATAGCAAGCATCGCGAAGCGGGCTGACGAAGTACATTTCCTCAAAAACGGTGACTTCGAAGCCGATAAAAACACCCGTGATGAAGCGCTGTTGAAGATGACCGCTCAGGTATTGGCAACCGAGCGCACCCAGCCACAACTGATTGTGCTGCATTTAATGGGTTCACATCCGCAGGCCTGCGATCGTACACAAGGGAAGTACGAAACATTCGTCCAGTCGAAAGAGACCTCCTGTTATCTGTACACCATGACGCAAACGGATGACCTGCTGCGCCAGCTTTACGATCAGCTACGTAACAGCGGGGATAGCTTCTCGATGGTCTATTTCTCCGATCATGGACTGGCCTTTAAAGAACGTGGAAAAGAGGTGCAGTATCTGGCACATGACGATCAGTTCCAGCAGAACTTCCAGGTTCCTTTTATGGTACTGTCCAGCGATGATAAAGCACATCGGGTGATTAAAGCCCGTCGCTCCGCGAATGATTTCTTGAGTTTCTTCTCTCAGTGGACAGGGATCAGTGCGAAGGAAATTACCAACAGCTACCGTTTTATCTCAGAGAAAAAAGCCGGGCCGGTTTACATCACCAACTTCAAATTGCAGAAGGTAGATTACAACCATCTGGGTACCGACATTTTCGAGACAAAATCACGCTAGCATCCAGAACCGCACGCAAAAAAAATCCGCCCCAAGAGGCGGATTTTTTATATCACCGAAGTGATTAGAAGCGGTAACCAACACCCGCGATCCAGGTACCTACGTCAACGCTACGAATACGGCTCTGCTCGTAAGAGAAGTCCAGAGCAACGTTTTCGATCGGGTTGAACTGCACACCGGCACCGTAAGAGAAACCGTAGTCGCTGGTGGTGTGGTTGTCAGCAGGAGTTGCTGCATCCTGGAATTTACCGTAACCAACACCTACAACACCGTAGATGCTCGCCCAGTCATTCAGACGGTACGCAGGACCAGCAGTGATGCCGTAGTACTGAGTTTTGTTGTAGTCGCCAGAAGCGTCGGTACGATCTTTTTCAGTGTAAGTGAAGGAACCGATTACGCCCAGCGGGCTGTTGTCCTGCTCGTAGCGATACTTCAGGTTAAAACCGTTCATTTTGTTCGCTGCGCCCTGAGCATCGCTCTGAGCGTAACCACCGGTAACGGTAGAAGTAGCAGCTACAGCGGTACCTGCGGAGAAAGCCAGAACAGCGGCCAGTGCTGAAAGACATGCAATTTTTTTCATAACCACCTCAAATGTGCTTCAAGTAAATCCTAAGTTTTAAATATACCAAAAATTGATGGGAAACTCTTTGCGATTAGCGATGTCTAACGAGAATTTTCATGTAACAGAACGTTTCAAAACACCGCTATCTCTTTCAATTAACATCACTTTTCCAACGAATTATGCCATTATTGCGCGCACAACATGGCACATTCATCCAGATGATTCCTAATCACGCAGATTATTAATCCATCATTTTCATGCCATTGTACGGATCTCAGTAATTTTTTTTTCAACGAATACTCAACCAGCTGAGCGTATTTCCATTACACTCGCTCTTTTACTTTTCTATACACAAACTCATCCAGGCCGCAGTCCAACAGAGGCGGCCCGCAGTAGCAGGTGTATTAACATCATTTGACAGGAGAAAGGATGCCGGGGTCGTCACGTAAAGCGCCAGTATGGTTGCCTATTTTGGTTTTGCTTATTGCTATGTCCTCCATTCAAAGCGGAGCATCGCTGGCGAAATCACTGTTCCCCCTTGTCGGCGCGCCTGGTGTTACCGCGCTGCGTCTTGCACTGGGAACGATAATCCTCATCGCATTCTTTAAACCATGGCGTTTACGATTTGCAAAAGAACAGCGTCTTCCTCTGCTGTTTTATGGCCTGTCACTAGGCGGGATGAACTATCTTTTCTACCTGTCAATTCAGACCGTGCCGTTGGGTATTGCCGTGGCACTGGAATTTACCGGACCGCTCGCGGTGGCGCTGTTCTCTTCCCGACGTCCCGTTGATTTTATTTGGGTTGCGCTGGCCGTACTCGGACTCTGGTTCCTGTTGCCGCTGGGCCAGGACGTATCACACGTTGACTTAACCGGTGCTGCGCTTGCTCTGGGTGCTGGCGCCTGCTGGGCTGTCTATATTCTGACTGGGCAGCGGGCCGGCGAAGAACATGGACCTGCAACCGTGGCGGTAGGTTCATTGATAGCAGCACTCATTTTTGTTCCGATTGGCGTGATGCAGGCTGGAGATGCGCTGTGGCACTGGTCAATACTCCCGCTAGGTTTGGCGGTGGCTGTTCTCTCCACGGCCCTTCCCTACTCACTGGAGATGATCGCGTTGACCCGATTACCGACGCGTACCTTTGGTACGTTAATGAGCATGGAACCCGCGCTGGCCGCCGTTTCCGGGATGATTTTCCTTGGAGAAACGCTGACGATGGTACAGACGCTGGCCTTAGGGGCAATCATTGCCGCCTCAATGGGGTCGACACTTACCATCCGCAGAGAGCCACAAATTAAGGAACTAGACGTTAAATAACCTTCCATTATTCTGCATGGTTTGCATAACCATGCAGAATATCCTGCTGTTTATCGCAGTAATTATTATTCTTACACTTAATCCATTCTCATAATCATATTCATCTGCATCAGATGCACGCAAAATAAATATCCGATACTGACACAATAACAATATATCCAAATGATTTTATTGAACATTTTATATTCACCTCGCTCTCCACTATTAAAGTGATAGGTAAGGCCAGAAAAATAAATCCAAAATAAGGTCTATACTTACTCCCGTTGAATGACCTGGGACGTAAATATCAAGAGGATATGAAATTATGACTACCGCAAAACTGGTAAAAACAAAAGCATCCACTCTCCTTTATACCCGCAACGATGTATCCGACAGTGATAAAAAAGCTACTGTGGAGCTGTTGAATCAGCAGGTGATCCAGTTCATCGACCTGTCACTCATCACTAAACAGGCTCACTGGAATATGCGCGGTGCCAATTTTATTGCCGTACATGAAATGCTCGATGGCTTCCGTACTGCGCTAACCGACCACCTTGATACCATGGCTGAGCGCGCCGTACAGCTGGGCGGTGTTGCACTGGGTACAACGCAGGTAATTAACAGCAAAACGTCACTGAAAAGCTATCCGCTGGACATCCACAGCGTTCAGGATCACTTAAAAGAGCTGGCCGAACGTTATGCCGTGGTCGCTAACAGCGTGCGTAAAGCTATTAACGAAGCAAAAGACGAAGATACTGCCGATATCTTTACAGCAGCATCACGCGATCTCGACAAATTCCTGTGGTTTATCGAAGCTAACATCGAATAATAACTGTCATAAGTATTCCCTATAACACCCTCGCTCCCGCGGGGGTTTTGCACTTTTATGGTGCACAACATTGATCGTTCGTCACTTCAAAGTAAAATATTTGTAATAATCACCTCACACAATCGTTAACGAAAGATTGTTTTATCTACAATTTTTACGCTAAATAGTCATACCGTTTGTACTGCACTATTCATGCACCAAATCAGTGCCCCGAAACGGTGCAAATCACCAGCATTGCCTTACTTATTGTGCAGTAAAACGAAAGGCCTCCTTTTTAAAACAATAAGTTGCAAAACTGGCACGATTTTTTCATTACGTTTTAAGCTCTCACAGGGGATCGCCCCGTGGATATAAAAGGAAATGCTATGAAGTCTGTATTTAAAGTTTCACTGGCTGCACTTACCCTGGCTTTTGCGGTGTCATCTCATGCCGCGGATAAGAAACTCGTTGTCGCAACCGACACCGCCTTTGTTCCATTTGAGTTTAAACAAGGTGATAAATACGTTGGTTTTGATGTGGATCTGTGGGCTGCCGTAGCTAAAGAACTGAAGCTGGATTATGAACTGAAACCTATGGATTTCAGCGGCATCATCCCGGCGCTGCAAACCAAAAATATCGATTTGGCTCTGGCTGGTATCACCATCACCGAAGAACGTAAAAAAGCGATCGACTTCTCTGACGGCTACTACAAAAGCGGTCTGTTAGTGATGGTTAAAGCAAACAATAACGACGTGAAAAGCGTGAAAGATCTGGATGGTAAAGTCGTTGCAGTGAAGAGCGGCACCGGTTCAGTGGATTACGCGAAAGCGAACATTAAAACCAAAGATCTGCGTCAGTTCCCGAACATCGATAACGCATATATGGAACTGGGTACAAATCGCGCAGATGCAGTACTGCACGATACACCAAATATTCTTTACTTTATCAAAACCGCGGGTAATGGCCAGTTCAAAGCTGTAGGCGACTCTCTGGAAGCCCAACAGTACGGTATCGCCTTCCCGAAAGGCAGCGACGAACTGCGTGAGAAGGTAAACGGTGCGCTGAAAACACTGCGTGAAAACGGCACCTATAACGAAATCTACAAAAAATGGTTCGGTACTGAACCTAAATAAAACAGCCTGAACATCGGCTCGTCGAGCCCGGTAGCACTTACGCATACCGGGCCTACGTTTTGGCCCCAGGTCGGATAATCCGACACTGCTGGCTGTTTGAATATTTTCACCACGGTAACAGGAACGACATATGCAGTTTGACTGGAGTGCCATCTGGCCCGCCATTCCGCTTTTGATAGAAGGCGCCAAAATGACCCTGTGGATTTCGGTCCTCGGTCTGGCAGGCGGTCTGATCATCGGACTAGCAGCGGGATTTGCGCGTACCTTCGGAGGTTGGATTGCCAACCACGTTGCGCTGGTCTTTATCGAAGTCATCCGCGGTACGCCGATCGTCGTACAGGTGATGTTTATCTACTTCGCCCTGCCAATGGCGTTTAATGACTTGCGTATTGATCCCTTCAGCGCCGCCGTTGTCACCATCATGATTAACTCAGGGGCCTACATCGCGGAAATCACGCGCGGCGCGGTACTCTCAATCCATAAAGGCTTCAGCGAAGCTGGACTGGCGCTTGGCCTCTCACGTACTGAGACCATTCGCCACGTTATTTTACCTCTCGCACTGCGTCGTATGCTGCCACCGTTGGGTAACCAGTGGATCATCAGTATCAAAGATACTTCGCTGTTTATTGTCATTGGCGTCGCTGAACTTACCCGTCAGGGTCAGGAAATCATTGCTGGTAACTTCCGCGCACTGGAAATATGGAGCGCCGTCGCGGTGTTCTATCTGATCATTACGCTGGTGCTGAGCTTCATTCTGCGTCGTCTGGAAAGAAGGATGAAAATCCTGTGATTGAATTTAAAAACGTCTCTAAGCATTTTGGCCCAACCCAGGTGCTGCATAACATTGATCTGAATATTGGTCAGGGTGAAGTGGTAGTGATTATCGGGCCTTCCGGTTCTGGTAAATCCACGCTACTACGCTGCATTAACAAGCTGGAAGAAATCACCTCGGGTGAACTGATCGTCGATGGCCTGAAGGTAAATGACCCGAAGGTAGACGAACGATTGATCCGCCAGGAAGCGGGAATGGTATTCCAGCAGTTCTACCTTTTCCCACACCTGACGGCACTGGAAAACGTCATGTTTGGTCCACTGCGCGTACGTGGAGCGACGAAAGAGCAGGCAGAGAAACAGGCCAAAGAATTATTAGCGAAAGTTGGTCTGGCCGAGCGTGCTCATCACTATCCTTCTGAGCTTTCCGGCGGTCAGCAGCAGCGCGTAGCTATCGCCCGCGCACTGGCGGTGAAGCCGAAAATGATGCTGTTCGATGAGCCGACTTCAGCACTTGACCCGGAACTGCGTCACGAAGTATTGAAGGTCATGCAGGATCTGGCGGAAGAAGGTATGACGATGGTTATTGTGACCCACGAAATCGGCTTTGCCGAAAAAGTGGCCTCTCGTCTGATTTTCATTGATAAGGGCCGTATTGCTGAAGATGGTAATCCGCAAGCTCTGATTGAAAATCCGCCAAGCCAGCGTTTGCAGGAATTTTTACAGCACGTTTCCTGATACAAATACCTCCCTTCCCCGAAGGGAGGTTCTACACCAGAATCCTCTCATTTCAATTTTCTCCCGCACTGACATCTATACTTATCCTTTTGAATTTCTTTTCTCATGGGAGGAGTCATGCGGTGGATCCTGTTCATCTTCTTTTGTCTGCTGAGCGTCCCGGCTCAGGCGGTGACAATACCCGGTGTGACGTCAACAGCGTCCACCAGCCCACAAACAGAACCAGCGCCTGAACCTGACGTTGAACAAAAGAAAGCCGCCTACGGTGCGCTGGCAGACGTTCTGGAGAATGAAGCTTCCCGTCAGGAGTTGATTGGCCAGTTGCGAAAAGTCGCGGCAACGCCTCCTCCCGATCCCGTACCAACTATCGTCCCACCCACACTGACTGAAGAAAAAACGGTTCTGGAAAACGTTACTGATATCAGCCGTCATTACGGTGAAGCTCTCTCCGGCCGCTTTGCTCAGCTTTATCGCAACATCACTGATGCGCCGCATAAAACTTTTAATTCGCAAACGTTCACCAATGCCCTGACCCATTTTTTAATGCTGGCTGTTTCGGTATTCGGATTTTACTGGCTGATACGCCTGTGTGCGTTGCCGTTATATCGAAAAATGGGGCAATGGGCGCGGCGGAAAAACCGCGAACGCAGCAATTGGCTACAACTTCCCGCAATGATCATCGGCGCGTTTATCATTGATTTACTACTGCTGGCGCTCACGCTGTTTATCGGACAGATACTGAGTGACAGAATGAACGCCGGTAGCCGTACCATCGCTTTCCAGCAAAGCTTGTTTCTCAATGCTTTCGCGCTGATTGAGTTTTTCAAGGCTATTCTGCGCCTGATATTTTGCCCGACAGTGGCAGAACTACGCCCCTTCAACATTCAGGATGCGGGCGCACGCTACTGGAATCGGCGTCTGAGTTCATTAAGCAGTCTGATTGGCTATGGACTTATCGTGGCGGTTCCCATCATTTCTAATCAGGTCAATGTGCAGGTCGGCGCCATGGCTAACGTTATCATCATGTTATGTATCACGCTGTGGGCGCTGTATCTGATTTTCAGGAACAAGAAAGAGATAACACAGCATTTGCAGAATCTGGCGGAGCGCTCGCTGGCTTTTTTTAGCCTGTTTATCCGCGCCTTTGCGCTTGTCTGGCACTGGCTGGCCAGTGCTTATTTTATTGTGCTGTTTTTCTTTTCACTGTTTGATCCAGGCAATAGCCTGAAATTTATGATGGGCGCGACGCTACGCAGCCTGGTGATTATCGGTATTGCGGCGTTTGTATCCGGTATGTTCTCCCGCTGGATAGCCAAAACGATTACGCTATCGCCACACACCCAACGCAGCTATCCGGAACTACAAAAACGACTCAATGGCTGGTTGTCGACGGCGTTAAGCGTTGCGCGGATCCTGACCGTCTGCGTTGCGGTAATGCTGCTACTTAATGCCTGGGGTCTATTCGATTTCTGGAACTGGCTGCATTACGGCGCGGGAGAAAAAACGGTTGATATCCTGATCCGCATTGCGCTGATATTATTTTTCTCCGCCATCGGCTGGACGATCCTCGCCAGCCTGATTGAAAACCGACTGGCATCGGATATTCATGGCCGCCCGTTACCCAGCGCACGAACCCGAACTCTGCTCACACTGTTTCGCAACGCGCTGGCGGTGATTATCAGCACTATCACCATTATGATCGTACTGTCAGAAATTGGCGTCAATATCGCTCCGTTACTGGCGGGCGCAGGTGCACTGGGTCTGGCGATTTCTTTCGGCTCACAGACGCTGGTGAAAGACATTATTACCGGGATTTTTATCCAGTTCGAAAACGGTATGAACACCGGTGATTTAGTTACCATCGGTCCGTTAACCGGTACGGTTGAGCGCATGTCTATTCGCTCGGTAGGCGTGCGGCAGGACACCGGGGCGTACCATATCATCCCCTGGTCTTCGATAACGACCTTCGCCAACTTCGTGCGGGGGATTGGGTCAGTAGTCGCCAATTACGACGTTGACCGCCATGAGGATGCTGATAAAGCCAATCAGGCGCTAAAAGATGCAGTCGCCGCTGTGATGGGCATGGAGGATATCCGGGGACTCATCATCGGTGAGCCGTCGTTCGCCGGAATTGTCGGCTTAACGAATACGGCGTTTACGCTACGGGTCTCCTTTACCACACTACCGCTGAAGCAATGGACCGTGCGTTTCGCGCTCGACAGTCAGGTGAAAAAATATTTTGATCTGGCCAATGTTCGCGCGCCGGTGCAGACCTATCAGGTACTGCCTGCACCGGGAAATAGCTCAACGCAGTCCGGTGGGCAACTGCCGCCAACTGAGCCTACGATTTAGCGTTTACGCGTCATAAAACGTCGGCGCTGATCGTTATCCATAAAGGTCCAGGCAATAAAGCGACTCTGCTTTTGCCCCTGGGCCATCTCTTTTTTAACCACTTTCACCGCACCTGCGTCCGTTAACGCATGATACAGCGGTGGCAAATTTTCACCGCGCGATACCAGCGTTGTGAACCACATGACCTGCCGACCAAAGGTCTGGCTTTCAGCGATCATTTTCTTGATGAATGCCACTTCACCGCCTTCACACCACAGCTCCTGCTGCTGTCCGCCAAAGTTCAGCGCATCATCTTTGTCCTGCCCCAGATTGCGGCGTTTGCGCTCGCTTCCTGCACGGGCGGAGGCTGCAGAATCGTGGAATGGCGGATTGCAAAGCGTGGCTTCGTACTGTTCATTTTTATGAATAATACCGGTGAAGATAGCCGACGCATCTTTCTGACGACGCAAACGGATAGCCCGGGTTAACCCAGGGTTAGCGTTGATGATCGCCTGTGCGCTACTAAACGCTTCGTCACTGGTCTCACTACCGGTAAATCGCCAGCCATATTCATGCACGCCGATAAGCGGATAAATACAGTTTGCCCCCACCCCGACATCCAGCACGCTCGCATTGGCAGGAATAGTTCCCGTCGTTTCCCCCAGTAGATCGGCCAGATGATGAATGTAATCCGCGCGCCCCGGCACTGGCGGGCACAGGAAACCTTGCGGAATATCCCAGTTTGCCACAGCATAATAATGTGCCAGCAATGCTTTGTTCAGCGCCTTCACAGCCTGGGGATTCGCGAAATCAACGCTCTGCTCACCACCCGGTGTAAGGGTGAGAAATTGCGTCAGTTCGGGCGTAACCTGGCATAAAGTCGCAAGATCATAACGGCCATTGTGGCGGTTTCGTGGGTGTAATCCCGGTTTCTGGGGGGGCATAGCTTTCTCCTTTTAACAGCGGCGTAAGATACCCGCATAACGCTAAGTGGTAAACACACACAACAGGGAATCTCGAATTAATTAGGGTATAGCGCTGATTAACACAAAATGAGTTGTTCAAAAAATGCGCAGTTCAACATCAATTTTTTGCGTTAATTGTCATGTGATGACGTCCTAAACTTATCAGGTACTACCTGTTGTTTCTCAGAGGATATCATCATGAAAAAATGCCTCACATTACTTGCCGCTACCGTACTCACCGGCATGACATTTGCTTCTTTTGCTGCACAGCCCATCACCAGTCCTGCCACCGGTCCACTACAGGCTTCCGGCACAGTATCCGCTACAGGGGCGTCCAACCTGAGCGATCTTGAAGATAAGTTAGCGGAAAAAGCGAAGGAGCAAGGCGCAAAAGGCTTTGTGGTTAATTCTGCTGGCGGCAAAAACCAGATGTATGGTACAGCAACTATCTATAAGTAACTCACCCTCAGCTCAACTGCATTCGCCCTGAATGCAGTTTTCTTTTTGATGTTCTCACCACTACCCGCACAAAATGTGACCATCATGTTGGAATTTTGAATCCAATGTAAATAAATGTATTTATTTTTGAATTAATGAATGCTAAAAAGCTGCACTGATTAGCAATGCTAATCAAAATCATTATCAATTACATCTTTCATTCCGGCGAGACCTGCAGGGCACAACATCCACAGAGATGTCCCTTCGCATGAGTGAAACCTTCTACTCAAAAAATAATAAGTTACTCATTAATATGGATAAAAATCGCAATTTGCCGTCCAGTAGTTTTCACTCCCTCACCTTTTTTGCCGGGTTGTGCATTAGCCTGACTCCGGTAGCTCAGGCTGTCGCCGCGGGTGATCAAGATAAGAAACAGGAAGATACGCTGGTTGTAGAAGCGGCTAAGCCATCGCTGTATGCCCCTACGCAGTCTGCCGATCCGAAATTTTCTCGTCCGATTGCGGATACCACACGCACCATGACGGTAATTTCTGAGCAGGTTATCAAGGATCAAGGGGCAACAAATCTGACCGATGCGCTGAAAAACGTACCGGGTGTGGGCGCATTTTTCGCCGGTGAAAACGGAAACTCCACCACCGGTGACGCTGTTTATATGCGCGGAGCTGATACGTCAAACAGCATTTATATTGACGGTGTTCGTGATATCGGTAGCGTCACACGCGATACTTTTAACACCGAACAAGTTGAAGTGATTAAGGGCCCTTCCGGTACCGATTATGGTCGCAGCGCACCAACCGGCTCTATCAATATGATCAGCAAACAGCCGCGCACCGACTCTGGAATTGATGCGTCTGCCAGTGTAGGCAGCGCCTGGTTCCGTCGGGGTACGCTTGACATTAACCAGGTCATCGGTGACACCACTGCGGCACGTTTAAATCTGATGGGCGAAAAAACGCACGATGCCGGACGCGATAACATTAAAAACGAGCGCTATGGCGTTGCCCCATCTATCGCCTTTGGGCTAGGCACCGAAAATCGACTTTACCTGAACTATCTGCATGTCACCCAGCACAACACACCAGACGGAGGCATTCCCACAATTGGTCTGCCGGGCTACTCTGCGCCTTCTGCAGGGACTTCCGCCCTGAACCATTCAGGGAAAGTGGATACAAATAATTTCTACGGTACCGACTCAGATTACGACGACTCGACGACCGACACCGCGACTATGCGGTTTGAGCATGATCTGAACGACAGCACAACCATTCGTAACACCACGCGCTGGTCACGTATTAAACAGGATTACCTGATGACTGCGGTAATGGGTGGTGCGTCAAACATTACGCAACCGACCAGCAGCGTCGATACATGGACCTGGTCACGCCTGTCGAATACCAAAGATGTCAGCAATAAGATCCTGACTAACCAGACTAACCTGACCTCAAAATTTTATACCGGCTCTGTCGGGCATGACATCAGCACTGGCGTAGAGTTGACGCGCGAAACACAGACCAACTACGGCCTGGTTCCACTCACGCCTCCACCGGTTAATATTTACCATCCCAACAGCAACGTGAACCTGGGCGGATTGTCCCGCAATGGCGCAAACGCCAACGGTCAGACTGACACCTTCGGCATTTACGCCTTCGACACCCTGCAAATTACCCGTGATATCGAACTGAACGGCGGTATCCGACTGGATAATTATCGTACCGAGTATGACAGCGCGACTGCATGCGGCGCTTCTGGTCGTGGCGCAGTTGCGTGCCCGGCAGGGGTAGCTAAAGGGTCACCAGTCACCACCATTGATACCGCAAAGTCAGATAATCTGGTGAACTGGAAAGCCGGTGCGCTTTATCATCTGACCGATAACGGCAACGTTTACATTAACTACGCCGTTTCTCAGCAACCGCCGGGCGGCAGCAACTTCGCCCTTGCCCAGAGCGGAACAGGTAACAGCGCAAACCGTACCGACTTCAAACCGCAAAAAGCGAAAACCAGCGAGATCGGCACCAAGTGGGAAGTACTGGATAAACGTCTGCTGTTAACCGCAGCGATTTTCCGCACGGATATTGAGAACGAAGTTGAACAGAATGACGACGGGACCTGGTCCCAGTACGGAGAGAAACGTGTTGAAGGGTACGAACTCTCTGTCGCAGGTAATATCACTCCTGCATGGCAGGTGATTGGGGGTTATACCCAGCAGCGTGCTACGGTGCACAACGGTAAAGATGTTGCCCAGGATGGCTCATCCTCGCTGCCGTATACTCCGGAACATGCGTTCACGCTGTGGAGCCAGTATCAGGCCACTGATGATGTTTCCGTAGGCGCAGGCGCACGCTACGTTGGCAGCATGCATCGCGGCTCTGACGGTGCGGTGGGTACACCATCCTATACCGAAGGGTACTGGGTAGCCGACGCCAAGCTGGGTTACCGAGTGAACCGCAATCTCGACTTCCAGTTGAACGTCTACAACCTGTTCGATACCGATTACGTATCCTCAATCAACAAGAGCGGATACCGTTACCATCCAGGTGAACCAAGAACCTTCCTGCTCACCGCCAACATGCATTTCTGATCCATTACGTGGGGCGCAAGCCCCACTCTCAGGAGAGACACTAATGATGTACCACATTCCCGGCATCCTGTCGGCGCAGGATGTAACCTGGTTTCGCGAACAACTGAGCACCACAGGGTGGGTTGATGGCCGCGTAACCACGGGCGCTCAGGGGGCGCAGGTTAAGAATAACCAACAGGTTGATACACGCGACGAACGCTATGCAGCATTGCAACAAGCAGTGCAGAACGCCGTTAACAACAACGCGCTTTTCTTTGCCGCTGCACTGCCAAAAACACTTTCAACTCCGCTGTTCAATCGCTATCAGAACAACGAAACTTACGGTTTTCACGTCGATGGTGCGGTACGCAGTCACCCGGAAAACGGCTGGATGCGTACAGATCTGTCTGCCACCTTATTCTTAAGCGATCCCGACAGTTACGAAGGTGGAGAACTGCTGGTGAATGACACCTACGGTCAACACGCGGTGAAGCTCCCGGCAGGCGATCTGGTTCTCTACCCCTCCAGCAGCCTGCATTGTGTAACGCCGGTCACTCGCGGCATTCGCGTCGCTTCATTTATGTGGATCCAGTCTATGATCCGTGATGATAAAAAACGCGCAATGCTCTTTGAACTGGATAAAAACATCCAGTCCCTGAAGTCACGCCATGGAGAAAACACAGAGATCCTTTCCTTGCTCAATCTCTACCATAACCTGCTGCGTGAATGGTCCGAAATCTGATGCGTCTCCCTGATGGTCGTTTTTCCCCCATAGCATTCGCTATACTTATTTGTATACCGACTATGGGGAGGCATATATGGCATCCGGATGGGCAAATGACGACGCGGTAAACGAACAGATCAACAATACTATTGAAGATGCTGTTGCCCGCGCCCGGGGTGAATTACCCACGGGAGAAAGTCTTTATGAGTGTGAGGAATGTGGTGATCCTATCCCTCAGGCCAGACGTGAGGCCGTTCCTGGCGTGCGCTTATGCATCACCTGCCAGCAGGACAAAGATTCACATAATTCGGCTTTCTCAGGATATAATCGCAGAGGTTCGAAAGACAGCCAGCTACGTTGACCTATCTTTACCGAAAGTTTCAGCGCATACGATTTACTTTACGAGCACGGTTTTTCACACACTGTGTAGCAAAATGTGCCGTCCAGACTTTCTCTGTAAAGTGCAATGGCAAGAACTGTAAATCTCCCCTTCTAATTTATTAATATTCAATAAGTTATTTGTCATTCAATTTATTTGATGGATGCCGTCAATTCTATTCGATTTTCTCTCACATAAAAAAGCGTGATACTTCTCACATCGACAGAACAACGTCTACTTAACAAAACAACTGACTAACAGAACAACCTGCGAGAGATTAATCATGAAAAATATCAAATATGCTGTTGCCGCCATCGCCCTCTCTACCCTGTCATTTGGCGCTTTTGCTGCCGAGCCGGTTACTTCAACCCAGGCACAAAGCATGAATAAAATTGGTGTGGTATCCGCTGATGGTGCCAGTACGCTGGATGGCCTGGAAGCAAAACTGGCTGAAAAAGCTGCTGCCGCAGGCGCTAGTGGTTACAGCATCACGTCCGCTGTCGGCAAAGACAAAATGAGCGGCACCGCGGTTATCTACAAATAACCAACAGAATTTTTGTAGTACCCAATGCTCCAACCCTCATTGACCCTGTTTGTTACCCTTTGTTTGCCCGTCCGTCACTGGACGGGCTTTTTTTTTGCCTACTGTTCTAGTTGTTGACGGAATTCCTGCAACACGGCATCCGACATGCCTATTTGCTGTGCCGCTTCGCAAATAGCCTGCCAGCTTCCGGCGTCAAGCGGGATCCCCTGAGCCAGTCGCTCCTGACGGGTTTTCACCTCCCACTCACCCGGTAACAGAATGGGCGCATCCTCAGCATGCGGCGACGCTTTTACCCATTCAGCAAAGGCCGAAACCTGATTATCGCAGTCCGGTGCGCCAAATAATTCCGGGTTAATAATGATAGTCGTCATGCAGTTAATAATGGCGTCAGCGCTATCCTGTAAACTTTCTTTGTGCGTTGTTTTACCACCAGAAAGTGCACCACCCATGATTTCGCACATTGCTGCCAGCGCATAGCCCTTGTGCTGGGCGAAAGTCAGTAGCGACCCAAGCGGCGAAACCTGCATGACAGCCGGATCGGTGGTCGGTACACCATCAGCATCGATCAGGCATCCCGCTGCAACCGGCTCCCCTTTATGCCATGCCACGCGCGTTTTTCCGAAGGCAATGGCGCTGGTAGCGTAGTCCAGCAGCAGCGGGAAGGCATTTTTACGCGGAAAAACAACGCAGAAGGGGTTGGTGCCAAAACGACTATCACGACCATTAAATGGTGCGACCATCGGAATCCCCACCACATTTACAAAGTGAACAGAGACAAAACCCGCTTCCGCACACTGCTCCGCCCAGTAGCCAATTCGCCCGATATGATGAGAGTTATGTAGCGCCACAGCTGCAATACCGTACTGGCGTGCTTTTTCAATACCCAGCGTGATGGCTTCATGCGCTGCCACCTGACCAAATGCACAATCGCCATCAAGCGTGATCACCGCCCCCGCATCTTTCACCACTTTCGCATGACGGTTGATCTGCAAATGCCCCTGAGAGAACGAGCGGATATAGCTTGGGATCATCCCAATACCGTGAGAGTCATGTCCGGCCAGGTTCGCGGCAATCAGATGATCGGCAACCAGTCGCGCTTCTTGCTCAACGCTTCCCATTTGGCGGAAAACGGCCTGAATAAAAGCGTGCAACGTTGGCACATGGAAGCGATGTCCACTGTTCATTGTTATCTCCTGTTATGTTGCGTGTTTGTTGTGTTTCTTATTTTTCAACAAACTATGCTGCGCCACGATGACCAGGAGATCAATAAACGTGCAGAAATTTCACGTTACAGGAAGGGGGAAGAGCCGACGGGTCAGGCAACGACCCGTCGGAAGAGTCAGATAATCAGAAGCATTGTTCGACGCGGGTAACCCCTTCAGCCAGCGTCCCGACTTCGCCGGTTGCCACCAGGCAGCACGCCATCTGAATTTTCAACGAGGCCGGTATCGGCTCGCTTCCGGCAAGACAACGCTCAATCCAGCGAGCCGTTGTTTCAGGATCTTTTGCCACTGGCAATGGCACCGGCTCGTCCGGCATATCACTCTGCCTGTCCTGCAATACCCGAACGCCGGAATAGTCTATCAAGCTTATCTGTGGGCAGCGCTGAGGGTTAGCATACACTTCACCTTCCGTACCATGCATCAGCAGGCCACGCCCCCCGATATCGCCAAAGAATTTCGCCACCCGCGACACATATTCCGGGTGCGAAACACTGGAAAGGCGCAGCGCAACGTCCTCAGCAAACGGCGTGGCTAATTTCGCCAGCGTATGCGCACTGTTGCGTACGCCCATCCGCCAGCGCATCGCCAGCTGCTTCTCCAGTGGAGGGCATAAGGCACTCACCGGGATAAACACCGGCTCATGTCCATCCAGTTTTGCCTGTGCCTGCCCGGCATGCAGCGTTGGCGCAATGCCCAGCAGTTCAAAAATGGTTTCCGTCAGTACGCGAGTCGGATCCTCACTGACACCGTGTACCACCACCGGGAAGCCCAGCTTATGCAGCAAAATGGCCAGCAGCGGGGTCAGGTTCGCCTGCTTACGCGCACCGTTGTAGGTGGGAATAACAATTGGCATGGGTTTGGCGACAGGCGGTGTCAGACGAATAGTATGGTTTTGCATCGCCTCATAAAAACCGAGCATCTCCGCTTCCCCTTCCCCTTTGATACGCAGCGCAATTAATACGCCGCCCATCTCAAGATCGGGCACGTCGCCATTCAACATGTGGGTATACAGTCCGCGAGCGGTATCCTGGTCCAGGTCACGCGCGTGATTTTTTCCTCGCCCAATCTCTTTAATGATTTTGCGGTAATCCATCGAAAACTCCTTGCCTGTTGCTCACATCGTTAACGCCGCCGACGGCGCGTGGGTTTCGCTTTTTCTTTTGGTTTTACTATAACGTCTGGCACAGCAGGTTGCTCTATAGGAAAAATGGGTAACGCATTCAGTAAACGCTTACCATAGTTTTTGGTCAATAAACGCTTGTCATAAATAACCACTTCACCCCAGCAGCCGTGGCTACGAATGAGTCGCCCGACCTGCTGGATCAAATTGAACGACGCCGCAGGTAAACTCTGCACCTCAAAGGGATAACGATTCAGGCTTTTCAGCCACTCGCCTTCGGTAATCACCACCGGGCTGTCGATAGGTGGAAACGCAATTTTGTGGATATGCACCTGAGTCAGCAACTCGCCTTTCAAATCTAAGCCTTCGGCGAAAGACTGTAAGCCAACCAGCACGCTACGTTCACCGCTTTCCACTCGCTTACGGTGCAGCTCCACCAGACGATAACGCGGTTGATCGCCCTGTACCAGCAACAACAGGCGCAGATCGGTCACATGCTCAAGAAAACGCTGCATCGCGCGCCCGCTGGCAAACAGCACCAGCATGCCCTGATGTTTTTTGCTTTCCAGTTGCTCGCGAAAATAGGCCGCCATTTCCGCTATATGCTGCTCTTCATTATCAATCAATGGCTCATAGCGCATCTGAGGAATAACGATCTTGCCTTGCTCGACATGATTAAACGGTGAATCGAGCGCGACAAACCTGTCTCCTGCTTTTTCTTTCAGGCCGCTCATTTCCTGCAGGCGCGAGAAACTGTTGAGCGAGCGTAAGGTAGCTGAAGTGACAATAATATGCGGTACGCTGCGCCACAGCAGCCGTTCAAGCTGATCGCTGACGCGGATCCCCACGCAGTGGAACCAGACATGGATCTGTCCGTCACGCACATCGCGCGTCACCCATTTAGTCACCGGCGCACCTGATGATTGCGCAAGCGACGCCAGCCGCCACAGTTTGCTTTGCGCTTCAAACATGCCCAGCGCCCGATTCATCTGCAAAATGACCCGGTGCAGACGCACGATATCGTGGCTGCCGGTTTTTTCGCTGAGATCGTTGAGGAACAGTTCCGCCAGACCGCGCAACATTTCCGTCAGCTTCGCCAGACGCTGACAAATTTCCATCACTTCCGCAGGCAACTCGCCCATTGCAAAGCGGTGTTCGGCCTCCTGCGTGGCGGGCAGATACAGATTGAGAATGTTGTTTAATGAAGCGATCAGTTCGTACAGTTCTTCGCAGTGGGCGTTCAGCCGCTCAGGATTAGCCAGCGGTGGCGTGGTTTTCGGACGGAACTGCTCCAGGCAGGTACCGACTAATTTGCTGAACAGATCCAACTGGAGTCGATACCAGGGTGCCGTAATTTCCGCACTCATTTCCAGCGCATCGCGTGCAACATCTGGCAAGTGGTGACCTTCATCAAGAACCAACAACAGGTTTTTCGGTTCCGGTAAAACGGCCTCGCTTTCCATAGCCGCCATCACCAGTGCGTGGTTCGCCACCACCACTTCAGCTTCCTGAATTTCCCGGCGGGCAACAAAAAATGGACATTCACGATAGTAGTGACAGTTACGGTTCAGACAACTGGCTTTATCGGTGCTCAGACGCTGCCAGAGTCCGTCGTCAATGGCGATATCCGTATGGTCGCGAAGCCCGTCCCACTTGTAGCTGTCGAGATCGCCTTTCAGCCTGGCACAGCGCTTTTGTTCTTCCTGGTTATTTGGCGTCAGTTCATCGTCGAGGAACGCCAGCAGATCCTGCTGATTAGGTTCGGTACTGGCTAATGCAGCTAAATTTCGTGGACAGACATAGCGTCCGCGACCAAAGGCAGCGGTAAAACGCAGATCAGGGATAATTTTTCGCAGCAGCGGCAGATCTTTACTGTAGATTTGATCCTGCAACGCAACGTTGGCGGTGCTGACCACCAGCGTTTTTTGTTCTTCACGCGCAATGGCAATACCGGGGATCAGGTACGATAACGTTTTCCCTACGCCAGTCGGTGCTTCAATCGCCAGATGCCGCCCTTCTTCTCCAGTCAGCGTTTTAGCGACATCAGCAATCATCTGCCGCTGTGGTGCACGGGGAATAAAGTCGGGGATCTGTTCCTGAAGCGCCTTATACCAGGCGGCAATTTGCGCTTTTAGCGCAGCAGTTAATGCCATGAGAAAACCTGAAATACTGTATAAACAGCCACTATTGTGGCACATTTCAGGCGCTGGATGTACCTTTTTCCCCCCATACTGGAAAGCGCTTCGCAACTCGGGTTCACTTTGCCGGATGTCGGCTTACGCCTTATCCGGCCTGCATTTATACATATTGCAGGCCGAATAAGCGTATCGGTTAATAGTATCCCAGTAGCTTCCACCACAGCATACCCACGGCAAAAATGATAATCACATTCACCGTCACCACGCAGAGGTTGATTTTGTAAAAGCGCGGTCGTTCAAAATAACCTTGCGCAAAATAGATTGGGCCAGGTCCGCCGCCATACTCCGTATTACCCCACATCAGATTGCTGAAAATACCGAAGCAAATAGCCACCATCATCGGCGGTGCGCCTGCTGCGATCGCGGTGGCCGCAAAAGGTGCGTACAGCGCCGCTACATGTCCGGTCGCGGTTGCAAAGAGATAATGGACGTAAATATAGAGGATCCCCAACATAATAAAGGACTCTATCGCGCCAAATCCCTGAATACCGCTACCCAGTTTGATCGTCATCCATTTAATGAAGCCCAGATCGGCAAGCCCGGTTGCGAGGCTGATAATGACGCTAAACCAGATCACCGTATCCCAGGCCGCATGGTCATTGAGCAGGCTTTTCCAGCTCACGGCGCCCGAGGCGAACAGATAAGCAGCCAATCCCAGTCCGACTGATGTCGCAGACAATCCTGTGATCAAACTGGTGCCCCAGCCAACCAACGCCAGCACAAAGCCGAAAGCGACTTTTTTCTCGTTGCTGCTCATCGCGCCGAGTTCCCCCAGCGCCTGCTTACCCATCGCTTTTGCCTCTGGCGTACGCTTAAGCTCAGGATCCAGCAACTTATAAACCAATAGCGGCATCAGGCAAAAACAAACCATCGCCGGGACCACTGCGGAAACAAACCACCCGCCCCAGGTTATCTCAACGCCTAATGAGGATTTCGCCAGGCTCGCCACCAGCGGATTCGCCGCCATCCCGGTGAGAAATATCGCCCCGGTAATCGGCGTAAACTGAAAGCACACCATGGTTAAGAAATCGCCAATACGTTTGCCCGTTACCCCAGGAGCCGAGCCCAGCACATCATTAATTGAACGCGTGATAGGGAAAATAATCCCCCCGGAACGCGCGGTCACCGACGGCATTGCCGGGGCCATAATCAGATCGGAAACCCCCAGCGAGTAGGCGATACCCAGACTGCTACCGCCAAAAAGCGACAGCATCTTATACGCAATACGTTTCCCCAGACCCGAGGTGACAAACCCCAGAGAAAGGACATAGGCGCAGAAGATGAGCCATACCGTGCCGGAAGCGAACCCGGAAAGCGCTTTCGCCTCTGGCAACGTTTTGGTAAAAATCACCACGCAAAGCGCAATCAACATGACCGCCCCCGAAGGGAGCGGTTGGGTCAAAATGGCGGCAATAGTGGCGGCAAAAATAGCAAACATATGCCAGGCCTGAGGCGTCAGCCCCTCAGGTACGGGATAAAACCAAATGATTCCGCCAATCGCCAGCGGTATCAGGAATGACAGAATGGATTTTCCCGTGACAGAATTCGTTGACATAAAAATATCCTTATTCCGTTAGCCCGAGATAATTCATTTCCGCGACATATATTTGGCCAGCACCTGATCGACCATCGCGGGTGCCATCCCCAGGTAATTTGCCGGGTCGGTCAGCTCCTCAATCAACTGCGGATCCAGACGTTCTGAGACTGACGGCATCGCATTCAGTACATCGGCCAGTCGTCCCCCCTGTTCATTAACGATACGGCAGGCGTCGTACACTACGTCATGCGCATCCTGGCGGCCAATATATGGCGCCAGACCCATCATGACCGCTTCGGCCACAATCAAACCATTGGTCATACCGAGGTTACGTTTCATCGCCGCTTCATCAACCACCAGCCCCGCCAGCATAAAGTTGGCCTGATGCAACGCCCCCGCGCTGAGGACGAAACTTTCCGGGATAGCAATCCACTCGGCATGCCACGGCCCGGTTGCCCGTTCCAGGTCCTGTACCATCGCATCCAGCATGAGCCCTGCTTGCTGACGTACGCCTTTGGCACAGGCCAGCATCAGCTCACTGGAGATAGGGTTTCGTTTCTGCGGCATGGTGCTGCTGGCGCCGCGTCCTTTAACAAACGGCTCGTACAGTTCGCCAAACTCGTTTGATGCCATCAGCATCACGTCATAAGCGATCTTGCCCAGAGAACCAGTCATAACCGCCAGCAGGTTTACGGCTTCAGCAAAACCATCGCGCGCGACGTGCCAGGTAGATGTAGGTACATTGAGTCCCAGCTCTTCCATCATGGCTTTTTGTACCGCCAGCCCTTTATCGCCCAACGATGCCAGCGTACCGGCTGCGCCAGCAAATTCACCGACCAGCACACGTGGACGCGCCTGAGCAAGACGCTCGGCATGGCGTTCGAACATATCCAGCCAAATGGCAGCTTTATAACCAAAGGTCACTGGTAGCGCCTGCTGCAGATGAGTTCTCCCCGCCATTGGCGTATCGCGGTACCGACGAGCAAGATCGGCCAGCGTCGCACGAAGTTTGTCCATATCGGATTCGATTAATGCAAAAGCATCACGAATTTGCAGCACTACCGCAGTGTCCATAATGTCCTGGGTGGTCGCCCCCCAGTGCACGTAACCGCCGGACTCACCGGCCTGTTTTGAAATCTGATGCACCAGCGGCAGGATCGGATAACCCACAATTTCGGTTTCATGACGCAGCAAATCAAAATCAAGCGTATCGGCATTGCATTTCTCAGCAATTTCCTGCGCCGCAGCCTCGGGTATCACGCCACAGCGTGCCTGGGCTTTAGCTAATGCCACTTCCACTTCCACGTATTTGCGCACCAGTTCGCGATCGTCAAACACCGCGCGCATTGCAGGTGTACCGAAAGAATCCCTGAACAGAACAGAATCAAGCACATTCGAAGCCATAAATCCCCCTGGAAAATCTGATAATGATAAGATGCGTGTTTCAGGCCGTTTGTTGGAAGAACAAAGACCGCCACAATGTCCAGACATACAACAATGTCCGTACATTTAAATGTACGGACATTTATAGTATTCACGAGGAATGTATGGAATAGTCCGTACATATTTTTGTGATGAAGATCATTAATTTTTTGATGAAACTGCGATGAAAGAATCTCTGTACAAGCGAATAGCACGTGAACTGGCGCAGCAAATATCGGTGGGTACTTTTGCCCCAGGCTCGCTGTTTCCCACAGAAATGGAGCTGTGTGAAACATGGCAGGTCAGCCGCCACACCATACGAGAGGCATTGAGGGAATTAACGGAACAGGGGTTGATTTCACGCCGTAAAGGCGCAGGAACCCGCGTTTGCGAACCACAGGCAAACGGCGTCAACCACCCATTATCGCATCTTGAAGATCTGTTACTGCTGGCGAAAAACAATCTGCGCGTGATTAAAAAAATCGATGAAATTGTCGCGGATATTGAGCTTTCCCAGATGATTGGTTGTCCGCCGGGCTCCCGCTGGCTGCACATTGCCAGCACCCGCGAAGATGCGCAAAACCCGGACGCGCCAATCTGCTGGACCGACAGTTATGCCAGTACGGATTACGCCAAGCTGCGCGCTTACATCCGCAACGATCCACACTCGTTAATTAGCGATTTGATCGAAACCCATTACGGTATTAAAAGCCATGAGGTACATCAAACGATTACAGCCGTGGGCGTGCCTAAAAAGGTGGCGAAAATCCTCAACGTAGAACCTGATTCACCGGCGATGAGAATTGTGCGTCGCTATATGGACAGGGAAGGAAAGGTATTTGAAACGACGATTTCGATTCACCCGGCAGGACGGTATACCTGCTCAATCGTGCTGAAACCGCAGAGTTCAGGTGAGTAAAAAAACCTGCCGACATGGCAGGTTTTTCATTCGATTACTGTGCTGAAGACGGTCTGCGAGGACGACGTGGCGGACGAGGCTTATCGCCTGCCGGTTTGCCTTCACTGCTGCGCGGCTTCGCTTTTGGCGCTCCGCCATCCTGACGACGCGGTTGCTGCCCACGCCCTGCACCACCCTGTCCGCGGCCACCACCACCGCCACGCTGTTGGCGTCCGTTCTGGATCGGCTCAGCTTTGATGGACGGGTCCGGCTCGTAGCCCGGGATAGCAATACGTGGGATCTCTTTTTTCAGTAGCTTCTCGATATCACGCAACAGTTTGTGCTCATCGACGCACACCAGAGATAACGCTTCACCCGTTGCCGCCGCACGGCCGGTACGACCAATACGGTGTACATAATCTTCCGGCACGTTCGGCAGCTCGTAGTTCACTACGTGCGGCAGTTCTTCAATATCCAGTCCGCGCGCGGCGATATCGGTCGCCACCAGAACCCGAATATCACCGGATTTAAAATCGGCCAACGCACGCGTACGCGCACCCTGAGATTTGTTACCGTGAATGGCTGCACTGCGAATGCCGTCTTTATTCAGCTGTTCTGCCAGGTGGTTAGCGCCATGTTTGGTACGGGTAAAGACCAGTACCTGCTGCCAGTTACCCTGGCCAATCATCTGCGACAACAATTCGCGCTTGCGTTTTTTATCAACAAAATGAACGTGTTGAGTAACCTGCTCAGAAGCGGTATTACGACGGGCCACTTCAATTTCCAGCGGGTTATGCAGCAGCTTTTCAGCAAGCGCTTTGATGTCGTCAGAGAACGTTGCAGAGAACAGCAGGTTCTGACGTTTTGCCGGCAATTTTGCCAGTACGCGACGAATGTCATGGATAAAGCCCATATCCAGCATACGGTCCGCTTCATCCAGCACCAGGATCTCAATCTGATCCAGTTTGACCGCGTTCTGATGTTCCAGATCGAGCAAACGACCGGGAGTCGCCACCAGCACATCAACGCCGCCACGCAGTTTCATCATTTGCGGGTTAATACTCACACCGCCAAAAACCACCAGTGAGCGGATATTCAGATACTTACTGTAATCGCGGACGTTTTCACCAATCTGCGCAGCCAGTTCACGTGTTGGTGTCAGAATCAGCGCACGCACCGGGCGACGGCTTTTGCCATGCGGCTGATGGGTAATAAGATGTTGTAGCAGCGGCAGGGTAAAGCCTGCTGTTTTACCTGTACCAGTCTGGGCGCTGGCCATCAGGTCACGGCCTTCCAGCACTGCGGGAATTGCCTGCTGCTGAATAGGGGTTGGTTCACGGTAACCCTGCTCGGCAACGGCGCGCAAAATATCAGGATTTAAACCAAGGGAATCAAAAGACATAACTACTCCGAACCGCCCCGACCGTTACCGGTGTCGTTTTCAGGGAGATACTCGCAAAAGAGATGACAAAAACCACAATGTCATGAAGGGGCGGAGTGTAGCAGTTTTTGTGATGTACCGCATAAATTATCCCGCCAGCCGAAAAAACAAAATAAACCACCACACTGGACAATATCGAACATCAGTCATAATCTTAATCAATCGATTGATTAAGATTATGACCGTGCAATGAATACACCAACCATGACAACAAAAGGTGAACAGGCAAAGAACCAGCTCATTGCCGCCGCGCTGGCACAATTCGGTGAGTATGGCCTGCACGCGACGACGCGCGATATTGCCGCCCTGGCCGGGCAGAACATTGCCGCAATTACCTACTATTTTGGTTCAAAAGAAGATTTATATCTTGCCTGCGCCCAGTGGATTGCTGATTTTATCGGTTCACAGTTTCGTCCCCACGCAGAGGAAGCTGAGCGCCTGTTTGCCCAGCCAGAGCCGGATCGGGCGGCAATGCGCGAACTTATTCTGCGCGCCTGCAAAAATATGATCATGCTGTTAACCCAGGACGACACCGTTAATCTGAGTAAATTTATTTCGCGTGAGCAGCTTTCGCCCACCGCCGCTTATCAACTGGTGCACGATCAGGTACTCAATCCTCTACATACACACCTGACACGCCTGATTGCTGCCTATACTGGCTGCGATGCCAACGATACCCAAATGATCCTACACACCCACGCCATACTCGGCGAGGTACTGGCCTTCCGGCTGGGTAAAGAAACCATACTGTTACGCACGGGCTGGTCACAATTTGATGAGGATAAAGCCGCGCTGATTTCCCAAACGGTCATCTTTCACATCGATCTTATTCTGCAAGGTTTAACGCAAAGGAGTCTGGACTCATGAAAAAACCTGTCGTTCTTGGGCTGGTTATCGCGACACTCGTGGCCGTGATTGCCGGTGGAACGTGGTGGTATCAAAGCCGACAAGATAACGGCCTGACCCTGTACGGCAATGTCGACATCCGTAGCGTCAACTTAAGTTTTCGTGTTGGTGGCAGACTGGCCTCGCTGGCCGTTGACGAAGGTGATGCCATTACCGCCGGTCAGGTGCTGGGCGAGCTGGACCATGCCCCATACGAAAACGCACTGATGCAGGCAAAAGCCAATGTTGCCGCTGCACAGGCGCAATACGACCTGATGCTGGCAGGGTATCGTGAGGAAGAGATCGCACAAACCGCAGCAGCCGTGAAACAGGCTCAGGCGGCATACGATTACGCACAAAACTTTTACAACCGCCAGTCAGGATTGTGGAAAAGTCGCACGATTTCCGCCAATGACCTGGAAAACGCCCGTTCTGCACGCGACCAGGCGCTGGCCACACTGAAATCTGCCCAGGATAAACTTTCGCAATATCGCAGCGGTAACCGCCCACAGGATATCGCCCAGGCGAAAGCAACACTCGAACAAGCTCAGGCCCAGCTGGCACAGGCTGAACTTGATTTGCATGATACAACTCTCACCTCACCGTCTGACGGCACGCTGCTAACCCGAGCGGTCGAACCCGGCAGCATGCTGAACGCGGGCGGCACCGTGCTGACACTGTCGCTTACCCGTCCGGTCTGGGTTCGCGCCTATGTTGACGAACGTAATCTGAGCCAGGCACAGCCAGGACGAGAAATTCTGCTCTATACCGATGGCCGTCCGGATAAACCGTATCACGGTAAAATAGGCTTTGTATCTCCTACCGCAGAATTTACGCCCAAAACGGTTGAAACCCCGGACCTGCGTACCGACCTGGTTTATCGCCTGCGTATTGTTGTGACAGATGCGGATGATGCATTACGCCAGGGGATGCCTGTCACGGTGAAATTCAGTGACGAGGCGCGGCATGAATGACGCCGTCATTACGCTTAGTGGACTGGTCAAACGCTTCAAAGGCCTGGAAAAGCCGGCGGTTGCACCGCTCGACTGTACCATTCACGCTGGCTATGTCACCGGTCTTGTAGGGCCAGACGGCGCAGGGAAAACGACCTTAATGCGTATGCTGGCGGGCCTGTTGAAGCCAGATGACGGTAGCGCGACAGTGATCGGTTTTGACCCGATAAAAGACGATAGCGCGCTGCATGCAGTGCTGGGCTACATGCCGCAAAAATTTGGTCTGTATGAAGACTTGACCGTCATGGAGAATCTCAATCTCTATGCCGATTTACGTAGCGTGACCGGTGAAAAACGCAAAGAGACCTTTGCCCGTCTGCTGGAGTTTACCTCGCTGGGGCCATTTACCGGGCGTCTGGCAGGAAAGCTCTCCGGCGGGATGAAACAGAAGCTGGGTCTTGCCTGTACCCTGGTTGGTGAGCCAAAAGTTCTGTTGTTGGATGAACCAGGCGTTGGTGTGGACCCCATTTCTCGTCGCGAACTGTGGCAAATGGTGCACGAGCTGGCCGGGGACGGCATGCTGATCCTCTGGAGCACTTCCTATCTTGATGAAGCCGAGCAGTGTCGTGATGTGCTGCTGATGAACGAAGGTGAACTGCTGTATCAGGGCGAACCGACCCGACTTACGCAAACCATGGCGGGACGTAGCTTTTTAATGAGCAGTCCGCAGGAAAACAACCGGAAGCTGCTGCAACGGGCGTTAAAACTGCCGCAGGTCAGCGACGGGATGATTCAGGGCAAATCTGTTCGACTGATCCTGAAAAAAGAGGCGACAGCGGATGATATTCGTCATGCCGATGGCATGCCGGAGATTAATATCACCGGGACTGCCCCACGCTTCGAAGACGCCTTTATCGATTTGCTCGGCGGAGCGGGAACCTCTGAATCTCCGCTGGGCGCCATCCTGCACACCGTGGAAGGAAAAGCGGGTGAAACGGTCATTGAGGCCAAAGCGCTGACCAAAAAATTTGGCGACTTTGCCGCCACCGACCATGTGGATTTCGCCGTACAGCGCGGTGAAATTTTTGGCCTGTTAGGGCCAAACGGGGCAGGCAAATCCACCACCTTTAAAATGATGTGTGGCCTGCTGGTCCCCACTTCCGGTAAAGCACTGGTGCTGGATATGGACCTGAAAGTCAGTTCAGGGAAAGCGCGCCAACATTTGGGCTATATGGCGCAGAAATTCTCCCTGTATGGCAACCTGACGGTTGAACAGAATCTGCGTTTTTTCTCTGGCGTTTACGGCCTGCGCGGTCGTGCGCAGAAAGAAAAAATTGATCGTATGAGCGAGGCATTCGGCCTGAAAAGTATCGCCTCACATGCCACTGACGAGTTGCCTCTGGGGTTTAAGCAGCGTCTGGCGCTGGCCTGCTCACTGATGCATGAACCCGATATTCTGTTCCTTGATGAACCGACCTCCGGGGTCGATCCCCTCACCCGCCGGGAGTTCTGGCTGCATATCAACAGCATGGTGGAAAAAGGCGTTACGGTGATGGTTACCACCCACTTTATGGACGAAGCAGAATATTGTGACCGTATCGGACTGGTGTATCGCGGTAAGCTGATTGCCAGCGGCACGCCGGACGATCTGAAAGCACAAGCCGCCGATAATGATACGCCGGACCCGACCATGGAGCAGGCGTTTATCACGCTTATCAATGACTGGGATAAGGAGCATGCGCATGAGTAACCATACTCTTTCCTGGCGACGCGTGCGGGCGCTGTGTGTGAAAGAAACGCGCCAGATCGTTCGCGACCCCAGTAGCTGGCTGATTGCCGTGGTGATCCCGCTACTGCTGTTGTTTATCTTCGGCTACGGCATTAACCTCGACTCCAGCAAGCTTCGGGTGGGGATTCTGCTCGAACAACAGAGCGAAGAGGCGCTGGACTTTACCCACGCCATGACCGGCTCGCCATATATTGACGCCACCATTAGCGATAGCCGCCAGGAATTGATTGAGAAGATGCAGGCCGGGCGAATTCGCGGACTGGTGGTTATCCCGGTAGATTTTGCTCAGCAGATGGCGCGGCCAAACGACATCGCCCCGATCCAGGTGATCACCGATGGCAGCGAACCCAACACAGCTAACTTTGTGCAGGGCTATGTGGAAGGCATCTGGCAGATTTGGCAAAAACAACGGGCGGAAGATCGGGGAGAATCATTCGAGCCGCTGATTGACGTGCAAACGCGCTACTGGTTTAACCCGGCGGCCATCAGCCAGCACTTTATTATTCCTGGCGCAGTCACCATCATTATGACGGTGATTGGCGCGATCCTCACCTCATTAGTGGTTGCGCGAGAATGGGAACGCGGGACGATGGAAGCACTGCTCTCGACTGAAGTGACCCGCGTCGAATTACTGCTGTGCAAACTGATCCCCTATTACTTTCTTGGCATGCTGGCGATGCTGCTCTGCATGCTGGTGTCGGTGTTTATTCTTGGTGTTCCCTACCGCGGTTCGCTGCTGATCCTGTTTTTTATCACCAGCCTGTTCTTGCTCAGCACGTTAGGGATGGGATTGCTGATCTCCACCATCACCCGCAATCAGTTTAACGCCGCGCAGGTGGCACTGAACGCCGCTTTCCTGCCGTCGATTATGCTGTCGGGATTTATCTTCCAGATAGACAGCATGCCGGCAATTATCCGCGCGGTGACCTACATTATCCCCGCCCGTTATTTTGTCAGTACCTTGCAAAGCCTGTTTCTGGCGGGAAATATTCCGGTAGTGTTGATTATCAACGTGCTGTTTTTAATCGCTTCGGCGGTGATGTTTATTGGTCTGACGTGGCTTAAAACCAAACGTCGGCTGGATTAAGGGGACAGGCATGTTTCATCGCTTATGGACATTAATTCGCAAAGAGCTGCAATCGCTACTGCGCGAGCCGCAGACACGCGCAATCCTGATTTTACCGGTGCTGATTCAGGTCATCCTGTTTCCGTTCGCTGCAACACTGGAAGTGACCAACGCCACTATCGCCATCTATAACGAAGACAACGGCAAACATTCGGTGGAGTTAACCCAGCGTTTTTCCCGCGCCAGCGCCTTTACTCATATCCTGCTGCTGAAAAATCCGCAGGAGATCCAGCCCACCATCGACACGCAAAAAGCACTACTGCTGGTGCGTTTTCCGGCCGATTTTTCGCGCAATCTGGATACCTTCCAGCAGGCGCCCATGCAGCTAATCCTCGACGGGCGTAACTCTAACAGCGCGCAGATCGCCGCAAATTATCTGCAGCAGATCGTCAAAGAATACCAGCAGGAGCTGATGGAGGGTAAAGCTAAACCGAACAACAGTGAACTGGTGGTGCGTAACTGGTATAACCCGAATCTGGATTATAAATGGTTCGTGGTGCCGTCACTGATCGCCATGATCACCACTATCGGCGTAATGATCGTCACCTCGCTGTCGGTTGCCCGCGAGCGCGAACAAGGTACGCTGGACCAACTGCTGGTTTCCCCGCTCACCACCTGGCAGATTTTCATCGGTAAAGCGGTGCCTGCGCTGATCGTTGCCACTTTTCAGGCCACCATCGTGCTGGCAATTGGCATCTGGGCGTATCACATCCCCTTTGCCGGTTCGCTGGGGTTGTTCTACTTTACGATGGTGATTTATGGGTTGTCGTTGGTGGGCTTTGGTTTACTGATTTCATCGCTGTGCTCAACACAGCAACAGGCATTTATCGGCGTTTTTGTCTTTATGATGCCCGCAATTTTACTCTCAGGGTATGTCTCTCCGGTCGAAAATATGCCGGTATGGTTGCAGAACCTGACGTGGATAAACCCTATCCGCCATTTCACGGACATCACGAAACAGATTTACCTGAAGGATGCGAGTCTGAAGATTGTCTGGGGAAGTTTGTGGCCGCTTTTGGTTATTGCGGCCACAACCGGTTCAGCGGCGTATGCGATGTTTAGACGCAAAGTGATGTAGTTTCTTGTCTTTCGCCAGCAGTGAGACCACTGCGGGGCCGGCAAGGATAACCAGTCCCGCCAGTGCCAGTAACACGTTATTTTGCAGCACGCGGGACAGCAGCCACAGTACGATCATCGCCGCACCGAAATACCACGTGGTCGTGAGCTCTTCCAGCACATCGGCCACATCGCGCCAGCGCTGCTCATGATGACGCTGTAACGCCAGCATCAGTAAAACTGTTACGCCATAAATGACGCATAATCCCAGACCGACGCGCACCAGCGTGCCACTCATCCAGCCCATTACCAGCAACGCCACTACCAGTAAATGCAACACAATCTGCCAGCAACTAAGACCCGTTGCGACACGAACACGTTGTTGCCACCTCATGGCTTTTCTCCTGAAGGATTTTTAACTAATTATTCAGAGTACCGGACTTTACGGAAAATTCCGTAACACCGCATCCTTTTGTGACGCCGACTACACTATTTAAAAGAAAAATGACGCCGACAGGAGACCCATGACCGAACCAACCGATCGATTTTCATTCAATGTGCTCACTATTAATACGCATAAAGGTTTTACCGCCTTTAACAGACGCTTTATTTTGCCTGAGCTACGTGATGCCGTCAGGACGGTCGGTGCGGATATTGTGTGTCTGCAGGAAGTGATGGGAGCGCACGACATTCACCCGCTGCATGTGGAGAACTGGCCGGATACCACACACTACGAATTTCTGGCTGATACGATGTGGAGCGACTTTGCTTACGGGCGTAATGCCGTTTATCCACAAGGGCATCACGGCAATGCGGTATTGTCACGTTATCCCATCGAACATGATGAAAATCGCGATGTTTCAGTCGGGGGAAGCGAAAAACGCGGCGTGCTTTACTGTCGCATCGTGCCGCCAATGTTACCTCGCCCTATCCATGTGATGTGCGTACATCTTGGGTTACGTGAAGCTCATCGCCAGGCACAGTTGTCAATGCTGGCCGATTGGGTGAATGCCCTGCCCGATGACGAACCTGTCGTCGTCGCCGGGGATTTCAACGACTGGCGGCAAAAGGCTAATCATCCGTTGAAAGCCCAGGCCGGTCTTGAAGAGATTTTTACCCGGGCCCACGGACGCCCGGCGCGAACCTTTCCGGTGCATCTGCCGCTACTACGCCTCGACAGGATCTACGTAAAAAATGCCAACGCCAGTACGCCAACTGCGCTGGCGCTCCACAACTGGCGACATTTGTCTGACCATGCCCCCCTCAGCGCGGAGATTCATTTATGAAAAATGGCTGGCGTGAAGGCAATCAAATTCAGCTACTGGAAAATGGCGACCAATACTATCCCGCCGTCTTTGAAGCTATTGAGCAGGCACAACAAAAGATAATCCTTGAGACCTTTATCTGGTTTGAAGATGAAGTCGGAATACGGCTGCATGCTGCGCTGCTGAGAGCCGCTCAACGCGGGATCAAAGCAGAAGTGCTACTGGACGGCTACGGTTCACCAGATCTCAGCGATCGTTTTGTCGACGAATTGACCGCCGCCGGAATTGTTTTTCGTTATTACGATCCGCGCCCTCGCCTGCTGGGCATGCGCACTAACCTGTTTCGGAGGATGCATCGCAAAATAGTCGTGATTGACGATCGCGTCGCCTTCGTCGGCGGAATTAATTATTCCGCCGAACATATGTCTGATTATGGCCCTGAAGCTAAGCAGGATTATGCCGTGCGGGTTGAGGGTCCTATCGTGGTCGATATCCTGACATTTGTACTGGAAAACCTGCCAGGACAAAGCGCCGTACGCCGCTGGTGGCGGCGCCATCATCGGGCGATTGAGAATCGTCAACCTGGCGAAGCGCAGGCGCTATTTGTCTGGCGCGATAACGAAGAACATCGCGATGATATTGAACGCCATTATCTGAAAATGCTGACTCAGGCCAGACGGGAAGTGATCATTGCCAATGCCTATTTCTTCCCAGGTTATCGACTGCTGCATGCGCTGCGCAAAGCTGCACGACGCGGGGTACGGGTGAAGCTTATCGTCCAGGGGGAGCCGGATATGCCGATTGTAAAGGTTGGTGCTCGCCTGCTGTACAACTATCTGGTGAAGGGCGGCGTCCACGTTTATGAATACCGACGCAAACCTCTTCATGGCAAAGTGGCACTGATGGACGATCACTGGGCAACGGTTGGCTCCAGCAATCTCGACCCACTCAGCCTGTCGCTCAACCTGGAAGCAAATATCATTATTCATGACCGCGCCTTTAACCAGACCCTGCGTGACAATCTGGACCCTATTATTGCGCAAGACTGCAAACGCGTTGATGAATCCATGCTTCCAAAACGCACCTGGTGGAATCTGACCAAGAGCGTGATGGCATTCCACTTTTTGCGCCATTTTCCGGCGCTGGTCGGCTGGTTACCCGCACACACTCCGCGCCTTGCCCAGGTTGAGCCGCCTGCCCAGCCCACTATGGAAACACAGGATCGCATTCAGGCAGAAGATGCCGGAGGGAAACCCTGATGGCAAAATCTCATCCGCGTTGGCGATTAGCGAAAAAAATCCTCACCTGGCTATTTTTTATAGCAGTCATCGTGTTACTGGTTATTTATGCCAGCAAGGTGAACTGGGAAGAGGTGTGGACGGTTATCCGTGATTACAATCGGCTCGCCCTGCTCAGCGCGATTGGACTCGTGATCGTCAGCTATTTGTTCTATGGCTTTTATGACCTGCTTGGACGGTATTATTGCGGGCATAAACTGTCAAAACGCCAGGTGATGCTGGTATCGTTTATCTGTTACGCCTTCAACCTGACATTAAGTACCTGGGTCGGTGGTATTGGGATGCGCTATCGGCTCTACTCGCGCCTTGGATTGCCGGGAAGTACTATCACGCGCATTTTCTCGCTCAGTATTACCACCAACTGGCTGGGCTACATCCTGCTGGGCGGTTTTATTTTTACCTTCGGCGTCGTTCAGTTACCCGCGCATTGGTATATCGATGAGCTTACGCTACGCATTCTGGGCGTGTCGCTGCTGCTGATTATTGTCGTGTATCTGTGGTTTTGCGCATTTGCCAAACATCGCCACATCACGATTAAAGGTCAAAAACTGGTACTTCCATCATGGAAATTCGCCCTTATTCAGATGGCAATATCCAGTACCAACTGGATGGTCATGGGGGCAATTATCTGGCTGCTGTTAGGCCAGGGCGTGGATTATTTCTTTGTACTCGGGGTGCTACTGGTGAGCAGTATTGCCGGGGTGATCGTGCACATTCCTGCGGGGATCGGTGTACTTGAAGCCGTATTTATCGCCTTGCTGGCAGGAGAAGAGACCTCGCAAGGCTTGATCATCGCCGCCCTGCTCGCGTACCGGGTGCTCTACTATTTTATTCCGTTGCTGCTGGCGCTGGTGTGTTATCTGGTACTGGAGAGTCGGGCGAAAAAGCTGCGGGTAAAGAACGAGAAGGCGATGGCAAAATAGCCGTGAGATTTATTGCCGGATAGCATTGTTAACACCGCCATCCGGCAACAGATATTTAACGACGATTGCCGAAAATACGCAGCAGCATCAGGAACAGGTTGATGAAGTCCAGATACAGCGTTAACGCCCCGAGAATCGCGTATTTACGCAGGTTAGAGCTGTCACGCAAGTCGATCTGCTCGCCGATATTTTTCAGCTTTTGCGTGTCATAGGCAGTCAGGCCGACAAACACGATCACTCCAATGTAGGTCACCGCCCACATCAGCGCTTCACTCTTCAGCCAGAAGTTAACCAACGAAGCCAGCACTATGCCGATCAACGCCATAAACAACATATTGCCGAAACCACTGAGATCGCGTTTGGTGGTGTAACCATACAGACTCATGATGCCGAACATTCCGCCGGTAACCACAAAGGTGCTGGCGATAGACGAGTAGGTATAAACGATAAAGATACTCGACAGCGTTAGGCCGGTTAATGCCGAGTAGAGCATGAACAGCGTGGTCGCCATTCCGGCACTGAGCTTTTGCACCATGCCCGAAAGAACAAACACCAGCGCAAGCTGGGCAATAATCAGCCCAAAGAAGGTAATTTTGCTTGAGAAGACAAACATCATTACCGCTGGCGTATTCGCCGCATACCACGCAATAAAGGCCGTCAGTAACAACCCACAGGTCATCCAGCCGTACACCTGCGCCATATACGTTTGCAGACCGGAACGGGCCTGTACAATAGAATCGGATCGTGGGAATCGGTCCATGACAATCTCCTGAATCAGTATGAGCCTACAACAATTGTACTCTACCAGCGTTTTGCTGCTTGTTTATCGCTGTCACGGGCGTCCACCCAACGTTCGCCTTCCGGCGTTGCTTCACGCTTCCAGAACGGCGCGCGAGTCTTCAGATAATCCATAATGAACTGGCCGGCATCAAACGCGCTGCTGCGATGTGCGCTGGTTACGCCGACGAAGACGATTTCATCCCCAGGCCACAGTTCGCCGATGCGATGTATAACCGTTACGCGACCTAACGGCCAGCGTTCGCGCGCCTCTTCGACGATTTCTGCCAGCGCTTTCTCGGTCATGCCTGGATAGTGTTCCAGCGTTAACGCCTTTACGCTGTCGCCGAGGTTGTGGTTCCGGACTTTACCGGTGAAAGTGACCACCGCGCCATCTTCGTCGCGCTCTGCCAGCCAGGGATACTCTTCCCCGACGCTAAACGGGGCATGTCCAACAACAATTCGCGTTTCAGCCATCTCAGCCTCCGGTTACCGGCGGGAAGAAGGCGACTTCATCTCCCGCTTTAACGGGATAATCAAAGCTGACCAGCGTCTGGTTAACCGCAGCCAGCAGTTTGCCGTCTTCGAGAGCCAGGGCCCAACGATCGCTTTTGGCGGCCAGATGCTGGCGCAGCGCCTCTACCGTAGGAAATTCTGCTGTGACGTCTAACGCATCCGTGTCCACCAGTTCACGTACCTGGGCAAAGAAAAGAACTTTAATCATGCGCATCCACCTTAAAATCTCCCGACTTGCCGCCGCTTTTCGCCAACAGCCGCACCGGACCAATCACCATATCCTTTTGTACCGCTTTGCACATGTCGTAGATGGTCAACGCAGCCACCGATGCCGCCGTTAAAGCTTCCATTTCGACACCGGTTTTACCGGTCAGACGACACAGCGACTCAATGCGCACACGGTTGTGCTCCGGCTCGGCGCGCAGATTAACTTCAACCTTGCTGAGCATCAGTGGGTGGCACAACGGGATAAGATCCCAGGTGCGTTTGGCCGCCTGGATACCGGCAATTCGGGCCGTAGCGAAAACGTCGCCTTTATGGTGGCTACCGTCGATAATCATTGCCAGAGTTTCGCTACGCATGGTGACGAATGCTTCAGCACGCGCTTCACGTACGGTTTCCGCTTTGGCGGAGACATCCACCATGTGCGCTTCGCCAGCGGCGTTAATATGAGTCAGTTGCGACATACTTATTTCTTCAAATGTGGGTGGAAATTACACGGACGTGTACGGGCATCAAGCTGCGGCGCAATAATGTTTTCCCAGGCGGTACGACACGCTTTAGTCGAACCCGGCATAGCGAAAATCAGCGTTTTATTGGCGACCCCGGCAATCGCACGGGATTGCAGCGTCGCAGTACCAATCTCTTCAAAAGAGAGCATACGGAACACTTCGCCAAAACCTTCGACTTCTCTGTCAAACAACGGCTGCAGCGCTTCCGGCGCCTGGTCTCCTTCAGTCAACCCCGTGCCACCAGTAATGAGCACTACCTGCACGTCGTCGCTGGCAATCCAGGCAGAGACCTGGGCGCGAATAGCGTAACGGTTCTCTTTGACAATTGCCTTATCAACAATCTGATGACCTGCTTCCAGTGCAGAGTCACGCAAATAATGACCTGAAGTGTCGTCTTCTTCACCACGACGGCTGGAAACAGTAAGAATAGCAATGCGTGTCGGGATAAATTCAGCGCTTACCTGACTCATCTTTAATCTCCTTTTTGTAGATTATCCACCGATATATGAGAGGTTCTGGGTTATGCCGGTATTGTTCTGATGCAGGAAGTGGGTTTGCTTTTTCTCTAGCAGAGCGGCAGAGATACGCTCTTCCAGCGCTTGCTGCTGCGTATCATCCTCCAGCAAATCACGCAGGCTAACGCCGCCTTCACCAAATAAACACAAATGAAGTTTGCCGACTGAAGAAACGCGCAGACGGTTACAGGTGGCGCAGAAGTCTTTTTCATAAGGCATGATCAGGCCGATCTCGCCGGCATAATCAGGATGACAGAAAACCTGCGCCGGACCGTCGCTGCGTTGACGTAGCTGGTGAATCCAGCCGCGACGCAGCAGTTCATCGCGCAGAACCTGCCCGGAGATATGGTGTTTACGAAAGAGAGAACTGCCTTCGCCGGTTTCCATCAGTTCAATAAAGCGCAACTGAATTGGACGCGGCTGGATCCAGGCAAGGAAGGTGTCCAGTTGATGATGGTTCACGTCACGCATCAGCACGGTGTTCACTTTCACTTTTTCAAAACCGGCATCAAATGCGGCATCAATACCAGCCATTACCTGCTGAAATTTGTCCTGTCCGGTAATGGCGTGAAACTGGCGAGCATCAAGGCTGTCGACGCTGACGTTCAGCGCCGTGAGTCCCGCTTCGCGCCAGGTAGCGGCATCCCGCGCCAGACGGTACCCGTTGGTGGTTACCGCAATCTGACGGATAGCGTCATTTTCACGCACGGCGGCGATGATGTCGGTAAAGTCGCGACGCAAGGACGGTTCGCCTCCCGTCAGACGCACTTTTTCCGTTCCCAGGCTGGCGAACGCACGTGTGACACGACGAATTTCATCAACGGTCAGAAAGCCGTTATTGGTAACGCCGCCGGGCTTATAGCCATCCGGCAGACAGTAGGTGCAACGAAAGTTACACACATCGGTAATCGACAAACGTAAGTAGTAAAACTTACGAGCGAAAGCATCAGTAAGTTGAGAGCCCATGTACACCTTTCCAAATACGGGAGGCGAAGTCATTTCTTCCTGCGCCCTGGTGACAATCTCATATAAGCATTGTCACGGCCAAAGCACCGTATCATTTGACCCAGGTGCAGTGGCTAGAGTGTTTATTGTGGTTATGCCGATACTAGCGTGTAAATGGTAGTTTTGCCATGTACACTTTCGCTGTATAAACACGTATATAACGACATGATCGTGCATTTTCGCTACAGAATAAGTAAAAACCACACTTTTGCATTGATATACATCATCTTGTCGTAAGGTGAGCCTCGTCAGAAAGAGGTAGATCACAGAAAATTTTTTCTCTGAAACCCGCTGGCTAATTGCTGAAAACACGCAATTTACGCTACTGTACGCTGATCAATTGATATCAGGAAAATATATGCGTACTCGCACGCTGGCGGATCTGGATCGCGTTGTCGCTCTCGGCGGAGGGCATGGATTAGGACGCGCTCTCTCTTCACTTTCCCCTTTAGGCTCACGCCTGACGGGCATTGTTACCACCACCGATAATGGCGGTTCCACAGGCCGCATTCGGCGCTCCGAAGGGGGTATTGCCTGGGGAGACATGCGTAATTGCCTGAACCAGTTAATTACCCAGCCAAGCGTCGCATCCGCCATGTTTGAGTATCGTTTTGGCGGTAATGGCGAGCTTTCCGGGCATAACCTCGGAAATCTGATGTTAAAGGCGCTGGATCACCTGAGCGTGCGGCCTCTGGAAGCCATCAATTTAATTCGCAGTCTATTGAAAGTGGATGCGCATTTAATTCCGATGTCAGAGCTGCCGGTGGATCTTATGGCTATCGACGATCAGGGACATGAGGTCTATGGCGAAGTGAATATTGATCAGCTCACTATTCCCCCTCAGGAGTTGATGCTTTCGCCAAAGGTCCCGGCCACGCGGGAAGCGATTGAAGCTATCGCGGAAGCGGATTTGATTCTGATAGGACCGGGCAGCTTTTACACCAGCCTGATGCCGATCCTGCTGCTCGATGAACTGGCGCAGGCATTGCGTCGCACTCCGGCACCGATGGTTTATATTGGCAATCTGGGGCGTGAATTAAGCCTGCCAGCCGCCAGCCTGACGCTCAGAGATAAGCTGGCAATCATCGAACAGTACGTCGGGAAGAAGGTCATTGATGCGGTAATTGTGGGGCCGAAGGTGGACGTTTCGGCCGTTACTGACCGCATTGTGATTCAGGACGTGCTGGAAGCCAGCGATATTCCTTATCGCCACGACCGCCAGCTATTGCACACCGCGCTGGAAAAAGTAGTACAGGCTTTAGGCTGAGCGAATTTGCCTGATGACGCTTATCAGGCCTACACCGACCTTGACGTTTGTAGGCCGGATAAAGGGTTTACCCCGCCATCCGGCAACGCGTTAAGACGCCGCAATAAACAGCTCGCGAAGCTGATGCAACTGGTCACGGATCTGTGCTGCCTCTTCGAACTCCAGGTTCTGCGCATGCTGCATCATCAGCCCTTCCAGCTCATGGATTTTCTGCTGCAGCGCCTTCGGCGTCATATCCAGCTCAACTACCTCGGACTTCGCCCCGGCGCGAGACTTCCCTCTGCCTTTGGCTTTTGTTTTGGCAATATTCTGACCCAACGCCAGAATATCGACCACTTTCTTGTTCAGTCCCTGAGGAGTAATACCGTGCTCTTCGTTGTACTGCTGCTGCTTCTCGCGACGACGTTCGGTTTCACTAATCGCCTTCGCCATCGAGGCGGTAATTTTATCGCCGTAGAGGATCGCTTTTCCGTTGATGTTACGTGCCGCACGACCAATGGTCTGGATAAGCGATCGCTCAGAACGCAAGAACCCTTCTTTATCTGCGTCCAGAATAGCCACCAGAGAGACCTCAGGCATGTCCAGGCCCTCACGTAACAGGTTGATGCCGACTAACACGTCAAACTCGCCCAGGCGCAGGTCACGGATGATTTCCATCCGCTCCACGGTGTCGATGTCCGAGTGCAGATAGCGCACTCTCTCGCCGTGCTCTTCGAGGTATTCCGTGAGATCTTCCGCCATCCGTTTGGTCAGCGTCGTGACCAGTACGCGCTCATTAATCGCCGCGCGGATACGAATTTCAGAGAGCAGATCGTCGACCTGCGTCGCTACCGGACGCACCTCAATAACCGGATCCAACAGACCGGTTGGTCGTACGACCTGATCGACCACTTCATCACCGGATTTCTCCAGTTCATAATTACCTGGTGTCGCAGACACATAGATGGTTTGCGGCGCCAGTGCTTCAAACTCTTCAAACTTCAGCGGGCGGTTATCCAGCGCAGACGGCAGACGGAAACCGTACTCGACCAGCGTCTCTTTTCGCGCCCGGTCGCCGCGATACATCCCGCCAATTTGCGGAATGGTGACGTGGGACTCATCCACTACCAACAGACCGTCGGCTGGCAGGTAATCAAACAACGTCGGCGGCGGCTCGCCTGGCCCTCGCCCGGACAAATAACGGGAATAGTTTTCAATGCCAGAGCAGTATCCCAGTTCGTTCATCATTTCCAGATCGAACTGCGTACGCTGGCTTAAGCGCTGTTCTTCCAGTAGTTTGTTGTTCGCCAGCAGGTTTTTACGTCTTTCGGCCAGCTCGACTTTAATGTCTTCCATGGCCTGCACAATGCGTTCGCGAGGCGTCACGTAGTGTGTTTTAGGATAGATGGTGTAGCGCGGGATGGTTGATTCAACCTGCCCGGTCAGCGGGTCAAACAATGACAGACGCTCAACTTCTTCATCAAACAGCTCCACGCGCAGCGCAATATCGTCAGACTCAGCCGGGAAGATGTCGATCACTTCACCGCGCACACGGAAAGTACCGCGCTGGAATGCCTGATCGTTACGGGTATATTGCAACTCCGCCAGACGGCGCAGAATGGCCCGCTGATCGATAATCATCCCCACCGTCAGGTGCAGCATCATTTTCAGATACAGGTCCGGGTCACCCAAACCATAGATCGCGGAAACCGAGGCCACGACCACCACATCCCGACGCTCCAGCAGCGCCTTGGTCGCCGACAGTCGCATCTGCTCAATATGCTCGTTTACCGACGCATCTTTCTCGATAAACGTATCAGAACTCGGCACATACGCTTCCGGCTGATAATAGTCGTAGTAGGAGACAAAATACTCAACCGCATTATCCGGAAAGAACTCTTTCATCTCACCATATAGCTGGGCTGCCAGCGTCTTGTTAGGCGCCAGCACCATTGTGGGACGCTGTAAGTCAGCTATCACGTTGGCAATGGTGAATGTTTTTCCCGACCCCGTTACGCCCAGCAGCGTTTGATGCGCAAGCCCATCCTCCAGCCCTTCTTCCAGGCGACGAATCGCCTCAGGCTGATCGCCAGAGGGTTTAAAAGCGGAATTCAGTTTGAACGGTTTACTCATGAGCAGCTACCTGAAGCAATGGGCGGGCAGGTGTGTAATTTTACTCGCAGTCGTACATTTTGCCAGTAAAATATACTGGATGAAAAAACAGTAACGCGCCAGAATATATCTGTTACGCCATCAGAAAGCCCGTCACTGTGGACGAAAATTTTGGCGCTGACGAGATAAAACACCAGTAAAAATGTGTTATCCCCAGACCAATGACTTTTTTAACATTTGTCAAGCTACCGGATGAAAGTTTTGTGGCAACGCATGACACTTCTGCGACAGCCATTGATTTTATCTAACAATTTGTATTTAAATGACTATTCTCTCGAGACGTCTTTCGCACCAATTTAGTCGCAAGCCGCGTCTTCTCTCGCTTACATTGTGTTTTCTAACTCTAATGCACAAGGTTATCCACAGGAATAGTGGATAACTGCCTCCAGCCCGTACTGACTGCCGCCTGGCGAAAACACATCTATGGTCTTTTCTGGGGTAATAAAAAAAAATTATCGCTAATTTTTGATATTTATCAGCTAACGAAGCGACCTGCAGCAGCCGAGATCTTGCTCGCATTTTCATCATTTTGCTATCTGCACCACCATGACGCTCACAAGCACTGGCAATGTGCACCCTGGTGCCGGAAATCATCTCTGTGCTTTGTCATTTAATGTACGCAAATCGCTTATCACGCTGTTTATCTCCCTGGCTCCTCTTCTGGCAAGAGATTTGCACTTTTCTTCCCACTCCCTGCTCGTGGGGCGGATAACATCATGATGGAGAAAATCTATGCTAAGTCTTCGCGCAGTGAATCACTATTACGGTAATCAGCACACGCTATGGGATGTGGATCTCGACTTGATGCCCGGTAAGTGTACTGGCGTGCTGGGACTGCCAGGTATGGGAAAAACCACACTGGTGAATTGCATCACCGGTAATTTACCTATCGAAAGTGGCACCATGTTTTGGCATCAGGCCGGTGCGCCACCGCGCGATCTGCGTCCAATCCCCGCGGCCAGTCGCATCGCGCTGGGTATTGGCTACGTTTCACAAGAGCGGCGTATTTTTTCGCAGTTGACGGTAGAAGAGAATCTGCATATTGCGCGTAAGGCGGTTGGCGAAAGCGAGGCAATGAGCAGCAGCGATATTTACCGCCTCTTCCCACAGTTGTACGTTCTGCGTCGCAGCAAAGGGGCGATACTGTCAGATGACAATCAGTACCAGCTGGCACTCGCCAGCGCTCTGGTTACGCGCCCACGTCTGCTGATCCTCGATGAACCGACGCGGGGGACGGGCCAAGCGTATATCCACAAGCTGGGAAATTTGATCGTGCGGCTGAGCCAGGAGCTGGGCATCGCGATTATGCTTGCGGAGCAAAGCTTGCCATTCATTCGCCGGGTCGCCGACTGCTATTGCCTGTTGCATCGCGGGCGCAATGTCGCACAGGGAGCGATGACACAACTCAACGATCCGCTTCTCAACGACTGGGGGACGCCAGAGATAAAACGCTAAGATCGATATATTGCCCTGTCGATACCCGCAGCGGATCTTCCGCCAGCCATGGGATCTCTCCCAGCAACGGTGCCGGGAGAGAACGCGTCAGCGTCGCCATATATTCAGCGTGACGTTTACCCGGCGGCATCACGTCATTAGCGACCCATCCGGCAAGCGTCAGGCCAGCCTGCAGCACCGCCTGCGCGGTCAGGATGGCGTGGTTGATACAACCAAGCTTCACGCCAACGACCAGAATGACCGGCAATTGCTCCGTTTGTACCCAGTCAGCAAAACTCAGCGTCGGCGAAAGCGGTGTAAACCATCCACCAGCCCCTTCCACCAGCACCCAGTCAGCCTGCTCTTCAAGCGCACGTAAACCGGCAGACATCACCGGGGCCAAAATCGGTCTTCCTTCGTCAGCGCTGATAATATGTGGCGAAGTGGGTTCAGCGAAGGTATACGGATTAATATCCACATATTCTATCTCCAGCGTACTGTTGCGCTGCAGCGCCAGAGCATCACTGTTACGCAGGCCATCAGCGGTCATTTCACTCCCCGAAGCCACTGGCTTATACCCGACTGCCCGGTATCCCCTCTCTGCGGCTGCCTGTAACAGTGCGCAGCTGGCGACGGTTTTACCTACCTCGGTGTCCGTCCCGGTGACAAAATACGTTTTAGTCACGTTGAATCACTCCCAAAAAAAGATGATACGTCAGCGGATATCTCCCCTGCTGACAGGGCCAGGCTAACTGTAACTGGTGTAGCTGTGAGCGGGTCAGCACACGCTGTTCACGACCTTCATGCAAATGCGTTGCTCCGATACCTTTGAGCGAACGCATCGCGCTCAGCGCGTCGTCAAACCATAACGTCACGGCATGGGTGTGGTAGCCAGCATCCCAGCCATGCAGGGCATTTTTAAGTTGCTCCACAGACAAAAAATTATTGGCATGCGCCCGGTTATCTACAGCCTGCCATGCCTGACGCAACTCCGGCATGGAGCCGTGTACCAGCGTACTAAAAGCCACCGTCCCACCAGGGCGTACAACCCGGTAAAGCTCGCTTAACGCGCTGCGTAAATCACCACACCACTGCACAGCCAGGTTGCTCCAGGCCAGGTCGAAGGTCGCTGTATCCTGCGGAATGGCTTCGATATCCGCCATCAGATAGTGATGGGCAACATTTTGTCGTTGCGCCTCCGCCAGCATCTGAGGCGAAAGATCCAGGGCGGTGACATCACACCCCCGCTCCCGCCAGTAAAGACTCATGCGTCCGGGTCCACAACCGGCGTCCAGTACATGTGCATATTCACGACCCGCCAGTAGCGCCAGTAACGCATCAGCGCTCTGGCGCTGTAACCCGGCGTGTTGTTCATAATAGGTAGCAGCACGTCCGAACGCAGCCGCAATGGCTTGCTTATTAACCAGCGCCATGCAATACCTCCAGCAAACGATCGATATCCTGGATTTCATGTGCCTGCGTCAGCGTCAGTCGCAGTCTGGCTGTACCGGCGGGTACGGTGGGAGGACGGATTGCTGTCACCCAACATCCCTGCTGGCGCAGGGCATCGGCCAGCCGTAAGGCTTTATGGTTATCACCAACGATTAGCGGCTGAATGGCGCTGTCTGAATTCACCAGTTTTAAATCTGGGGTATCCACTCCTGCCCGAAAACGTTGAATTAGCATCGCCAGCTTTGCTCTCCGCTCATCACCTTCACGACTGCGGATCACTGCCAGCGCAGCACGCAACGCCTGAGCTTGAGCCGGAGGCATACTGGTGCTGTAGATCAAGTGACGGGCAAACTGCAGCAGATAATCGGCTACACTGTCAGAGCAGAGGATTGCCGCACCGCCGACGCCAAACCCTTTCCCGAACGTCACCACCAACAGCTCAGGCTTAACCTGATGCCGCCAGCACGAACCGCGCCCTTCTTCACCGGTCACGCCAATGCCGTGCGCATCATCCACCAACAGCCAGCCATTATGCTGTTGCGCCGCCGCGTGGATTTCCGCCAGTGGTGCACTGTCACCATCCATGCTGAACACACCTTCAGTCACCACCAGTTGCTGCCCCGGACAGGGGGTAGCCAGCAGGCGGGCCAGATGCTGCGGATCGTTATGGCTAAAACGGCGCAACACTGCCGGGCTCAGGCTTGCGGCCTCCAACAGTGAAGCATGACTGAGGCGATCGGCGACGATACGATCGTTTTTTTCCATCAGTGCGGTAATGACCGCCTGATTGGCGGCAAAACCGGAGATAAATAACAGCGCACGTGAATAGCCCAGCCACTGCGCCAGCTCCTCTTCCAGTGCCTGATGCGCGATGGAATAGCCGCTTACGTGACCTGAGCCACCGCTGCCAACGCCAAAGCGTTCTGCTCCCTGCTGCCACGCGCACACAATCTGCGGATGGTGGCTTAAACCGAGATAATCATTACTGGAGAAATTCAGATACTGGCGACCATCGGCCTGTAGCCAGCGTCCTGCCCCCTGCGTCACCGCATAACGGCGGCGCAGGGCATCGACAGAACGACGCACCGCCAGCGCATCGTCTATTTTTTGCTGCCAGGTCATACTGTCGCCGCATTGTAGTAATCATCAGTGTCCGGCGTACGCAGAGCCTGCTCCAGACGCTGTTGCTGTTCGTTATCGCCCGCCAGTACCGCCGTTTGCTGCGGGTTAAGCCCCAGCTTGCGGAACAGCAGCAGATCTTTATCTTCGTTCGGGTTCCGCGTGGTCAACAGTTTGCAGCCGTAGAAAATAGAGTTGGCCCCGGCCATAAAACACATCGCCTGAGTTTGCTCATTCATCTGCTCGCGGCCAGCGGAAAGACGCACGTACGAGGTCGGCATCATGATCCGCGCTACAGCGATAGTGCGGATAAAATCAAATGCATCCACATCGTCGTTATCCGCCAGTGGAGTGCCTTTCACCTTCACCAGCATGTTGATGGGCACGCTTTCCGGCGGCGTGGGAAGATTCGCCAGTTGCAGCAACAACCCGGCGCGATCGGTGACCGTTTCACCTAACCCGACGATACCGCCTGAGCAGACTTTGATCCCGGCCTCACGCACTTTATCCAGCGTATCAAGACGTTCCTGATAGGAACGAGTCGTGATGATATTGCCGTAGAATTCTGGCGAAGTGTCGAGGTTGTGGTTGTAGTAATCCAGCCCCGCACGGGCAAGACGTTGGGCCTGCGTTTCATCCAGCGTTCCCAGCGTCATACAGGCTTCCAGTCCCAGTTCTTTCACGCCCTGTACCATCTGCTCCAGATAAGGCATATCGCGCTCGTGCGGATTCTTCCATGCCGCCCCCATGCAGAAACGTGTTGAACCCGCTTGCTTGGCTTTACGCGCAGAGTCCAGTACCTGCTCAACTTCCATCAATCGTTCTGTTTCCAGACCGGTTTTATAGCGGGAACTTTGTGGGCAGTATTTACAGTCTTCCGGGCAGGCACCGGTTTTAATCGACAGCAGTGTACTCACCTGTACCTGCCGCGGGTCAAAATGCTGACGGTGGATCTGTTGCGCCTCGAACAGCAGATCCAGCAGGGGTTTTTCAAATAATTCGGTGACTTGCGACATTGTCCAGCGAGAAGAGTGAGCCATATTGGTGTACGTTTCGTTGTTAGTTTGGTGTAGACTTGTAAACCTAAATCTTTTTAATTTGGTTTACAAGTCGATTATGACAACTGACGATATTGCCTTTGACCAACGCCATATTTGGCACCCTTACACCTCCATGACCTCCCCGTTACCGGTGTATCCGGTAGCGCGTGCCGAAGGTTGCGAACTGATTTTATCCAGCGGTGAGAGACTGATTGACGGCATGTCATCCTGGTGGTCAGCAATCCACGGTTACAACCACCCGCAGTTGAACGCCGCAATGAAAACGCAGATCGATGACATGTCACATGTGATGTTTGGCGGCATTACCCATGCCCCTGCCATTTCGCTGTGCCGCCAGTTGGTCGCCATGACGCCAGAGGCACTGGAATGCGTTTTCCTCGCGGATTCAGGCTCTGTTGCCGTCGAAGTGGCAATGAAAATGGCGCTGCAATACTGGCAGGCAAAAGGCGAATCTCGCCAGCGTTTCCTGACATTTCGTAACGGCTATCACGGAGACACCTTCGGCGCGATGTCGGTCTGCGATCCCGACAACTCAATGCACAGCCTGTGGAAAGGGTATCTGCCGGAAAACCTCTTCGCCCCTGCCCCGCAGAGTCGGATGGACGGCGAATGGAATGAGCTGGACATCGTGCCCTTTGCCCGTTTGATGGCCGCGCATCGCCATGAGATTGCAGCCATTATCCTGGAGCCGATTGTGCAGGGTGCAGGCGGCATGCGCATGTACCATCCTGAATGGTTAAAACGCATTCGCAGGATGTGCGACCGCGAAGGGATCCTGCTGATTGCCGATGAAATCGCCACCGGGTTTGGCCGTACCGGGAAGCTGTTTGCCTGTGAACACGCCAACATTGCGCCGGATATTTTGTGCCTTGGTAAAGCATTAACCGGCGGGACGATGACACTTTCCGCCACCCTGACCACCCGTCAGGTCGCGGCAACCATCAGCAACGGCGAGGCTGGCTGCTTTATGCACGGCCCGACTTTTATGGGTAACCCGCTGGCCTGCGCCGTCGCCTCCGCCAGTTTGTCTCTGCTGGAAACAGGCGAGTGGCGTGCGCAGGTCGCAGCTATTGAAGAACAATTGCGCAGCGAACTGGCACCTGCAGCTGATTCCGCATATGTCGCCGATGTACGCGTACTCGGCGCCATCGGTGTGATAGAAACCACGCATCCGGTGAATATGGCGGCGTTACAAAAGTTCTTCGTTGAACAAGGCGTGTGGATCCGGCCGTTTGGCAAACTCATCTACCTGATGCCGCCGTACATTATCCAGCCAGATCAACTGCGTCGCCTGACGCAGGTCGTGAACGATGCTGTGCGCAATGAAACATTTTTTAGCCAATAATCGGCGGTAAGTTATGAGGTTTCTGGCTACACTTTTTGGCTAACGAGAGGAGTCAGCATGAAACTAATGAGTAACGATCTGCGCGACGGGGAGAAGCTCCCGCATCGCCATGTATTTAACGGTATGGGGTATGACGGAGATAATATCTCCCCGCATCTGCTATGGGATGATGTACCTGCCGGGACCAAAAGCTTTGTTGTGACCTGTTACGATCCTGATGCGCCAACCGGCTCCGGCTGGTGGCACTGGGTGGTAGTCAACCTGCCTGCAGATACCCGTGTACTGACACAAGGATTCGGCTCCGGTCTGGTTGCGCTGCCGGAGGGAGTCATTCAGACACGCACGGATTTTGGTAAAGCGGGCTATGGCGGCGCGGCGCCACCAAAAGGAGAAACGCATCGTTATATCTTTACGGTTCATGCGCTGGATGTGGAGCGTCTTGATGTTGATGAGGGCGCCAGCGGAGCGATGGTCGGATTTAACGTCCATTTCCACTCGCTCGCCAGCGCGTCAATCACCGCACTGTTCAGTTAATCTCTGAGCCGGATAAGCGTCAGCGCCATCCGGCATTTTCTTACAGAAACTCGGGCACCAGCTTCAGCAAGGTTCCCTGCGCTAACAACTCGGTCGCGCACTCAATATCCGGGGCGAAAAAACGGTCCTGTGTATAGTGTGAAACCTGTTCACGCAATGCCTGACGCGCCTGTTCCAGCAGCGGGCTTGAGGTCAGTCCTTCTCGCAAATCGATTCCCTGACAGGCCGCCAGCCACTCCACGGCAATCACCCCGCGCGTATTGGCCGCCATCTCCCACAGTCGACGACCGGCCGCAGGCGCCATTGACACATGGTCTTCCTGGTTAGCCGAGGTCGGCAAACTGTCTACGCTGTGCGGGTGCGCCAGTGCTTTGTTCTCGCTGGCAAGCGCGGCGGCTGTGACCTGAGCAATCATAAAGCCGGAGTTGACCCCGCCGTTTTTGACCAGGAAAGGCGGTAACTGTGACATGTGCTTATCCATCATCAACGCAATACGTCGCTCTGATAAAGCACCTATTTCCGCAATCGCCAGCGCCAGATTATCCGCCGCCATCGCCACCGGTTCCGCATGGAAATTGCCGCCAGAAATAACATCCCCCTCTTCGGCAAACACCAGCGGGTTATCTGAAACTGCATTGGCTTCCACCAGCAGCACCTCCATAACCTGGCGCATTTGCGTCAGGCACGCCCCCATCACCTGCGGCTGACAGCGCAAAGAATATGGATCCTGCACTTTTTCGCAGTTATGGTGCGACTGCGAAAGCGCTGTGGAATCGGTCAGCACGTGGCGATAAAGAGAGGCGGCATCAATTTGCCCACGCTGTCCCCGGGCGGCATGAATACGGGCATCAAACGGACGTCGGGAGCCCAGCACCGCTTCGGTGGTCAGCGCCCCGCATACTGTCGCCGAGGCAAACAGTTCCTGCGCTTCAATCAACCCGCGCAGAGCAAAAGCCGTGGATGCCTGTGTACCATTCAACAACGCCAGCCCTTCCTTCGCCTCCAGCGTGATCGGCTCCAGCCCGGCCTTCTTCAGCGCTTCTGCGGCCGGAAGCCATTCTCCCCGCCAGCGTGCCTTACCCTCACCCAACAAGGTGAGCGACATATGCGCCAGCGGAGCCAGATCGCCCGATGCCCCGACCGAGCCTTTCGCCGGGATCAACGGGTAAACCTCCGCATTCACCAGTGCAATCAGCGCTTCAATCACGCTCAGGCGAATACCGGAGAAACCGCGCGCCAGACTGTTGATTTTCAGCACCATGATCAGACGCACCATCGCATCATCCAGCGGTTCGCCGACGCCCGCCGCATGAGAAAGCACCAGCGAACGCTGGAGATTTTGCAAATCTTCAGTGGCAATACGGGTCTGGGCCAGCAGTCCAAAACCCGTATTGATGCCGTAAGCCGTGCGGCCTTCGGCAACAATCTTATTGACGCAGTCCACACTGGCATTAATGGCGTCAACCGCGCTGGTATCCAGTCTCAACTGTACCGGCTGCTGCCAGATATCGCGCAACTGTGCAAAGCTCAGATGGCCCGGCGTTAAGGTAATGGTATTCATATCAGCGTTTCCCCTGCGTTGCGGCAACCATCGGCAAGTTCAGCCCTTCTTCGACAGCACATTCCACAGCAATGTCATACCCGGCATCGGCATGACGCATCACGCCCGTCGCCGGATCGTTATGTAATACCCGGGCGATACGTGCGGCGGCTTCATCAGTACCATCGCAGACAATCACCATCCCGGCATGCTGGGAGAAGCCCATTCCTACCCCGCCGCCATGGTGCAGTGATACCCAGGTCGCACCGCTGGCAGTATTAAGGAGCGCGTTCAGCAGCGGCCAGTCGGACACGGCGTCTGAACCGTCACGCATGGATTCGGTTTCACGGTTAGGGCTGGCAACCGATCCAGAATCCAGGTGATCGCGACCAATGACGATAGGTGCGGAAACTTCACCACTACGCACCATCTCGTTAAACGCCAGACCCAGCTTTTGTCGCCACTCCAGCCCTACCCAACAGATACGCGCAGGTAACCCCTGGAAATTAATCCGCTCACGCGCCATATCCAGCCAGTGATGGAGATGCTTATCGTCGGCCACGATCTCTTTTACTTTGGCATCGGTCTTATAAATATCCTGCGGATCGCCGGAAAGCGCCACCCAGCGGAACGGGCCAATGCCGCGACAGAACAGCGGCCGAATGTAGGCCGGCACAAATCCAGGGAAATCAAAGGCATTTTCCACACCCATCTCTTTTGCCATCTGACGAATGTTATTGCCGTAGTCAAATGTCGGAACGCCCAGTTTGCTAAAGGCCAGCATCGCCTGCACATGCGTCGCCATCGAACGTTTCGCTGCCTGAACCGTACCCTGCGGATCGGATATTGCTTTCGCCTGATACTCTTCCCAGCTCCAGCCGGACGGCAAATAACCGTGCAGCGGGTCATGGGCGCTGGTCTGGTCGGTAACCATATCCGGACGCACACCACGCTTGACCAGTTCAGGCACAATGTCAGCGGCGTTGGCACACAGCGCAATGGAAACCGCTTTCCCCGCGCGGGTGTATTTTTCGATACGCGCCAGTGCGTCATCAAGCGAAGTTGCCTGCTCATCCACATAGCGGGTACGCAGACGGAAGTCGATACGGCTTTGCTGACATTCAATGTTCAGCGAACAGGCGCCCGCCAGGGTTGCGGCCAACGGTTGCGCCCCGCCCATCCCCCCCAATCCGGCGGTCAGCACCCAGCGTCCGCTCAGGTTGCCTTGATAATGCTGACGTCCTGCTTCGACGAAGGTTTCATAGGTTCCCTGCACGATGCCCTGACTGCCAATGTAGATCCAGCTCCCGGCAGTCATCTGGCCGTACATCGCCAGCCCTTTCGCGTCCAGTTCGTTAAAGTGTTCCCAGGTCGCCCAGTGCGGGACCAGATTGGAGTTGGCGATTAAGACCCGTGGTGCATTGTCATGGGTTTTGAACACGCCGACCGGTTTACCGGACTGCACTAACAAAGTTTCGTCGGCTTCCAGTCCGGTCAGCGCCTTGATGATGGCGTCATAACATTCCCAGTCACGCGCGGCGCGACCAATCCCGCCGTAAACCACCAGCTCGTGGGGATTTTCCGCCACCTCGGGATCAAGGTTATTCATTAACATGCGCAGCGGCGCTTCGGTCAACCAGCTTTTGGCTGTTAAGTTCGTGCCTCTTGGGGCCCGAATATCCTGCTGACGATACTTGCTTTGGGGCATGGTAAAACACTCCTCACGAACGATCGGACAGATAAGTAACATATACTTGTCTATACAAGTTGTCGCAAGGCCGCATTTAACAAATGCGATACATTTTTGTTATATTGCGTCAGCAATCACGGTTTTTGCGTCCTCGTATCAGGACATAAAACGTCCCTGCAGACGGTAGCGGGAACCCGGAAAGAGCAAGTGGGCATGGGAGACAATATGTGACGCCGACCAGGTCCGGCGACGGATTAGCAGACAGGGATCGTGTTCTTTAATGTTCAGTAGCGCACACTCTTCTGCACTGGCTCGCACGGCTTCCACAATATGCTCACCTTCTGTCAGCGGCGCAATCAGCGACAAGTAAGCGTGCGGCGTGGTCTGGCTGTAATCCTGCGTCAGGTATTCCGGCACAATTTCCGCATTCACACAGCGATCTTCAATCTGCACCGGCTGATCGTTTTCATAGTGCACCATGATGGAGTGAAAAATGGACGTGCCCTCTGCAACGTTCAACGCCGTAGCCTGCAGAGCACTTGCCTGAGTTCTTTCCAGCGTCAAAACCTCGCACCGGTGCTGATGCTGCCGGGCAATGATTTCATCCGCGATACTGCGAATTTCGAACAGCGCAGACTGACCTTTTGGCTCGGCGACAAATGTCCCGACCCCCTGCAAGCGCACCAACAATCCTTCATCCGTTAGCTCACGCAGCGCCCGGTTAATGGTCATTCGACTAAAACCATACTGCGCCACCAGTTCCGCTTCCGACGGGATACGGTCGTGCGCTTGCCAGATGCCACTGGCAATTTTGTCGCTGATCTCCTGTTTGACCTTTTCGTAAAAAGGGGCCGGAGCTGAACGGTTGCGGGATGGGAGCATGCGTAAGCCTTCCTTAAGCAGAGAGTTTTAATTGCCAGATAGCGACCACGGCATCGGCCTGATAAGCGAACCACTATCAGGCATGTCAGCGCCACCAGTGCGCGATTTGCCAGCCAAGCCGCGCCGCAACGCGTGCTGCCCTGCCATCATCGTCAAAGCGGGGATTAAATTCAACCATGTCCACCGCCTGTAATTTACCACTGCAACAAAGAGGTTCAATTAAACCCAGTACCGTCGCCAGCGGAACGCCCAGCGCAGCAGGCGCAGACACCGCCGGCATTTCCCAGACCGGTAAAACGTCGAGGTCAATCGTCAGATAGATAACATCTACGCTGGCGACAAACTGTGCTATCTGTGCCTGCGCCTGATGGCAATGCAAATCTTCCACCACAGTGACACCGCGTCGTTGCGCTTCATCCCACAACGCCTGAGTGTTTGCCGCCCGACTGACACCCACGCAGGCGTAATAAAACTCGCGCTGCTGCTCGTCGCAAAGCTCTGCCAACTGGCGAAACGGCGTCCCTGATGTGGCCTGTTCGGCATGACGTAAATCCAGATGTGCATCGAGATTCACTATACCCACTTTTGAACGCGGGAACGCATCCAGTAGACCTGCACCGTGAGCGAATGCGGTTTCGTGCCCGCCACCTAATACAAAGGTGCGCATCTCTGCCAGCTGACAGCGTTGTATCGCACTGCGTAGCGCCTGCTGTGCACCTTCAAGGTCCGGGGACTGCGCTACAATATTTCCCAGGTCCACCAGCCTGTCATGACCACTGTGACTGGCTAAATTTGCCAGCGCCTTACGCAGCGCGTCGGGTGCACCGGCCGCCCCCGCACGCCCCTGATTACGTTTCACACCTTCGTCGCAGGCAAATCCAAGCAGCGCAATCTGTTCACGATACATTTCAGGGGCGAACGCCGGACTAAGCGTGATGGTCTGAAACAGACGCAACGCATTCGCTGACTCAACACGATCATCGCGTCCCTGCCAGAGCGCAGGTGATGCGGGTTGCCAGTTCATCATGATATTTGCCCTCTGAATACACGTTGATAAAGTGGGTTGCGGCCAGGTTCGTAGAGAATTTCCACCGGCAGTTGCGCATCCCAGACCACAAAATCGGCAACGAATCCGGCCTTCAGTTGTCCGTGAGTGTCATGACGACCAAGCGCACGAGCCGCATGACGGGTTACGCCAGCCCAGGCCTCCTCTGGCGTTAAGCCAAACTGTACGCAGGCCATATTCATCGCCCAGTGCAGGCTAATAAACGGACTGGTGCCAGGATTGAAATCCGTTGCCACCGCCATTGGCACCTGATAGTGACGCAGCCATTCCACTGGTGGGCGCTGCTGTTCTTTGAGGAAGTAAAATGCCCCCGGCAACAGAACCCCGACCGTACCACTTTGGCTCATCGCCACCACTCCGGCTTCATCCAGGTATTCAATATGATCGGCTGACAAACCGTGGTAGCGGCTTACCAGTTGCGCACCACCAAGCAATGAGAGTTGCTCAACATGACCTTTCACCGGGATGCCCAGTGCCTGAGCGGCCTGAAATACACGTTCACTCTGTGTCAGCGTGAACCCGACGCTTTCACAAAACAGATCGACGGTCTCAAACAGACCTTTTTTCCACAACTGCGGCAAAATAGTCTCGCATACCAGCGTAATGTAGCCATCAGGGTCGTCACGGTACTCCACAGGCGTGGCATGCGCAGCCAACAGCGTAGGGCTGATTTCAATGATATTTTCCGCCGCCAGTGCTGACACCACGCGTAATATCTTCTCTTCAGTCGCTAAATCCAGGCCGTAACCTGATTTAATCTCGAGTAGCGTAACGCCTTCGTTTTTTAGCTGCGCCATCCGCGCCTGCGCTACGCGAAAGAGTTGTTCGGCTGAAACGCGACGAGTCGCAGAGACGGTAGCATTGATTCCTCCCCCCTGGGCGCTGATTTGCTGATAGGAAACTCCGTTCAGTCTCTGTTCCCATTCGCCTGCGCGATTCCCGCCAAACACCAGGTGCGTATGACAGTCAATCAGACCCGGTGTAATCAGCCGCCCCTGCATATCAAATGTATTATCGTGGGTAAGGTATAACGATGATTCAGGCACAATATCTCGAATCTTACCCTGACGGACGATCAGCGCATGGCCATCCACCAGGCCATACGGTGTATCACGTTCAGGATCCATGGTCGCCAGGCGGACATTGCGCCAGATAGCATCATCAGGGAAAAACTGCTGCATTCGACTCACCACTTGTCATAGGTTGTATAGACATTTATTTTGCATCCTGCGGATGTTGTCAACCTGATGGACCACAATTGTTATCTAATTGTGATATAAGGACTCTCAACGCCAGACATTGCTGCGATAAAAAACAACTTTTTACCTTTTCGCCTTCCCGTTTCGCTCAACTTAGTATAAAAAAGCAGGCTTCAATGGATAACTTTCAAAGCCCGGAGCAACCTGTGAACATATCATCAGTTTCCCGTCTGGCGCTGGCTATGGCTTTTGGCGTGACGCTGACTGCCTGTAGCTCAACCTCGCCCGATCAAATTCCTTCCGATCAGACCGCGCCTGGCACCTCCTCGCGCCCGATTCTGTCGGCGAGTGAAGCCAAAAATTTCGTTGCCGCACACTATTTTTCAGCACTGACGCCAAATACTGCGCCGTGGACCCCTTCTTCTATTTCCCTGCCAGCGCAGCCTGATTTTGTTGTCGGCCCGGCAGGTACGCAAGGCGTTACCCACACCACTATTCAGGCGGCGGTTGATGCAGCAATCATAAAACGTACCAATAAACGTCAATATATCGCCATTATGCCGGGTGAATATCAGGGCACGGTCTACATCCCTGCTGCCACGGGTAGCCTGACCTTATACGGTACAGGCGAAAAACCACTTGATGTGAAAATCGGCCAGGCCATTGACGGTGATATGAGCACCGCAGACTGGCGTCGTTCAGTGAACCCGGGTGGTAAATATATGCCAGGCAAACCGGCGTGGTATATGTTCGATAACTGCCAGAACAAGCGCGGTCCGAATATTGGCGTGATGTGTTCTGCGGTGGTTTGGTCACAAAACAACGGCCTGCAATTGCAGAATCTGACCATTGAAAACAATCTGGGTGACAGCGTTGATGCAGGTAATCACCCGGCAGTTGCGCTGCGTACCGATGGCGATAAAGTTCAGATTAACAACGTCAATATCCTGGGTCGCCAGAATACCTTCTTCGTTACTAACAGCGGCGTGCAAAACCGTCTGGAAAACGATCGTCAACCGCGTACACTGGTCACTAACAGCTACATTGAAGGCGATGTGGATATCGTGTCTGGTCGCGGCGCGGTGGTGTTTGATAATACTGATTTCCGTGTGGTGAACTCACGAACTCAGCAGGAAGCTTACGTATTTGCCCCGGCAACGCTGTCGAACATTTACTACGGCTTCCTCGTCACCAACAGCCGCTTTACGGCAAGTGGCGATGGTGTGGCGCAACTGGGCCGCTCGCTGGATGTTGATGCGAACACTAATGGTCAGGTGGTTATTCGTGACAGCGTGATCAACGAAGGCTTTAACATGGCGAAACCATGGGCTGACAGTGTTATCGCCAAGCGTCCATTCGCGGGTAACACCGGTGCGGAAGATGATAAAGGTGAAATTCAGCGTAACCTGAACGACACCAACTTTAACCGCATGTGGGAATACAACAACCGCGGTGTCGGTAGTAAAGTGGTTGCAGAGCCGAAGCAGTAATTGTTTAGCGCGATCAAAAAGAGGGCCTGGAGCCCTCTTTTTGATTTCTGTACACCATTCTTACGTCTGCTTACTGAATCCCATAGAAAAGAAAATTCAGCGCTGATTTAATCGTATTTTCATAATCTGCCGCGCTACAAAATTCACAGCCCAAAACATGCTCAGGAATGCTGGCAAGCTCGTGTGTCATAAGCACAAAATCTTCCCCCTCTAAATTGAGCATCGGCGTCAATTGTTCACTACGTGGACCTATGTAGTTTCCAGCTGGAAATAAAGGAATCACAACGCGTGTATTTCTCCGCCCTATAATATCGCTCTGAACATCAAGCAAATAGGGGTAGGCTGTCGGTTTCCCCGTATTTTTGTAGGCCATAAATTGCATCGTCAAAACGTCCTGTAGGTATCCGATAGCAGTCCATTCTCTTCCGTTAACTGGTTAAGATAGTCAATGGCAGACTCATTCTCTTTCTTCCAACGGGCAACTTCCAGTTGGTGAATTTCAGCTTTGAGTGCATTCGTCAGGGTCTTTGACATATTGATCCCCGCCGCGCGCGCTTCCTGAATCAGTTGCGGCTCAATTGTTACAGTCACCGTTTTTTTAGTGCGCATTTTCGCGACTGGCATACGCCCCCCTAATACGTGTATTGATATGTGTCCCCTACACACAATATTATCACATATTGCAACACCTACAGAAAAAAAGCCAGCCCCGAACCAACGGGACTGGCTTAAGATAAGTGATGCGAATGCTTAATACGCGTTAACCACTACCCACATTGGGCCTTGTCCTACCGCATAGCGACCTTTCTCAGTCAGAAGTCCCTGCTCACCAGTGATTTCATACACCGCAATATGGTGTGACTTCTGCCCGGCAGCAATCAGGTATTTACCACTGTGATCGATATTGAATCCACGCGGCTGCGCTTCGGTTGGCTGGAAGCCCTCTTTATTCAGCACGCTACCGTCTTCTGAAACGCTGAACACAGTAATCAAGCTGGCGGTACGGTCACAGGCATACAGATGGCGGCCATCCGGCGTAATATGGATATCCGCAGCCCAGCGGGTATCAGAAAAATCAGCAGGCATCATATCCAGCGTCTGTACACACTCAATTTTGCCGTGCGGATCTTTCAATTCCCAGACGTCAACCGAACTGTTCAGCTCATTGACACAGTAGGCATATTGCTGATTCGGATGGAACGCCATATGGCGTGGCCCTGCACCTTCGACGGTGGTCACTTCCGCGGGATCCTGCGCTATCAGTTTGCCATCATCACTGAGGCCAAACAGGCAGATACGATCCTGCTTCAATGCGGGAACCCACAGAGTGCGATTATCCGGTGAGATATTAGCCGAGTGGCATCCGTCCAGACCTTCCACCACATCCACCAATTCAACCGGCAAACCATCCTCCAGACGCGTCACACTAACGCTACCGGCGTTATACGATCCAACAAAGACAAAACGCCCCTGATGGTCGGTGGAAATATGCGTCGGGCTTCCCGGCAGTGCGGATTCCGCAGCGAAGGTCAGCGCACCGTCATCTGGCGCAATACGGTACGCCAGCACACGAAACTCCGGGCGCACACCAACATAGAGGTAGCGCTTATCCGGGCTGACAACCATCGGCTGTACCTGACCCGGTACATCAACCACCTGCACAAGCGTTAGCGAACCTTCGTGATTCAGGCTCCAGACATGGATTTGCTGACTCTCAGGGCTGGCGGTATAAACGGTTTGCTTCATGAATACTCCTTTGCTTTTGGCAAGTGGCTGCAATTGCCTGATACACGCCTAAAGTAGACGCTTTTAACGGGGAATGCTTAATTAAGGCTCATAATTTTGTCCGGCTCCCGACTCGGTGTACCATTCCTGCAGACAAAATTATCAACCTTAATCTGGAAAAACCTATGACCGCACGCGTGATTGCCCTGGATTTAGACGGTACCTTGCTGACGCCGAAAAAAACCTTGTTACCATCCTCCCTCGAGGCCCTTTCTCGTGCAAGGGAAGCAGGCTACCAACTTATCATTGTCACAGGTCGCCATCACGTTGCTATTCATCCTTTTTATCAGGCACTGGCGCTGGATACACCTGCAATTTGCTGTAACGGTACTTACTTGTATGATTATCAGGCAAAAAACGTACTGGAATCCGATCCGCTTCCTGTGGAGCAGTCATTGCAGCTGATCGATATGCTGGATGAGCATCAGATCCATGGTCTGATGTACGTAGATGAGGCCATGTTGTATGAGCGCCCGACCGGGCATGTGGTTCGTACCGCTAACTGGGCGCAAACCCTGCCGCCGGAACAGCGTCCAACATTCACTCAGGTGTCGTCGTTGGCACAGGCCGCACGTGACGTTAATGCCGTGTGGAAATTTGCTCTGACCGACGAAGATATTCCAAAACTGCAGCAGTTTGGTAAACACGTTGAGCAACAACTGGGACTGGAATGCGAATGGTCCTGGCACGATCAGGTCGATATTGCCCGTAAAGGCAACAGCAAGGGAAGACGCCTTACCCAGTGGATTGAAGCGCAAGGCGGCTCAATGGAGAATGTGATAGCTTTTGGCGATAACTTTAACGATATCAGCATGCTGGAAGCCGCAGGAACCGGTGTTGCGATGGGTAATGCAGACGATGCCGTCAAAGCTCGCGCCAATATTGTGATTGGCGACAACACCACTGACAGCATCGCGAAGTTTATCTATTCTCACCTGTTGTAATCAGGCGGTAATCGATACGCTCTTAATTTGTGCGTACAACCACAGGCCAGGTTTGATGCCCAGCTCATCTCTGGCCCATGGGCTGATTCTTGCCCACAACGTTTTACCGCCCACCTCAAGCTGAACTTCCACCTGCCCGTTATCGTCATAACACTGCGCGACCTTCGCGCGTAATACGTTGCGAATACTGGTTTGCTGCGGCGGTTGTAATACCAGTGAAACATCAGATGCCTGAATGCGGATACGCAGCACGCTTTGCAGCGGCTCATCGAGCTTGTTTACCCACAGATGCTGATCGCCGAGCGCCAGAGCGGTCATGGCATAATGCGGGTGGTGCTCCAGCACACTGACTTTCAGAATACTGCTCTGTTGTTCCTTTGGCAGCCAGGGGTGCATAACGCTACTGCCCCAGACATCTTCCAGCGAGCCAAACGCTTTTACCTGCCCGTTTTCCAGCACCATCACTTTATCGGCCAGATGCAAAATCTCATCCAGAGAGTGGCTGACATATAGCATAGGAATATTGATTTCACGCGCAAGGCGTTGCAGGTAAGGCAACAGTTCCCGTTTACGCGGAATATCCAGCGACGCTAACGGTTCATCCAGCAGCAACAACTCCGGTGCGGTAAGCAACGCCCGACCAATAGCTACACGCTGTTTTTCACCGCCGGAAAGGCTACCCGGCAAACGGTCAAGCAACGGCTCAATTCCCAGCAGCGCCACCAGCTTATCAAACTGTCCGGTCATGCTTTTCGCCATGCCGTAGCGCAGATTACCGCGTACCTTATAATGCGGGAACAGTCGCGCATCCTGGAAAACGTAGCCCACCCGGCGTTTTTCAGGAGTTAAGCAGACTCCCTTTTCAACGTCATTCAACACCCGACCGTTGAGTACAATGCGTCCGGATTGCGGCTTAGTCAGTCCGCTAATCGCGTTAATCAGCGATGTTTTACCTGCGCCGGAAACACCAAAAATAGCCGTAATACCGCTGGCAGGCAGCGTTTCATTGAGCGTCAGACAGTGGGTTCCTAACGTCTGAGAGAAATTAAGTTCCAGCATGATTATCGCCCCGTCCGCTCGCGGCTAATCCGCGCCAGCCATTCAGAAATAAGCAGTGAAATCAGGGCCAGCACAATAGAAATAATGCATAACCTTGCCGCCGCGCTTTCGCCGCCAGGCGTCTGGATTAGGGTATACATCGCAGAAGGGATCGTGCGAGTTTCACCTGGAATGTTGGAAACAAAGGTAATGGTCGCACCGAACTCACCGAGTGATCGGGCAAACGCCAGTACTGTACCAACAATGATCCCAGGCAGCATCAATGGTAATGTGATGGTCAGGAATACGCGCCAGCGTCCAGCGCCCAACGTTCGAGCTGCCTGCTCCAGTTTGACGTCGACTGCCTCAAGCGCCAGACGGATAGCCCGCACCATGAGTGGGAAGGACATCACTGCCGCGGCAAGAACTGCACCGCGCCAGCTAAACGCAAAGGTAATACCAAACCAGTCATACAACCGCTCGCCGATAAATCCGCGCCGCCCCATGGCGATCAACAGCAGATAACCCACTACCACCGGCGGCAGAACCAGAGGCAAATGCAAAACGCTGTCGAGCAGCGCTTTACCTGGAAACTTGCATCGCACAAGCAACCAGGCAAAGAAGATCCCAAACGGCAGACTAAACAGCACGGCCAGGGAAGAAACTTTCAGGCTCAATATAACGGCCTGCCATTCAGGATCGCTGAGTATCATTACTTGGTCGTAAATCCATAACGTTTAAAGATTTCAGAAGCCTGCGGTCCTTTCAGATAGTCATAGAACGCGCTGACCGTTGCGTTTTTGTGCCCATCAACAATCGCGACAGGGTATTCCACTTTTTTGTGTGAATCTTCCGGGAAAGTCGCCACAACTTTTACGCCTTTGCTGGCAACAGCATCGGAACCGTAAACGATCCCCAGCGGCGCTTCATTACGCTCTACCAGCGCCAGCGCACCACGGACGTCTTCAGCAGGCGCCAGTTTTGGTGCCAGGGTATCCCATGCTCCCAGTTTTTGCAGCGCTTCTTTGGCATAAATGCCCGCCGGGACATGTTCCGGGTCACCAACAGCCAGACGTCCACCGTTCAACAGACTAGTCCAGTTAGTTTTACTGTCGATGGTAAAGTCTTTCTGTTCACTAGCTTTAGGAGCCACAACAACCAGGCTGTTCCCAAGCAGCGTCTTACGCGTTGCAGTATCGATAGACTTCTTCTCTACCGCATAATCCATCCATTTCTGGTCGGCAGAAATAAATAGATCGGCTGGTGCTCCAGCTTCAATCTGACGCGCCAGCGTAGAAGATGAGGCAAAAGAGGAGACAACATCGACATTCTTTTCTTTTTTATAAACCGCTGCAATGTCCTGCATCGCGTTTGTCAACGAAGCCGCTGCGAACACCGTAATTTTACCTTCATCCGCCAGCGCATGCCCGGCAACAGAAAGAGAGAGCGTTGCCCCTGCAAACAAGCGTAACCATGAACGTGCCATCTGTAACTCCTTTGAGTTTCGTTATGTATGCAACAATATAACGATTAAACCAGGGTTTTCCCAGTGGTTATTGATACCAATTAGAGGTTACACAAAGAAAATATCGGCAAGAAAAGCAGGATCTTGAGGAACGATGCACAAAGGATTTCGAGTGATATTGAGCGGAGGCAAATAACAAAAATGCGACTTAAAGGACGAAGAAGATAAAACGCCCGACTGAGCGGGCGTTTGGGGAATCAATGATTCTGTCTGGACTGGTCTTTCTGACCGATACCGGAAAAAATGTTGAACACTTCACCCAGTCCGTAAATCAGACCCAGAATGACGGCCATTACCACAGGTACCATGATTACGGCGAATACCAGACTTTTCAATAACTCTAACATGGTCAACTCCAGATATAGTCCTTAGTTGTATTCTAACCACATAACGTAGAAAAGCACTCCCCTTTTGTGCTGTCGGCTTTGCGCGCGCGCGGTTTTCCGTCACAATACCCTTTTTTGCCAGGAGCTCGTTATGCAGGCCGAAATCCTCCTTACCCTGAAACTTCAGGAAAAACTGTTTGCCGATCCCCGCCGCATTTCTCTGCTAAAGCACATTGCGCTTTCCGGCTCCATCAGCCAGGGCGCGAAGGATGCGGGCATCAGTTATAAAAGTGCCTGGGATGCCATTAACGAAATGAACCAGCTCAGCGAGCAGACGTTGGTTGAGCGTGCTACTGGTGGCAAAGGCGGCGGCGGCGCGGTATTGACCCGTTATGGTCAGCGCCTGATTCAACTGTATGATTTACTTGCACAAATCCAACAAAAAGCGTTTGATGTTCTGAGCGATGACGATGCGCTCCCGCTCAATAGCTTGCTGGCGGCTATCTCCCGTTTTTCACTGCAAACCAGTGCCCGAAATCAGTGGTTTGGCACTATTACCGCTCGCGACCACAATCAGGTTCAGCAGCATGTCGATGTCCTGCTGGCCGATGGCGAAACGCGGCTAAAAGTCGCACTGACGGCGCAAAGCGGTGAACGTCTCGGGCTTGAAGAAGGCAAAGAAGTTCTGGTTCTGCTTAAAGCACCGTGGGTAGGGATTACGCAGGATAAACGCGTGGCTCAGGCCGCTGACAACCAGTTGCAAGGGACAATTAGCCATATTGAGCGCGGGACAGAACAGTGCGAGGTGTTAATGACCCTACCCGATGGCCAAACGCTATGTGCCACCCTGCCACGTGAAGAGGCGGCAGACCTGACAGAAGGCACCGCTGTGACAGCGTATTTCAATGCCGACCGAGTGATTATCGCCACGTTGTGCTAAGTCGATTGACATCGACCCGCAGAACACGTATCCCTGTTATTAATCGCTGCAATAAATGGGATACAAAATGTCATCGTTGCAAATTTCGCAAGGCACGTTTCGTCTGAGCGACACGAAAACGCTGCAGTTGAATACCTTTGTTTTGAACGCAGGTGATAGCTGGGCGTTTGTTGGCTCTAATGGCAGCGGGAAATCCGCACTGGCCCGGGCACTGGCGGGAGAGCTACCGCTACTCAAAGGTGAACGCCAGTGCCACTTCACGCGTATAACCCGACTCTCATTTGAGCAGCTACAAAAGCTGGTCAGCGATGAATGGCAGCGTAACAATACCGATCTACTCAGTCCGGGTGAAGACGATACCGGACGAACCACCGCAGAGATTATCCAGGCTGAAGTTAACGATCCCGCCCGTTGTTCAACGCTGGCGCAACAGTTTGGTATTACCTCCCTGCTCGACCGACGTTTCAAATATCTCTCTACCGGTGAAACACGCAAAGCTTTACTTTGCCAGGCGCTGATGTCGGAACCGGAGTTACTGATACTTGATGAACCGTTTGACGGGCTGGACGTTGCGTCACGTCAACAGTTAGCGGATCTGCTCGCTTCGTTGCATCAGACGGGCTATACGCTGGTACTGGTCCTCAACCGCTTTGATGAAATTCCAGACTTCGTGCAGTTTGCAGGCGTGCTTGCCGATTGCACATTGACAGAAAGCGGCGAGAAAGCCGACTTACTGCAACAGGCGCTGATTGCCCAACTTGCTCACAGCGAACAACTTGACGGTATTACGTTGCCCGAGCCTGATGAACCTTCAGTCAGCCTCGCACTTCCCACAGACGATGCCCGCATTGTGCTCAAAGATGGCGTAGTCTCTTATAATGATCGTCCTATTCTCCATGGCCTGAGCTGGCAGGTAAAGCCGGGTGAACACTGGCAAATTGTCGGCCCTAATGGCGCAGGGAAATCGACCCTGCTCAGTTTAATCACCGGCGATCATCCGCAAGGTTATAGCAACGATCTGACCCTGTTCGGCCGCCGACGTGGCAGCGGTGAAACCATCTGGGATATTAAAAAGCACATTGGCTATGTCAGCAGCAGTCTGCATCTGGACTACCGGGTGAGTACCACAGTGCGCAACGTCATTCTCTCGGGTTTCTTTGATTCAATCGGCATCTATCAGGCGGTTTCAGACCGGCAACATAAGCTGGCGCAACGTTGGTTAGACATTTTGGGAATGGATAAACGCACTGCGGATGCCCCGTTCCACAGTCTTTCCTGGGGACAGCAACGGCTGGCACTGATTGTCCGCGCGCTGGTCAAGCATCCTACTCTGCTGATCCTCGACGAACCGTTGCAAGGGCTGGACCCGCTAAATCGTCAGTTGATCCGCCGTTTTGTCGATATCCTTATCAGTGAAGGAGAAACTCAGTTGTTGTTTGTTTCTCACCACGCCGAAGATGCGCCAACCTGTATAACTCATCGACTGGAGTTTATCCCTGAGGGCGATATCTATACCTATCGACAAACATCCCTGCGTTAGTTTTCATTCGCTGGCATTTAGAGGCGCCTTTTTTCACGATCTTTTTCGGATAAAAGGCGCAATCATTAAGAAACTCTATGAGTTACAATCAAATAATTGACGTCAATTTGTGATTTTATCCAAGTGTAAACGATTCCACTAATTTATTCCATGTCACACTTTTCGCATCTTTGTTATGCTATGGTTATTGCATACCATAGGCTTAACGGAGCGAATTATGAGAGTATTGGTTACAGGTGGTAGCGGTTACATAGGAAGCCACACTTGTGTGCAGTTACTGAAAAACGGTCACGACGTCGTGATCCTTGATAACCTCTGCAACAGTAAGCGCAGCGTCCTGCCGGTGATCGAACGTTTAGGTGGAAAGCATCCGACCTTCGTTGAAGGTGATATTCGTAACGAAGCACTGCTCACCGAAATTTTGCACGATCATGCCATTGATACGGTCATTCACTTTGCTGGCCTGAAGGCTGTTGGTGAATCTGTCACCAAACCGCTGGAGTACTACGACAACAACGTGAACGGTACTCTGCGTCTGGTAAACGCTATGCGCGCTGCTAACGTGAAGAACTTCATATTCAGTTCCTCCGCAACAGTCTATGGCGATCAGCCAAAAATTCCTTACGTTGAAAGTTTCCCCACTGGTACTCCGCAAAGCCCGTACGGCAAAAGCAAACTGATGGTGGAGCAGATCCTGACCGATCTGCAAAAAGCACAACCAGAGTGGAGCATTGCCCTACTGCGCTACTTCAATCCGGTTGGCGCACACCCATCAGGTGATATGGGTGAAGATCCGCAAGGTATTCCAAATAATCTGATGCCTTACATCGCTCAGGTTGCCGTTGGCCGCCGCGAGTCTCTTGCCGTATTTGGCAACGACTACCCTACCGAAGATGGCACTGGCGTTCGTGATTATATCCACGTGATGGATCTCGCTGACGGTCACGTTGCCGCCATGGAAAAACTGGCTGGTATTCAGGGCGTGCATATTTACAACCTCGGAGCCGGCGTCGGCAGCAGCGTTCTGGACGTGGTCAACGCCTTCAGCAAAGCCTGCGGTAAACCAGTTAACTACCATTTTGCGCCACGCCGTGACGGCGATCTTCCTGCTTACTGGGCTGATGCCAGCAAAGCTGACCGCGAACTGAACTGGCGGGTTACCCGTACGCTGGATGAAATGGCACAGGATACCTGGCACTGGCAGTCACGCCATCCGCAAGGATACCCGGACTAAGGATTTGTCATGACACAATTTAATCCCATCGATCATCCACATCGCCGCTTTAACCCGCTTACCGGGCAGTGGATCCTCGTTTCGCCACATCGCGCTAAGCGTCCCTGGCAAGGGGCGCAGGAAACACCGTCTAAGCAGGTTTTGCCCGCTCATGATCCGGACTGTTTCCTGTGTGCGGGCAACACACGCGTCACTGGCGATAAAAATCCGAATTACACGGGTACCTTTGTCTTTACCAATGATTTTGCTGCCCTGATGTCCGATACCCCGGACGCGCCAGACAGCCACGATCCATTGATGCGTTGCCAGAGCGCACACGGTACCAGCCGCGTTATTTGCTTCTCGCCCGATCACAGTAAAACGTTGCCGGAACTCAGCGTTCCTGCGCTGACGGAAATAGTGAAAACCTGGCAAGAACAGACAGCAGATCTGGGGAAAACCTACCCCTGGGTTCAAGTGTTTGAAAATAAAGGCGCGGCGATGGGCTGCTCAAACCCGCATCCACACGGGCAGATTTGGGCCAATAGTTTCCTGCCCAACGAAGCCGAACGCGAAGACAGGCAGCAAAAAGCATATTTCACCGAACAGGGCACGCCAATGCTGTTCGATTATGTCCAGCGTGAACTGACGGATGGCAGCCGTACGGTTGTGGAGACCGAACACTGGCTGGCGGTAGTACCTTACTGGGCAGCATGGCCGTTCGAAACGCTACTGCTGCCGAAAGCACATGTGCTGCGTATTACCGATTTGACCGACGAGCAACGTACCGACCTGGCGCTGGCACTGAAAAAACTGACCAGTCGATACGACAACCTGTTCCAGTGCTCTTTCCCCTATTCCATGGGATGGCACGGTGCGCCATTTAATGGCGAAGAAAATGAGCACTGGCAGTTGCATGCGCATTTTTATCCGCCCCTGCTGCGTTCCGCTACCGTACGTAAATTTATGGTCGGTTACGAAATGCTGGCGGAAACCCAGCGCGACCTGACGGCAGAACAAGCCGCTGAACGTCTGCGTGCGGTCAGCGACATCCATTTTCGCGAATCCGGAGTTTAAATAATGAGTCTGAAAGAAAAAACACAATCTCTGTTTGCAGAAACTTTTGGCTACCCTGCCACCCACACTATTCAGGCTCCGGGTCGCGTTAATTTGATTGGCGAACATACCGATTATAACGACGGTTTCGTCCTGCCTTGCGCCATCGACTACCAAACCGTTATCAGTTGTGCGACGCGGGACGATCGCAAGGTCCGCGTGATCGCAGCTGACTACGACAATCAGATTGATGAGTTCTCTCTTGATGCACCGATTATCGCCCATGACAGCCAGCAATGGTCAAACTATGTGCGTGGCGTCGTGAAACATCTGCAAAAGCGTAATAACACTTTTGGCGGTGCCGATCTGGTGATTAGCGGCAATGTGCCACAGGGCGCGGGCTTAAGTTCCTCCGCCTCGCTGGAGGTGGCCGTAGGCACCGTGTTCCAGCAGCTTTATCATCTGCCGCTCGATGGCGCACAGATTGCCCTGAACGGTCAGGAAGCCGAAAACCAGTTTGTTGGTTGTAACTGCGGCATCATGGATCAGCTAATCTCCGCACTGGGCAAAAAAGATCATGCGCTACTGATCGACTGCCGTACGCTGGGCACTAAAGCGGTTTCCATGCCTGAAGGTGTTGCTGTCGTGATCATCAACAGCAACTTTAAACGTACGCTGGTTGGCAGTGAGTACAACACCCGTCGTGAACAATGCGAAACCGGCGCGCGTTTCTTCCAGCAACCAGCACTGCGTGATGTCAGCCTTGAGACATTTAACACCGTCGCGCACGAACTGGATCCGATCGTAGCCAAACGCGTTCGCCACGTGATCACAGAAAATGCCCGCACCGTTGAAGCGGCAGACGCACTGGAAAAAGGCGATCTGCTGCGTATGGGCCAACTGATGGCAGAATCTCATGCTTCAATGCGCGATGACTTCGAAATCACCGTGCCGCAGATTGATACGCTTGTCGAGATTGTTAAAGCGACCATCGGCGATCAGGGCGGTGTGCGCATGACCGGCGGCGGTTTTGGCGGCTGCATTGTGGCGCTGATCCCGCAAGCTCTGGTTCCTGCCGTACAGCAGGCTGTCGCCACACAGTACGAAGCAAAAACAGGTATCAAAGAGACCTTCTACGTCTGTAAACCTTCACAAGGAGCCGGACAGTGCTGAATGAAATTCCCGTACTGGCCCCCGACGGCCAGCCGTTTCGCCTGCTAACCCTGCGTAATGACGCAGGGATGGTTGTCACCTTGATGGACTGGGGCGCGACTCTTTTGTCTGCCCGCATTCCGCTCAGCGATGGTAGCGTGCGCGAAGCATTGCTTGGCTGTGCCAGCCCGGAGCAATACCCGGATCAGGCCGCGTTTCTGGGCGCTTCAATAGGTCGCTATGCTAACCGTATCGCTAACAGTCGTTACACTTTCTCTGGTGAAATTATCGAATTACTGCCAAGCCAGGGTGAAAACCAGCTACATGGCGGGCCAGACGGTTTCGATAAACGACGCTGGCAGATAGTGAATCAAAACGACCGTCAGGTGTTGTTTGCATTAACGTCTGAAGATGGCGACCAGGGCTTCCCTGGCCATCTTTGCGCAACGGCGCAGTACCGTCTGACTGACGATAACCGCATTTCGATCACCTACCGCGCGACGGTCGATAAGCCCTGCCCGGTGAATATGACGAATCACGTTTATTTTAATCTCGACGGTGACAAAACCGATGTTCGTCAACATAAGCTACAGATTTTGGCCGATGAGTACCTGCCGGTTGATGAAACAGGGATCCCACGCGCTGGCCTGAAATCCGTTGCGGAAACCTCTTTTGATTTCCGCGCACCAAAAGTTATCGATAGCGAATTTTTGGCCGACGACGACCAGCGCAAGGTTAAGGGATACGATCATGCCTTCTTGCTACAGGCACAGGGCGATATCCGCAAACCGGTCGCTCACCTGTGGTCGCAGGATGAAAAACTGCACATGGAGGTCTACACCTCTGCTCCGGCATTGCAGTTCTACTCCGGGAATTTCCTCGGCGGCACCCCCTCTCGTGGACCAGAAGCTTATGCCGACTGGCAGGGTCTGGCGCTGGAAAGTGAATTCCTGCCGGACAGCCCGAATCATCAGGAATGGCCTCAACCAGACTGCTTCCTGCGCCCTGGCGAAGAGTACGCCAGCGTGACGGAATATCGATTTATTCCTGCCTGATAATTAACCGTAACGAGTCCGATAGCGTAAGTTTATCGGGCTCGTTGTTTATTACCCACATCAAACCCGCTCATAATCCCACCGTTCAAAGACAAAATAGCAACCTTGAGTTCACAAGAACCTTACACTGTGTCGCTATTTTCGCTATGGTTATGCGTAAGCATTGCCGCTGACGCATCACGGCAATATAATGAGAATTATTATCATTCGATAAAGCTTGAGGAGTGAGAGTATGGCTGTAACTAAGCTGGTTCTGGTACGTCACGGTGAAAGTCAGTGGAACAACGAAAACCGCTTCACCGGTTGGTATGATGTCGATCTGTCAGAGAAAGGCGTGGGCGAAGCAAAGGCAGCAGGTAAACTGCTGAAAGAGGAAGGCTACAGCTTCGATTTTGCTTACACCTCTGTGCTGAAACGTGCCATCCACACCCTGTGGAACGTGCTGGATGAACTGGATCAGGCCTGGCTGCCTGTTGAAAAATCCTGGAAACTGAATGAGCGTCACTACGGTGCGCTGCAGGGTCTGAACAAAGCAGAAACCGCAGAAAAATACGGTGACGAGCAGGTTAAACAATGGCGTCGTGGTTTTGCGGTAACCCCGCCAGAACTGACCAAAGACGATGAGCGCTATCCGGGTCACGATCCGCGTTATGCACAACTGACCGACAAAGAGCTACCGCTAACTGAAAGCCTGGCGCTAACCATCGATCGTGTTATCCCATACTGGAACGAAACCATTCTGCCGCGCATGAAAAGCGGTGAGCGCGTGATTATCGCCGCTCACGGTAACTCCCTGCGTGCGCTGGTGAAGTACCTGGATAATATGGGCGAAGATGAAATTCTGGAACTCAACATTCCGACCGGTGTACCGCTGGTGTATGAGTTTGACGAAAACTTCAAACCAATCAAACATTACTATCTGGGTAACGCCGACGAAATCGCAGCAAAAGCTGCTGCCGTTGCCAACCAGGGTAAAGCGAAGTAATGTATTTTGCCCGGTAGCGCAAGCTTACCGGGCCTACTATTGCTTATTCTGCTGTTCTTTTTATACGTCAATCACGCCGTCGAGTATCACCTGCGGCCTTCCCTGTGAACACCGTTCCACACGACCCCGAACATTGTACACTTCAGCCAAACTCTCTGCGGTAATGACCTCCTCAGGCTCACCGCTGGCAACCAGTTTCCCGTCTTTGAGCATTAACACGTATTCGCTATGGCGCAGCGCGATATTAATATCATGTACAACAACTACGGTGACCATATTGCGCGCCAGTGTTTCGCGATGGATTAAATCCATCACGTGGAACTGATAGTTTAAATCCAGTGCACTGAGTGGTTCATCTAACAACAGCAGGTCAGGTCGACGGATCAAAGACTGCGCCAGACCGACCAGTTGTCGCTGCCCACCAGAAAGTTGATCGAGGTAGTGCAGCGCCAGATGCGCAATCCCAAGTTGTTCAAGTATTGCCAGCGCCTGAGCGTTGCTGCTTTCATCATCTCTTCTACAGGACGCCCGCTGTGCAGCGATAATTGACTCCAGCACATGCAAATGAACACCCTGCGGCAGCGACTGTGGTAAAAACACCACCTTCTCAGCACGTTTAGCAAACGGCAACGATGTTAAATTCTCATCGTCAAGAATCACCTCACCGCTGGCTTTATTCAACCCTGCCAGCGAACGTAGCAATGTTGACTTCCCGCAACCGTTAGGTCCCAGTAATACAGTGATTTTACCCCGTGGCAGCTCGGCGACATTGAGATTATGAATCACTGGTTGTTTAGGATATCCCGCGTCCACTCCCCGGAGAATTAGCCCACTCATGACATGCTCCCCCGATGCCGCAGAATAATGCTCAGGAAAAAGGGGACCCCCACCAGCGATGTGACTATTCCAACAGGGATAATGATACCGGGAATAATGTTCTTCGACGCAATAGAGGCCAGCGAGAGCACCAGTCCCCCCGTCAGTACACTTCCGGGCAGGTAAAAACGATGGTCTTCACCAAATAGCATGCGTGAAATATGCGGTGCAACCAGCCCGATAAAGCCGATGGGGCCTACAAAAGCCACCGACAACGCCGACAATAAGCTGATGCGCAGAAGCGATGACAGGCGTAGCCGCCGCACATCAATGCCAAAACTCATCGCCCGATCTTCGCCCAGGCGCAGCGCCGTGAGTTGCCAGGCGCTACGCATTGACCATGGAAAGACAATGACAACAGCGACGGCCAGTACGCCAAGTTTTTCCCACGAAGCGCGGGCCAGACTACCCATTGTCCAGAAAACCAGTCCCTGTAGTGTGTCTTCATCGGCAACAAACTGCATCATTGACACCGGCGCGTTAAAGGTAAAGACCAGCGCAATGCCAAACAGCACCACACCGGATGTTGCTACACGGGTCCAGCGGGTGATGCCGTCAAGCAGTAAGGCGGAGAGCAGCGCAAAAATAAAGGCATTCGCAGGGATAAACCACGTGGCGGATACCCCCGGAATACCAATACCCAATACAATCGCCAGTGCCGCACCAAAGGCTGCCGCAGACGAGACACCAAGCGTAAACGGGCTCGCCAACGGGTTATTTAAGATAGTTTGCATCTCCGCCCCCGCCAGTCCGAGCGCCATTCCCACCAACAACGCCATTAGCGCGTAAGGTAAGCGGATATCCCAGACTATTACGCGGGTTCCGGCGTTGACACTTAGCGGATGGAGTAGCGCTTGCCAGAGATCGGCAAGAGCCAGGCCAGACGGGCCAAGGGTCGAATCCAGCACCAATGAGGCTGCTATCGCCAAAATAATCACCAGCGCCAGCACCCATCGCTTACGGATAACAAGACGATAGCGTTCGCCAATTGACTCCCGCATCTGTATATCAGCAGATGACGACATCATTTTCCTTATCTGCCGAATCATTTCGGCGGAGTGAGCACATCACTGACCTGTGAGTCACTGAGCGAGATACCAAAAAAATCGTGATAAAAATCACGAACTTCCTGGCGCATATCTATGTCAACAAAACGTTGTGGGTAAAGCGTTTTAGCCAGCCAGAGAAATTGCAGCGCCTCTTCGCTGGTCTCCCGACACCACCAGAACATACCTTTCGGATTAACATAGACTCGATGATGAATCACTGCATCGACTTGCGCCCACTGAGGGGAAGCCATAATGGCTTCTGCGTCGCGTTTATTCATTGCTACAATAACCGCCGGATTAGCCGCCACGATCTGTTCCAGCGCCACCTCCCCCGTTCGGTTTGATTTGCTGTCAAACCAGTGCTCAGCAATATTCCTTGCCCCAGCCAGATCCATCCAATCCTGATTAAGAGAGGGGCGACCGCTGGTTGTCAGCGGGTTGCCCATACTGTGATATATCGTCACTCGCTGATTGTCAGAGAGATCTTTTAAACGGTCCTTCACCAGCCCCACGTTATGGTCAAAATAGCGTTGGTAACGCAAGGCTTTCTGCTGAGCATCAGGTCCAAGAACATCCGCCGTTTTCTGTACCCGGGACGTTAATGCAGTCATGGAATTCGCTTCGAAGGCAAGAATACGCACACCAGCCTGCTGGAGTAATGATTCGCCTGGTACAGTCATCGATTTCGGCACGAATAACAGTTGCGTACCAAGCGAGATAATTTGCTCCGGATCCAACTCATGACCGCTGTTAACACTGACGACAGCGACATCATCAATACGCGGTAAACTCTGGCGAAAAAGCGGTATTTTCTTCGCTATCATTGATGTACCAACAATATTTTCGCCATAACCTAACATAGTGATAATGGTGTTTTGTGCGGGCCATGGCGATGCGATACGGACATCGCTTTGCGGTTGCGCGGCAAATAAGCTCCCCGCAACCAGACAGATCAGTGCGGGGAAAATACGGGTTAACGTCATCATTCCAGCCTTTAGAAATCTAACGTCACGGAAGCACGAACTTCGCGTCCGCTGCCGATAAATGCGCTCGGCGAACCGTTATCACCATCAGTCCCTGACGGGAAGATGGAGGCCCAGTAATGCTTATCGAACACGTTGTTCACGACAACCCGGAAGGTGGTAGGCACATTGCTGATTTTGGTTGTATAGCGAGTTCCTAAATCCCACGTGGTGTAGCTGCCAGCCCACGCGGTATTAGTGTCGTTAGCCGCTCGCTTACCGGTGTAGTGAATATTCGCGCTATAAACCCATTGCGGTATAGAAGGTAAACTGTATTCAGCCAACATATTAGCCTGTACTTTGGGAACCCCGACCACCTGCTTATCGCTGGTTGAATCGCTGGCCGTATCTTTCAATTTTGGATTGAGGAACGTCACACCACTATAAACGTTTAATCCCTGCCAGACGTTTCCGGATGCAGTCAGTTCCAGACCATTATTTACCTGATTACCCTGTTCTTTATAGACATCATCATTGGGATCTACATAGGCAAAAGGACGTTCGAGCCGGAACAGAGCCGCGCCCAAATTCAACCCTGAAACATCCGCTTTAAGCCCTACTTCATATTGCTTACTGCGGTACGGATCCAGCGTTTGTCCGGCATTTTTCACATCGCTGTTGATTGGTGCGGTTCCCCCCTGTTCCAGGGACTCTGCATAGCTAATATAGGTCATCACATTTGGCGTAATTTTATACATCAGCGCCGCATTCGGACTTAATCCATCCTCATCAATCTGGCTGGTTTTATGCCCGTTCTTATTATAACTCTGTGACTGGATCCAACTCTGGCTGAGGTAAAACATTGTTGACCATTTCGGTGTCAACGTGATCGTATCGCCCACGGTAATACTCTGTTGTGTATTCACTCCGGATTTATAGCGGTCACCGCTGGTTCTGATTTTTCCGTCGCCTTTCTCCGTCATCTCCGAAGGGTCATACATGTTAGTGGTGCCCCAGTTATAAGAAGAGCCGGTGCCTTTTGCACTGTACAAAGACCAAACATAACCCGTAGTTGAAAGTGCAATATCGTGCCCAATGGAGCCAGTATCCACATGACCATTGAGAGTGGCAGTATTGCTCAGTACACGAAAACGCCCCGCTGCAGTGGAGTCTTTCATCGTGCGGCTGATATCACCCTGATCATTTATTATTTTGCTCGATACGCTGCGCATCGCGCGATCCGCCTGCTGCCAGCCAACACCAGCCGTTACCGACCAGTCATCATTCAGATAATGAATCAGCCGTGTACTGACGGTATCCGTCGTCAGATCGTTACCGGCAGTACTGAGTGCAAGATTCTTATTTTTGGGATCAGGCGCAGAGGGTAATTTAATACCTGGACCATAGCTGAAGCTGCCCGGATATCCTTTCTGGACAAACTCATAGTGGCTGGCATCCAACTGCAACTGCGTACCGGGTTGAATATTCCAGTCCATCGCCACGGAGAGAAGCTTACGACGCAACGTACTATCGTCCAGGTTTCCTTCCCCTTCCTCATTCAGGATATTAACGCGATAGCCAAAACGGTTGTCATCATCAATATGCCCTCCCAGATCAACGTGCCCGGTGAACGCACTGCGACTCTGATAACCCAGAGTCACTTCACGTAGCGTCTCTTCCGTCGGACGTTTTGCAATAAAATTAAATTGCCCCGCCGGGCTGGCCGGGCCATACAATGCCCCCGTCAGGCTATTCAGTACATCCAGACGTTCCAGTGTTTCAACCGGGAACGCTGTTGTTGAAACAATATTCAGGCCATCCAGGCGACTGTTGGCAACGACGCTACCCTGCATACCACGGCTTTGCGGCCTACCAACATCCATACCGCCACGTGCCTGCATTTGCGTACTGGGTGAATATTTCAACAACTCACTCACGCTTTGCGCCTGCTGATTTTCAATCATCATTTTAGTGACCGTGGTCGTCGAATATGGCGTATCGACCCAGGCTTTATTTCCCTGCGGACCAACATCAATATCATTCGTTTTAAATCCTGCACCGGAAGGCGCAGAAGCTGGATTGCCGGAAGGCTGACTGGTGACGACAATTTCATCTTCAGACGCCGCTTCAGCGTGGACACTTTGGGATGCCAGAGTAATGAGAACAGGCAACAGTGTTGCTAAGTAAGTAGGTTTATTCATTTGTATTATCAATCGTTATGTAAAAATTTATATTACGATCGATATAGGTGTAAAATTTTGATCTCAGTCACGTCAAAACTTTTAAGAGCGTATCTAACTCTTTGTGATTATGAGAAATCAGAGATAAAAAAACCGGCCTGTTTAGCCGGTTTATAAACAAAGAAAAGGGTATTACTCGCCGCGACGAACCTTCACCGCTTTTGCCAGTTGGCGCAGCACAGAGTCAGTATCTTCCCAGCCAATGCAGGCATCGGTAATGCTCTTACCGTAAGTCAGCGGTTCGCCGCTATCCGGGTTCTGATTACCTTCAACCAGATGGCTTTCAATCATCACGCCAATAATCGCTTTTTCGCCACCGGCAATCTGCCCGCACACGTCTTTAGCAACATCCATCTGCTTTTTGAATTGCTTGCTGGAATTCGCATGGCTAAAGTCGATCATGACCTGCGGAGACAGACCCGCTTTGACCAGCCCTTCTTTGACGTCAGCAACGTGTTGAGCACTGTAATTCGGCTCTTTGCCCCCGCGCAAAATGATATGGCAATCGCCATTACCACTGGTATTCACAATTGCGGAGTGACCCCATTTGGTCACAGACAGGAAACAGTGCGGCGCACCTGCGGCATTGATTGCATCAATGGCGACTTTAATTGTGCCATCGGTACCATTTTTGAATCCAACCGGGCAGGAAAGACCAGAGGCCAGCTCACGGTGCACCTGGGACTCGGTAGTTCGCGCACCAATCGCGCCCCAGCTCATCAGGTCCGCGAGATATTGCGGGGTGATCATATCAAGGAATTCACCCGCAGCCGGTAAGCCGCTATCGTTAATATCCAGCAGCAACTTACGCGCTATACGCAGACCGTCGTTGATCTGGAAGCTGTTGTCCATATGCGGATCGTTGATTAGCCCTTTCCAGCCCACGGTAGTACGCGGCTTTTCAAAATAGACGCGCATGACGATTTCAAGCTCATCTTTCAACTCTTCACGCAGTGCCAGCAGGCGAGCAGCATACTCTTTGGCTGCAGCCGGATCATGAATAGAACACGGTCCGATAACAACCAGCAAACGATCGTCGCTCCCTTTCAGGATCTTATGGATCGCCTTACGGGCGTGAGCAACCGTATTTGCGGCATTTTCAGTAGCAGGGAATTTTTCCAGCAGTGCGACTGGCGGTAATAACTCGTTGATCTCTTTAATACGTAAATCGTCGTTCTGATAATTCATGATTATTCCAGCGTTGCCATACTTATATAAATGAATGCAATCCCTCCAATCTATATCTTCAATCATAAAGTGTAAACGGGGTTTTACAGTTTGGACGGATTAATCCTGGAATCAATCAAAAAAACGCAATAAAGTAGCGAAAAACGAGATCTAAACTACAATTTTTAACTGTAACAACTTACTTTTTCATTATTTTCAAGATTCTATGCTGGTTTTTATTTCCATGCTGAAACATTAAACCACACCCTGACGATTTAACTGGCACATGCACTGTTGGAAGAGGTTATCCGACATATTGACCATTACAGGAGCATATTATGCAAATGACAATGACAAAGCTGGCCTCACTCTTTCTTACTGCAACTCTTAGCCTCGCCAGCGGCGCAGCGCTGGCTGCAGAGACAAACGCTCAGTCCAATAACGGCCAGGCAAATTCTTCGGCGGATGCTGGTCAAGTAGCACCTGACGCCCGTGAAAACGTTGCACCAAATAACGTCAACAATAACAAAATCAATTCGGGTGGAACCATGCTGCACCCGAACGGTTCATCGATGAACCATGAAGGAATGACAAAAGACGAGGTGCACAAAAACTCTATGTGTAAAGACGGTCGCTGTCCGGATGTGAATAAGAAGGTCGAGACCGGAAACGGCATCAATAATGATGTCGATACCAAAACTGATGGTACCACCCAGTAAAGCTAAAATATGGCTAATAACAGGAGAGCAAAAGCTCTCCTTTTTAATTTTGTCAGCCCAAACCCGGTATGATGTCATACAGTAAAGATGAGAATAACAAAGGGATGACACTATGGCTCACTCGCACACTCATACTTCCCCGGACCAGCACAAAGATAACAATGCCCGTCGACTGCTGTTCGCATTCTGTATTACAGCAGGATTTATGCTGGTTGAGGTGGTGGGAGGAATACTTTCAGGCTCTCTGGCGCTACTGGCGGATGCCGGGCACATGCTTACCGATGCGGCCGCGCTACTTTTCGCACTGCTGGCCGTCCAGTTTTCCCGTCGTCCTCCCACTATCCGCCACACATTCGGCTGGCTGAGACTCACCACACTGGCCGCGTTTGTTAACGCTATTGCGCTGGTGGTGATCACTATTTTAATCGTCTGGGAAGCGATTGAGCGCTTCCATACGCCCCGACCAGTAGCTGGCGGAATGATGATGGTTATCGCCGTCGCGGGTTTGCTGGCTAATGTACTCGCCTTCTGGGTTCTGCATCGCGGAAGTGAAGAGAAAAACCTCAACGTCCGCGCCGCTGCACTACACGTGATGGGCGATTTACTCGGTTCGGTAGGTGCGATTATCGCTGCGCTGATCATTATATGGACCGGCTGGACGCCTGCGGATCCCATTCTTTCTATCCTGGTTTCCGTGCTGGTACTGCGCAGCGCCTGGCGTTTATTGAAAGATAGCGTGAATGAATTGCTGGAAGGTGCGCCACTTGCACTGGATATTGCTGCACTACAGCGCCACCTTAGTCGGGATATTCCTGAAGTTCGCAATGTGCATCACGTGCACGTCTGGATGGTGGGAGAAAAACCGGTAATGACATTGCATGTGCAGGTGATCCCACCACACGATCATGATGCCTTGCTGGAGCGCATTCAGCACTTCCTGACGCATCACTATCAAATTGAACACGCGACCATTCAGATGGAGTATCAGCCATGTAATGGACCGGACTGTCACCTTTATCAGGGACTGTCCGGTCATTCACATCACCATCACTAATGGGAAAGCGCGCGTGAGCCGCGTTCGCGCGCGCTGTTTATCCACATCCTGCTGCCGTTGAGGGCGATAACCGTCAGGATCATATATTCCAGCGACATAGCATACACGCCTTGCAGGGCAAAGATCACCACACTGATAACGTTAATGATCACCCACAAAAGCCAGTTCTCGACGTATTTGCGTGTCATCAGGATCATCGCCACAATTGACAGCACCATCATGCAGGAATCCCAGAACGGGAAAGCGTCGGGTTGAAGTTCTGGTGCGGCAACCTGTAACCCCAGCCCCTGCATAATATTCACTGCCATGCGGGTCAAAAACGCAAACACCGGATCGATATACACCGTCATCAAACCAATCGCCACCACGCAAGCAGCCAGCCAACTTAGCGCTTTTGGTAACGGCAGCCAGCGAATTTTCAGTTCAGCCTCATGCTGACTGGTTTGCCGGGACCATGCATACCAGCCGTAGATGTTGGCGGCAAAAAAGAACACCTGTAACAACAGGCTGGCGTAGAGTTGGATTTGAAAAAAAATAATCGCAAATAACGTAACGTTGATCAGACCAAAGAAATAATTGCTGATTTTCTCCAGGCTAGCCAGGCCAATACACAGTAAACCAGCGACAGTACCTACCGCTTCAATCCATGACAGGTCGTAACCACCTGCACCAATCGGAATATGAACCAGAATATTCTGCGTGCTAAAAAAATCCATCTTTCCCCCCAGAGCGAAACGCGATAATTAAGCTCGTAGTGTAGCCGCAAATTCCAGCATGCGGTTTAACGGCAATAGTGCCCCTTCTCGCAGTGCTGCATCAACCTGTATCTCATGAGCCACTCCACCCTGCTCAAGACCTTCAGCGATCGCCTTAAGGCCGTTCATCGCCATCCACGGACAATGTGCACAGCTGCGACAGGTTGCCCCCTCACCAGCCGTCGGAGCCTCGAGCAACTCTTTATCAGGAACAGCCTGCTGCATTTTGTAAAAAATGCCCCGATCAGTCGCCACAATAAGTTGTCTGTGCGGTAACGTTTTAGCTGCGTTAATTAGCTGACTGGTTGACCCTACTGCATCGGCCATATCAACAATCGACTGAGGGGATTCAGGGTGTACCAGAACAGCGGCGTCAGGATAAAGCCCTTTCATGCGCGTTAATGCCTGGGTCTTAAATTCGTCATGGACAATGCAGGCTCCCTGCCAGCAGAGCACATCCGCACCGGTCTGTTTTTGCACGTAGTTGCCGAGATGTCTGTCCGGTGCCCAGATGATTTTTTCACCTAAACTATCAAGATGTTCAATAAGTTCAACGGCGATACTGGATGTTACCACCCAGTCAGCACGCGCTTTAACGGCGGCTGACGTATTAGCGTAAACCACTACTGTGCGATCCGGGTGAGCATCACAAAATGCGCTGAAGGCGTCGATCGGACAGCCCAAATCTAATGAACACTCCGCCTGCAACGTTGGCATCAGGATAGTTTTTTCCGGGCTAAGAATTTTGGCCGTTTCTCCCATAAATCTGACGCCCGCAACCAGCAGTGTGGATGCTGGGTGTTTTGATCCGAATCGCGCCATCTCAAGTGAGTCAGAAATACAACCGCCGGTCTCTTCAGCCAACTGTTGGATTTCAGGATCGGTATAATAGTGCGCAACCATCACTGCATCGCGCTCTTTCAACAGGCGCTTGATTTTTTCGCGATAGAATTGCTTTTCATCCACACTCAGCGGTGCAGGCTTCGGCGGAAACGGATAGATTGCAGCTTCAGGGTCAAACATCACGCTCATCATGCTTTCTCGTTTTACTGGCTTAACGAAACAACCGACTTAAAGCGAGATGCACGCTGCAATCGGCTATATTTGTTTTATATGCTAAACAAGATAGCGGATTGGCGTATAAAAGTCACAATAATTGCGTTTGATGAATGCCGGATATGTTTTGTAAGCCTGATAAGCGAAGCGCATCAGGGAAGCAGGTTCGAATCTTATAAATCGCAGATAGCAAAAAGGCGCCTTTAGGGCGCCTTTTTACACTGGTGGGGCGTGCAGGATTCGAACCTGCGACCAATTGATTAAAAGTCAACTGCTCTACCAACTGAGCTAACGCCCCCATATGGGGTTTACTACTTTAACCTTTTCAGGATGGTGGGTCGTGCAGGATTCGAACCTGCGACCAATTGATTAAAAGTCAACTGCTCTACCAACTGAGCTAACGACCCTTTCGGGTATCACCTGAAATATTTTTACTCGACACCAATTTAATAAATTGGTGGGGCGTGCAGGATGACTCGACTTCGTCTCGCCCTACGGGCCGTTGCTGACGCAACGTTATCCTTCACGGCTAACACCTGAGTACGATGTTAATATTGGTGGGGCGTGCAGGATTCGAACCTGCGACCAATTGATTAAAAGTCAACTGCTCTACCAACTGAGCTAACGCCCCACTTTTCTCGCCGCTTTCGGGCTGTTTGATATCCCTTGGCAACGGCGGCATATATTACTGATTTCAGATTTTAGCGCAACAAAAATTTCGATGTAAATAACTCAACTGCTTAGGAATCACACGACGCGACCAGAAATAACGCGATTTCTGGTCGCATGGTGTGCATTACATCGCGCCAAGGCGTTTTTGCGCTTGTTTAGCGCCATCAGTGCCAGGATATTTAGTGATAACCTGCTGATAAACTGCTTTAGCTTTTGCTGTGTCACCTTTGTCCTGCATGATGACGCCAACTTTATACATTGCGTCTGCAGCCTTTGGTGATTTCGGGAAGTTTTTAACTACCGAAGCAAAATAGAACGCCGCATCATCTTTTTTACCCTTGTTGTAATTCAACTGACCCAGCCAGTAATTTGCATTGGGCAGGTAAGTCGAATCCGGATATTTTTTGATGAAGTTCTGAAATGCCACAATCGCGTCATCCTGGCGGGATTTATCCTGCACCAGAGCAATTGCTGCATTGTAATCGGTATTAGCATCGCCAGTTTGCGCGGGCACACCTGACGCTGCGGTAGCACCTGCATCAGGCGCAGGGGTTGCTGCCCCGCCCTGATCGCTATCCACAGACTGCGCTGCCGGCGCACTACCGCTGCCAAGATTATTCATCTGCAACAAAATCTGCTTCTGGCGCTCAACAACCTGATTCAGCTGATACTGACTTTCCTGAATTTGACCACGCAGGGAATCAATATCGGACTGATTATCGGAGAGTTGTTGCTGGAGTTGGGTTAAAAGCTGACTGTGAGCGTTAGAAATACGCTCGAGTTGAGTGACACGGTCTTCGACCGAGCCTGAGCCGACACTACTGATTGGCGCCTGAGCAAAAGCGGCCCAGGGGGCCGCTATGCCAACCAGTAACGACAGACTCAACAGGTGATGTCTGAAGTTACTGCTCATGCAATTCTCTTAGTAAACCAGTACGGCACGACGGTTTTTGGAGTAAGCCGCTTCGTCATGACCCAGTACTGCAGGTTTTTCTTTACCGTAAGAAACGATGGAGATCTGGTCAGCAGAAACGCCTTTACCCTGCAGGTACATCTTAACGGCGTTAGCACGACGTTCACCCAGGGAGATGTTGTACTCAGGAGTACCACGTTCGTCCGCATGACCTTCTACGGTGACTTTGTAAGACGGGTTGCTACGCAGGAAGTTAGCGTGCGCATCCAGCATTGCAGCGAAGTCAGAACGGATATCGTACTTATCCAGATCGAAGTAAACGATGTTGTTCTGCTGCAGCTGTTGCATCTGCAGACGCGCTTGCTCTTCGGAGGACATGTTGCCGCTGCCGTTTGCATCCATACCAGTGCCGGCACCCAGCATGCCTTCGCTGCCGTCATTGCTGGCGTTCTTGTTAGAAGAACATGCCGCAATTGCCATAACAGGCAGAGCGATCATCAGCCCTTTCAGCACTTTGTTCAGTTGCATTTCAATGATTCCTTTATTAATCAATTATTTATTATCACAGATACGGCGACCAGGCAGGGAATTTAACCTGTCCATCGGTTGCCGGAAGACGCGCCTTGAAACGCCCATCTGTAGAAACCAAATTCAGCACGGATCCCATCCCCTGAGAAGAGCTGTAGATTACCATAGTGCCGTTAGGTGCCAGACTTGGCGTTTCATCCAGGAACGTTGACGACAGAACTTGTACGCCACCCGCTACCAGATCTTGTTTGGCAATGTGTTGCTGCCCACTATTTGAGCTTACCATTACCATAAACTTACCGTCACTGCTTACATCAGCATCCTGGTTTTGCGAACCTTCCCAGGTAATACGCTGCGGAGCACCGCCGTTAACGTTAACTTTATACACTTGCGGACGACCTGCCTGGTCAGAGGTAAAGGCCAGGTTTTGACTATCCGGGAACCAGGTCGGTTCGGTGTTATTGCTACGACCATCAGTCACCTGACGGATTTGGCCTGAGCCAATATCCATCACATACAGGTTCAGGCTACCCGTTTTAGACAGAGCAAACGCCAGTTTGCTGCCATCCGGAGAGAATGCCGGAGCACCATTGTGACGAGGGAACGAAGCCACCTGACGAACTGCACCGTTAGACAGCGTCTGGATAACCAGCGCAGAACGTCCGCTTTCAAAGGTTACATAAGCCAGTTTAGAACCGTCCGGAGACCATGCCGGCGACATCAAAGGCTGCGGAGAACGGTGAACAACGAACTGGTTGTAACCATCGTAGTCAGAAACACGTAATTCGTACGGGAACTGGCCGCCGTTGGTCTGAACGACATAAGCAATACGGGTACGGAACGCGCCCTTAATACCGGTCAGTTTTTCAAACACTTCATCACTGGCAGTGTGACCCGCGTAACGCAGCCACTGCTTGTTCACTTTATACGTGTTCTGCGCCAGTACGGTACCCGGTGCGCCGCCAGTGTCTACCAGTTGATAAGCAACACTGTAGGAACCGTCCGGATTAGGCGTAACCTGACCCACAACCACAGCATCAATACCCAGCGCAGACCATGCAGCCGGCTGAACTTCTGCCGCAGTGCCCGGCTGCTGTGGCAGACGAGACCTGTCTAACGGGTTAAATTTACCGCTGTTACGCAGGTCTGCACCTACGATACCACCGATATCTTCGGGAGCAGCGCCCGGCCCAGCCCACTGGAACGGGACTACACCAATCGGGCGCGCCGAGTCCACCCCTTGGGTGATCTCGATACGTACTTCTGCATGCAGCACCGCTGCCCACAGCATCAGAAAACCAAATGCTACTCGTAATGCCTGCTTCATCATATCTCCCTTATCTGGACGGAAAGTCCACGATAATTTAGCAGAATGTTAACAAACTCAAATACACAAAACTACCAGAACTCTGTCTCAACCTTAGACCGTTTTCCCCGAAATCTCGGGGAAATGATTACAGTTTAAAGTCCAGTTTGGCATCTTTTACTTTTTCATAAACAGCCTGGCTAGGCGGTTTAGGAATTCTGGCTGTTTTTGCAGCCGTCAACGCAGCCTGACATAATGCTGGATCGCCACCTTCTTCGGTCACATCCAATAACAGTCCATCTGGTGCCAGCTTGATATGCAACACACAAGATTTGCCTGCATACAAATCAGCACCATACAGACGGCTCTGAATCGCATTACGAATTTGAGATGCGTAAGCACTGATATCAGCACCTGATGCGCCACCGTTTGCACCACTTGTACCACTATCTTTCGCTGGCTGACCGTTTCCTTTCGCTCCACCGCCCGATTTCGGCGCATTCTTACCGGAGCTTAAGTCACCTAACAAGTCGTCAACACCAGAGGCTGCGGCGGCTTTCTCTGCTGCAGCTTTTTTAGCGGCAGCCGCTTTATCTGCGGCGGCTTTTTTATCAGCAGCCGCTTTTTCGGCAGCAGCTTTCTTGTCTGCTGCAGCTTTTTCCGCAGCCGCTTTCTTATCGGCAGCGGCCTTTTCAGCGGCAGCAGCTTTTGCAGCAGCGGCTTTTTCTGCTGCAGCGGCAGCTTTCTCAGCAGCAGCCTTCTCGGCTGCAGCTTGCTTAGCGGCCTCAGCCTGTGCTTTCTTCGCAGCTTCAGCGGCGGCTTTAGCAGCCTGCGCCTCAGCGACTTTCTTGGCATCTGCAGCTGCTTTTGCAGCGGCTTCAGCCTCGGCTTTCTTCTGTGCGTCAGCAGCCGCTTTCTTCGCGGCTTCAGCGGCTTGTTTCGCCTGAGCATCAGCTTTGGCCTTCGCATCCGCAGCAGCCTTCGCTGCAGCTTCTTCAGCCTGTTTCTGTTGTTCTTGCGCTTTCGCAGCCGCGGCTTCCGCCTGCTTTTGCTGTTCCGTCTGCTCGCGCACTTTTTCCTGCGCGGCTAAACGTTCTTTCTCCAGCTGCTTCAGTCGCTCTTGCTCTGCCGCCTGCTTCTCACGAAGCTCTTCGGCTTGCTGCTGCGCCTGTTTTTCACGCTGTTCTTCTGCACGTTTCGCACTTGCCTGCTGTTGCTGCTGGCGATCGTACTGTTGGACAACGGCGCCAGGATCGACCATAACGGCGTCAATGGACGAACCGCCACCACCGCCGGCTGAAGCATCAATGTGCTCATCGAACGAACTCCAGATCAGTACTGCAAATAAAATAACATGCAGCACCGCTGAAATAATTATCGCCCGTTTGAGCTTGTCGTTTTGTTCGGTTGCCTTTGACACTCTCGGTTCCCAAAAAACTGTTCGCCTGTTACGCGCTATCTTTCAAGCCAGGAATACGCAGACATCAGATTGGCTGCGTCATCAAGCCAACAGATTTCACGCCCGCACTGTGTAACAAGTTCAGCGCTTTAATTATTTCATCATAAGGCACGTCTTTCGCACCACCGATTAAAAAGACTGTTTTCGGATTGGCCTGCAGGCGGCTTTTCGCTTCTGCGATAACCTGCTCTGGCGGCAGTTGATCCATACGATCTTTTTCAACTACCACGCTGTATTGCCCAATACCGGAAACTTCAATAATGACCGGCGGCTCGTCGTTGCTGCTGACGGCTTGCGATTCAGTCGCGTCCGGCAGATCGACTTCCACACTCTGGGTAATGATCGGCGCTGTTGCCATAAAGATCAGCAGCAGCACCAGCAATACGTCGAGCAGCGGTACAATATTGATTTCGGACTTGAGTTCGCGACGACCTCGTCCACGCGTTCTGGCCATGGCTTACCCCTTGTTGCTCTCGCTAACGGTAAACGCCTGGCGGTGCAGAATCGCGGTGAACTCTTCCATAAAGTTGTCGTAATTCTGTTCCAGCTTGTTTACGCGCTGATTCAGACGGTTATAAGCCATAACCGCCGGGATTGCCGCAAACAGGCCGATAGCTGTTGCAATCAACGCTTCCGCGATACCCGGAGCGACCATTTGCAGGGTTGCCTGTTTTACAGCACCGAGTGCGATAAATGCGTGCATGATCCCCCAAACCGTACCGAACAGACCGATATATGGGCTGATAGAGCCCACGGTTCCCAGGAACGGAATATGCGTTTCCAGCGTTTCGAGCTCACGGTTCATGGAGATACGCATCGCACGGGACGCCCCCTCAACAACCGCTTCCGGCGCATGATTATTTGCCCGGTGCAAACGAGCAAATTCTTTGAACCCGCTGTAGAAAATTTGTTCCGATCCCGCCAAATTATCACGACGTCCCTGGCTTTCCTGATACAGGCGCGACAATTCAATACCAGACCAAAACTTGTCTTCAAACGCTTCCGCTTCACGCGAAGCGGCATTAAGAATACGGGTTCGCTGGATAATAATGGCCCAGGATGCGATTGAGAAACCAATCAAAATCAACATGATAAGTTTAACCAGAAGGCTTGCCTTCAGGAACAAATCAAGGATATTCATGTCAGTCACTGCTTAAACTCCGCGACAATAGACTTGGGAAGCGCACGAGGCTTCATCTTGAGTGGATCAACGCAAACAATCAGAACTTCGGCTTCATTCAGCACGGTGTTCTCTGCGTTGACAATGCGTTGCGTGAAAACCAATGAGGTGCCACGCATTGACGTAATTTCGGTTTGGACTTCGAGCATATCGTCAAGCCGGGCAGGCGCAAAATACTCCAGGGTCATCTTGCGCACCACAAAGGCTACACGTTCGGCCAGCAGTACCTGCTGACTGAAGTGATGATGACGCAGCATCTCTGTGCGTGCTCTTTCATAAAAAGCGACATAACTGGCGTGGTAAACCACCCCACCGGCATCGGTGTCTTCGTAGTAGACACGAACCGGCCATCGAAATATATACTTATTCATTCCTGCTACCTCTTTGGCTTTGTCCACTGCCCCCGGGCACTTACTTCTGTAAGCGTCTGGAGATTCCTGACCTTGCCGTCTCGATGCTTCAAGAATGCTGTTGTATATAGCGTTGTATTCACTTTACATCCCGGTAATGCAACAAAAGTTAGTACTTTTAACCGGTGCTACTATACGCGCGGGAATGATGCTTTGGAATGGGGGAAAGTAAACGGAGAGTAAAAAATTATGGGCTTATGCAAGCCCATAAATATTTAAGGATGTTTCTTATTCAAAAGAAGAAGAAAATCAGACCAGCAACAAGCACGATATCCGCTATCAGCGGGCAGAAGATGCCCTGCCAGTGAACCGCACGAGGACGAAATCCAACGCCGTGGATTACGCCAGTACAAACCGCCCACATCAACAAAAATCCATGCCAGATTTCCAGCTCACTGGTTTTTGCCGCGAAGCGTGTGGGATCCCAGAATATGCAGCCAGCCAACACGATTGCCAGCACAAAGGAAAGCGCCCGCAAGGGGCGCTTATCCATTACCGCATAAATATACTTTATCATCCTTTAAGCTGCCTCTTTGTTGGCTGCACCTGCTCACCCCAGTCACTTACTGATGTAAGCTCCTGGGGTTTCGCAGCCTTGCCGCCGCGATGCACCTAAAACGATGTTGTATATTGCATCGCGATAATGTTGATCATTAACTTTCTTCTTGTCCGGCCTTGCCTGCTTCAACGTGCTCAAGCGCCAGCGCTGTGATTATCCCAAATGCACAGGCAAGAAGCGTTCCCAAAATCCATGCGAAATACCACATTTTTAGCTCCTTACTTAGTACAGAGAGTGGGTGTTGCTTTCAATATCTTCTTTGGTGATGCGACCGAACATCTTCCAGTAACACCAGCTGGTGTACAGCAGAATGATTGGTACAAACACCGCCGCAACCCAGGTCATCAGGTTCAATGTTCTCTGGCTGGAGGTAGCATCCCACATGGTCAGGCTCGCGTTCATCATGGTGCTGGATGGCATTACAAACGGGAACATTGCAATACCAGCAGTCAGGATGATGCAGGCCAGGGTCAGTGAAGAGAAGACAAACGCCCAGGCCCCTTTCTCCATACGAGAAGTCAGGATGGTCAACAGTGGCAGAACCACACCCAGAGCCGGAACCAGCCACAGGATTGGTGCATTGTTAAAATTCACCATCCAGGCACCCGCAACACGCGCCACTTCTTTAGTCATCGGGTTAGAAGCGGCATGGTGATCCAGTGCAGAAGTCACAACATAACCGTCAATACCGTAGATCACCCAGACACCAGCCAGAGCGAAGCAGACCAGAGTGACCAGCGCAGCAACCTGAGAAGTCGTACGTGCACGCAGGTGAAGTTCGCCTACGGTACGCATCTGCAGATAGGTCGCGCCCTGGGTGATGATCATCCCAACACTCACGATACCTGCCAGCAGACCAAACGGATTCAGCAACTGGAAGAAGTTACCGGTGTAGTACAAACGCATGTACTCATCCATGTGGAACGGAACCCCTTGCAGCAGGTTACCGAATGCCACACCAATCACCAGAGGCGGAACAAAGCTACCGATGAAGATGCCCCAGTCCCACATGTTGCGCCAGCGCATATCTTCAATCTTCGAGCGGTAATCGAAACCGACCGGACGGAAGAACAATGCCGCCAGTACAAGGATCATCGCCACATAGAAACCGGAGAACGCAGCGGCATAAACCATCGGCCAGGCAGCGAACAATGCGCCACCAGCGGTGATCAACCAAACCTGGTTACCGTCCCAGTGCGGGGCGATGGAGTTAATCATAATTCGACGCTCGGTATCATTACGACCGAGGAAACGGGTGAGCATGCCCACCCCCATGTCGAAACCATCGGTGACCGCAAAACCAATCAGCAGAATGCCAACCAGCAGCCACCAGATAAAACGCAATACTTCATAATCGATCATTTGACGACTCCTGTCTTAGCGTGCCGGCTGAGAAGTCACAGTGGACTGCTCGTAGTGATAACGACCGGTTTTCAGGCTGCTCGGACCACGGCGTGCGAACTTGAACATCAGGTACAGTTCAGCCACCAGGAACAGGGTATACAGGCCGCAAATCAACAGCATCGAGAAGATGAGGTCGCCAGCAGTCAGCGAAGAGTTCGCCACGGCTGTCGGTAACACTTCACCAATCGCCCACGGTTGACGGCCATACTCTGCCACAAACCAACCGGACTCAATGGCAATCCACGGTAATGGAATCGCATACAGCGCCGTGCGCAGCAGCCATTTTTTCTCGCCGATACGGTTACGGATCACGGTCCAGAAGGATACAGCGATAATCGCCAGCATCAGGATGCCGCACGCCACCATGATACGGAACGCGAAGTACAGCGGAGCAACACGAGGAATGGAATCTTTCGTTGCCTGCTGAATTTGCGCTTCGGTCGCATCGGTAACTTTATCGGTATAGCGTTTCAGCAGCAGACCATATCCCAGATCTTTCTTCATGCTGTTGAACTGGTCGCGAACGGCCTGATCGGTGGAGCCGGCACGCAGTTCTTCCAGCAGCTGATACGCTTTCATCCCGTTACGGATACGCTCTTCATGCTGCACCATCAGATCTTTCAGACCAATGACGGGTGTATCAACAGAACGGGTGGCAATGATGCCCAGCGCATAAGGAATTTGGATAGCGAAATGGTTCTCCTGCGCATCCTGGTCCGGGATACCGAACAGCGTAAAGGATGCAGGGGCAGGCTGAGTTTCCCATTCAGCTTCAATTGCGGCAAGTTTGGTTTTCTGCACGTCACCCATTTCGTAACCAGATTCATCACCCAGAACGATAACAGAGAGAATGGCAGCCATACCAAAGCTGGCAGCGATAGCAAAGGAGCGCTTAGCAAACGCGAAGTCACGACCGCGCAGCATATAGTAGGAGCTGATCCCCAGAACGAACATCGCGCCACAAACATAACCAGAAGCCACGGTGTGTACAAATTTCACCTGTGCAACCGGGTTAAGCACCAGTTCGGAGAAGCTCAGCATCTCCATGCGCATGGTTTCAAAGTTGAAATCTGCTGCAATTGGGTTCTGCATCCAGCCGTTCGCAACCAGAATCCACAGTGCGGACAGGTTAGAACCCAAAGCCACCAGCCAGGTGACGCACATATGCTGGACTTTACCCAGACGGTCCCAGCCGAAGAAGAACAGACCTACAAAGGTGGATTCGAGGAAGAAGGCCATCAAGCCTTCGATCGCCAGTGGCGCACCGAAGATATCCCCTACATAGTGGGAATAATAAGACCAGTTAGTCCCGAACTGGAACTCCATGGTCAGACCGGTAGCCACACCCAGAGCAAAGTTGATACCAAACAACTTGCCCCAGAACTTGGTCATATCTTTATAAATCTGTTTGCCGGAAAGGACGTAGACCGTTTCCATGATGGCCAACAAAAACGCCATACCCAGCGTTAGTGGCACAAACAGGAAGTGGTACATCGCGGTCAAGGCAAACTGTAAGCGCGACAGTTCGACTATATCTAACATCATGACTCCTTGCTCATCGCATGAAGACTCCGAGAGTGAACCCCGTTAGAAAGGGTCACACGCATGCCCCAATACAAATTTATTTGCTTCCATCCGCCGTTGCTCTTTCTTCTCATTTGAAGAAAAGGCAATGCCGAAAAGTTACAAACATGTTAATAAAACACTCAAATTGATCCCGCAATTATATTACGCCGTAAAATCCTTACAATAAACAGGTTTTTATCGAGGTAAATTTGCATTTTTCGATAGTGATCAATTTATAGCTAATTTATCACTTCCAGACCAATTTGATCTGCAGCAATTTAACCTCATTTTGTAGTGTTTACCAAGTTTTAAACATTGATTTAAATCAATTTTCAATTTTAATGTTAACAATGTTTACCACGAGGGTAACTAGTAAACATCATGTTAACGATTTGTTTTTCAATGAGTAATTGCCGTTACTACAAATGATAGATTATTTATTTAAATCTACACGATCTTTTAACCAGCTCAGACGGCAAAATGCGATAGCAGATAAAGAGTAACTATTGTTAGGTAGCTCACAGATTTTTTTTAGCAAGTCGTGGAATTTTAAATTTATACAAATTATTCATTTTAATTTTACTTATAATTAACACCAAAATGTAACTATCTCAGCTGGAAGAGAAACTCACTGCATTCTCAACCTCAATGAAGATACCTCCCCTTCTCAAATGCCATGCTTTCCTGTCCGAATCATCACCGCAAGTTATCACTCCCTCCCCTTTTGCGCATATGGTCCAAAGATTAAATATGTTCTGAACAATCTATTATCATTTTTATCTTAAATTTAACAAATAATATTTTTGACATATAAGATCAATAAATAAAAAACCGTTAGGTTGTTCACAAGTTATTTAGTAAGCATAAGTTTTTAAATTATTTAAAACGACACTTAAAAAAGGCTCACAACAAAATAAGATTTCGATCACAAACATAGCAAGTCATTTATTAGCGAATTCGCAAACAAATTAAGAAAACCTCAAAAGAAAAAACGCAATGCATTGTTTTTAAAGCCATTTATTAAAAACGAAATATAACAATCATTTTATGAAGGTTATTTTGAAAATAGATCAATTGCTTCCTTTTTCGCTTACACAGACACTCCAATCCTATTAAGAGGTTGCCACAATCCATGCTTTAAATATTAAAAAATAATTTTTACTTATTGACCATCAGCCCTACAGAGGATTACCCATGAAGAAATCTACACTTGTTATTGGCGTCATCGGTGCTGACTGCCATGCAGTAGGCAATAAAGTTCTGGATCGCGTTTTTACTGCTCATGATTTTCACGTAATCAACCTTGGGGTGATGGTGAGTCAGGATGAATATATTGATGCTGCGATTGAAACCGGTGCCGACGCCATCGTGGTGTCATCCATCTACGGTCACGGTGATATCGACTGCCTCGGTTTACGTGAGCGCTGCATCGAACGCGGCCTCGGCGACATTCTGCTCTATGTCGGCGGCAACCTGGTCGTAGGTAAGCATGACTTCGCCGAAGTGGAAATGAAGTTTAAAGAGATGGGCTTTAACCGCGTCTTCGCACCAAGTCACGATCTCGAAGATGTCTGTGCGCTTATCACCAATGATATCCATCAACATAATGGCCTCGAACAGCGTTGCCTTGAAGAGGCCATCTGATGCAAACAGTTTCTGTCGATATCGGCTCGACATGGACCAAGGCAGCCCTCTTCGCGCATGAAGGAGAGGAATTAACCCTGGTAAACCATGTCCTGACCCCAACCACCACACATCATCTGGCAGACGGTTTTTTTGCCAGCCTGAATCAGGTGCTGAATGTTGCCGATGCTCGCCCGTTACTGAAAAGTGGTGAAGTGCAGTTGAAATACTCCTCGTCTGCCAAAGGTGGACTCGCCGTTGCAGCAATGGGGCTGGTGCCTTCCATTACGCTGGAATCGGCGAAAGTTACCGCTCATTCGGCAGGAGCAAAAATCGCGCAATATTATTCATACAAGCTGAACCGCCATGACATTCGGGAGCTGGAGTCATCACCGCCAGACATCCTGTTGTTTACCGGCGGCACGGATGGTGGTGAAGAAAGCTACGGCCTGGCTAATGCGCATGCGCTGGCAGAGTCCACGCTTGACTGCGCCATTATTTACGCCGGAAACCGGGACATCCAGGACGATATACAGACGATTCTGGGGCATAAGGATCTGACCACGGTAGATAACATTCTGCCGGATCTCGATCACCCGAACCCGTTTGCCGCTCGTCAGGCTATCTGTGATGTGTTCTTGTCTCGCATCGTTAAAGGCAAAGGTCTGGACGTCATCGTTGGAGAAACCGGCGAAGAACCCATGCCGACGCCGTGGACAGTGTATGAACTGGTAAAAGCGATTAGCGATTACGACAGTGCATGGAAAGAATTCATGCTGATTGATATGGGCGGCGCCACTACGGACGTCTATTCAGCCAGCGCGAATATCCTCTCTCCCGACACCGTCCTGCATGGTGTTCCTGAACCTTTCGTCAAACGTACCGTTGAAGGCGATTTGGGAATGCGCGTTTCCGCCGTCGTGGTCGGAGAAAGCACGCAGGATATGGTGAAAGTTATCTTTGCCCAGCAGCCACAACGTGAGGAAGCATTTTATCGCTACCTGCGTCATCTGGTTGGGCATCCGGATTACCTGCCACTCAGCGAGGAGGAGAAATATTTCGACACTCTGCTGGCAGGTTTGTGCGTGGGCTATGCCACTGAGCGCCACGCGGGCACTAAAAAGCAGGTTTGTACCTGCGTAGGTAACGTGGATTTACAGATGGGTCGCGATCTCACCACCGTACGCAAAGTTGTCGGTTCAGGTGGATGGCTCTCGCGCGCCAGCCAGTTCGATATTCATAACTGGCTCAAATACCGGGAGCTGGACGACCAGGGTAAAAGAATTTTGTTACCTAATCAGTTTGAGTATTACCGCGATTCAAATGGCCTGCTCCCGCTACTGGCAAACGTCGCCAGGCTGTACCCGCAAGCCGCAGCTCGCACCAGCATTCAGTGTTTAACCCTATAACAATTAAGGCAGCTACGAATGGAACTTCGAAATAAAAAATTGACCCATGACGAATTCATGACCGAAAGGCATCAGGTGCTGCAAACCTGGGAAACCGGCAAAGACGTTGAGAACTTCGAAGATGGCGTGAAATACCAGCAAGCAATTCCAGATAAAAAACGCTTCTCCCTCGCGCTATTGAAGGCCGATCAGGAAGGTAAAACCCTGAGCCAGCCACGTGCAGGTGTTGCATTAATGGATGAGCACATTGAGTTGCTCAAAACCTTGCAGGAAGAGTGCGACCTTCTGCCAAGTACCATCGATGCCTATACCCGTCTGAATCGTTATGAAGAAGCTGCCGTCGGGATCCAGAAATCCATCGAAGCAGGAACCTCCAAGCTTAATGGTTTACCGGTGGTCAATCACGGGGTTGCTGCCTGCCGCCGTATGACTGAATCGCTGGAAAAACCTATCCAGGTTCGCCACGGTACCCCGGATGCACGCCTGCTGGCAGAGATCGCGATGGCCAGTGGCTTTACCAGCTACGAAGGCGGCGGTATCTCCTACAACATCCCTTATGCCAAACGTGTCACCCTGGAAAAATCCATCCGTGACTGGCAGTACTGCGACCGTCTGATGGGGCTGTACGAAGAAAACGGCATTCGTATTAACCGCGAGCCGTTTGGCCCATTGACCGGCACCCTGATCCCGCCGTTTATGTCTCACTCGGTCGCGATTATCGAAGGTCTGCTGGCGCTGGAACAAGGAGTGAAATCCATTACCGTCGGTTACGGCCAGGTGGGTAGCCTGACTCAGGATATCGCGGCGATTCAGGCTCTGCGTGAACTGTCCCACGAATACTTCCAGAATTATGGCTTCGATGATTACGAGTTGAGCACCGTATTCCACCAGTGGATGGGCGGTTTCCCGGAAGATGAAGCAAAAGCGTTCTCCGTTATCGCCTGGGGTGCTGCGGTTGCAGGTATGTCCGGTGCAACTAAAGTCATCACCAAAAGCCCGCATGAAGCGTTCGGTATCCCAACTGCTGCGGCTAATGCCCAGGGACTTAAAGCTTCACGCCAGATGCTCAACATGGTCAGCGACCAGAAATTCCCGCAATGCGCAGCTGTAGAGCAGGAAGTCGATCTGATTAAGAGCGAAGTTCGCGCGGTACTGAAAAGAGTATTCGAGCTGGGTAATGGCGACATTGCACGCGGCACCGTACTGGCTTTTGAAGCCGGTGTGCTGGATGTACCTTTCGCCCCTGCCGCCTGTAACGCCGGCAAAATCCTGCCAGTTCGTGATAACACTGGCGCAATCCGTATTCTCGAAGCCGGTGCGGTTCCGCTGCCGAAAGATATTCTCGCCCTGCACCACGACTACGTCGCAGAGCGCGCACATTTTGAAGGTCGTAAACCTTCTTTCCAGATGGTCATTGATGACATCAACGCCGTATCCCACAGTAAATTAATAGGAAGACCATAATGAAAATTAAACAGGCCCTTTTCACCGCTGGCTACTCCTCATTTTATTTTGACGATCAGCAAGCTATTAAAGACGGAGCTGGTCACGATGGGTTTATCTATACCGGCTCTCCGGTGACGCCTGGGTTTACCTCTGTTCGTCAGGCGGGTGAATGCGTTTCAGTGCAGTTGATTCTGGAAAACGGCGCGGTGGCCGTTGGTGATTGCGCGGCCGTACAGTACTCCGGTGCAGGCGGTCGTGACCCACTGTTCCTGGCTGAGAACTTCATTCCTTTCCTGAACGATCACATCAAACCGCTGCTGGAAGGTCGTGACGTAGATTCATTCTTACCAAACGCCCGTTTCTTTGACCAACTGCGTATTGACGGTCATCTGTTGCATACCGCTGTACGTTACGGTTTGTCTCAGGCGTTGCTTGATGCCGCAGCACTGGCCACAGGACGCCTGAAAACAGAAGTTGTTTGCGATGAATGGCAGTTGCCATGTGTACCGGAAGCAATTCCATTATTTGGTCAAAGCGGTGATGACCGTTATATCGCCGTCGACAAAATGATCCTCAAAGGCGTGGACGTACTGCCGCATGCGCTGATCAACAACGTAGAAGAGAAGCTGGGCTTTAAAGGCGAAAAACTGCGTGAGTATGTGCGTTGGTTGTCTAACCGCATCTTAAGCCTGCGTACCAGCGATCGTTATCACCCAACGCTGCATATTGATGTGTACGGCACTATCGGTCTGATTTTTGATATGGACCCGGTTCGTTGCGCCGAATACATCGCCAGCCTGGAAGCAGAAGCACAGGGTCTGCCGCTGTACATTGAAGGTCCGGTTGATGCTGGTAACAAGCCGGATCAAATCCGCATGCTGACCGCAATCACCAAAGAACTGACCCGTCTGGGATCCGGCGTGAAAATCGTTGCTGATGAATGGTGTAACACCTATCAGGATATCGTGGACTTCACTGATGCTGGCAGCTGCCACATGGTGCAGATCAAAACTCCGGATCTCGGTGGCATTCATAACATTGTTGATGCCGTGCTCTACTGTAACAAACACGCAATGGAAGCCTACCAGGGCGGAACCTGTAACGAAACCGAGATCAGTGCTCGCACCTGCGTACATGTCGCGCTGGCTGCGCGTCCAATGCGCATGCTGATCAAACCGGGTATGGGCTTCGATGAAGGTCTCAACATCGTGTTTAACGAAATGAACCGCACCATCGCGTTGTTGCAGACTAAGGATTAAGAAATGGCTCGCACATTTAAGATCTTATCGCCTACAGCTATTCTGGGTTATGGCTTCCCGGAAGAGAGTTTTCGTAAAGCCATGGAAGAATCGCCGGATCTTATTGCTGTTGACGCAGGCTCCTCCGATCCTGGCCCCCACTACCTGGGGGCAGGTAAGCCTTTCACTGATAGGGCCGGTGTGAAACGCGATCTGCGCTATATGATCGTGGCAGGCGTTAAGAATAACATCCCGGTCGTGATCGGTACCGCCGGAGGTTCCGGCGCAGCTCCACATCTGGAGTGGTGTCGCCAGATAATCCATGAGATCGCCCAGGAAGAAAAACTGTCTTTCTCCATGGCGTTGATCCCGTCCGATGTCGACAAAGAAGTCGTTCATCAGGCCCTGGATAACGGCAAAATCACCGCACTGGATTTTGTGCCTGAACTGACTCACGAAGCTATCGAAGATAGCACCTACATCGTTGCACAGATGGGCGTTGAGCCTTTCCAGCGCGCACTGAAAGCCGGTGCACAGGTTGTACTGGGCGGACGAGCCTACGATCCGGCATGCTTCGCTGCACTGCCGATTATGCAAGGCTTTGATGAAGGTCTGGCGCTTCATTGCGGTAAGATCCTTGAGTGTGCTGCCATCGCCGCCACCCCGGGTTCTGGCTCGGATTGTGCGATGGGAATCATCGACGACAACGGCTTTACGCTGAAAGCGTTCAATCCGAAGCGTAAGTTCACTGAAACTTCTGCTGCGGCACACACCCTGTATGAGAAGTCAGATCCGTACTTCCTGCCGGGACCGGGCGGCGTGTTGAACCTGAAAGCGTGTACCTTTACAGCGGTTAATGAAGGTGAAGTGTACGTCAGCGGTTCGCGTCATGAAGAGACACCGTATGCGCTGAAACTGGAAGGTGCGCGTCAGGTTGGTTTCCGCTGCCTGACCATCGCCGGAACGCGCGATCCGATTATGATTGCCGGTATCGACACCATTCTTGAAGAGGTACAGGCCAGCGTGGCACGTAACCTTTCACTGAATGACGACAGTATCCGCATGACGTTCCACCTGTATGGTAAGAACGGCGTGATGGGCAATCATGAGCCGATGAAAACTGCCGGTCATGAGCTGGGGATTTTACTGGACGTGGTCGCGCCAACCCAGGATATCGCCAACAGCGTTTGCTCACTGGTGCGTTCTACGTTGCTGCACTACGGCTATGAAAATCGTATTGCGACTGCGGGCAACCTCGCTTTCCCGTTCTCACCATCTGACATTCAGAGTGGGCCTGTGTATGAGTTCTCAATCTATCACCTGATTGAAGCAAGCGATGCACTGCGTTTTGATTTCCACATTGAACAGGTGACGCCAGAAGGAGTTCAGGCATGAAACAGTCTATTTGCTCACTGGCGCAAGTAATTCGCTCCAAAAACGCCGGACCGTATGAACTGGTATTAGATATTTTATTTAAAACCAGGGAAGACTATCAGCGAGTAAAAGCCTCGGAGCAATTAACACCGCAACTTATTGCTGGGTTATATAATGTCAAACCTGACTTTATTCATAATATTGTGTGGTTCGACCCAGCGAATGCAGTAAAAATCGTCATGCCGCGCGATATTATTTCCGGCAATGTCGGTGACAATGATGTTTATGGTGCGCAACAACACGCTCCATTATTAAGTATTGAGTTCGATCTGTAACAAAAAAACACAATAACAGCCATTGGAGCACAGAATTCAGCTGTATCACAGTGCTTCGAATTATTCATGCGGTTGGTCACAACAGGCGTGCATCTGAGCTGCTGTCCAGGCTCAGGTGCTCGCCACCCTACACAATTTCAATTACCAGCCTTTATCCGATGGAGTAAACATGAAGAAAATTAGTTTAACGAAGATGATCATATTAGGCCTGTTACTCGGCATGGTTGCCGGGGTGCTCATCAATAATATGGCCGCAGCTGAAACAGCTAAATCATATGCTCAGGATATTTCCATTTTCACCACTATATTTTTACGTATGGTGAAAATGATTATCGCTCCATTAGTTATATCAACTCTGGTTGTCGGCATTGCCAAAATGGGTGATGCAAAAACGCTGGGACGTATATTCTCCAAAACCTTTTTCCTGTTTATTTGCGCCTCACTGCTGTCAATCGCATTGGGTCTGGTTATTGTTAATATCTTCCAGCCGGGCGCAGGCATCAACTTTGTTCCGCATGATGTCGGCGCTGTCGCCGCCGTTAAGTCAGAGCCGTTTACGCTGAAGGTATTTATTTCGCACGCAGTACCGACCAGTATCGTTGATGCGATGGCGCGTAACGAAATCCTGCAGATCGTCGTGTTCTCGATTTTCCTGGGTTGCAGCCTGGCTGCGATTGGCGAAAAAGCTGAGCCTATCGTTAAGGTTCTCGACTCACTGGTCCACGTCATGCTGAAGCTGACTGGCTACGTAATGCTGTTCGCACCTCTGACCGTTTTTGCCGCTATTTCAGGTCTGATTGCCGAACGTGGTCTGGGTGTGATGGTTAGCGCCGGGATCTTCATGGGTGAGTTCTACCTGACGCTGGGTATGTTGTGGGCAATTCTGATTGGCCTGTCGACTATGATCGTCGGCCCTTGCATCAGCCGTCTTACTAAAGCCATCCTCGAACCTGCTCTGCTGGCCTTTACCACTTCCAGTTCTGAAGCAGCCTTCCCGGGCACGCTGGATAAACTGGAAAAGTTCGGCGTTTCTTCAAAAATCGCCAGCTTTGTTCTGCCTATCGGTTACTCCTTTAACCTGGTCGGTTCCATGGCCTACTGCTCATTTGCCACCGTATTTATTGCCCAGGCGTGCAATATCGAGCTGAGCATGGGCGAACAAATCACCATGTTGCTAATCCTGATGCTGACCTCTAAAGGGATGGCGGGTGTGCCTCGTGCCTCTATGGTGGTTATTGCCGCAACCCTGAACCAGTTCAACATTCCGGAAGCCGGTCTGATCCTGCTGATGGGCGTCGATCCATTCCTCGATATGGGTCGTTCAGCCACTAACGTAATGAGTAACGCAATGGGTGCTGCCATTGTGGGTCGCTGGGAAGGCGAACACTTCGGCCAGGGTTGTCGCGGCACTGCGCCAGTAAAAACCCCGGAACAGGAACGCCCGGTTACCGAAACGGAAGTTGCTTTGTCTTAATACCACAGTGAAACCGGATAGCGGCCGCGCTATCCGGTTTTCGAGACGGTTAATAACCCGTAAGCCGGAAGGTGGTAAGCCGCCCTCCGGCACCATGATGAGCACACCAACAGGAATGCACCATGAATAAAACTCTTCTCGGCGTGGGTATTTTTTCCTTCAGCGTATTATTTAGCGCAACCACATTCGCGCAAACCACGCCGGACTACGCCAGACTTATCGAACAGGCGCATCAGAAATACAAAAGTAACAATGACGGAAAAGTCGCCGACTATATCCCTGCCCTCGCGACCTACAGTCCCAACAATTTTGCTATCACCATCGCAACGGTTGACGGAAAAATCTTCCAGGTTGGCGATGTTAAAAAAGCATTCCCGATGGAATCACTGAGTAAAGTTTTCACCATGGCGCTCGCCATGGAACAGCACGGCCCTCAGGTTGTTCTGGATAAACTCGGTGCCAATGCCACCGGCATGCCATTCAATTCAGGCTTAGCCGTCGAACTGACCAAAGGCGCGCCGGAAAACCCACTGGTTAACGCAGGCGCGATGAGCACCGTTAGCCTGATTGAAGCCAAAGATAAAACCGACCGCTGGAACAAAATCCTCGACAACCTGAACGCGTGGGCAGATGCAAGTCTCACTGTTAACGAACCTGTTTTCAAATCCGAAATGGAGACCAATCAGCACAACCAGGCTCTGGCGAAACTGATGGAATCCTATAACAGCTTTTATGGCAACACGGATGAAGCCGTCGAAATTTATACCCGTCAGTGTTCCGTGGATATCACCGTTGAGCAACTGGCCAAAATGGGTGCCGTACTCGCCAACAAAGGTAAATCTCCGTTTAACGGCAAGCAGTTGCTGAATGAAAGTTATGTACCTCAGGTGCTGGCGGAAATGGCGATTGCCGGGCTGTACGACGGCAGTGGTAAGTGGCTGTACACCGTCGGCGTTCCGGCAAAGAGCGGTGTCGGCGGCGGAATGGTTGCGGTCGTCCCAGGTGAATATGCGATTGCCGTCTATTCCCCACCGCTGGATGAAGCGGGCAACAGCGTTCGCGCCCAGAAAACCATCGAATATGTCGCCGACGCGACAAAATCCAATGTCTTTTTAGCGCATTAAGCCAACGCCAGATAACGCTTATCTGGTATTGAAATCAGGCTCGAAATTTATACACAAAATAATTCAAGCTGCATCAAAGCGGCAACTACGTGAACCCCAGGAGCTTACATAAGTAAATGACTGGGGTGAACGCAGACAGCCAACAAAGAGGCAGCGTGAAGGATGACGTGTATCGGCAAAACACGAAAAGGTGAGAAGTACTATGTCTAAACCATTTGTCTGGCAGGAACTCTTTGTTCAGAGTAAAGATAATACAGAATACGAATTACTCAGTAACCAACACGTTACGGTAACAGAGTTAGACGGAGAGGAAGTGATCAAGGTTGCGCCCGAGGCGTTAACCCTGTTGGCACAGCAGGCATTTTATGAAGCTTCATTTTTCCTGCGCGCCGGACATTTGAAACAGATCGCCAGTATTCTGCACGATCCGCAGGCCAGCAGTAATGATAAATACGTCGCACTCCAGCTACTGCGCAATGCAGAGGTTTCGGCTAAAGGCGTATTGCCTAACTGCCAGGATACAGGGACCGCAACCATTGTGGCAAGCAAAGGGCAGAATGTCTGGACCGGGTGTGATGATGCCGAAGCATTAAGCCATGGCGTATATGCCACATTCACGGAAAACAACCTGCGCTATTCGCAAAACGCACCGCTGGATATGTATTCCGAGGTCAATACTCAGACTAACCTGCCCGCCCAAATCGACATTAGCGCCACCCCGGGTAATGAATACCGGTTCCTGTTCGTCAACAAAGGTGGTGGCTCAGCTAACAAAGCAGCGCTGTACCAGGAAACCAAATCAATTTTACAACCGGAAAAACTCACTGCCTTCCTGATTGATAAAATGAAATCACTGGGAACAGCCGCCTGCCCGCCATATCACATTGCATTTGTCGTTGGCGGTCTGTCTGCCGATCAGGCGCTGAAAGTCGCAAAACTGGCATCAACTAAATATTACGATAACCTGCCCACCAGCGGGAACGAATTGGGTCAGGCGTTCCGCGATACGGCACTGGAAGCCACTCTTCTCAATGCCAGCCGTGAGTTTGGCATCGGCGCACAATTTGGCGGCAAATACTTTGCGCACGATATTCGTGTTATTCGCCTGCCACGCCACGGCGGCTCCTGCCCTATCGCTATGGCACTCTCCTGCTCTGCTGACCGCAATATTAAAGCCAAGATTAATAAACAGGGTATCTGGCTGGAAAAACTCGAACATAATCCGGGCAAATTCATTCCCGATTCTCACCGCGTAGAAAATGGTGCTCAGACCGTACAGCTCAATCTGGACCGCCCGTTGCGCGACATTCTGCATGATCTGTCCACACTGCCGATTGGAACCCGACTATCGCTAAGTGGCCCGATTGTCGTCGCCCGTGATATCGCCCACGCAAAAATCAAAGAACGTCTGGATAACGGCGAACCGATGCCGGAGTACATGAAAAACCATATCGTTTATTACGCTGGCCCGGCAAAAACCCCAAATAATCAGGCTTGTGGCTCAATGGGTCCCACCACCGGCGGGCGCATGGATGGGTACGTCGATGCCTTCCAGGCAGCGGGTGGCAGTCTGATCATGTTGTCAAAGGGCAACCGCAGCAAGCAGGTAACCGATGCCTGCCACACGCATGGCGGATTTAACCTTGGCAGCATAGGAGGCGCAGCAGCCTTACTCGCACAGCAGTACGTGAAAAGCCTGCGCTGCCTTGAGTATCCGGAACTCGGCATGGAAGCGGTCTGGATGATGGAAGTCGAAAACATGCCGGCCTTTGTGCTGGTGGATGACAAGGGCAATAACTTCTTCAGTCAGTTTGAACAGCAACATCGCTGCTCAACCTGTCCGGCAGGGAAATAAGGAGCAACAATGGAAGCGCGAGTCAACAATGACAGACACCGCCAGCGCCAACAGAAACTGAAAGAACAGGTTGATACCCGCGTGGCGGCGGCAACGGAGAAGAAAGGAATTCTGATAGTCTTCACCGGCAACGGTAAAGGTAAATCCACCGCAGCCTTTGGGACGGCAACGCGCGCGGTAGGTCACGGAAAAACCGTTGGCATCGCGCAGTTTATTAAAGGCCAGTGGGATAATGGCGAGTACAACACGTTACAGCCGCTCGGTGTTGAATTTCATATTATGGGTACCGGTTTTACCTGGGAAACCCAGAACAGGGAAGCCGACATCGAGGCGGCAACAGCGGTCTGGCAGGAAAGTAAGCGCATGCTAGCCGATGCACATTACGACCTGGTGGTGCTGGATGAACTCACCTATATGCTGGCTTATCACTATCTGGATACGCAGGAGGTTATCAGCGCTATCGAGAATCGCCCTGCAGAACAGAGCGTGATCGTCACAGGACGTGGATGCCACACGCAATTACTGGAACTTGCCGATACGGTGAGTGAAATTCGCCCGGTTAAGCACGCGTTTGATAGTGGTATTCAGGCACAGGTCGGGATCGACTGGTAACGAGACTTTTGCCGGATAACATGTTCGCTTATCCGGCCTACCATTTCTTCAGATAGCAGACCGGCGTTATCATCCGGTATCAGCAGCCCACTTTAGAGACCACGGATTTATTCAATAACCAGTTGCGGAAAATCTGTAAATGCAGGGATTCCGATTTTTCTTCACGCCACGTCATAATGAAACGGTTCCCGGTACGCATAGGAACGTCGCAGGGAATGACCATATCACCACTGTCCAGATCGTGCTGAATAGCAAAACGGGGTAACAGAGCCACGCCCAAATTAGAACGCACGGCGGCGATCAGCATCGACAATAAATCAAAACGCGGACCTTTATTCACCAGTGGGCTACTGACATTGGACAGCGCAAACCACTCCTGCCAGCCTTTGATACGCGTGCTTTGGTGCAACAGGGTAAACTCATTTAGCAGATCATCGACAGCCAGTTTCTGATTGGATTCAGAGAGCAGACATCTGCTGCATACCGGCAAAATTTCCTCTTCAAAAAGATACTCAACCTCTGACCATGGCGAGTAAAAATCTTCCCGCATGATCGCGGCATCATACTCACGATTGAGAAAATCACCGATATTCGCCAAAGAATGGATATTAACGATAATATCAGGGTTAAGTTTGTTGAATTCGCGCAGGTTGGGGATCAACCAATGTGTACTGAAGGTAGGATTAACCGCCAGTTCGATAACCTGCACGGTCGGTTGCCAGGTCATTATTGTTGTCGTATCACGTTCAAGTTTGTTTAGCGTTTCCTTAACAATACTTAAATAATGTTTCCCAGCCGCATTTAAAAAAATGCGCTTTTTGGCATGATTAAATAACGATGTATTGAGAAAATCTTCCAGAGCATTAACCTGGCGGAAAACTGCGCTTTGTGTCAGAGCAAGCTCTTCTGCCGCCCGGGTATAACTTTCATGACGCGCAACCACTTCAAAAGTTACCAGCAACTCCGTCTTGGGTATTTTTCCTCTCATAACCTCTTCCATATGCAGCGTACAAAAATAGTTTAATTTATAAAAAATAATTCGATTCACCCAGATGAGCATCGAGAGTTATATTTTATTTTGTCCATTGATGTCATTGATCCAATCCATGATTTACTCACACTGGCGGCGGATAAATATTAACCAATAATACTCAAGCACAGCAATAAACACAATTTAAATAAGGTTAAATCCAGGCAAATAGTGCCAATAAGTTCTTAATAATTTTTCATGTTATCTTGTTTATTGCAGAAAAAACTTTGCGAGTTTAATCAATATTGTCCCTGCGATAATTTAGGACAATTTAGCGTTATAACTTATGGGCAAACGACTGCTTTTAATCATTCCGCAATGTAGTTTCTGCCATTTTTTTGTTAGCCGTGATAAAGGACACAATGTGAAAACTTTCGGAAAGGTCTGGCTCGTCGGAGCAGGTCCCGGTGATATTTCATTACTCACCCTCAAAGCGATGATGTGCATTAAACAAGCTGATGTCATTATTTACGATCGTCTGGTCAATCCTAAAATTCTGGAATGGGCATCCGCTGAGTGTAAACTTGTCAATGTCGGAAAAACCCCTGGCTTTCATTGTGTGCCACAAGATGAAATCAACTTACTGCTTATTCAGTACGCTGAAACGCATGACAACATCGTGCGTTTAAAAGGCGGTGATCCTTATGTTTTTGGTCGTGGAGCTGAGGAAGTTGAGGGACTCGTAGAGATCGGGATTCCATTTGAAGTCGTGCCCGGTATCAGTTCCACCATTGGCGGCCTTGCCTGCGCCGGTATTCCGGTCACTCACCGCGATTTCGCATCCGGGTTTCACGTAGTGACAGGCCATACACGAGAAGGCAACCAGCAGCAGGACTGGCGTCAGTTAGCCAGACTCAACGGTACGCTGGTTATCGTGATGGGTATCGCCAACCTGGCATTTATCTGCGAAGAACTGTTGATGGGCGGAAAATCGGCAGACACGCCCGCCGCCGTTATCATGTCTGCCACGCGGGAAAATCAGCGCCGCCTGACCTGTATGCTCGGTGCATTATTGAATAAAGCACAGGAGGCAAACGTTGTGCCACCTGCGCTTATCGTCATTGGTGATGTCGTCACCCTCAGCGATCGACTCTCTTTTATTCCCGAAGCCATCACGCTGCCGGAAAACCTTTACTGCGAGAGTCTGGCGTGACGAAAAGACTGAGGTGACGTTTGATGGGCTGCCCGGAATACGCGGCAAAAATAACTGGTTTGTGCGTAGTGAAGTTTCCGGGCAATGCTGTCTATCGAATGAACAGGGTCGTGCAATAACTCCCCCGCCTTTTGCATTTTTTTCTGATTCACCCAGATTTTAAAATTAACACCCTGACGTTTCTTAAAAAAACGACTGAAATAATTCGCACTTAAACAAACGTGCGCTGCCACAGTCTCCAGAGATAATTCACCATATAAATTATCATCAATATAGCGAAGTGCCGCTGATAGTTTTCTCTCGTGACGAGAAAGCTCCGTATAATATGGGCGAATAGTATTAATTTGCGATCCGAAGGAAGCATCAACCTGTTGTTCCTGATGTTCAAAGTTATCAACAATAAACCTCAGTAAATTTGCCGATGCCACCAGTGTGTTATTATCCACTACAGTAACCCGTTCCCACTCAGCTTTTATCCGAGGTTCATTCATCCATTGTGGTTTGTCATCAATCACAATTGTTTTATATTCCTGATGTTTTGCCCGTACCTGACCACAAATAATAAAGCCGTACAGATTGCCCTCATGGATTAACGGCATTGAGAATAGGCTTAATCCTGCATAACAGCAGAGTATTCTGGGTTTAACCTGCTTTAACCCCTCAAAAGCACAATACTTATCACACTTTTGACAACTCGGGCGATACAGTTCATTGGTACGCATTAATGAACAAAATGAATTGAAGCCATGACAATCAGATATTGCCTTACCTGTAACATCAACGACTACCGTTGCTAATCCGGTCGCACCAGAGAAGATCTCAGCTATAGAGAAAAAACTCTGCAAGTAGTCATCCTGAATTTTCAGCGGCACGCCTTCCTCCGGCATTCATGATATTTAAGCCGGTAATATGCAGAATTTAGCCTAAAGAAAGAATGATGCTTACCGCAAAAAATAATCTTATTTATGAAGATGATTATGATCAAATTGCAAGATGAATAATGTGTCGTCTTAACCACAATAGCGCGGTGAGTACGACTGCGTCACTGGGCCATCTTTTAATTTATTATATTCTGCCTTCAGAGAACGGGTGACGGGTTACAGATATTCGGCAGGAACAAAAAACGAAAAAGACATAAAAAAGGCCATCATCAGATGGCCAACCATGTCGAAAACGGACCAGCCCTGCGTCCTTCGCACAACGCATACAGCCGGTTGCACGAAGGGGTCGGGCTTTATTACTACTTTTTGAGAATTACTTAATCACAGTTTTCAGCGCTTCACCGATATCGGCCAGGCTGCGCACGGTTTTCACCCCCGCTGCTTCCAGTGCGGCGAATTTCTCATCAGCCGTACCTTTACCACCAGAGATAATCGCACCCGCGTGCCCCATACGTTTGCCTTTCGGCGCGGTCACGCCCGCGATGTAGCCAACAACTGGCTTGGTCACATGATCTTTAATGTACGCCGCCGCTTCTTCTTCCGCGCTACCGCCGATCTCACCGATCATCACGATCGCTTCAGTCTGCGGATCTTCCTGGAACAGTTTCAGGATGTCGATAAAGTTTGAGCCAGGGATCGGGTCACCACCGATACCTACGCAGGTAGACTGGCCGAAACCATAGTCAGTCGTCTGCTTAACCGCTTCATAGGTCAACGTACCAGAACGAGAAACGATACCCACTTTACCCGGCTTGTGAATGTGACCCGGCATGATGCCGATTTTGCATTCGCCTGGGGTGATAACGCCAGGACAGTTCGGCCCAATCATGCGCACGCCCGCTTCATCAAGCGCCACTTTCACGGTCAGCATATCCAGCGTCGGGATGCCTTCAGTGATGGTGATAATCAGTTTAATACCTGCGTTGATGGCTTCCAGAATGGAGTCTTTGCAGAACGGAGCCGGTACATAAATAACAGACGCAGTCGCGCCGGTGGCTTCAACCGCTTCACGCACGGTGTTAAACACTGGCAGGCCCAGGTGAGTTGTACCGCCTTTACCCGGCGTTACACCACCAACCATTTGCGTGCCGTAAGCAATCGCTTGTTCAGAGTGGAATGTCCCCTGGCTACCGGTGAAGCCCTGGCAGATAACCTTGGTATCTTTATTAATTAAAACTGACATTATTTCCCCTCCACTGCGGCAACAACCTGCTGAGCTGCATCCGTCAGACTTTTCGCTGCAATAATATTCAGGCCGCTGTCAGCCAGTTTTTTCGCGCCGAGTTCGGCGTTGTTACCTTCCAGACGCACAACCACCGGAACGTTAACACCAACTTCCGCTACCGCGCCGATGATACCGTCAGCGATCAGGTCGCAACGCACGATGCCACCAAAGATGTTAACCAGAACGGCTTTCACGTTGTCGTCAGAGAGGATAATTTTGAACGCTTCGGTCACGCGTTCTTTGGTTGCGCCGCCGCCCACGTCAAGGAAGTTAGCCGGTTCGCCACCGTGCAGTTTAACGATGTCCATGGTGCCCATTGCAAGGCCAGCGCCGTTAACCATACAACCAATGTTACCGTCCAGCGCGACGTAGTTCAGTTCCCACTGTGCAGCCTGAGCTTCACGCGGATCTTCCTGAGACTGGTCGCGCATTTCACGCAGATCCGGCTGGCGGAATAGTGCGTTGCCGTCAGCACCCAGTTTGCCATCGAGGCAGATCAAGTCGCCTTGTTTGGTCACCACCAGCGGGTTGATTTCGATCAGCGCCAGGTCGCGCTCAAGGAAAATGGTCGCCAGACCCATGAAGATCTTGGTGAATTGCTGAACCTGCTTACCTTCCAGACCCAGTTTGAACGCCAGGTCACGGCCCTGATACGGCATTGGACCCGTCAGCGGATCGAGCGCCACTTTATGGATCAGGTGCGGGGTTTCTTCCGCTACTTTTTCGATTTCCACGCCGCCTTCGGTAGAGGCCATAAAGACCACACGACGGGAGCTGCGATCAACTACTGCACCGAGGTAAAGTTCTTTACCAATGTCGGTCGCAGCTTCAACCAGAATCTGATTTACCGGTTGACCGTTGGCATCTGTCTGGTAGGTCACCAGACGTTTGCCCAGCCAGTGTTCAGCAAAAGCGCGAATGTCTTCTTTGCTGTTAACAACCTTCACACCGCCCGCTTTACCACGGCCACCAGCGTGAACCTGACATTTCACTACCCACGGGCCTGCGCCGATTTTTGATGCGGCTTCTTCGGCTTCACGCGGAGTAGTACAGGCATAACCCACCGGTGCCGGTAAGCCATAGCGGGCAAAAAGTTGTTTTGCCTGATATTCATGTAAGTTCATGTGTTCTGTCCATCCTTCAGGTAATCGTTATCTTTAAACCTGTAGGCCGTTGCGTTTTTCATGCCGGATGGCGCAACGCTTATCGGCCTACAGGGCAGGTGATACTCTCAGGTACTACACGTCCAGCAGCAGACGCGTTGGATCTTCCAGCAACTCTTTAATGGTCACCAGGAAGCCTACTGACTCACGACCATCAATCAAACGGTGGTCATAAGACAGCGCCAGATACATCATCGGCAGGATTTCAACCTTGCCGTCTACAGCCATCGGACGATCTTTGATGGCATGCATACCCAGGATGGCGCTCTGCGGCGGGTTAATGATTGGCGTAGACATCAGGGAACCGAACACACCACCGTTAGTGATGGTGAAGTTACCACCCGTCAGATCTTCAACCGTCAACTTGCCGTCGCGACCTTTTACTGCCAGCTCTTTAATATTTTTCTCGATGTCAGCCATACCCAGCAGATCCACATCTCGCAGAACCGGAGTTACCAGGCCGCGCGGCGTAGATACCGCCATGCTCACATCAAAGTAGTTGTGGTACACCACGTCATCGCCATCGATAGAAGCGTTCACTTCAGGATAGCGTTTCAGCGCTTCAACAACCGCTTTAACGTAGAAGGACATAAAGCCCAGACGGATACCGTGACGTTTTTCGAACGCGTCGCCGTACTGCTTACGCAGATCCATAATCGGCTTCATGTTGACTTCGTTGAACGTCGTCAGCATTGCTGTCGAATTTTTCGCTTCCAGCAAACGCTCAGCTACGCGCTTACGCAGACGGGTCATCGGTACGCGTTTTTCACCGCGAGCACCCAGTGCAGGCTGTGCTGCAGGCGCCGCTGCCGGGGCTTTCGCTTCCGCTTTTGCTGCCGGAGCTTTAGCCAGATGTTTTTCAACATCTTCACGCGTGATACGACCACCGACACCGGTACCATTGATGGCACTGGCTTCGAGATTATGCTCACCCAGCAGGCGACGGATCGCCGGGCTCAGGGCATCGTTATTCTGCTCGGCAAGAGACGCCTGTTGACGCTGTGCCGGGGTAGAATCTTTCTCTTCAGATTTAGCACTGGTCTCTTTACCACTGCTATTGCCTTCACGCAGGCGACCAAGGATCTGGCGAGAAGTGACCGTGGTCCCTTCATCTTCCAGAACTGCATCAAGAATACCGTCCGCTGATGCCGGTACTTCCAGTACCACTTTGTCAGTTTCGATTTCTACCAGTACTTCGTCACGACGTACTGCATCGCCCGGTTTTTTGTGCCAGGTTGCAACCGTTGCATCTGCTACGGATTCAGGCAGGTCGGGAACAAGAATATCTACGCTACTCATTATTTATCCTTTATTTAATCGACGTTCAGCGCGTCATTGACCAGATCTTGTTGCTGTTTCTGGTGAACGGACATATATCCTACTGCCGGAGAGGCAGAGGCCGGGCGACCTGCATAACGCAGAGCAGACCCAAATGGAATCACTTCACGGAAATGATGCTGGCTGCAGTACCATGCGCCCTGGTTGAGCGGCTCTTCCTGGCACCAGACAAAATCATGCACATGAGCAAAAGGTTTCAGCGCTTCCTGTACCGCTTTATGCGGGAACGGATAGAGCTGTTCGATACGCACAATGGCGACATCTTTTTGGTTGTTCTTGCGGCGCTGCTCCAGCAGGTCGTAATAAACCTTACCAGAACACATCACGACGCGCTTCACGGCTTGCGGATCAAGTTCATCTATCTCGCCAATGGCTGGCAGGAACGTACCGTTAGCCAGTTCGTCGAGCGTAGACACCGCCAGCGGATGACGCAGCAATGATTTCGGCGACATCACCACCAGCGGACGACGCATACCGCGCAGCGCCTGACGACGCAGCATGTGGTAAACCTGTGCTGGGGTAGACGGAACGCACACCTGCATGTTTTGCTCAGCACAAAGTTGCAGATAACGCTCAAGACGTGCGGAAGAGTGCTCTGGTCCCTGCCCTTCGTAGCCATGTGGCAGCAGCATCACCAGGCCACACATACGACCCCATTTCTGCTCACCAGAGGAGATGAACTGGTCGATAACAACCTGCGCACCGTTGGCAAAGTCACCAAACTGCGCTTCCCAGATAGTCAGCGTGCGCGGCTCTGCTGTGGCATAACCATATTCGAATGCCAGTACCGCTTCTTCAGACAGCACGGAGTCCCAAACGCGGAATGTGCCCTGACCGTTATGCACATGCTGCAGTGGCGTGTAGGTAGAACCGTTTGCCTGGTTGTGAATAACTGCATGGCGGTGGAAGAAGGTACCGCGACCTGAGTCTTCACCAGACAGTCGTACCGGAATGCCCTCGTCAACCAACGTTGCGTAAGCCAGGTTCTCAGCACCACCCCAGTCGAACAGCTTCTCGCCTGCTGCCATCGCCTGACGGTCGCCGTAAATCTTGGCAACGCGCGACTGCATTTCAACCGCTTCTGGTACAGTACTGATGCGTTTTGCCAGTTCCTGCAAACGCTTCATTTCAACCTTGCTCGGGTAGTTTTCATCCCATTCATGGTTGAGGTACGGCGACCAGGTGAAGGAGTGCATGTTCATTGGACGCCACTCTTTCACTACGCATTCGCCGGCATCCAGCGCGTCACGATAGAGGTTGACCATTTCGGTGGCATCTTCCAGCGTTGCGACTTTATCGGCTTCCAGCTTATCAGCGTAGATTTTGCGCGGAGTCGGATGCTTTTTGATTTTCTGATACATCAGCGGCTGGGTCGCACTCGGCTCGTCGGCTTCGTTATGGCCATGACGGCGGTAGCACACCAGATCGATGAAGACATCACGTTTAAAGGTATTACGGAAATCCAGTGCCAGACGGGTCACGAAAGCGACGGCTTCCGGATCATCCGCATTGACGTGGAAAATAGGCGCCTGGACCATCTTACCGATATCAGTGCAATACGGCGTAGAGCGTGCATCCAGTGGGTTAGACGTTGTAAAGCCGACCTGGTTATTGATAACGATGCGAACGGTACCGCCCACTTCGTAACCACGCGCTTTCGACATGTTCAGGGTTTCCTGAACTACGCCCTGTCCGGTCACTGCGGCGTCACCGTGAATGGTGATCGGCAACACTTTATTGCTGCTCGGCTCGTCCAGTCTGTCCAGACGCGCGCGAACGGAACCGATAACCACCGGGCTGACGATTTCCAGATGCGACGGGTTAAACGCCAGCGCCAGGTGAACCAGACCGCCTTCGGTTTCGATATCAGATGAGAAGCCCATGTGGTACTTCACATCACCCGTACCGAGGTGTTCTTTATGTTTGCCTGCAAATTCGTCGAACAGATCCTGTGGTTTTTTACCTAGCACGTTGACCAGCACGTTCAGACGGCCACGGTGCGCCATGCCCAGAACCACTTCGCGCGTGCCGCTGTTACCGGCATGGCGAATCATCTCTTTAAGCATCGGAATTAACGCATCGCCGCCTTCCAGCGAGAAGCGTTTTGCACCCGGGAACTTCGCGCCCAGATAGCGTTCCAGGCCTTCTGCTGCGGTCAGTTCGCTGAGAAAACGTTTCTTCTCTTCGCTGCTGAATGCGGCACGACCAGATTCGATACGCTGCTGAAGCCAGCGTTTTTCTTCGGTACTGGTGATGTGCATATACTCGGCACCAATAGGGCCGCAGTAGGTTTGTTTCAGCGCCTCAACCAGGTCGCTCAGCTTCATGGTGTCTTTGCCGCCGGCAAAAGAACCAACGTTAAAGCTTTCCTGGAAATCAGCATCAGTCAGATCGTGGAAAGTTGGGTCCAGATCGGCCACATTCTCTTGCTGCCACAGCCCCAGCGGATCGAGATTCGCATGCTGATGACCACGGAAACGATATGCGTTGATGAGCTGCAGGACTTTAACCTGCTTCACATTGGCATCAGGGTCGGAGATAGAAGAAGAATAACGTGGGGTAACCAACGCCTGTCGACGGAAATAATCACGTGTTTTTGAGTGGAGTTGATCCGGTTTGACTCCGGTACCAGGTAACTGCTGGAACGTCGAACGCCAGTTAGCATCTACCGAGTCAGGGTCGGTTAAGAAGTCTTCATAGAGCTGTTCTATCCAGCTCTGGTTTGAACCAGAGAGGTAAGAAGAGTCCAACCAGGCTTTCAAAGCGCTGTTCTGCATCGTGATCCCTTAAGCATCTATATGCTTATTTCGCCGTGGATACTACCACGCACACCGCTGTGCGTGCCGGGGTTCACTTGCGAGCTCTTGTTTAATCTGGCTCGCGAAGGAACCTTTAAAAACTGTCTAATAATCTTCGTCGTTCAGACCGCGCCTTGTATCGCGCCGAACGCCTCGATTATTGCTCTCTAATTCATGGCAGTTTTTAGAGGTTTCCTGCATATATCATGCCTGATGACGCTGTGCTTATCCGGCCTACAGTGACTCACCTGTAGGCCGGATAAGGCATTTATGCCGCCATCCGGCATCTGTTACTTACGCACTACGTTTCAACAGCATCGACTTAATATGGCCGATGGCGCGCGTCGGGTTCAGCCCCTTAGGACATACGCTGACGCAGTTCATGATGCTATGGCAGCGGAATACGCTGAAAGCGTCACTTAAACCTTCGAGGCGGCTGTCGGTTTCGGTATCGCGACTGTCAATCAGGAAGCGATACGCGGCCAGCAGTCCTGCCGGGCCAATAAACTTGTCCGGATTCCACCAGAATGACGGGCAGGACGTTGAGCAGCATGCACACAAAATACATTCATACAGCCCATCGAGCTTCTCACGCTGCTCTGGCATTTGTAAATGCTCACGAGCAGGAGGATTTTTCCCATTATTCAACAAGTAAGGCTTAATCTTCTCATACTGTGCGTAGAATTGTCCCATGTCTACCACCAAATCGCGTACGACCGGTAAACCTGGCAGCGGGCGAATGACAATTTTCTTGCCCGGCTGATTCAGCGCAGAAATAGGAGTGATACACGCCAGCCCATTTTTGCCGTTCATATTCAGACCATCAGAACCGCACACCCCTTCACGGCAGGAGCGACGGAACGACAGCGACGGATCTTTTTCTTTCAGCTGCATCAATGCATCCAGCAGCATCATGTCGCGCCCTTCTTCCGCTTCCAGGGTGTAATCCTGCATACGCGGAGCATCATCGATATCCGGGTTATAGCGATAAATCGAAAACTCGAGTTTCATTGTCCTGTCTCCGCATTAATAAGTACGAATCTTCGGCGGGAATGCCGGGCGCAGTTTCGGTTCCATATTGACCTGACGTCGAGTCATGGATTCCGATTCTGGCAGGTACAGGGAATGGCACAGCCAGTTTTCATCATCACGTTCCGGATAGTCGAAGCGGCTATGCGCGCCGCGGCTTTCGGTACGGAAGTTGGCGGACACCGCCGTGGCGTACGCGGTTTCCATCAGGTTATCCAGCTCCAGACACTCAACGCGCTGGGTGTTGAACTCGCTGGACGTATCATCCAGACGGGCGTTTTTCAGACGCTCGCGAATTGCTTTCAACTCTTCAAGCCCCTTCGCCATCGCATCACCTTCGCGGAAGACCGAGAAGTTATGCTGCATACATTCTTGCAGCGCTTTGCGAATAACTACCGGATCTTCGCCGTCGCGGTTACCGTTCCAGCGGTTCAGACGGGCCAGAGAAGCATCGATCTCTTCTTCGGTCGCATCCAGCAGGTCACCCTGCTCAGTGATAGATTCCTGCAGATGCAGGCCAACCGCACGACCAAACACCACCAGGTCAAGCAGCGAGTTGCCGCCCAGACGGTTAGCGCCGTGTACGGATACGCAGGCGATTTCACCTACCGCGAACAGCCCAGGGATCACCACATCTTCACCCTGTTCGTTCACCGTCAGCGCCTGACCGGTCACTTTGGTCGGAATACCGCCCATCATGTAGTGGCAGGTAGGGATTACCGGAATCGGCTCTTTCACCGGATCAACGTGGGCAAAGGTGCGGGACAGTTCCAGAATACCCGGCAGACGGGATTCCAGCACTTCTTTACCCAGATGGTCGAGTTTCAGCTTGGCGTGTGGACCCCACGGACCGTCACAGCCACGACCTTCACGAATTTCGATCATGATGGAACGCGCCACCACGTCACGACCCGCAAGGTCTTTCGCATTCGGGGCATAACGCTCCATAAAGCGTTCGCCATGTTTATTTAACAGATAACCGCCTTCACCGCGGCAACCTTCTGTTACCAGTACACCTGCACCGGCGATACCGGTTGGGTGAAACTGCCACATTTCCATATCCTGCACCGGTACACCGGCACGGATAGCCATACCAACACCATCACCGGTATTGATGTGGGCGTTGGTGGTGGACTGATAAATACGACCTGCCCCGCCGGTTGCCAGCACGGTAGCGCGGGCTTTGAAGTAGACGACTTCACCGGTTTCGATACACAGTGCGGTACAACCCACCACTGCGCCATCGGCGTTTTTCACCAGATCCAACGCATACCACTCCGAGAAAATGGTGGTGTGGTTTTTCAGGTTCTGCTGATACAAGGTGTGTAACAACGCATGACCGGTACGGTCCGCCGCCGCTGCGGTACGTGCCGCCTGCTCGCCGCCGAAGTTTTTCGACTGACCGCCAAACGGGCGTTGATAGATAGTGCCATCGTCGAGGCGTGAAAACGGCAGCCCCATATGATCCAGCTCCAGAATCGCTTCCGGACCGGTCTTGCACATATATTCAATAGCGTCCTGGTCACCAATGTAATCCGACCCTTTTACGGTGTCGTACATATGCCATTCCCAGTTATCTTCATGGGTATTACCGAGCGCAACGGTGATGCCACCCTGCGCAGAAACGGTATGGGAACGGGTTGGGAACACTTTGGAAAGCAGCGCACAGGTCTGGCCGCTTTGGGAAATTTGCAGCGCCGCGCGCATACCTGCGCCGCCGGCACCAATCACAACAGCATCAAATTCTCTGACTGGCAGTTTCATTACACACCCCACACCACAACAAATCCATAAATGACGTAAACCACCAGCGCAACGACAATTGCCAGTTGCAGAATCAGGCGCACGGCCAGAGGTTTAACGTAGTCGGTCAACACCTGCCACATGCCGATCCAGGCATGAATCAAGATGGAGAAAAGTGCCAGCAGGGTGAAGACTTTGGTGAATGCCGATGAGAAAAAACCGGTCCAGACTTCCCAGGTCAGCTCGCCGCTGGTGGCGAAGAAGCCGACCATATAGATGATGTATAACGTCAGAACGATAGCGGTAGCACGGACCAGAATGAAGTCATGTACGCCGTTGCGTCCTAATGCGGAGGCGTTGCTTACCATACGAGGACTCCTGCGAGAAGTGAAAGCACGACAATGATAACAAAAGAAATTTTGGCGGAACGCGTCCCTGCTTCGAGGGTTTCTTCAAGGTAGCCAAAATCCATTAACAGATGGCGAATGCCCATTACAGCGTGATATGCCAGCGCGACCAGAATTCCCCACATAATTAACTCCACAAAGAAGTTATTCATAATGGATGACGCCGCGAGGAAACCTTCAGGGGAGGAAAGGCTGGTACCCAATAACCACAACAGTATCCCGACCGCCACGAAGGTGATCACTCCAGATACGCGATGGAGAATGGACGCTATCGCCGTGATTGGGAACCGGATCGTTTGCAGATCCAGATTGACAGGTCTTTGTTTTTTCACATTTCTTATCATGAATAACGCCCACATGCTGTTCTTATTATTCCCTTTGGACTTCGGGTACAGAAGATGAAGACACCTGTAGCCTGAAAGACGACGGGATTTCCTTCCTCCGGTCTGCGTGCGGGTCAGACAGCGTCCTTACTATAACTACGCGTCATATAAAACACTGCTTCCAGTTGCTAAAACGACACGTTACAACGCTGGTTGGCTCGGGATTGCAGGGTATTCCGGAGACCTGGCGGCAGTATAGGACGTTCACAAAATCATTACAATTAACCTACATATAGTTTGTCGGGTTTTATCCCGAACAGTGACATAGGTCACGATAACAACATTATTTTAATTTTTAATCATCTGATTTGACAAACATTAAACAAAGTTGTTACAAACGACACCAGAAAAGGCATATAATGCGTAAAAGTTATGGGGTCACTCTTTCACCGGAGATTTAGTTATGCAACAGTGTGGAAGTATTGACCAATACCTTCAGGACAGTTATTAGTGATAGACAGGTTTAATAATTCGGATTGCTAAGTTCTTGATTTGCTGTTTATTCGCCATGAACAGACCGTTTTACCTGCAAGCGCCCATAGCTCTGTACCCAGGTTGTCCCCTCTACCACAGAGCGGCGAGCCAAATAACAAACTGGTAACGGTTCACCAATGTACGAAGGCAAATGTAAGTTCCGGCAGTCATAAGCAATAAGGCGCTAAGGAGACCGTAAATGGCTGATACTAAAGCAAAAATCACTCTAAATGGTGACTCTGCTATTGAACTGGATGTGCTGAAAGGTACGCTCGGTCAAGATGTTATTGATATTCGTAGCCTTGGCTCAAAAGGGATGTTTACTTTTGACCCAGGTTTCACCTCTACTGCATCCTGCGAATCCAAAATTACTTTCATCGACGGCGACGAAGGTATTTTGCTGCATCGCGGCTTCCCGATTGACCAGTTGGCGACCGAGTCCAACTATCTGGAAGTGTGTTATATCCTGCTGTACGGCGAAAAACCGACGCAGGAAGAGTACGACGAGTTCAAAACCACGGTCACTCGCCATACCATGATCCATGAGCAGATTACCCGTCTGTTCCACGGTTTCCGCCGCGACTCTCACCCGATGGCCGTCATGTGCGGTGTTACCGGCGCACTGGCCGCGTTCTACCACGACTCGCTGGATGTGAATAATGCGCGTCACCGTGAAATCGCTGCTTTCCGTCTGCTGTCCAAAATGCCTACCATGGCAGCGATGTGCTACAAATACTCCATCGGCCAACCGTTTGTTTATCCGCGTAACGACCTCTCCTACGCCGGTAACTTCCTGCACATGATGTTCTCCACGCCGTGCGAAAAATACGAAGTGAATCCAATCCTGGAACGCGCAATGGACCGTATCCTGATCCTGCACGCCGACCACGAGCAGAACGCTTCTACGTCTACCGTACGTACGGCGGGTTCTTCTGGCGCTAACCCGTTTGCCTGTATCGCAGCAGGTATTGCTTCCCTGTGGGGACCGGCACACGGCGGTGCAAACGAAGCCGCACTGAAGATGCTGGAAGAAATCAGCTCGGTTAAACACATTCCGGAATTTGTTCGCCGCGCGAAAGACAAGAATGATTCTTTCCGTCTGATGGGCTTTGGTCACCGTGTCTATAAAAACTATGACCCACGCGCCACCGTTATGCGTGAAACCTGTCATGAAGTTCTGAAAGAGCTGGGCACCAAAGATGACCTGCTGGAAGTGGCCATGGAGCTTGAGCACATCGCACTGAATGACCCGTACTTCATCGAGAAGAAACTCTACCCGAACGTAGACTTCTACTCCGGTATCATTCTGAAAGCGATGGGTATTCCGTCCTCCATGTTCACCGTGATTTTCGCCATGGCGCGTACCGTTGGCTGGATTGCTCACTGGAACGAAATGCATACTGATGGCATGAAGATCGCCCGTCCTCGTCAGCTGTACACCGGCTACGACAAACGCGATTTTAAGTCTGACATTAAGCGTTAATTCCTGTTGCCGGATGGCGATGCGTCACCATCCGGCATATTCCCTTTTTCTTGACATGCATTGTGTTAATCCTCTCATCCTTTCTCTATGATTTACTGAGACTTGCTTAATTCTACTCAGGAGTATGGGATGCCTGTTTTGCAGTGGAGTGCACTGTTTTTACTGTCACTTCTTCTTTCCCTGCTCTTTCTGTTTATCCATCTTCCGGGGCCATTACTGCTCGGGTCGATGATCGTCGGTATTATTTTCAGTATGCGCGGTATTTCGCTGCATCCCCCTCGCTGCACGTTTCTTGGTGCGCAAGCCATCCTCGGCTGTATGATTGCGCAAAACCTCACTGGCTCCATTTTTACGACGCTGGCAGCGCATTGGCCGGTGGTGATTGTCATTCTGCTGGCAACCCTTATCAGCAGTGCAGCAATAGGCTGGTTGTTAGTACGTTACAGTAAACTTCCCGGTAATACGGGCGCGTGGGGCTCATCTCCAGGCGGAGCGGCGGCGATGGTTGCCATGGCGCAGGATTATGGCGCTGACATTCGTCTGGTGGCATTCATGCAGTATCTGCGGGTTTTACTTGTGGTAGGCGCGGCGGCGCTGGTCACCCGACTGGTGATGGGTGACCTGGCGCAAACGGTCAGCGAGCAAATCATCTGGTTTCCGCCACTGAGTGTTAACCTGTTCAGTACCCTGGCACTGGCCGCCGTTGCCGGAATTGCCGGGCGCGTACTGCGCATCCCCTCTGGCGTCATGCTGCTGCCAATGCTGGTGGGTGCATTGCTGAACGCTGGCGGTGTAATGGTGATTGAACTGCCGGAATGGCTACTGGCCATAGCGTACATGGCCATCGGCTGGCAAATTGGTCTGGGTTTTGACAAGCAAATCTTTTTTATGGCACTGCGTCCCTTGCCACAGATCCTGTTGTCTATTTTTTCACTGATGGCGATTTGCGCGGCTATGGCCTGGGGACTGGCGCATTACATGCGGATCGACTTCCTCACCGCTTATCTGGCTACCAGCCCGGGAGGGGTGGACAGTGTCGCGGTGATTGCCGCAGGAAGTCACGCCGATATGGCGCTGATCATGGCGATGCAGACCCTGCGGCTGTTCAGTATTTTATTGACTGGTCCGGCGGTGGCGCGGTTTATTTCACAGCATGCCCCCAGGCAGCCAGCTTAATGCTGACATCCCGGACACCAGTAAAAAGGTCGTGAAGAGAGCATCGTTTTCTCGATAATACCGCCACAACGTTCGCATGCTTCACCGTCCCGATGGAAAACCTTAAAGCGAAACAGCGCGCCGTGATGTTTATTCTCATCAACCAGACCGCGCGTATTGTAAGATAAACGCGGAATATCGAGCAGTGCATGCGCCAGCCTGTCGAGCTGTTCATCGCTGAGTTGCGAGGCTTTATGTTGCCCTGTCAGTTCCACCTGCCAGAGAATTTCTACCCGTAAATAGTTACCCAACCCCGCGAGAAACGCCTGATCCAGGAACAGACCGGAAAACTGCCGATTGCGAAAACGAGGTGAAAGCAGACGCGCTTTCACATCATCAGGCGTTAAGCGCAGATCCAGCACATCAGGTCCAACCCGTTGCAGGAACGGATGGTTGGTTAGCTGTTCAGGCGTAAGGATTTCAATGTCAGAGGCGCTGTAGAGCAGAATAGTTTTATCGAGCGTTTGCAGCCTGACGCGTAATACCCGGTTGGTTTCCGGGATTTTCCCCGTCTCAATCACTCGCCATACGCCATAAAGCTGATTATGGCTATATAACGTCAGACCATTCGAAAAGTGGGTCAGCAATGCCTTACCCCGGGTTTCAATATGGGTAACCCTCTGTCCAGTCAGTCGAGATTGATACGGTTTTAACTGCTCAAAGGCAAACCAGACATCCGTCAGAGGTTTGCCTTTGACTGCCGCCTCCAGGTTATCCGCCGCACGGCGGATCTCCGGGCCTTCAGGCATAATACTGTCCTTTGTTAATGAGTTGCTCCGCCCGTCACTGCGATATCGCGATCCACCTGCAAGGCGGTAACAATCGCAATCTCCAGTGCATGACGCACCGTTTCTGCCGCCATACTCGGCGCACCTGGATGCGCCGCCGCTTGTTCCGGCAGATAGGGAATATGAATAAATCCCCCCTTCACTGTCGGCGTGTTACGTAACTTATGCAGCAGCCCATACATCACGTGGTTGCAGACGAAGGTACCCGCAGTCTGAGAAACCGATGCAGGAATACCTGCGCTGCGCATGGCAGCAACCATCGCTTTAATCGGCAACGTGCTAAACCATGCCGCCGGGCCATCCGCTACGATCGGTTCATCAACGGGCTGCTGCCCGTGGTTATCCGCAATACGTGCATCGTCAACATTGATCGCCACGCGCTCAACGGTGATATCTGTACGGCCTCCAGCCTGACCTACCGCCAGTACCAGCGACGGCGACAGCGCGTCAATCGCAGCATTGAGTACGGCAAGAGACTCACCAAATACGCACGGAAGCTGGCGTGCCACAACGCGACACTCACCGATAATAGCATTGTCGAGACCCGAGACCACTTCCCAGGAAGGGTTAACTGATTCGCCGCCAAAAGGTTCAAATCCGGTGATAAGTACCGTTTTCATCCTTCCTCCTTACAGGAACATCAGGAAATACATCAGGAATACGTTGACCAATAGCAGCAGCACGCCGGTTGGCACCTGTGCTTTAATCACTGCATTCTTATCCGGCAGTTCCAGCAATGCCGCCGGCACAATGTTAAAGTTCGCCGCCATCGGCGTCATCAGCGTACCGCAATACCCGGAGAACATGCCGATTGCCGCCATCACCGCAGGGTTACCGCCATGCTGCAACACGAGTATCGGAATACCAATCCCGGCGGTCACAATCGGGAAGGCTGCAAACGCATTACCCATAACCATCGTCAGCAGTGCCATACCGATGGTATACACCGCCACCGCGATAAAGCGGCTATCCACCGCGAGGTATTCCTGAGTCAGATAAGAGATACCACTGCCGACGCCTGCCGCCGTAAACAACAACCCCAGCGTGGCCAGAATCTGTGGCAGGATGAACGCCCAACCAATAGAGTCCAGCAGACGACGAGCTTCCTGAATTGGCTGATGTACCCGTTCATGGGTCATTTTTATCGCCATTGCCAGGCCGATCAACGAGCCAGCTGTCATCGAAAAGAGTGTCACCAGCGTGGCGTGGTTACCCGGCCCAAACAACGCATCCTGTAAGCCCGGAATATGATTAAACATCAACACGCCAATCACGGTAACCACCGGAATGGCCAGCGCCGGGAAAAACAGACGATTGCCCAACCGGGTGGCGCTTTCTTCGCGCTGTTGTTGCGTACGTTGATGATAGCTACCCAGTTTGACGCCGCCGAAACCGGCGATTAGAGCCAGTAACACGACCGCGACACCGACAGCGATATGCACAGTGCGTTTATCGCCAAAAAGTGAATACGTCCAGTCACCCAGCAGAAACAGCAGACCGTACACGCCCCAGAACAGACCGGTGGTTAAACGCCGGGGGTTCGCTTTGTCCTGCCAGGACATGACGGCCACAATCAGTAATACCGCACCCGCCAGCCAGTAGAGATAGCTTTGCTGAAAATTCATTTCGCTTCTCCTTTTGCTGCGGCATTCGCTTTCGCCACTTCGCGTTGCAGGTAGTTATCAAGGCGCCATAAGCGAGCACCGTGGATCAGGAACGCACAAATCGCCGTTGGGATCCCCCACAGGGCAATATGCAACGGCTCCGTCTGGATCCCGCCTGACTCCAGCATAAAGTTGTGCATGAAAATGATCGCGCCAAAGGCAACAAAGATATCTTCACCAAAAAACAGCCCGACGTTATCGGTCGCCGCCGACATTGCACGCAACCGATAGCGCACTGACCCGGGCAATTCACCATGGTTTTTCTCAGCGGCCCCTTCAGCCATAGGAGCCAGCAGCGGGCGAACCATTTGCGGATGGCCACCCAGACTTGTCAGCCCCAGCGCCGCGGTCGCTTCACGAATAAAGAGATAGACAATTAACAGACGACCGCTGGTGGCGCTGCGGATTTTCGCGATCCATGCCTGAGCACGTTCTTTCAGACCGTGGCGCTCCAGCAGACCGATAACCGCCAGAGGGATCAGCAGGATAAACGGCAGGTTGCGGGTGTTGAGAAAACCTTCTCCCAACTTTTCGAGGATCGTGGCGATCGGCATATGCGCCGCCAGCCCCGTGACGATCCCGGCAATGATAACCACCAATACCGGGTTAAAACGTAAAAGAAATCCGACCACAATGACAGCAATCCCCGTCAATGGCCAGAGAGAAATGACCTCTCCCATAATATATTCCCGTCTATGTTGTTGTGTAATATGTTATTGTTTTGTATGTAAAAAATTATGCGCTAATTTGAATCTTCTCTGCTTCGAACGCGGTACGTAAGCGGCGGGCAAAAGCGAGTGCGTGCTCACCATCACCATGAATACATACCGTCTGCGCAGTCACGCTCGCCCATTCTCCCGTCTGGCTTTTCACTCTGCCGGACTGCACCATTTCCAGGGTTTGAGCCAGTGCCTGTTCTTCATTTTCAATCAGCGCGCCCGGCTGGCTACGAGGAACCAGACTGCCATCTGCCTGATAGCCTCGATCGGCAAAAACCTCCTGGCGTGTCACCAGGCCATAATGTTCCCCGGCCCGAATCAGCTCGCTCCCCGCAAGTCCCACCAGCACAAGTGATGGATCGCAGGCATGAACAGCTCTGGCAATCGCGTCAGCCAGTTGTGGGTCTTTCGCCGCCTGGTTATAGAGCATCCCGTGTGGTTTGACGTGGCGCATGACGCCGCCTTCAGCCCGAGTGATGGTAGCCAGCGCGCCGATTTGATACAGCGTCTGCGCATATACCGTTTCAGTGGGCAAAGTCATGGCACTACGACCAAAGTTTTCCCGATCCAGGAAACCTGGATGAGCTCCCACCGCCACCCCATTTTTTAGCGCTTCACGCACGCTTAAAAGCATGGTTTGCGCGTCCCCGGCATGAAATCCACAGGCAATGTTGGCTGATGACACCAGTTGCAACAGCGCTGCGTCATTTGCGCAGCCTTCGCCGAGGTCTGCATTCAGATCAATTTTCATCGTTAAGTCGCCATGTTAACTGTTCCAGATAACGTTGCTGATCGGCACGCGCCTTCAGCGCCTCCTCCAGCGAACACTGAACAAAATGAATCGGCTGGCCGAGAGGGATTTGCGCCAGATGGTACATATCCGCCTCGATGATACAGGCAATTCGTGGATAGCCACCCGTCGTCTGAGCATCGTTCATCAACACAATCGGCTGACCATTGTGCGGTACCTGAACCACGCCGGGGAGCAGACCGTGCGACAACAGCTCACGATCGGTGGTACGTGTAAGTGGCTGACCCTGCAATCGATACCCCATTCGGTTACTCTGTGGGCTGAGCTGCCACGGAGATCGCCAGAATGATGCCTGTGATGCGTCATCAAATTCGTGATATTCAGGTCCGGGTAACGCGCGAATACGATTTCCCCACAAAAGCTGTTTGACCCCCTGCGGCCCGCTGAACTGCCGCGTTGAAACACCAATCGCCAGCCGATCGCCATCGCGTAACAGACGCCCTTCCAGCCCACCGATACCTACTTTCAGATCGGTACTGCATGAGCCCATCACCTCGGGAACATCAATGCCACCCGCCACCGCCAGATAACTGCGCATCCCGCGATGCGGGCGTTTTAGCATCAGGCGTTGCCCGGCTTTAACCGGCAGTCGCCATCCGCTCCACACAGGGGTACGGTCTAAATGCGCTTCACACCCCGCGCCGGTTAATGCAAACCAGCCATCCGCCTCAAATTCCACCACCAACTGACCGAGCGTCACTTCAAGTGCTGCGGCATTTGCGTCATTACCCACCAGCAGGTTGGCTACGTTCAGCGCCGGTTTGTCCAGCGCCCCACAGTGGCTTATTCCTGATTGCCGAAAACCGTAGCGGCCACCGTCCTGCACGGAGGTATACATGCCCGCACGAATGATTTTTAACATACCCCCTCCTTCTGCGGGACAAATCGCACGGTATCCCCTGGCCGTAACAGGATCGGCTCATCCCGCTGCGGATCGAACAACTTAACCGAGGTATGCCCTATCAGTTGCCATCCTCCTGGTGTTGATAGTGGGTAGATACCGGTTTGTGAGCCACCGATGCCAACTGAACCTGCCGGAACAAGCAGGCGCGGTTCAGCACGTCTTGGTGTATGCAGTTGCTCCGGTAAGCTCCCGAGATAGGGGAATCCCGGCTGAAAGCCGATAAACCAGACTACATAGTCAACTGACGCATGCAGTTCGACAACCTGCTTCTGGCTTAATCCACTGTGCTGCGCAACTTCTGCCAGATCCGGTCCGCACGTACCGCCATAGGTAACCGGTATTTCAATAAAGCGCGAATCTGGTTCCAGCGCTTCACTCTCTTCCCACCAGCGCTGCAGACGTTCAATTGCATCCAGCGCCAGCGTTTGTGGGTTGCGCAGAGTCACCGTGATGTTGTTCATTCCAGGAATGACTTCCAGCACATTCGGAGCATCTACCAGACGCTGGGCCAGGCCCCAAATACGTTTCTGACTCGCCAGCGTAATCGGTGGTTCCAGTTCCAGAACCACCGCAGTTTCACCTAACAGATAACAACGCGCTCGCTGCACTTTCGCCCCTCTTTAATTACGCCGGATTGGGTATATCAATGAAAGAAACATCCAAATCAGTATTTTCATTCAGCCATTCACTTAACGCGCGAATACCGCCACGTTCGGTGGCATGATGTCCGGCTGCATAAAAATGCAGCCCCTGCTCACGGGCTGAGTGAATGGTTTGTTCGGAGACTTCACCGGTAATAAAAGCATCGACGCCAAAACGGGCCGCGCTATCAATGAAACTTTGGCCGCCACCGGTACACCAGGCGACGCGCTGAACTTTTTCCGGCCCTGTATCACCACACCATAACGGTTTACGTCCCAGGCGCGCCTCGATCCAGGATGCCAGCTCTAACCCCGGAACCGGCATAGCGAGTTCGCCCCACGGCACCAGAGGCTCAATTTCCCCCATCACGGTAATGCCTAGCAGCGCAGCTAACTGCGCGTTATTCCCCAGTTCCGGGTGCGCATCCAGCGGCAGGTGCCAGCCATACAGGTTAATATCATTTTCCAGCAGTGTTTTCAGACGATGGCGCTTCATGCCGCGAATAACCGGGGATTCGCCTTTCCAGAAGTAACCGTGATGAACGATGACCGCATCAGCCCGCAGACGCACTGCCTCGTCCAATAATGCCTGGCTTGCGGTCACGCCGGTCACGATTTTATGCACCGTCTCTTTGCCCTCAACCTGCAAACCATTCGGCGCGTAGTCGCTAATGGCCGCGCTGTTCAGTTTGTCGTTGATCAGTTGTTCCAGTTCGGTGTTTTTCATCATCGCCCTCGTTGTCAAAAATTCTGCATGCCCAATCAGCAACACAGCTTAAGCTAAAATAGCGTCCCCGCCTCCGTTCGTCGATAGCCATTTCACTGACACATCAAGAAACAATCACATGGACTTTGAAGATAAATTGCTTACCACCAGGAGATCTTATTCATGTATATTTATGCAATCAGACAGCATATTGCAAAAATAATCAGATCTGTATCAAAGTTACCATTTCAAGGAAACACGCTCACACAGTACGTTCATCCTGTCGTGAGGCATTCACTTCGAGAATAGAATGAATAAACAAGCATCTCAGCCGCGCGCTATCTATTACGTCGTCGCACTGCAAATTTGGGAATACTTCAGTTTTTACGGCATGCGTGCACTGCTGATCCTGTATCTCACTAACCAGCTTAAGTACAACGATAATCATGCATATGAACTCTTCAGTGCCTACTGCTCGCTAGTGTATGTCACCCCAATTCTGGGGGGATACCTGGCGGATAAAGTGCTCGGCAACCGCATGGCGGTCATGATTGGCGCATTTTTAATGGCAGTGGGGCACCTGGTGCTGGGTGCCAGTGAAATGGCGCCGGCGTTCCTCTATTTGTCTCTGGCAATTATCGTCTGCGGTTACGGTCTGTTTAAATCCAACATCAGTTGCCTGCTGGGCGAACTGTATCAGCCGGAAGATCCGCGTCGCGACGGCGGTTTCTCTCTGCTTTATGCCGCAGGTAACATCGGTTCGATTATCGCCCCTATCGCCTGTGGCTATGTGCAGGAAGAGTACAGCTGGGCCATGGGCTTCGCGCTGGCCGCAATCGGCATGCTGGCTGGACTGGTGATTTTCTTATGCGGAAACCGCCATTTCGCCCACACCACTGGTGTCAACAAAGCTGTCCTGTGCGCCAGAACGTTTATTCTGCCAAACTGGGCCTGGTTGTTGGTATTACTGGTGGCAGCTCCGCTGCTGATTACCGTCCTGTTCTGGAAAGAGTGGTCCGTGTATGCACTGATCGTTGCCACCGTCATTGGTCTGGCTGTTCTGGCAAAAATCTACCGTCAGGCACAAACACAGAAGCAGCGTAAAGAACTGGGGCTTATCGTTACTCTGACTTTCTTCAGCCTGTTGTTCTGGGCCTTTGCTCAACAGGGCGGCAGTTCTATTAGCCTCTATATCGACCGCTTTGTTAATCGCGACATTCTGGGATATTCCGTTCCTACCGCGATGTTCCAGTCGGTCAACGCCTTCGCCGTGATGCTGTGCGGCATCGTGCTGGCCTGGGTGGTTAAAGAAAGCGTGGGTGGCAACCGCACTGTGCGTATCTGGGGTAAATTTGCCCTCGGTCTGGGATTAATGAGCGCAGGTTTTTGTATTCTGACCTTAAGCGCCCGCTGGTCAGCAGCTTACGGGCATTCTTCTATGCCACTGATGATCCTTGGGCTGGCGGTGATGGGATTTGCCGAATTGTTTATTGATCCGGTCGCGATGTCGCAAATTACGCGCATTGAGATCCCGGGCGTTACCGGCGTATTAACCGGTATTTATATGCTGCTTTCGGGTGCCATTGCCAACTACCTGGCGGGAGTGATTGCCGACCAGACATCCCAGGGCACATTTGATGCCTCCGGGGCCATCAACTATTCCATCAATGCCTATATTGATGTCTTTAGCGAGATTACCTGGGGAGCCCTGGCCTGTGTCGCGCTGGTACTGCTAATTTGGTTGTATCAGTCACTTAAGTTTAGAAACCGTCCACTGGCGGTAGAGTCCTGAGTTTACAGGCCCGATGATGTACTACGACTCGGGCCTGTTTTTTATCAAGAGATTACGAATTATTAACTGCCAGATCCTCTTCCGACAGACCTGTAACCAGTAACACCATTTCACGAGCTATTCCTTGCGCCAGCATTGTTTGCGCTATACGTAATGCAGCCTCGTGTTTACCTTGCTGTAACCCTTGCAGTACCCCTTCCTGTAATCCCTCTAACCGTAATCGCTCCGCAATAGTCATCAGCCTCTCCTTGTGTTGGGGGATCCGTTGCGCCATCTCTTGCATAAATTCATTAAAGCGAGATGCATCGCCGGATTGCAGAATGTAATTAAACATCGCCTGTAGTTGCGTGTCATTAGCGCATCCTGTAAGTAACAGCGTAGCCAGTTGTTCTACCAGTCCCATCAAATCCCGCTGACGGATATATTTTTGCATGAGTTCCAGCAACGCCATTCGCCTGTGCGTCAGGATTTCATCATCGGGTACTACCGTTATATCCACCAGTGGAAATGCACTGGCATAGAGTTGCCTTGCCGCCACAGGATCTGCAAACGCATCCAGCCAACACAGTGAATACGGGTACGGGCTGCGGTTACCGTGATAAAACAACATCGGTATTACCAGCGGCAGTTCCTTGTGTCCGGCGTCCAGATGGCGCTGCATGGCCGTCATCGCATAACGCAGCAAACGAAAAGCCATATGCGGATCGGCTGAACTCTGATGCTCTATAACAACATAGACATAACCGCCACCGTCGCGTGTGTGCAGCGACCAGAGCACATCGGAGTAGCAAGAACTTCAATAAAGCTCTCTGACTCCAGCTTCAACGTATTAAAATCGCAAAGCTTTTGCAGACAAGCCGGAAGGTGAATCTCGAGGAAATCCCGCGCAGTTTCGGGATGGTGTAAAAACGTTTTGAATACCGCATCATGCGGAGTGGAAGTCGTTGCCGTTGTCATCGTGTTCCGTCACCTGAAAGAAGATGACGGGACTTTACTGCCCAGGCGTAACTGGTGCATTCAGGCAGTAACGGTCTTACGCACACGATTCAGCGCTAAATGCGCCCGCTAGCAACATGTGCATTCTGCTGGAATGCATTACGCAGAAATCCACCACGCACTCACCCTTTTCGCGCCGCCTCATAGGCCGCGAGCGTGGCTAATCTCGCCTGCTTATGGTCGACAATGGGGCGAGGGTAATGGAGAGTCACCTGCGCTTTTTCCGCCCAGTTCCACGGCTCGTGGATTGCTTTTCCTGGCACCTCGCGTAATTCCGGCACCCACTGGCGGATAAACTCACCGTCACGATCGAATTTTTCCCCCTGAGTCGTTGGATTAAAAATACGAAAATACGGCGCGGCATCAGTTCCGGTTGACGCCGCCCACTGCCAGCCACCGTTATTGGCTGCCAGATCGCCGTCGATCAGTTGCGACATGAAATACTGCTCTCCTTTACGCCAGTCAATCAGCAGATCTTTCACCAGAAAGCTGGCGGTAATCATGCGTAAACGGTTATGCATCCATCCTGTGGTGTTAAGCTGACGCATGGCGGCATCCACAATGGGATATCCCGTTTGCCCCGTCTGCCACGCCTGAAAATGTGCAGGGTTATCCTGCCACTGAACACGATCGGTCCAGCGAATAAAGGGGCGATGACGACACAGTGCCGGGTGGTATGTCATTAAATGGCGGTAAAACTCGCGCCAGATAAGCTCATTCAACCAGACGCTTCCGCTCCCGCCCTCAAGTGCCTGCGGCTGTTCTGCTAACAACCGGTTCAGGCATTGACGCGGCGATAATCCACCGGTTGCAAGACTTGCGGATAACCGGCTGGTGCCATCAATTGCCGGAAAGTCACGCTGTTGTTCATATTCCGCGACAGCCTGCTGGCAAAACTGACGTAATTGCGCGATAGCCGATTTTTCTTCCGGTTGGAAATGTCGCACATCAAAATCCTGCTGCGGATAACTCAGCGTAATTGCGGTTAACGGTGTGGAAATAGTGCTGCTGTCTCGTCTCTTTGGCGCGGCAACACTCTCAGGAACACCGTCTTTTAGACGTTTCAGCCAGGCATTTTTAAATGGCGTAAAGACTTTATACATTTCATGATTGCCGGTCATCACCGCCCCCGGAGGCAGGATCACGCTGTCGTCAAAACCCTCACAGATCACGTGTGGCAATGACTTTTCCACACTTACATCACGCTGTCGTTCGTTTATTTCATACTGATAGTTATAAAAAAGTCGGCTGACATCATGCTGCGCACAGACGTTTTTTACTGTATCCACGCTGGCGGAAAAATCGGTAACTTCATGAAACAGAAGGGGAATGCCTTTTTCTGCCAGTGCCGTTTGTAGCATATTTAATTGAGCGCTAATAAACGCCGCCTGGCGTGGAGCCATGTTATGTGACGTCCACTGTTCGGGAGTGGCAATATATAACGCCAGTACCTGAGCAGAAGGATCACGGCACGCGGCGGCGAGGGCGAGATTATCGTGCAGACGTAAATCACAACGAAACCAGACCAAATGGGTGGTCATAAAGCTCCCAAATCAATAAGACAATTAGCTTCCATAGCGCAAACGTAACGTTGCGGGCCAGGGATCAAAGTAGCGCTGTCCGGAAAGCCAGGTATCCGGGTATTCTGCCATATAGTGTTTGAGCAGCGTCACGGGAGCAAGTAGTGGCTGCGTTGCGCGCCGATAATCATCAATCAGCGTTGCGAGTTCCTGACGCTGACGAGCATTGAGCTGCTTACGAAAATACCCCTGAACGTGCATCAAAACATTAGTATGGTTACGCCGGGTAGCCTGATGCGACATCAAAGCCATCAACTGCTGGCGATAAGCGATAAAAAAGGCATCCAGACTTTCCCATTCGTGAACCGCTGCCACAAAACGCCCGAGCTCCCGATATGCTGGCTGAGAATGCGTCAACAGCAACAGCTTATAGCGACTGTGATAGTCAATCAGTGCTCCGCGTGTCAGCCCTTGCTCACGAATACCATTTAGTTCATGCAGCGCATACATTCGTTCAACAAAGTTTTCGCGGATTTGCGGGTCATGCAACCGCCCATCCTCTTCTACTGGCAACCACGGATATGCGTCCATCAATAATGATGTGTAGATACCGCGTCCCGCTTTGCGGTTATTTTTACCGTCAGCATCGTACACGCGGACACGTTCCATTCCGCAGGTGGGGGATTTTGCGCAGACGATGTAGCCACACAGATGTTCAAACTGCCCGATCTGTTGGTTACTGAAAACCGTCATGGCATCAGTGAGGTTCCCTTCCCGCTTATCGCTAAAACGCAGAGAAATAGCACCATCATCGTTTTTTACCAGACGTAACGCAGGACGAGGCACTGGCAATCCAATGGCCATTTCCGGACACACTGGCTCAAAGCGCACCCACGGAGACAGGTCTTCCACGGCAAAAGCCAGCCGTTTATGTCCGCCATCAAAGCGAACGTTAGCACCTAGCAAGCAGGCACTGATACCCACCGGGATTTTCTCGTTCATCACAACTCCTTATCCGTTATCTGAATAAGTGTAGACGTCGGAGCATAAAAAAAACCGCTACATTACTGTTAGCGGTTTTCTTGAGCAATTTCGATAAATTAATAGAAATCGCAGGTCGCTTTTTCAGCCTGATCCATCCACACCGGCTTATCGCTGGTTTTCGACCAGACGCGGTGCAGGTAGCTGTAAAAACGGGCGCGGTCTTTCCAGAACAGCATGACCGGTAGCGCCAGCACGCCCGCCACAACGGCGAAAGTACGGCGTAATAAGACAACATGTGCTGGATATTCTTTGTAAAGATCCATACTTTTCTCCCCTATATCTGTTCGGTGAATCGCACCGGAAAAATAAACTTGGTTAACTGATGAAAATAATACCGCCTTGTGTGTAATTTTACTACTCATCCGACCACTTATTTTTATCTATTGATGCTTCGTTTAACTTAAATTCGTAATTAAGTTACATAAAAGTTAAATTAATACTAATCATTAGTTAAATAATGGCCTTTGCCATTTTTATACTTTTTTTACATCCCGCCCGCCGATTTTTGCGAAATCTTTGCAACCAAAAAACTACGCTCTGGTTATCACATTTATGCCACTGGAGGTGCACCGTGAGTGCAGGCGTGATAACCGGCATTGTGCTGGTGTTTTTATTATTAGGTTATCTGGTGTATGCCCTGATCAATGCGGAGGCGTTCTGATGGCGGCACAAGGATTTTTACTCATCGCCAGTTTCTTACTGGTTCTTTTTGTTGTAGCCAGGCCATTGGGCGCAGGGCTGGCAAGGCTTATCAATGACGCATCATTGCCGGGCGTGACCGGCATTGAACGTGTGCTCTGGCGTGGGCTGGGCATTTCGCAACACGAAATGAACTGGAAGCAGTATCTGCTGGCAATTCTTGCACTCAATATGTTGGGTCTGCTGGTGCTGTTTTCGATGCTGATGGCGCAAGGTTTGCTGCCACTGAACCCTCAGCAATTGCCGGGACTCTCATGGCATCTCGCGCTGAATACCGCCGTGAGTTTTGTCACCAATACCAACTGGCAGTCATACAGCGGCGAAACCACCTTAAGCTACTTCAGCCAAATGGCCGGGCTGACCGTACAGAATTTCCTGTCAGCGGCGACCGGCATCGCGGTGATTTTCGCCCTGATCCGCGCCTTCACACGCCAAAGTATGAACACGCTGGGTAACGCCTGGGTGGATCTGGTGCGCATTACGTTATGGATCTTGCTGCCCATTGCTCTGCTCATCGCCCTGTTTTTTATACAGCAAGGCACGCTGCAAAACCTGTTGCCTTACCAGGCGTTCACCACGCTTGAAGGCGCTAAACAACTGCTGCCGATGGGTCCGGTCGCCTCGCAAGAAGCCATTAAGATGCTCGGCACTAACGGTGGCGGCTTCTTTAACGCTAACTCATCACATCCGTTTGAAAATCCAACCGCACTGACCAACATGGTGCAGATGCTGGCGATCTTTTTAATTCCCGCCGCCCTGTGCTTTGCTTTTGGCGACGTCGTTGGCGATCGCCGTCAGGGACGTACTCTGCTGTGGGCAATGTCGCTGATTTTTGTCATCTGCGTGGCGGTCGTGATGTGGGCTGAGATTCAGGGTAATTCACATCTGATGGCGTTTGGCGCAGACAGCAATATCAACATGGAAGGTAAAGAGAGCCGCTTTGGCGTGCTGGTCAGCAGTCTGTTTGCGGTCGTCACGACGGCAGCATCCTGCGGGGCGGTCATCGCTATGCATGACTCTTTCACCGCGCTGGGCGGGATGGTGCCAATGTGGTTGATGCAGATTGGCGAAGTGGTGTTTGGCGGCGTGGGTTCAGGTTTATACGGCATGCTGCTGTTTGTTCTGCTGGCCGTATTTATCGCCGGACTGATGATTGGCCGTACCCCGGAATATCTGGGTAAGAAAATCGACGTGCGCGAAATGAAAATGACAGCGCTGGCGATTCTGGTTACCCCTGCACTGGTGCTGCTTGGTACAGCGATTGCCATGATGAGCGACGCCGGGCGCAGCGCGATGCTCAACCCTGGGCCACACGGTTTCAGTGAGGTGCTGTACGCCGTATCGTCTGCAGCGAACAACAACGGTAGCGCCTTTGCCGGGTTAAGCGCCAACAGCCCATTCTGGAACTGCCTGCTGGCCTTCTGCATGTTCTTCGGGCGCTTCGGCGTCATTATTCCGGTGATGGCAATTGCCGGGTCGTTGGTCGGTAAAAAGAGCCAACCCGCAAGCCCTGGCACTCTGCCCACACACGGTGCGCTGTTTGTCGGGTTGTTAATCGGTACGGTGTTACTGGTTGGCGCTCTTACCTTTATTCCTGCTCTGGCGCTTGGTCCGGTCGCAGAATACCTCTCTTTACGTTGAGCGATGCGGAGCACATTATTATGAGTCGCAAGCAACTGGCGCTGTTCGAACCCTCTCTGGTCGCGCAAGCGCTTATGGACGCCATCAAAAAATTAAGCCCACATACCCAGTGGCGCAATCCGGTCATGTTTATCGTCTGGATCGGCAGCCTGCTGACCACGCTGATAACCGTAGCGATGGCAACCGGGCACATGATCGGGAACCCAATGTTTACCGGGGCGATAAGTCTCTGGTTATGGGTGACCGTTCTGTTCGCCAACTTTGCCGAGGCGCTGGCGGAAGGACGTAGCAAAGCACAGGCCAACAGCCTGAAAGGGGTGAAAAAAACAGCTTTCGCACGTAAATTACGCGACCCCAAATACGGCTCGTCAATGGATCATGTTCCTGCCAGTGAACTGCGTAAAGGGGATGTGGTGCTGGTTGAAGCAGGCGATATTATCCCCTGCGACGGCGAAGTCATCGAAGGCGGCGCATCAGTGGATGAAAGCGCCATTACCGGGGAATCTGCGCCGGTTATCCGCGAATCCGGCGGTGACTTCGCATCAGTTACCGGAGGAACTCGCATCCTCTCCGACTGGCTGGTGATCGAATGCAGCGTGAACCCCGGCGAAACATTCCTCGACCGAATGATCGCAATGGTCGAAGGCGCCCAACGGCGGAAAACGCCAAATGAAATCGCGCTGACGATCCTGCTGATCGCCCTGACCATCGTCTTTTTGCTGGCAACCGCTACGCTGTGGCCGTTTTCCGCCTGGGGCGGCAGCGCGGTCAGCGTCACAGTTCTGGTTGCATTGCTGGTCTGCCTGATCCCCACCACTATCGGTGGCCTGCTCTCCGCAATTGGCGTCGCCGGAATGAGCCGCATGCTGGGTGCGAATGTCATCGCCACCAGCGGGCGAGCGGTAGAAGCAGCAGGTGACGTGGACGTACTGCTGCTGGATAAAACCGGCACCATTACGCTGGGCAACCGTCAGGCTTCAGATTTTCTTCCCGCCCAGGGCGTTGATGAAAAAACGTTGGCCGACGCCGCACAGCTTTCGTCACTGGCGGATGAAACGCCAGAAGGTCGTAGCATCGTGGTGCTGGCAAAACAGCGCTTTAATCTGCGCATACGCGACGTGCAATCGCTGCACGCCACATTTGTACCGTTTACCGCACAAAGCCGGATGAGCGGTATCAATATCGACAACCGCATGATCCGCAAAGGTTCAGTAGACGCCATTCGTCGTCACGTCGAAGCCAACGGAGGGCACTTCCCTGCCGATGTTGAGCAGAAGGTCGAAAACGTCGCTCGCCTTGGTGCGACGCCGCTGGTCGTTGCCGAAGGTTCGCACGTACTGGGTGTGATTGCGCTGAAAGATATCGTTAAAGGCGGGATCAAAGAACGTTTTGCCCAGTTGCGCAAAATGGGTATCAAAACGGTGATGATCACAGGCGACAACCGGCTAACCGCCGCCGCGATTGCGGCAGAAGCCGGGGTGGATGACTTTTTAGCGGAAGCCACACCGGAAGCCAAGCTGGCACTTATTCGTCAGTACCAGGCGGAAGGTCGTCTGGTGGCGATGACCGGCGACGGAACCAACGACGCCCCCGCACTGGCTCAGGCAGATGTGGCGGTTGCCATGAACTCCGGGACCCAGGCCGCGAAGGAAGCGGGCAACATGGTCGATCTGGACTCTAACCCCACTAAACTGATTGAAGTGGTGCATATTGGCAAACAGATGCTGATGACACGTGGCTCGCTGACCACCTTCAGTATTGCCAACGACGTTGCGAAATATTTCGCCATTATCCCGGCTGCGTTTGCCGCAACCTACCCGCAGCTCAACGCACTTAACGTGATGCGCCTGCATTCGCCGGATTCGGCAATCCTGAGCGCGGTCATCTTCAATGCGCTGGTTATTGTCTTTCTGATCCCACTGGCGCTGAAGGGCGTGAGCTATAAACCGTTATCGGCTTCCGCCATGCTGCGCCGTAACTTGTGGATCTACGGTCTGGGCGGTCTGGTTGTGCCATTTATTGGTATCAAAGTGATTGATTTATTGCTGACCCTGCTGGGTCTGGTGTGAGGTTTCAGATGAGTGGATTACGTCCTGCACTATCAACATTGATTTTCCTGATACTTATCACCGGCGGAGCATATCCATTGCTGACAACCGCACTGGGGCAATGGTGGTTTCCCCATCAGGCTAACGGGTCACTGCTCCGTGAGGGTCAGGTCGTTCGCGGCTCTGAACTCATCGGCCAGAACTTTACCGCCGCCGGTTATTTTCAGGGACGCCCTTCAGCGACGGCGGAAATGCCCTATAATCCAATGGGTTCAGGCGGCAGTAACCTGGCGGCCAGCAACCCGGAGCTGGATAAACAATTGCAAAGCAGGATTGCCGCGCTGCGTGCTGCAAATCCGCAGGCTAACCCAGTTGTTCCGGTGGAACTGGTCACGGCGTCTGCCAGTGGACTGGACAATAATCTGACACCGAACGCGGTAGCCTGGCAGATCCCCCGCGTGGCGCAAGCCCGTAACCTCAGCGTTGAAGAGGTAACGCAGTTAGTTGCACAATACACGCATAAGCCGCTGGTCGGGTTTATCGGCCAGCCGGTAGTGAACCTGGTGGAACTTAATTTAGCGCTGGATAAACGCTGAGAAAAAGGTCATGACAGAAGAACCCTTGCGCCCCAATCCGGATCGCTTACTGGAACAGACCGCCGCCCCGCACCGGGGAAAACTGAAAATCTTCTTCGGTGCCTGCGCTGGAGTCGGGAAAACCTGGGCTATGCTGGCTGAGGCCCAGCGGTTACGGACGCAAGGGCTGGATGTGTTGATCGGCGTGGTGGAAACTCACGGGCGTAAAGAGACCGCCGCACTGCTGGACGGACTCGCCGTGCTGCCGCTGAAACGCCAGTCACACCGTGGACGGCACATCAGCGAGTTTGATCTCGATGCCGCCCTTGCCCGTCGCCCGGCCCTGATTTTAATGGATGAACTGGCGCACAGTAATGCGCCAGGCTCGCGTCACCCTCGCCGTTGGCAGGACATCGAAGAACTGCTGGAAGCTGGCATTGATGTCTTTACCACTGTTAACGTTCAGCATCTGGAAAGCCTGAACGATATCGTCAGCGGCGTTACCGGTATTCAGGTCCGCGAAACCGTCCCCGATCCGTTTTTCGATGCGGCTGATGATGTGGTACTGGTCGATCTCCCCCCTGACGATCTGCGCCAACGTCTGAACGAAGGCAAAGTCTATATTGCCGGTCAGGCAGAACGGGCTATCGAACACTTCTTCCGCAAAGGCAATTTGATCGCACTGCGCGAACTGGCCCTGCGACGTACAGCTGATCGGGTAGACGATCAAATGCGCGCCTGGCGAGGTCACCCTGGAGAGGAAAAAGTCTGGCACACCCGCGATGCCATCCTGCTGTGTATCGGACACAACACCGGCAGCGAAAAGCTGGTGCGTGCCGCCGCACGTCTGGCTGCACGTCTCGGTAGTGTCTGGCATGCCGTGTATGTCGAAACACCCGCATTGCATCAGTTACCCGAAAAGCAACGTCGCGCAATTCTTGGCGCCTTGCGACTGGCACAGGAATTAGGAGCAGAAACAGCCACCCTCTCCGATCCCGCAGAAGATAAAGCGGTCGTCCGCTACGCCCGGGAGCACAATCTGGGAAAAATCGTGCTGGGGCGTCCGACAACGCGACGCAGGTGGCGCAGTGATTCCTTTGCCGACAAACTGGCCCATCGCGCACCGGATCTCGATCTGATGATTGTCGCGTTGGACGATCCCCCTCCACGTCCGGCGGTTCAGGCTGCTGACACGCGTACCTTTAAAGATAAGTGGCGAGTACAGATTCAGGGCTGTCTGGTTGCAGCTGCACTGTGCGCCTTCACAACGCTGATAGCCATGCAGTGGCTGGTTGCCTTTGATGCCGCCAATCTGGTAATGCTCTACCTGTTAGGCGTGGTAGTGATCGCCCTGTTCTACGGACGCTGGCCGTCTGTGGTGGCGACCTTTATTAACGTCGCCAGCTTCGATCTGTTCTTTATTGCCCCGCGCGGTACGCTGGCCGTTTCGGACGTCCAGTATCTGCTCACATTCGCCGTTATGTTGACGGTCGGTCTGGTCATCGGGAATCTGACCGCAGGAGTGCGCTATCAGGCACGAGTCGCTCGCTACCGGGAACAGCGCACGCGGCATCTGTACGAGATGTCCAAAGCCCTGGCCGTGGGGCGGAGTCAACAAGATATCGCTGCCACCAGTGAGCAGTTTATTACCTCAACCTTTCAGGCCCGCAGTCAGGTTTTATTGCCCGATGAGAACGGTAAACTGGCTCCGCTGACGCATCAACAAGGCACGACGCCCTGGGATGATGCCATTGCCCGCTGGAGCTTTGATAAGGGACAACCGGCCGGGGCCGGCACCGATACCTTACCGGGCGTACCGTATCAGATCTTACCGTTAAAAAGCGCCGACAAAACGTATGGACTGTTGATAGTAGAACCGGGGAATCTTCGACAGTTGATGATCCCGGAACAACAACGACTGCTGGAAACCTTTACCTTGTTGGTTGCCAGCGCCCTGGAGCGACTGGCGCTGACTGCCAGCGAAGAGCTGGCGCGATTTGCCAGCGAACGCGAGAGCATCCGCAACGCCCTGCTCGCCGCCCTTTCTCATGATTTACGCACGCCGTTAACGGTGCTGTTCGGTCAGGCGGAGATTTTAACATTGGATCTGGCAACGGAAGGCTCGAAGCACGCCCGTCAGGCCAGCGAAATTCGCCAGCATGTCCTTAACACGACCCGGCTGGTAAATAATCTGCTGGATATGGCGCGAATTCAGTCTGGCGGCTTTAATCTTAAGAAAGAGTGGTTAACGCTGGAGGAAGTGGTGGGCAGCGCCTTACAGATGCTGGAGCCTGGCCTGGCTGCACCAATTAATCTGTCACTTCCTGAGCCATTGACGCTGATACACGTTGATGGGCCACTCTTTGAACGAGTGCTGATTAATCTGCTGGAAAACGCCGTCAAATACGCAGGCCCGCAGGCACAAATAGGAATTGAAGCACAGGTTGAGGGCGAACACCTGCAACTGGACGTGTGGGATAACGGGCCTGGCATTCCGTCAGGCCAGGAACAACGTATTTTCGACAAGTTTTCCCGGGGGAACAAAGAGTCATCAGTACCGGGCGTTGGGCTGGGGCTGGCAATTTGCCAGGCTATTGTCGACGTGCATGGCGGGACCATTACCGCCCATAATCGACCGCAGGGTGGCGCTTGCTTCCGTGTTACACTGCCACAAGAATTACCCCCTGAACTTGAAGATTTTCATGAGGATATGTGACAAACGTATTGATTGTTGAAGATGAACAGGCCATTCGTCGCTTTCTGCGCACCGCGCTGGAAGCCGATGGTCTGCGCGTGTATGAAGCAGAAACGTTGCAACGTGGCCTGCTGGAGGCCGCGACGCGTAAACCCGATCTCATCATTCTCGATCTCGGCCTGCCAGACGGTGACGGCACTGATTTTATTCGCGACCTGCGACAATGGAGCGCTATTCCCGTTATAGTGCTTTCAGCTCGCAGTGAAGAGAGCGACAAAATCGCCGCACTGGATGCCGGTGCTGATGATTATCTCAGCAAGCCGTTTGGCATTGGCGAACTGCAGGCGCGTTTGCGTGTGGCATTACGCCGCCACGCTATTGGACCCGCACCCGAGCCAGTCGTGCATTTTTCCGATGTGAAAGTGGATATTGCCGCGCGTCTGGTACATCGTGGCGAAGAGGAAATTCACCTGACGCCAATTGAATTTCGCCTGCTGGCGATACTTCTCAATAACAGCGGGAAGGTGCTGACCCAGCGTCAGCTGTTGAATCAGGTTTGGGGTCCCAACGCCGTCGAGCACAGCCACTACCTGCGAATTTATATGGGGCACTTGCGCCAGAAACTGGAAGTAGACCCGGCGCGCCCTCGTCACTTTATAACCGAAACCGGGATTGGCTATCGGTTTATGCCGTGATATTTCACCGGGTACCAGATGTAAAAAAGGAGCCTTTCGGCTCCTTTTCTGGTTACGCGTTTTTCAGCACTTCGCTGACAATCTCAACCGCTTCTTTTTCAATCTGCTTGCGGTGTTCTTCACCCAGGAAGCTCTCGCAGTAGATTTTATAGGCGTCTTCAGTACCTGACGGACGTGCGGCAAACCAGCCATTGTCAGTCATCACTTTCAGACCGCCGATAGAAGCACCATTGCCTGGCGCCGCCGTCAGACGCGCGGTGATCGGATCACCCGCCAGCGTGCTGGCACTGACCATCTCCGGAGAGAGTTTAGACAGCGCTGCTTTCTGCGCGGAGGTCGCTGCTGCCTGCAAACGGTTATAGCTCGGCGCACCAAAACGCGCGGCCAGCTCGTTGTAATGCTCTTGCGGGTTCTTACCGGTCACGGCAGTAATTTCGGCCGCCAGCAGACACATAATGATCCCGTCTTTGTCGGTCGACCACGGTGTACCGTCGAAACGCAGGAAAGAAGCCCCCGCGCTCTCCTCGCCGCCGAAGCCGAAGCTACCGTCGAACAGGCCATCAACAAACCATTTAAAGCCAACCGGTACTTCAACCAGTTTACGTCCTAAATCATTCACCACACGGTCAATCATCGCCGAAGACACCAGCGTTTTGCCAACGGCAACGTCTTCGCCCCACTGCGGGCGATGCTGGAACAGATAGTTGATCGCGACTGCCAGATAGTGGTTCGGGTTCATCAACCCGGCCGGAGTGACGATGCCGTGACGGTCATAATCTGGATCGTTAGCAAATGCCAGATCGAACTTATCACGTAGCGCCAGCAGACCCGCCATCGCACACTCTGAGGAGCAGTCCATACGGATAGCACCGTCTTTGTCGAGATGCATAAAGCGGAAGGTCTGATCAACCTGATCGTTAACAATGGTCAGATTCAGTTTGTAGTGCTCGGCAATACGCTTCCAGTATTCGATACCGGAGCCACCCAGCGGATCGACACCCAGCGTCAGACCCGCTTTTTGAATCGCTGCCATATCGACAATATCTGCAAGCCCTTCCACGAACGGCTGCACAAGATCCTGTTCTTTCACGTGACCCGACGCCAGCGCCGCATCCAGTGAAATTCGCTTAACACCGTTAAGTCCATCAGCCAGCAGCGCGTTGGCACGATCTTCCACCACTTTAGTGACGTTAGTATCTGCCGGACCACCGTTTGGCGGGTTGTATTTAATGCCACCATCTTCCGGCGGGTTGTGCGACGGCGTGATGACAATGCCATCAGCCAGCGGGCCGCCTTTTTTGTTATGGACCAGGATTGCATTTGACACGGCAGGGGTTGGCGTAAAGCCGTTATTTTCCTGCACGATGACATCAACACCGTTTGCCGCCAACACTTCCAGTACAGAGATAAATGCCGGTTCAGACAGCGCATGGGTGTCTTTGCCCACATAACAAGGCCCGGTAATCCCATTTTTCGCACGTTCTTCGGCAATGGCCTGGGCGATTGCCAAAATATGCGGCTCGTTAAAACTGTGACGACCTGCACTACCACGATGCCCGGATGTCCCGAACTTAACGGCGTGCTCAGCATTCCCGGCTGTTGGTTTCAGTACATAGTACTGTGCCGTCAGTTGGGCGACGTTAATCAAATCACTCTGTTGTGCAGGCTGACCTGCACGCTTGTGGATTGCCATTGCCTGGTCCCTCTAATGCAAGGATTAAATTGTTCCGCAAACCTTTTCAATCAATTCCGCAGGGAATTGCATTGACTGCATGATGTGTTCAACCATGCTGCATTTGCGGCCGGTATTCGTGTTGGTGATCACCCAGTACGGTGTGCCAGGCACATGTTTCGGCTTGGTTTGATTACCATTTTTCAGCAGCGTCTGTTCATCCGCTGCAAAATAGACGCGTGTGCGACCGTGTAACGACTCCGTTGCTTCAGCAAACGCGTGCTGATCCAGTGAATAGAGTGTAGACAGCACCAGCATAAAGCGATTCACTGCTTTTTTCTGTTCCGCATATTCATCGGAAAGCAGCAGTTCACGCATGGCGCGCACTTTATCTTTAACGGGGTCGACCGGCTTGGCTTCCACGACAGGTTGCACGGCGCGGACTTCTTTTACCACCGGAGTGGCAGGCTGTGATGCGGCAGAAAACTTCAACATACGCCGTAAAATGTCGGATGCGCTCTCGCCGATATGCTTGGTGTGGCTGGCAATATAGCTATAGAGTTCATCATCAACTTCAATCGTTTTCATCTTAATCCAGTGCGGTGTCTTAGCTGAATACAAGTTGTTGGGATTATTACACCTAGTGTAAAGGCAAATCCCAACAGCGGATAGCGTCAAGCCTGATGGCCAGAAAAACTCGGAGTAACCGTAGTTGTTGCAGCCCTGTGGCAGAATGGTCAACATGATACCCTAACCCGCTAGTGTGAAAAAAAGAACTTTGCCATGAAATTGAATATCCGAGCGCAATCTGCACAAAACCTGCACAATAATTCCCCCATCGTCCTGGTTCACGGTCTGTTTGGCAGCCTGGATAACCTGGGCATACTGGCACGTGACCTGGTAGTCGATCACGACATCATTCAGGTTGATATGCGAAATCACGGGCTCTCCCCTCGTTCGCCAGAGATGAATTACCCGGCCATGGCGCAAGACCTGTTGGATACACTGGACGCCCAACAAATAGAAAAAGCGACTTTTATTGGTCACTCAATGGGGGGCAAAGCGGTGATGGCGCTAACCGCGCTGGCACCTGAACGTATCGATCAACTGGTGGCTATCGATATTGCACCGGTTGACTACCATGTCCGTCGTCACGATGAGATCTTTGCGGCGATTAATGCCGTGACGGATGCACAAGCCGCATCACGCCAGCAGGCGGCAAGCGTGATGCGCCAGTACCTGAAAGAAGAAGGCGTAATCCAGTTTCTGCTGAAATCCTTTGTTGACGGCGAGTGGCGTTTCAATGTCCCCGCATTGTGGGACCAGTATCCTCATATTGTGGGCTGGGAAACCATACCTGCATGGGATCATCCGGCGCTGTTCATCCCTGGTGGAAACTCGCCGTATGTTACCGAAGCGTACCGTGACCAATTACTGGCGCAATTCCCTCAGGCAAGGGCGCATGTTATTGCAGGTGCAGGCCACTGGGTACACGCAGAAAAACCAGATGCGGTCCTACGCGCCATCCGTCGTTATCTGACGGACAAGGCCAACTGATTAAAAACTCAGCGTCCGCGCGCGATTACGTGCGTGGGCGTTGGCGCGCCCCCCCTGCTGATGTATGATGGCGCGCTATCCATCCGGGCAGACGCCTGGCTGATTGTTTCCCCGAAGTCACCAAGATCATGGCCAAAGAACAAACGGACCGTACGACATTAGATCTGTTCGCGCAGGAGCGTCGCCCGGGACGACCCAAAACCAATCCGCTTTCGCGTGATGAACAGTTACGTATTAATAAACGTAATCAGCTTAAACGCGACAAAGTTCGCGGGCTTAAGCGTGTCGAACTGAAACTGAATGCCGACGCCGTTGACGCTCTGAACGAGCTGGCGGACGCACGTAACATGAGTCGCAGTGAACTCATCGAAGAGATGCTGATGAACCAACTCACCACGTTGCGTGGTCAGGCATAGTCTGAATTTCTGCTCTAAATCATAAATCGTGTAGCACAGAGTGCAGTCCCGCGTGTTTGCTGTTTCCGCATGCCTGACTGTTCTGCTATGATTGCCCTTATCCGTGGGCATTGCGCCACCACCATTTCAATAAGTTTCAAGAGGTTATTTTACTCATGGCAATCACTGGCATCTTTTTCGGCAGCGACACCGGTAACACCGAAAACATCGCAAAAATGATTCAAAAACAGCTTGGTAAAGACATTGCCGATGTACATGACATTGCAAAAAGCAGCAAAGAAGACCTGGAAGGGTATGACATTCTTCTGCTCGGTATCCCAACCTGGTATTACGGTGAAGCGCAGTGTGACTGGGACGACTTCTTCCCTACTCTCGAAGACATTGATTTTAACGGTAAACTGGTTGCGCTGTTTGGCTGCGGCGACCAGGAAGACTACGCAGAATATTTCTGTGATGCGTTAGGTACCATCCGCGACATCATCGAACCACGCGGCGCAACCATCGTCGGTCACTGGCCAACGGCGGGTTATCACTTTGAAGCGTCTAAAGGCCTGGCTGATGATGACCACTTTGTCGGTCTGGCTATTGATGAAGATCGCCAGCCTGAGCTGACCGCTGAACGCGTAGAAAAATGGGTTAAACAGATTTCTGAAGAACTGCATCTCGACGAAATCATTAACGCCTGATTTCATGCGGCGTAGAAACGTATCTACGCCGCATCAATAGATAAAACCAATCAAAATAATTGCTACAAATTTGTAACTTTCTCGCCTGACCCTGTACAATGGCTGGATGCCAATCGGGTATTGCACAGAGTGTTTGTCGGCGATACCACGTTTTGATTAACAATATTTGCCAGAGACTTGCTGTTTTCATTTAGACATGGCAGTTCTATAATGATACGCATTATCTCAAGTGCAATTTCTGTCACTTCTGTTAATGAAGTGAACCGCTTAGCTACAGGACAGATTCCGCATGACTGACAATAATACCGCATTAAAGAAGGCTGGCCTGAAAGTAACGCTTCCTCGTTTAAAAATTCTGGAAGTTCTTCAGGAACCGGATAACCATCACGTCAGTGCGGAAGACTTATACAAACGCCTGATAGACATGGGTGAAGAGATTGGTCTGGCGACCGTGTATCGCGTGCTGAACCAATTTGATGATGCCGGTATCGTAACCCGCCATAATTTTGAAGGTGGCAAATCCGTCTTCGAATTAACCCAACAGCATCATCACGATCACCTGATTTGCCTCGACTGTGGCAAAGTGGTCGAATTTAGCGATGATTCCATCGAAGCGCGTCAGCGTGAGATTGCGGCTAAACATGGTATTCGCTTAACCAACCATAGCCTCTATCTGTACGGTCACTGCGCTGAAGGCGATTGCCGCGAAGATGAGCATGCGCACGACGCCAAATAATATGATGTTTTCTGAAAAGCCAACCCTGCGGTTGGCTTTTTTTATAAGCTAAACCTGGCCGGGGGCCTCTTCCTTTCGAGTCAATGCAGCTTTAATGTAAAATTCACCCTACCTCATCGGAGAGCCGAAATGGAGCTTCGCCAGCTACGCTATTATGTTCGTATTGTAGAAACCGGCAGTATGGGCAGCGCGGCGCTCGATCTCAATATTGGTGTTTCGGCTCTCAGCCAGCAAATGACCCGGCTGGAAAACGAACTCGCTATTCGCCTGCTGCAACGAACCTCTCGTGGCGTGACGCCCACCAGCGCCGGACTGGCTTTTTACTCCCAGGCACAACTGGCATTACGTCACGCAGACGATGCGATCCTCGCGGCTCGAGAGGCCCGGCTTTCCGGTCACGTCAGCGTCGGAATGGCTCCCAGTACCGCATCCGTGCTCGGTGTGCCTTTCATTAATGCAATGCGGGAAAACTATGCAGATGTCCGCCTGCATGTGGTGGAAAGCCTCTCCGGTAACCTGGAGCGGATGATTAATACCCGCCAAATTGATTTAGCAGTGGTGTTTCAAAAGGAAAAAATCCTGCGCTGGAGTGCCAGACCGATTCTCGAAGAACGGCTATTTTTGATTGGCACCCATGCTTTACTGGATGATATTACGGATGACAATATCGCCCCTGCCCAGCTGGTTAATATTCCATTGATAATGCCAAGCCCGGGTCACGGCCTGCGTGGCAGACTGGATGCCATCTGCCAGGAACATGCTCTGAACATTGAGATCACTACAGAAATTGATGGTCTGACGCTGTTGATGAGCGCCGTTCGCAGTGGAATCGGTGCCACACTACAACCCGGCGCGGCGATTTCGCATCTCGATAAAGAGACGCTAAGAGTGATCGGCGTCCATAATCCAATACTTAGCCGCCCTAATTTTCTTGTCAGCCTTTCTGATGATGAACTTACCCCCGCAGGTCTCGCTGCCCGCGTGATACTGACCAAAGTGATGTGTCAACTGGTGGAAGCAGGAAGCTGGCCAGGCGCAATTCTTTACAATAACTAAAGGGCTATTTAGCATCACAGCGTAGCGCCCACACAACTTACACGTATACATTTTAATTACAAATTTAACAATTAGTTAAATGGTAATGGAGTATACGATGGTTGATGTTCTGGTGATTGGCGGCGGCAATGCCGCATTATGTGCCGCCTTAACCGCCCGGGAGCAAGGGGCTTCTGTATTACTGCTCGAAGCAGCCCCCCGAGAATGGCGCGGAGGGAATTCCCAACACACGCGTAATTTACGCTGTATGCATGATGCCCCACAGGATGTCCTGGTGGAGAGCTATCCAGAAGAGGAGTTCTGGCAGGATCTCTGGCGTGTAACTGAAGGAAATACCAACGAAGCACTGGCGCGGTTGGTGATACGTACCTCTTCGCAATGTCGCGACTGGATGCGCCAGCACGGCGTTAATTTTCAACCCCCTCTTTCCGGTGCTTTGCATGTGGCGCGCACTAACGCCTTCTTTATGGGCGGCGGAAAAGCTCTCGTGAATGCCTATTATCGCAGCGCAGAAAAGCTGGGCGTGCAAATTCGCTATAACACACCGATCCAGGCGCTAGAACTGCATAATGGCGAGTTCGTAGCGGCACTGGCAGGCAAAGAGCGCATTGTGGCTAAGTCCTGCGTGCTTGCCGCCGGGGGGTTTGAATCTAACCGCGAATGGCTGCGGGAGGCGTGGGGCAAGAATGCCCGCGGCGAGTGGCCTGCGGATAACTTTCTTATTCGCGGCACACGCTTTAACCAGGGCGTACTGCTTAAATTTATGATCGATGCCGGGGCGGACATTGTCGGCGATCCCTCCCAGTCACACTGCGTGGCGATTGACGCCAGAGCACCATTATACGATGGCGGAATTTGCACCCGTGTGGACTGTGTCTCGCTGGGCATAGTGGTAAATCGTGATGCTGAACGTTTTTATGATGAAGGCGAAGATTTCTGGCCAAAACGTTACGCTATCTGGGGACGGCTGGTTGCCCATCAGCCCGGACAAATTGGCTACTCCATTATCGACAGTAAAGCGATCGGCCACTTCATGCCTCCGGTCTTTCCTGGCGCACAGGCCAATACGCTGACAGAGCTTGCTCGCCAGTTGGGACTGGATGTCGAACGCTTTACCCACACCATCATGCAGTACAACAGCGCCTGCCTGCCTGGGCAATTCGATCACACCACGCTGGATAACTGCGCAACACAAGGTCTGACACCGGCGAAAACACACTGGGCACGACCATTAGATACGCCACCTTACTATGGCTATGCCTTACGCCCGGGGATCACCTTCACCTATCTGGGGCTGAAAGTGGACGAACATGCCGCAGTACACTTTGCCGGACAGCCAAGCCGCAACCTGTTCGTTGCCGGAGAGATGATGGCGGGCAACGTGCTGGGTAAAGGCTATACCGCTGGTGTAGGAATGTCTATCGGCACAACTTTTGGCTGTATTGCCGGAAAAGAGGCCGCCCTGGCTGCACAAAAGGAGGCTCATCATGAAGCAGCTTGAGAAATTGATCATTGAAGCGCAAATTCTCACCGAGCCGGAAGCAGAGGTTGAACGTGTGATGCAGGTCTGTAATGCCTGCCGCTATTGCGAAGGTTTTTGCGCAGTTTTTCCGGCGATGACTCAGCGCCTGGAATTTGGTAAAGCGGATATAAACTATCTGGCAAACTTGTGCCATAACTGTGGTGCTTGTCTGCACTCCTGCCAATATGCTCCGCCCCATGAATTTGCTCTCAATGTACCGAAAGCGATGGCGGAAGTACGGCTGGAAACCTATCAGCACTACGCCCAACCCGCGGCCTTTGGCGCGCTTTATCATCGGGCAGGCGTAACCACGACGCTGTCGCTGGTTTTCGGCCTTATCGTGTTTCTGCTCCTCGCCATGGGTTTAAAGGGTTCATTATTCCATCCTCCACTGGCCGGGGATTTCTATCAAATTTTTCCGCATAACCTGCTGGCATGGATGTTTGGCTCTGTTTTTATCCTGGCAATAGGTTTGCTTATGGCAGGCGTGATCCGCTTCTGGCGAGAGATCTCCCCGGGTATGCCGCGTTCCGCGGAAATTGCTGAAGCCTCACACAATGCGCTGACGTTGAAATATCTCGACGGTGGGCACGGCAAAGGTTGTAACGAAGCGGATGATGCCTTCACTCTGATGCGTCGCCGTTTCCATCACTTCACCTTCTACGGTTTTATGCTCTGCTTTGCCGCCACCATCGTAGCGACGGGCTATCACTACTTCGCAGGTATAGAAGCACCCTACCCGTTCTTTAGTCTTCCAGTGATCCTTGGCACCTTGGGCGGTATTGGTTTAGTTGTAGGCCCTGCTGGCTTGTTATGGCTGAATCTTAAGCGCTCACCGCTACATGGTGACGCGCGGCAAAAACCAATGGATCGCGGTTTTATTTTGCTGCTGCTACTGACCAGCCTGACTGGTTTAGCGTTGCTGGCAGGTAGAGACACCTCCTGGATGGCTATTCTGCTGGCCATTCATCTCGGCGTGGTCATGGCACTCTTTCTGACCATTCCTTACGGAAAATTTGCCCACGGATTTTACCGCTGCGCTTCCTTACTCAAGTGGGCAATAGAAAGACAGCGCGGAAAACAGGCGGGAGTCGCAGGCGACTAACCCACACACTCTTACCTCTATAAAAACAAGATAAAGACAATGGAGAGCAAACCCAATGACACAACAACCATCGCGCGCTGGTACTTTCGGCGCAATACTGCGGGTAACCAGCGGTAATTTCCTCGAACAGTTCGACTTTTTTCTGTTCGGTTTTTACGCCACCTATATTGCAAAAACGTTCTTTCCCGCAGAGAGTGAATTTGCTGGCCTGATGTTGACCTTTGCCGTTTTCGGTTCGGGCTTCTTAATGCGACCTGTTGGTGCAATTGTACTGGGAGCTTACATAGACAGAATTGGTCGCCGTAAAGGGCTGATGGTGACGCTCGCGATTATGGGTTGCGGTACCCTGCTAATTGCCCTGGTTCCCGGCTATCAAAGTATCGGTCTGTTGGCCCCTGCGCTGGTATTACTGGGACGATTATTACAGGGATTCTCTGCTGGTGTGGAGTTAGGAGGCGTCTCTGTTTATCTTTCTGAAATTGCCACACCGGGGAATAAAGGCTTCTACACCAGTTGGCAGTCTGCCAGTCAACAGGTTGCCATTGTGGTGGCGGCTCTGATTGGTTACGGTCTGAACGCCACGCTGGCGCACGATGAGATCTCTGAATGGGGATGGCGCATTCCATTTTTTATTGGTTGCATGATTATTCCTTTGATTTTCGTTCTCCGCCGCTCGCTTCAGGAGACTGACGCATTTTTACAACGCACGCACCGTCCCGACACCAGGGAAATTTTCACCACTATCATCAAAAACTGGCGTCTCATCACAGCGGGTACGCTGCTGGTGGCAATGACCACTACCACATTTTACTTTATCACCGTTTATACCCCGACCTACGGCAGAGCCGTGCTACACCTCAGCGCCCGCGACAGCCTTATTGTCACCATGCTGGTCGGTATTTCTAACTTTATCTGGCTGCCAATTGGAGGTGCAATTTCAGACCGAATTGGCCGTCGTCCGGTGCTGATGGGTATTACCGTGCTCGCATTGATCACCACCTGGCCTGTAATGCACTGGCTGACTGCCGCGCCAGATTTCACCCGTATGACGTTGGTACTGCTTTGGTTCTCGTTCTTTTTTGGCATGTACAACGGGGCAATGGTTGCAGCGCTCACTGAGGTGATGCCTGTTTATGTACGTACAGTGGGTTTTTCACTGGCTTTCAGTCTTGCCACTGCTATTTTTGGCGGTCTGACGCCAGTAATATCAACAGCGTTGGTTCAGTTAACAGGAGATAAAAGTTCACCTGGATGGTGGCTGATGTGTGCAGCACTTTGTGGGCTCTCCGCCACGGCAATGCTGTTTGTCCGTTTAAGTCGAAATTATCAACCGGCAGACAATAAACTCTGAGAATGCAGACGGGCGGAGAAATATCTCCGCCCGTTTTGTTCGAACCGCGTTTTATTTTGCCGAGTTCTTGCTGCGAATTTCCTGCCAGACCTTGTCACAATCGGCAGAGACAGCCTGATCGTTGCCCGTGCGCGTAGCCTGAATACACTGCTGGTAATCCAGCACGCGAACACTTTCTTCATTGGCAAACTGCTGGTGCTGCTTTTCTTTCTTCAGCACGTTTAACACGCTTTGGCAGGCCTCTATTTTCTCCGGTGAGCCCTGCGCGGTATTAATGCATGCGCTGTAGGCTTCTTTAAGACGGCTATCTTCTTTCGGTGCCGGTGATTGTGCACAGGCCACCAGCCCCGATGCCATAACGGTGATGAGTATCAATTTTTTCATAGCACACTCCTCAACAATGCGGCAGGCACCAGGCCCGCCGCTGTTGGCATTAGAAGATGGTGAACGGAGCAATAACGATGAACTTCACGTCACGCTCATCCTGGAAGATGTTGCCGTAACCACCACCCCAGCTCGGAATGTTTGAATGGTTGTCGTACTCGGTGAAGTGCAGTTTAAACATAGTGCCCTTCGCACGACCGTCCTGCAGGGTGTAGACCGCATCCAGGCTGTAAGATGATTCTTCGATAGTACGATTTTTGTCGTAGTACGCATCCGGGTTGATCTGCCAGGTAGATGGCTTGGCATCCCATGCGTAAACGTATGATGCACCCACAGCCCAGCCAGGCAGGTTCCAGTTCTTCAGGTCGTACATCGCACCGAAGAAGACGGCCTTTTCACCGTTGGCGTTGAAGTCAGAACGGTTATCCCACCAGATATCCAGACGACCGTTTGAAGACGCATACGTCGGGGTCATACGCTGCAGGAAGTAACCTTGCTGCCCGTCTGCTTTAACCCAGGTTCCTTCCAGTCGCAGATCAACCACTTCCGCCACTTTGTAGCCGAAGGTCAGCGCCTGCAGCCAGGCTGTACCGTCATAAATGTTGCTAGCGGTGCGGTCATCAACCTTGTCACGCGCACCATAGAACTGATAGCTGGTAGTAAACGGATTGCCGCCTAAATCAAATTTGTAACTGGCTTTCGCGAAGTATTGATCAACATAGCCTTCGGACTGACCAAATGCCGCTTCAAGCAACAGGTTATTTTTGAAATCATATTTAGCGCCGATGGAATGGAGGTAATCAACTTTAGTCTTTTTATCGGCCTGATAGAATTTATCGACTTCGGTGTGCCACGGAGCTTTATACTCGTTTGCCCACATATAGGAGAAGCTCAACGCGCCAGCATCGCCGTAGTCAAAGTTGGCACCAGCTTCAGCACCCTGATAGGTCCCTGGCATAAAGCTCCAGTGCGGAGCCAGCAGAGTCTGCCCGGTAGGTTGAATATAACCGGCGCGCGCCCAGGTCGGGCCAAACTTAAATTTCGCCGCCGCTTTATACAGACTTATTCCGCTCTTATCGCCGGAATAATCTTCGTCATAGCCTTTATTTTTTTTCGAGAATGCAATTTCGTTTGGATGCCCGCTGTCGCCATTTTCCGCCATTTCAATTGCGGTAAAAGCAGCCACATCAAGGCCGAACATATCGGCCACATAACCGGACTGGAAATCGAGGTTAGCGTTCCAGGTGGCGTGAGAAAGGTTGGTTTTGTATTTGTCGTCATCGGTAACATCTTTACGGTCACGCTCACGCTGCCAGTAATAGATGCCGCCAGTCAGTGTTGAATCATCAAAAAAACCTTCGGCTTGCGCCTGGGGAACGACAACCAAACCCGACATTGCTGTAATACCGGCGATAGCCAGCGCCAGCGTACTACGTTTGCCACTAAACGTACGCATATGTTAATCCTCTTTGACGTATAAAATGCTGCCGACTAAAAGCGAACAGCGAAAAAACAAAAATTAAAAAAGTAGCGCTGAGAAAACCTCATTGACTACAATGGATAGACTATTTTTCGCGACGCGAATTATCAATCTCTTTTTGTAACCATTATGTAAGAACATGAGCAACCGCACATATTTCATTGCTTTCTGTTACATTTTCATCGAGAAATAAAAAAGCGTTGAAAAAATGAAAAAATGCTTGTTTTCCATGAAGATGAAATCGGTTTCAGCCCAGAGAAGCTCTTCACTCAAGGTTTTGATTCAAAAATAAGAAATGGAAAAATTCATTCCTGAATAATAATTATTTTGCTCCGCAAACAGAGTTGTTACGTGTTTTCTGGCAAAAAAAACGCCGCAGAATGCGGCGTTTGAAAGGATGTATTGCTGCGGTTTATTCGCCCGCTTTCGCCCACGTATCACGCAGACCAACGGTACGGTTAAATACCAGCTTGTCCGCTGTTGCGTAGCGGCTGTCGAGGCAGAAGTAACCTTCACGTTCAAACTGGAACGCTTTGCTCGCAACTGCGGACTTCAGCGACGGCTCGCCGTAACCCTGTTTGATAACCAGTGACTCAGGATTAATGACGGACAGGAAGTCGTCCGCGGCGCCTGGGTTTGGTACGCTAAACAAACGGTCATACAGGCGGATTTCAATCGGCAGCGCATGTGCAGCGCTAACCCAATGAATAACGCCTTTTACTTTACGCCCATCAGCCGGATCTTTGCTCAGCGTATCAGCATCATAGGTGCAGAAAATAGTGGTGATATTACCTTCTGCATCTTTCTCTACACGCTCGGCTTTAACAACATAAGCATTACGCAGACGGACTTCTTTGCCCATTACCAGACGCTTGTACTGCTTGTTAGCTTCTTCGCGGAAGTCAGCACGATCGATCCAGATTTCACCGCTGAACGGCACTTCACGGCTGCCCATTTCCGGTTTATTCGGATGGTTCGGCATGGTAACCAGTTCGCTTTCACCCTGCGGATAGTTTTCGATAACCAGTTTCACTGGATCAATAACTGCCATCGCGCGCGGAGCGTTTTCGTTCAGATCTTCACGAATACAGGATTCCAGAGAGGCTATCTCAATGGTGTTGTCCTGCTTGGTCACGCCGATGCGTTTGCAGAACTCACGGATAGCAGCGGCCGTGTAACCACGACGACGCAAACCAGAGATAGTCGGCATACGCGGATCGTCCCAGCCTTCAACATGCTTGTCGGTAACCAGCAGGTTCAGCTTACGCTTGGACATCACGGTGTATTCCAGATTCAGGCGCGAGAATTCGTACTGGCGCGGATGAACCGGAATAGTGATGTTATCCAGCACCCAGTCATACAGACGACGGTTGTCCTGGAATTCCAGCGTACACAGTGAATGCGTGATACCTTCCAGCGCATCGCTGATGCAGTGGGTAAAGTCGTACATCGGATAGATGCACCACTTGTTACCGGTCTGATGATGCTCGGCAAACTTAATGCGGTACAGCACCGGATCGCGCATAACGATAAACGGTGAGGCCATGTCGATTTTCGCACGCAGGCAGGCTTTACCTTCTTCAAAGCCACCGGTACGCATTTTTTCGAACAGTTCAAGGTTCTCTTCGACGCTACGATCGCGGAACGGACTGTTTTTGCCCGGCTGGGTCAGCGTACCGCGGTATTCACGGATTTCGTCAGCAGACAGTTCGTCGACGTACGCCAAACCTTTGTTGATAAGCTCTACCGCATAAGCGTGCAGTTGATCGAAGTAATCCGAAGAGTAGCGAATATCGCCAGTCCAGTGAAAACCTAACCATTCAACGTCATTTTTAATCGATTCAACGTACTCGATGTCTTCTTTAACCGGGTTCGTATCATCAAAACGCAGGTTGCACTGGCCCTGGTAGTCTTGCGCAATACCAAAGTTCAGACAGATGGATTTCGCGTGGCCAATGTGCAGATAGCCATTTGGCTCCGGCGGAAAACGGGTATGGATAGTGGTGTGCTTACCACTGGCCAGATCTTCATCGATGATCTGACGAATAAAGTTACTCGGGCGGGCTTCAGCCTCACTCATCGTGGATTCCTCAAAGCGTAAACAACGTATAACGGCGTATGATCTTATAACCCGGACAGACTGACAACCCTTAGTTACGCAAAATACGTATCAGACAGGCATTATGGGGGCAATTGCTGCAAAAAAAGCGGCGGAGGATAATCCCCCGCCGCTTAAATATCGCGTGTTAGTTGTCGGATCGCGGCGCTTTGCGCCTTATCCGGCTACAGCGATTATTTACTTTTAATTTCGTACAGTGGCGTTTGACCTGCAACCACATGACCTTCGGCCTTGATCACCAGACCACCGAAATCATCGCTGTTGCTGCAAACAACCGGGCTAATCATTGAACGTGCATTGGCGTTCAGATACTCCAGATCCATTTCCAGAATAGGTTGACCTGCAGTAACTTCCGCACCTTCTTCAACCAGACGTTTAAAGCCCTTGCCTTCCAGCGCGACGGTATCGATACCCATATGGACAACGATTTCCGCGCCTTTTTCTGTTTCCAGACAGAACGCATGGTTGGTGTTAAAGATCTTCACGATGGTGCCTGCTGCCGGGGAAACAACGATTTTATCCGTCGGTTTCACTGCCACGCCGTCACCTACCGCTTTGCTGGCGAAAGCTTCATCAGGAACTTGCTCCAGAGCAACCACATCACCGGTAATCGGAGAAACCAGTGCTTCGACAGTTACCGCATTCGCGACCGCCTGCGGTTTGACAACCGGAGCCGCTGCTGCTGGTGCACTTTCACCAGACGCTGCTGCAACCGGACCACGGGCCACAACTTTCTTCATCTCGTCGCCGATGGATTCTGCTTTCGCACCCACGATGACCTGGATAGTTTGCTTGTTCAGTTTCACCACACCGGATGCGCCTAAACGTTTACACATTGCATCGTTGACGCGACCAGAGTCGACAACGGTCAGACGCAGACGAGTGATACAGGCGTCAATCGCTTTCAGGTTATCCGTACCGCCAACCGCAGCAATGTAGTTGGTGGCCAGTTGCGCTAAACCTTCTTCGGTATTGCTGTTTGCTTCGTCAGTAACAATTTCGTCTTCTTTATCTTCGCGGCCCGGCGTTTTCAGGTTAAACATGCGAATAACCGCGCTGAACAACACAAAGTAGATGACGAAGAACACCAGCCCCATCGCTACCAGCATCCAGACGTTCTGGCTTGCTGCCGGCAAGTTGTACATCAACACGTAGTCGATAGCACCTGCGGAGAAGGAGAAGCCCGCGTGGATCCCCAGCAGCGTTGCAACGAACAGGCTGATACCCGTTAACAGTGCGTGCAGGAGGTACAGCAATGGTGCCAGGAACATGAACAGGAATTCCAGCGGCTCGGTAACACCGGTCAGGAACGCAGTGATCGCCACAGACAGCAGCATACCGCCAACCATCGGACGACGTGCTTTCGGTGCTGCAAAGTACATCGCCAGCGCCGCACCCGGCAGACCAAACATCATGATCGGGAAGAAGCCAGACATGAACATACCCGCAGTGCCGTCGCCCGCATAGAAGCGGTTGATGTCACCGTGGAATACTGCGCCTGCCGCATTGGTGAATTCACCAATCTGGAACCAGGCAATGGTGTTCAGAACCTGATGCAGACCGGTTGGGATCAGCAGACGGTTGATGAAACCAAAGATACCGGAACCCAGCGCGCCAGCGCCCACGATCCACTCACCACCTGCATGGATAGCGTTCTGCACCGGCGGCCACACGTAGCCGAAGATAGCAGCCAGCACCAGGCAAAAGAAACCGGTGGCGATTGGCACAAAGCGTTTACCGCCGAAGAAGCTCAGGAAGTCAGGCAGTTTGATACCAGACCAGCGGTTATACACCGCACCACCGACCAGACCGGTAATAATACCTGCCAGCACGCCCATGTTGATCGCCGGGTTGATGGTAACCATTGCTTTGGTCAATATGAAATAACCGACCGCACCTGCCAACGCTGCAGCACCTGCGCTGTCTTTTGACCAGCTGGATGCCACACCGATGGCAAATATTAACGCGAGGTTATCAAAGATGGCCCCACCCGCTTGCGCGATGAAGGGTACGTTAAGCAAATCTGGTTGGCCAAATCGCAGCAACAGTGCCGCGACAGGCAGCACAGCGATGGGGAGCTGTAACGCCCTACCCAGCCGCTGGAAAAAACCTAAAATATTCATTTTATTCCCCCTACGAGACCCCGATTAGGCTCCTTTGAAGCCATATTTTTATTGTGCGACCATTACCAACAACAAGATTTTCTGGAACAACGATATTAACCATTCATCTACATTCAGAGTGTGTGAAAAATTAATTCGTATCGCAAATTAAAAGCATGTTTTTTGTGATTTCAGTCACCAAATATCGTTATAAACCCTCCCTTTCACTGGCTAACTACGAAAACTTATTTTATCATTCAAAAAATCGAAACGGATTGATCCTTACCGATGCAAAACCAGGTTACGCTTAATACAGCACAGCGACTCAATCCGCCAATTGCTTACATTTACTTTTGAGGTGAAGAATGAGACTGATCCCCCTGAATACCGCTGAACAAGTCGGCAAATGGGCTGCTCGCCATATCGTTAACCGTATTAACGCGTTTAAACCAACGGCAGATCGTCCGTTTGTTCTGGGCCTGCCAACTGGTGGTACACCGCTGACAGCCTATAAAGCATTAGTCGAAATGCACAAAGCGGGCCAGGTGAGCTTCAAACATGTTGTCACTTTCAACATGGACGAATATGTAGGTTTGCCGAAAGAGCATCCGGAAAGCTACCACAGCTTCATGCACCGTAACTTCTTTGATCATGTTGATATTCCAGCAGAAAATATTAACCTCCTCAATGGTAACGCGCCGGATATTGATGCAGAATGCCGTCAGTATGAAGAAAAAATCCGTTCTTACGGTAAAATCCATCTGTTTATGGGTGGCGTAGGCAACGACGGACATATCGCGTTCAACGAACCTGCCTCTTCTTTGGCTTCCCGCACACGTATCAAAACGCTGACTCATGACACTCGCGTAGCTAACTCACGCTTCTTTGATGGCGACGTAAGCCAGGTGCCTAAATATGCGCTGACCGTAGGTGTTGGCACCCTGTTGGATGCTGAAGAAGTGATGATCCTGGTGCTGGGCCATCAAAAAGCACAGGCGCTGCAAGCAGCCGTTGAAGGTAACGTCAACCATATGTGGACCATCAGTTGCCTGCAGTTGCATCCGAAAGCCGTCGTTGTCTGCGATGAGCCTTCAACAATGGAACTGAAAGTGAAAACGCTGAAATACTTCAACGAGTTAGAAGCGGAAAATATTAAAGGTCTGTAATGGTATCTCCGCCCTGCCGAAAAAGTTGCAGGGCGGCATTTTTTGAAATCGGGGGTCGGAATGTATGCTTTAACCCAGGGCCGGATTTTTACCGGTCACGAAATTCTTGATGACCATGCGATTGTTGTCGCTGATGGCCTGATAGCCAGCGTCTGCCCACTGACGGAATTACCGTCCGGGATTGAACAACGCTCACTGAATGGGGCCATTATTTCCCCCGGTTTTATTGATGTGCAGTTAAACGGCTGCGGCGGCGTACAGTTTAACGATACGGCAGAAGCCGTCACCGTTGAGACGCTGGAAATCATGCAGAAAGCCAATGAAAAATCAGGCTGCACTAACTACCTGCCCACGCTAATTACCACCAGCGATGACCTGATGAAACAAGGTGTTCGCGTAATGCGCGAATACCTGGCGAAACACCCCAACCAGGCATTAGGACTTCACCTTGAAGGTCCGTGGCTGAACCTGGTGAAAAAAGGTACCCATAATCCGGGTTTTGTCCGTCAGCCTGACGCTGCGCTGGTCGATTTCCTGTGCGATAATGCGGACGTCATCACCAAAGTGACGCTGGCACCAGAAATGGTCCCAACCGAAGTGATAACAAAGCTGGTAAATGCAGGTATTGTCGTTTCAGCAGGCCACTCTAACGCAACGGTAAAAGAAGCCAAAATTGGATTCCGTGCGGGTATCACCTTTGCAACGCACCTGTTCAACGCGATGCCTTATATTACTGGCCGCGAACCAGGTCTGGCAGGCGCAATACTTGATGAGGCCGATATTTATTGCGGTATCATCGCCGACGGTCTGCATGTTGACTACGTTAATATTCGTAACGCCAAGCGCCTGAAAGGTGACAAACTGTGCCTGGTGACCGACGCAACCGCCCCGGCAGGTGCAAATATTGAACAGTTCATTTTCGCTGGTAAAACAATATACTACCGCAATGGACTGTGTGTGGATGAGAACGGCACGCTGAGCGGCTCTTCGTTAACCATGATCGAAGGCGTACGTAATCTGGTTGAACATTGCGGTATTGCACTGGATGAAGTCCTGCGCATGGCGACTCTCTACCCTGCTCGCGCAATCGGCGTCGACAAACAACTCGGCAGCATCGCGCCAGGCAAAGTAGCCAACCTGACCGCGTTCACGCACGACTTTAAAATTATCAAGACCATCGTTAATGGCAACGAGGTCGTTACTGAGTAAGAGAAAGAATGACACCAGGCGGACAAGCTCAAATAGGTAATGTTGATCTCGTAAAACAGCTTAACAGCGCGGCAGTTTATCGCCTGATTGACCAGCATGGGCCAATCTCGCGAATTCAGATTGCCGAGCAGAGCCAACTTGCCCCCGCCAGCGTAACAAAAATTACGCGTCAACTGATTGAACGCGGGCTGATCAAAGAGGTTGATCAGCAGGCCTCCACTGGAGGCCGCCGCGCTATTTCTATCGTCACCGAAACCCGCAATTTCCACGCTATCGGCGTACGCCTGGGCCGCCACGACACCACGCTCACACTCTATGATATGAGCAGCAAAGTGGTCGCAGAAGAGCATTATCCTCTTCCCGAGCGCACACAGGAAACGCTGGAGTATGCGCTGCTCAATACGATTTCCACCTTTATTGATAGCTGCCAGCGGAAAATCCGTGAACTGATTGCTATCTCTGTCATTCTGCCAGGGCTGGTTGATCCCGAAAGCGGCGTTATCCGCTACATGCCGCATATTCAGGTTGAAAACTGGGGGTTGGTCGAAGCGCTGGAGAAACGTTTTCAGGTAACCTGCTTTGTCGGCCACGACATTCGCAGTCTGGCGCTTGCCGAGCACTATTTTGGGGCAAGTCAGGATTGCGAAGACTCCATTCTGGTGCGCGTCCATCGCGGGACCGGGGCTGGGATCATCTCAAATGGCCGAATTTTCATTGGTCGCAACGGCAACGTCGGTGAAATTGGTCATATTCAGGTTGAGCCGCTGGGTGAACGCTGCCACTGCGGGAATTTTGGCTGTCTGGAAACTATTGCAGCTAACGCATCCATTGAGCATCGCGTACAAAACTTACTCAAGCAAGGCTATCCGAGTCGACTGACGCTGGATGATTGCAACATTAAAACCATCTGTAAGGCTGCGAATAAAGGCGATAACCTGGCGTCGGAAGTCATTGAGCACGTTGGTCGCCATCTGGGTAAAACCATCGCTATCGCCATTAACCTGTTTAACCCGCAAAAAATCGTCATTGCCGGTGAGATTACTGAGGCAGATAAAGTGCTGCTTCCGGCAATAGAAAGCTGCATTAATACCCAGGCGTTGAAGGCGTTTCGCCACAATCTGCCCGTGGTTCGCTCCACGCTGGACCACCGCTCAGCCATTGGCGCATTTGCGCTGGTGAAACGCGCTATGCTCAACGGTTCGTTGCTGCAACGTTTGCTGGAAAATTAATGCTCTCATAGAATATTGGGTTACTATCAGACTCCTGACAAATTCCCTGGGTAGTTCATGACCATCAAGAATGTAATTTGTGATATCGACGGCGTGCTGATGCACGACAATGTTGCCGTACCGGGTGCGGCAGAGTTTCTGACCGGCATCCTAGAAAAAGGTTTGCCGTTAGTCCTGCTGACTAACTACCCTTCTCAGACCGGGCAGGATCTGGCGAACCGCTTCGCCACGGCGGGTGTGAATGTCCCCGATAGCGTCTTTTATACTTCCGCCATGGCCACTGCCGATTTTCTGCGTCGCCAGGAAGGGAAAAAAGCCTACGTCGTGGGTGAAGGCGCGCTGATCCACGAACTGTATAAAGCCGGCTTTACCATTACCGATGTTAACCCCGACTTCGTGATTGTCGGCGAGACGCGCTCCTACAACTGGGACATGATGCATAAAGCGGCATATTTTGTTGCCAATGGCGCGCGCTTTATCGCGACCAACCCGGATACCCATGGCCGCGGTTTTTATCCCGCCTGTGGTGCGCTCTGCGCCGGTATCGAAAAGATCTCCGGGCGTAAACCATTTTATGTCGGCAAACCCAGCCCATGGATTATTCGCGCGGCACTCAACAAAATGCAGGCGCACTCCGAAGAGACCGTTATTGTCGGTGACAACCTGCGTACAGATATTCTGGCAGGCTTCCAGGCTGGCCTTGAAACCATCCTGGTGTTGTCTGGCGTATCCACGCTTGACGATATCGACAGCATGCCGTTCCGACCAAGCTGGATCTACCCTTCCGTTGCCGAGATAGATGTTATCTAAGCACTTCTGTGCCGGAGATCAGCGTAAACGCGCCATCCGGCACACAAAATCACTCCATTCAATAAAACTGCCGATTTACTGATAATTCATCAATAAATACGCTTATTACGTAATCTTTTTTCACCATTCAATAATCATCATTGAGTTTTTTACTTTCAGCATGCCAAACTTCTTGCGCCCCCACCGCCTTTGCGGCATTTTCTTAATCAAGCAAACACAAAAAGCATCACGCAACAGGTTAACGGAGAAGGTTATGTGTTCTATTTTTGGCGTATTCGATATTAAAACAGACGCAGTTGAGCTGCGTAAAAAAGCCCTGGAATTGTCCCGTCTGATGCGTCATCGTGGCCCGGACTGGTCGGGTATTTACGCCAGTGATAACGCCATTCTGGCACATGAGCGTTTGTCGATTGTCGACGTCAACGCAGGTGCTCAGCCGCTGTACAACATGAAAAAAACACATATTCTGGCGGTGAACGGTGAAATCTATAACCACCAGGCGTTACGCGCTGAATACGGCGACCGCTACCAGTTCCAGACCGGTTCTGACTGTGAAGTTATCCTCGCGCTGTATCAGGAAAAAGGGCCAGAATTCCTCGACTCCCTGCAGGGTATGTTTGCCTTTGCGCTGTACGACAGCGAACAAGACGCCTACCTGATTGGCCGCGATCATCTCGGGATCATCCCGTTGTATATGGGCTATGACGAACACGGTAACTTCTATGTTGCCTCAGAAATGAAAGCGCTGGTTCCGGTGTGCCGCACGATTAAAGAATTCCCGGCCGGTAGCTATCTGTGGAGCAAAGATGGCGAAATTCGTCAATACTACCAGCGCGACTGGTTTGAATACGATGCGGTAAAAGACAATGTGACGGATAAAAACGAACTGCGTCAGGCGCTGGAAGACGCCGTCAAAAGCCATCTGATGTCAGATGTCCCTTACGGTGTACTGCTGTCCGGCGGACTGGACTCCTCCGTTATTTCTGCCATCACCAAAAAATACGCGGCGCGTCGTGTTGAAGATCAGGAACGCAGCGAAGCCTGGTGGCCTCAGTTGCACTCCTTCGCTGTGGGTCTGGAAGGCGCACCAGACTTGAAAGCCGCGCAAGAAGTGGCGAACCACTTAGGCACCGTGCATCACGAGATCCACTTCACCGTGCAGGAAGGTTTGGATGCGATCCGCGACGTCATCTATCACATCGAAACCTACGATGTAACAACAATTCGCGCCTCAACGCCGATGTACCTGATGTCTCGTAAAATTAAAGCGATGGGCATTAAAATGGTGCTGTCGGGTGAAGGTTCAGACGAAGTCTTTGGCGGCTATCTCTACTTCCATAAAGCGCCAGACGCGAAAGAGCTGCATGAAGAAACCGTGCGTAAACTACAAGCGCTGCATATGTTTGACTGTGCTCGTGCCAACAAAGCGATGTCTGCCTGGGGTGTCGAAGCCCGCGTTCCCTTCCTGGATAAAAAATTCCTCGATGTGGCGATGCGCATCAACCCGCAGGATAAAATGTGTGGCAACGGGAAAATGGAAAAACATGTCCTGCGCGAATGCTTTGAATCTTACCTGCCAGCCAGCGTGGCGTGGCGTCAGAAAGAGCAGTTCTCTGACGGCGTCGGTTACAGCTGGATTGACACGCTGAAAGAAGTGGCAGCAGAGCAAGTTTCCGACCAGCAACTGGAAACCGCCAGCTTCCGCTTCCCGTATAACACGCCATCATCGAAAGAGGCGTACTTGTACCGTGAGATTTTCGAAGAACTGTTCCCGGTAGCAAGCGCTGCTGAATGCGTGCCTGGCGGCCCGTCTGTCGCCTGTTCTTCAGCAAAAGCAATTGAATGGGATGAAGCGTTCAAAACCATGAACGATCCATCAGGCCGTGCAGTTGGTGTGCATCAGTCAGCTTATAAGTAAGCAAATCATCAGAAAAGAGCCCTACGGGGCTCTTTTTTTATGTCGATTTAACGTGCGGAAAAACAATTAATAACTAATAATTGCCGAATATTGCGTCATGCTGTTCGCAACCTAACCAAACAGTCACATTCCAGCTATTTTCCATGAAAAAGGGGTTGACGCTTCAAAGCTCAATACGCATAATGCGCCCCGCAACGCCGATAAGGTAACGCGAAAAAAAGATGGCTACGTAGCTCAGCTGGTTAGAGCACATCACTCATAATGATGGGGTCACAGGTTCGAATCCCGTCGTAGCCACCATCTTTTTTGCGGGAGTGGCGAAATTGGTAGACGCACCAGATTTAGGTTCTGGCGCCGCAAGGTGTGCGAGTTCAAGTCTCGCCTCCCGCACCATTCACCCGTAAGCGTTGCACGGATGGGGTATCGCCAAGCGGTAAGGCACCGGTTTTTGATACCGGCATTCCCTGGTTCGAATCCAGGTACCCCAGCCATTTTTTCTTCGATATAGCGGTTCACCGCGACGGTCATTGGGGTATCGCCAAGCGGTAAGGCACCGGTTTTTGATACCGGCATTCCCTGGTTCGAATCCAGGTACCCCAGCCATCGAAGAATATGATAATATATGGCTACGTAGCTCAGCTGGTTAGAGCACATCACTCATAATGATGGGGTCACAGGTTCGAATCCCGTCGTAGCCACCAT
>NZ_JAOWGO010000024.1:137548-468471 GCF_030333105.1 Citrobacter sp. Cm038 | reverse complement strand
GGAAGGTGCGAACAAGTTCCTGATATGAGATCATCATATTCATCCGGAGCGCATCCCAGAGGGACATCATGAGCCATCAACTCACCTTCGCCGATAGTGAATTCAGCACTAAGCGCCGTCAGACCCGAAAAGAGATTTTCCTCTCCCGCATGGAGCAGATTCTGCCATGGCAGAATATGACCGCTGTCATCGAGCCGTTTTATCCCAAGGCGGGCAATGGCCGACGGCCCTATCCGCTGGAGACCATGCTGCGTATTCACTGCATGCAGCATTGGTACAACCTGAGCGACGGTGCCATGGAAGATGCCCTGTACGAAATCGCCTCCATGCGCCTGTTTGCCCGATTATCCCTGGATAGCGCCCTGCCGGATCGCACCACCATCATGAATTTCCGCCACCTGCTCGAGCAGCATCAACTGGCCCGTCAATTGTTCAAGACCATCAATCGCTGGCTGGCCGAAGCAGGCGTCATGATGACCCAAGGCACTTTGGTGGATGCCACCATCATTGAGGCACCCAGCTCTACCAAGAACAAAGAGCAGCAACGCGATCCGGAGATGCATCAGACCAAGAAAGGCAATCAGTGGCACTTTGGCATGAAGGCCCACATTGGTGTCGATGCCAAGAGTGGCCTGACCCACAGCCTGGTCACCACCGCGGCCAACGAGCATGACCTCAATCAGCTGGGTAATCTGCTTCATGGAGAGGAGCAATTTGTCTCAGCCGATGCCGGCTACCAAGGAGCGCCACAGCGCGAGGAGCTGGCCGAGGTGGATGTGGACTGGCTGATCGCCGAGCGTCCCGGCAAGGTAAAAACCTTGAAGCAGCATCCGCGCAAGAACAAAACGGCCATCAACATCGAATACATGAAAGCCAGCATCCGTGCCAGGGTGGAGCACCCGTTTCGCATCATCAAGCGGCAGTTCGGCTTCGTGAAAGCCAGATACAAGGGGCTGCTGAAAAACGATAACCAACTGGCGATGTTATTCACCCTGGCCAACCTGTTTCGGGTGGACCAAATGATACGTCAGTGGGAGAGATCTCAGTAAAAACCGGAAATAACGCCAGAAATGGTGGAAAAAATAGCCTAAATAGGCTGATTCGATGTGTTTGCGGGAAAAAAATCGGCCCAGATCCGCGAAATTTTAATCAACGAGTCAGCTTGGGAAGACATGACCTGCTTATTCGCACCTTCCCCAGTCTTCCATATCTTAATGTATTGTTGAATCGTTTATTACAGTGCCTTATGTTGGCTGATTAGATGACCAACAGCCCATACAGTGCCGAGATATCTGATTTAGGGCTTGTTGACCAGCTTTCGAGCGTATAAAACAAATCATCGGGCGATTTTATATCGCAAATACGAATATACTTTTCTACCATAGGAAGTAAGTATTCAGTCAAATCAGCATTACTGTTAAACCGTCCTAAATATTGGCCTGAGCTAATTTCTTCTCTCAGTAATCGGATGACTTCTGCACGGATCTTTGACCATTTGTTCTCACCTCCTTTACCTGATATTTTTTTATGCAGTTCCTTGTTTTTCTCTTGCAGGTACGCATCATGCTTGCTTGTGAACTCTTTTAAGCTATTGATAGCCTCAAACATTGCTCTAAAAAACTGAATCTCTTTATTATCAAAATTTTCGTCGGCAAAAATTCGTGTAGCAATGATGTAAAAATAGCATGAAACTTCAAAAAGATAGGGATACGGTATTTTATCATCGACAAGAAGTGCATCCAGACGTTCTGAGACATCTTCCCGCTTGATATCCATTTCATAGATAAAACGGAAGAAGATATCGTACACCAGCGTTTCATCTATTATCATCAAACTTGACATAGGTTCATCAAGGAACCTCTTCTGAAAGGCTGTAGGTTCTGAGGGGGGGTTGGCATGAAGCACATCAAACCATATCTCAAAAGCATTTTTTAATTCGCCTATATACACCTGCTCAAGCGGTTCAAGGGAACTGAATCTACTGTAAGCATACTTACCCAATGTTGATGGATGTTCTACATAGTACAGTGACATAAACCGATGCCAGTAATGATTCCCCGGTGTATCGCCATGCTCATCCACAAAAAGTTTTGCCTTCCTTGCTCTTCCCACCAAATACCCTCCTCATTGTCATAGTTAAACTTACCAGCCTAACCAGTATTCTGTTGAAATCATCATACGTTTCTATGTGATTGATCACATTAAGACAGGCTTGAAAAAATTGAAACGTAACACTTTGCCCCTGCACTTTAAAAGTGACAAATAGAAAAAGTCAAGACATCAAGTAAAATTTAAATAATTTTTTTGCTGATGGTGTCGTGGTGCATTCAGACAGTCTGTAGATTTCTCTTTCGTAGGGAGCAGCGAGCTCCGGTAATCAATCAAGAGGAACCCACAATGACAAACCCGCCACAAACAGAATATCCGGTTTACGCAAACTGGCATAACAACGAACAGACCGGGCAACGACTTTCACCAGATGTTGAAAAACGTACCCGCTTTGCAATGGGTGATGACATTCTGCTCAGTATGAAAGACATCACCGCTCACAGTGGTCTTAGCGACAAGCATTATTATTCCCTCATTAATCGAGGATTATTCCCTCGCCCCCTGAAAATAGGTCGATCCAGTCGCTGGCGGAGAAGTGATTATGAAGCATGGTTAAATGAGCGTGCTGCTGCCAGATAATACCCAAGCAGCAATAGCGAAAATAACGAAAATAGAAAACATAATAAAATAACCAACAAACAGGAAATGCATTGATGTCTTTAAATAAAAAAACAGAAAAAGAACACAGGACAACCTTCCCTTTGCACTGTTTACCTGAGCAACTAAAAGATACAGTTGAGCGTGTGAATATGTTTACAGGAATGTCAATGGAACTTACGATAAACATTATTTTTACCATGCTTTCAATTATCTGCCAGTACCTTGTTGGTGTTGTATCACCTTACTCGGGTATACCTGGCCCATGCTCTTTATACCTACTTACGCTTGCCGAGTCTGGTGAAGGTAAGACGTTTCTGTCACGACTGTTAATGAGGCCCTTTTACAGCCAGATTGAGAAAATGCAGCTTGAATACAGAGATCGGCTTACCATCTATAAAAGACAACATCGTATCTGGAAAACTAGCTTACAGGGATTCGATGCCAATCAACGTCAGGCTATAAAAAATGGAAAGGGTGTCGAGGATGCTCAGGTTCAGCTGGATGAACATTATAAAGGTGAACCAAAACGTCCTGTTGAGCCAAAATTCAGCTATCAGGATGTGACATTTAAAGCTCTTATCCAGGGCTTAAGCCTACATGCTGAAGCTGGCATCATTATGGATGAAGCGATCTCTTTTTTCAGAAGCGGGTTGAAAAATCATCTCGGACTGTTGAATAAAGGCTGGGATGGAGGGAAATATTCATTTGACAGAACAGATGGTGAGAACTACGAACTCCCATTATGTCTGATGCTTTCACTAATGATTCAGCCTGGCGTATTTAGTAATTATTTAGAAAAACATGGAGAGATGGCTAAAAGCAGTGGTTTACTTGCCCGATTCCTTGTTATGAAGGTAAAAAGCTCAATAGGGCAACGTAATAGCCGTATTGATGAAGAAGGGCTGAATGCAGTATTAGCTCCGTTTTATGACCACATTCAGGGGCTGTTAAGCCTTCTTGAAGCCCGGTTTTATGATGACAGTATACCGAAAGATCAACTGAGACTGTCAGATGATGCAAAAATGTTTCTTCAGGAAAAACAGAGAGAAATTGAGCAGGCTATTTTACCAGGCGGGAAGTATTCACATATCCGGGATTTTGCGTCAAAAGCTATAGAGCAGGCACTGCGACTGGCTACAATAATGACTTTTTATTTAACTAAACCTACAGGAGGCAGTTCGGCCGCTGACCTTATTTATACTAAGATTATCGATGCTCGTCAGATAAGAAATGCCATGACAATAGTGGATTGGTATTTGCAGCAGGCGAGCGACTTATTTTATCCACTGTCAGAGCGATACCAGTTTGAATGCGAAGTTCGAAGCCTCTGGAGCTTTATTGTTAAAAGACTGAACAAAAGTCAAGGTATACCATTTCCTAAATGTGAATTGCTTCAGTCTGGTCCGGGTCGTCTCAGGCACATAGATAAATTAACGCCTGCGTTAAATCAACTTATCAATCAGAGATTGTGTTGCATTATACGATACAACGGTTCCAGCATGTTACATATTGCAGGTTATTATTCAAACGGCTCTATATGTACAGGCGGTTTTCCCCACAACTACAGCATCGTACAAATGCAAAACCTGAAGGATGAAGGTTTCTGGCATGTTGATTTGTAAGATATTTACGACCATACAGGCAATTGTCAAACAAAACAGTATTTATTACTTTCGAATGCCAGTGTTGTTTCATTTGAAATGAAGGCAATCATCGCAGCGATCATGCTGAGGTTGATGAATAAATGACCAGATATGCACTTGCTCGTCTTAAAACAGTTGCTAGTATTGCTAATTTAGCAGATATATCAGCTTTTCAGAGCGTGATGGTGACGGGTGTTTGTTCAAAATTCGCTCATGATGTCTGGAGTGCATGATGCCCGGAACACCCCATGAAGCAGATCGTCACTTTCGATTTGGTAGTGGAAAATAGTGCTGTATGACTGTATTCACGTACCAGGTGTTCGTAACGCAATAAGGTAATTATACGTAATATATACTAACTAAATATCACATCACTATTCTTTACCAGCTATAGCAATCATTAGTGATAACATTCAATGAATTAAAGTACATACACATCATGACTAAATGCAGGAGAGATTGCGATAACCTTGTTTCCAGATTCTGGCTAGCACGACAGGAACGATTATGTGATAACCATTATCAGATCTTTTTATCCGGGGTCAACAGACGTGAACGGAGAGAAAATACCCGATGCGGATATTCACTTTGTCAGAATACGTTATCAGGAACAAGGAATAGAATATATTGCAGTGCAGTCTGTCGACAACGTGATTCCAGGAAATTCGATAACTTCAACGCTGAAAGTGTTCTGAGTTCATCGTACTGGACACATATGGAAAATGCAATCAAACGGAATCTTTATTTGTTAGGATCAGTTTCGAATATGGGAGATATCGTTAATTATTATCATCTGTATATACGCAAGTCTCGACACCAACGAAGTTATACCTCTCCACAGAAGGGATGTGATGGAAAAACAACGCTTGTTCCACTGTTTTGTCTGGATATCAGCCATTTATATCCGAACGCAAAGGGCGGAGCAAATACGGCTGAAAATCTGATTATAGCGCCTTCATTTATTAATCGCAGGAATAATGATGCTATCCCGTATCAGGGACAGGGGTTCGGGGGGATTCAGTCAACGGGGGAGTTGATCCCTTTTAACGGCAGTCTGTATGACAGTTTAACTGCGCGATTTGGTTCAGAGGAGGTGAATGCGGCATTAAGAGAAATTACACCTGCTAAACGTTTTTATGGCAATGTTCCCAGAGAGATTGAGTTTGGGGGTATTGAGCAACAGCTTCCCTTGTTCACTTTACTTCATGGGGAGTTGTGGCGTCTTGGGCATAACAAAATCTCAGAATGCCTGGGGGAGATCCGGCAGCTGTTCCCCGAATATCCCTTGTATCTGGAGTTACTGGCAATCGTTGGTTTTCATGCGGTGTTATCTGGCGATCCCGATCGCGTCATGGCGCTTTTATGCCGTGTTTTTAATAAATGCTTCGACGCCACCTCGTTGTTACGTGAGCCACACAAGCAGTGTATCGACCTGATGTATCGCTTACTGAGTAAGTATCTTCGTCGCTACTTCAGCGTTGAGGTAGACGACAGGGAAGCCGTGGTGGCGTTCTACAATGGTTTTTACTCACAGGAGATAATTGCGCCTGGTGATGCCGACGATGAAGTTGTGTGTTATCGCTATTGTACAGGCATCAAGAGTTCTGCCACCACCTTTTTCTATGTACCATCACAGAAGAAGGCACCTGTCGATTTATGGCTTCTTTTGGGGGAAGATCTTACTTTTGAATAAAGGATATTCCAGATATTTTTGCGGCTATATTACTTATCTGAAGAAGCAAGGAATCTTTCATCCAACAGTCTATAAGCCATTTTCTGCGCGACTTACCCGGTTCGTTACTGATGTAGCGTTCCGGGTTTTTTAGTTTTATGCGGCAGTTCCCAGCAGCAGCTATCTCGCGAGATTCACCGCTGCGTCATCTCTCTGGCTACAGATAAATCTTTCTCATGAATTTCAGCAGAAAAAAGACATCGCTCAGGCTGTTGACCCCGGCAATCAACTGATGCAACGCGATTCGCTGCCTGAACCGCATCCTGGCTGCCTGCCGGTTGGCAATCTTACGCCGGTACAGTCCGAGAAAATGGCGGCACTCAACCAGCGCATGCCTTCTCAGAGGGGTTCTGATTTCGTGGTGCTGTGGTAGAGATGAGAGCGCGAGAATGCCGCTAATAACGTCAATGTAGCTGTGCGCCCGGATATCGTAATAGTCCTGTCGGTGAGTAATGGATGCCGGATTCGTGATGTAGCAATAGTCTTTCCTGTCAGCGAAATAAAACAGACCGTTTGCAGCGGCCAGGTTAATCGTCCAGAGAATGTCCTTGTGGCTTTTTCCTTCCTGAAAGCGCAGATTATTCTTCCTGATGTAAGACGAGCGTACCATCTGCAGCCACAGGTAGTGCGGCCACTCTTTCTGCGCCACGCAATGTTGTATCCAGGCATGCCCGTTGAGCGCGTGACCGCAGGGCTGTTTGCGATGAACAGGTCGCCGCTGCAGGCAACTGCTGTCTGTGTGCCAGCCATTGAAAAGGGCAACATCGGCCTGGTTCTCCCGTGCGCTCTTCAGACGCTCCCGGAGAAACCCCTCTTCAATCCGGTCATCCGCATCCAGAAAGACCACCCACTCACCGCCGTGAACCGCCAGCGCGGTGTTACGTGCAGCATATACCCCCTGATTTTCCTGATGAACAAGAATCAGCCGCTCATCGGTGATGGCGTTAAGTATGGTCGACGTTTCGTCGGTAGAGCCGTCATCAACGACAATCACCTCAATGCTGAGTGTTTGTTCACTGAGGAGTACATGCACCAGATGGCCGATGCTGGCCTGCGCATTGAAGACCGGGATAATGACACTGACATCAATTTTAGGCTGCATATCGGGCTACGCTTTCCCTTCACTGTCATCTTTCTGACGCCTGACGGGGAGAATGCGTTTTTCCCTGATTTCCTGCTCAGTATCAAACAAGCACTCGTCGCAGTATTCCTTATCAAGCCCAAACAGGCGGCTGATGACGCCCCTTCTCTTGTTACATCTTGCACATCTTTTCATTCCGACACCTGTATCCCTTTGAGCCTGCCACTTTCAGTCCTGGTTAGGTAAATTCTTATAAAACAGACCATTAAAAATATTTCACCATCGTTCATGTGTTGTCTTTACAAAAAAATTAATTGATTATACAGATCAATTCTATTAAATCGATCGATAAAAACGATCATGATGTTGTCGATTACACGCACTTGGGCGTGGGTTTTTGGCGGGTCAATTCCACGGCCCGGAAAGGGGATCGACAACGAAGAGGACAGGATGAAGGTTTCCCGCTGGTTAGCGAGGTGATGAGCAGTTTCAGGAAGTAAAACCATTCAGAGAAACAAGCCCGTTTCTCGTTCAGTCATAAAAAAGGAGAAAATTGAATGAAAAAATACCGTCCACATCAGAAAACCATGCTGGCTGTTGTGCTCTGCATGGCAGCGTTTAATGCCTCTGCCGCATGGACTGTTAACGGTAGCTATTGCCAGACGTACAGTGATGACGGTGGAATCATTGTCCGGGTGAAGCCCGATAATATCGGCTTGATTGAAATGCAGGCCCAGTGTAATGGTCGTGGCTCATTTGATTTGACAGGCAGCAACTTTGGCGTCGGGGGTACCAGTTATCCATCCAGTGCGATGTGTAACGCTCAGACGCAGTACCACACCATCCAGTTCACGCCCACCACGAAAGATATTCGTTCAGTTATCAATACCATGACTGACAGTAAACAGGTGACCTTCAATACCTTTGGGACCTCTTTTACTGTCAATACCGCTGATTTTGCCAGCGCGTGTAGCTCGGTGATTAATCAGAAGGTGGCTGGATTCGATCCTCAGTCAGAATACAAACAGGGCATGGCAAAGATGGGTTACAAACAGGATGAAAACGGCCAATGGCATAAACAGTCAAAGCAGGCATTTTCACGCGAGGCTGACCCGGAAATAGCTGCCAGTTACAATCCAAAAGCGGGCGTTGCTGAAGGCTCTGGAAAAGGTGGGTTCCATGGTGAGGGAGCCAGTAAAAATCTTTATGACCCGGGTAGCCTGGCGCAAAAGGATGCAGAAGCGGCAAACGAAGCCCGCCGCCTCGCGGCACAAAATCGTGTGTCGAAAACTACCCCAAAAATAACAGAACCAGAGAAGCAGACAGCTCAGCAGCCTGCGGATCTCCCGGTGAATGCGTTCTGTACCCTGGATAACGGGAAAAATGTGGGGGTCTATGCCGCCGCAGGGAAGGATTATCGCTACACCTACACGGATAAGAACGATAAACCCGAGCTGGAGTTAACGGAAGGGCTGTTCGGTGTGAAAGCCTTCCACTACCACGCACCGCTGGGAATGGGGTCGGCCAGTTACATCCGCTTTAACAAAGGGGTATACGACTACATTCTGCTGAATAAAGACACCGGACATGAAGAGTTTCAGGGCATCCGGGTGTACAAAAACGGGGATCTGATTTCGGCTCATGAATGTAAAACCCGTCTGACGCTCGATACCCGCGAGCTTCCCCAGGACAGTCACGTTGACAACGAAAAAATGGGTGAACACTTCACCCTGAACTGACAGTAAAAATCATTAACCACAGGGATAACCCTTGCCAGCAGGCCACACCCTCTCAGGAGGGCGTGGCCTGTTGCTTTTATGTCCTCTGACAGCAAACCCCCCGCCAGGCTCATTACAGCAATGTCCCTGGCCTTTCTTTTATCCACTGTTTAAGCAGGAGAACGAATGGAAAATAACGATGATATTGACGTTGAGTATGACGATGAGATGCCAGCAGAAGAACACAACCCCCGCAGCATTCAGGCGATGATGGGCTGGCTCTATGACAAAGCCGTCAGTGGGATTGCCGGGATCGAGTCGGCTGAAACCCTGGCAGAACGCTATCTCACGGATGCGGAGGGGGATGTGACAAAGGCCGCTCATGCGATGATCCGCTGGGAGAGCGTTAAGGCGGGCAGTACCGGCTTTTTATCCGGAGTGGGCGGGGTGGTGGCGATGCCCGTCACGCTGCCCCTGAACATCACCAGCGTACTGTTTCTCCAGACCCGACTGGTGGCAGCCATCGCCTGCCTTGGTAAACGCAATCTGGCTGATGAACGTATCCGGGCACTTGCCGGGCTGTGTCTGTGTGGTAACGCTGCCAAAGCGCTGTTGCAGGAAGTGGCGTTACAGGCGATGGAGAACTGGACCCGGCCCTTCACACGGAGGATTGTGGAGAAAACCCTGGTGCTGATGGCTACCCGGACAGGCATACGCACCGGCGGTCAGTTTATTCGTCTGGTGCCCCTGGCCGGTGGTGTGGTCAGCGGGGCGGTGGATGTCACCACCACCCGCACAATTGGCCGCATTGCCTGCACCACGTTTCTGCCACCTTATCCGGGGCAACGGAAATCATGAGAAATCATCAGGTTCCCTCGTTGCCACAAGGGACGTTCACCCGCGCTCAGGCTGAAGCTATAGCCGCCGCATACATCAATATTTCTATAGAAGATGACCAGGGCATCCATTTTCGTCTGGTTATCCGCGATACCGACGACATGCTTATCTGGCGCGACTGGAACTTTGCCCCGGATGCCGGGGTGATGCTCAATCGCTATATCGTCAGTGATGGTATCCCTGTTCCTTCACTCTCTGACGACAACTAACCACAGTCAGCGTCCATCGTCGTTCTTTATCACAACCGCCACCCCCTGCATCAGGCCATGTTCTTCGGAGCATGGTCTTTTGCTTTTATGCCGTTAGCCACAAGGAGTTTTCATTATGCGATTAGCCAGCCGCTTTGGCCGAACCAACCAGATACGCCGTGATCGTCCACTAACCCACGACGAATTACACCAGCATGTTCCCAGCGTTTTTGGCGAAGACAAGCACGAATCCCGCTCGGAGCGCTACTGCTATATCCCGACTATCACTCTGCTGGAGAATCTTCATCGCGAAGGATTTGAGCCTTTCTTTGCCTGTCAGACTAAAGTGCGTGATCAGAGCAAGCGTGAGCATACGAAGCACATGCTCCGTCTGCGCCGTGCCGGGCAGATAAACGGTCAGCAGGTGCCGGAAATCATCATTCTTAATTCGCACGATGGCGCATCCAGCTTTCAGTTATTACCAGGGATCTTCAGAAGTGTTTGTACAAACTCGCTCGTCTGCGGTCAGTCGTTTGGCGAGATCCGCGTACCGCATCGCGGTGATGTCGTTGAAAAAGTGATTGAAGGCGCTTACGAAGTCCTCGGCGTGTTTGACCGGGTGGAGGAGAAACGCGAGGCCATGCAGTCACTGCTGGTGCCGCCACCCGCTCAGCAGGCGTTTGCGAAAGCAGCGCTGGCCTACCGTTTTGGCGAAGAGCATCAGCCCATCACCGAATCCCAGGTACTGACGCCACGTCGCTGGCAGGACGAAAAAAGTGATTTGTGGACGACTTTCAATACGCTTCAGGAAAATTTGAGTAAGGGAGGCTTAAATGGCCGCTCCGCACAGGGTAAACGCAGCCGTACACGCGCGGTTAACGGTATCGACGGCGATATCAAGCTGAACCGCGCGCTGTGGGTGATGGCCGAAGAATTACAACAGGCACTGAGCTGATGCAGCACGTTCCTGCGAATGCTTATCAGCAGTCTGGCCCGTCTCTCTGCAAAACCAGCCCGGCTGCCGTTCTGTATCCGACGATGACCTCTGCGCCTGGTGCAGGCATCTCTGCTACCGGCCTGGTGAACTTAGCCTTTGTCAGCAGGCTGATGCGAATGGTATCTGGCCCTCACGGTGCGATATCGATGGCTATGCACAATCCTGCCCACGGCAACTCCTGACCACATCACCTGCTGAACTTACCTGCCGGTAACACGGCACGCCTGTTACGCCAAAAATCACACGACTTACACGTTCCCGCTCAGCGGGAGTGCGCTTATGACCTCTACAAAAGGAACAACTGACATGACCGACATTATCAACCTTAACGATAACAACCTGTTACACCAGAAATCTGCCGATGAAGTCTCCGCACTGGCCGCCACGCTCGTACCGGACGAACAGCGTGTTGGCTTCTGGCCACTGCACTTCGGCAACATACCACAGTGGATAATCCTTGAACCGACAGCCTTCGCCTGGATGGACCGCTTCTGCGCCAGCTACAGTGGCGGCATCTGGCAGTTTTACACGCTGAGCAACGGCGGTGCTTTTATGGCCCCGGAAGCGAATGAGGATATCGATGAAAAATGGACGCTGTTCAATCCGATGAACGGCAACGGTGGTGAACTCAGCGCCGAAGCCGCCGGAATAGCCGTCTGTCTGATGACTTACAGCCACCACGCCATGCGCACCGAATGCGACACCATGACGGAGCACTATTACCGTCTGCGGGACTACGCGCTCAACCACGCAGAATGCAGCGCCATCATGCATATCATCGACTGAGGACCCCACAATGGAAACACAGTTACCGCTGTTTGCCGCCAAATTACCGGCATCCGCACAGCACACCATCCGTGAGGCTCTAACCCTGCTGGAGCGTCAGTTACGTGAACCCGGTGCGTCATTTACCTCCAGCCACGCCGTCCGGGACTGGTTACGCCTGCAGCTTGCCACGCAGGAGCGTGAAGAATTTATTGCGCTCTTCTTGGATAACCAGCACCGGCTGATTGCGCATGAAACCCTCTTCACCGGCACCATCAACCATACGCAGGTCCATCCACGGGAAGTAGTGAAGGCTGCACTGAAACATAACGCTGCTGCCATGCTCGTTGCACACAGCCACCCTTCAGGGCACGCAGAGCCCAGCGAGGCAGACAGACGGATCACAGAACGTCTTAAGCAGGCGCTGGATTTGGTGGACATCCGTCTTCTGGATCACCTGGTTGTTGGCGGGATGGAGATCGTCTCGCTAGCTGAACGCGGCTGGCTGTAAGGGGACCTGTGATGAAAATTATCAGCAAGCGTCAGGCCATGGCGATTTATCGTCAGCATCCGCAATCCCGGTTGTTTCGCTTCTGTACCGGCAAATACGCATGGTCCGGCAGTATCTGCCACTACGCAGGGCGGGAGGTACAGGATGTCAGCGGTGTGCTGGCGGTCTTCGCGGAGCGCCGTCATGACCGTCACGGTCCGTATGTCGTCCTGCGCAGTGTTACGCTGAACTGAGGAAAACAGATGAGCAGAATTATCTCCACCACAGTTTATACGCTGGATGAACTATCTGAATCCGCCTGGGAGAACGCCCGTAGCTGGTATCGTGAACATGCGCTGAATGATGACGGGTATCAGAACGTGTTTGACGAGTTCCGCGACATCTGCAACATCCTGGGCGTGGATATTAAGCTGTACCGAGTTCCTCACCTGTCAGGCGGCAATCGTCAGCAGCCCTGCATCTGGTTCAGCGGTTTTTGCCATCAGGGAAGCGGCGCTGTTTTTGAGGGAGATTATGCTTACCAGCCGCAGACGGTATGCCGGATCAGGGAACACTTTCCTGAAGACACTGACCTTCACCGGATAGCCGATTCACTGCAGGCTATCCAGTTGCACAACAGCGGCGAGCTTTGCGCCACGATCCGTCATCACGGCCAGCATATCCATGAATCCTGCATGGCAATCGCGGTCGAACGCCACAACCTGTCCGGGCTGGGGATGTCCGAAGGCAGTGAAGCGACTGCCACCGAAGCCCTTCGGGATCTGGCCCGCTGGCTATGCGGTTGGCTGGAAAGCGATTACGAATGGCAGACTTCTGATGTCGTAACAGACCAGTCCATCATCGCCGGTGAATATACCTTCACCAGATCCGGCCAGCGCTTCGGCTGACCTCATAATTTTTAAGCATTCCTTAATCCATTTTTTAGTGAGGCTTAACCATGCCAGACATCAACACCACCCAAAATGACAATATGGATGCACCGAGCTGGGGCCTGCATCGCGATATCACACCGTGTTTTGGCGCACGACTGGTGCAGGAAGGCAACTGCCTGCATTACCTGGCTGACCGCGCCAGCATCACCGGTCAATTCAGCGAGGCGGATTTGCGCCATCTGGATCAGGTTTTTCCGCTGATGCTCAAACAGCTTGAGTTGATGTTGGTATCCGGTGAGCTCAACCCACGCCACCAGCACTGCGTCACGTTGTATTACAATGGTCTCATCTGCGAAGCGGACACACTGGGCAGTTGTGGTTATATCTACCTCGCGATTTATCCGGGGGAACCGCCAGCAGCGTAATCACCAGACCTGCAACAGCATCCGGCACCACCTTCCTCGTTTCACCTCAGAAAGAGAACATCATGCAAACCCAATCTATACACCCTGTACGGGCGACGGCGTCACGCCCATCTCCTGTCGATATCTGGCAAACCCTGTTGACGTACCTCCTGGAGCAACATTACGGGCTCACACTTAACGACACCCCGTTTGGCAACGACAGGGTGATCCAGGAGCATATTGAGGCTGGTATCTCACTGTGCGATGGCGTCAATTTTATCGTCGAAAAGTACGAACTGGTCCGTATCGATCGTCACGGTTTCAGCACAGAAACACAGTCACCGCTTATTGGCAGCATCGATATCCTTCGTGCACGAAAAGCGACCGGGCTGATGACCCGCAACGATTACAAAGTGGTCACCGACATCACCACCGGCAAATACAGCGGGGGGACACGATGAAACTCTCCCTCACAGTGGAAGCTGATACTGTCAGCGTCCTGGCCCTCAACATGGGCCGGATCTCCGTGGATATCGATGGTATTGAACTGGCCGATCTGATCGATGTGGTCTGTGATAATGGCTATTCGCTTCGCATTGCAGACGAGCCCGGAAAACTGCTGATTGAAGATCCGCTTCCTGCCAGCGCCCGCTACCATGGCATTCAGTGCAGCACGGCGCATATCACCTGCGATGACAACGATCTACTGTATCGGCTCTCGCAACAACGGGAAGCTCACGAGGATGCGGAGTGGATTTGCTATACCGGATCAGGCTATCTCATCCGTCTGAATGCGTGGGCTTTTCCGGTTCTGCAACTGAAACGATGCGGACTGTCGAAAGCCGGTCGCCGGTTGATTATCACTCTGATGCGTCGCTACCCATTGAGCATCATTAACCTCGATGCCTTTGGTGAACTGCTACCAGGCTTTGATATCTTTGACTGGTAAATCTTCTCTTCATTATCACAGGCAACCCCATGTTGACACTCACTACCGAAGCGGCGCTGGATATTCTGATCGACTGGCTGCAGGACAATATCGACTGTGAATCCACGCTAATTTTCGATAACGACGAAGACAGAACCGATTCCGCCACGCTATTACCCTGCATCCAGCAGGCAAGGAACGATGTCCGGGATCTCTGCCATCTTCAGCTCCTGCACAACGTCAATAAACCGTAGCCTCTCATCAAACAGCATAAACGCCAGCCCTGACCCGGCTGGCGTTTTGCGTTTATATAAAGGAAAGCAAATGTCCGAACAATACACCCACACTGAATCCGATGTTCTGACAGGCCATACCGAGCTTATCAGCTCCACCAGCATTGAACGTATCGTTGTCGGGCGCAATGCCGCACTGGAACAAATCAAAGCGATTATCCATCAGCTCGCTGATATCTCTGCGCTAACCGAGAGTATTGGGGGTAAAACAGCCATTGACTGGGCAATGCGTCAGGAATTTCGCCGTGGTTGCTGGTTACTTGAGAAAGAACACACCGCCATGAAAGTGATCACCTGCAATCTCGACCGTAGCATCTGGCGCGATTTGATGAAGAAATCCGGCATGATTGCGCTGATGGATGCCGCCGCTCGCGACGAATGGAATCGTAATCTTGAGCAGGATGATATCCCCGCCATCAGCGAAGAGAACATTATCAGTACCTTTAAGCAACTGCACCACAGCAAAGACGATGTGTTTGAGCGTGGGATCATCAACGTATTTAAGAGCCTGAGCTGGGATTACAAGTCGAACTCACCGTGCCGGTTTGGCAAAAAGATTATCGTCGATGGACTGGTGAATTATGGCCGTTGGGGATTTAGATTACTTCACGGGAAACGACGGGCTCAGTTGGCGGATCTGGATCGCATGCTGAATCTGCTCGATGGTAAACCTGTTCCCGAAAACCGTCATGATCTTAGCATCAGATTAGATGATCACATAAGCAAGCAACACAGTAACGTATACGAAGATGAGTACGTGTCGATACGCTACTTCCAGAAGGGCTCAGGGCACATTACTTTCAAACGCCCTGATTTGGTTGAGAAGATGAATGACATTGTTGCCAGGCATTATCCGGGGATGCTGGCTGCTAAGTAAGTGTAAAAGGTCTTCTCTTTTGGGTGAGGGCTTTTTAAATCTTCCACACTTATGACAAGTTTCTATCTGAAAACACATATATGTGTTTTTACGCGTTTTTATGTTTTAGTGTCAGCCATCAACCTCATGAGAAGAGCGATGCCATGTTACAGAACAACATCAAACAGCTTCGTACCCAATTGTCGATCACTCAGCGCGAACTGGCGTTTATGGTCGGCACCAGCCAGCAGCAAATCCAGCGCATCGAAACCGGGAAGGTTGCAGCAAAGTTGGGCCTTGCTCAGGCAATATGCAATGCCCTGGATAAACCTCTAAACGTCGTGTTCCCGGAAAGCGATCGGTTGATAGACGACTTCCGTAAGAAGCGTCGTAAAACCGATGAAGATCTTGAGGTAATAGCTACAAGTGGCATTGAAATGGATAGCGGTCTCTGGACCGTAAAACTTTGGCTACAGGGGCTGCAGGATTATTTATTGTTGCCCATTTCTGCTGCTGATAAGCGGAGGTTTTATTATTATTTTCAGGAAACAGCTAGCCCGAATGTAGAGCGGTTCTTTGTCTTTGACTCGGACCAGTATCGTTATGCGTTAAATATGCGTGAAGTGGTATTTCACCAGTTCTTGTCTGATAGTCTACCGCCAATCGTTGCTAAAGAAGATGATGATTACGAAGACGATTATTTTAATGTCCATATCACCTTGGTGAACGGTGGCCCTGTGATTCCGCTGAGCGTTGAGCCTGATGTGCCGCAAAATGAAGAGGCGCATGATATCGGTCAGTTGAATGCGTTCTTTGACAAACTGGACTGTGAGCCTGAAACCACAGATCGTTATATGTTAACCGACGAAGATGGAGAAGATGCTTTTATCCGTATTGGTTCTATTGCCATGGTACGAGTCGTACTTGACGCGCTGGAGCCTGTGGAAGAAGATGAAGAGTAGTTTTTAGCTAGCTGTATTCACAGGGAATCTCGTTGAGTATACATGTGAGTATACATCGTGATTCATTGTTTTTATAAAGTTACTTATTTCAATTGGTTATGGATTAAATCGCGGTGCGGCCTTCGCACTCACCCCCGAAACACCTCCTTCCTGTGCCACTCCAAAAAACCTTCTTTTGGGTAGTTTTCGCGCACCATCGGTAGTGCTATCGGCTTAGCGTCGAAATCCCAGAACAGTCTGCCCACCATGCCGCTGCCATTCACTGCGGGTGACACCTGAACCCGCATACTTTCATCCAGCCCAATCGAACCTTTATCAAAGGCTTTATGATGAATTGCGCACAGCGCCAGGCCGTTTGAAATCTCGCACGGGCCGCCGTGCTGTTTCCATTTGATATGGGCGGCTTCAAGCGCAACTGAAGTGCTATCGTGGCGCATATTGAAGCCACAAATGGCGCATTCATAGTTATAAGCGCGCAGAACTTGCTGGCGGAACAACGGGTCCCGCTGTTTGCGGATTTGCAGGATATCAAATCCCAGTTCATCCGCGATCTCTTCCTGAATGCTTTCGGTGAAGTGTGCCTCAAGAATTTGTTGTGCCAGGGTGTTGATGAGGTTTTTGCTCTTTTTCAGCAGGGAAAAATGTTGTTCATCAAAGCCTCCGGCAACGTTGTGTGCCACCAATTCTCCGGCAGGGGGCTGTTTGTTGCTACCGGATGTTGAGCATTGCTCGGCATTTTGTAGCTCCCAGAATCCATCTCCCTGTAAGCGCCAGAAGGGCATATCCGGGCGGTACTGCGCGCGCTGTGGTCCAAATCGCTCCAGTAGGCTATGCAACGGGTCGCGAACTTCCGAACCGAAGTCAAACAGGCGGCCGTGGCCCTGCTGATAACCCGCCAGCACATGAAGCAGCAGCAGAGGCTTGTGCGGCGCACGCTGCTCGCCTTTACGCCAGATGGTGATGTCGGCAACTGCCTGTTGCAGGGTTTTACTGGAAGTCATTGATTTCATTATCAGGTAAATAATTGCGATGATGCTCGCAAAATATCACCTGATCAAGAGGAGTGAGGCCGATACACTATCGACGTCACTTTATCGCTTGCCGTTATTTCAGAAAGCCTTTGGTTAAAGGAACCTGACCCATGAATGAACTCCCTGACACGCTGCCGTGCGAGTACATTATCAAGGCCATTCACACCTATGACGCGGGCTTTTCGCACCGTTTCAAATTACGAGCTGGAATTTCAGGGGCGTCGCTATCCATCAAAAGCCATTGCCGGAATTGCAGCGACGCTTTTGACGGGCAAAGCGTTTACCCCTCAGGATTTCTCCGGCGGTATTAGTTCGAAATGCGTCAGATTATTGACTGAGCAAGGTTTTTATATTGTTCAGGATAAAAATCGTGCTGCGGCGGTGAGTGACACGATCTTCCCTGAAGAACTCGAGGCGCAAACTGAATATATAGAGGGGGCAGCGACTCAGGTGACCGTGAATCGCTATGAGTGCGACCGCAATGCCCGACAGGTGGCGCTTCGCCATCACGGCTGTCAGTGCAAAGTGTGTAGCATCGATATGTCAAAGGTCTACGGCAAGATTGCTGAAGGGTTTATCCATGTTCATCACCAGGTACCCTAATCGGCAATAAAAGAAAACTACCGCTTTGTTCCCATCAATGACCTGATCCCCGTGTGTCCAAACTGTCATGCCATGCTGCACCGTCGCATGCCGCCGTATACCCCAGAAGAACTGAAAAATATGCTGTGCTAAAGGCTCAATAAAGGCGCCCGCTGGCGCTTTTACCAGCTCATCCCCTTTTAACGCTTCCCCGCAATCACTCCTATAAACCCCGCACTTGCTTTTTTTTATGCACCGACAACTTTTCCACTGCGCGCATTCAGACGTTTCGGGTTTGAGTCCGCAGATGGTCAACACGATGCAACCTTCTATTATCCGCATCTTCGCATCGCCCTAATAAAAACACCTGTAAATTACTTCAGTGAAAAGGATAAAATCCAGGTGAAAATAAGATCTAATAAGAGTCATTAACTCGTTATTAAGAATAAGAGAAAACCCTTCCCATCCCAATAAATATGCGGATATACGGTATTGTTCATCCGATAACTCCATCTCCATTTGCCTGCCCAAGCAGAATCACGTTCCAGAAAACAACACCTATCTGCATCAGGTATAAAATGAGATCTAAATCACTGAAGTAAATAGCAAACTATGAAACTACAGTGTTTTGTACACTTTGCTTTACACTTTTAGTGATGTGAATCACAATTATAATCCCGTGAAGTGATCCGACTCTCACAAAACGGGGTGTACTCATTCGCCAATACATTATGAGAACAGCCTGGAAAGTTAAGTTTTCAGTATTTCCCCTCTTCGACGACATCTGATGGCAAACTGCAAATCAAAAGGCAAAAAAAAACTTGTTGAATATGAATGGGTAAAAAAAATATATGTGATTTTCATCACTCATATTTACAGCTTTTTAAATTATTGCCAGTGATTAATGTTGACCTGACTATTTCCATAATCAATCAAATCTTGCATAGTGCCTCCACATTATTTCTCCCCCTGAATCAGGAGGCGAATAGTTATATTTCATCAGATTCTGTTGATGAGCCAGGTATGCTTTACTTCACATTAATACGTACATGACCACTGTTACTGGAGAAACAAAATGAATTATCCGGCAGAACCCTTCCGTATTAAAAGCGTTGAAACTGTATCTATGATCCCGCGTGATGAGCGCCTTAAAAAAATGCAGGAAGCGGGTTACAATACATTCCTGTTAAATTCAAAAGATATTTATATTGACCTGCTGACTGACAGTGGCACCAACGCAATGAGCGACAAGCAGTGGGCCGGAATGATGATGGGTGATGAAGCATACGCGGGCAGCGAAAACTTCTATCATCTGGAAAGAACGGTGCAGGAACTTTTTGGCTTTAAACATATTGTTCCTACTCACCAGGGCCGCGGCGCGGAAAACCTGTTATCGCAACTGGCAATTAAGCCGGGGCAGTATGTTGCCGGTAATATGTATTTCACCACCACTCGTTATCACCAGGAAAAAAATGGAGCGGTGTTTGTTGATATCGTTCGTGACGAAGCGCACGATGCCGGTCTTAATATTGCTTTTAAAGGTGATATCGATCTTAAAAAATTACAAAAACTGATTGACGAAAAAGGCGCAGAGAATATTGCCTATATCTGTCTGGCGGTAACGGTTAACCTCGCGGGCGGGCAGCCGGTCTCAATGGCCAATATGCGTGCGGTGCGTGAACTGACTCAGACACATGGCATTAAAGTGTTCTACGACGCAACCCGCTGTGTAGAAAATGCCTACTTTATCAAAGAGCAAGAGCAGGGCTTTGAGAACAAGAGCATCGCAGAAATCGTGCATGAGATGTTCAGCTATGCCGACGGTTGTACCATGAGTGGTAAAAAAGACTGTCTGGTGAACATCGGCGGCTTCCTGTGCATGAACGATGACGAAATGTTCTCTTCTGCCAAAGAGTTAGTCGTGGTTTATGAAGGAATGCCATCCTACGGTGGTCTGGCCGGACGCGACATGGAAGCGATGGCGATTGGCCTGCGTGAAGCCATGCAGTATGAGTATATTGAGCATCGCGTGAAGCAGGTTCGCTACCTGGGTGACAAACTGAAAGCAGCCGGTGTACCGATTGTTGAACCAGTGGGCGGCCATGCGGTATTCCTTGATGCGCGTCGCTTCTGTGAGCATCTGACGCAGGACGAATTCCCGGCACAAAGCCTTGCCGCAAGCATCTATGTAGAGACCGGGGTGCGTAGTATGGAACGCGGTATTATCTCTGCGGGCCGTAATAATGTGACTGGTGAACACCACAGACCGAAACTGGAAACAGTACGCCTGACTATTCCGCGCCGTGTTTATACTTACGCGCATATGGATGTGGTAGCTGACGGCATCATTAAACTTTACCAGCATAAAGAAGATATTCGCGGGCTGAAGTTTATTTATGAGCCGAAGCAGCTTCGCTTCTTTACTGCACGTTTTGATTATATCTAAATCTTTTTCTGGCCCCATCTTTTGATGGGGCTTTTTTGTATTCATTTTCCATGAACAGGAAGCCTTTGCGGTGCCCGTTACCGTGACAGACATAAAAAAAGCAAACCCTGACTCCAACATTTTTATTATCCGCATGATGTACAAATGACAGCTGTAATTATAACTAATAGTCTACAGGAACATTTATCATGGATATTAACGCCATTGAGCGACAAAGTAGTACCCCCGGACTGATTAGCGGAACCATGTTGGTTATCGCGACCGTAGTGGGTGGTGGGATGTTTTCTCTGCCGATTGCGATGGCAGGCGTGTGGTTCCCCGGTGCCTCTGTTATTCTTCTTTTTATTGCCATCATGATGTTATTAACCGGGTTGATGCTGGTAGAAGTTAATCTACATTATGGCGCTGGTGCCAGTTTCAATACATTTACTCAGGATTTATTAGGCCGCAAGTGGAATATCGTGGTGGGTATCGCTTTTGGCTTTGTACTCTATATTCTGACCTATGCCTATATCTCCGGGTCATCGGCAGTGATGGCGCAAACCGTATTTAAATATAGTGGCGTGCGATTTCCGGCGAATATATCGGTGGTGATCGTCAGTATGTTAGTTGGCGCAATCGCATGGTACAGCTCATTGCTGGTCGGGCGGATCACTACCGTGTTGATTATCGGTAAATTTGTGGCGTTCTTTGCCACTTTCTCCGGACTGGTCGGCCATATCGAAGTGGCGAAGCTCATCGATAGCGTAGCGGTGGCAATACCGGGCTCGCAGTACATTCCTTATATTCTGATGACGCTGCCATTCTGCATTATTTCGTTTGGTTTCCATGGCAACGTGCCGAGCCTGGTTAAGCTGTATGGAACAGGAGGGGTTCGCAATATTACGCGCTCCATCATCATTGGAACGCTATTTGCTCTGCTACTGTATATTTTCTGGCTGGGTGTAACGATGGGCAATATCAGCCGCGCTGAGTTCCCGCCGATTATTGCCAAAGGTGGAAATATTGATGTGTTTGTCGAGGCTATCAGCGGATTGTTTACCAGCCGCTATATGGATCTGATCCTGACATTCTTCGGCAACTTTGCCGTAGCTAGCTCCCTGCTGGCGGCGACGCTCGGCCTGTTTGATTATATCGCGGATCTGTTTCACTTCCCGGATAACGGCGTCGGTCGTCTGAAAACCGCGCTGGTGACCTATTTCCCGCCAGCGGCTGTTTGCTTCTTCTTTCCGAATGGTTTTGTACACGCGATTGGCTACGCCGGTCTGGCCTTCACCATCTGGAGCGTGATCCTGCCACCTTTCCTGGTGAAGGCTGCACGTAAACGTTTTCCGACTGCCAGCTATACCGCGCCCTGCAATAACACGGTGCTCAACCTTGTGATTGTTTGCGGGGGAATTGTTTATCTGACGGTTGTTCTGGACGTATTTGGTCTGCTGCCAACGTTTCGTTAGACGGAGTGAAAATGAAAAACGTGTTGTCTGTTCAGTCGTCAGTCGTTTACGGCTATGCCGGCAATAAAGCCGCGGTGTTGCCAATGCAGCTCTCCGGCATTGATGTCTGGCCGTTTTACACCGTGCAATTTTCTAACCATACCCAGTACGGGATGTGGCAGGGGATGGCAATGCCGCACGGTGAATTGAGTGCGATCATCAGCGGACTGGATGACCTGCAAAAGCTCGCGCAGTGCGATGCCGTGCTGTCTGGTTATCTCGGCGATAAAAGGCATTGCGAAGAGGTGAAGCACGCGGTGACGACCATCCGCCAGCGCAATCCGCAGGCGCTCTATTTTTGCGATCCGGTAATGGGTGACCCGCAAAAAGGCTGCATTGTGGCCCAGGGTGTCGAGTCCTTTTTTGTTGATGACGCCATTCAACTGGCCGACATAATGGGACCGAATCTCTATGAGCTGGGTGTGCTGACGGGCAGACAACTACGCAGCTTTGACGAGGTGGTTGCAGCGGCGCAGCAACTGGTGGCGTGGGGCGTGAAGAAGGTTCTGGTGAAGCATCTCGGTGATTGCTCGTGCGACAAACAGGCGTTTGAAATGTTGCTGGTCACACCGGAACAGACATTACATATAGCCAGACCGCTGTATACCTTTGCCAAAATGCCCGTCGGCGTTGGGGATCTGATATGCAGCGTCATGCTGGCCTCGTTGCTCAACGGTTTTGAGGATAAAGAGGCGCTGGAGCGAACCACCAGTATTGTGGATTCGGTGATGCATCTGACCAAAGAGCGTGGCTCGTATGAACTGCGGCTGATAGAAGCACGTTATCAGATAATGGATCCACAGGTTCGTTATCGGGCGACGGTGCTATAGCGCATCGCGAGCGCCGAAGGGAGGCTCTATGTTTCTGACATTGCTCAGGTTTCAGCATCCGCTGGTCTACCGTTTTGCGTGGCTGCGGATGCGGGTAGTGGTGTTAAGAAAATGCGGGCTGCGCAAGAAGAAAACAGGGAGAAAGACTCAGGCCTGTCGTTGACAGGCCTGCCTGGCTTTACACCCGGAAGTAGCGTGGTGGAATCAACGCAGAGAAGGCGTCGAACTTCTTCACCATCTTTTTCCAGAACAACATAACAACTATCCTCAATTTGAAACATCGGCGCTATTTTAGTCAGCGCCAACAAATCGTAAAGCCAGCCGCTTCGTTCTTATCGCGAAGGCGGTGTAAACCTTTTGGTTCACTGGGCGGTCAGGTTGATGAACAACAAACCGCCAGACCCTCGATGGGGTTGACAAGAGGATAGATTGTGAACAACGCCAGCCTTCAACAGAATTCAGGCCATAAACCAGTAATAAAAGAGGCCGACCTTTAATCCCAGGATCACAATGTAGGCACAGCAGTATTTCATCGTGCCGGACATTATCTGGTTAGCCTGTCCTTCCATTTTGGTCGCGGAAACCGCGATGGCGATGCTTTGCGGCGAAATCATTTTCCCGCCGGTTGCACCGGAAGTATTGGCCGCAGCCAGCCAGTTAGGATCAATATTCAGTTTACTGGCAGCAATGGTTTGCAATTTGCCAAACAGAATATTCGAGTTGGTGTCGCTGCCGGTGACAAATGTTCCCAGTGCGCCAATCACCGGTGCAATAAAGACATAAGAGCTGCCGGTCAGATCGACAATGGACTGGGCAAGTGTGGAGATAATACCGCTGAGATCCATCACCGTTGCCAGCGCGACGATCGCCATAATGGCGATGATGGAGTTCCTGAGCTGGAACACGGTTTTGCCAAAGACTTCCAGCATACCGCGAGCGGATGCCCCCTGAATAAAACCACCAATAATGGTCGCAAAGATGATCAGCATTCCGGGTGTCGTGATCCATTCGATTTTTAGCGCCAGAGATTTACCGTCAGCCAGCGTGAAATGCAGTACTGAAGCCAGTTGAGAAGCCGCCGATTTTACCGCCGGGAATAATGGAGAGCACAGCAGAATAAAGATAAAAATCAACATGTAGATTGAACCGACCCGAAACAGCACCTTTGCTGAGCGCGGAGTCGTTTCACGGGTATGGCTGACCTCAATACGCCACTCGGGATCTGTTTTCCCGTTACGCAATCGACCCGCGATGGCGACGGCGAAAAGACTGACCAGACTGCCGGCAAAAGCGGGTAATTCTGCGCCAAGATGTATCGCGACAAAATATTGTGGGATAAGCGTAGTGATGCCGCATATCAGAGTGATAAGGAATACGCCGCGGAGGGCTTTCAGGCCACCGCCAATAATGCAGACAATGACAAACGGCAGCAGGATATTAAACAGGGCTAACTGCAGAATAATCGTCCCGCCTAAAGTATAAACCGACAGGTTAACCTGTTCAGCGAGGATAGAGACCGGAATACCGACCGCACCGAAAGCCGTCGGTACGGTGTTCGCCACGAGAGAGGCAATGGCTGCTTTCAGCGGATTGAATCCCAGTGCGATGAGAATGCCGATAGGGATTGCGACCGCCGTGCCGTAACCTGCCGCAGCTTCAAGAAATCCCCCAAAGCACCACGAAATAAGCAGTACCTGAATTCGCTTATCTTCGCTGATGCTGGCGAGAATATCGCGGAGAATATCCAGCGCTTTTGTTGCCTGCATCACGTTATAACTGAATATGGCCCCGAGGATCACAATCACTATCGGCCATAATCCCTTCAGTGCGCCATAGCCTATCGCGGCTTTCAGATTCTGTACTGGCATCGCCCAGAATATCGCTGATAGCGCGGCGGTGAATACCAGAGAGATCAACACAGAATAATGGATGGGCATTTTCAATTTCAGTATTAAAAATACCATTAGCAGTAAAGGAGATAGTGCCAGGGCAAACATAAAATATTCGTTCATTATTATTCCTGCTTGGTTCATTAAACCTGATTTATATTTATGGCGGAAAGGCTACATTGGCGTATAAATAAAGTATGCAAACTGAATCGCTTCAGTGAATAAAGTAATTATGATTAATAGTTTTGTAACTATTGTAATCTTTTAATTAAAGGCTGCTGCCAGATAAATACACTTAAGAGTAAGGCAAATACCTATAAGTAGTTATTTAATAACCTTTTTAATAATGATAATGACGAGATTAGTCATCACCTGAAACTGTTTTTAAGGTTTTAATAACGCTATGGTTTCCAATATAAAAATGTGAGCAAGGCCGAAAGAAATAAACATGGGTATTGCATATGCTTGTTGATTAGAGGATTATTTGGTTTTGTCATACAAATGAAAATACAGACGTTTGCGATTGTCCTGATATAAGAAGCGGAGAGTCGCCACCAACGGAAAACGATCCGGGCATCACTATGAACTCAGTCATTAGTAAAACCAAAAAAACCGAAAAACTGGGCGTGATACACGGCTGAACCTTTGCTTGATATAGCGATATCAAGCGCAATAAATAGAAATGAAGCAATGGAGTAGTTATTGTGAATGTAAATTTCTTTGTCACCTGTATTGGTGACGCGCTGAAGTCCCGGATGGCACGTGATTCCGTATTGCTGCTGGAAAAACTGGGCTGCCGCGTTAATTTCCCTGAGAAACAAGGGTGCTGCGGCCAGCCAGCCATCAACAGTGGTTATATCAAAGAAGCGATTCCGGGGATGAAAAACCTGATCGCCGCGATGGAAGATAATGATGACCCGATAATCTCTCCGGCAGGCTCTTGTACTTACGCGGTGAAAAGCTATCCGGCGTATCTGGTCGATGAGCCTGAATGGGCGCTGCGTGCGGAAAAGGTTGCTGCGCGCATGCAGGATCTCACCTCCTTTATCGTTAACAAGTTGGGGGTAGTTGATGTGGGGGCCAGTTTGCAAGGGAAGGCGGTTTATCATCCGTCCTGCAGCCTGACTCGCAAGCTGGGCGTGAAGGAAGAACCGCTTACGCTACTGAAAAATGTGCGTGGTCTGGAGCTGTTGACGTTTGCCGATCAGGATACCTGCTGCGGCTTTGGCGGTACTTTCTCGGTCAAAATGGCCGAAATATCGGGCGAGATGGTGAAAGAGAAAGTCGTCCACATGATGGATGCCCGTCCGGAATATTTGATTGGTGCTGATGTCAGTTGTTTGCTGAACATCGGTGGCCGTCTGCAGCGAGAAGGCCAGCCGGTCAAAGTGATGCATATTGCTGAAGTGCTGATGAGCCGCTGAGGAGAAAAGTATGTCGATAAAAACCAGCGATGTAGAGTTCAAGATGCGCATTCGTCAGCAAATCGAAGATCCGATTATGCGCAAAGCTGTGGCCAATGCGCAGGAGCGTATCGGTGCGAATCGCCAAAAAATGGTCGACGAATTAGGGCACTGGGAAGCGTGGCGCGACCGGGCCAGCCAGATCCGTGACCATGTTCTGAGTAATCTCGATGCTTATCTGTATCAACTCTCCGAGAAAGTGACCGAAAATGGCGGCCACGTCTATTTCGCGAAGACCAAAGAAGAGGCCACCCGCTACATTTTGCAGGTCGCGCAGAGTAAAAATGCGCGCAAAGTGGTGAAGTCAAAGTCGATGGTGACTGAAGAAATCGGTATCAACCATGTGTTGCAGGATGCCGGAATCCAGGTGATCGAAACCGATCTGGGTGAATATATTCTCCAGTTGGATCAGGATCCTCCTTCGCATGTGGTGGTTCCGGCTATCCATAAAGATCGGTATCAGATCCGCCGCGTGCTAAACGAACGCCTGGGCTACGACGGCCCGGAAACGCCCGAAGCAATGACTTTATTTATCCGTCAGAAGATCCGCGAAGATTTTCTCAGTGCCGAAATCGGGATCACCGGGTGTAATTTCGCCGTGGCGGAGACCGGCTCTGTTTGCCTTGTCACCAACGAAGGTAATGCGCGGATGTGTACCACATTGCCGAAAACGCACATTGCGGTGATGGGAATGGAGCGTATTGCACCGACGTTTGCTGATGTTGATGTGCTCATCACCATGCTGGCGCGTAGTGCTGTTGGCGCACGTCTGACAGGCTACAATACCTGGCTTACCGGTCCGCGTGAGGCGGATAACGTTGACGGGCCGGAAGAGTTTCACCTGGTCATTGTGGATAACGGGCGCTCGCAGGTGCTTGGTTCTGAGTTTCGTGACGTGCTGCGCTGTATACGCTGCGGGGCCTGTATGAACACCTGTCCGGCATATCGCCATATTGGTGGGCACGGGTATGGCTCTATCTATCCAGGTCCTATTGGTGCGGTGATTTCTCCGTTGCTCGGCGGTTATAAGGATTTTAAAGATCTGCCTTATGCCTGTTCATTATGCACGGCTTGCGACAGCGTATGTCCGGTGCATATCCCTCTTTCTAAACTGATTCTGCGTCATCGCAGAGTGATGGCGGAGCAGGGCATTACCCCTAAAGCGGAGCGGCGGGCGATCAAAATGTTTGCGTATGCTAATAGCCATCCAGGGTTGTGGAAAGTCGGGATGATGGCGGGAGCCCATGCGGCGAGCTGGTTTATTAATGGCGGAAAAACACCGCTTAAGGTGGGAGCCATTAACGACTGGATGGAGTCACGCGATCTTCCTGGTGCTGACGGAGAGAGTTTCCGTAGCTGGTTTAGAAAACATCAGGCGGAGGATAAAAAGAATGGATAACCGTACCGCGTTTTTAAACACTATCGCCGGAGCGTTGGGTCGGCAGGTGCGATTTGTACCGGAACCAGATGCGGCACCGGTTAACAACTATGCGAACGAGAGACTGACTGAACTCAACCAGCAGCAGCGTTGTGATGCCTTTATCCAGTTCGCTACTGATGTCATGTTGGCACGCTGCGAACTGACCAGTGAAGCGCAGGCGGCAGACGCGGCATTACGTCTGTGTGAAGAACTTGGTCAGCAATCGGTGGTGCTTAGCGGCGACAGTCGGCTGGCAGTTCTGGGGATCAGCGAGCGCCTGCAACAGGAATGTAACGCCGTGGTCTGGGACCCGGCCCGTGGCGAGGAGAATATTACCCAGGCCGAGCAGGCGAAAGTCGGGGTGGTGTATGCCGAGTATGGCTTAACGGAGTCGGGCGGTGTGGTCCTCTTTTCTGCACCCGAGCGCGGACGCTCATTAAGCCTGCTGCCGGAGTCTTCTATTTTTGTCCTGCGCAAAAGCACCATCCTGCCGCGCGTGGCGCAGCTGGCAGAAATTCTGCATCAGAAAGCGCTGGCCGGTGAGCGTATGCCGTCGTGCATTAACATCATCAGTGGGCCGAGTTCAACGGCGGATATTGAGCTGATTAAGGTGGTTGGGGTGCATGGTCCGGTGAAGGCGGTGTATCTGATTATTGAGGATTGTTGAGATTTTTGTTGATGAACGCTCTGGCACTGAAGGCCAGAGCGGAATGACAATATTATGCAATCATACTGATGATCAATACGATAATCAGGCCGACCACTGAGTTAACCAGCTCCAGTAAACCCCAGGTCTTCAGCGTGTCCTTCACTGACAGGTCAAAGTAACCTTTGAACAGCCAGAATGAGGCATCGTTGATATGGGTCAGGGTGTTGGAGCCCGCCGCCGTTGCCAGTACCAGTAATGCCGGATCGACGCCCACTAACTGACCCGTTGCGGGATCGAGGATCGCTGCGCTGATAATCCCCGCGGCGGTCATTGCTGACACGACGCCCTGGCCGGTTGCCAGACGGATAAGTACGGTGATGAGCCACGCCATGATGTACGGTGAAATGTTGCCGTGTGACATCAGCATGCCAATCGTATCACCGATACCGGTATCGATAATGGTCTGCTTCAGTACGCCGCCCGCACCGATAATCAGGATCACCATCGCGATGCTTTTCACCGCATTTTCAAAGGCGTTCATTACCCACTGCATGTCATGGCCACGCGCGGTACCGAACAGCACAAAGGCGACAATCATAGCGATGAACATCGCAATCGGAGAAGAACCTAAGAAGTTCACCACTTCCCAGGCCTGAGTCCCTTTAACCAGCCAGATATTGGCGATGGTAGTGGAGATCATAATGATCGCCGGGATCAGCGGCACCAGAATCGACACGCCGAATGACGGCAAATTATTCTGGTCAACCGGCACATCGGCTTTCATAAATGAAGGCGTCGGGCGATCAAGATTACCGAGGAACTTCGGCAGGATCAGCCCCGCACAGATCACGCTTGGGATCGTCACCAGAATACCGTAGATATAAACCATGCCCATATCGGCGCCATAGGCGTTGACCAGCGCTACCGGTCCCGGCTGAGGTGGAAACAGCGAGTGCGCGGTGGTTGCGGCGGCGACGGCAGGGATAGCCAGTTTCAGGAACGGGATCTTCGCTTCGGCGGCAATGACGATCACCAGCGGAGCCAGCATAATAAAGGCCACTTCATAGAACATTGCCAGGCCGAAGATCAGGCCAATAATGATCACCGATAGCTGTACATAGCGCAGACCGAGGCGCGCCAGCAGCGTATGGGCAATCTGATGTGCCGCCCCGGAGTCGACCATCAACTTGCCGATAACCGCACCAAACACCACGATAATCGCCAGTTCCCCCAGCGTACTGCCAAAGCCGGACTTCATGGTGTGCAGCAGTTCCATTAAATCCATGCCCGCCAGCATACCGACGGAGAGCGCCGCCAATAGCAAGGCGACCATTGAGTTTATTTTGAATCTTAAATTGAGAACCAGCATCAGACCGATGCCGAATACTACCCACAGAATATTGAGAACGTGCATAAAACGTCTGCCTTCTTTGGTTGAACCATTATGATTTTGGTTGAGATGTTATATAAATTGGTTAACCATTGATGCGATGAATGTCACATTGCGTTACAGATTTGCACTGCTGATGTGGTTTTGGGTTTTGTCATCACTGGCAAACATCGCCATTATTGTGATTTGGTTAACCAATACACCCATTCAGGTTGACATGTCATACCAAAAGGAGGAATTTATGTGCCATATTGTCGAGCCCATTAGGTAAATGAGGAATAGAGCATGGAACAGACATGGCGCTGGTATGGTCCGAACGATCCGGTCACTTTAGCTGATGTACGTCAGGCGGGGGCGACGGGCGTTGTTACTGCTTTGCACCATATCCCGAACGGGGAAGTATGGTCAGTTGATGAGATCCAGAAGCGTAAAGCCATTGTTGAACAGGCGGGTCTGGTGTGGTCAGTCGTGGAGAGCGTGCCAATCCACGAAGATATCAAAACCCGTTCCGGTAACTATCTTCAGTGGATTGCCAATTACCAGCAGTCACTGCGCAATCTGGCACAGTGTGGCATTCGTACTGTGTGCTACAACTTTATGCCTGTTCTCGACTGGACACGTACCGATCTGGAATATGTTCTGCCGGACGGTTCCAAAGCGTTGCGTTTTGATCAGATTGAATTTGCCGCATTTGAGCTGCATATCCTCAAACGTCCAGGCGCAGAAGCCGACTACAGCGCTGAAGAAATCGCCCAGGCGAATCAACGTTTCACGACCATGAGTGATGAAGATAAGGCCCGTCTGACCCGCAATATCATCGCCGGCCTGCCGGGCGCGGAAGAAGGGTATACCCTCGATCAGTTCCGCCAGCACCTTGAGCGTTATAAAGATATTGATAAAGCCGCGCTACGTGAGAATTTCGCCGTCTTCCTGAAGGCGATTATCCCGGTCGCGGAAGAAGTGGGCGTACGCATGGCGGTACATCCGGACGATCCGCCGCGCCCAATCCTCGGCCTGCCGCGTATTGTTTCCACCGTGGAAGATATGCAATGGATGGTCGATACGGTCAGCAGCATGGCCAACGGTTTCACCATGTGTACCGGCTCTTACGGTGTTCGCGCAGACAACGATCTGGTCGATATGATCAAGCAGTTTGGTCCGCGTATTTACTTCACCCATCTTCGGTCGACACTGCGTGAAGACAACCCGAAAACCTTCCATGAAGCGGCGCATCTCAATGGTGATGTCGACATGTACGAAGTAGTGAAGGCAATCGTGGAAGAAGAGCATCGCCGTAAGGCCCAGGGCCAGGAGGATTTGATCCCGATGCGCCCGGATCATGGTCACCTGATGCTCGACGATCTGAAAAAGAAAACCAACCCTGGCTATTCCGCGATTGGGCGCCTGAAAGGGCTGGCGGAAGTCCGTGGCGTTGAAATGGCTATTCAGCGCGCTTTTTTTAGCCGCTAAACCAGACCGGCAGGGCGACGTGCCGTGCCGGCTTTGTTCTTTTCTCTTCCCGTCGGCATTTCCGATGGGTTATGGAGTTCGCGATGACTACGACAATTGCTAACAGCAACCTGCCGGTTGCACGCCCGGCGTGGGATCATTCTCGTCTGCAATCCCGTATTGTTCACCTGGGATGCGGTGCTTTTCACCGTGCGCATCAGGCGTTGTATACGCACCATTTACTGGAACAAACAGACAGCGACTGGGGCATCTGTGAAGTGAACCTGATGCCGGGTAATGACCGTGTGCTGATCGAAAATCTGAAAAAGCAGCAGCTTCTGTATACCGTGGCGGAGAAAGGGGCTGACGACACCGTGCTGAAAGTCATCGGCTCGATGAAAGAAGCGTTACACCCGGATCTTGATGGTTGTGACGGTATTCTGCAGGCTATGGCGCGACCGCAGACGGCGATTGTCTCTCTGACGGTAACCGAAAAAGGCTACTGCACGGATGCTGCCAGCGGTCAGTTAGATCTCAATAATCCACTGATCCAACATGATCTGGCAAACCCGGCGGCACCGAAATCAGCTATTGGCTACATTGTGCAGGCGCTGCATCTGCGCCGTGAGCAGGGACTGGCGGCCTTTACCGTGATGTCCTGCGACAACGTACGTGAAAACGGTCATGTGGCAAAAGTCGCGGTGCTGGGGCTGGCACAAGCGCGCGATCCGGAGCTGGCGAAATGGATTGAAACTCACGCTACCTTCCCGTGCACTATGGTGGATCGTATCGTTCCGGCGGCGACCCCTGAGATGTTACAGGAAGTCGCTGATCAACTGGGCGTGTATGATCCGTGTGCTATCGCCTGTGAGCCGTTCCGCCAGTGGGTGATTGAAGATAATTTTGTTAATGGTCGTCCTGACTGGGATAAAGTCGGTGCGCAGTTTGTTGCCGACGTGGTGCCATTTGAAATGATGAAGCTGCGCATGCTTAACGGCAGCCACTCTTTCCTTGCCTATCTGGGCTACCTCGGTGGGTATGAAACCATCGCGGATACCATGACTAATCCGGCATACCGCAAAGCAGCCTTTGCACTGATGATGCAGGAGCAGGCTCCGACGCTCTCTATGCCGGAAGGCACCGATCTTAAAGCCTATGCGACGCTGCTGATTGAGCGCTTCAGTAATCCTTCCCTGCGCCACCGTACATGGCAGATTGCGATGGACGGCAGCCAGAAACTGCCGCAGCGCTTGCTGGATCCAGTACGTCTGCATTTGCAGAACGGCAGCGACTGGCGACACCTGGCGCTCGGTGTGGCGGGCTGGATGCGTTACACCTTGGGTGTGGATGAGCAGGGGCAGGCAATTGACGTTGTCGACCCATTACTGGCGGAATATCAGCGGATCAACCAGCAATATCAGGGATCCGAACGTGTTACGGCTCTGCTGGGATTGAGCGGGATTTTTGGTCACGATTTAGCGGAAAAGGCCGACTTTGTCGATGCGATTATCGCGAGCTATCAACAGCTGTGTGAGCAGGGCGCGCGTGAGTGCGTTGCGGCGTTAAGCGCTGACGCATAACTTCCCCACGATGACGGGTCAATCAAAAGTCTATTTGGTTGACCCGTTTCCTGTTTTTGGCTCTCCACAAATGCTATAGTTCGATACCGAATCACCGGATCTGAATAAACGTATCTGACGGGCATAACATTATGAAATCGAACACTTCTCAGCAAAGGCCCTACCAGGAAGTGGGCGCAATGATCCGCGATCTTATTGTACAGACGCCGTACAACCCTGGTGAGCGCCTGCCGCCGGAGCGTGAAATTGCCGAGATGCTCAATGTCACCCGAACGGTGGTACGCGAAGCGTTAATCATGCTGGAAATTAAAGGGCTGGTGGACGTGCGGCGTGGAGCCGGGATCTATGTGCTTGATAACGCAGACGCTCATGCAATGGATAACACCGATGTGAACCATTGTAACGATGCCGGTCCTTTTGAGCTGTTACAGGCTCGTCAGCTACTTGAAAGCAATATTGCTGAATTTGCTGCTCTGCAGGCTACCCGCGAAGATATCGTCAAAATGCGCCAGGCGTTGCAACTGGAAGAGCGAGAACTGGCTTCCAGCGAACCGAACGGTACAGAAAGCGGTGATATGCAGTTCCATCTCGCCATTGCTGAGGCGACGCATAACAGTATGTTGGTGGAACTGTTTCGCCAGTCCTGGCAGTGGCGTGAGAACAACCCAATGTGGATCCAGCTACACAGCCATCTCGACGATACGCATTACCGCAAAGAATGGCTGGGTGACCATAAGCAGATCCTGGCGGCGTTGATCAAAAAGGACGCCCGTGCGGCCAAGCTGGCGATGTGGCAGCATCTGGAAAACGTCAAACAGCGTCTGCTGGAGTTTTCTAATGTCGATGATATCGACTTTGATGGCTATCTGTTTGAATCCTGGCCACTGGATAAAGTTAACGCCTGATTTCTCCCGCTGAGTACAACGCGGACTGTTTCAGTCCGCGCTTCACTTTGTTCTGTTGTATTACGATACATTCCCCCATTTTCGCACGTTAAATTCGGCGTAATAAATTGTTTCCATCCTGCCGGATGGTGATTTTCTTGCGCCGTGAGAGCAGAGTAAAAATTGATTTGTATCAATTAAAAATGACTTATTTTTAAAGGCGAAAGAATGCCTTCGTTACCTTAAATTTACCTTTCCGTGCTTATTTTTAGACAAAGCTGACCAATGTTAAGTGAGAATTAAAGTGATTTGCGCAGAAGTTTGAGGCGATTAATCTTGCCTAACATCGCATAAAAAAAGGCGTTTTATGCGAATGTAGACATTAATAACGCTATGTAACCTATTGGCCGGAATGATGTTTTGATTACGTATCGTGATTATCATTTCCAGTACCCAATTTTTTAGTCAGGTGAATAAGAAACAATATACGTAAAGCAATCATTACATATTATTCTATAATAAAGTTATCTTTCATTTGAAATGATGTTCCATTTTTTGGCTGTTTATTAACAGTTTTATTACTATTGTGAGGATATTTTTGCCATTGACATGTTTTTACACTGGCTGCATATTTCATCGCCATAAGCGTGTTATTGCGTTCAGGAGTTGACTATGCCCTCTCGAGATTATCCCGATATTCGAAAAGCAAGGGGTACCCGATCTAAAGATATGGTTCTTTTAAGTGCTCGTGTCGATACCTCTCTGTGGGAATATGTTCGAACGCTGGCATTTGAAACACGAAAAAGTAAACAGGATATTATTGCTGAGGCATTAATGTTACATCGTTCTATTAATCAGAGTGAACCCCAGGAATAAAAATAGTCATTCTCTGTCTGGATTTTATTTAAAATCCTGAAAATGAATTATGTCTTGCCACTTCATTATTACCTTTATTGGTATGTTATTGATTTTTCCCCTTACTTGATAGGGGACTTTTTTATGTGGGTACGCTGCCCTCATAACAAAGTTGATAGCAAAATTCACAATTAAAAGTGAGTAAAAATATGAAAAAGACAGCAGTGGCATTAACAGTGATGGCATTAGGGGTAACTTCCGTTCATGCAGCGGAAATTTATAACAAAGATGGCAACAAACTGGATCTGTACGGCAAAGTAAAAGCGGTTCATTCCTGGACTGATGGTACTGATACTGACGGTACCTATGCACGTTTGGGTTTCCGCGGCGAGACACAAATCAACGATCAACTGACCGGTTATGGCCAGTTTGAAAGTCAGTTTGATGCCTCTAAAGCAGAAGGGTCGCAGAATGGCGTTAATACACGTCTGGCGTTTGCTGGCCTGGATTATGGTCACAACATTAGCTTTGACTATGGCCGTAACTACGGTATCGCTTACGATGTGGGAGTTTACACTGACACTCTGTCAGAGTTCGGTGGTGACTCCTATGAAGATACTGACCGTTTCCTTACTACACGCACTTCTGGTGTTGCAACACTCCGTACCAAAAATCTGTTTGGCGCCGTTGATGGCGTAAACGTGGCTGCGCAATACCAGGGTCAGGATGATTCCGACGCTAACCCTGCTAAGCAGCATGGTAACGGCTACGGCTTCTCTCTGGGCTATGACAACATCGCGGATTCTGGTGTGTCTGCTGTTGCAGCCTATTCAACCAGTGCGGTGACTACCGATCAGAAACACCACGGCTGGAATGGGGAAAACGCAGAGTTCTGGGGGGCTGGCCTGAAGTATGACGCTAACGCTATCTACGTTGCGACCATGTATGGCGAATCCCATAACCTGATTCAGGACGCGGACAAAGCGCAGCACTTTGAAGCGATGGCTGCCTATGTGTTTGATTTCGGTCTGCGCCCGAACGTGGCTTATGTACATGCGCGTGATGACAACAATACTGACCTGACCGAATATGTCGCGCTGGGTACAGACTACTACTTCAATAAAAACATCGTTGCTGATGTTGGTTACAAGATTAACCTCCTCAATGGCACTAACGGTGACAACGAAGTCGTTGCAGGCCTGACCTATCAGTTCTAACTTTTTGTTATGATATGAAAAAGGTATCTTCAGTAAGATACCTTTTTATATTGAGTCTTTCTTCCCGCTATTTTCATATTGATAAAAAAACACAAGCAATGGCGCAGACTTGTAAAACAAACGCTACCTCCTGCCAAAGAAACATCGTTGTGGATGTCAATATAATAAACGAAACCACGCTGCCAACAATTTCTATAACCCTTTACTATATCAACTAAACTGAAAAGAACAATTAGACCAATAATGGGGTTTTTAGTCATGGTATAAGCTATTTCCGCGAGCGTTGTTGATGTTGAATTGATATGTCCATTTTTACGCATTTTCCGCCAGTTCTTTGTAAAAAGAACTAGAAAATGTCTGGCTGTTATTTGTGTGCTATTAAATTTTGATATTGAATTGCGGAGTCATCTGAACACTATATATATCTGGTGACTTTCTGGCTTAGAGCTTATCCCATTAGGCTATTTTACTTGCCAGTTTGAGCACTGCCCGTGTCCAAACTGACACCAACAATATACGCTTACTGGGATCCTGTTACTCTTTATGAATATACCCGTCATACTTCAAGTTGCCTGTGCGTTGGCAGCACTCGCTAACCCCAGTCACGTACTTGTGTTCGCTCCTTGGTATTCACTCGTTTGCCGCCTTCATGCAACTCGAATTATTTTGGTATGTATTATAAACAGACGGGCTTGAGCGGTCAGGAGGCGGCAAACGTGGCAATGCAGCGCCACTCTCCGTCCTCAAAGCGGTAAATAGATTCGGTATGTCCCGGGATCACCCACTGCGCTTCCTCATCCGCAGCACAGTTCACATAGATACACAATCCGCAGCCACCGCGCAGCTGGCGGGGGATATCCGCCACCCGAAAGTTGATCGCTGCAGCCTGTAACGCCTTGCGCATTTTGATGACGCCGACGGTGGAATGAAATAAGAACAGCGTTTCCGTCACTGGCGTTTCCTCTGACGATGGCCAATCAGTGCTGCACCCACGGCACCGGCAAATTGTGCGTCGGGATGGGTATGAACGGGGATGCCGAGATGCCCTTCGAGCATACGCGCGAAGGCGTTGCAGTGGCTGACGCCGCCGGTAAACAACAATGGCCCTTGTGCTGAAAGCCGCCCGATAAAGTTCGCGCTGCGTCTGGCCATCGCATTGATCACGCCTGCCAGAATTGCTTCCGGCGCAATGCCTGCTGAGCGCAGGCTGATAACTTCTGACTCGGCAAACACTGTACACATGCTGCTGATAGCATGTGGTTCTACGCCTGCGGTAATGGTATCGAGTTGCTCCACACTGGCGCCAAGAGTGCGTGAGATGACTTCCAGAAACCGTCCGGTCCCGGCCGCACATTTGTCGTTCATTAAAAAATCGCTGAGGTTGCCATCATCGTCCAGCTGTATGACTTTACTGTCCTGACCGCCGATATCAATCACCATACGGGTGTCGGGCGCCAGCAAGCGCGCCCCCAGTCCATGACAGGAAATTTCAGTGACCTGCTTATCGGCATAATCCACGAGCTGACGTCCGTAACCCGTGAGGGTTAAAAACGGTCGTACATCCAGCCCGGCTTGCAGTGTTTCCCATGCCTGCGCGATCGCTTCTGCGGGGCGAAAAGGCGTAGGACAGAGGAAGCGGCGTTTGATAATACCTCCTTCCAGCAGAATGCCTTTGGTCGCCGTGGAGCCGGAATCGATCCCTATTGAGTATGTCATCCGTGCTCCTCACAGCATTTCAATAAACGCTGCAACGCGGGTGCTCAGCTGGCCGATATCTGCGCTGGAGTAGTCAGTTTCAATGGCGATATAAGGAATATTGTGTTGCTGGCGAACGTGGCGTTTAATCGCAAGTGATTCAACGGCATAGGTATGACAGGCTTGTAGGATAACATCGACAACGCCGTCGGCTTGATACTCTTCGACCATCTGGCTGAGCATTTTCAGACGCTGATCGTTAGGTGAGATACAGGAGCAACCAATAGCGAGATATTTATCGGTCAGCGCATCATAGACGTCGCCGGTTTCTTCCACGCACTGTTCTGTGGCTTTAGCACCGGTGCAGTTTTCATAGCCCACCACCCAGCCGCCGTTATCTTCAATGGCGCGGACTACTTTTTCTGCCGCACCGCCAATAGGACAACCGGTGATCAGAATGCGGGGCCGTGATTCCAGGCGTTTGCCGTCCTGCCATTCCTGACGTACGCGCTCGGCCATGCTGTTCAGCTCGTCGATAAGCGCCTCTTTATCAAAACGGAAGGTCGCGCCGTACACCACTTTCAGGATGTCACTGCCGCTGAGCGCAGGCGGGTTGAGTTGGCCAACGCGGTAGAAATTCGCCAGCGCGCGACGTTCTCTGTTTTTGAGCATAATGGCTTCACGTAGCGCAGCTTCGGTAATAGGGGTACCAAAACGGGCTTCGATACCTTGTTGCAGACGCAGGATCTCAGCTTTCCATAGCGTACGAGAGGCCGCATCGTTGGCGCTGTTGGGCAGTTGCATCACATGTACCGCTTTAAATTCGGCCATGTACTCGTACATCTTCTTCTTGCCGTCGCAGGTGGTTTCGCCCACCACCAGGTCAGAAAAGTAGAAGTAGGGGCATTTGTCGGTTTTACCAAAGCCGTAGCTGCTTTTGATCAACGGACAGAGGTTACGCGGGAGGTCCTTTTCAGCTTCTTCAATGGTTTCGTCAGAGGTGGAACACAGCGAAACGACAACAGCGCCAGCAGCCATCGCGATCTCTTGCGGCATAAAGGTGCAATAGGTCCCAACGAGCGGAATTCCCTGCTCTTTAAGATCCATTACGGTAAGGAAGCCTTTCTGACGAGCGTCGGAGAATTGGTTGAAAATGGCGGGTAAATCAGTGATAAGCGACATGGTTTTCCTTCCCCGTAACACGGGAGACAGTGAAAAGACGCCGCATTATAACCTTATAGTTATTGTGTATTTATTGATCTCCCTCGCGATGTATACATTTGTCCATCTACAGTATGCGGTCATAGAATTTTCTTCAGATCCATTTCTTCCTGGATCCGTTCGCTCCAGGCAATATGGGTGCGGATCGCCTCTTCAATTCCCGCGTTGTAGAAAGCAGATCCCAGTTTTTCGATAATAAAATCAATAAAGAACTCGGCGTCGAATTGTTCAAGCTCAAGATCAAAGTGGTCGCTACAGTACGTTTCAAGCTCGCTACGCAGACGATCACGATCCGCCGGGGCCAGAGTGATTTCAGCCATTTTTTCTCCTTAAAAATTCGGCAGTGTCAGCAGGGAAGGAATTTGCGACAACAGATATAACACCAGTCCTATAGAACCGCCAACCAGCGTGCCGTTGACGCGAATAAACTGCAAATCTTTGCCGATGTTAAGCTCGATTTGCTGTGACATATCACGCGCATCCCAGCTTTTTACCGTGTCGCTGATATGGCGTGTCAGGAAGGTAGCGAACTCCGGTGCGATCTTACGCGCGGCCTGCTCAAGATGCCCATTCAGCGAAGCGCGCAAGGCGCTGTCGGCAACCAGCGTTTCACCGAACCACTGCCCGGCACTGGCGATACGCTGTTTCACGCGGGAATCGTCGGCGTTAATGTCGGTTTTCACCCACTGGCGCAGATCCGCCCACAACTCGCCGAGATAACGGTTAAAGGCTTCATCCTCTTTCAGATAGCTTTTGAGACTTTCCGCCCGGACAGCCATCTCCGGATCGTGTTTGAGCTTATCAATCAGTTTAAACGTGGCGCGATCGAAGGCATGGCGGATCTGATGCGTCCGATCGTGGCTGATGTCATCCAGCAGGGAGTTGACCGCATCAGACACCAGCTCGGCGCTGTGCTCGCCCAGCCATTCGGTCGGCAGGAGTTTCGCTTTTAGCGGGTGTTCTGTCTCCAGCCAGCGCACGATCTGTTGCGCAATAAACGCCCGTGAGCTGTCGCGCTGTAGCAGGGTGATCAACTGCGTAATCAGCGTGTCGAGCAGCTCCTGGTGGCGATTGTTTTTGGTCATGCTTTCCAGCATTAGCGCACTGGTACCGGAAAGATCAACCTTGTCGATAGCCTTGTGCACCGCGCGCTTGATCAGCCGCTGGATGCGGGAGTCGTCGGTCAGTTCGAGAAAACCACTCATAATTTGCAGCAGGTGCTGACCAATGCGCTGGGCGTTTTCCGGCTGGCTGAACCAGTTACCAATCAGCAAGGCCGGCTCATGGCGGCGGATCAACGCCACCAGCGACTGGGTATCGAGGAATTTTTCCTGCACGAACTGACCGAGGTTCTCGCCGATTCTGTCTTTGTTACGCGGGATGATCGCCGTGTGTTGCGAGATAAATGGAATCGGTACCCGACGAAAAAGTGCCACCACGGCGAACCAGTCCGCCAGTGCGCCAACCATCGCCGCTTCGGCTATCGCCTTGATTCCGAGTACCCAGAAGTTTGGCGGCAGAAACAGGGTGATGACGAACGTCGCAGCAGCGATCAGCAGCAGAGAGAGCGCCAGTCGCTTGGCGCGTTTGAGTTCAGTAATTTTATTCATAGGTTTAAGGATAGAGCCAGACGCTGGGATCGCGCAAAAAATGTGGCGTACCTCCCATTTTTAGGTGGAGATTTTACCCAGGGATCCAGTTGTCCCATGCGGGTAATGGGCCGAGTTCCGTTACCAGAAAGTCGATAAACGATCGCACCTTCGGATTACTGTACTTGCTGGGAAAATAGAGCGCGTAAAGGGCGTGGGTTTCGCAGGTGATGGTGCCATCGAGCATCAGCGGCGTTATCTCTTCTTTTTGAATATGATCGCCAATCAGATAGGTGGGTAAATACGCCACCCCTTGATCTTCTAATACCGATTTCAGCAATACCAGGCTGCTGTTGGCCTGGATTGGCATGTGCAGCTTCAACTGATGCAGACGATCCTGTTCATCTGCCACTTTTAGCACCGGCGTGAGGCCGGGGTAAACCAGACAATCATGATTCACCAGATCGCTACGGTGCTGGGGCATACCTTTTTTGGCAAGGTAGCCGGGTGATGCGCAGTACGCCCAGCGGATAGGCACCAGCTTGCGCATCGCATAGTTTTGTGGCGGTGCTGTGGAGATGCGCAGGGCGATGTCGAAATCTGTTTCGTTCAGATTGACAAAGTTATCGTTGAGATCGATATACAGATTCACATCCGGGAACTGGGAGCGATATTTATCTACCAGGTTTACCAGTCGTGAATAACCAAAAGCAATCGAACAGGTTATACGTAATTCACCCTGCGGACTGTGGTAATAGCCGGAGGTCGTGTTCAGCGTTTCATCAAACTCTTTCAATAACTTATTCGCGCGGTTAAATAAATATTGCCCTGCATCGGTCAGAGTAATACTGCGGGTGGTACGTTTAATTAATGTCGTACCCAGCGTGTCCTCCATGGCAGTCAGGCTTTTACTTACCGCTGAAGGCGATACGTTGAGTTGCGCGGCGGCTTCAGATAATCCTCCGCAGTCGACGATTTTGACAAAAAACTCCAGATGCTTGAGTGAAATCGGCGTACTCATTGTTTCCTTAAATTCACAAGTGATTTGCATAAACGGTACGAATAGGCCGTTACATTCGCGTTTTAAACATGCAACTATTGAATCACAGGAAACAACTTGCTGGCAAAATGAAAAAATAACAACTTAAGTGAGTTGCATCACAAATATAAGGAGGCGGAGCGAAAACTCATCAAAATGTGAATTTAATCTCATTTAATATTTTATAATTTTAAAGGTACCCATTATGTGGTCACGACTCGAACCCTACAAATCGTCGATTATTTTATTAATTGCTCTGGTTATTGGTGGCTTATTAGGTATTTATGCCCCGACGTTTGCAAGTAAACTCCAACCAATAGGTCAGATATTTTTAAACCTGTTATTTATGATTATTGTGCCGCTGGTGGGTATCAGCGTCATGTCCTCCATCGCCAGTATGACCGACCTGAAAAGGCTGGGACGTATTATGGCGATTATCTTTATTGTCTCGATCGCAATGGCCTTTATTCCGGCTGCCGGAATTGTGGCGCTGGCGCTATGGTATAACCCGGCGCAGGGCGTCACTATCGATCTTTCGCAGTCTGTACAGGCGGGCAGCGGCAAGATGGATTTTGTCAGTATGATCACCACCAGTGACTTTATCGGGCTGTTTTCTAAGTCCAATATTCTGGCGCTGATCGTGATGGCGATTATCGCCGGAGTGGCGATAGGACAATCTGAACAGGCGGGTAAGCGTATTGCGTCGCTGCTGGAAGATGCCAACACCGTCATCATGAAGATCGTTTCAATCATTATGAAAGTGGCGCCGATTGGTCTTGGCTGCTATTTCGCCGCCACGATGGCCAGCCAGGACTCTGGTCTACTGTTAACCTTTGCCCGCGCAATTGGTCTGTTTATGGTTGCCACGCTGGTCTACTTCGTTTTGGGTTCTATTCTCTATTCGTATATTGGCGGCGGTATTCCGGCGGTTAAAGCCTTCTGGCGTAATGCGATTGAACCGTCAGCCACGGCGTTAGGGACGTGTTCTTCACTGGGCACACTTCCTGTGACACTACGTGCGGGTAAGGCGATGGGAATTAACCCGGAAATCGTTGATGTCTCTATTCCGCTACTGGTCAACCTGAATAAAGGCGGCGTGGCGATGATTGCCGCACTGAAAATCGTCTTTATCTATTCGGTGCTGGGCATGGAGTTCACCACTGAGACATTCTTCCTGACGATGCTGATTGCCGTTCTCTCCGCCATTATTGTCGGCGGTGTACCGGGTGGGGCGTTTTTAGGCGAGATTTTTATCGTGACGACGCTGGGCTTGCCGATGGAAGCCATCCCGATGCTGGTGGTGCTGGGCACGATTACCGATGCTCCGGCCACGCTGATTAACGTGATCCATGATTTGAATGCGGCACAGATTGTCGAGCGGTTCGCTGGAAAAAAGCAGGCCAATACTGAAATAAACTCTACTGCTGCGGTGGTATAGGTTTTCACACGGATTTAGAACAGGAGAAGTTATGAAAGACGCAATCAAGCTTGAAACGCAACTGGTCGTTGCTGGTCGCGACAAACGTTACACCCAGGGAGCGGTGAATCCGGTGATCCAGCGCGCCTCTTCGCTGGTGTTCGATACCGTGAAGGACAAAAAATTTGCCACCGCCAATCGTGCGAATGGCGAACTGTTCTACGGTCGTCGCGGAACTTACACACACTTCGCATTCCAGAAGGCAATGAGCGACCTGGAAGGCGGTGCGGGTTGTGCGCTGTACCCGTGCGGTGCGGCGGCGGTCACCAATGCGATTCTGGCGTTTGTCCAAAGCGGCGATCATATCCTGATGACCGGAGCGGCCTATGAACCCACTCAGGATTTCTGTAATAAGATCCTGAGTAAATTCAATGTGGAAACCACTTATTACGATCCGCTAATTGGTGCAGGCATTGTCGATCTTCTGCGCCCTGAGACGAAAGTGGTGTTCCTGGAATCCCCCAGTTCAATCACCATGGAAGTGCAGGACGTGCCGGGAATGGTGAAGGCGATCCGCGCGGTGAACCCAGAGATCGTCATCATGATCGACAACACCTGGGCGGCGGGAGTGCTGTTTAAAGCGCTGGACTTCGGCGTGGATATTTCCATTCAGGCTGGCACGAAGTACACCATTGGCCATTCGGACGGCATGCTGGGGACGGCGGTGTCGAACGCCCGCTGTTGGGATCGTTTGCGTGAAAACTCCTATCTGATGGGGCAAACGCTGGATGCCGATACGGCTTACAACGGTAGCCGCGGATTACGTACGCTGGCTGTACGTCTTAAACAGCACCAGGAGAGCAGCATCCATATTGCGCGTTGGCTGTCGGCGAGACCTGAAGTGGCGCGGGTGAATCATCCGGCGTTACCGGAATGCCCCGGTCATGAGTATTTTCAGCGTGATTTTGCCGGTAGCTCAGGCCTGTTCTCGTTTGTCCTGAAAAAGAGACTGACCGACGAACAGATGGCGAATTTTCTCGATAATTTTTCTTTGTTCCATATGGCCTATTCGTGGGGAGGATTCGAATCACTCATTCTGGCCAACCAGCCGGAAGAGCTGAACAGCATTCGCCCAGCCGGGGATGTCGATTTCAGCGGAACGCTGGTCAGGGTGCATATCGGCCTGGAAGATGTTGGCGATCTGATTGCTGATCTGGAAGCGGGGTTTGCACGAATCGCGTAACGTAAAGTGATAAATGCAGACACTTATCCGGCCTGCTGTAGCTACACAGGCCGGATAAAGTGCTTGTTTTGCGGGGTTGCATAGAAGTTGTGGTCGACAATACTAATCAAAACACATCATTTAGAATCAAATTAGATCATTTTTTGTCAAAATTAATCTTTGTCACAATTTTCATCATCTCATACGGGTAGCATTGATCAGGATCCTCAATGTTATTATTTTACGTAAGGGATGGTTATATTATGAATCTTAATGATTTTTTTATAAGAACAGCGCCGGAACGTCGTCATTATGGTGTCGCGTTACTGGTTGGTATCGTTTCCGGGATTCTCTCTGCATTTGTTAAGTGGGGGGCTGAAGTCCCACTTCCTCCCAGAACGTTTTCTTTGGGACGTAATGAATTTAATCCGCCGTATCTTTTCCTGAGAGACTATCTGGGGATTGATCCGACGCAGACGGTTTACACTTTTTCAGAACACGTGATTAATCCGGTGATGGTAACGCACATCATTTTTTCCTTAGTCTTTGCAGTGGGTTACTGTGTCGCTGCTGAAATTTTTCCGAAAGTAAAACTTTGGCAAGGTGTGTTAGCGGGATTGATCGTGACAGTGGCTGTTCATGGTATCTTCATCCCGGCATTTCATCTTTCACCACCGTTGTCCCAACTACCATTCGATGAATATGTTTCTGAAATAGTGGGGCACATTTTTTGGTTTTGGGTGATTGAAATGATTCGCCGTGACCTGAGAAATCGGATCACGCATGAACCGGATGCTGAAGTCCCGTTACATTTAGCCAGATGATCAAAAGTAGATGCACTATTTATGGCTTGTTATGGCTTGCCCCCGACCTGCAAACACGAATATTAGTGTTCAGGTACCGGGGGCAGCTTATAGAAGTTTAGTTTTCGGTGACTAACGCTGTTGCCTCATGCTGACGCACACGCTTCAATAATCCGGCCAGCGTGAACACCACGGCAATACCCGCCACGACCGCCAGCAGGTGAAACGAAAGCCTGCCGCCGTTAAACCACAGCCAGCGTCCGACTTCGACCGAAACTGCCATCACTGTCAGGATCACCATGTTTAGCGACGCGGAGACCGTACCCTTCGGCAAGTTGTTAGAAAACAACGTAAAACGGAATAGCGTCGGGAAGATCATCCCGATGCCAAATGCATACAGGCTGGTCCCCAGCACCGACCACAGCCACACATGCGGCCACAGCAAATTACCGCCAATCAGCACCGCCAGTCCGCTCAGTTGAATGGGCGCAGCACGCCAGATAAAGCGTGGCTTCGTTGGATCCTTCACAAAACGCACGACCACCATATTGGCGACGATCACGGCACCAAATACCGGAGCCTGCGCCCAGGCAAACTGCGATGTGGTCATGCCGCCGGCATCAATCAGGATCACTGGCGAAACCGCTACCCAGCTCATCATCGGGATATAACTCAGCGAAAGTGTGGCTGCGCCAAAGAGGAACACCCGGTTGCGAAAAACGTCGCGGAAATCACGCAGTACGCTGCGCGCACTGAACGGCACCGAGCCGCGCTGGACAGTTTCCGGCATCGCTAACGCTAACCCAATCAGGGCGATAAGCCCCATAGCGGCGATAATGGCAAACAGGATCTTCCAGTGTACAAAGTGCATCAGCGCCGCCCCGGAGAGTGGGCCGATAACCGGCGCAACCAGCACAATGGAGGTGATTATCGCCATCAGTTTAATGGCCTTAGTTTGACCAAATGCCTCCTGCACCGTGACATAACCTACCGTGGCGATAAAGCAGATGCTGGTGCCCTGAATAAAACGCGCGATCAGAAATTGCGTCATTGAGGTGGTGAACAACGTGGCCGCACAGGCAAGAGTAAAGATTAATGCTCCTGCAATCAGTACCGGTCGGCGGCCAATTCGGTCGGAAAGCGGACCTAACAGCCACTGCAGCGCCATACCTCCCGCCAGATACAGACTGACCGCAGCCGGCGCCAGGCTGACATCGGCGTTAAAATCCCGTACTACATTAATGATGCCGGGCTGGATCAGGTCCGTCGACAAATAGGCGGCGAAGTCATATAAAATCAGCGCGATGGGGAAGAATAGCGTTGTGGCGCGTTGGGCGAAAAACGCGAAAATCCGTTGCATAAAAACAGCTCCTTGTCGGGAGAATACCCTCAACGGGAATAGCGAAATTCAATACCGTCTTTTGAGACGTCAGGCTGGTGACAGAAAAAACAGACTGCAGATGTACTGAATTTCATGTAATCAAAAACGCTGTCTGCGCGAAGCACAAACAGGACATACGCATCTCTGATGAGGTCAGAAAGCGTAACGATTACAGGTAACAATCAGCACATCACACCTCGGGAAGAGAATTAAGTTGAACGGAAAATAGTCAAACCGCAGTGTAATGCGAATTGGATGATAATTAAACGAGTTTATAGGGTTAATCTGAAGAAAATCACCATGCTTAACTGAGCGTGAGGCTGTGTAAAAACCGCAGTGCGATCGCGCTGCCGAAGATGATCAACACGCCTCCAGCGATGCGCTCGATCCACAGGATCCCTCTGGTTAACCGTTTCTGGATCTGCGGCAAACCGATGAACATCACGATCAACAGATCCCAGACCAGCACTACGCTCGTCATCCAGATACCGCTAACGGTTTGTTGTAGCAACGTCACCGACGGGCCGAGCAGGGCGGTCATCAGCGCCAGATAGAACAGCGCATTTTTGGGGTTGAGCAGTGATGAACCCAGTCCCAGCAGCAGTTGTTTGCCAAATCCAGGGCGATTGAGGCGGGCATCTGCTCCAGCCACGATTTGCGGACGACTGCGGATTAGCAGGCTACCAATCCACAATAAATAGAGCGCACCCAGTAATTCAATGGCTGTAAACAGCAGAGGGATCTGTCGCAGGATCCCCCAGCCGATAATTGCTAGCAGGATATACAACCCATTGCCGATGGCGATGCCCACGCACAGCCCGGCGCTACCACGCAGCCGATAACGTACAGCGTAGGCGATCAGTAAAAAGAAATCCGGCCCGGGACTGAGCAACGCCATAAAATGCGCCAGCGCCAGTGCGGGAAAAGCGGAGGGGAAGAGTGCAGAAAGCCGTTCCATAGTGACCTCAGAATGTGAATCTGCGATCACCCTACGCCTGACATAACGTTAATTATTGTCTGATATTGATCGTCCCAACGCGTACTGACGCGGCGTGGCTGCGGTGTAACGAACAAAGGTGCGATGGAAATGGCTCTGGTCGGCAAACCCGCTCTGGTAGCTGACATCGGCAATATCATCCCCGGCGCGCAACCGCCCGCGGGCATAGTTAATCCGCACAATATTCAGGTAGCTTCCCGGCGTCAGCCCGGTATCTTGTTTGAAAGTACGGATCAGCGTTTCTTTACGCATGCTGCATTCATTGGCCAGCTCATCCAGCGAGGGCGGCGCCAACAGGCTGGACTGCAACCGCTCACGCAGATACTGACTGGTGACGCTTAGGTTAGTTGGTTTTCTCGACAGCAATGGCAGTGAACGCAGCAGCACAACTGCTGCATCGGTTATTTGCGCCGTCCGCTGTTGGCGCATTAACGCCACAAGATGCACATAGCACTGAAATAACGGTGGGTCATGGATCACGGGTGTGGGCGAGTAAAATTGCGGGTTACAGTTCAATGCTGAAAGATGAGAGCGACACCACTGCGCATCAAGATAGAGCATATGGTAACTGCGAAACTGCCCGCTGACAGGGTTGCAGCTGTGAGGCACCAGAGGCGGGATCACGATGAGATCGCCTACGCTCAGGCGGTATTCCTTGCCATCACATATGCAGCATGTCTCTCCTTCAAGAATCGCCCCAATCGAAAGCTGGGGATGGTGGTGACGCTTATAGGCCTGCTGACTGCACCAGGTGCTGCGCAGCTCCAGCCACGGAAGCTGTTCATCACGCCAGAATGACTGTGGAATATCGCGGGTATGCGTCACATCGTGTCCTCCATGAAACTGATGGTTTGTTATAGCACAGGCCGCATGGTGAAAAAGTGGTGTTGTGTATCGACATGGTGCTTTTACGTAATGCATTCCAGAGAAATGCGAACGTTGCAGAGAGACGAATTTATCTCTGAAAATGCCTCGCAAAGGTAAAAAGTAGGAGGTGAGGGCGTGGTTTACCGGCGCTACAGTCACGACATCTTACTTTCAGGTGACGGATTGCTATGAATAAAGCGCCAGCCTCCACACCGCATGATGCAGTTTTTAAGACGTTTTTACGTCACCCTGAGACCGCGCGGGATTTTCTGCAGATTCATCTTCCTGCTTCGCTTCGTGAAATTTGCGATCTTCAGACGCTGAATCTCGAGTCTGACAGTTTTATTGAAGAGGATCTACGTGCGTATTATTCCGATGTGTTGTGGTCTGTGAAAACGACGGAAGGGGATGGATATATTTATGTGGTGATTGAACACCAGAGCACACCGGATGCGCATATGGCGTTCAGGTTGATGCGCTATGCGATAGCAGCCATGCAGAAACATTTAGATGCCGGACATAAGCAACTGCCTTTGGTGGTGCCGATGCTGTTTTATCACGGTGCCAAAAGCCCGTATCCCTGGTCGCTGTGCTGGCTGGATGAGTTTGCTAACCCAGGGCTGGCACGCCAGCTGTATGCTGCAGCGTTTCCGCTGGTAGATATTACGGTTATCCCTGACGATGAAATTGTGCAGCATCGACGTATGGCATTGCTTGAGCTAATCCAGAAACATATCCGTCAGCGCGATCTTATGGGATTGGTTGAACAAATTGTTTCTCTGCTCGTTACCGGGTCCACTAATGACAGCCAGATTAAGACACTGTTTAATTATATTTTGTGCACCGGCGATGCACCTTGCTTCAATGAGTTTATCCGTGAGATTGCCGAACGTTCACCGCAACATAAGGAGAATTTGATGACGATCGCAGAAAGGCTGCATGAAGCAGGATTACAAAAAGGGAGGCTGGAAGGTCGAGAGGAAGGGCTACAAGAAGGGCTTATCGAAGGTCAACGCGCTGAAGCACGGCGTATTGCTCGCACCATGCTGGCAGACGGTATTGAGATCAGTACGGTACAAAAAATTACCCGGCTTCCCACTGATGAACTTTATAACCTGAGCCATTAGGTATTACGGGAATGGCGTACTCTCCAGCCTGGTGAACTTACGCTACCGGGCATTCAATTTATTCTATCGCCACCTTTACCGCTTCGCCGAGCTTCTGCATCACTTCCCGATGCTTCTCGTTTGGCGGTAACGCGCAGTTAATGCGTACACAGTTGCGATACTTCCCTGAGGCAGAGAACAGCGATCCCGGTGCGACCTGTATTTTCAGCCGACAGAGTTGTTTGGCGACACAGACCATATCGACCTGCAGCGGTAACTCGACCCACAGCATAAAGCCGCCTTTGGGGCGGGTGACGCAGATCCCACAGGGGAAATATTCCCGTACCCAGCAGGTGTAGATCTCCATATTACGCTGATAGATCTGGCGCATACGCCGGACATGGCGATGATAGTGGCCGTCGCGCACAAAGGTTGCCGCTGCCAACTGCGTGGCAGGAACGTTGGTGCCGATAACGGCGTATTTTTTATGCAGAAGTTTGTCATGGTATCGGCCAGGAACAACCCAACCCACGCGCAGGCCCGGCGCTACGGATTTGGTAAACGAACTGCACAACAGTACCCGACCGTCGATATCCCAGGAGTGGATGGTGCGCGGGCGCGGGTATTCTGTTGCCAGCTCGCCATACACATCGTCTTCAAAAATAACAATATCGTGGCGCTGAGCGAGGGCGAGGACCGCCCGCTTACGCGCATCCGGCATAATAAACCCGAGCGGATTATTGCAATTAGGGACCAGAATCACCCCTTTAATGGGCCACTGATCCAGCGCCAGTTCCAACGCCTCAACACTGATGCCGGTATCCGGATCGGTTGGGATTTCAATAACCTTAATCCCTAAACCGCGCAGTAGCTGCATCGTACCGTAGTAGGCGGGCGATTCTACGGCGACGATATCTCCTGGCTGGCAGACCGTCAGTAGCGCCAGCGACATTCCGCTCTGGCTACCGTTGGTGATGATAATGTCATCTGCATTGACGACCGAGCCGCCGTCCAGCATCAGACGGGCAATCTGATTACGCAGTTCGCGGCATCCAGCCAGTTCGTCGTAGCCCAGCACCGCTCCTAAATTGTGCTGCACTACGCGGCTTAATTCGCGCCAGAGTGGTTTCAGGCTGGGTTGATTGATATCGGGGACGCCGCTACTGAAAGGAATTATCGATTTGTCTGCATGACCTGCCAACATGTCCAGCACCTGATCCCACTGGGTTATCTCCACCGGACGCTGGACCGGGCGCGACATCAGTGGTACGGGCGGCTGCGCTTTTTGCGGCGCGACAAAGTAACCGGAACGCGGCTGCGGGGTGATCAGCTGCCGCTGTTCCAGCGTCTGATACGCCTGCTGGACGGTACTGATACTCACCCCGTGTTCCTGGCTCAGGCTGCGCACCGACGGCAGTTTTTCACCATGGCGATACAGCCCCTGCTCAATGCGTTCGGCCAGTAGTGTGGCCAGATGTTGGTAACGGGTCATGCTGTATCCCTCATTGTTGCCATACAGATGGATAAACCAATACAGAACGATGGAAAAAACCGTATGCAGATACTGTTTTAATCAATCTGTATGTTAAATAAAAGTACTTTTTGAATCTGTATTGTCTGGCGGTAAATCCGCGAAGATAAGCCTCTGGCAAGGCGGGGAGGCAAAGTATGGAATTTCACGAGAATAAAGCAAAACAGCCGTTTATTGGTTTGGTGCAGATCTGGCAGGCGATAAAACGCTGGCATCTGCGGGCGCAAACGCGGCGTATATTGCAGCAGATGAGCGACGAGCGGCTGCGGGATGTCGGGCTGCGACGCGATCAGGTGGAATGATTTTTCTTCCGATGACAAAGGCAGGTGGTTATCGCCCTGGCCTTTTTTATATTCACGATATTTATCAATTCATGCTTCTGGTTGGTCCGTTTCTTGATACTTACCCTGATAAGTATTATTTTCTTTTCAGCGATGAGAGGAAAGTAAGATGACTGAAGATGAACTGTTTGCCTGCCGACCGATGGGGATGCGCATGGCAATGGTGGTGCGCCAGTGGCGGGCCATTATTGATGCTGCCATCACCGATACTGGCCTGACGCAATCAAGCTGGACGGTGCTGATGCAACTGCATCAGTTGGGTGACAATGTTTCAGTCAGCGAACTGGCGGAGGTGCAGGGCATTGAACTGCCGCCGCTGATGCGCACCCTCTCGCAGCTGGAAAAGCAGGGGTATCTGCTGCGTTCCACATCGCCTTATGACAAACGCATCCGCCTGCTAACGCTGACCGCGCAAGGCCGCTTAAGGCTTGAAGAACTTAACCGGGTGATTGAGACATATCAACATCGCGTCACCTGCACCATTCCTGAAGCGGAGCTTGACTCTTTCAGCGCGACCTTAAATCAACTCGCCTGCAATTTGCGGACAATCCGCGAAGAAGACAATCAACACTAAAAAACTATGATGACCCCAGAACAAAAATTTGCCCGTTGGGTAAGGGTGAGTATTGCCGCTTTCCTGGTAGTATTCGCCTGGTTTATCGTTGCCGATATCTGGATCCCGTTGACGCCGGACTCCACGGTGATGCGCGTGGTAACGCCCGTTTCCTCACGCGTATCCGGATACGTCTCGCAGGTGCATGTACACAATAATAGCCAGGTGAAGAAGGGCGATTTGCTGTACGAACTGGATCCGACGCCGTTTTTCAATAAGGTCGAGGCCGCGCAAATCGCCCTTGAGCAGGCGAAGCTGGGCAACCAACAGCTGGATGCGCAGATCTCCTCTGCCCGTGCCAACCTGCGCACCGCGCAATTCAACGCCCGCAACGATAAGACTACCTTTGACCGCTATCAGCGCCTGAGTGCCATGCAGAACGTGTCGCAATCCGATCTCGACAAGGTGCGCACCGCCTGGCAAACCAGCGAGCAGTCGGTGGCGGCACTTAATGCCAGTATTCAGAACCTGCTGATTCAGCGCGGTGAGCGCGATGATAAGCGTAACGTGACGTTGCAAAAATACCGTAACGCGCTGGAAGAGGCGCAACTGAACCTCGGCTGGAGCAAAGTGTATGCAGAGACCAACGGCACGGTGAGCAATCTTCAGCTTAGCCCCGGACTTTACGCGACCGCCGCCACGCCGCTGCTGGCGCTGGTCAGCCATCAGACTGATATCGTGGCTGATTTTCGCGAGAAAAGCCTGCGCCACACTCGGGTAGATACCGATGCCGCCGTGGTGTTCGACGCTATGCCGGGCAAGGTTTTCTCTGCCCGTGTCACCAGCAGTGATGCCGGTATTCTGGCGGGTCAGGAGCAGGTTAACGGCCAGTTGTCGCAACCGGAACAGTCTACCCGTTGGGTGCGCGATGCCCAGCGTATGCGCATTCACGTAGCGCTGAACGAACCGCTCGACACGCCGTTACCGACCGGGGCGCGCGCCACGGTACAGCTGTATAACAGCGAGGGGATGTTCGCCCGCACCTTTGCCGGGGCGCAGATCCATCTCGTTAGCTGGCTGCATTATGTCTATTAACACTCTGGCCCACGTCTTTACGCCGCACGGGAACATTGTCTACACCGCCAATGATTTTCGCCAGACCCTGCGTATCTCCGTTGCCGGGACAATCGCGCTAAGTATCTCGACCTTCTACAACGTGCAGTATGGCGTGTTTTTTGTGGTTTATCCGCTGATGCTGTTGTCGCTGGTGCCGGTGTTCAACCGCCATGTGGCAAAACAGTTCGTGTTCAGCGCAGCGGTGAACTGTGTTGAAATGGTGCTAATCGTCGGCTATCTCTCACAGTGGCCGCTGATTATGACGCTGGTGGTGTTCGGCTTGTACGTGATGCGTTTTCGCTTTATGAGCAAAGGGCCGCTGTTTCTGCTCGGCTCGATGGGCGTGGTGTGCCAGAGCACGATGCTCAACTTTATGAGCTATCCCACCACCAACTGGCATACGCTGATGTTCTCCAATATGGAGGCCTGCGTCATGGCAGTGGCGCTGAGCGCGCTGCTGAATTATCTGATCCCGGATGTGGAGGCGCGCCAGCCACCGCCGCGCATTGAGAAAGATGCTGCCCGGGTCCGCCATGAGTCGCTGCTTTCCGGTACGGTGGCGACGATGATTTTTGTCATCTTCCAGATCTGTGATTTGAGTGATTCGCTGTCGGCACTGATGGCGGGCATTTTGATCCTGTTTCCGATGCACTACCGCGGCGCGGTGATCAGTTCTCTCTGGCGCGTGGTCGGTGTGGTGCTGGCCTGCCTGTATATTCTGCTGGTGCAGCTGCTTATCTATGATTTCAGCAACCATATGGTGTTGATGATGCCGCTGATTGGCCTCGGGCTGGCGTTCAGCGCCCGCCTGCACGTAATGGAAAAAGTCGGCGCAGGCGTGGGCTTTGCCAGTATCACCACCATCGGCATTATGTTTGGCCAGAATCTGCACCCGGATCAGGACCTGGTATTCAGCGATCTGTACCGCATCACCTCCGTCACCGTCGCGCTGGTGGCAACGCTGACGATGGTATTTCTGGTTCACAGGATCCTGAACTGCTTTGCCGCGACGCGGTTTGTGATTATGGAGTGAGTGGGGAGTGAGTGCCGGATGGCGGCTGCGCCTTATCCGGCCTACGGGAAAGTGCTATTTGTAGGCCCGGTAAGCGTAGCGCCACCGGGCAAATCAGCAGGGCGTTACTTCTTCAATCCCGCAAACGCTGCTCTGATCTCGTCTTCCGGCAAATTAATCCCGATAAACACAAGCTGGCTGTGCGGTTGTTCGTCGCCCCACGGGCGGTCCCAGTCGGCGCTGTACAGGCGTTGTACACCCTGGAACAGCAGGCGGTTTGGTTCGCCGTCAATCCACAGCATGCCTTTGTAGCGCAGTAGCTTCTCGGCGGATTCCAGCAGCAGATTTTCCATCACGCGGGACACGTCGCTGATGTTCACCGGGTAATCCAGCTCGACGACGATCGAGGAGATATCGTTTTGCTTGTCGGCGATAAAGTGGAAGCGCGGTTTGGCACTGACGATGTTCTCTTCCAGCATAAAACCATTGGTGTCGAACAGTTGTGCGAGGTCGATATCGCCGTGAGTCACGGTATATACCGGGGCGCGGGCATTGATGCGCGCCAGGCGCTCGCGCAATTTTTCACTGTTGCCAGCGACGTCAGTTTTAGTCAGCAGAATGCGATCCGCATAGCCTACTTGCGACTGGGCGATGGTGAACTGATTCATTTGTTCGTCGGCATGTACCGCATCAACCAGCGCAATCACGCCGTCCAGCAGGTAGCGTTCGCAAATCACTTCATGGGAGAAAAAGGTCTGAATAATCGGGCCGGGATCGGCCATGCCGGTGCACTCAATTACCAGACGGTCAAAATTGATGGCGCCTTTGTCGAGGTTATCGAGCAGGTCTAACAATGCGTCTTCCAGCTCGCTCGAACGGGTGCAGCAGATACAGCCGTTGGTCAGGGTTTTGATCTGCGTGGCGCGGTCGCCAATCAGTTGATCGTCCACCGAGACTTCGCCGAATTCGTTTTCGATGACGGCAATTTTGTAACCGTGCTGCTCGTTGAGAATATGGCGCAGCAGGGTCGTTTTACCTGCGCCAAGAAAACCGGTGAGTAGGGTGACTGCAATCGGGGTCATTCATTTCTCCTTCTAACAGCAACTGCTTCCGCCGCTACCGTAGCGGGCTTCCTGGCGCTCGCGGAAGAATTCTTCGTAGGTCATGTACGGCTTATCGGGATGGTTGGTCTTCATGTGCTCGACGTAGTTGTCGTAGTCCGGAATACCAATCAACATCTTCGCCGCCTGACCGAGATATTTTTTTGCCTGACCTAAAGTACCAAACATAAACAATCCTGATAAGCGAAAAGCCCCGCCGGAGCGGGGCTGAATACATCTTAGTGGTGTGAAGAGGTCTTCACGCCGCCTTCCGGCACCGGTACATACGGCGTCTCTTTATCAGAGCGACCGTTGATGGCGCGGGCTTTCTGCCAGGTACGGAACCCGTAGAAAATGATGCTGTACACCACCACCAGGAACAGAATACTCAGGCCGGCGTTGGTGTAGTTGTTGATGACGATATGGTTCATGTTGGCAATCTGCTGTGCGGTCAGCTCACCGCCGTTGGCAATCTTCTCTTTGTACTGATTTGCCATGAAGAAGAAGCCTTCCATCTGCGGGTTGGTGCTGAACAGTTTCAGACCCAGCGCCCAGGTGGTGCAGATAAGCAGCCATACTGCCGGGATAACAGTAACCCAGATGTATTTGGTACGCTGCATTTTAACCAGAACCACGGTGCCCAGAACCAGTGCTACGGCTGCCAGCATCTGGTTAGAGATACCGAACAGCGGCCACAGGCTCTTAACGCCGCCCAGCGGATCAACCACGCCCTGATACAGCAGGTAGCCCCACAGACCTACGCAGCCCGCAGTACCGACAACACCCGCAACCAGAGAGTCAGTTTTCTTCAGGAACGGTACGAAGTTACCCAGTAAATCCTGCAGCATGAAGCGGCCAGAACGGGTACCGGCATCCAGTGCGGTCAGGATGAACAGTGCTTCAAACAGAATACCGAAGTGGTACCAGAAGCCCATGTCAGCCATCGGCAGTACTTTATGGAACACGTGAGCGATACCAACAGCCAGTGTTGGCGCGCCACCAGCGCGGTTCAGTACGGACGGTTCGCCGATATCTTTCGCAGTTTGCAGGATCTGCTCAGGCGAAATCACGAAGCCCCAGGAGCTAACGGTAGCCGCGGCGTGTGCGGTAACGTCTTTCAGTTGCGCCATAATCAGCGGCGCGTTCTCGCCACCCATTTCATGCAGGTTCGGCATGGTGATGCCAAGGCCCGCAGGCGGGGTGTTCATTGCGAAGTACAGACCCGGTTCGATGATGGATGCTGCAACCAGCGCCATAATCGCAACGAAGGATTCCATCAGCATTGCGCCATAACCAATGAAACGCGCGTCGGTTTCACAGGCCAGCAGTTTCGGCGTGGTACCAGAGGCGATCAGCGCATGGAAACCAGATACCGCACCACAGGCGATGGTGATAAACAGGAATGGGAACAGAGCACCTTTCCACAGCGGACCGGTACCGTCAATGTACTGGGTCATCGCCGGCATTTTCAGCTCTGGGTTAAGGATAACGATACCTACCGCCAGACCGACGATAACGCCGATTTTCAGGAAGGTGGCCAGATAGTCGCGCGGGGCGAGGATCAGCCATACCGGCAGCAGCGCGGAGATAAACGCGTAGCCGATAAGCGTAAAGGTAATGGTGGTGTCTTTAAAGGTCAGCGCCGGGCCCCAGTACGGGTCGTGAGCAATCACGCCGCCGAAGTAGATGGAGGCAACCAGCAGCACGATACCAATCACTGACACTTCGCCCACGCGTCCTGGGCGCAGGAAGCGCATGTAGATACCCATGAACAGCGCGATTGGTACGGTTGAGCAGACGGTGAATACACCCCACGGGCTTTCCGCCAGCGCTTTCACCACGATCAACGCCAGCACCGCCAGGATGATGATCATGATTAAGAAGCAGCCGAACAGCGCAATGGTTCCCGGTACCGGGCCCATCTCTTCTTTGATCATCTCACCGAGAGACGCACCGTTACGGCGGGAAGAGATAAACAGCACCATGAAGTCCTGCACAGCACCCGCCAGCACAACGCCGGCCAGCAGCCACAGCGTACCAGGCAGATAGCCCATCTGTGCGGCCAGTACCGGCCCAACCAGCGGACCTGCACCGGCGATAGCGGCAAAGTGGTGACCGAATAATACGTTACGGTTGGTCGGTACGTAGTTCAGACCGTCATTGTTGATGACCGCCGGCGTGGCACGCGTCGGGTCAAGTTTCATCACCTTCTGGGCGATGTACAGGCTGTAGTAGCGATAAGCCACCAGATAAACAGAGACAGAGGCGACCACAATCCACAGGGCGCTGATGTGTTCACCCCGACGTAAGGCCACTACCGAGAGGCAGAAAGCACCGATGATTCCGAGAATCACCCAGGGTATGTGCTTGAATATCTTTTTCGTATCCATAGTAAAACCTGGTATTAGATTAATAATTGGCCGAAGCCGCTTGGGTTTGATCTTGTGTTTGAGGAGGTAAATTGACTGCTATGCTGCAGAGGATCTTGCCAGAGAATTACGCGCGTAAAGTAAGGTAAATAAGTGAGTGGTTGTATGTCAGCTTAAGCGGTCCCAAGTGTCAGTGAGCGGTTTTCATTCGGCGTAACAGTATGAAATTATGTGATTTTCATCACATAATTTCATGGGGCGATTATGAACTGTCGACAGTAGTCACACTGGCTTTGCAATGAGGTAGAGGTAATAGAGGGTTATGAGAATAACAACGGTATAAAATATGTACTTCTCTGCTTTATCGACTTCGTTTCTACTCAGGTGGTTAAGGAAGTCGAATACCCTCCATATCACGAGCAGCATCGCCGAAAAATAAATACCGATTCCAGCCATGCGAAATTCGCCATAGGGCAGCATTGCCAGCGTGAGACCGAGCAGTGTGCCAACAGTGGCCGCCGTGATGGATTTCCCTAGTTCATTGAATTTAAATGAAAATTTTTCATAGAAAAAAGCAGCTAATTTTTTGTCTGGATCAAACCTGCCACTGAATCTCAGTAAAATGACGGTGAGTAACGCATTCAAAATTATCAGGAACATGATGCTTTTGGGCGCGACATTCTCCAGTAAAATATCTGAAATCTCCGGAATAAATAGCTTTGGCACGACCGGGGTCATCGCCCCTAAAAAGAGTCCCAATACCATGAAGGGAAACGCGTTAGAAAGTAAGTCGAGATAATTATTTTTCACAGAAGGACTTCCTTGTTATAGCCGATGATAAAACAGACCCACTATTGGTAGCCGAAGCTTACGGCAATGAAAAGCCCTCTTAAAAGGTGGGGAAAGGAGTCATGGCGCTAGTTTGCGTTATGTATACGAGTGGTATTTACTGCTTTTTTCTGCGCCAGATGTCGCCAGAACATCTGCTTTTTGAACGATATTCGTAAAGTTTTCGCTTTCCAGGCCGAAAATTCTGACATCTGTCTAGCGGAAAGAGAAAACATGTTAAAACGAATGAAGATTGTTACCAGCCTATTGCTGGTACTGGCGCTGTTTGGCCTTTTACAGCTTGCCTCAGGGGGTTTGTTCTTTAACTCATTAAAGAATGACAAAGAGAACTTTACCGTTCTGCAAACTATTCGCCAGCAGCAGTCTGCGCTGAATGCGACCTGGGTTGAATTGCTGCAAACGCGAAATACCCTTAACCGGGCAGGCATTCGCTACATGATGGATCAGAGCAATATTGGCAGCGGTGCGACCGTTGCAGAACTGATGCAGGTAGCCAGCACCGCGCTGAAACTGACGGAAAAAAACTGGGCGATTTATGAATCGCTCCCACGCGATCCGCGTCAAAGCGAAGCCGCTTTCCAGGAGATCAACCGCACGTATGATATCTACCACGGTGCGCTGGCGGAGCTGATCCAGTTGCTGGGTGATGGGAAGATCAATGCGTTCTTTGATCAACCGACTCAAAGCTATCAGGATGGTTTTGAGAAGCAGTATATGAGCTACATGCAGCAGAACGATCGCCTGTATGACATCGCGGTTGAGGACAACAACAGTTCCTACAGCCAGGCGCTGTGGGTGCTGGTATGTGTATTGATTACCGTACTGGCAGCAATTATCGCTGTCTGGTTTGGTATTAAGCTTTCGCTTATTGCCCCGATGAACCGACTGATCGATAGCATTCGTCATATTGCCAGCGGCGATTTGGTGAAACGTATTGATGTGGAAGGTTCCAACGAGATTGGTCAACTGGCAGAAAGTTTGCGTCACATGCAGGGTGAGTTGATGAGCACCGTCGGCGATGTGCGTAACGGCGCCAACGCCATTTACAGCGGTGCCAGCGAGATTGCGATGGGCAATAACGATCTCTCTTCACGTACTGAGCAGCAGGCGGCCTCTCTGGAAGAAACCGCGGCCAGCATGGAAGAGTTGACGGCGACCGTGAAGCAGAACGCGGAAAACGCGCGCCAGGCCAGCCATCTGGCGCTGAGTGCCTCAGAAACCGCGCAAAAAGGCGGGAAAGTGGTGGATAACGTGGTGCAAACCATGCGTGACATCGCTTCCAGTTCGCAGAAAATTGCCGACATTATTAGTGTTATCGATGGTATTGCCTTCCAGACTAACATCCTGGCCCTCAACGCGGCGGTAGAAGCGGCACGTGCGGGTGAACAGGGACGTGGGTTTGCGGTAGTCGCAGGTGAAGTCCGTAACCTGGCACAGCGTAGTGCTCAGGCCGCGCGCGAGATCAAGAGCCTGATTGAAGACTCGGTCAGCCGTGTGGATGTCGGCTCAACGCTGGTTGAAAGCGCCGGTGAAACCATGGATGAGATCGTGAATGCGGTAACCCGTGTGACCGATATTATGGGTGAGATCGCCTCTGCATCTGACGAGCAGAGCCGTGGTATCGACCAGGTTGGTCTGGCCGTTGCTGAAATGGATCGCGTGACGCAACAGAACGCCTCGCTGGTGGAAGAATCCGCCGCCGCCGCCGCCGCACTGGAAGAACAGGCCAGCCGTCTGACTCAGGCTGTTGCTGTATTCCGTATCCAGCACGATCAACAGCGTGCGCGTGATGTTGCTGCAGCAAAACCGGTATCAACCACCGCTCAACCGCGTAAAGCTGCGGTAACGGATGCCGGAGAGAACTGGGAAACGTTTTAACCTATCGCGCCCTCAACTGAGGGCGCTTTTTACGAGTTGGACAAATACGTGTCTATCAATCTACCGAGCCGGATGTCACCGTTGTCGTGGAGGCAGGGGTGTTTTTGGCATGACAATTTTCTGGCGTTGGGCTATCCAAATCACGCCGGATGCCAATTCGAAATATTCCGGCAAGCATAATAGCCCCAATAATCGCAATTCCACCTAACAAGTAAAGCCCGGCAATATTCGAATCAAACGCATTTTCAGCCCATACGCGAATATTTGGTGCTACAAATCCACCAAGATTACCTAGTGAGTTAATTAGCGCAATACCGGATGCTGCCGCAGCACCGCCAAGATAACTAGTTGGAAACGTCCAGTAAATGGGTTGGACGGCCAGCAAACCAGCACAGCCTATACAAAGTGCGATAAAAGCCCAGACAGGCGTACCTGCAAGCATCCCGGATAGTGCGACGCCAAGACCACCGAAGAGCAGTGTTATTGTACTTATCCAGCGGCGTTCTTTCAGTTTTGTGGAAAGATGGGGGATATACCAGGCTGCGAAAAGTGCGCATAACCATGGAATACCCGATAAAACCCCAACGATGAAGCCCACGCCTTGCCCTGATAATGCTGCGACCTGAGAAGGCAGGAAGAAAGCAATGCCGTAGGAACCCACCTGAATGGTAAAACAGATTAAACAGAGATACAGCACTCTGGGATCGCACAGCGCCTTCAATATTCCCTGTGGACCATGACTTGTTTTCGTCTGTTCTTCTTTTTCCATAATGGCGCTTAACGCCCGCTTTTCTTCTGATGTCAGGAAGGTACAGCGTTTATCTGACGGTTTATCATCAAGATAGAAAAATGCGACGACCCCAACGAGAGCTGCGAGCAATCCTTCAACCAAAAACATTAATTGCCAGTTATGTAGCCCCCATAAATCATGGATAGTTAATAATCCACCGGATACTGGCCCACCGAGAATAAACGCGATTGGAGGTCCGAACCAGAAATAACCAGCTACTTTTGCCCTGATATTTAGTGGGAACCAGAATGTCAGATATAGCATGACGCCGGGCATAAATCCGGCTTCAGACGCACCGAGAAGAAAACGTAAAATAATGAATGTTTTCTCGTCGTGGGCAAACATCATTGCAGCAGAAATGAGCCCCCATGTAACCATAATTCGTGATAACCATAAACGAGCACCTACTTTATATAAAAGTATATTGCTGGGAACTTCAAATAGCGCATAACCTATAAAAAATACGCCTGCACCAAAAGCATATGCTGCATTACTTAGCCCTGTATCAACCTGGAATGCGTCTTTTGCAAAACCAATGTTGGCGCGATCCAAATAAGCCATGACATACATGAGTGCCAAAAAGGGTAAAAGTCGTACAATTGACTTTTTAACCGCAGAATTGACAACTTTTTCATTATCACTTTGACTCATAACTATGCTTCCAATCAAAATGGTGGAGAGCTACAGCCATCTTTCATAATGGTAGTTAGAAAGTGTATGGCCAGTATTATGAAAAGAGTTTTAAACAGGCGTTTATGAACACCTGTTTAACGATAAGAATTAATTTAACCATTCCTGACCATCAGGCCATGAATAACGTGTTAGGGTGTCAGGTTTCATTTTTACACCATAGCCCGGCTGCATGAGGGGATAATATCGTCCACGTTTTATAACTAATGGTTCTTCGAAATTCTCATGTAAATGATCAACATATTCTAAAACCCTATTTTCCAATGATGCTGATACGGCTATATAATCAAATAAAACAATATTTAATGAATACTGACACAGACCTACGCCTCCGCCATGTGGACATACTGGAACATCAAATTTTGCCGCCATCAATACGACTGCGAGCACTTCGTTTAAGCCACCCAAACGAGCAGGGTCCAGTTGGCAAAAATCCATTGCACCTGACTGGAAGAATTGTTTAAACATAACCCGGTTATGGGCATGTTCACCGGTTGCGATACCGATATCACCAATTCGTGCTTTTATAGCAGCATGACCGAGAATATCGTCAGGACTGGTGGGTTCCTCAATCCACAATGGATCAAATTTGGCAAGTTGACGCATCGCCGTAATAGCTTCATCGACTCCCCATATTTGGTTGGCATCCATCATCAGTTTACGTTCCCAGCCTAGTTCTTCGCGCAGGATAGTCGCCCTACGAATGTCCTGCTCAAGATCGGCACCGACTTTTTGCTTCAAATGCGTCCAGCCATCAGCAACGGCCTGTCGTGCCAGCTGGCGCATTTTTTCTTCTGAATATCCAAGCCAACCTGCGGCAGTAGTGTAGCCAGGAAAACCTGTTTCTAACATTTCCCTTTCACGTTGTGCCTTACCAGTTTCAACCCTACGCAGCAATGTGATAGCTTCTTCAGGAGTCAGGACATCTTTGATGTAGGTGAAATCAATGCAGCGAACAAGTTCTTCCGGTGACATATCCACCAGCATTTTCCATACGGTTTTATTCTGTGAACGTGCCCAGAGATCCCATAATGCATTAATAATTGCCGCTGTAGCCAGATGAATAACACCTTTTTCTGGACCAACCCAGCGTAACTGACAATCCCCGGAAACAAGTTCATGCCAGAATTGACCAAAGTTAGCTGTAATGTCTTCCAGCGTACGGCCAATTACAAATAATTCAGCTAAAGATTTTACTGCGCTTACACATAAATCGTTGCCGCGACCGATGGTAAAAGTCAGACCATACCCTTTTAAATTTTCTGCGTGGTCGGTAATTAATGTGACATAAGTCGCGGAGTAGTCAGATATTGCATTCATTGCATCAGAACCATCCAGGTTCCTGGATGTAGGGAAACGGATATCTTTAACGCTTATATCCTTGATTGTAATAGCCATGTTGACTCCTGTTGTGATGTTCTTTTGCTAATAAAATAGAAAAGTTTGTTTAGCAGACACTCCGAGTGTAAGAGGGAGTAAATTGCTCAATATGAGTTGATAATAAGATTGTGGGGTAATTTGCAAAATTGTGTTTTTAATCTGCTTTTAATTTTATTGGTTGTTCTGCTGGATAGAGCGCAACATTGACTGTTTTGCTGTTTCAAGGTGGTTACGAAGTGCGAGTATAGCATCCAGGTCGCTGCGGCAAATCAGCGCGCTGAGGATGGTCATATGCTCATCAATGGCAATGATGTTGCGTTGCTTGAGGTCGCTTTCATCCCACTGATAGTGGAAATGGAAAATCACAGAGATAATCTCAAGTGATTGATTAAAAAATATATTATCGGCAGCGGAGAGTAACAGTGCATGGAATTCACGGTCCAGTTGCGAGAACATACGAAAACTACTGCCGATGCTGTCGCGCAGTATGCGATGGCGCTCCAGCAGTGTTTTTGCCTGTAACCAACGCGGGTCATCGTCGGGCAGATTCAGGAAATGTTGCAGGGAATGTGTTTCCAGCATTTCTCGCAATTCGAACAGTTGTTCGGCGTAGGCCTGATCGAACTGCTTCATGCTCCACTGACCGCGCTTCTCATTCTTTATCAGATTGTAACGTTCGAATTTTAAAAGATATTCCCGTACAACTACCGGGCTGACGCCGGCGGCTCTGGCAAGCTGCAACTCGGAAAAACTTTCACCTGCGCGCAATTGGCGCTGGTTGATCATGGTGAAAAATGCCTGCTCAAAAATTCGATTTTGCTCGGTCATGGAGGCTGTGGTACACGAAAAACCATCCTCATGGTTGGGTTTGCGTACGATAACGTAGTGGCTTCCTACCTGCGTTAATACGCCGCATTCGCCTAAATGGCTCAGCATGTGGCGTACGGTGGTACGACTAATGTTGTACATTTCCGCCAGTGCGCTTTGCGAAGGCAGCGGGGAAGGGATATGACCGCGTGCCATATCATCGATTATCTGGTTAATCACATTGTGGCGTAAGTTCTGTGAACGGCTCATGGCATCTCCTTTTTGCCTATTAAAACCCGATTTAAAACATTTTTATGCGCTGGGATTCACAGATTATGTTTCTGGTTTCTCCTGTATTTTTAATTTCGTTGATATCTGAGGCAACAAAAAACAGGAGAGCCGAATCATGTCTACGATGAATACTTTGATTTGCCAGGAACCCAAAAAATTAGTCTGGAAAGAGCGTGAAATACCTATTCCAGGTGAAAGTGAAGCATTAATAAAAATTAAGTCTGTCGGGATCTGTGGGACTGATATTCATGCCTGGGGAGGCAACCAACCATTTTTTAGTTATCCACGCGTATTAGGTCATGAAATATGCGGGGAGATTGTTGGGCTGGGTAAGAATATACAAAACCTGAAAATGGGCCAGCAGGTGGCAGTTATTCCTTATGTCGCGTGTCAGCAGTGCCCGGCGTGCCAGAGCGGGCGTACCAACTGCTGTGAGAAGATTTCGGTGATTGGCGTACATCAGGATGGTGGATTCAGTGAGTATTTGTCCGTTCCGGTGACGAACCTGCTGGATGCGCAGGGAATTGACCCACATGCCGCTGCACTGATTGAACCGTATGCTATCAGCGCACATGCGGTGCGCCGGGCGGCGGTGATGCCAGGTGAGCAGGTTCTTGTCGTGGGGGCCGGGCCGATAGGTCTTGGGGCGGCAGCAATTGCCAAAGCCGATGGCGCACAGGTAGTGGTGGCAGATACCAGCCCCGCGCGCAGGGAACATGTTGTCTCCCGGTTGGGACTTCCGGTTCTCGATCCCGCTGCCGAAGATTTCGATGCGCAGCTACGTGCCCAGTTTGGTGGTTCACTGGCGCAAAAAGTCATTGATGCGACGGGTAATCAGCATGCGATGAACAATACGGTGAATTTGATTCGCCACGGCGGCAGCATCGTCTTTGTTGGGCTGTTCAAAGGTGATTTGCAGTTCTCTGACCCTGAGTTCCATAAGAAAGAAACCACCATGATGGGCAGTCGTAACGCCACGCCGGAAGATTTCGCCAAAGTGGGGCGGCTGATGTCTGAAGGCAAACTGACCGCTGACATGATGCTTACACACCGTTACGCGTTTGCCACGCTTGCGGAAATCTACGAGCGGGATGTGATTAACAACCGCGAATTAATCAAAGGTGTGATCACGTTCTGAGAAGGGTTTTGTGATGAAGACATTGAATCGACAAGATTTCCCTGGGGCAAGGTATCCGACGCGGGTGATCCAGTTTGGTGAAGGTAACTTCCTGCGCGCGTTTGTCGACTGGCAACTGGATATCCTGAATGAGAAGACAGATCTCCGGGCCGGAGTGACAATTGTTCGTCCGATTAATACGGATTTTCCACCTTCGCTGAATACCCAGGACGGGTTATATACCACGCTCATTCGCGGATTGAATGAGCAGGGCGATGCGGTGAGTGAGGCACGGCTAATCCGCTTGGTGAATAACGAGATCAACCCGTATCTGGATTTTGCGGCGTACCTGGCGTTGGCTCACAATCCGGACATCCGCTTTGTATTTTCAAACACGACGGAGGCGGGGATTAGTTATCACGCCGGTGATAGCGTCGATGATGCGCCGCCAGTGAGTTTTCCGGCCAAACTGACGCGTCTGCTGCTGGAGCGCTTTAACCATTTCGACGGGGCGGCAGATAAGGGCTGGGTGATTATTCCTTGTGAGCTTATCGACTATAACGGTGATGCGCTTAAAACCCTGGTTTTGCAGTACGCGCGAGACTGGCAGCTTTCTCCGGCGTTTACTGACTGGGTGGAAACCGCGAATACCTTCTGTTCGACACTGGTGGACCGGATTGTTACAGGCTATCCACGTGAAGAAGCTGCGGCACTGGAACAAACGCTGGGTTATCACGATGCATTTCTGGATACCGCCGAGCATTTTTACCTGTTCGTCATTCAGGGGCCTTTATGGCTGGCTGAAGAGTTGAAACTGGCGGAGTGCCCGTTAAATATCCGCGTGGTGAGCGATATTAAACCGTACAAGGAACGTAAGGTTGCCATTCTTAACGGCGCTCATACCGCACTGGTACCTGTGGCCTGGCTGTGTGGGCTGGAGACCGTTGGTGAGGCGATGCAGGATGCTGATATACGCCACTTTGTTGAGCAGGCAATTGACAGGGAGGTCATCCCTGTTTTGGATCTTCCGGCCGATGAGTTGCGTGAATTTGCTGGTGCGGTTAGTGGACGTTTTCAGAACCCTTATATTCGTCATCAGCTCCTCTCCATTGCGCTTAATGGGATGACAAAATTTCGCACACGTATTTTGCCGCAGTTGCTGGCAGGGCAGCAAGATGCACGCTGGCCGGTGCGGTTGACGTTTGCACTGGCTGCGTTAATCGCGTTTTATCGCGGGGAACGGGCGGGAGAGAATTATCCATTACAGGATGATGAGCAGTGGATCCGCCGTTATGCCGATCTCTGGCCGAGGATTGGTAATGACCTGACGCTGCGTGAGCTGGTGATGGTTGTGCTCGGTGATGCGACTCACTGGGGGCAAGATCTTACATTGCTGCCAGGGCTTGTCGAACAGGTGACGGCAAACCTGGAGTTAATACTGGTGCAGGGAATGCGCCACGCAGTACAAAGTCTGGATTAAGGTTGCCATGCAGCGCCCGGAGTGGTGTTGGGCGCTGTTTTTTTTACCCTTGTAAATCCACAACTTTAATTTCAACCATCCCGATCCCCAGCTTACGCGGCGAGTGGCCCAGAATGTTCCCCTCGTTGGTGGCGACGGGGTCGGGCGGGACAATCACCAGCGTATTGGCATCTGCCGGGTTATCAAAATGCAGCGTGGTGGTGCTGATATCATGGCTTAGCACCAGCGTTTGCTCCTCGTTGCCCACGCGTACGGGAATAGGACGGTTGGCGTTGTCGCCGAAAGCTTTCGCGGTGATGATCAGATCAAATTTCTTCGGCAACGGAGCCTTGTATTCGATTTTTACCTCTTCGCTCAGTTGCGCATTGGACCAGCGTCCCCAGGATTCGGGGCGTGAAATCCCACTAAACTGTTTCACCTCTTCCGGCGCACCTGCCACGTTAAAGACAAAACTGTCGGCTTTGTAACGAATATCGTTATCGACAATTTTCAGCGTATCGACGTTACCTTTGTAACGCTCCATGTCGATAACTGTATCTTTAAACGCAGTCTTACCTTTCCATTTCGCTTTATCGACGTGCTGTACAATTTGCTGGCCGCCTAACTGGCCCTGCGATACGCACCAGTCGGTAGAGAGTGCCAGCTCTGGTGCCCATAACTGCGCCATTTTGTAGCAGCGGTCTACCCACACAAAGTTATCGCGTGGGGCGAAATCAGCAAGCTGGAAGCGCAGTGGGGCAGAGTATTCACTTTCCGGCAACGGCTCAACGCGTTTGTCTGATACGCGCAGCAGCAGCGGCAGGCGGAAATGGCTCCCCGAGAAGGCGATCATGTTTTTGTCCTGATCGACGGTAAACTCTTTTATCTCTTTGGGAAACTTCCACAGACGAATGATATCGGGCTTCCACGCCAGCATTTTTTCTTTGATATTCAGGAACACTTCCGATACGGATTCGCTCGACAAACTGCTACGTCCGAGGCCGATAAAGTTATCGCCGCCCAGAATATCCAGCACCGTTGCGCCGTTATCCATGGTGTTACGTTTCACGGCCAGCGTCTCCTGCTGAGGCTTGTCACCACGCAGAACGAAGAACAGATTGTTGCGATCTTGCTTATTCAGATACTTCCATGCGGTGTTGTTCATCGCCAGGTGATCGGAAGAGACCACGATAACGGTATCTTTAAACCACGGTGAGGCTTTGATCTTATTGATAAATTCAGCAATATTTTCCTGGCTACAACTGACTGCGCTAAAGGATTGGTTCGCCTTACCATCGATATCATAGCGTTTGCGGTTACAGGTACGGGAGATGAAACCATCCGGATGATGGGTATCTACCGTCAGGGTGAACAGTGAAAAACGTTGGCCGGAGCGGGAAAGCTCTTCGAATTTTTTCCATGCCTCATCCAGTACGGTGTCGTCGTAAAAACCCCAGTCGTTACGGTATGCCGGGTCTGCCACCACGCTTTTTAACTCTTCCGCGCCGTACAGATAATCAAAACCATGGGATTTCAGAAAGACGTCTTTTCCGGCAAAGCGCAGATTTGCACCTTGTACAAAGTAGTTGTGATAGCCGGAGTTTTTCAGGATATCACCCAGGCAGATATTTTGTGGGAAGAAACTGGAGACTGATGCTGAAGCGTTTCCTTCAAACGGGGCAAACAGCGGAATACCACACTGTGAGGCCACCATTCCGGCGATGGTGTAATCCGTACCCGGTAACTGCATGGTATTGCTGAAGTCCATTCCTTCGTTTTTTAATGCACCCAGCTCCGGAGTCAGGTCCGGGAACGCATCATTATTAAAATAGGTACGCTCCAGGCTTTCGCCGTAGATATAAACCAGGTTCAGCTTCGGGTTAGGGATCGTTTTTGATGGCTCTTTGTAATACGCCGTGAAGTCCGGATCGCCATCGCGAGACTGGGATTTGACCAGTTCGGTTATCTGGTGGAATGCCGGGCTGGCATCAACGGAAGCCAGTGCCAGTATCAGGGCCAGCAGACTGTAGCCAACGTGATGAGGATGATGGCGACGGCGGCGAAGTACCCAGCCCAGGGCGCCAAATACGACAGTCAGCGCCAGTGCAATCCCTACACCCGGAAGAACATATTTGCTGACGCCCGCGCCGGTCAGGCTGTTGGTCAGCGTATAGAGCACCGCATCGTTGATGCCATCTCCGGTGAAATAGTTGCTGGCATACAGTGTGATATTTAAGACAATAAAAATTCCCAGCACCGTTAACATGGCGGCAAACCACCAGGTGTTGCGACCCGCTTTCCAGGCGTAAATCAATACCGAAGCGAGAAACAGAGCGATGGAGAATAATTCAGACAACGGACGATCCTCAGTAAGCCGGGCAATTAATTGCCTGGCAGGCTAATCATTTCTGGACTGTACAATGTAATAGCGTTGTTATATTGCTGCAATTCTAGTGACATTTAATTACGTTGTTATTCAGAATTGGTTTAGATATGCGTGTTTTTGAGGGGGATCACTATGTGGTCAGTGGGGAGCAGATTCGAAGAGTAGATTGAAGCCGCGCAGGCCGGGAAAAGGCGGTACGCGGCGCTTATCACATCAGGAAATAAAGTTCATACCCTGTTTTAATACTAGATCGCAGGCCTTGGTTTTAACTTGCTTTGCCAGCGAGCTGTTACCAATCGTGTCCAGGTTAAGCTGTTGACCATCTTTGGCGTTCAGCAGGCCCTGAATACCATCCAGGTAGTTGGTATCTTTTTTCTGTTCCGTCGTTCCCAACCCCAGCTTATCCAGAACCTGGTTTTTGACGTTTTCAGTATCTGTGACCGAGGCGAGCTTCTGTTTTGCACAATATTCCAGAATACCGGCCGCGTTATTCATACTGTTCGACGTGAGCGACTGATTACTGCTCAGCAGGCTGGTCAGGGAAGAGAGTGAGGTGCTGCTCTGTGAGCCAGTGCTTTGCTTACTCAGTTCACTGGCAGCGCTGGAGAGCGAATCTTGCCAGGAGGCGGCGAAAACGCCAGTAGAGATTAGTGTGCTGGCGGCAACCGCACAGCAAAGAAGACGTTTTGTTGCTTTCATCATTACAGGTCACTCGTGTTATGCCTTTTCAGCGCAGTATAGCGCTGGATCACTTAGGAGTGTTCCCAATACTTTAATACTCTTTACCAGTAACCCGGCTACGGTAACTTTCCCAGTTAAAAATGACCCACAGGCTGTTGCCGAGTCGCATACGATCCATCACGCGCTCACCCAGCAGTTTGTTCATCTCATCCATATTGCTGTTTGTCAGCATGCCGGTCGGGCGCTTGGAGGAAGAACGACGATCGACGATCTGATTGATGATCACTTTTTCATAGCGGGATTCGGTCTGCATACCGATTTCGTCGATCACCAGCAGATCCACGTTGCTGAGATCGTTGAGCAGCTGTTCTTCGCTGGTTTCACGGTTACTGAAGGTATCCTTCATCGCTGACATAATATCAGCCACAGTAATGATCAGTACTGACTTGCCGCGCAGCAGCAGTTCGTTGCAAATAGCTGCGGCCAGGTGGTTTTTTCCGGTGCCGGGTTTGCCGGAGAAGATAAAGCTGGCAATGTTGCCATCAAACTCGTCAACGTACTGGCGGGCTTTGCTCAGGGCATTCATTTGACCTTCACACTCGACCCGGTAGTTATCGAACGAGCAGTTTTGGTGCAGGGGACGGATACCGGAACGGTTGAATGTGCGCTGCATCTTCATTGCCCGGTTCTCACGAGCCAGCGCCGCAGCCCGAATTTCACCTTGCTCTTTTTGCCATGCCAGCAACTCCTCGCCCGTTTTAAACGCGGGCTTTACATTGGGTGGCATCATTTTTTGCAGACGTTTCATCAGGTCGCCAACGTTTTTCATCGTTATCCTCTAAAACCTGGTGGAATATGGCTGTCAGGTTCGCTGACACTATTTACATCACGCTTTGGCATCCCGCCATTGCTGGCCCGGCCAATCTGTATGCTACGCGCCAGTTTTTGTTGCCACTGAATGTGGTGAAAGACTTTACCTTCCGCCTGCCAGTAAGCAACAAATGAAGCCAGTTCTTCGGCGGTGACTGGCTCTCTCAACGCCACGCCCCACAGGGCGGCCTGTCGCTGAAAGTCGGCGTCTGGCTGCCAGTCAGCGTACATCGCAAATTTCCCCATTGGCACGGCAACAGGAGCGGCTTGCGGCTCTTCATAAAATTGCGCGTCCAACGTTACATCGCTTCCCGGACGTGACAGTTTCTCTTCAAGCGCCAATAGCTCAGCTAGCCGCGCAGGGGTAACCGCGTAAAAGGCAGGTGTGTTATTGGCGAAAACGGCCACAGCACCCCCTACTGACTTTGCCAGCACCGCGTTGTGATCGTGTAATAAGGCGTCAATGCTGATGACGTCCGGGGTCAAAATTTTGCAGGACATAATGTTTCTCAATACCGAACAACAACCGAGAAGGGGACTGCTTTTATAGTAACACAGAGAAGAGGGAGAGCAGCAGGATGAGGGAAGGTCGCCCCCATCCGTTGGATTGTAAGAAGGTTAATCAGTTATACGCGCGGGCGCTTTCTATACAGCCATAATCCCGGAACTGAAAGCCCGATAGAGAGTGCGCCCACAATAGATGAAGCTTTCAGAAAGTTGGTCAGCAGGGTGATCATCAGCGCTTCGCTGTAACCAAAATGACCGATTTTTACGGCGGATATCATGGCTGTGTAGGCCGAGATCCCGGGGAACATCGGGATCACCGCCGCGACGGTGAAGACTTTCGGGTGCGCCAGATACCAGCGAGACCACTGGATCCCAATACAACCTACGAGCAATGAAGCTAAAAAGGTTGACCATTCGATATTGAGTCCTGCGGTCATTACAGCCATTCGCGAGCCGTGCCCGAGCGCACCGAGCAAGGCGCACCACGGGAGTGCCCGATGAGGCACGTTAAACACCATGGCAAACCCCAGGGCGGGAATTGCAGACAGGACCATATCCTGCAGTAGTGCAAAAATGAAATCCATCACACCCATCCTCGCAGCCCCCATATCGTCATCGACATCACTACGCCAACGCAGGTGGCCAGTGTGAGCAGACTGGCAATAGCCCAGCGAGCAAGGCCGGTATTAATGTGTCCTTTAAACATATCTGCAACGGAGTTAATCAGTGGGAAACCCGGAACCAGCAGCAGCACGCTGGCTGCCATTGCCACGGTCGGCGTGTGATTAAAGGTGGGCAGAGTCAGCATCAGGCCAGATATCGTTGTGGCAACAAAAGCGGTGATACAAAAGTTGATTTGCGGATGTAAATGCCGGGAGGCCAGAATTTGGCGAATGTACATGGCGATCATGCTGGCAAAAAAGGTGATAACGGCACCATCCCATCCTCCCTTATTGAGCTTACAAAAGCAGGCACAGGATAACCCGACCATGAAAGCAACCAACCATCTTGGGTAGCGCAGCGGTTTAATTTGGCTAAAGCGTTTCTCAACACCTTTGTCATCCAGTAGCTTGTGTTCTGCCAAAATAACGATGTGCTGCACTTCCGTAACGACGTGCATATTAATGCCGCGATCGTGATTTTTACGGGTCGATGTCAGGCATTGTCCGTCTTTAATCGTGGTCAGGACGATTGCGTTAGATGATATGGCGCTTTCTACGCTGTCCATTCCAAGAGCCAGCCCAAGGCGGGTGGAGAGCTCGTCAACCAGTGCGCTTTCTGCCCCATGTTGCAGTAAAAAAAGCCCGCATTGTATACATAACCGTGTAACCGTTCGTTGTGACGACTGCTCTGTTTGCATAGCTCACTCTGACTGAAAAAACGCTCTCTGAATGACGAATGTCTACTTTTATCATGAAGTATAAGCCCAATGGCTCTGGCTAAGATCAATATTTGTGTTGAAAAAAAGAGACATCGTGTTTGTCTGCTGAATGTGAAGCGACATTTAGTTTTAGCGATTGAGTGAAAATTTAAGTTGTTTGAAGCATTCTCTCACCATGCTGAGCCTGCTAACTGATGATCAGAAAGCGTTATTATTTTATGGGCTGAATGCTAAATAAGTTAGAATGGCTAATGTTATAGTTTAGTTATTTTAATTGTACATTTAATGTTTTATGAGTAATTATGCGACGATGGCTCTATAGCAAAGTACTATTAGGATTATAGTGCTATTATGCGGTCTGAATTATCATGAATTAAATTAAGGATAAACAATTCACAATATCTATTATTTACTCTAACCATTCCTTATTGATTATGTTACTTACCCATTAAGAATTTATAGAGTGAATGAGATAAACGGCATATGGACGTGGAGGATATATGTTGCCAGGACGCAGCAAAAACGCAGTTGTTATTAGTACGCTGCCGATTATGCAAGCGGGATTAAAGAGTGTAATTCAAACTCATTTCCCAAATTATGAGCTCACCTGTTTCCGCAGTGCAGAAGAACTTACTTTATTGCAGCTACGACGTTCCGATTTGGTGATGATTGATTTAACTGGGGACTTTAGCCAGCCGCGTTCAGTCTGTGAACAGTATTATTCTTTATTATCTCAGTACCGTGATATCCACTGGGTCTTCCTCGTTTCTCGCAAATTTTATCCGCTAGCCGTTGAATTGTTGATGTGCCCTTGTAGCTCATTGTTGTCTGATGCGGAGCCAATCGAAAGTTTAGTGAATGTAATTCATGTGGGAAATACTCGCGCCGAGAGAATTAGCAAGATGTTGCTCTCACCGCCCGTAACGCCTGAAATCCTGGAACATAGCGTGCAGTCGATAGTGCTTACCCTGTCAGAGAGAAAAGTGTTGCGACTGCTTGGGAAAGGTTGGGGAATTAATCAGATAGCGATGTTGCTTAAGAAAAGCAATAAAACAATCAGTGCCCAAAAAAATAGTGCGATGCGTCGTTTATCAATACATAGCAATGCAGAGATGTATGCATGGATCAATAGTTCTCAAGGATCACGAGAACTGAATTTACCTTCATTGTATGGAGAAACCACGGAATGGAAAAAAGAAGTGTCAAACGAAATGTCGCGTTGGTAGAAAAGTGTGTAATGAGCAGTGTGGGTATTAATAATTTATTTAATACCATGCCAAAAAATCAATACAAACTTCATCTCTTTTCCAGCCAGTCTGACTTTAGCCAGACAATGATAAATATGCCATTTTCAGCGGTTATTTTTTCACTTCCCGCGATAAGAACTGATCGACGAGCTGGACTGGTATATCTGACTGAATTGGCGGTGAACTTCCCTCATATTCGCCGCGTGGTTATTGCCGATGATGATGCTGAAGTGCGTTTAATTGGCTCTCTGTCGCCGTTACCACTGGATGGTGTTCTTAGCAAAGCATCCTCGTTAAGCGTTTTACAGGAGGGATTATTTGCAGCCTTGAATTTTGCTAGCAGGGAAACAGAAAGCACGAAAAACCTTTGGTATATCAACCAAAGTCGTATGCTGAGTCCAACAGAGCGTGAAATTCTACGCTTTATGTCGAATGGTTATTCGATGCCGCAAATTGCTATTCAGCTTGAGCGGAATATTAAAACCATTAGGGCGCATAAATTTAATGCAATGTCTAAACTGGGCGTTAGCTCCGATGCCGGATTATTGAACGCTGCCGATATTCTGTTATATCTGCGTGCCGGGGAGTCGACACCATTTATTCATGCAGTTTCGTAACGGTGTTATTGATCAATTAGTGCCGGGGTTAGTCACCGGCACAAAGACCTGGGTTCGTTACTGACACACGTCTACCCAGGTTGCAGCAGTCAGCTCAGCCATTCTGTCAGGTGCGATGCGAACCGCGCTGTGTGTGGCTCCCGCCGCGGGGAGTACTTCAGCATAGCGTTTCAGCGATATATCACAGTACACGGAAATTGGTGTTTCCAGGCCAAACGGACAAACCCCGCCAACGGGATGACCTGTAGCATTGACCACTTCATCGCTACTCAGCATACGAGCCTTAGCACCAAATGTATTCTTCAGCTTCTTATTGTCCAGACGAGCATCCCCTTTGGCGACCACCAGGATAATGTCGTTTTTTACTTTCAGCGAAAGTGTTTTTGCGATCTGACCTGGCTCGACGTTATGGGCTTTTGCAGCCAGATCAACCGTTGCTGTGCTTTGGTCTAATTCGATGATTTCAATATCCGGGGCATGCTCCGCCAAAAACTGCCGTACTGATTGTAAACTCATTCTTTTCTCCCAATCGCCTGTAAGCAGCCCTATATAGCAAAAAACTGCATGGCGTAATTTGTCACAGGGAAAGTATCACTGTAAATATTTTATTGTAACAACGCCGCAACATCAGATTCAGTTAACAGGGAAGGAGAATAAGCAGGCAGTTAAGTATGACGAGGGGGCAGTTCTTCTTTTATTTCAACGTACAGTCACCGCACTGCTGGACATCGGGTAGACGGTAGCGCTGGCAACAGGTTCTGCGAACCAGCAGCCCTTCACGCGGAACAACAGTACGCCACAAAGGATTGTCCCGGCCACAGGATAACTGTTTCTCAAAGAAGCAGGCTTGTCGCAACATTGTCAGTAATTCATCACCGAGTAACGGTTTCATCTCCGTTAAATACCAGTGAATTAAATATCCGGTGTTGCTCCAGATAAGCTTACCGTTGATCTCACCTGTCGACTCCAGCGCCTGAACAACGGGTGTCAGTGCTGAGAGAATCAGTGTTTCCATCCGTTGTTGTGGAGTGAAGGCAGTGGCGTGTTTATCCTGATGTACATCTATCCAGAAACATGCAGCACGACCCGTTTCGTGAAACTCGACGTGCATATGTTCTGGAGCGGTATCGATGGCTTCTTTTTGTGTCAGAAGGGCTAACATCAGCGGAGGCATCATCAGCCCGATATACCATTGCGCCCACAGGGAAATCAGTGGCTTATTTTCGCGTGTTAATGTGGGTTGGTTACGATATATATGGTCAGAATAAACTGCCAGCAACGAGTTTAGCGTAGCGGGCTGGGTCCATTCATGCAGCGTCATGGCATTTTGTGGCGGTGTTTCGTCAAGACGAATGAAGTCCAGTAGATGCTCGCGGGTCTGAGCGATTGTTGCTCGCACGGAATCTGCCAGCGATGCTTTCTCGGGAGGGAGAGGGGTTCGCCAGATGACATCTTCAACGATCGGTGCGGAACGGTAAGCCATGTCTATATAGAGATGTTAATCTAAATGATAATGATTGCCAATCCTATAGACGAGGGAAAACGATGGCAAGATTTTTGTCGCGATGTTGGACAACAGCGCACAGATAGCTCAGACCGAGGGGCTGCTTACCCGTAGTTCATCACTGACCAGAGTGTTATTACGGCCCAGCTTCTTGGCTTCGTAGAGGGCTTTGTCTGCTTTAGCGATGGCTTCGTCAATCTCCTGATCTACCAATGGTGCAATGCCGATACTGACGGTCACATTGGTCGCCACGCTTTCATTAAACATGTGAGGAATTTTAAGATCGTAGACCTTCTGGCGAATTCGCTCGGCAGCAGCCTGTGCCTGCGCTGGATCGATAGCGGTCAGCAACACCATAAACTCTTCACCACCAAAACGCGCCACTACGTCCCGCGAGCGCACTGAGTCGCGAATAGCGGCAGAAACACGAATCAGCGCCTGATCGCCCATCATATGGCCGTAATGATCGTTGTAGGCTTTGAAATGGTCGATATCCAGCAACAGGACATAGTGCCTGGAATTACTGAGGGCCAGCAGCGTATCAAGCCGGTTTTGCAGGCCCCGGCGATTATACAGACCCGTTAATGGGTCGAGCATACTAAGTCCGTTTAGTGTTTCACGCTCTTCCAGCAGCTTGTACATCAACTGCTGGGCAAAACCGTCATAGCGCTTTTGTATCACGTGTTGAATAGCGATCCCGGCCATGGGCAGCGCCATAAAATAGATAATTCGCAGACCGTGCTCGCTACCGTTAAGCCACAGACACACGGCGACTGAAGGTAATGAATGGAGGGTAAACGCAATGATATTATTGGCAAAAGCAATCGAGCCAATAAACAGCACGCTGAGAAGCGCTATCAATAGAAAATAATAATCATTATGACCTAATACAGAAGATTTCAGAACAATATGTGTCGCCCATAACAAGCCAAAAATGATTGAAATAAGGGGGAGATTAATTCTTTTATCGACATATTTCTCATGCCAGACCAACAACAGCGTACTCGCGGCGCAGATGAGTACTGCTGGTGCGGATAATGCCTTGACGGCAAAAAGCGGGAAGAAAAGCGTAAACAACGAGGAGACTGCGTTGAGAAGCAGAAACAAACGTAAAGAGAGTTGGTATTTTTTAGTGCGCAGAGCTCGCCAGGATTGTACTGTCATAGGTAAATATTGTTATTTATCTGCAAGATACGAAGATGTGTTTGTCAGGGAAAAAATAACGAGTGAAAAATCATTCACATAGGTATTTATAGTTTTTTGTTGAAAAGCTAACCGCCGTGCAATTTATCACCTTCAATTATTCATGTCATCAATCGTTAAGTAAAACTCATATAATTGATAGTCTTTCCAGGCTGACAAATGAGAAAATATATCATATGATATTGGTTATCATTATCAATATCGTAGGTGAAACCATGTTGCAACGTGCGCTGGGCAGTGGATGGGGAGTGCTACTGCCGGGAATATTAATTGCCGGGCTGGCATTTACTGACCTGTCAGTTTACGCATGGAAAGCGGTGGTTGTATTAGGGTTACTACTGACTTCACTCATGCTGTATCACAAGCGATTACGGCATTTTGTTTTGCTACCTTCATGCGCAGCGCTAATTGGTGGCGTTGTTCTGATGATGATGAACTGGAATCAGGGGTGAGGTGAAACAGAAAAAACAGAAGGGAAAATAAGATAATTGGTGCGAGGGGGGGGACTTGAACCCCCACGTCCGTAAGGACACTAACACCTGAAGCTAGCGCGTCTACCAATTCCGCCACCTTCGCATACCATCGATACTCAAAAAGTATCGTTACCACGGAGGCGCATTCTAGTGGTTTTCAGCTTTTCGTCAATAGTTAATTGTGCAGTCTGGGTTGATTGGTGCAAAAACGGCCATGTAAATGGCCGTTACATATTCCAGTTATGCTTTCTTCGCCTGACGCGTCATCACGGTACGGTACACTTTAAAACGTCCGGTCTGGGCGATGACTTCATGGAAGCCAAACATTTCATCCAGCACTTTCGGGTAAGGCAGGAATGCGTTGGCCACAATACGCAATTCACCGCCGCTGTTCAGATGACGAACCGCCCCGCGAATTAACGTTTGTGCGGCATCAAGACTGGTCTGCATACCGTCGTGGAATGGCGGGTTAGAGATGATCATATCAAAGCGCCCGGTCACATCGGAAAAGACGTTACTGGCGAGAACATCACCTTCAATACCATTTGCGGCCAGCGTTGCGCGGCTGGCTTCAACCGCAGATGCGCTGACATCGCACAGCGTTAAACGAACTTTCGGTGAATGGCTGGCTAATGCGACGGAGAGTACACCTGCGCCACAGCCAACATCCAGAACTTTACCTTTGGTGTGCGGTGTCAACGTTGACAGCAGCAACTGGCTGCCCACATCCAGGCCATCACGGCTGAACACACCAGGTAGCGTTTTGATGGTCAAATTGTCAACGTTGTACTCGTCCCAGTATTTTTCGGCGTCAAAGACTGGCTGTTTTTCCAGACGACCGTGATAGAGGCCACAGCGGCGCGCACTGTCGACTTTATTCAGCGGTGCGTATTCGGCCAGCATTTGTTCTGCGCTGCGTACGCCACTGCGGTTCTCACCGACGATAAAAATATCGCTGCCCACCGGCAGTAGCGACAGAATATTCATCAGTTGGAATTGGGCTTCCGGCTTATTTTTGGGCCAGTAGTAAATTAACGTATCGCTATCTGCGATGTCTTCGGCCTGTGCGACGAGGCTAAAGCGAACGTTGTCACCCATCTGACGGTTTAATACCTGCCAGTGGTGGAGTTGTTGGGTATGCGCCCGGCTGGCGGCGCTTTCGAAGTGGGCTGGCAGGTCATCTTGCAAATCACCGGCAAACAGAATACGGCTTTGTTCGAAATCATCACTGTGGCGCAGCAAGACTTCACTTGCCGGGGTAAAAGCAGACATGGAGTGCTCCTCAATTTATACAGGTTGCGATTATATACACAAAATCATTCAAGCTGTATCAAGGCGGCCTGCGGGATGACGTGTATCGTTGTTTGTTGGCGCTGATTCGACAGATTTGCTATATTTGCGCCCCTGATAGACAGGAGTGTTTCGCTATGACATCCCGACGAGACTGGCAGTTACAGCAACTGGGCATTACGCAGTGGTCGCTGCGTCGTCCTGGCGCACTGCAGGGCGAGATCGCGGTTTCAATTCCTGCGCATGTCCGTCTGGTAATGGTTGCCGCGGAGTTACCCGCGCTAACCGAACCGTTGATGAGCGATATTTTACACGCATTGACCGTCAGTCCGGATCAGGTTTTACAACTGACGCCTGACCGTGTCGCCATGCTACCACAAGGCAGTCGCTGTAATAGCTGGCGGCTGGGTACCGAAGAGCCTTTGCAGTTGGATGGCGCTCAGGTCGCCAGCCCGGCGTTTAATGAATTACGGGAAAACCCAGCGGCACGTGCCGCTTTATGGCAACAAATCTGCGCATATGAACACGATTTCTTCCCTCGGTCCGACTGATTTACCCACAGCATTTCAGATTGAAAAACGCGCCCATGCATTTCCATGGAGTGAAAAAACATTTGCCAGCAACCAGGGCGATCGTTACCTGAATTTTCAGCTCACAGTTGACGGAACGATGGCCGCCTTTGCAATTACGCAGGTAGTGCTGGATGAAGCTACGCTGTTCAATATTGCCGTCGACCCTGATTTTCAGCGTCGAGGTTTAGGACGAGAACTACTGGATCATTTGATCGATGAACTGGAAAAGCGGGGGATTCGGACGCTGTGGCTCGAGGTGCGCGCTTCGAATGCTGCGGCTATCGCGCTATATGAAAGCTTAGGCTTTAACGAAGCGACGATTCGTCGTAATTACTATCCGACAGCCGACGGTCACGAAGACGCCATTATAATGGCATTGCCAATCAGCATGTAAGACAAGGTGTAATGATGATGAAGTGGGACTGGATTTTCTTTGATGCCGATGAAACGTTGTTCACATTTGATGCGTTTACCGGCCTACAGCGGATGTTTCTCGACTATAGCATTACCTTTACCGCTGAAGATTTTCAGGACTATCAGGCCGTGAATAAGCCACTGTGGGTGGATTATCAAAACGGTGCGATAACGTCATTACAACTGCAGCATGCTCGTTTCCAGAGCTGGGCTGAGCGCCTGAACGTGCCGCCTGGCTCTCTGAACGACGCTTTTATTAATGCGATGGCGGAGATTTGCTCCCCGCTACCGGGCGCGGTTTCGCTCTTGAATGCGATTCGTGGCAAAACGAAAATTGGCATTATTACCAACGGCTTTACCGCATTGCAGCAAATCCGCCTTGAGCGTACGGGTCTGCGAGACTTTTTCGATCTGCTTGTCATTTCTGAACAGGTTGGTGTGGCAAAACCCGATCCGCGTATTTTTGATCATGCACTGACGCTGGCGGGCAATCCTGATCGCTCTCGAGTACTTATGGTGGGTGATACTGCGGAGTCAGATATTCTTGGTGGTATCAATTCCGGACTGTCCACCTGCTGGCTAAATGCACACCATCGTGAGCAGCCTGTGGGCATTCAGCCGACCTGGACGGTTGCGTCATTAAGCGAACTGGAGCAACTCCTGTGTAAACACTGATTGCCTCCCCCCTGTTGATGGGTAAAATAGCCGCAATTTTTCGTATTCAACATGCCCGGCCTGATGCCGTGCTTACCTAAGAAGATTTGACTATGACGTTGTCTCCTTATTTGCAGGAGGTGGCTAAACGCCGCACTTTTGCCATTATTTCTCACCCGGATGCCGGTAAAACGACTATCACCGAAAAGGTGCTGTTATTCGGACAGGCTATCCAGACCGCCGGTACGGTAAAAGGCCGTGGCTCCAGCCAGCATGCGAAATCTGACTGGATGGAGATGGAAAAGCAGCGTGGTATCTCCATTACTACCTCGGTAATGCAGTTTCCGTATCATGACTGTCTGGTGAACCTGCTGGACACCCCTGGGCACGAAGACTTCTCTGAGGATACTTACCGTACGCTGACGGCGGTGGACTGCTGCCTGATGGTCATCGACGCCGCAAAAGGTGTTGAAGACAGGACCCGTAAGTTGATGGAAGTTACGCGTCTGCGTGATACCCCGATCCTGACCTTTATGAACAAACTTGACCGTGATATCCGCGATCCGATGGAACTGCTGGATGAAGTGGAAAACGAGCTGAAAATCGGCTGTGCGCCGATTACGTGGCCGATTGGCTGCGGTAAATTGTTCAAGGGCGTGTATCACCTTTATAAAGATGAGACCTACCTGTACCAGACCGGTAAAGGCCATACCATCCAGGAAGTTCGTATTGTCAAAGGTCTGAATAACCCGGATCTCGACGCGGCAGTGGGTGAAGATCTGGCTCAGCAGTTGCGTGATGAGCTGGAGCTGGTTCAGGGGGCTTCTAACGAGTTTGACCATGAGCTGTTCCTGGCGGGTGAAATAACACCGGTTTTCTTCGGGACCGCACTGGGTAACTTCGGTGTAGACCATATGCTGGACGGTCTGGTGGAGTGGGCGCCAGCGCCAATGCCACGTAAAACCGATACCCGCGTAGTTGAAGCCTCAGAAGAGAAGTTCACTGGTTTCGTCTTTAAAATTCAGGCCAATATGGACCCGAAACATCGCGACCGCGTGGCGTTTATGCGTGTTGTTTCCGGAAAATATGAGAAAGGCATGAAAATGCGTCAGGTGCGCATTGGTAAAGATGTGGTGATTTCAGATGCGCTGACCTTTATGGCTGGAGATCGTTCTCACGTGGAAGAAGCGTATCCAGGCGATATCCTCGGTCTGCACAACCACGGCACCATTCAGATTGGTGATACCTTTACTCAGGGCGAAATGATGAAGTTCACCGGTATCCCGAACTTCGCACCGGAGCTGTTCCGTCGTATTCGCCTGAAAGATCCGTTGAAGCAAAAACAGCTGTTGAAAGGTCTGGTTCAGCTTTCTGAAGAAGGTGCGGTGCAGGTCTTCCGTCCGATTGCCAATAACGATCTGATCGTTGGTGCGGTCGGTGTGCTGCAGTTTGATGTGGTCGTTTCACGCCTGAAAAGCGAGTACAACGTTGAAGCGATTTATGAGTCGGTCAACGTGGCAACTGCGCGCTGGGTAGAATGTACAGACGTGAAAAAATTCGAAGAATTTAAGCGTAAAAACGAAGTTCAGCTGGCGCTGGATGGTGGTGATAATCTTACCTATATTGCCCCTACCATGGTTAACCTGAACCTCACCCAGGAACGTTATCCTGACGTTACGTTCCGTAAAACGCGCGAACACTAATCGACCTTCCAGGGTGCGGCTTCTGCCGTACCCTGCGACTTTCCCTGCCTTTTTAATCCCTTACGGAATGTTCTTAAATCCCGCATTTTATCTTCGTTTTGTCTGTTTTTTAATCTGTTTGGTCAGCGACTTCGAAATTGTGATCTATATTTAACAAAGTGATGACATAAGTGTCGGCTTTAAATGCCATGCAAATATATGTTTATGGTTGTTAGAACTGATATTTATTTTTATCACGATATTAATAACTGGTTCGGGTCGTCGTCGTGCAGAACATCAATGTGAGTACTGTTGATTGTGATGGCGGCCATTGACTTCTGAATTGAGTGATTTTCGCCACATTCAGCAATGCAGCACATGTGCTGCCAATGCTCGAATTATGAGCAAAAAAACAGGATTAAATCGATGACAATGACAAGACTGAAGATTTCTAAAACGCTGCTGGCCGTGATGCTGACTTCTGCTGTTGCAACGGGTTCTGCTTTTGCAGAAAACGCGACAATGGACAAAGCGCAATCCGGTCTTGAAAGCGCGGGGCAGAAAGTCGATAGCTCTATGAACAAAGTCGGTAATTTCATGGATGACAGCTCCATCACTGCAAAAGTAAAAGCCGCGCTGGTGGATCACGAAAGTATTAAGAGCACCGATATCTCCGTCAAAACAGACCAGAAAGTGGTTACGTTAAGTGGGTTTGTTGAAAGCCAGGCCCAGGCTGAAGAAGCGGTGAAAGTAGCGAAAGGAGTTGAAGGGGTGACCTCCGTTAGCGACAAACTGCACGTTCGGGATAGCAAAAGTACGACTGTAAAAGGCTATGCGGGCGATACGGCAACCACCAGCGAAGTGAAAGCGAAACTGCTGGCTGATGACATAGTCCCTTCCCGCAAAGTGAAAGTAGAGACTACCGATGGTGTAGTTCAGCTTTCCGGAACCGTCGATTCACAGGCTCAAAGCGATCGTGCTGAGAGCATCGCCAAAGCCGTTGATGGCGTGAAAAGCGTCAAAAACGATCTCAAAACTCAGTAATTCGACTTAATTCGCCTTCCCGATGTTTGTCGGAAGGCGTGTTGTGCACCACACTAAAAAATATCGCAAATGGGCGGCCTGAGCGTCCATATCAAGCGGTTGACATTAACTATGGTAAAGGAGAAGCGTATGTTTCGTTGGGGCATCATATTTCTGGTTATCGCGTTAATTGCCGCCGCTCTGGGATTTGGTGGACTTGCGGGTACCGCTGCAGGTGCGGCAAAAATAGTCTTCGTGGTCGGGATTATCCTGTTTCTGGTTAGCCTGTTTACCGGTCGTAAACGACCCTAGCGCGTAAACCGTAAAGAAAAATTGCTACCAAGCCAGTCCAGTGGACTGGCTTTTACGGTTTTAGCGATGAGCAAATTGCGTTACTTTGTCGTTCTATCACAAAAAATACAGGAAGGCAGAGGTGGGGCAGAGAATACCCGTCACGCTCGGTAATATTGCGCCGTTATCGTTACGTCCGTTTCAACCTGGCAGTATGGCGCTGGTGTGCGAAGGCGGAGGACAAAGGGGGATCTTTACTGCAGGCGTACTGGATGAGTTCATGCGTGCGCAATTCAATCCCTTTGATTTCTACTACGGGACTTCCGCTGGCGCGCAAAATCTTTCGGCCTATCTTTGTAATCAGCCCGGTTACGGACGCAAAGTTATTATGCGTTACACCACAAAGCGTGAGTTCTTTGACCCGGTGCGATTTGTGCGCGGGGGAAATCTTATCGATCTCGACTGGCTGGTGGATTCAACATCGACGCAGATGCCGCTGGCGATTGATAACGCAGAGCGCCTGTTTGCAGCGGGAAAAGCTTTTTACATGTGCGCCTGTCGGGGAGATGACTATAGCCCGGGCTACTTTTCACCTACCCGACAGAATTGGCTCGACCTTATCCGCGCCTCCAGTGCTATTCCGGGATTCTATCGTTCGGGAGTGTTGCTTGACGGTGTCAACTATCTGGATGGGGGAATTAGCGATGCTATCCCCGTGCAGGAGGCGGCAAAGCAGGGGGCAAAAACGTTGGTGGTGATCCGCACCGTGCCCTCGCAAATGTACTATACGCCACAGTGGTTCAAGCGGATGGAGCGCTGGCTGGGGGAAAGCAGCTTGCAACCGTTGGTGAATTTAGTTCAGCATCATGAAACCAGCTATCGTGCTATTCAGAATTTTATTGAAAAACCGCCCGGTAAGCTGCGTATCTTTGAGATCTATCCGCCAAAACCGCTGCACAGTATGGCGTTAGGTAGCCGTATTCCGGCACTGAGAGAAGACTACAAAACAGGACGCCTTTGCGGTCGTTACTTTTTGGCTACCGTGGGTAAGTTGTTGGCGAAAAATACGCCGTTGCCGCGCCAGACTCCGAAGATTGTGGTGCCGGGGCCGGTGGTGGTCCCTCCTGCACCGGTTGCCAATGATGCCCATGCCCCGGTGGTTACCCACGCACCCCAGGCCAACGACACGACATTCAATAATGAGGATCTGGCGTGAGTTATCGTTTTATCGATACGCATTGTCATTTCGATTTTCCGCCCTTTGTCGGTGATGAACCTGACAGTATCCAGCGTGCCGCTGAGGCCGGGGTGAACAGCATCATTGTCCCGGCCACTGAGGCGGTGAATTTTTCACGCGTGCTGGTATTAGCACAAACCTATCCATCGTTGTTTGCCGCATTGGGTCTGCACCCCATTGTTATTGAACATCACGACGGCGACTGTCTGGATAGACTGCAACAGGAACTGGAAAAACGACCGCAGAAAGTAGTTGCCGTCGGAGAGATCGGACTGGATCTGTGGCGCGACGATCCGCACTTCGACAAGCAGGAATGGGTACTGGAGGCGCAGCTTAAGCTGGCGAAACGCTACGATATGCCGGTGATCCTGCATTCGCGCCGCACCCATGACAAGCTGGCGATGCATCTTAAACGCCACGCCCTCCCGCGAACCGGTGTAGTACACGGTTTTGCAGGAAGCATGCAGCAGGCGGAGCGCTTTGTTCAATTGGGCTATAAAATTGGCGTGGGCGGGACCATTACCTATCCACGCGCCAGTAAAACGCGTGAGGTGGTGGCGCAGTTACCGCTGGAAGCATTGCTGCTGGAAACCGACGCGCCGGATATGCCGTTAAACGGTTTTCAGGGCCAGCCTAATCGCCCGGAACAGGTGGTCCGGGTGTTTGATGTTCTATGTGAATTGCGTCCAGAGCCAGCGGACGTGATTGCTGATGTGCTGTATCGCAATACAACCGCGTTGTTTACCCTCTGATGGCCGGATAAGGCGTAGCCGCTATCCGGCAATTCACAAATATAACGCTGGATAAATCAGATTATCCACCCCGCGCTTGCGTAATTCTTTCGCCAATTGCTCCACATCCTCCGGCGTTGCGCTCGCCCACGCTTTGGCTTCGCCATATACGCCATGCGCATGGAATGCATTAAGCCGCACCGGTACGCGTCCCAGTTGGGTAATAAACGCCGCCAGTGGTTCGATATGATGCAGATAATCCACCTGACCGGGAATGACCAGCAGGCGCAATTCCGCAAGTTTTCCCCGCTCAGCCAGAAAGAGAATACTGCGCCTGATCGTCGCATTATCGCGCCCGGTAAGCTGCATATGGTATGCGCTGTCCCAGGCTTTGAAATCCAGCATTACACCGTCGCAAACCGGTAACAGCTTCTGCCAGCCGGTTTCGCCAAGCCAGCCGTTGCTGTCCACCATGCAGGTCAGGTGCTGTAACTGCGGATCGGTTTTGATCGCGGAAAAAAGTGCCACCACAAACGGGAGTTGAGTTGTGGCTTCCCCACCGCTGACGGTGATCCCCTCAATAAACAATGATGCCTTACGGATGTGGCGTAGAACCTCATTGACGCTCATGGTCTGCGCCATCGGTGTCGCCTGCTGTGGGCACATTTGCAGGCAGGTATCACATTGCTGGCAAATATCAGAATGCCACACCACTTTACTCGTATTCAGGCTTAGCGCCTGATGTGGACACTGCGGAACACATTCCCCGCAATCGTTGCAGCGTCCCATCGTCCACGGGTTGTGGCAATTTTTACAGCGCAAATTACACCCCTGTAAAAAGAGGGTCAGACGACTGCCTGGCCCGTCCACGCAGGAGAAAGGGATGATCTTACTGACCGAAGCGCATCTGCTGTTCATGGCTTACCACACGAGGTTGTCGATCCAGAATACGCGTATTGCGGGCGGCTTCTTCACCCAGCCAGGTGGTATTGGTGCGAGAGCCTTCGGCGCGATATTTTTCCAGATCGGACAGGCGCACCATATAGCCGGTCACGCGTACCAAATCGTTACCGCTCACGTTGGCCGTAAACTCACGCATACCAGCTTTAAACGCCCCGAGGCAAAGTTGTACCAACGCCTGAGGATTGCGTTTGATGGTTTCATCCAGCGTTAAAATATCGCTGATCCCGGCGTGATAATACGCGTGGTGTGGTGCAACGGTTTGCAGATGGGTGATAGGATCCGGCTCATCACCATAAGGCAGACGCGCACCCGGCGTGGTGCCAATATCAGAACTGATACCTGACTGCGCATGCAGCATCGCGCGCTGCTTCCAGCCATATTTTACTGGTGTGTTTTCCACAAAGTCAGCAAGCTGGGCGCTGATACGATAGCCCATCTCATTAGCACTCTCATCCTTCCCGTAGCGGGCGCTCAGGCCAGCCTTTTCACAAAGCAGGTTTACCGCTTCCGCCAGACCGTACATCCCAAACATTGGTACAAAACGTTTGGGATCAATCAACCCTTCCTGCACCAGGAAGCTATTCTCAAAGAAATGTGATTTCTCGTAGAGGAATTCACATCGTGAATCAATGATGGCGATTTGCTGCTGACAGTAGTGCGGTAGAGTGCGCGTAAAGAAGTCATCGACAGACGTGCTGCGCTCTGCGATGGCTTTCAGATTGAGTCTGACCAGCGTACTTCCTCCCCCAGCGAGAGGCAGGGAGTTGTAACAGCTGACCACGCCATAGTGGCATTTTGTGAAAATTTTATCATTTTCAGGGCCGTTGGAAATGTGTGGTTTGCTGCATTCGCAAATATTTTTCGCTACGTTCAACAGAAGATCGTCAGGAGTAATTTGCGGATCATAAATAAATGTCAGATTAGGGGAAACCTGCTTTAACTCTGCATCTGCACGTAAAATTGCTCGCGTAACTGGTGTGTCAGCAGGACCGATGTTGGCATGCATAAACGCATCTGGCAGCGTTCTGTCGAGATAACGCCAGAAACGTTTTATTCGAATGTCGATCTCTTCTTGTGTTAGAATTCTAACATACGGTTGCAGCAAAGCATCGATCTGCCCGAGGTAGACCGGCATCGAGGTTACTGACGGAACATGGTGGTACAGGATGGTCAGCAAGGATAATGCGTCATCAAGATCCTTTGCGCCTTCCAGTTCCAGCCATGATGAACCGTTGGCCAGAAAACGAGCGTAATCGGGTAAAACATAGCGCGGCTTGAACGGGGCATGACCTTCATACATATCGCAGATAACCCCGTCATCCAGCGCTTGGCGGGCTTCAACAGGCAAATGGGGATAAGGTAGAGCGTTCTCTGCCTCCAGCGCCAGAAAATGGCGTTTCTGTTCAGGGCTGAGCACCGGACTGGTCACGATTTGTTGGCAACGCTGTTGCAGCGCGAGTTCAGAGGACGTGGGCATCGTTGGTTCCTTTATGTGCCGAATAGGAGCTGAAGGTTAAGTGTCATTGTAGGAAGCTGTACAACATCAACCTTTGATCCGGATGCGGCTGAAGCCATCACATCCTTCCGGTAAAGGTTATTTATTTGAAGTAGATCTCATTAGAGTAATGCAAATCTGTATGTGGTTTTCATTAACTGTGATGTATATCGAAGTGTAATAGCGAGCGGATGTTAGAATACTAACAAACTCGCAAGGTGAAATTTTATACGGCGATGCCGTTGGAGAATGTTATGACCGATTTAACAGCAAGCAGCCTGCGTGCACTGAAACTGATGGATCTGACTACCCTGAATGACGACGACACGAATGAAAAAGTGATCGCGCTGTGTCATCAGGCTAAAACCCCGGTTGGTAACACGGCAGCAATCTGTATTTATCCGCGTTTCATCCCTATTGCTCGTAAAACTCTGAAAGAGCAGGGCACGCCGGACATCCGCATTGCCACAGTGACAAACTTCCCGCACGGCAACGACGACATCGAGATTGCGCTGGCAGAAACCCGCGCCGCTATCGCTTACGGTGCGGACGAAGTTGACGTGGTATTCCCGTACCGTGCGCTGATTGCTGGTAACGAGCAGATTGGTTTCGATCTGGTTAAAGCCTGTAAAGACGCATGTGCTGCGGCAAATGTGCTGCTGAAAGTGATTATCGAAACAGGCGAACTGAAAGAAGAAGCCTTGATTCGTAAAGCCTCTGAAATCTCCATCAAAGCCGGTGCTGATTTCATCAAAACCTCTACCGGTAAAGTACCAGTAAATGCGACGCCGGAAAGCGCACGCATCATGATGGAAGTGATCCGCGATATGGGTGTGGAAAAAACGGTTGGCTTCAAACCGGCTGGCGGCGTACGTACTGCGGAAGACGCACAGCAGTTCCTGGCTATTGCGGACGAACTGTTTGGTGCTGATTGGGCTGATTCCCGCCACTACCGCTTCGGTGCATCCAGCCTGCTGGCTAGCTTGTTGAAAGCGCTGGGTCACGGTGATGGTAAGAGCGCAAGCAGCTACTAAGTTTCAATTGCCCATCGTAGGCCGGACAAGGTGTTAGTCACCCTCCGGCATCAATACGACTTGCCGGGTGGCATCTTGCTTACCCGGCCCATAATCGGGAGGTTACCTTGTTTCTCGCACAAGAAATTATTCGTAAAAAACGTGATGGTCATGCGCTGAGCGATGAAGAAATTCGTTTCTTTATCAATGGTATTCGCGATAACACCATCTCTGAAGGGCAAATCGCCGCCCTGGCGATGACTATTTTCTTCCACGATATGACAATGCCAGAGCGTGTTTCGCTGACCATGGCAATGCGTGATTCAGGAACCGTGCTGGACTGGAAGAGTCTGCAACTGAACGGCCCGATTGTGGATAAACACTCTACCGGTGGCGTGGGTGACGTAACGTCACTGATGTTAGGCCCGATGGTCGCTGCATGCGGTGGTTATATTCCGATGATCTCCGGGCGTGGTCTGGGCCATACCGGTGGTACGCTTGATAAACTGGAAGCCATTCCGGGATTTGACATCTTCCCGGATGACGCTCGATTCCGTGAAATTATTAAAGACGTGGGTGTTGCGATTATTGGTCAAACCAGCTCGCTTGCACCGGCGGATAAACGTTTTTATGCCACCCGCGACATTACCGCGACCGTGGACTCCATCCCACTGATTACTGGCTCTATTCTGGCGAAAAAATTGGCGGAAGGGCTGGATGCATTGGTGATGGACGTGAAAGTAGGCAGCGGTGCCTTTATGCCGACCTATGAACTTTCGGCTGCCCTTGCCGAAGCGATTGTTGGCGTGGCGAATGGTGCGGGTGTGCGTACTACCGCACTGTTAACCGATATGAATCAGGTGCTGGCCTCCAGCGCCGGTAACGCGGTAGAAGTTCGCGAAGCTGTACAGTTCCTGACGGGTGAATACCGTAATCCGCGTCTGTTTGACGTTACCATGGCGCTGTGTGTGGAGATGCTGATCTCCGGCAAACTTGCGAAAGACGATGCTGAAGCCCGCGCCAGGTTGCAGGCGGTACTGGATAACGGTAAAGCGGCGGAAATTTTTGGTCGCATGGTTGCGGCGCAGAAGGGACCGACCGATTTTGTCGAAAACTATGCGAAGTACCTCCCGACGGCAATGCTCAGCAAAGCGGTATATGCTGATACCGAAGGTTTCGTTAGCGCGATGGATACCCGTGCGCTGGGTATGGCGGTAGTTTCCATGGGCGGCGGTCGCCGTCAGGCATCTGACACGATTGATTACAGCGTCGGCTTTACTGATATGGCGCGTTTGGGTGACAGCGTAGATGGACAGCGTCCGCTGGCAGTGATCCACGCCAAAGATGAAGCCAGCTGGCAGGAAGCGGCGAAAGCCGTCAAAGCGGCAATCAGCCTTGACGACAAAGCGCCAGAAATTACACCGACAGTCTATCGTCGTATTACCGAATAACTGTATACTGATCTGATCGCTTTTTTGCGGCGCAGATGTATGGAGAACAAGATGAAACGTGCATTTATTATGGTGCTGGACTCCTTTGGTATTGGTGCGACTGAAGATGCGGATCGCTTTGGCGACGTAGGTTCAGACACTATGGGACATATTGCAGAAGCCTGTGCGAAGGGCGAAGCTGACAATGGTCGCAAAGGTCCGCTGAATCTGCCTAACCTGACCCGTCTGGGCCTGGTGAAAGCTCACGAAGGTTCTACCGGTAAAATTGCGGCCGGTATGGACGGCAATGCGGAAGTCATTGGTGCTTACGCATGGGCGCATGAACTCTCTTCCGGGAAAGACACTCCGTCTGGTCACTGGGAAATCGCTGGTGTTCCGGTTCTGTTTGACTGGGGCTATTTCTCCGATCATGAAAACAGCTTCCCACAAGAGCTACTGGATAAACTGGTAAAACGTGCCAACCTGCCGGGCTATCTCGGTAATTGCCACTCTTCCGGTACGGTGATTCTGGACCAACTGGGCGAAGAACATATGAAAACCGGCAAGCCGATTTTCTACACTTCGGCTGACTCCGTATTCCAGATTGCCTGCCATGAAGAGACCTATGGCCTGGATAAACTCTACGAGCTGTGCGAAATCGCACGCGAAGAGCTGACCGAAGGTGGTTACAACATAGGCCGCGTTATCGCGCGTCCGTTTATCGGCGATAAGGCCGGTAACTTCCAGCGTACCGGTAACCGTCACGACCTGGCCGTCGAACCGCCAGCACCGACGGTACTGCAGAAACTGGTTGACGAGAAAAAAGGCCATGTCGTATCCGTTGGTAAAATTGCGGACATTTACGCGAACTGCGGTATCACTAAAAAAGTGAAAGCGACGGGTCTGGACGCACTGTTCGACGCAACGATCAAAGAGATGAAAGAAGCGGGTGATGAGACCATCGTCTTCACTAACTTCGTCGACTTTGACTCCTCCTGGGGACACCGCCGCGACATCGCCGGCTATGCTGCAGGTCTGGAGCTTTTCGACCGCCGTCTGCCTGAGCTGATGGAGCTGGTGGGGGAAGATGACATTCTGATCCTGACCGCTGACCACGGTTGCGATCCGAGCTGGACTGGTACCGATCACACCCGTGAACACATTCCGGTGCTGATCTATGGCCCGAAAGTAAAACCAGGCTCTTTAGGTCACCGTGAAACATTCGCGGATATTGGTCAGACGCTGGCAAGCTACTTCGGTACGTCGCCAATGGACTACGGTAAAAACATGCTGTAATACCCGTTGTCTTTCGCGCCGTAGGCTCGTTGACTTCATTCGTTCACCCCGGTCACATAGTGAATCTATGCTCCTGTGGTGAACGAAATAGCCGCCTTCCTACAACGTGAAATCCTTAGGGTATTTCCACTATTTAATTAAGGATAATTTATGGCAACTCCACATATTAATGCAGAAATGGGTGATTTCGCTGACGTCGTATTGATGCCTGGCGACCCGCTGCGTGCTAAGCACATTGCTGAAACTTTCCTCGAAGATGTCCGCGAAGTAAACAACGTTCGTGGCATGTTAGGTTTCACCGGTACTTACAAAGGCCGTAAGATCTCAGTTATGGGTCATGGCATGGGTATCCCATCCTGCTCTATCTACACCAAAGAACTGATCACCGATTTCGGCGTGAAGAAAATCATTCGCGTGGGTTCCTGTGGTGCGGTGCGTATGGATGTCAAACTGCGTGACGTGGTAATTGGTATGGGTGCATGCACCGATTCCAAAGTTAACCGTATCCGCTTTAAAGATCATGATTTTGCCGCTATTGCTGATTTCGACATGGTGCGTAACGCTGTTGATGCTGCAAAAGCTCTGGGTGTAGATGCGCGTGTTGGCAACCTGTTCTCCGCCGATCTGTTCTACTCCCCGGACGGCGAAATGTTCGACGTAATGGAAAAATACGGCGTGCTGGGTGTGGAAATGGAAGCTGCGGGTATCTACGGCGTTGCGGCTGAGTTTGGTGCGAAAGCGCTGACCATTTGCACCGTATCTGACCATATCCGTACTCATGAGCAGACTACTGCTGCTGAGCGTCAGACGACCTTCAACGACATGATCAAAATCGCGCTGGAATCTGTTCTGCTGGGCGATAAAGAATAAGTTCGGTTTGTGCCCGGTGAGGCTTTGCTTACCGGGTCTATAATACTGCCGGATAAGGCGTAGCCTCCATCCGGCAGTTATCTCAATTGCTTAACGCACTGCTCTGGCAATCCATGCCGAAAGTTCCCGGAGTTCTTCTTTCTGGTCCGGGAAGTCGACCAACAATGCCTCGCACTCATGCTGCAACATATCAGCGCGGTACAGACATCCTTGCAGACGATTCGCCAACGCTTCTAACGGGGCGGGGTTGAGGCTGTCAGTGAAGGCCTGCGCGCGGGTAATATGCCCTTTTTCAACGTCGAAATGCAGTTCTACGCCGCCCCAGGTGAAGCGCTCATCCAGCAGATGCGAAAAAGCAGGAGCCTGGCCAAAATTCCACTCCCAACTGCTCTGGCGAGCGAAAGTTTCGGCAAAATTCGGCAGATCCGGTGTTTTGTCGGGAGAGATAATCTCTGCTTCTACACGTTCACCGTAGTGGGCAAAAAAGGCATTGGTTACTGCCTTGCACACCTGTTCATGGGTGACGCCCGGCAGCAATTCAGTAAGATTCGCAACGCGTGAGCGTACGGAGGTAATCCCTTTGGCGGCGAGTTTCTTTTTATCCGGATTTAGATAGTTAGCCAAACGGCTGAGATCGGCATTTAACAGCAGTGTGCCGTGGTGGAAGCCACGGTCTTTGGTTTCCCGATAGGCAGAGCCAGAGACTTTGCGATCGCCCCCGGCAGTTTTGACGACCAGATCGTTGCGCCCGGATGCATCAGCATCGACTCCAAGAGAAGCTAATGCATTGAGTACGATAGTGGTGGATATGGTTTTGTCGTATTCTGGTTTGCCTGCCATAAAGGTAAAGCAAGTATTACCCAGATCGTGAAACACCGCGCCGCCGCCGCTGCTGCGACGTGCAAGCCGGACGTTGTCTTCTTCCATGCGCCGGGTATTGCACTCTTTCCACGGATTTTGCGCCCGGCCAATGACTACCGTATCAGCGTTGCGCCATAAAAACAGAACGCGCTGCGTAGCGGGCATTTGACGAAAAATGCACTCTTCAACGGCCAGGTTAAACCATGGATCGTAAGAGTCAGAGATGAGCAGGCGTAATGTTGTCATGGTCGATTTCCTTTCTGGTAAATTACTCTTTTTTCTCAGTGTCTTCTTCCTGTACCGGTTTGTTGGCGGTAAGCAGGAACGGGGATTGTTGCCAACGGGTACGCTTGCCTTGAAGTAGTGTTCGGGTTAACACTACACCAATAGCCAGTGACAGAAGCAGCATCAGGCGTAGAATGTTGGTGGTGTTATCCACCTGCTTCGCCTCAGTGGCGAGTGTGTGGGTATCAAGCGTCAGGCGTAGATAGCCCAGCGGGCCGTTTTTCCCCTGAATGGGTTCGACAATCTGCTGATTAAAATAGCCACCGGCTTTTTTACCGTCCAGCGCCAGCCGATCACGTACATCCACGCTCTCACCGGCATGTGTAATGAGATCGCCCTGTTCATCATAGACTCCCGCATCCAGAATACGGCTCTCTTCGGTGAGCTGATGTAGTACGAAAGCAATACGTTTCTCATCCGGTGTTTCGGTTCGCATCAGTGGTGCGACGTTTAACGCGACCTGGCGAGCCAGCGTGCGAGCCAATTCTTCCAGCTGTGGGTTACGCTGCTGTTGATGGCTTTGACTAAACCATGATGCGCCTTGCATGAGTGCGACGAGTAGCGCGAGGCAGGACAATACAATCACTGCACGATGAAGTCGGAATTTCAGTTTTGCGCGAGCCATATTCCACCTACTGAAAATTTGAGGCTTAATGTTGCCAGAAGCGCTGGTTACAAGGTAGCCTCATGCGTTATTTTCCCTGGATGATTCCGACCCGAACGATTTTACAGGAGCTTTAATGCCTAACATTACCTGGTGCGATCTACCTGAAGATGTCTCTCTGTGGCCAGGTCTGCCCCTCTCTTTAAGTGGCGATGAAGTGATGCCGCTGGATTACCACGCGGGCCGGAGTGGCTGGCTGCTGTATGGTCGTGGGCTGGATAAACAACGCTTAACGCAATACCAAAGCAAGCTGGGAGCGGCGATGGTTATTGTGGCAGCCTGGTGCGTCGAAGATTATCAGGTCATTCGCCTGGCAGGGTCGTTAACACCGCGTGCGACAAAACTGGCGCATGATGCCAAACTGGATGTTGCGCCACTGGGCAAAATCCCGCATTTGCGCACGCCTGGTCTGCTGGTGATGGACATGGACTCAACCGCTATCCAGATCGAGTGTATAGATGAGATCGCTAAACTGGCGGGAACCGGTGAGATGGTTGCGGAAGTGACGGAGCGTGCGATGCGTGGTGAGCTGGACTTCACCGCCAGCCTTCGTAGCCGTGTCGCGACCCTCAAGGGCGCTGACGCAAACATTCTGCATCAGGTGCGTGAAACTCTGCCCCTGATGCCCGGCCTGACGCAACTGGTGCTGAAGCTGGAAACTCTCGGCTGGAAAGTGGCTATCGCCTCTGGGGGGTTTACCTTCTTTGCGGAATACCTGCGTCAAAAACTGCGACTGACTGCAGCGGTGGCGAATGAGCTGGAAATCATGGACGGTAAATTTACCGGCAACGTGACTGGCGATATTGTCGATGCCCAGTACAAAGCTAATACCCTGACTCGACTGGCACTAGAGCATGAAATCCCTATAGCGCAAACGGTCGCGATTGGCGATGGTGCGAACGATCTGCCGATGATCAAAACGGCAGGGTTGGGTATCGCTTACCATGCTAAACCGAAAGTGAATGAAAAGACGGAAATCACTATCCGTCATGCCGATCTGATGGGGGTGTTCTGCATTCTCTCCGGCAGTATGAATCAGAAATAACGAGGTAAAACGTGGCAAAAGCTCCTAAGCGCGCCTTTGTTTGTAACGAATGTGGGGCCGATTATCCGCGCTGGCAGGGGCAATGTAGCGCCTGTCAGGCCTGGAATACCATTACCGAGGTACGCCTTGCTGCATCACCAACAGTGGCGCGCAACGAGCGACTCAGCGGTTACGCTGGCAATGCAGGCGTCGCAAAGGTTCAGAAACTGTCGGAAATCAGTCTTGAGGAACTGCCGCGTTTTTCTACCGGTTTTAAAGAGTTTGACCGCGTGCTGGGTGGTGGCGTGGTGCCTGGCAGCGCTATTTTGATCGGCGGTAACCCTGGTGCAGGGAAATCAACGCTACTGCTGCAAACGCTGTGTAAGCTCAGCGAGCAGATGAAAACCCTGTACGTCACGGGGGAAGAATCCTTGCAACAGGTGGCAATGCGTGCGCATCGACTCGGACTACCGACTGCGAATATGAATATGCTGTCGGAAACCAGTATTGAACAGATTTGCCTGATCGCCGAAGAAGAACAGCCGAAACTGATGGTTATCGACTCCATTCAGGTAATGCACATGGCTGATATCCAGTCTTCGCCAGGTAGCGTGGCACAGGTTCGGGAAACGGCTGCTTACCTGACACGCTTTGCGAAAACGCGGGGCGTGGCGATTGTTATGGTTGGGCATGTCACCAAAGACGGTTCGCTGGCCGGGCCGAAAGTTCTGGAACACTGTATTGACTGCTCAGTGTTGCTTGACGGCGATGCTGACTCCCGTTTTCGTACTTTGCGTAGCCATAAAAACCGTTTTGGTGCAGTGAATGAGCTTGGTGTCTTTGCGATGACCGAGCAAGGTCTACGTGAAGTCAGTAATCCTTCAGCCATTTTCTTAAGTCGCGGTGATGAGGTCACTCCCGGTAGCTCTGTGATGGTTGTCTGGGAAGGAACACGTCCGCTGTTGGTGGAGATCCAGGCGCTGGTTGATCACTCAATGATGGCGAACCCGCGCCGTGTTGCGGTAGGGCTGGAGCAAAACCGTTTGGCCATTTTGCTGGCTGTGCTGCATCGTCACGGTGGGTTGCAAATGGCGGATCAGGATGTGTTTGTCAACGTGGTGGGTGGTGTAAAAGTCACTGAAACCAGCGCAGACTTGGCTCTGCTGCTGGCAATGGTTTCCAGCCTTCGCGACCGGCCGTTGCCGCAGGATTTAGTCGTCTTCGGTGAAGTGGGGCTGGCGGGTGAAATTCGTCCGGTTCCCAGTGGTCAAGAACGGATTTCGGAAGCCGCGAAGCATGGATTCCGTCGGGCGATTGTACCTGCCGCGAATGTGCCGAAAAAACCGCCAGAAGGCATGCAAGTTTTTGGCGTTAAAAAACTCACGGATGCGCTCAGCGTTTTTGACGACTTATAATTAAATACCCGTCGTCTTTCCGGCGACAGGTGTGTTGGTCGTGTTCGCTGCCCCGAATCATATCGGGATTTGTTTGCGCCTTCCTGCCACCAGAGATCCATGGGTATTACGTTAATTTATAGCAAGCAGGAGGCTCTTGTGTCATTTGATTATCTGAAAACTGCCATTAAGAAAAAGGGCTGTACTCTGCAACAGGTGGCGGATGCCAGTGGCATGACCAAGGGGTATTTAAGCCAACTCCTGAACGCCAAGATAAAAAGCCCCAGTGCGCAAAAACTGGAGGCATTGCACCGTTTTCTGGGACTGGAGTTCCCCCGCCAGCAGAAAAACATTGGTGTGGTCTTTGGTAAGTTTTATCCATTGCATACTGGTCATATCTATCTGATTCAGCGTGCCTGTAGCCAGGTCGATGAATTACATATCATCATGGGCTATGACGATACGCGCGATCGGGGCCTGTTTGAAGACAGCGCTATGTCACAACAACCCACGGTTTCCGACCGTTTACGCTGGTTGCTGCAAACGTTTAAGTATCAGAAAAATATCCGCATACATGCCTTTAATGAGGAAGGTATGGAGCCATATCCGCACGGCTGGGATGTCTGGAGCAACGGGATTAAAACGTTTATGCAAGAGAAGGGGATCCAGCCTAACTGGATCTACACTTCTGAAGAAGCTGACGCCCCGCAATATCTGGAACATCTGGGTATTGAAACCGTGTTGGTCGATCCAAAACGGACCTTTATGAGCATCAGCGGGGCGCAAATCCGTGAAAATCCATTCCGCTATTGGGAATACATTCCGACGGAAGTGAAACCCTTCTTTGTGCGTACCGTGGCGATCCTCGGTGGTGAGTCGAGTGGAAAATCGACACTGGTGAATAAGCTTGCCAATATCTTCAATACGACCAGCGCATGGGAATACGGGCGTGATTACGTCTTTTCCCATTTGGGCGGCGATGAGATGGCGCTGCAGTATTCTGATTACGACAAGATCGCGCTAGGACAAGCGCAATACATTGATTTTGCAGTTAAGTATGCTAATAAAGTGGCGTTTATCGACACAGACTTTGTCACCACTCAGGCGTTCTGCAAAAAGTATGAAGGGCGTGAGCACCCGTTTGTGCAGGCATTGATTGACGAGTATCGCTTTGACCTGGTGATCCTGCTGGAAAACAACACGCCATGGGTTGCGGATGGATTACGAAGCTTGGGGAGTTCGGTGGATCGCAAAGAGTTTCAGACGCTATTGGTATCGATGTTGGAGAAGAACAACATCAAATTTGTGCACGTTGAGGAGGCTGATTATGACTCGCGGTTTTTGCGCTGTGTGGAGCTGGTAAAAGGGCTGATGGGCGAGAGGGTATAGAGTTTATGGGTAGTATACGTTATATACTACCCATAATGTATAATATAAGTATTATGCATGATATTAATTGTGAATATTATCACTTCCTAAAGACAATAGATTAATTATATTCATGTTTTATATGAATAATATCTTAAAAAATATTTAGTCTCTTTCTATTTCAACATTATATTGTAAGATATCCCTTACTGGTTTAAAGGTATTACATATAATGTCTATCAGGGGCGTTATTTTGTATGTGGATTTCAACTCTCCTGCGTATCATTAACAATTTCGCGTGATACTTTTCTACTAAATAAAATATATATAAGCCTGTGGCAGCTTAAGCTAAGGGCGGTAGCATGTCGAATATAATGGAATGGCCATGGCGAGAAATTGCATTGAAATCCAAATTTCAGTAATTAAGGCATTATTTTTACGGGAAGCTAAAACACGATTTGGAAAATATCGTCTTGGATACCTTTGGGCTATATTAGAACCTGCTGCTCATCTTATGGTAATGTTAGTTATCTTTGGATATATAATGCATCGCACAATGCCTGATATATCTTTCCCGGTTTTTTTGATTAATGGTATTATTCCCTATTTCATTTTTAGTGACATATCCATTCGGTCAGTTAAAGCAATTGAAGCTAATCAGGGACTATTTAATTACAGACCAGTAAAACCAGTAGATACAGTAATTGCAAGGACTTTGCTGGAAATGGTTATTTATATCCTTGTCTATCTGGTTCTGATGGGGATTCTTAGTTTGTGCGGTGAGATTTTTTCACTTGCTCGTGTATTACTCTTATTTAGTACATGGTTTTTGCTCATTATATTTTCATGCGGTGTGGGACTGATCTTTATGGTGATAGGAAGCTCACACCCAGAAACAGAAAAGTTTCTTCCTATCGTTATCAAGCCACTTTACTTTATTTCATGCATTATGTTTCCACTTCAGGCAATTCCTAAGCAGTATCAGTCCTATGTCCTTTGGAATCCCATCGTTCATGTTGTCGAACTTAGCAGAGAGGCCGTTGTTGCTAACTATACTAGCGATGGAGTGAGTTTTGGCTATCTGGCTATTTGTGCACTAGGGATCTTTTTTCTTGGTTTAGCCAGTTATTGGTTCCGGCGGAGAGCAATGCTAACTTCATCATGATCAAAGTCGAAAATTTAACGAAATCATATATCACGTCGAAAGGGCGTCACTACGTATTCAAGGATTTAAACTTTGAGTTACCAACAGGTAAGAGTGTTGCGCTGATTGGGCGTAACGGTGCAGGTAAATCTACATTACTTCGTATGATTGGAGGTATCGATCATCCAGATAGTGGAATGATAACAACCGATCAAACTATTTCATGGCCAGTAGGATTGGCAGGAGGGTTTCAGGGGAGCTTAACTGGTCGGGAGAATGTGAAATTTGTAGCCAGGCTTTATGCTGCAAAAAATGATTTCAGAGAAGTTATTGCTTTTGTGGAGGAGTTCTCTGAACTAGGAAAATACTTTGACATGCCGATTAAAACGTATTCTTCGGGGATGCGATCGAGGTTAGGTTTTGGATTAAGTATGGCATTTAAATTTGATTATTATTTAGTTGATGAAATTACTGCTGTTGGTGATTCGCGATTTAAAAGAAAATGTGACTTGATATTTTCTGAAAGATCAAAAGAAATGTCATTACTAATGGTGTCACATAGTGATGAATTATTGAAGAAATATTGTAATATGGCTATTGTTATAAATAATGATAATGAAGTGTTTATATATGATGATGTAGTGGAAGCGTTAACTATATATCATGAATCCGTTCTTAAATAAACACACTAAAAAATAAGTATAAATGACGATTGCTTGTTAATTACAAAATCTATGGATGGGTGCTTTTATATGAGGAATTCGGTAAAGAATCGGGAAGATCTTCTTGTTCTAATAAGTGAAAAAGGTGGTGAGCAAGCGAGAGATAATGGATTTTCTTATTTTGCACATAGAATTAATGAGGGGTTTAAAAATACTTATTATGTTTGTGGGCGTAACAATATAGATAGCGATAAGCTAAAGCCATATTCGAAAAACGTTATCATAAAAGATAGTTTAAAACATCGATGGTTATTCTATAAAGCAGATTACCTTGTACTTAATGATGGCTATATGGATGTGTTCCCTTCTTTCAAAAAAAAGCCTCTCAGCAGAGGGTGGTCTCCTATTATATATTTACAGCACGGAATTATATCATATAAAAAAGTACATTTTTATAAAGGGCATTATAATGGAAGGATTAGATATTTCCACACATCTCTAAGCTCGGAATATAAAATTGTAAAAGATGTTCTTCAACCTCAGAAAGACATAAAACAAACATATAACATTATTCTTAAACATAAGATATTTTATTTGCGAAGTTATTTTGATAGGAATGATTTGCGTGGCTTTTATAGATATATATTAAGTAATTATTACAATGATAGAAGATCAGTGGACTCCTCTGATCTTCAGATTCTTAAACGGTTAATAACAAATATTGGCTTCTTATCATGCCGATTAGTCAATAGTGGTCTTTCTAGACATGAAAATCTTCAATACATAAGAAAAACCAATCAGAATATGTTGTTCTTTTTTACCTGGAGAGATGATTGGACTATTAAGGGAAAAGAAAATACGTTTCTTTCACTTGTGAAAAAAATAAAAGATAGTACAAGAATCATGGAGTATGCTGATAACCACAAATTGAAGGTAGTTTTTTATCTGCATGAGAAAATTTTATACTTACAGCGTGAGGTTGAAGAAATTTTTGAAGGAAATATAGGGTTTGTTGGTCAAAATGATTTCAATGTTGTCCTTAAAGATACAGCATTATGCATTACTGATTATTCTTCCGTGTCTTTTGAGTTTAACCTGTTAAATATACCTGTTATTTTTCTTCAGTTTGATTACGATTTTTACAAACATGAACGTGGGCATTTTATGAACTCGCCTAATGATTTTTTGGGAGTAACGGTCAGAACAATAGATGAATTGGAAAATATATTTTCTTTTGAAAACTTTGATAAGGCATTGACATTAAAGGCCAGACGTAATCGTGCCATCGTAAGACAGGACTATCCTAATTTTGGTAAATCAAATTATCTTATAGATAAGTTGCTCGAAAAAAAACAAAATCATATCGTATATTTTTGTTATAACTTATATGGTGTCGGAGGAACAGTTCAGACTGTAATTAATCAAGCGAATTACTTAGTATCAATTGGTTATATGGTCACTGTGATATCATTACGTAGAACAGAAGCGATACCCAAACTCAATTTAGACCCGAGTGTAAGATTAGAGTATCTTAATGACGCAAGAAGCAAAGGTAAGTTTCGAAATAAATATGAAAACTTGCTATCAAAATTTAAATCAAGGTTATTTAAGAAAACTGAAGATTTATATTCTGGATTGTCTATTTTAACCGATTTAAAACTAATTCTTATTCTACGAACACTGAGAAATTGTACTCTCGTTGGTACTTTTCCCGGATTATGTGTCAATATCATAAAATATAGTCATAATTCCAATGTTGTTATGGCTCAGGAGCATAAAGAATTTAGTTCACATAGTGATGAAATCCAACAGTCGATACTGAGGACTTACCGGAAAGCACACAAAGTGATCGCATTAACAAGATTCCAAAAGGAGGAGTATATTAATAATGGTATATTTAATGTAACAAATATACCTAATGGAATCGAAGATAAACTTTCTATGATTAAAGGGTGTAGCAATATACTCTCTCCTAAGAGAATAGTATCATTTGGTCGACTAGTTGAAATAAAACAATTTAATTTATTGATAGAGTCTTTTGCTTTAATTGCTAAAAAATATCCAGACTGGAATCTTGATATATATGGTGATGGTGATAAGAAAGAATCATTATTAAAAATGATTGCAGATTATGATTTATCAGAACAAGTAAGGATTTGTGAACCAACATCTTTGGTTTATGAGGAGATTTATGCTAGTTCATTCTGTGCTCTTACTGCGTTCAAAGAACCTTTTGGTATGGTTTATATTGAAAGTTTTAGCATGGGTAAACCGGTTATTAGTTATGACATTGGTTATGGGCCAAAAGAATTTTTGAAAGATGGCTATAACTCTCTTATATCACCTTGCTTTGATACCGTAGATTTTTCCAGAAAAATGGAAATGCTAATGAATGATGAAACGTTACTAAAAAAACTTGGTGAGGGGGCACGAAGAACGTATATAGATCACTATGAAATTTCAAAAGTTATGAAGAGTTTTATTAACGAGTGCTCTAAATGACAAAATTAACCAAACTACTAACTAAGCCACGTTTGTTCTTCAGTGATGCGTTAGTAAAAAGAACTAATAGTCTAATAGTAAATGGACATAAAGCTATGAAACAAGAGAATGGGAATGCTCAACATCTTTTAGCAGTAAACAATGGAACGGTTAGAGTCAATTTAGTTATTATTGATAATATTGATAATTTAAATAAAAATAAAAGTAATGTATTAAAATATCAATGTAGGACATTAGAGAAATATACATATTTCGATAGAGTGTCATATATATCGGATTCTATTGAAAGTTCTAATGCTAATTATGCAGTGTATAAAAGCTATAATGATTTCTATGAGAAAGTTATATCCAGAAGCTCACTTCGACTTGAGTATTTTGTTTTTGTTGGACTGAACTTTTTCTTCTTACGCGAGGCTGGCTTTGATTATTTTGTTAATGAAGAAATGTCAGGTATTACTTATATAAAAAAACAAATATCAAAAAATAATACATTGCAGGATTTATTTTCTAGCATTTATGGCAGTTTTGAGTACAAATTTAATCCTGTGGAGAATTATTGTTGCGTTAATAATTTAATTTTAAATCAGTATCATCAAGTTTTATTTAAAATAAATGATTTGGATTCTTACTTTTTTAAATTTCTGCCGGTTGTAAATGCTGTAAATTGTTACGGAAGAAATTGCTCGGAAACTAAAATACAATTTGCCAATCTTAATGGAGGTCATCATGAGAAACTAACATGGTTGCAAACTGTTCATGGTTCTGGTAGGTGTCCATTAGCAATTACATTTAATAAGATGAGGAAGGAAGTTGATGAGGAATACTCTACTTTTCTCGACTCTATAGTGCCACATACTTCTAAACTCGAAAATGAAATTATTATTAGTATTCCAAAAAACAAACTAAACTTAGAATAAATAAATTCGAGTATACTAACTTTTTGAATGAATACTGGCCATTATTGTTATAGATGATCACGATCAAAGGTCTCTAATGGAGATAATATCTTATTAGAGATCTGATTGTTTATTTTAAAATTCGTAGCGTTGATTAGGTTTTGAAATGGATTTATATCAAAAGATTTTATATGCTAACGGTATATTTATTGAGTGTATTAAGATGATGTGAACGTCAATATATAAGTACACTTCTAAATTAAATATCTTTCTGATAATCGTATAGTTTGTTGTACTCTGGATATACTTCAAATTTTATATTTGTTGATGCTGAGGTAAATTAATGTTTCGGAAAATAAGAAAACTTTTCAATCGACCTAATATTTTTTTTAGAGATGCCTTGTTAAATAAATATCCTCTTCATCTCACCCAGGGAGTAACTCATTTTGGTGGGGAAAATAGCATCATTGATGCTTGTGAAAATATTGATAATCAATTCATTCCTGATTTTGACATAGATGTGGTTTATACTTGGGTTTCGGATCTGGACCTGCAATGGAAAAATAAAAGAGACACTTATTCTCATCTGTGGGACGGTCATACGACACCTCATGCACTAGAAAAATCTAGGTTTGATGATCATAATGAAATTTACTATTCGCTATTAAGCTTGGAAATGTATATGCCCTGGGTTCGTAATATCTATATTATTACGGATTCTCAAATTCCTCCGACTCCTATAGGTATTAGAGAAAAAGTACATATTGTAGACCATCGTGATATAATTCCTGAAAAATATTTACCAACTTTTAACTCTCATGTGATCGAAGCATGTCTTCACAATATTAATGATCTGTCCGAGCATTTTATCTATTTTAATGATGATTTTTTTGTGGCACGTGAAATCAGCGCAGCTCATTTTTTTCACTCAAATGAAATTGCAAGTATATTTATTGGGAATAAAAATATAAATTTCGAACATGATAAACTTACATCTACATCAATAGCTTGTAAAAATAGCAATGATCTTTTTTTGGAGATGTTTGATATAACTTTTAATCATAATCTTGTTCACACTTATGTGCCGCTACGTAAAAGTTATTATATATTAGCGTATGATATCTTTGGTGAGCGTATTTTGAATTTCTTAACTAATAAATTTAGGTCTACAACAGATATAAATATGGCTACTTTTTTTGTACCTTATCTACAGTATATTTATGGCGTGTCAACGCCTAAAATTGATATAAGCTACTATTTTAATATCCGCTCACCAACTGCGTCATTCTACTATGATCGATTACTAGATGCGAAAGCTGGCAATAATTTACCCCATTCTTTTTGTGCAAATGATTTTAGTTCTTGTGAATTTCCATATGCAAATTGTCATGATGAGTTTAATAAGTTCGCGCAAAAATTTTACGATTATTTTAATTGATTAATTAAGTTTTGTGAAAATATCCAATAAATGATGTGAGTAGATAGGGATTATTATGGCATTTCATGAGAAAAAATTCGATCATATGAATGGAACAACTATAACATATATTGAAGATCCATATCCTATTGAAAATTATCGAGGAGAGCGAAAATTAATAATTATTTTTCAATCTCTTGGTGATGAAAAATCAAGTGATGATGATAAACGATATCCTTATACTCTTTTAGCCGGTCTAAAACACTTTAACGTCAGGAAGATATATATTAAAGATGATCATGGGATGGTTGGCGATTATTATCTTGGTATTAATGGAACTCTTAATACTAAAGATGCAGTAATTTACTTTATAAATGAGAAAATTAAAGAATATAAACTCCTTAAGGAAGATGTCATAATGTTAGGTTTTTCAAAGGGAGGATACGCTGCATTGCTTTTTTCTCATGAAATTGGGGTAGGTGCTGCTATCTGTGCAATACCTCAGTTTGATTTAGTTAAATGGATTGATAAATTTAAGTCCCATCTTTCGTATATATACCCTAAGGAAGCGAGTGACTCTGATAAAGAGTTTTACTCTGAGCATTTAGGTGAAGTTATTAGGAGAACATTGACTCCTCCAGGGAGGATATATCTAGTTACATCACGAAATGATGAAACATATTCTGATCATATACCTCATTTAATAGATGCTATTAATTATATGAAAAGAAGTAAACTTATTGTTTTTCACAATGATGAAATGTATGTCACTCGCCACAACAATGTTGTTAAAAATTCATTAAATGAAATTATGTTTTTCATAAGTAGTGAGTTGGTTTCATCTCGATTAAAAAATAATATGTGATTTATATCAACCCCATGTATTGAAAATTTAAAACGTGAAAGTAATTTGGAGTTTTATATTGTCAAAAATGGCTTGAGGTATGGTAAATATTATACAGCGATTAAATATCAGCGGTGAGTAGGGAGATGGATTGTTATCCATGTTTCATTGGACGGGATATGATGAAAAATATAGAGCAAAAAACAAATGGTTTTATAAGTATTATGGATTTAGGTTTCTAGGATTAATTAAATGTAAGTATTTTGAAGTCACTGTAAGAACCACTTCCCTTCAGTAATATTCTTTTTATGAGTCACCTGATATTGCACCATTTCAGGTGATTTCTTTCCATAAAACACTGCATTAATTTGAGTGTTTACACGTAAATATTTGCTGAATTTCTTGAATAACCTCGTGTCAGGCTTAAAGTGAGCACCCCAGTATTGATTTAAATGTCCTTGGTAAGTCAACCCTTTAATATCATATAGAGCTTGCCCTAATACCTTAAGTGGCTTATTGTGAATAAGCGCAGATATCCCAGCAGTGCTATTGATAGTTATGACGGCTTTCGTATGGGTCAGCAAACGTGGCATTGGCAGATCGTGCACATAAATCACCCTATTACTTACACCATATAGTTTGCCTAATTTTTTAATTAACGGTGCATACAGGCGGTGTCCGCGATCCATCGGATGGTGTTTGAACACCAAAAAATCTGCTGGTGAAGCTTTTTTAGAAAATGAGTACATAACATCATTAATATAATTACGCACATCCTTATACGGGCTATGATTTCGAATCTGGCTGTCGTTGTATACTTGTAGAATGGCCAAAAAGTAGCGTTTATCCAATGTTGTTTTCAGCAACGTCATCACGTGTCGTTCTTTGTAGCGATACCACTGTTTACGCCAGCCAGCACGGATCCAACATTTGGCTTCATACCAGGGGGAAAAGACTTTATGGTGTCTGTATTGAGGAAATTGGGTCCGATATATCCAACTGATCAGGTAATACCAAATAGCATGCCAGATACGCAGGTTAGTTGAAGGCTTTAAACTCTGAACCTCCAGCTCCGGTTGTGGGGGTAAATTGCGGTAAAACTCTGGCTCTCTAGGAATTGAGGAATAAGCATTAACGCCGCCTTTCTCGAGAGTAATGAAGTGCGGTCGTAAGTACCCCTCTTCAAAGGCCAGAAAACGTACCCCTTTGGCCTGCGCCCAGCGTTTTGCTGCCTGATGTAATTGGCGGCAATCACCAAAGCACAGAATGGTATCAAATGGATTTTCTTGCCATGTCTCTTTTAACCAATGTGGAAACTCCCTCGGTGTCTTCGTGTAGGCCAGATATTGCCGCTTCCGGCAATAAAAACGGTCGCCGGCATTAAAAACAACATTAGTGGCTTTACGTCCCTGCGATTCCAGCCATTCCGCCATCTCATTGAAAAACGGTCCCATTGGTCCTTGTAGTAGCAAGTAACTCTTACCAGAGAGAAGTGTATTGATCGTATTGCTGTTCATAGAGATCCTTCTCGTTATCTTGTTTTCATGGCGTTATAAAGCATTTGCAATTTTCGACTTTGCCGTTGCAGATACTGGCTTGCTCTGTGTTGGTTGAGACTTAAGTTCTGGCGCTTTTGAGCCAGCAACCAGTCAATGGCCATTTCAGGTGTAATGCACAGTTTCAGCTCCGGGTGAATGTAGATGGGGTAGCTAATCAGCGTTTGGTACAGCAAGTCGTTGAGTGAGATGCAGTTCTGTCGGCGCTCACAGGTGTGTTCATCAGTGGTTAACCCCCAGCCAGCATAGAAGGGAATGCCGTAGCAAAAGACTTTTTTACCATGTATGAGGGCTTCAAATCCTGATAGCGACGTCATAGTATGTACTTCATCAACCTGCTGAATACACTCGATAATATCGGCATCAAGTGCCACGCAATCAGCCAGTTGTTGCATATCTTTTTCTGCTATATGTCCAGGACGATTACCCACCAGAACGTCCGGGTGGGGTTTATAGATGATGAAGGCATTGGGGTAACGAGCACGAACGGTCTGCAATAATGCCAAATTAGTGTTGGTGGACCGTGTTCCGCGAGCCATGGAGGCATCGTTTTCAACCTGACCGGTAACCAGTAATTTTCGTTTCCCCGCGGTTACGCATGGAATTACCCATTGTTCACCAAGGTTATATTTGCTGAGTTTGGTGGCTATCAACTTTTGCCTCAGCGCTTCGGCACGTTGCTGCTGTTCTTTTGTCAGATGTGAATTGTTTAGTAAATTTTCCAGATCGCTTTGCCGCGTGGCATCGTAATAGATACCTGTTTTGTCGAGAACCAGGGATAGAGGAGGCTGTAGATCTGAACCCAAACCGGAAGATCGCAAGAAACCGTCTTCCATTCGCCAAACGGGAATCTCGCGCTGTGATGCTGCCACATGCCAGCGTTGCTCTCCTTTGATCCCCCATACCACGCAGATGTTGGCCCCCCGTCCACTGCGTGAGAAATTGACATGGTTTGTAGGTGTAGCCAGAAAAGGTTTTACTATGCTGCTTTTCCAAAGCGTCATACCCGGAGCCCAGAGATTTCCGTGGCGAGTCAGAAGGTATGTGCGTTGTAAATGGAGATATTCCAGCACATTTAATAGCGTACCAGGGTTACCTGTATACGGGTCGATATAGCGGCTATATTGCAGCCAGGCAGCCGCTACCAGAGCGGTAAGTGGGGCGCTTCCTCGGCGTGCGGCAAGTCTATCTGCGAATTGATGCCGATCATCGGTCAGGCCCCATCCTGCGTACCAGGGCAAACCGAAACAAATGACCTTTTTACCTGCCATCAGCGCCTCAATACCATATTGTGATGTTACGGTATAAACGGTAGAGACATGCTGTAGCAGTGATTGTGGGCTGAAATCTTCAGTTATAAGTCGAATACTTGGATCCTGGGCCAGGTTGTCAAAATATCCTTTCTTCTTACCTGTCAAAACATCAGGATGTGTTTTAACCCAAATTTCGCCTTCAGGCTGCTCCCGTTTGGCACAGGACAACATCTCTGCGAATTGTCTCTCACTGGCACCGCCCAGAGTGATGGATACATCCCCGTAGGTTTGATCAATGACCAATGTCACGCCAGCATGGTGCCCTTCATTAAAGGGAAGTGAGTGGTTGTATTTTGAGAGATCGTTCTCAACCATGAAGGCCATCGCCCGCAGAGCATCGTGTTGTAAATGTGGCTCTTTAGCTTCCTTCTGAATGAGTACTTCCAGGCGGCTGGGACGGCTGGCATCGTAGTAAATGCTTAAATCATCAACGACCATGCCTAAAGGTGGCGCTCCATTGATGCCCAACCCTAATGAACGGGTAAAACCGTCTTCCAACCGCAGTATTGGCAGCCCGGCCTTTTTAGCCTGTTCTATTGGACGCTGAGAGACGGCTCGCTCTCCCCAGACGGCGATCGCGTCGACTGAATTTGGGGCCGAAAGATGTGACAGTTTATGGCACGCTTCACCTAAAAAATTCTGAAGGTGCGGGATCTGCCAGATACCTGAAGAGTAGATGCCTATCATCCTGAATGGCTTCCATGTTAGTGTTTTTTTGGTGGCGGAATCTCTCCGCCACCCTCTTTGTCTTACAGGTCCAGAATGACTTTTGCTGCTACAGCCAACTGATAAAGAATGGTGGAAATACCCCGTGTGACTTCCAGATTTTTAGTTTCATACATCGGCAGTACCATGATTTCATCGCCAGGTAGAACGTCGTCTACGTCGTCGGCATCCACCGCCGAACCATCCTGGTGAATAACGATGATTTTCGACTGACCGGACTTTTGAGTCAGACCGCCGCACTTCTCAATGTAATCATCCACATCCAGCTTCTCGTTCCAGGATATTGCGTTGGGAAAAAGAACCGAACCATGGATCATAACTAATGAGGTTTTCTCCGGGATCGTAATAACGTCGCCATCTTCCAGGATGACGCTATCAAGATTACTTCCGTTAAGGACGACCTGACCTTTAGGCACCACGTTACGTGCTTTTGCTACGAAACGACTGACGAGTTGGGCTTCCTGCACACGCAGTCGAGCTTCTTCCTGCGTAGCGGATTGAGAGGACAAAGAAGCCTCTTCCAGTTTTTGCAAAGAGGTATTCAGCATCTCTTTCTGACGGGTCGCCACTGAGTGGCGGTAAAGCTGAATACTACTGAGTTGCGACATGTTGTTAGGTTTAATCTGCGCCAGCACCTGTTTCATTGTGGAGCCGTATGGCAATACGACAGCATGTTCACCAGAGTGAGCGCCTTCAATGCGAATCTGTATGGTGCCAGCGTAGCGGTCGGAGCTGATGATAAGTTTATCGCCATCCTGCAGGATTTTGCCTGGTGAACTGTTTAGTGGGTGATACTCCGTCCGCTTCATTGCCCCCTGCTGGCGGATAATAGTGAAATGCGTTGCTCCCGGTTTGGGACGCGACCATGCCAGCGCTTCTGAAACGGGAATGGTGCTATTGTGGAACTCGAAGTCATAGCTGTTATAAACATCACCTTCTACGCTAAAGGTGTATTGTCGAGGGCCGACGATAATTGTATCCCCATCGGAAAACTGAGAAAGATTCAGTGAACCATTGAGCAGAAAATCATAAAGATTGACGTGTGCACGTACACTCTTACCACGTTTCACAGTGATATCCACGTAGCTTCCTCGCTCACTATCCACTCCGCCCGCTTTACTCAGATAAGAGAGCAGCGAATCGGAGGCGACGCCGCCATATAGCCCGGGATTTCTGACGTACCCTGTGACGAATACTTTTACCGGTTGCGCCTGAAGAAGCGAAGCATAGACGTTGACATTCGACTGATAGACTTCTTTCACTTTGGTCGTCACTCGACTGTTTAACTGGCTGTTATTTATGCCGTTAACGTTCAGTGGGCCGATGTTGGGGACAAAAATGTTTCCTTTGGGATCGACGGGGAGGGCTCCGTCAAAATTAAATGCTCCCCACAATCTAATCTGAATGGTATCGCCAAGTCCGATAATGTAATTGGGATTAAAGCCGATACTGGCACCGCTATCAGCGGTGGTACCGGTAAACAGCTGAGCACCGAACATACGGCTTAACACCGGTGCAGGCGTTGGCATCGGTGTGTTATCAAAGCCGCTGTTGTCCGTGGTCTGTGTTTTGGCTACGAGTGCTTCAGGGAGTGCTGCAGCACCGGTTAGCTGCTGATCCGCAGTAATTCCGACAGCCAAAACTTGGCAGGATAGTAAGATGCTCAATACAAGAATCGATTTAACTAATTTCATAATAGACTCTGTCATTTATATCGGTGGCGGATATCATTCTTTGTGATCTTCAATAATGGCGATCAATAATTTGGTCGTACCAAAAAGCAGACAACACACTAATAACCAGCTCGCTAAGAGATAGGGGATGTTCGGAAAGCGAGATTCTTGCGGTAATTGTGGTGAGCTAATTATGGATAGCGTTTTTAGCTTACGTGCGCTTTCCATTCTGGTTTTCTCGATGGCTTTCAGCGCTAAGGCGTATATATCGGTATCAAATTTCACCGTGTTTTTGAGTTCTTCAAAATCAGCGGCCATGCTGTTAAGTTTTTTGCCATCAGGTGCGGTAATTTTGTTTTGCTCAACTTCAATCTGGGCTTGTAATGACTTAATGGCATTTTGGGTACTGACCACCTGAGGAGCATCTTCACGTAAATAGGTCAGCAGATTGCGTAGATCTGCCTCCATCTCTATTTTTTTACTCATCAGTGTATTGACCAGCGTACTGGCTGCTTCGGCTGAAGCTGCTGGGTCGAGTACATTATTATTATTTTGATACGCCAGAAGATGACTCTTACTGTTGTTCAGGCGATCTTTCGCCTGCTGTAGTTCATCCTCAGCAAACTGCATCTGCTCGCGTATGATTTTATGCGAGAGCTCATTAATAAAACGCTCTGACTCCTTAAGTATGGCTTGGTTAAATTGTTGAGCAAACTCAGGCGTGAAGCCTTGCGTCTGAATTGACAGTAAACCTGATTTTTCGTCGTAATCAACGCTCAGACGGGAGCGGTAGTATTCAAGGTAGCGTTCTGTGGTGATAGCTATGGGAAGATGGTAAAGAAAGTCCCAGCCGCTTTGGTTGAAGGCTCGATGGAAATTGAGCTTCTTATCCAGGCTTTGTAGCATATCCGGAGAGTTAATGTACTCTTTCAGATACAGCGAGTCTTCCGCAGAAGAGGGGGTCGATGCGCCCAATATCAAGCCAACATTCAGACTGCTATTGTCGAGTTCGTTTTGACGTTTGACCGCGACTTTAGCTTCGCTGACGTAGCGAGGTTGACAGAAAATCACCAGATAGACAATTAGCAGGCACATCGGGGCCGCGATCATCGTTTTCCACAAATGATGCTGGATATCAATTTGGCGACATTTTTTGAAAATTGAACAGATCAGTCTTTTTTTTCTGGCAATAGAGTGATCGGGTAAAGTGTTTTTTATTTCCATGAGTTATTCGATGAGCTTAATTAATCGGTTGGGATGATAGAATATTCTTGGCGTGAGATATTCATCTATCCCATTGATTGCATTCTTTTTGCCGATACAGCTCAAAATAAATAATGTGATGAAACATATCATTCCTTTGTATGTTATCAAATGAGTTTTAATATTGCTGGGGTCTATTTATATATAAACTATATAAGTTAATGTTTAATTGATGACGTATCTGTTTTTTTAGCACAGTTGTTAAAACACTACAACTGTGATTGTCTATTACTGGTTTTTCTTAGGTGGTATGTATTGAGAGTATTTATATTTTTTGATGGATATAGGAGAGGTGGCAATAAAATTACCATTTTTTTATTCTCAAATGAATGATTATATTCTAACTTAAAATCGTATTAAGTTTTATTAAAGCGGATGGCAGAGCCATCCGCTAGAGTAGTATTACTTCGCAATACGCTTGTACTTGATACGCTTCGGTTCCAGCGCATCTGCACCCAGGGTACGTTTCTTGTACTCTTCGTATTCGGTAAAGTTACCTTCGAAGAACTCGACTTTGCCTTCATCCTGGTAATCCAGAATGTGGGTGGCGATACGGTCGAGGAACCAACGGTCGTGCGAGATAACCATGGCGCAACCCGGGAACTCCAGCAAGGCGTTTTCCAGCGCGCGCAGGGTTTCGATATCCAGGTCGTTTGTCGGTTCATCGAGCAGCAGCATGTTGCCGCCAACCTGCAGCAGCTTCGCGAGGTGCAGACGACCACGCTCACCACCGGACAGTTCGCCTACACGTTTACCCTGATCAACACCTTTGAAGTTGAAGCGGCCTACGTAGGCGCGGCTTGGCATTTCAGTGTTGCCGATACGCATAATATCCAGCCCACCGGATACTTCTTCCCACACGGTTTTGCTGTTATCCATAGCGTCACGGAACTGGTCAACGGAGGCCAGCTTGACGGTTTCACCCAGTTCGATGGTGCCGCTGTCAGGTTGTTCCTGACCGGACAGCATACGGAACAGAGTCGATTTACCCGCGCCGTTCGGACCGATAATGCCGACGATAGCCCCTTTCGGTACGGAGAAGCTCAGGTCGTCGATCAGCACACGATCGCCGTAGGATTTACGCAGGTTGCTGACCTCAACGACTTTATCGCCCAGACGTGGTCCAGGTGGAATAAACAGTTCGTTGGTTTCGTTACGTTTCTGGTACTCGGTGTTGTTGAGCTCTTCAAAGCGAGCCAGACGGGCTTTGCCCTTAGACTGACGGCCTTTGGCACCCTGACGCACCCATTCCAGTTCTTTCTCAATGGATTTGCGGCGGGCCGCTTCCTGAGAGGCTTCCTGTGCCAGACGCTGATCTTTCTGCTCCAGCCAGGAAGAGTAGTTACCTTCCCAAGGAATACCTTCGCCGCGGTCCAGCTCCAGAATCCATCCGGCAACGTTATCGAGGAAGTAACGGTCGTGGGTAATCGCCACCACAGTGCCTTCGAAGTCGTGCAGGAAGCGTTCCAGCCACGCAACAGATTCGGCATCCAGGTGGTTGGTTGGTTCGTCGAGCAGCAGCATGTCTGGCTTTTCCAGCAGCAGGCGGCACAGCGCGACACGGCGGCGTTCACCACCGGAGAGCTTCTCAATTTTTGCATCCCAGTCTGGCAGACGCAATGCGTCAGCGGCACGTTCGAGCTGCACGTTGAGATTATGACCGTCGTGCGCCTGAATAATCTCTTCAAACTTGCCCTGTTGTGCGGCGAGCTTGTCGAAATCAGCATCGGGTTCAGCGTACTTCGCGTACACTTCATCCAGGCCTTTCAGGGCGTTAACGACTTCGGCAACAGCTTCTTCAACTGATTCACGAACGGTATGTTCCGGGTTCAGTTTCGGTTCCTGCGGTAGGTAACCGATCTTGATACCTGGCTGTGGACGTGCTTCGCCCTCGATGTCGGTGTCAATGCCGGCCATGATGCGCAGCAGGGTAGATTTACCCGCGCCGTTCAGACCGAGCACGCCGATTTTGGCGCCAGGGAAGAAACTCAGAGAGATGTTTTTAAGAATATGACGTTTCGGCGGAACCACTTTGCCGACACGATGCATGGTATAAACGAATTGAGCCACGTTGGACTTCGCCTCTTTTATAGTGATGAATAGTTATCAAAGGCGAAGTGTAGCCTTTTTCACGGTCTAATCCCAGCCAGCAGATCTCACCCGCAACAAAAGTAAAAAAGTGTCCGGAACGTGGCACATTCTGTAATGTCTGGTTAGCATAAATCTATTAAGCGGCATGATGCTGCACAGACGTAACACGACAAGAGGAAGAGCTTGTGGACAAAGCCAAAAAATTTACCTGGCACCTACTGGCTGCCAGCGTATGTCTGCTGACGGTAAGTCAAATGGCGCGGGCCGATTCTCTGGATGAGCAGCGTAACCGCTATGCGCAAATTAAGCAGGCCTGGGATAACCGACAGATGGATGTTGTAGAGCAGATGATGCCTGGCCTGAAGAGCTATCCTCTGTATCCCTATCTTGAATATCGTCAGATAACTGACGATCTCATGAATCAACCCACCATTACTGTAACGAATTTTGTGCGTGCCAATCCTACGTTGCCTCCAGCCCGCACATTGCAATCGCGTTTTGTGAACGAGCTGGCTCGTCGGGAAGACTGGCGCGGATTGTTAGCGTTTAGCCCGGATAAACCCGGTACTACCGAAGCGCAATGTAACTACTACTATGCGAAATGGAGCACCGGGCAAGCAGAGGAAGCCTGGCAGGGGGCGAAAGAGCTTTGGCTGAGCGGAAAAAGTCAGCCCAATGCCTGTGACAAATTATTCGGCGTTTGGCGGGCATCGGGCACTCAGGATCCGCTGGCTTATCTGGAACGTATTCGCCTGGCGATGAAAGCAGGTAATACGGGGCTGGTGACTGCGCTGGCAGGACAGATGCCAGCCGAGTATCAGACCATAGCTTCGGCGATCATCGCGCTGGCAAATGATCCTAATTCCGTTATGACATTTGCCCGCACGACCGAAGCAACGGATTTCACTCGCCAGATGGCGGCGGTGGCGTTTGCCAGTGTTGCGCGTCAGGATGTGGAAAATGCACGTTTGATGATCCCGTCACTGGCGCAGGCGCAGCAGCTTAATGACGATCAAACTCAGGAGCTGCGTGATATCGTCGCCTGGCGCCTGATGGGCAATGATGTTACCGACGAGCAGGCGAAATGGCGTGATGACGCTATTATGCGATCGCAATCCACCACGCTTGTGGAACGTCGCGTGCGGATGGCGCTGGGAACTGGCGATCGGCGTGGTCTGAATACCTGGCTGGCGCGCTTGCCGATGGAAGCCAAAGAGAAGGATGAATGGCGCTACTGGCAGGCGGATCTGTTGCTGGAGCGGGGGCGTGATGCCGAAGCGAAAGAGATCCTGCATTCTTTGATGCAGCAGCGCGGTTTCTATCCAATGGTAGCGGCGCAAAAGTTGGGTGAAGAGTATGAGCTGAAGGTCGACAAAGCACCTACAGATGTCAACTCTGCCCTGACTCAGGGACCTGAAATGGCACGCGTACGTGAGTTAATGTACTGGAACATGGATAATACTGCGCGCAGTGAATGGGCGAATCTGGTCACCAGCCGCACGAAGTCTGAACAGGCGCAACTGGCGCGTTACGCATTCAACAACCACTGGTGGGATCTGAGCGTGCAGGCAACGATCGCCGGCAAACTCTGGGATCATCTGGAAGAGCGTTTCCCTCTGGCCTACAAAGATCTGTTTTCTCGCTACACCAGCGGGAAGGATATTCAGCAAAGCTACGCGATGGCAATTGCGCGTCAGGAAAGCGCATGGAACCCGAAAGTAAAATCACCGGTTGGAGCCAGTGGGTTGATGCAGATTATGCCGGGCACAGCGACGCATACGGTGAAAATGTTCTCGATTCCAGGTTACAGCAGCCCCAGTCAGTTGCTGGATCCTGAAACTAATATCAACATCGGTACCAGCTATTTGCAGTATGTATATCAGCAATTTGGCAACAACCGCATTTTTGCTTCTGCGGCCTATAACGCCGGGCCGGGACGCGTTCGCACCTGGCTTGGTAATAGCGCTGGGCGAATTGACGCAGTGGCATTTGTTGAAAGTATTCCTTTCTCTGAGACAAGAGGGTATGTGAAAAACGTTCTGGCTTATGACGCCTATTATCGCTATTTCCTGGGGGATAAACCGGAGTTGATGAGCAACGCAGAATGGCAACGTCGTTACTGATCGAGTCGAGTGTGTTATGCTATCGTACTCGTTAAAGAGTACAAAAGGGGGAAGCAAGCGCGCTTCCCCCATAACGATGGCGACACTTTATGACTCAGCAATCACCCTATTCAGCAGCGATGGCAGAACAGCGTCACCAGGAGTGGTTACGTTTTGTCGACCTGCTTAAACACGCCTACGATCAGGATTTACACCAACCACTGCTTAATTTGATGTTAACGCCAGATGAGCGCGAAGCGCTGGGTACGCGCGTGCGCATCATTGAAGAACTTCTGCGCGGTGAGATGAGTCAGCGTGAGTTAAAAAATGAGCTCGGGGCCGGGATCGCCACAATTACACGTGGTTCTAACAGCCTCAAGTCGGCGCCAGTAGAGCTGCGTCAGTGGTTGGAGCAGGTACTGCTCGGAAAAAATTGAATTTCCTGATGGCGATGCTGCCGCATTTTATCAGGCCTACAAATGACGCTGAGCCGTATGCCGGATAAGGCGAAGCCGCCATCCGGCACAACGCTACCAATACACCGCGTTATGAAACGGGCTAAGCGCCAGAATTACTGCCTGGTGGTAAACGCTGGAGCGCGTCAGTTTTCCTGCAGTAAAGACACCAATTGCTCCCTCTTTACGGCCGATCTCATCAATACCCGTATACTGTGACATCACCGGACCGAGTGCTTCCCCCTGACGGACCTTTTCGAGAATAACCGCAGGCAGCGGTAACGTTGCTGAACGCGCTTCGCCTCGCTGCGCGCCATTATCAATCACCACCCAACTGAACGTGGCGTCATCATCAATTCCTGCTTCGATGGCTACCCAGAAATCGGCCTGCGGATGCAGACGGCGCGCGTTTTCAACCCGATTTCGTGCGCCAGTACGCGTTTCCTGACTTCCAAAAGGTTGTTCTGGCACACCACTCTCGACGGCAGCGGGTTCGATATGGCAGGATCCTTCACCGAAAATCTCTTCAAATGCCTGTAGAATTGCCTGAATTTTGGCAGGATTGGTGGTAGCAGAGATAACCTTGTGCATAATTAAGCTCGGTTTGAAAAAATTCATCGCAGTCTATTCTATATAATTTGAGTGACAGGAAGGCTGCAAGCGAGAAACCCCCTGGTGCATAGATAACTATGTGGCTGGGGGAGCGACTAATCTGTCAGGAACAGATTTGAACGCCGCAAAGCGGCGGCCCGTAAGGGCGAGGCTCATGGATGAGCCGAGTAACTCGTAGCCAACGCATCTGCCACTCAAAGTATGACGAGTATATAACGGAAAAAACGCATGTTACAGGTATACCTTGTTCGCCATGGTGAGACGCAGTGGAACGCCGAGCGACGTATTCAAGGCCAGTCAGATAGCCCACTGACCGCTAAAGGTGAGCAGCAAGCCATGCAGGTCGGCGAACGCGCCCGCTCGCTTGGCATTACTCATGTCATCAGTAGCGATTTAGGTCGTACACGACGCACCGCAGAAATCATTGCCCAGGCTTGTGGCTGTGATATTACCTTTGATGCCCGACTGCGCGAGTTGAATATGGGGGTGCTGGAAAAGCGCCATATTGATTCTCTGACGCAAGAGGAAGAGGGTTGGCGTCGCCAGTTGGTGAATGGAACGGTTGATGGCCGCATCCCGGAGGGAGAATCGATGCAGGAGTTGGGGGAACGTGTTAACGCCGCCCTGGCATCCTGTCTGGATCTTCCACAGGGAAGTCGTCCACTGCTGGTGAGTCACGGTATTGCTCTGGGTTGTCTGGTGAGCACGATTCTGGGATTGCCAGCATGGGCGGAACGCCGGTTGCGTCTGCGTAACTGCTCAATTTCCCGCGTCGATTATCAGGAAAGTTTGTGGCTGGCGCCGGGATGGGTTGTCGAAACGGCAGGGGACATATCGCATCTGGATGCCCCTGCGTTAGATGAACTACAGCGTTAGCGGCGAATAGGGATAAGGAATTCGCAGCGCAGATTAATAGGGCGATCGCCTGCTTTGGCATCTTCTGCCGGATAGTATCGCTCTATATCCTGACCTTTACGGCGAGTGAGGTTTAGCATCGGCATACAGGTGCCGTAAACCGTCAGGATAAATTCCTGCACGCCTGTCCCCAGTCCTTCATACGTAAACATCACGTATTCGCCACCCTGCAACAGGATCGGTTGTGCTGATTGCACATATCCATTGGCCTGTTCTGGCGTTAATGCAGTTGTATAGAACACTTCCTGCTCGTCATCTTTTTCAAAGCTTGGACGCGTTTCGTTTAGTCCGTATAGAACAGGCGGGATCGCCGGAGCCTGGCTGAGGAAGTCGCGCCAGAACTGAATACGCATTTCATGACGGAAATCTGAGATCTGTTCCAGTGAGCAGGAGTAACTTTGCGTGGTGCCGAGCAGTTGCGTATCTTCCAGGGTCACGAACTGATGCGGTGGCATAGCAAATTCCCCGAGTCTCATCGGCGGACGAATACCAAAAGCGCTCCATTCTGGCGAGCGGCGATACAGCGCAGGCGTCTGGGCAAATTGCTTTTTGAACGCGCGAGTAAACGTTTGTTGAGAGTCGAAACGGTATTGCAGGGCAATATCTAGAATGGGGCGAGCAGTCAGACGAAGCGCCACTGCAGACTTCGATAAACGACGGGCGCGGATATAGGCGCCAATAGCATGGCCCGTCACGTCCTTAAACATTCTCTGCAGGTGCCACTTGGAATAGCCCGCTTTTGCCGCCACATTGTCAAGCGACAGGGGCTGATCCAGATGACCTTCCAGCCAGACTAATAGGTCGCGAATAATGCCAGCCTGATCCATAAAATATCCTCATCCTTTCAACAACGAGTACCTGACGTCAGGTATGTGGATAATAGCATTTTTTGCTGTTTTAGCATTCAGTGTTTTTTTTGCTCATAAATGCTTTTTTCGGGCATACGAAAGCGTGATTATTGTAATCCTGTGATCTGTATACGTTTTATCTTAGAATGTCGAATAATTACACAGAGTAACTTTTAAAAATGGTAACAATATGAAATATAAGAGCTTAGTCATTTCCTCAATTTTGCTGATGCTGGCGCAGGTTGCCCATGCCGAGCAAGTTGGTTCTGTCGATACGGTATTCAAAATGTTTGGACCAGATCATAAAATTGTGGTCGAAGCTTTTGACGATCCGGATGTTACCAATGTGACCTGCTACGTTAGCCGAGCGAAAACCGGCGGCATCAAGGGCGGGTTAGGACTGGCTGAAGATACTTCCGATGCCGCGATCTCTTGTCAGCAGGTGGGGCCGATTGAACTGAGCGACCGAATCAAGAATGGCAAAGCTGAGGGTGAGGTTGTCTTTAAGAAACGTACATCGTTGGTGTTTAAGTCCTTACAGGTAGTGCGTTTTTATGATGCGAAACGTAATACGCTGGCATATCTGGCCTATTCAGATAAGGTTGTTGACGGGTCGCCTAAAAATGCCATCAGTGCAGTACCCATCATGCCGTGGCGACAATAACAAGGAAGCAAGATGCAACAGCCGTTGATCTGGTTGGTTGAGGATGAGCAGGGAATTGCTGACACGCTTATCTACATGCTGCAACAGGAAGGTTTTAGTGTCGAAGCGTTTGAGCGCGGGTTGCCGGTGCTGGAAAAAGCGCGACAGCACTGCCCTGATGCGATAATCCTCGATGTTGGTTTACCTGATATCAGCGGCTTTGAGCTATGCCGGCGCTTGTTGGAACATCACCCGGCTTTACCCATTCTCTTTCTGACCGCACGCAGCGATGAAGTGGATCGTCTGCTGGGGCTGGAAATTGGCGCGGATGACTATGTTGCGAAACCCTTCTCGCCGCGTGAGGTCTGTGCCCGTGTACGCTCGCTGCTCCGACGGGTGAAAAAATTTTCCGCTCCATCATCGTCGACGCGTTTTGGTGATTTTGAACTTAATGAACCTGCCGCGCAGATCGCCTGGTTTGGCATACCGCTAAGCCTGACGCGCTATGAATTCCTGCTGCTGAAAACATTGCTGATGTCGCCGGGACGTATCTATTCTCGCCAACAGTTGATGGATTTAGTCTGGGCCGATGCTCAGGATACCTTTGACAGGACTGTCGATACGCATATTAAAACATTGCGTGCCAAACTGCGGGCGATAAATCCCGAACTCTCGCCGATTAACACTCATCGCGGTATGGGGTATAGCCTGAGGAGCGTCTGATGCGCATCGGCATGCGTTTGCTGCTGGGCTACTTTCTGATCGTGGCCGTTGCTGCCTGGTTCGTTTTGTCTATCTTTGTGCAGGAGATTAAGCCTGGCGTTCGCCGTGCTACCGAAGGCACCCTGATTGATACAGCCACGTTATTAGCCGCGCTGGCTCGTGATGATCTTCTTTCAGGCGACCCTGCTAACGGCAAGTTGGCGCAGGCATTTTCGCAACTGCACGATCGTCCCTTTCGCGCCAATATCAGCGGTATTAACAAAGTGCGAAATGAGTACCATGTCTACATGACGGACGCACAGGGTAGGGTGTTGTTTGACTCTGCCAACAAAGCCGTAGGTGAAGATTATTCCCGCTGGAACGACGTTTGGTTAACGCTGCGCGGGCAGTATGGCGCACGTAGTACGCCACAAAATTCAGACGATCCGGAAAGCTCAGTCATGTACGTTGCCGCACCGATTATAGATGGCGGGCGTATTATCGGGGTTCTTAGCGTCGGCAAACCGAATGCGGCGATGGCACCGGTTATTAAGCGTAGTGAACGGCGGATGCTGTGGGCGAGTGCGGTGTTGCTGGGTATCGCATTGGTGATTGGCGCAGGGATGGTGTGGTGGATAAACCGATCTATTGCCAGACTGGCGCGCTATGCTGATTCCGTAACGGAGAATCGGCCCGTTGCCTTACCTGATTTAGGCAGCAGTGAGCTACGTAAACTGGCGCAGGCGCTGGAAAGTATGCGTCTGAAGCTGGAGGGTAAGAATTACATTGAGCAGTACGTCTACGCGTTAACGCATGAACTGAAAAGTCCACTGGCAGCTATTCGCGGTGCGGCGGAGATTTTGCGTGAAGGCCCGCCGCCTAATGTGGTTGCGCGCTTTACCGAAAATATTCTGACGCAAAATGCGCGCATGCAGGTGCTGGTTGAAACCCTGCTACGGCAGGCGCGACTGGAAAACCGGCAGGATATTTCATTCATCCCCGTGGCGGTAGATGCGCTATTTGTCCAGTTGCGTGAAGCGCGTAGCGTCCAGTTAGCGGCTAAGAACATCACGCTTACTATTGTGCCTTCATCACTGATTGTCGCGGCTGATCCTGCGTTACTGGAGCAGGCAGTAGGTAATTTACTTGATAACGCCATCGACTTCACACCTGAGAAGGGAAACATTATCCTTAGTGCGTATCAGCAGGATGAGAGAGTCACATTGCAGATTACGGACAGCGGAAGCGGTATCCCTGACTTTGCGCTGCCACGTATTTTTGAACGTTTTTACTCGCTCCCCCGTGAGAATGGGCAGAAGAGCAGTGGTTTAGGTCTGGCATTTGTGAGCGAAGTCGCGCGACTGCTTAAAGGTGAAGTGGTACTGCATAACCGTCCCGAAGGTGGGGTGCAGGCTTCGTTGACGCTTCACCGTCACTTCACATAACTTCAAACTCCCCGCACATAGCTGTTTTACCTTGCTGGCATTGCAAAGGAGAACGCTATCTTGAAATCCCCCCTGTTTTGGAAAATAGTCACCTTAAGTGGTGCAATGCTGCTGTTATTAATTCCTCTGACAATGGTCAGGCAAATTATCGTTGAGCGCTCGGATTACCGCAGTGCAGTAGAAGATGCCATCCGACAGAGTACCAGTGGGCCGCAGAAGATGGTTGGTCCACTGATCGCTATTCCCGTGACCGAAGTTTATACCGAGCTGGAAGATGACAAAGAGGTCCAGCGTAAGCGCAGCTTTATCCATTTCTGGCTGCCAGAGTCGTTAATGGTAGAGGCAAATCAGGACGTCGAAGCACGAAGGATCGGTATTTACGAGGGACAGGTCTGGCATAACGGTATGTCAGTACGGGCAGAGTTTAATGCTGAGCGTCTGAGTGAATTGAATCATCCGAATGTGACTGTGGGAAAACCGTTTATTGTGGTTGGTGTAGGTGATGCCCGAGGTATTGGCGTAGTCAATGCACCGCAGGTCAACGGAGTTTCACTAACGGTTGAGCCCGGAACGGGGTTGAATGGGCGTGCTCAGGGGATCCATATTCCGCTACCGGATGCCGACTGGGTGGAGAAGGATCTCAGTCTGGCATTGTCACTCAATCTGAGTGGAACCGGAGATTTCTCTGTCGTTCCGGTGGGGCGTAGCAGCGAAATGACCTTAACCAGCAACTGGCCTCATCCCAACTTTCTGGGGGACTTTCTTCCGGCAAAGCGCGAAGTCAGCGAGTCAGGGTTTAAGGCCCAATGGCAAAGCAGTTGGTTTGCCAATAACCTGGGCGAACGCTTTGAGGGGGAGAAAATTGGCTGGCAGGGAATGCCTGCATTTAGCGTAGCTGTGGCCACGTCTGCGGATCAGTATCAATTGACGGACAGAGCAACAAAGTATGCCAGCTTGTTAATAGTACTGACCTTTATGTCTTTCTTTGTACTCGAGTGTATGAGCAATCTTCGTCTGCATCCCATGCAGTATCTGCTGGTGGGGTTATCGCTGGTGATGTTTTATCTGTTGCTGTTGGCGCTGTCAGAACATATTGGCTTTACGGCGGCGTGGATCATTGCCAGCATGGTTGGTGCGTTGATGAACGGCGTTTATTTACAGGCGATATTGCAGGGATGGCGTAACAGTATTTTGTTCACAGTGGCGCTGCTGTCTCTGGATGGGGTGATGTGGGTGCTGTTGCGTTCGCAGGACAGCGCTTTACTGCTGGGTACCGGTGTGCTGTTGTTAGCGCTATGCGGGATCATGTTCCTGACGCGTCATCTTGACTGGCACTCGCTTGCTCAACCAAAGCCAAGAGACGTTCAAACCGCTGAGAATGACGGGCTGCGTTTGTGGAAATAGGGCAATGATGAAATGAAAAACGGCGCATAAAGCGCCGTTTTTATACCAGTCAGAATCGAATTAATCCTGCAGGTCGCCGCAGAAGCGGTAACCTTCACCGTGAATGGTCGCGATGATTTCTGGTGTATCCGGCGTGGATTCGAAATGTTTACGAATGCGGCGGATTGTTACATCAACGGTACGGTCATGCGGTTTCAGTTCGCGACCGGTCATTTTTTTCAACAGTTCTGCGCGAGACTGGATTTTGCCCGGATTCTCACAGAAGTGAAGCATGGCACGGAATTCACTGCGTGGCAGTTTATACTGCTCGCCGTCAGGACCGATTAGAGAACGGCTGTTAATATCCAGTTCCCAACCATTGAACTTGTAGCTTTCGACGCTACGACGCTCTTCGCTGACCGTGCCCAGATTCATGGTACGGGACAGCAGGTTACGAGCACGGATAGTCAGTTCACGTGGGTTAAACGGCTTGGTGATGTAATCGTCAGCGCCGATTTCGAGGCCGAGAATTTTGTCGACTTCGTTATCACGGCCCGTCAGGAACATCAGCGCAACGTTAGCTTGTTCACGTAGTTCACGCGCTAACAGAAGACCGTTTTTGCCTGGCAGATTGATATCCATAATCACAAGGTTGATGTCATATTCAGAGAGGATCTGATGCATTTCCGCGCCATCTGTCGCCTCGAATACATCATAGCCTTCCGCTTCGAAAATGCTTTTCAACGTGTTGCGTGTTACTAACTCGTCTTCAACGATAAGAATGTGCGGGGTCTGCATGTTTGCTACCTAAATTGCCAACTAAATCGAAACAGGAAGTACAAAAGTCCCTGACCTGCCTGATGCATGTCGTAAATTAACATGATCGGCGTAACATGACTAAAGTACGTAATTGCGTTCTTGATGCACTTTCCATCAACGTCAACAACATCATTAGCTTGGTCGTGGGCACTTTCCCTCTGGACCCGACAGTGTCAAAAACGGCTGTCATCCTAACCATTTTAACAGCAACATAACAGGCTAAGACGTACCGGACACCCAATAAAACTACGCTTCGTTGACATATATCAAGTTCAATTGTAGCACGTTAACAGTTTGATGAAATCATCGTATCCAAATGTTAGCTTTCATCACAAAAATGCAATAATACAACTAGTTGCACTCGCAAACTAATAAATGTAATGAATCCAATGAATGAGATCCATTTTCAATTAAATTATCATGGATAAACAGAAGGATATACAACTTCTGTTAACAAAAAAAGTAATAGTAAATCCACGAAATAGTTTAGCATTTTTTACTGAATGTGGAATGCATTTTCAGTGATTTCTGTTAAAAATATGTAAATTCGCGCTGCGTAATATGTTGATGGGCATCACATTATTATCTGCAGACTGGCCAAAAAGAGTATCGAAATGCGTTTAACTATTATTCTGGTAGCCCCTGCCAGAGCAGAAAATATTGGTGCGGCTGCCCGTGCTATGAAAACCATGGGTTTTGCCGAGTTGCGGATCGTTGACAGCCTGGCTCACCTGGAGCCTGCGACGCGATGGGTTGCGCATGGCTCAGGTGATGTTATTGATAATATTAACGTTTTTTCAACGCTGGCTGAAGCGCTTCATGATGTTGATTTTACCGTCGCCACCACGGCGCGCAGCCGCGCGAAGTTCCATTATTACGCCACTCCTGTCGAGCTGGTCCCCTTGTTGGAAGAAAAATCTGCATGGATGGAACACGCCGCGCTGGTTTTTGGTCGTGAAGATTCAGGCCTGACAAACGATGAATTAGCTTTGGCCGATGTACTGACCGGTGTCCCCATGGTTGCCGACTATCCTTCACTCAATCTGGGGCAGGCGGTGATGGTGTATTGCTATCAATTAGCAGGTTTAATACAACAGCCCACAAAAACCATTGAGCCGACAGATGAGCTTCAGTTACAGGCATTACGCGCACGTGTTTTACGTTTATTAACCACGCTGGACGTTGCTGATGACATCAAACTAACGGATTGGCTGCAACAGCGAATGGGCCTGTTAGGGCAGCGAGACACGGCAATGTTGCACCGTTTTCTACATGATATTGAAAAAAACATCACAAAATAAAATTTCACATTTTTTGTTTTTTATGGTGTTTGACTCTGACTTCAAGTGGGCATGGCACGCTGTATTGGTTGAAAGTAAAAGAGTAAGCAGTCGCTCGTGAACAAGTTTCGGAGTGTGATCAATTTAAAAATTTATTGACTTAGGTCATAAGATACTTTAACCCTAAAAGAATACAGCACAGAATAATTACAGAGCACACAACATCATGAAACGCATCAGCACCACTATTACCACAACCATCACCATTACCACAGGTAACGGTGCGGGCTGACGCGTACAGGAAACACAGAAAAAAGCCCGCACCTAAACAGTGCGGGCTTTTTTTTCGACCAAAGGTAACGAGGTAAACCATGCGAGTGTTGAAGTTCGGCGGTACATCAGTGGCAAATGCAGAGCGCTTTCTGCGAGTTGCCGATATTCTGGAAAGCAATGCCAGGCAGGGGCAGGTCGCGACCGTTCTGTCTGCCCCCGCAAAAATTACTAACCATCTGGTGGCGATGATTGAGAAGACCATCGGTGGTCAGGACGCTTTACCAAATATCAGTGACGCCGAACGTATTTTCTCTGAGCTTTTGGTCGGTCTTGCTGCTGCGCAGCCGGATTTCCCGCTGGCTCAACTCAAAACTTTTGTTGAACAAGAATTTGCCCAGATTAAGCATGTCCTGCACGGCATCAGCCTGTTGGGACAGTGTCCGGACAGCATCAATGCTGCGCTTATCTGCCGTGGTGAAAAAATGTCGATCGCCATCATGGCAGGTTTGCTTGAAGCGCGCGGACATAACGTTACGGTTATCGACCCGGTTGAAAAACTGCTTGCGGTTGGTCATTACCTCGAATCTACCGTTGATATCACTGAATCTACTCGTCGCATTGCTGCCAGCCGTATTCCTGCTGATCATATGGTACTGATGGCGGGCTTTACTGCCGGGAATGAAAAAGGCGAATTAGTGGTATTGGGACGCAACGGATCTGACTACTCTGCTGCCGTGCTGGCTGCCTGTTTACGTGCAGACTGTTGTGAAATCTGGACTGATGTTGACGGTGTTTATACCTGTGATCCGCGTCAGGTTCCTGATGCCAGGCTACTTAAATCGATGTCTTATCAGGAAGCGATGGAGCTTTCTTACTTCGGTGCCAAAGTTCTTCATCCGCGTACCATCACTCCGATTGCCCAGTTCCAGATCCCCTGCCTGATTAAAAACACCGGTAACCCGCAAGCGCCGGGTACGCTGATTGGCGCCAGCTGCGATGAAGACGACTTGCCGGTAAAAGGCATTTCTAACCTGAACAATATGGCGATGTTTAGCGTTTCGGGGCCAGGAATGAAAGGGATGGTGGGAATGGCAGCACGCGTTTTTGCTGCGATGTCTCGTGCGGGTATCTCCGTGGTGCTGATCACTCAATCCTCCTCTGAATACAGCATCAGTTTCTGCGTACCGCAGGGCGACTGCGTGCGTGCTCAGCGTGCTATGCAGGATGAATTCTACCTGGAACTGAAAGAAGGGCTGCTGGAGCCTCTGGCGGTGACAGAGCGTCTGGCGATCATCTCGGTGGTTGGTGACGGTATGCGCACGCTGCGTGGCATCTCCGCCAAGTTCTTTGCGGCACTGGCGCGTGCCAACATCAATATTGTTGCCATCGCACAGGGTTCGTCTGAACGTTCTATTTCGGTAGTGGTAAACAATGATGACGCTACAACTGGTGTACGCGTTACGCATCAGATGTTGTTCAATACCGATCAGGTGATCGAAGTCTTTGTTATCGGTGTTGGCGGTGTGGGGACTGCACTGCTTGAACAGTTAAAACGCCAGCAGAGCTGGCTGAAGAGTAAGCATATTGATTTACGTGTTTGCGGCGTGGCGAACTCAAAGGCTTTACTCACCAATGTTCACGGTCTGAACCTGGAAAACTGGCAGGCGGGGCTGGCTCAAGCAAAGGAACCTTTCAACCTCGGTCGCTTAATTCGCCTGGTGAAAGAATATCATCTGCTCAATCCGGTGATTGTTGACTGTACTTCAAGTCAGGCTGTGGCAGATCAGTATGCTGACTTCCTGCGTGAAGGCTTCCATGTAGTAACCCCGAACAAAAAAGCCAACACTTCATCGATGGATTATTACCATCAGTTGCGCTTTGCCGCGGCAAAATCGCGGCGTAAATTCCTCTACGACACCAACGTGGGGGCGGGTTTACCGGTTATCGAAAACCTACAAAACCTGCTCAGTGCAGGCGATGAACTGCAGCGATTTTCCGGAATTCTGTCTGGTTCACTGTCGTTTATTTTCGGCAAACTGGATGAAGGAATGAGCTTCTCGCAGGCCACTATTATGGCGCGTGAAATGGGCTACACCGAACCTGATCCGCGTGACGATCTTTCCGGGATGGATGTCGCGCGTAAGTTGCTGATCCTCGCCCGCGAAACCGGACGCGAACTGGAGCTCTCTGATATCGTTATTGAACCGGTGTTGCCGCAAGGTTTTGACGATTCAGGCGACGTTACAACATTTATGGCCAATCTGTCGCGGCTGGACCAGGCCTTTGCCGCTCGTGTGGCGAAAGCCCGTGATGAGGGTAAAGTATTGCGCTATGTTGGCAATATTGAAGAAGATGGCGTTTGCTGCGTGAAAATAGCTGAAGTGGATGGCAACGATCCGTTGTTCAAAGTGAAAAACGGTGAAAATGCGCTGGCCTTCTATAGCCACTACTATCAGCCATTGCCGCTGGTGCTACGCGGATATGGTGCGGGTAACGATGTGACTGCGGCGGGTGTCTTTGCTGACCTGCTACGTACCCTTTCATGGAAGTTAGGAGTCTAAAATGGTTAGAGTTTATGCCCCGGCTTCCAGTGCCAATATGAGCGTCGGGTTTGATGTGCTCGGGGCGGCGGTAACACCCGTTGATGGTTCTCTGTTGGGGGATGTTGTCAGCGTCGAAGCGGCTGATAGCTTCAGCCTGAACAACCTCGGACGCTTTGCCAACAAGTTGCCGTCAGAGCCGCGGGAAAATATCGTTTATCAGTGCTGGGAGCGGTTCTGCCAGGAACTGGGTAAACATATTCCGGTGAGCATGACGCTGGAAAAAAATATGCCGATTGGCTCCGGGTTAGGCTCCAGCGCCTGCTCTGTCGTTGCTGCTCTGGTCGCGATGAATGAGTACTGCGGGAAGCCGCTTAACGATATGCGCTTGCTGGCGATTATGGGCGAGCTGGAAGGGCGTATCTCCGGCAGTATCCATTACGACAATGTCGCCCCGTGCTTTTTGGGCGGCATGCAGTTAATGATTGAAGAAAACGGCATCATTAGCCAGCAGGTGCCAGGATTTGATGAATGGCTGTGGGTGCTGGCGTATCCGGGTATTAAAGTGTCTACGGCGGAAGCGCGGGCGATTTTACCTGCGCAGTATCGCCGCCAGGACTGTATTGCCCATGGGCGTCATCTGGCTGGATTTATCCATGCCTGCTATTCCCGCCAGCCTCAACTGGCCGCGAAGTTGATGAAGGATGTGATTGCGGAACCGTATCGCACCCGCTTACTGCCCGGCTTTAGCCAGGCACGTCAGGCGGTGGCGGAAATTGGCGCGTTGGCCAGTGGGATCTCCGGGTCAGGACCGACGCTGTTTGCCTTGTGCGATAAGCCGGATACGGCACAGCGTGTAGCAGACTGGCTGGATAAAAATTACTTACAAAATCAGGAAGGCTTTGTTCATATTTGCCGGCTGGACACGGCGGGCGCACGGGTACTGGGATAATAAATGAAACTCTACAATCTTAAAGATCATAACGAGCAGGTCAGTTTCGCGCAGGCCGTCACGCAAGGGTTAGGTAAAAAGCAGGGGCTATTTTTCCCGCACGATCTGCCGGAATTTAGTCTGACTGAAATTGATGACATGCTGAAGCAAGACTTTGTCAGCCGTAGTACCAGGATCCTCTCCTCATTTATTGGTGATGAAATCCCTCAGGAGATCCTTGCCGAGCGTGTGGGCGCAGCGTTTGCTTTCCCGGCGCCGGTCGCTCAGGTTGAAGGTGATGTCGGCTGTCTTGAGCTGTTCCACGGCCCAACACTGGCATTTAAAGATTTCGGTGGCCGCTTTATGGCGCAAATGCTGACACATATCAGCGGCGATAAGCCGGTTACTATCCTGACGGCAACCTCCGGAGATACCGGTGCTGCAGTCGCACATGCTTTTTATGGTTTGAAAAATGTGCGCGTGGTGATCCTCTATCCGAACGGTAAGATCAGTCCATTACAGGAAAAATTGTTCTGTACGTTGGGTGGGAATATCGAAACCGTTGCCATCGATGGTGATTTTGATGCCTGTCAGGCTCTGGTTAAACAGGCGTTTGATGACGAGGAACTGAAAGTGGCTCTGGGGCTAAATTCGGCTAACTCGATCAACATCAGTCGTCTACTGGCACAAATTTGTTACTACTTTGAGGCCGTTGCCCAACTGCCACAAGAGGCGCGGAATCAACTGGTGATTTCCGTTCCCAGCGGTAACTTTGGCGATCTGACGGCCGGCCTGCTGGCGAAATCCCTTGGTCTGCCGGTGAAGCGCTTTATCGCAGCAACTAACGTCAATGATACGGTTCCGCGTTTCCTGCAAGGTGGCGAATGGACACCGAAAGCAACGCAGGCAACCTTATCGAATGCAATGGATGTCAGCCAGCCGAACAACTGGCCGCGAGTGGAAGAACTGTTCCGCCGTAAAATCTGGCGTCTGAGTGAGCTGGGTTATGCGGCCGTTGATGATGCAACCACTCAGGAAACCATGCGTGAACTACAGGCGATTGGATACACCTCTGAGCCGCATGCAGCCGTCGCTTACCGCGCTTTACGTGATCAGTTAAATCCGGGCGAGTATGGTTTGTTCCTCGGTACTGCGCATCCGGCGAAGTTTAAAGAAAGCGTTGAAGAGATTCTTGATGTGACGCTGGATCTGCCAAAAGAGCTGGCGGAGCGTGCGGACTTACCTCTGCTCTCCCATCACTTACCCGCCGATTTTGCCGCGCTGCGTCAGTTGATGATGACCCGCAGCTAACTATAGTGCCCGGTAGCGTATGCGCTTACCGGGCCTACAAAATCTGTTGGTTAATCTCTATTGCTAAACAAATCACTGTTCGTGACGTTTAAACACCAGTTCACCGTTCCCTGACGCTTCTTCATCAAAGAAATAGCCGTCACTGTTAAACGCCGCAAGCTGTTCTGGCTTTGTTAAACGGTTTTCAATGATGTAGCGGCTCATCAGGCCACGTGCCTTTTTGGCATAGAAACTGATGACTTTAAATTTGCCATTTTTCTCATCGAGGAAAACGGGTTTGATCAGCTCCGCGTTTAGCTTTTTCGGCTTCACGGATTTGAAATATTCATCAGAGGCGAGGTTAACCACCACGTTGTCGCCTTGTGCTTCCAGCGCTTCATTTAGTTTGTCTGTGATGATATCTCCCCAGAACTGGTAGAGATCTTTCCCCTTCGTATTGGCAAGACGGATGCCCATTTCCAGACGATAAGGCTGCATCAGGTCCAGTGGGCGTAAAACGCCATACAGTCCCGACAGCATGCGCAAATGCTGCTGAGCGAAATCAAAATCCGCCTCACTGAAGGTTTCTGCCTGCAATCCGGTGTAGACATCGCCCTTAAACGCCAGAATCGCCTGACGCGCATTCTCAGGTGTGAAATCAGGCTGCCAGTCATGAAAGCGGGTGGCATTCAGGTCCGCCAGCTTGTCGCTAATCCCCATCAGCTTGCCAATCTGCGGTGCAGAGAGCTGGCGTGCGGTATGAATAAGCTGCTGGGAGTGATCCAGCAGCTCGGGCAGAGTATGGCGAGTGGTGGCCAGCGGACTTTGGTAGTCGAGTGTTTTTGCAGGTGAAATCAGAATCAGCATATCCAGTCCTTGCAGGAAATTTACTGCGACTTTAGCAAAAAAAACGACAGAATTGATCGATGGTTGCAATTGCCTGGCTAGTTGCGCGGCGGTTCATGCCATGTTTCCGGTGCAAGCTGTTGTCTGATATCAGGATAACGGTGTGGATCAAATTCTGGTCGCACGCCGAGTTTTCGCTGACGCAGGTAATCGCTGGCAAGAGTATGGACAACCGGGGACAGCAGTAAAATTGCCGTCAGATTAGTGATGGCCATACAGGCCATGATAATGTCGGCTAACTGCCACACCAGCGGAAACTGGAGTAATGTTCCTGCAATTACGGTGCAGACGGTCGTGATACGTAAAAGCCAGATGACCCGGATATTGTCCAGATTCAAAAAGACCAGGTTGTTTTCCGCATAGATGTAGTTGGCGACGATCGAACTGAAAGCAAAAAGGATAACAATCAGAGCGACGAATCCCGCGCCCCATTCACCTGTTAGCGATACCATGGCTTTCTGAACCAACTGGATACCTTCCATTGGGACATATGTAGTTCCATTCCCTGCCAGAAGAATAATCATTGCGCTGGCTGTACAGATAATCAGTGTATCACCCAGCACGCCAATCATTTGCACAATTCCTTGTGCGGCAGGATGCGGAGGCCATGAGGCGGCTGAAGCCGCAGCGTTAGGGGTTGAACCCATTCCGGCCTCATTCGAAAACATACCGCGTTGAAAGCCACTGGCAATGGCCTGGCTTAGCGTATACCCGGCTGCACCGGCGGCGGCTTCCTGCCAGCCAAATGCACTCTTCACAATGGTGACGATGATCTCTGGGATCTGGCCGATATGCCACAGACAAATGGCAATGCTACAGCCGACCCACAACAAAGCCATTAACGGAACGAACCATTGCATCAAGCGGGCAACACCTTTAATTCCGCCGACTATAGCCAGTAAAGACAGCAATGCCAGCGAGATACCGGATGCAAGAGGAGGGATGTCGAAAGCAAATTCCAGCGCACGAGAGACAGAGTTTGCCTGGACGCTGTTAAAAATCAGGCCATAAGCAATGAGTAAGAAGATAGCAAAGAGGACGCCCATCCAGCGCATGCCCAGTCCGCGAGCCATATACCACGCAGGCCCGCCGCGAAACTGCCCCTTACTGTCGCGCTCTTTATACAGTTGTGCGAGTGAGCACTCGGCAAACGAGGTCGCCATACCAATCAGGGCAGATACCCACATCCAGAAGACAGCACCAGCGCCACCTGCAGCAATAGCCAGTGCAACGCCAGCCAGGTTTCCGCTTCCGATACGAGCCGCAAGGCTGGTACACAGTGCCTGAAATGATGTTAAACCGCCCGGCTGTGGGCTGAGACTATTTTTAAGACTTTTGCCAAACTGGCGAACGTAGCGAAACTGGACAAATCCCGTACGGTAAGTGAACCAACACCCTGCGCCTAGCAGGAGGTAGATCATCACCGATCCCCAGAGTACTTCATTAATAAATGAGAAAAAATCAGGCATTAACATCCCTCTTGTTGATGCCGGCAAGCGCGAATAATCCCGTGTAAGCGCTACCAATTAGCGAACAGTATATACCTTGTCATGAGATTGATAGCGGGAGTTTATCATACATCAGGTCTCCCCCTTAATTGCGCATGGCTGGCCTGGAGATGCGTAATCAGAGCTGAACGGCAGGTCGGGCAATCCCGGCGGTTGCGCTGAGAGTGCGTCGTGCTATCATCAGGGAAGATCGGTTACATCCCCCTAACAAGCTGTTTAAAGAGAAACGCTATCATGACGGACAAATTGACCTCCCTTCGTCAGTTCACCACTGTAGTGGCCGACACCGGAGACATCGCGGCAATGAAGCTGTATCAGCCTCAGGATGCCACAACTAACCCTTCTCTCATTCTTAACGCAGCGCAGATCCCGGAATACCGTAAGCTGATTGATGATGCTGTCGCCTGGGCTAAGCAGCAGAGTAACGACCGCGCACAGCAGATCGTCGATGCAACTGACAAACTAGCGGTGAACATTGGTCTGGAGATCCTGAAGCTGGTCCCAGGTCGCATCTCCACTGAAGTTGACGCTCGTCTGTCCTACGACACTGACGCATCTATCGCGAAAGCAAAACGCCTGATCAAACTGTACAACGATGCTGGCATCAGCAACGATCGTATTCTGATCAAACTGGCTTCTACCTGGCAGGGTATCCGTGCCGCGGAGCAGCTGGAAAAAGAAGGCATTAACTGTAACTTGACCCTGCTGTTCTCCTTCGCGCAGGCGCGCGCATGTGCAGAAGCTGGCGTATACCTGATCTCTCCGTTCGTTGGCCGTATTCTTGACTGGTACAAAGCGAATACCGACAAGAAAGAGTATGCACCGGCAGAAGATCCAGGTGTGGTTTCCGTTACGGAAATCTACGAGTATTACAAACAACACGGTTATGAAACTGTGGTTATGGGCGCGAGCTTCCGTAACATCGGCGAAATCATTGAGCTGGCAGGCTGCGATCGTCTGACGATTGCTCCGGCACTGCTGAAAGAGCTGGCGGAAAGCGAAGGTGCTATCGAGCGTAAACTGTCCTTCTCCGGTGAAGTGAAGGCGCGTCCGGCACGCATCACTGAAGCTGAGTTCCTGTGGCAGCACAACCAGGATCCGATGGCTGTAGACAAACTGGCGGATGGTATCCGTAAGTTTGCTGTAGACCAGGGTAAACTGGAAAAAATGATCGGCGATCTGCTGTAATCATTTAAGCGTGACCGGGCTTCCGGTCACGCTCTCGTTCTATACCTCTTCTGAAACCTGTCTGTCGCTTCCTCCGCAGTGTATCATTCTGTTTAACGAGACTGTTTAAACGGAATAATCATGAACACTTTACGCATTGGCCTAGTTTCCATTTCTGACCGAGCCTCCAGTGGCGTTTACCAGGATAAGGGGATCCCTGCTCTCGAAGAGTGGCTGGCATCGGCCCTGACGACCCCTTTTGAGCTACAAACGCGGCTAATCCCGGATGAACAGGCGATCATCGAACAAACGTTGTGCGAACTGGTTGATGAAATGAGTTGTCATCTGGTGTTGACCACCGGAGGCACCGGTCCGGCACGTCGCGATGTGACACCGGATGCGACGCTGGCTGTTGCCGACCGCCAAATGCCTGGTTTTGGTGAGCAAATGCGCCAGATTAGTCTGCACTTTGTCCCTACGGCGATCCTCTCCCGCCAGGTCGGGGTGATTCGTAAGCAGGCGTTGATCCTGAACCTCCCAGGGCAACCTAAATCGATCAAAGAGACGCTGGAAGGCGTGAAAGGTGCCGACGGTAAGGTTATTGTGCCGGGTATTTTTGCAAGTGTACCGTATTGTATACAGTTGCTGGATGGACCATACGTGGAAACCGCACCGGCAGTGGTAGCATCTTTTCGACCAAAAAGCGCAATACGCGATACAAACGCCTGAAAGTAGCCTATTTGTGATATAAATGACAATGATGGTGGAGTGTTGAATTGTTTACGATATAGTAATTTTTAATTTACACGTATCGACAAAACGTTCAATGACTCCACTGACTCCACTGACTCATGGTTTGCTATGTCACAACACTCTCGACCGCTGAATCGCCAGGATTATAAAACCCTTTCGCTTGCTGCCCTCGGCGGGGCGCTGGAGTTTTATGATTTCATTATTTTTGTCTTCTTTGCCTCAGTCGTTGGCGAATTATTTTTCCCCGCAGACATCCCGGAATGGCTACGTCAGGTCCAAACCTTTGGTATTTTTGCCGCAGGATATCTGGCGCGTCCGTTGGGTGGCATCATCATGGCGCATTTTGGCGATCTGGTGGGGCGTAAGAAAATGTTCACTTTGAGCATTTTGCTGATGGCGATACCGACGCTGGCGATTGGCCTGTTACCGACTTACACCTCGATGGGGATTCTGGCACCGCTGTTGTTGCTGCTGATGCGTATTTTGCAGGGCGCTGCCATTGGTGGAGAAGTTCCGGGGGCGTGGGTGTTTGTGGCAGAACATGTCCCGGAACGCCGTATTGGTATTGCCTGCGGAACACTGACCGCCGGATTGACAGTCGGTATTCTGTTGGGGTCAGTGGTTGCAACGCTGGTCAATACCAGCCTGACACCGCAGGCCGTACATGAGTACGGCTGGCGTATTCCTTTCCTCTTAGGGGGGCGTTTGGGCTGGTGGCGATGTACCTGCGCCGTTGGTTGCAGGAAACACCGATCTTCCTTGAAATGCAGGCGCGTAAAGCGCTGGCGGAAGAACTGCCGGTTAAATCGGTTGTCAGCAAGCATAAAAAAGCGGTGGTAATTTCGATGCTACTGACCTGGCTGCTTTCAGCCGGTATTGTGGTGGTGATCCTGATGTCGCCTGTCTGGCTGCAAAAACAGTATGGCTTTGCGCCCGCTCTGACGCTACAAGCCAACAGCGTCGCCACCATTATGCTGTGTGTGGGATGTCTGCTGGCCGGCTTTATTGTCGACAGAGTTGGTGCCAGCAAAACCTTTATTATCGGTAGCCTTCTGCTGGCCTGTTCCAGCTGGTTTTTCTATCACCTTGCCGGTATTTATCCTGAACACCTGTTTCTTTTATACGGCCTGGTCGGTTTATGTGTCGGCGTGGTCGGAGCCGTACCTTACGTGATGGTGCGGGCGTTTCCAGCGGAAGTTCGCTTTACCGGCATCTCTTTTTCCTACAATGTCTCGTATGCCATTTTTGGCGGTCTGACGCCGATTGCAGTGACAATGTTGATGAGTGTGTCGCCAATGGCTCCAGCCTGGTACGTGCTGGCGTTATCATTGGTAGGGTTAGGACTGGGAATTTGGCTGCGACAGGATATTTATCATCGCGATACGGACGTACAGGGAGAGTTGCAGCGCCTGTAAGAAATATCCCCCCGCAAGGGGGGGATAACGGAATAGATTAGTGCATTTCACCAATCGGCAGGATAGTACGGCCAAACTGTTCGTTCAGCACTTCACCCATTGCCAGGTAAATGGCGCTTGCGCCACACACTAAACCAACCCAGCCAGCGAAATGGATAACTCCTTCGTTACCTGCAATGTTGCCAACAGCCAGCAGGGCGAACAGCACCGTCAGGCTCAGGAAGACAAACTGCAAAGCACGGTTAGCTTTCAGCGTGCCGAAGAACATGAACAGTGTGAACACGCCCCACAGACCCAGATACACGCCCAGGAACTGACCATTTGTTGCATCCGCCAGGCCCATTTTCGGCATGATCAGGATGGCAACCAGCGTCAGCCAGAAAGAGCCGTAGGAGGTAAAGGCGGTTAAACCGAAGGTGTTGCCTTTTTTATATTCCAGCAGGCCGGCAAAAATTTGCGCGATACCGCCGTAGAAAATTCCCATCGCCAGAATAATAACGTCAAAGGCGAAGAAACCCGCGTTGTGCAGGTTAAGCAGAATGGTGGTCATGCCAAAGCCCATCAGGCCCAGCGGTGCCGGATTAGCCAACTTAGTGTTGCCCATAATTCCTCAAAATCATCATTGATTGAATGGTGAAATAGTTTCCCCGAATAACGATCACTGTCTTCGGGGCGCGGCATAATAATCAGGTGAGAGTGGGCTGTCTATGATCTAATAAGGGGAAAATGAATTATTTTCCCCTGTGACAGGCATCACGCTTGTGGGGGGAACATTTGGCGCAGGTAAAGGAGAGGGTTTAGTCGTCGCCAATCACTTTTAACGTCGCCATGTCAGAAGAATTGACCGACTGGCCTGAGAAGGTAATTTTCGACACACAACGTTTATTGTTGTTGTCGCTATTGATATTGATCCAATTGGTGGTTTGTCCTTCTTTGATTGACGAAGGGACATTCAGGCTCTGGCTGGACATGCGTGCTGCTTTAAAATAAACGGAGGCTCCATTCAGATGAATATCGCCACGATCTGCCGTCAATTGGATGCGCTTCACAACGCGACAAACGGGGATTTTTAACGTGAGGCTGTCGGTTTGATTTCTGGGCATCGCAATCATACCGAGGACTTTATGATCGTTAGCATGTGCTGTGCTGCTCAGAAGAAGACCGAAAAGCATGCTGACAGACAGCGTTAAAACGGATTTCATGGGATTTCTCTTTGACGGGTTCAAAAGTGGCAATCTGCCACCATATTACCGCTGTCAGAAAAACGATTCATTCTTGTAATATTTTCTTTTTATTACAATTTTTTCGTGAATGGCTTATTTTGTTTTATTTGATTTATGAATAAATTTGGATTGGTAACTATTTCTCATGTTGCTTTTCAGCTCCATTTATCTCGTTTTCTGGTCTCAGGGCTAAAAAAAATTTGCATGCCCCCCTTGATGACGTGGGTTACGACCCCATCTTGTAGACAACCGCAGTGGTGAGTCTGAAAAAAAACGATTCAGGGTAGTTGAAACCGCACGTTTCGCCCTTATTACAGATTCACAACCACATGATGACCGAATTTTTAGTGGAGACGTTTAGATGGGTAAAATTATTGGTATCGACCTGGGTACTACCAACTCTTGTGTAGCGATTATGGATGGCACTACTGCACGTGTGCTGGAGAACGCCGAGGGCGATCGCACCACGCCTTCTATCATTGCTTATACCCAGGATGGTGAAACTCTGGTTGGTCAGCCGGCTAAACGTCAGGCAGTGACAAACCCGCAAAACACCCTGTTTGCGATTAAACGCCTGATTGGCCGCCGCTTCCAGGACGAAGAAGTGCAGCGTGATGAAGCTATCATGCCGTACAAAATCATCGGTGCTGACAACGGTGATGCATGGATTGATGTAAAAGGTCAGAAAATGGCACCGCCGCAGATTTCTGCAGAAGTGCTGAAAAAAATGAAGAAAACCGCTGAGGATTACCTGGGCGAACCGGTAACTGAAGCCGTTATCACCGTACCTGCATACTTTAACGATGCTCAGCGTCAGGCAACCAAAGACGCAGGCCGTATCGCAGGTCTGGAAGTCAAACGTATCATCAACGAACCGACTGCTGCCGCGCTGGCTTACGGTCTGGATAAAGAAGTCGGCAACCGTACTATCGCGGTATATGACCTCGGTGGTGGTACCTTCGATATCTCTATTATTGAAATCGACGAAGTTGACGGCGAAAAAACCTTCGAAGTTCTGGCAACCAACGGTGATACCCACCTGGGTGGTGAAGACTTCGATAGCCGTATGATCAACTACCTGGTTGACGAATTTAAGAAAGATCAGGGCATTGACCTGCGTAACGACCCGCTGGCAATGCAGCGCCTGAAAGAAGCCGCAGAAAAAGCGAAAATTGAGCTGTCTTCTGCGCAGCAGACCGACGTTAACCTGCCGTACATCACTGCAGATGCGTCTGGTCCGAAACACATGAACATCAAAGTGACCCGTGCGAAACTGGAAAGCCTGGTAGAAGATCTGGTGAACCGTTCCATCGAGCCGCTGAAAGTTGCTCTGCAGGATGCTGGTCTGTCTGTTTCCGACGTTCAGGATGTAATCCTGGTTGGTGGTCAGACTCGTATGCCGATGGTGCAGAAGAAAGTTGCTGAGTTCTTTGGTAAAGAACCGCGTAAAGACGTTAACCCGGACGAAGCTGTAGCAATTGGTGCTGCCGTTCAGGGTGGTGTATTGACCGGTGATGTGAAAGACGTACTGCTGCTGGACGTTACCCCGCTGTCTCTGGGTATCGAAACCATGGGCGGCGTGATGACTCCGCTGATCGCCAAAAATACCACCATCCCGACCAAGCACAGCCAGGTGTTCTCTACCGCTGAAGACAACCAGTCTGCGGTAACCATCCATGTGCTGCAGGGTGAACGTAAACGTGCTGCTGATAACAAAGATCTGGGTCAGTTTAACCTGGATGGCATCAGCCCGGCACCGCGCGGCATGCCGCAGATCGAAGTCACCTTCGATATCGATGCTGACGGTATCCTGCACGTTTCCGCGAAAGACAAAAACAGCGGTAAAGAGCAGAAGATCACCATCAAGGCATCTTCTGGTCTGAACGAAGAAGAAATTCAGAAAATGGTTCGTGAAGCAGAAGCGAACGCGGAATCTGACCGTAAGTTCGAAGAGCTGGTTCAGACCCGTAACCAGGGCGACCATCTGCTGCACAGCACTCGCAAGCAGGTTGAAGAAGCAGGCGACAAACTGCCAGCTGATGACAAAACTGCCATCGAGTCTGCACTGACCGCGCTGGAAACTTCTCTGAAAGGTGAAGACAAAGCGGATATCGAAGCGAAAATGCAGGCGCTGGCGCAGGTTTCCCAGAAACTGATGGAAATCGCTCAGCAGCAGCACGCACAGCAGCAGGCTGGTGCAGCAGGCGCTGATGCTTCTGCAAACAACGCGAAAGATGACGATGTTGTCGACGCTGAGTTTGAAGAAGTGAAAGACAAAAAATAATCGCCCTTTGAACGGGTAATTACTGGCACGGGCGAAGAGGTTTCCTCTCCGCCCGTGCATGCATGTTAGGGGCAGATAAAAAAAGATGGCTAAGCAAGACTATTACGAGATTTTAGGCGTTTCCAAAACAGCGGAAGAGCGTGAAATCAAAAAGGCCTACAAGCGCCTGGCCATGAAATTCCACCCGGACCGTAACCAGGGTGATAAAGAGGCCGAAGCTAAATTCAAAGAGATCAAAGAAGCCTACGAGATCCTGACCGATGCGCAAAAGCGAGCGGCTTACGATCAGTACGGCCATGCAGCATTTGAGCAAGGCGGTATGGGCGGCGGCGGCGGTTTTGGCGGCGGTGCTGACTTCAGCGATATCTTTGGTGACGTGTTTGGCGATATCTTTGGCGGTGGTCGTGGCCGTCAGCGCGCCTCACGTGGTGCTGATTTACGTTACAACATGGATCTCACTCTGGAAGAAGCCGTGCGTGGCGTCACCAAAGAGATCCGTATTCCTACACTGGAAGAGTGTGACGTCTGCCACGGCAGCGGCGCGAAATCTGGTACTCAGCCGCAGACCTGTCCAACCTGTCACGGTTCCGGTCAGGTGCAGATGCGTCAGGGCTTTTTTGCCGTACAGCAGACCTGTCCACACTGCCAGGGGCGCGGTACGCTGATCAAAGATCCATGCAATAAATGCCATGGTCATGGTCGCGTTGAGAAGAGTAAAACGCTGTCCGTTAAAATACCTGCTGGGGTGGATACCGGCGATCGTATTCGCTTGTCTGGTGAAGGCGAAGCAGGCGAGCATGGCGCACCGGCAGGCGATCTGTACGTTCAGGTGCAGGTGAAACAGCACCCGATTTTTGAACGAGAAGGCAATAACCTCTACTGTGAAGTACCGATTAACTTTGCGATGGCAGCTCTGGGCGGTGAAATTGAAGTACCGACGCTGGATGGCCGCGTGAAGTTAAAAATACCTGGTGAAACGCAAACCGGTAAACTTTTCCGTATGCGTGGCAAAGGTGTTAAATCGGTTCGCGGTGGTGCTCAGGGCGATCTGTTGTGCCGTGTTGTCGTTGAAACCCCAGTGGGTCTGAACGACAAACAAAAACAGTTGCTGAAAGATCTTCAGGACAGCTTTGGCGGTCCGACGGGTGAGCAAAACAGCCCGCGCTCAAAAAGCTTCTTCGACGGCGTGAAGAAATTCTTCGATGATCTGACGCGCTAATAAACAAGCCTAACATTTGATGAAAAGCCTGAGACTGAAGAGCCTCAGGCTTTTTTATTTCTGCGATCCGTCCTGATCAAATTGTCATTCCCCTTTGTTTTTTAGTTCGTAAATACCGAGTTATTCATCATGAATAAACTAATATTAACGATGAGTTATGCGGAGTAAGATAGTAATTACGAAGTATTCACCCAATAGAGAGAATAAAAAGTGAAACATCTGCATCGTTTTTTTAGTAGCGACGCCTCGGGAGGCATTATTCTGATCATCGCTGCAGTGGTAGCTATGTTGATGGCCAATATCGGCGTAACCAGTGGATGGTACCACGCCTTTCTGGAAACCCCCGTCCAACTGCGGGTTGGCGCGCTTGAGATCAACAAAAATATGCTGCTGTGGATCAACGACGCCTTGATGGCGGTGTTTTTCCTGCTAATTGGTCTGGAAGTGAAGCGTGAGCTGATGCAAGGGTCGCTGGCCAGCCTGCGTCAGGCTGCTTTTCCAATCATTGCGGCAATTGGCGGCATGATTGTTCCGGCGTTGCTCTATCTCGCATTCAACTATGCCGATCCTATCACCCGTGAAGGGTGGGCGATCCCTGCGGCAACGGATATAGCTTTTGCATTGGGCGTGCTGGCACTTCTGGGGAGTCGTGTCCCGCTGGCGCTGAAAATATTCCTGATGGCGCTGGCGATTATCGATGATCTTGGCGCTATCGTGATTATCGCGCTGTTCTATACCAGCGACCTGTCACTGCTTTCGCTGGGGGTTGCCGCATTCGCTATTTTGATTCTGGCGGTGTTGAATTTGTGCGGGGTAAGACGTACCGGCATTTATATTCTGGTTGGCGTAGTACTGTGGACTGCGGTACTGAAGTCCGGCGTGCACGCGACCCTGGCTGGCGTAATTGTTGGTTTCTTCATTCCGTTGAAGGAAAAGCATGGCCGGTCACCAGCGAAGCGTCTGGAGCACGTCCTGCATCCGTGGGTGGCATATTTGATTCTACCGCTGTTTGCCTTTGCCAATGCGGGAGTTTCATTGCAGGGCGTTACGATGGATGGGCTAACCTCCATACTGCCTCTGGGCATTATTGCCGGCCTGCTTATTGGTAAGCCGTTGGGAATCAGCCTGTTCTGCTGGCTGGCGCTGCGTCTGAAGTTGGCACAGTTGCCGGAGGGGACGAATTTCCAGCAAATTATGGCGGTGGGTATTCTGTGCGGTATTGGCTTCACAATGTCGATTTTTATCGCCAGCCTTGCGTTTGGTAACGTTGATCCTGAGTTAATTAACTGGGCGAAACTGGGGATCCTGATCGGTTCCTTGCTGTCGGCGGTTATCGGTTATAGCTGGCTGCGCACGCGTTTGAATGCGCCAGCCTGATCGGTTAATCCGTTTATGACAATTTTCAGGGAGAGAGTATGTCTCATATAAATTACAACCACCTGTATTACTTCTGGCATGTGTACAAAGAAGGTTCGGTGGTGGGGGCTGCAGAAGCGCTTTATCTGACGCCACAAACTATTACCGGGCAGATCAAAGCGCTTGAGGAACGTTTACAGGGAAAGTTGTTTAAGCGTAAGGGACGTGGGCTGGAGCCGAGTGAGCTGGGCGAATTAGTTTTTCGATATGCGGACAAGATGTTCACCTTAAGCCAGGAGATGCTGGATATCGTGAACTATCGCAAAGAGTCTAATTTACTGTTCGACGTTGGCGTGGCGGATGCGTTGTCTAAACAGCTGGTCAGCAGCGTGCTGGATGCTGCTGTGGTTAAAGATGAACAGATCCACCTGCGCTGCTTTGAATCAACGCATGAGATGCTGCTGGAGCAGCTCAGCCAGCACAAGCTGGACATGATTATCTCAGACTGCCCGATCGACTCCACGCAACAGGAAGGGCTGTTCTCGGTGAAAATTGGCGAGTGTTGTGTAAGCTTCTGGTGCACAAATCCGTTACCAGAAAAGCCGTTTCCGGCATGTCTCGAGGAACGGCGATTATTGATACCAGGACGTCGTTCAATGCTCGGGCGTAAGTTGCTGAACTGGATTAACTCTCAGGGGCTGAACGTAGAAATCCTCGGGGAGTTTGACGATGCTGCATTGATGAAAGCTTTTGGTGCAACACACAATGCCATTTTTGTTGCACCTACGCTCTATTCGAACAATTTCTATGCAGATGACTCAATTATTGAGATTGGACGCGTGGAGAATGTGATGGAGGAATATCATGCCATTTTTGCCGAGAGGATGATCCAGCATCCGGCGGTGCAGCGTATTTGTAATGCGGATTATTCCGCGCTATTTACGCCAGCGAACAAATAAGCAGACATAAAAAAACCCGCTTGCGCGGGTTTTTTCACAAAGCGACAACAAGCAAGCGATTAAGCCAGTTTGTTGATCTGCGCAGTCAGGTTTGCTTTATGACGTGCAGCTTTGTTTTTGTGGATCAGACCTTTAGCAGCCTGACGATCCACGATTGGTTGCATTTCGTTAAATGCTTTCAGTGCAGTAGCTTTGTCGCCAGCTTCAATAGCTGCGTATACTTTCTTGATGAAAGTACGCATCATAGAGCGACGGCTAGCGTTGTGCTTGCGGGCCTTTTCAGACTGAACGGCGCGCTTCTTAGCTGATTTGATATTAGCCAAGGTCCAACTCCCAAATGTGTTCTATATGGACAATTCAAAGGCCGAGGAATATGCCCTTTTAGCCTTCTTTTGTCAATGGATTTGTGCAAATAAGCGCCGTTTAAATTGCGGCACTCGTTGCGTAGTGATGGCGCAGGATTCTACCAGCTTGCGTGCTGTGAATACAGCTTTTCCACGAGAAAAGTTGAATTGGCTTGCCCGTGAAGGACATCAATTTGTTTCATAACAATGAAAACAATCTTCTTTCTGTTTCGTGGTACCAATCGCCGGTTAACCTTGACCGCGGTACAGGGTATACTTTCACGATTTTCACTGTTTTGAGCCAGACATGAAGCTGATACGAGGCATACATAATCTCAGTCAGGCCCCGCATGGGTGTGTGCTGACTATTGGTAATTTCGATGGCGTGCATCGTGGCCACCGCGCGTTGCTGCAGGGTTTGCAGGAAGAAGGACGCAAGCGGGGCTTGCCGGTAATGGTGATGATTTTTGAGCCACAGCCGCTTGAACTGTTTGCGACTGAAAAGTCACCTGCACGACTGACTCGTTTGCGGGAAAAGCTGCGTTATCTGGCGGAATGCGGCGTTGATTACGTGCTCTGTATACGTTTTGACAGACGCTTTGCCGCATTAACGGCACAGAATTTTATCGGTGACCTGTTGGTTAAGCGGCTGGGTGTACAATTTCTTGCCGTTGGTGATGATTTCCGCTTCGGCGCTGGTCGCGAGGGCGATTTCTTGTTATTACAGGAAGCGGGTGCGGAGTATGGCTTCGATATCACCAGTACCCAGACCTTCTGTGAAGGTGGAGTGCGAATCAGCAGTACCGCAGTGCGCCAGGCGCTGGCTGAAGATAATCTGTTGCTGGCTGAAAGCTTGCTGGGTCATCCCTTTACCATTTCGGGACGGGTTGTACACGGCGACGAGTTAGGACGTACCATCGGCTTTCCGACGGCAAATTTACCGCTCCGTCGCCAGGTCTCTCCTGTAAAAGGGGTGTATGCGGTTGAGGTGATGGGGCTTGGCGAAAAACCTATTCCCGGTGTCGCTAACATCGGTACTCGCCCAACGGTGGCAGGCGTACGCCAGCAGTTAGAAGTGCATTTGCTGGACGTTGTAATGGACCTCTACGGTCGCCATATAGATGTAGTACTGCGTAAAAAAATACGCAACGAACAGCGATTTGCCTCGCTGGATGAACTAAAAGCGCAGATTGCGCGTGATGAGTTAACTGCCCGCGATTTTTTTGGGCTATCAAAACCGGCTTAACGCCTATACGAGTTTTAAATACGGAACCGAGAATCTGATGAGTGACTATAAATCAACCCTGAATTTGCCGGAAACAGGGTTCCCGATGCGCGGCGATCTCGCCAAGCGTGAACCGGGAATGCTGGCGCGTTGGACTGATGATGACCTGTACGGCATCATTCGTGCGGCTAAAAAAGGCAAAAAAACCTTCATTCTGCATGATGGCCCTCCTTATGCGAATGGCAGCATTCATATTGGTCACTCTGTAAACAAGATTCTGAAAGACATTATCGTGAAGTCCAAAGGACTCACGGGATATGACTCGCCTTACGTTCCGGGCTGGGACTGCCACGGTCTGCCTATCGAGCTGAAAGTAGAGCAGGAATTTGGTAAGCCGGGAGAGAAGTTCACTGCCGCAGAGTTCCGTGCCAAATGCCGTGAATATGCCGCAACGCAGGTTGACGGCCAGCGTAAAGACTTTATCCGTCTTGGCGTGCTGGGCGACTGGTCACATCCGTACCTGACGATGGACTTCAAAACCGAAGCCAACATCATTCGCGCGCTGGGTAAAATCATCGGCAACGGTCACCTGCACAAAGGTGCGAAACCGGTGCATTGGTGCGTAGACTGCCGTTCTGCACTGGCGGAAGCGGAAGTTGAATATTACGACAAAACGTCCCCGTCTATCGACGTGGCGTTCCACGCTGCCGACCCTGACGCGGTGAAAGCGAAGTTTGGCGTTTCTGATGTCAACGGCCCGATCTCTCTGGTCATCTGGACTACCACTCCGTGGACGCTGCCGGCTAACCGCGCTATCTCTCTGGCACCTGATTTTGATTATGCGCTGGTGCAGATTGACGGTCAGGCCCTGATTCTGGCAAAAGACCTGGTTGAAAGTGTAATGCAGCGTATTGGCGCCGCTGAGTACAGCATCCTTGGTACAGTAAAAGGCGCTGAGCTGGAACTGCTGCGTTTTACCCATCCGTTTATGGGCTTTGATGTTCCGGCAATCCTTGGCGATCACGTGACGCTGGATGCGGGTACCGGTGCGGTGCATACCGCGCCAGGCCATGGTCCTGACGACTATGTCATTGGTCAGAAATATGGACTGGAAGTGGCTAACCCGGTTGGTCCGGACGGCACTTATCTGCCAGGTACTTATCCAACGCTGGATGGCGTTAACGTATTCAAAGCCAACGATATCGTCGTTGCATTGCTGACTGAAAAAGGCGCACTGCTGCACGTTGAGAAGATGCAACACAGCTATCCTTGCTGCTGGCGTCACAAGTCTCCGATCATCTTCCGTGCAACACCACAGTGGTTCGTCAGCATGGATCAGAAAGGCTTGCGCGCGCAGTCGCTGAAAGAGATCAAAGGTGTACAGTGGATCCCGGACTGGGGTCAGGCGCGTATCGAATCAATGGTTGCCAACCGTCCTGACTGGTGTATCTCCCGTCAGCGTACGTGGGGTGTGCCGATGTCTCTGTTTGTTCACAAAGACACAGAAGAACTGCATCCGCGTGCCATCGAACTGATGGAAGAAGTTGCCAAACGCGTTGAAGTCGACGGCATCCAGGCATGGTGGGATCTCGATCCAAAAGATATCCTCGGTGACGAAGCTGACCAGTATGTCAAAGTACCGGATACGCTGGACGTATGGTTCGATTCCGGGTCAACCCATTCATCCGTGGTTGATGTGCGCCCTGAGTTTTCTGGTCACGCGGCAGATATGTATCTGGAAGGCTCTGACCAGCATCGTGGTTGGTTCATGTCTTCGCTTATGATTTCCACCGCAATGAAGGGCAAAGCGCCATACCGTCAGGTACTGACCCACGGTTTCACCGTTGATGGTCAGGGACGCAAGATGTCCAAGTCCATCGGTAACACCGTTAGCCCACAGGATGTGATGAACAAACTGGGTGCGGATATTCTGCGTCTGTGGGTGGCATCTACCGACTACACCGGCGAAATGGCGGTTTCAGACGAAATCCTGAAACGTGCTGCTGACAGCTATCGTCGTATCCGTAACACCGCTCGCTTCCTGCTGGCGAACCTGAACGGGTTTGATCCGCTAAAAGACATGGTGAAACCGGAAGAGATGGTCGTGCTGGATCGCTGGGCTGTGGGCTGTGCACAAGCGGCACAGGACGAGATCCTGAAAGCCTACGAAGCCTATGACTTCCACGAAGTCGTGCAGCGCCTGATGCGCTTCTGCTCCGTTGAAATGGGTTCGTTCTATCTCGACATCATCAAAGACCGCCAGTACACCGCGAAAGCGGACAGCGTGGCGCGTCGTAGTTGCCAGACTGCGCTGTTCCATATCGCAGAAGCACTGGTCCGTTGGATGGCACCAATCATGTCCTTTACCGCCGATGAAATCTGGGGTTACCTGCCAGGCGATCGCGAGAAGTATGTTTTCACCGGTGAGTGGTACCAAGGTCTGTTTGGTCTGGCCGATACTGAAGCGATGAACGACGCATTCTGGGACGAACTGCTGAAAGTGCGTGGCGAAGTGAATAAGGTTATCGAGCAGGCGCGTACGGATAAGAAAGTGGGCGGTTCTCTGGAAGCGGCAGTCACCCTGTATGCTGAGCCAGAACTGGCTGCGAAGCTGACCGCACTGGGCGAAGAGTTACGCTTTGTTCTGTTGACCTCTGGCGCGATTGTTGCGGATTATGCAGAAGCACCTGCTGATGCTCAGCAGAGCGAACTGCTCAAAGGTCTGAAAATTGTACTGAGCAAAGCCGAAGGTGAGAAGTGCCCGCGTTGCTGGCATTACACCACCGACGTCGGTCAGGTGGCGGAACACGCAGAAATCTGCGGACGCTGTGTCAGCAACATCGCCGGTGATGGCGAAAAACGTAAGTTTGCCTGATGAGTAAGCCTCTTTGTTCAACTGGGCTACGCTGGCTATGGCTGGTGGTAGTCGTGCTGATAATCGATTTGGGCAGCAAATACCTGATCCTCCAGAACTTTGCTCTGGGGGATACGGTGTCGCTATTCCCGTCGCTTAATCTGCACTATGCGCGTAATTATGGCGCTGCGTTTAGCTTCTTAGCCGACAGCGGTGGCTGGCAGCGCTGGTTCTTCGCCGGTATCGCGATTGGTATTTGTGTCATTCTGGCGGTGATGATGTATCGCTCGAAGGCGACGCAGAAGCTGAACAACATTGCCTATGCGCTAATCATTGGTGGCGCGCTGGGGAACCTGTTCGATCGACTGTGGCATGGTTTCGTGGTCGATATGATCGACTTTTACCTTGGTGACTGGCATTTCGCTACATTCAATCTTGCTGATACGGCGATTTGTATTGGCGCTGCGTTGATTGTCCTGGAAGGCTTCTTACCTTCGAAAGAGAAAAAAGCCGCATAAAAAAATGCCGGATAACGCTATGCTTATCCGGCGTGTAATATATCGCGATCCTTGTTTGCCCGGCTTGCTTAGCGCTACCGGGCAAACAGGCGGCAGCAATTTTAAAGAGCAATCTGCATGTCTAAATCAGTACAGAGTAACAGTGCGGTGCTGGTGCACTTCACCTTAAAGCTCGACGATGGCTCCACCGCAGAGTCAACCCGCAATAACGGTAAGCCTGCGCTGTTCCGCCTGGGCGATGGTTCTCTGTCTGAAGGACTGGAACAACATCTTCTGGGGTTAAAAGAGGGTGATAAAACCACTTTTTCTCTGGAGCCGGACGCCGCCTTTGGTGTGGCAAGCCCGGACTTAATTCAGTATTTCTCGCGTCGGGAATTTATGGACGCGGGTGAGCCAGAAATTGGCGCTATCATGCTCTTTACCGCAATGGACGGCAGTGAGATGCCGGGTGTGATCCGCGAAATCAATGGTGATTCAATCACGGTTGACTTCAACCATCCGCTGGCCGGGCATACCGTTCATTTTGATATTGAAGTGCTGGAAGTCGAACCGGCACTGGAGGCGTAAAATGCAGATCCTGTTGGCCAACCCGCGCGGTTTTTGCGCTGGCGTAGACCGCGCTATCAGCATTGTAGAAAACGCGCTGGCCATTTACGGCGCGCCGATTTATGTCCGCCATGAAGTGGTGCATAACCGCTATGTGGTGGATAGCCTGCGCGAGCGCGGCGCTATTTTTATAGAACAAATCAGCGAAGTGCCAGATGGCGCGATCCTGATTTTCTCGGCTCACGGAGTGTCTCAGGCAGTACGTAATGAGGCGAAAGGTCGTGACCTCACGGTGTTTGATGCAACCTGTCCGCTGGTGACGAAAGTGCATATGGAAGTCGCGCGAGCCAGCCGTCGCGGTGAAGAGTCGATCCTGATCGGCCACGCCGGGCACCCGGAAGTCGAAGGCACAATGGGGCAGTACAGCAACCCGCAAGGGGGAATGTATCTGGTTGAATCACCAGATGATGTGTGGACGCTGGACGTTAAAAACGAAGCGAAGCTGTCGTTTATGACGCAAACCACGCTCTCAGTGGACGACACATCTGATGTGATTGACGCGCTACGTAACCGTTTCCCGAAAATTGTCGGACCGCGTAAAGACGATATCTGCTATGCCACCACTAACCGACAGGAAGCGGTTCGTGCGCTGGCGGAACAAGCGGATGTGGTACTGGTGGTCGGTTCGAAAAACTCCTCTAACTCCAACCGCCTGGCCGAGCTGGCGCAGCGTATGGGCAAAGCGGCATACCTGATCGACGATGCAACCGATATCCAGGAATTGTGGGTGAAAGAGGCGAAGTGCGTGGGTGTCACCGCCGGAGCTTCTGCACCGGATATCCTGGTGCAGAACGTGATTACTCGCCTACAGGAGTTTGGCGGCGGGGAACCTGTTCCGTTGGAAGGACGTGAAGAGAACATTGTTTTCGAAGTGCCTAAAGAGCTGCGTGTGGATGTTCGTGAAGTAGAGTAAAACTTTCACTTATCTATTATGAGAAGATGCCAGACTTAACGTCTGGCATTTTTTTTGGAGAAACCATGCGCTTACCGATCATTCTTGATACCGACCCCGGCATTGATGATGCCGCTGCTATAGCCGCCGCGCTGTTTGCCCCTGAGCTGGATCTGCAACTGATGACCACGGTGGCAGGTAACGTTTCTGTGGAAAAAACCACTCGTAACGCGCTACAACTGCTACATTTCTGGAATGCGGATATCCCGCTGGCACAAGGGGCATCAATGCCGTTGCTGCGACCGCTACGCGACGCGGCTTCTGTACACGGTGAGTCCGGTATGGAAGGATATGAGTTTGTCGAACATAACCGTCAGCCGCTGGTAAAACCCGCCTTTCAGGTGATCCGTGATGCATTGATGAGCTCTCCTGAACCCCTCACCCTGGTTGCTATTGGTCCGTTAACTAATATTGCATTGCTGCTGATGCACTATCCGGAATGTGCGTTCAATATTCGTCGTCTGGTGATCATGGGCGGTTCCGCGGGTAGGGGAAACTTTACGCCAAATGCGGAGTTTAATATTGCTATCGATCCTGAAGCGGCAGCAAAAGTATTCCAGAGTGGGCTGGAGATTGTGATGTGCGGGCTGGATGTTACTAATCAGGCAGTACTCGCACCAGATTATCTGGCGACATTGCCTGAGTTGAACCAGACCGGGAGAATGCTGCATGCGCTGTTCAGTCATTACCGCAGTGGTAGCATGAATACAGGGCTGCGTATGCACGATCTCTGCGCCATTGCCTGGCTGGTGCGTCCGGATCTGTTCACAATGAAGCCGTGCTTTGTGGCAGTAGAAACGCAGGGTGAATACACGTCGGGTACGACGGTGGTGGATATTGAAGGACGACTTGGTCAACCGGCAAATGCACAGGTGGCGCTGGATCTGAACGTTGAAGGTTTTCAACAGTGGGTTGCTCACGTGTTGGCATTGGCCCCCTGATTTCTGCACGATATAACGATATGACGCTGCTTATTCCGTAGTGTCATGTCTTTTACTGATATCTCTCCCTGTTTATCATTAAATTCTAATTATCGACGTTTTCGGCTGGCGGCGCAGCGATGCGCTGGTTAATCTGAAAATGATTTACGTGAAATTAACAAAAGAGAATAGCTATGCATGATGCACAAATCCGCGTTGCCATCGCGGGAGCCGGGGGGCGCATGGGGCGTCAGTTGATTCAGGCCACCCTCGGCATGGATGGCGTACAGCTGGGCGCGGCGCTGGAGCGTGAAGGCTCATCCTTGCTGGGTAGCGATGCCGGAGAGTTGGCCGGAGCCGGGAAAACGGGCGTTACTGTGCAGAGTAGCCTTGAGGCGATCAAAGATGATTTCGATATTTTTATCGATTTTACTCGCCCGGAAGGCACTTTGACGCATCTGGCATTTTGTCGCCAGCATGGAAAAGGGATGGTTATTGGGACGACTGGCTTTGATGATGCAGGCAAACAGGCTATTCATGATGCTGCTCAGGAGATTGGCATTGTATTCGCCGCTAACTTTAGCGTCGGTGTCAATGTCATGCTGAAGCTTCTGGAAAAAGCGGCGAAAGTGATGGGTGATTACACCGACATTGAAATCATCGAAGCCCACCACCGTCATAAAGTAGATGCGCCGTCAGGCACAGCGCTGGCGATGGGAGAAGCGATTGCCGGGGCACTGGATAAAGATCTCAAAGATTGCGCTGTCTATAGCCGTGAAGGTTATACCGGTGAACGTGTACCTGGCACCATTGGTTTTGCCACAGTGCGTGCAGGGGACATCGTCGGAGAACATACCGCGATGTTCGCTGATATTGGCGAACGTATCGAGATTACGCACAAGGCTTCCAGCCGTATGACGTTTGCTAATGGAGCGGTGAGATCGGCTATCTGGCTTAAATCTAAGTCAAATGGTCTTTTTGACATGCGTGATGTGCTTGATTTACGCAGTTTATAGGCATTATTTATCATTCGTGATGTGGTTATTGTAATCATAATTATTTGATTACATGGGGCAATATTTTATTGCCCTTTTATTTTTGATTGTTTTTGTGTGTTTTTGTCCTGAGTTGATTAATTTGATACGTTTACCTACAGTATTTTGTAGATTAAATGTAAATTTTGACCAAATGGTCTACTTTTTTTCATGTGTAAGCTATTTTTCACGCTCGATAAGTTCCGCAAGCGTTTTCCACCCCCACTTAGCTGATCTTTTTGCCTGTTAAATCGCATGTTTCATTCCAGTTGCGTAAAATAATAATAAAAATTGCCCTTTTGGGTAGACTTTTAGCTGGGCTGTCTCTAGAATGCCGCCGTTTGCCAGAAATCCATAGGTAAGCAAATTTGCATTGATTCATTCTGTCTTAATGAATTAATATGCAAATAAAGTGAGTGAATATTCTCTGGAGGGTGTTTTGATTAAGTCAGCGCTATTGGTTCTGGAAGACGGAACCCAGTTTCACGGTCGGGCCATAGGGGCAACAGGTTCGGCGGTTGGGGAAGTCGTTTTCAATACTTCAATGACCGGTTATCAAGAAATCCTCACTGATCCTTCCTATTCCCGCCAAATCGTCACTCTTACTTATCCCCATATCGGCAATGTCGGCACCAATGAAGCCGATGCAGAATCTTCTCAGGTACATGCGCAAGGTCTGGTCATCCGCGACCTGCCACTGATTGCCAGCAACTTCCGCGATACTGAAGACCTCTCTTCTTACCTGAAGCGTCACAACATTGTGGCGATTGCCGATATTGATACCCGTAAGCTGACTCGTCTGCTGCGTGAAAAAGGCGCACAGAATGGCTGCATCATTGCAGGGGATAACCCGGATGCAGCTCTGGCGCTGGAAAAAGCGAAAGCCTTCCCAGGCCTGAACGGAATGGACCTGGCGAAAGAAGTCACCACTGCGGAGCCTTACAACTGGACGCAGGGGAGCTGGACGCTGGCAGGTGACCTGCCAGAAGCGAAATCTGCAGATGAACTCCCGTTCCATGTTGTGGCTTATGATTTTGGTGCTAAACGCAATATTCTGCGCATGTTAGTGGATCGCGGCTGTCGCCTGACGGTGGTGCCGGCGAAGACCTCCGCAGAGGAAGTACTGAAGATGAATCCGGACGGTATTTTCCTGTCCAACGGTCCTGGTGACCCGGCTCCGTGCGACTACGCTATCGACGCGATTGGAAAATTCCTCGAAACCGATATTCCGGTATTCGGCATCTGCCTAGGCCATCAGCTACTGGCGCTGGCGAGCGGTGCTAAGACTATCAAGATGAAGTTTGGCCACCACGGCGGCAACCATCCGGTTAAAGATATTGATAACAACACCGTGATGATTACTGCACAAAACCACGGCTTTGCGGTGGATGAAGCGTCGCTGCCTGCAAACCTGCGCGTAACGCATAAATCGCTGTTCGATGGCACCCTTCAGGGTATCCACCGCACTGATAAACCGGCGTTCAGCTTCCAGGGCCACCCGGAAGCCAGTCCGGGGCCGCATGATGCTGCGCCGCTGTTCGACCACTTTATCGAGTTAATTGAGCTTTACCGTCAGTCCGCGAAATAATCAGGAGTTAATAGAGCCATGCCAAAACGTACAGACATAAAAAGTATCCTGATTCTGGGCGCGGGTCCGATTGTTATCGGCCAGGCGTGTGAGTTTGACTATTCCGGTGCGCAGGCATGTAAGGCCCTGCGTGAAGAGGGTTACCGCGTTATTCTGGTAAACTCCAACCCGGCAACCATTATGACCGACCCGGAAATGGCCGATGCTACCTACATCGAGCCGATTCACTGGGAAGTTGTGCGTAAGATTATCGAAAAAGAGCGCCCGGATGCGGTACTGCCGACCATGGGCGGCCAGACTGCGCTGAACTGTGCACTGGAACTTGAGCGTCAGGGCGTACTGGCTGAATTCGGTGTGACCATGATTGGGGCAACGGCGGATGCGATTGATAAAGCTGAAGACCGCCGTCGCTTCGATATCGCGATGAAGAAAATCGGCCTCGACACTGCGCGTTCTGGTATCGCACATACCATGGAAGAAGCGCTCGCGGTTGCCGCTGATGTTGGCTTTCCGTGCATTATCCGGCCTAGCTTCACCATGGGCGGCACCGGTGGCGGTATCGCTTATAACCGCGAAGAGTTTGAAGAAATTTGCGAACGCGGGTTGGATCTTTCCCCAACCAAAGAGCTGCTGATTGATGAGTCGCTGATTGGCTGGAAAGAGTACGAGATGGAAGTGGTACGTGATAAAAACGACAACTGCATCATCGTCTGCTCCATCGAAAACTTCGACGCTATGGGCATCCATACTGGTGACTCCATCACCGTAGCTCCGGCGCAAACGCTGACCGATAAAGAATACCAAATCATGCGTAACGCCTCGATGGCGGTACTGCGTGAAATCGGCGTGGAAACCGGTGGTTCTAACGTCCAGTTTGCGGTGAATCCAAAAAATGGTCGTCTGATTGTTATCGAAATGAACCCGCGTGTTTCTCGATCGTCGGCGCTGGCATCAAAAGCGACCGGTTTCCCGATTGCGAAAGTGGCGGCAAAACTGGCGGTCGGTTATACCCTCGACGAACTGATGAATGACATCACGGGCGGTCGTACTCCGGCTTCCTTTGAGCCGTCTATCGACTACGTCGTGACCAAAATCCCACGCTTTAACTTCGAGAAATTCGCCGGCGCCAACGACCGTCTGACTACTCAGATGAAATCTGTTGGTGAAGTGATGGCGATTGGTCGCACCCAGCAGGAATCTTTGCAGAAAGCACTGCGCGGTCTGGAAGTGGGGGCTACCGGTTTCGACCCTAAAGTGAGCCTGGATGACCCGGAAGCGCTGACCAAGATTCGCCGTGAGCTGAAAGATGCGGGCGCTGAGCGTATCTGGTATATCGCCGATGCGTTCCGCGCAGGCCTGTCCGTCGATGGTGTCTTCAACCTGACCAACATCGACCGCTGGTTCCTGGTACAAATTGAAGAACTGGTGCGTCTGGAAGAAAAAGTGGCGGAGCTTGGCATCAACGGGCTCAATGCTGACTTCCTGCGTGCTCTTAAGCGTAAAGGCTTTGCCGATGCGCGTCTGGCAAAACTGGCGGGCGTGCGCGAAGCGGAAATCCGCAAGCTGCGCGAACAGTATAATCTGCACCCGGTTTATAAGCGTGTAGATACCTGCGCCGCAGAATTTGCCACCGATACCGCTTATATGTACTCCACCTATGAAGATGAATGCGAAGCGAACCCAACGCAGGATCGCGACAAAATCATGGTCCTGGGTGGTGGTCCGAACCGTATCGGTCAGGGTATTGAATTCGACTACTGCTGCGTACATGCTTCGCTGGCACTGCGTGAAGACGGCTACGAGACCATCATGGTTAACTGTAACCCGGAAACTGTCTCTACCGACTACGACACTTCTGACCGTCTGTACTTTGAGCCGGTAACTCTGGAAGACGTGCTGGAAATCGTGCGCATCGAGAAACCAAAAGGTGTCATCGTCCAGTACGGCGGCCAGACCCCGCTGAAGCTGGCGCGTGCGCTGGAAGCCGCAGGTGTGCCGGTTATCGGCACCAGCCCGGATGCAATTGACCGTGCAGAAGACCGTGAAAGATTCCAGCACGCGGTTGACCGTCTGAAACTGAAACAACCCGCGAACGCCACCGTCACCGCCATCGAACAGGCAGTTGAGAAGGCGAAAGAGATTGGCTATCCGCTGGTGGTGCGTCCATCCTACGTTCTCGGCGGTCGCGCGATGGAAATCGTCTACGACGAAGCCGACTTACGTCGCTACTTCCAGACGGCAGTTAGCGTCTCCAACGACGCGCCGGTACTTCTGGACCGTTTCCTGGATGACGCGGTAGAAGTGGATGTGGATGCTATTTGCGACGGCGAAATGGTGCTGATTGGTGGCATCATGGAACACATCGAACAGGCTGGCGTTCACTCCGGTGATTCAGCATGTTCCCTGCCAGCCTACACGCTGAGCCAGGAAATTCAGGATGTAATGCGCCAGCAGGTGCAAAAGTTGGCCTTCGAACTGCAGGTTCGTGGTCTGATGAACGTCCAGTTTGCGGTGAAGAATAACGAAGTCTACCTGATTGAAGTCAACCCGCGTGCGGCGCGTACGGTACCGTTTGTGTCGAAGGCGACGGGGGTTCCGCTGGCGAAAGTGGCTGCACGAGTGATGGCAGGTAAAACGCTGGCACAGCAGGGCGTCACCAAAGAAGTTATCCCACCGTACTACTCGGTAAAAGAAGTGGTGCTGCCGTTCAACAAATTCCCGGGCGTTGACCCCCTTTTAGGGCCAGAAATGCGCTCTACCGGTGAAGTGATGGGCGTTGGCCGCACCTTTGCGGAAGCGTTCGCTAAGGCACAGTTGGGTAGCAGCTCCACCATGAAAAAACAGGGCCGCGCTTTACTCTCTGTTCGCGAAGGCGACAAAGAGCGCGTCGTCGACCTTGCGGCCAAACTGCTGAAGTTTGGTTTTGAGCTGGATGCCACGCACGGTACAGCGATTGTTCTGGGGGAGGCCGGGATTAACCCGCGTCTGGTGAATAAAGTGCATGAAGGTCGCCCGCACATTCAGGACCGTATCAAGAATGGCGAATACACCTACATCATCAACACCACGGAAGGTCGTCAGGCGATTGAGGATTCCAAGCTGATTCGTCGCAGTGCGCTGCAGTACAAAGTGCATTATGACACCACCCTGAACGGTGGTTTTGCCACGGCGATGGCGTTGAATGCGGATGCCACAGAGAAGGTGACGTCTGTTCAGGAAATGCACGCGCAGATCAATAAATAATATCTGGATGGTCCGGTGATAATTGCGTTAAGCGGACTTTAAATATAATTCGAAACGGTTTCTGTAAAGGAGCCGTTTTTTTTGCTCTATCAGGTCATTCCTGGATAAATAGAATTCCACAACCACATTTTCAATGTAATAAGCGCGATGTTGCTCACACTAATCAACATTCAAGTCGCATACTATCCTTTATATACACAATTTTAATATGGCTTTGTTTTTATTAATTTTGGACAAGCCGTAGCCAGATTTTTAATTTGTGAAATGGTGCGCTTATGTGTGAAGAATATGTTGAAAGACCGCTTTATTTGTTAATTGCCGATTGGATTATGGCAGAAGATCGTTGGGTGACGGCAAAAGAAATTTCCCGTCATTTCGATATTGAACATTGCAAAGCGATTAATACGCTCTCTTATATTCTTTCGGAAGTGAGTGAAATTGTTTGTGAAGTTAAGATGATCCCTAATCAGCTTGCTGGTCGCGGATGTCAGTGTCAGCGCCTGGTGAAAGTTGTGAGAATTGATCCTCAGCTTTATAGCCGATTGAGCCACGGTCTGCAGGAAAAAAGAGTGAGTGTTGGGAAAACGCCACGGATGTCGGCTGTTCCCCCTAGTGAGCTTAATCGCGAGCAGAAATGGCAGATGATGCTGTCAAAAAGTATGCGTCGGTAATCTTTTCTTTGCCGGATGGTGCTTATGCTTATCCGGCACCATCAGGAAGCCGTTTTGGGCTTTACCTCCGTTGTGCCTTTGAGGCGTGGACGGTTTTCTTCGACCTGCGTTAACGGCTGGGTTTCATGTAACCCAGCCCTACAGCGCACAGCGAGATCCTGATACTCCCTGGTATTCATTCGCTTCCACTGCAATTCCTGATCCGTCACTTCTCGTATTACCCGGGCGGGTGCCCCAACCAGTAATTGCCTTGGTTCGCCAGTAAATCCTGCTTTAACAAAGCTCATGGCGGCGACAATGCTTTCTTCGCCTATCACGGCACCGTCCATAATTACGCTGTTCATGCCAACCAGCGCATCGCGACCAATCACGCAGCCGTGCAGGATCGCGCCGTGTCCGATGTGTCCGTGCTCATGCACAATGGTATCGGTGTCGCAGTATCCATGCATGATGCAGCTATCCTGCAGATTGGAGCCTGCTTCAAGGATCAGACGACCATAGTCGCCGCGCAGTGAAGCGAGTGGGCCAATATAGACACCCGCACCCACAATTACATCGCCAATCAGCACAGCGCTGGGATGAACATAAGCAGACGGGTGTACCACGGGGATAAGACCTTCAAAAGCGTAATAGCTCACGATATTCCTTATTTTTACCGGATGGCGGTATACGGTATTTGTTGGCCGGATAAGCGAAGCCTATCCGGCATGACAACATTAACGACCTTTCCACACCGGATCGCGTTTTTCGGCAAACGCCTGCGGACCTTCAAGCGCATCTTCAGAGTGCAACACCGCCGGGTAGTGTTTCAGCACACCACTGCGGATATAGCGGTAGCCTTCTTCTACCGGCATTTCACTGGTAGCACGGTAAATCTCTTTTAGCGCTGCGATAGCCAGTGGGGCGCTATTCACCAGCTGTTGTGCCAGTTCGCGCGCACTGTCCATAAGCTCGCTTTGGTTGACGACACGGTTTACGATCCCCCAACGTAGAGCTTCTTCGGCGCTCATCCGTCTGCCGGTCATCACCATTTCGTTGACGATAGCCGGTGGCAGCAGCTTGGGCAAACGGAGTACTCCGCCACTGTCAGGCACAATACCGAGCTTCGCTTCCGGCAGCGCAAAGCTGGCGTTTTCTGCACAGACGATAAAGTCCGCAGCCAGTGCCAGCTCGAAACCACCGCCAAAGGCATAGCCGTTTACTGCCGCTATGACAGGCTTGTTGAGGTCGAAAATTTCGGTTAAACCGGCGAAGCCGCCAGGACCAAAATCAGCATCCGGAGCTTCACCTTCTGCCGCCGCTTTTAAGTCCCAACCGGCGGAAAAGAATTTCTCTCCGCCGCCGGTGATAATAGCCACGCGTAATTCAGGATCGTCACGGAAATTAAGAAAAGCCTCTCCCATTTCAAAACTGGTTTTGGCATCAATGGCATTCGCCTTTGGTCTGTCCAGCGTAATTTCCAGAATCGGGCCATTGCGGGTCAGATGTAATGATTCACTCATAGTTCATCTCCAAAAATATACCCTTCGTCTTTCAGGCTGCATTTTTGTTAGCTGCGCCCGCTCACCCAATTCACATAGTTATCTATGCTCCTGGGATGAGCGGACTTGCCGTCTCAATGCAACTCGAAATCTATTGGGTATAGATTTCCCGGCAGGAGGAATTCCCGCCAGAGGGGTTATTTCAGATTTTTTTTGATTATTTTTCCTGAACAATTACGCGGCAGGTCGGTTCGTATCTCCATAAAAGAGGGAACCTTAAATTTCGCCATATTGTGTTCGCAGAAGCTGAAGAATTCTGCTTCGCTTAATGTTTCACCTTCATTCAGTACGATAAAAGCTTTAATCGCCTCATCACGGATAGAGTCCTTAATACCGACAACGACGATGTCCTGAATTTTGGGGTGGGCGGAGATAATATTTTCCAGTTCGACACAGGAGACATTTTCTCCACCGCGTTTAATCATGTTGCAGCGCCTGTCGACGAAATAGAAAAAACCATCTTCATCCTGGTAACCTGAATCGCCGGTATGCAGCCAACCCTCAGGCTCCAGCGCTTTGGCCGTCGCATCCGGTTGTGCATAGTACTCTTTGAAGATCGTTTTACCCGGTACGCCCTTAATACAGATTTCGCCAATTTCTCCGGCGGGTAGGGGACGGTTTTGATCGTCGCGGATTTCTGCTTCATAGCTAAAGCCCACTCGCCCAATAGAGGGCCAGCGTCGTTTATCCCCCGGACGGTCTCCAATAATGCCGACAATCGTTTCTGTCATGCCGTAGGAGGTCAGGAGTCTGACGCCAAACCGTGCGATAAAGTCATCCTTCTCCTGTACCGATAAATTGAGATAGAACATCACTTCGCGCAGATGATGCTGCTTGTCCGTGGATGCAGCGGGCTGCACCATCAATGTTCTGATCATCATCGGAATGCATTCTGTAACCGTCGCCTGATATTTACGTACCTGCTCCCAGAAGGCCCGAGCGCTGTATTTCTCTATCAGAACAAAGGTACTGCCTGCAGAGAATGCCGCCATTGCTGCCGTACACTGGCAGTCGATATGAAAGGCGGGCATCACCGTCAGGTAAACATCATCGTCGCGCAGGGCGCATTGCCAGGAGGAGTAGTAGCCAGCAAAACGCAGGTTATAGTGGGTAATGACCACCCCTTTGGGACGAGAGGTGGTTCCTGAGGTGAACAGGATTTCCGCCGTATCGTCAGTGGATAACGCAGGCGCATAACACAGCGTTGCTGGCTGTTGGTTTTTCAGGTCGGAAAAGTGACTTACGCCGTCGTCAGCTGGAACATGATCGCTAATCAAACAGATGTGATTGAGCGGAGTCTCATTTTCCAACTTTATCTGGCGATACATGGGATAAAACTGGGTGCTGGTGACCAGCAGACTGACCTGGCTGTTTTGCAGGATCCAGGCACTTTCCTCTCCCAGTAAGCGGGCATTAATCGGTACCATAATGGCGCCAATTTTTGCCAGCCCAAACCAGCAAAAAATGAATTCCGGGCAGTTATCCAGATGCAATGCGACCTTATCGCCTTTGCGGATCCCCAGGGAATGAAAAAGATTTGCCGTGCGGTTAATCTCTTCATTAAGCGAGGCATAACTAAACTGTCGAACATTTCCTTCACAGGATTCGAAAATAAGCGCCGTTTTATCTCCGTACACCCCGGCCAGGTCGTCCCACATCTGACGTAAGTTTTGTCTGCCAACGATATCCATATTACTTATCCACTGAAATCAGGCGTGAGCGCTAACCAAACGAACTGGCCAGCGCGTCGCGTTTAATCCTCAACTCTGGCCAGGCCTTTGCCGACCAGCTCATTAATGTCTGCTTCGCTATAACCGATATTTTTCAGAATGGCGGCGGTATCCATGCCGTGTGATGGCATGCCACGCCAGATTTTCCCCGGGTTGTTTTTGAATTTCGGCATGATGTTCGGTCCTTTACAGGTGCGACCGTCCATCGTTTGCCACTGGGTAATCGATTCACGGGCAACGTACTGCGGGTTATCTTCCAGTTCAGGAATGGTCAGCACTTTCGCACAAGCGATATTCAGTTCCGCAAAGCGCGCCTGCACTTCAGCGATGGTGTGCGTTGCCAGCCAGGCGTCCAGTTTCTCCTCGACTAACGGACCATATGGACATTCAACGCGGTGGATAAGCTGCGTTCCTTCCGGCACTTCAGGCGTACCGAGAATGTGCGCCAGTCCAATATCCTTAAAGCATTCGTTGATTTGCGTGATACCAACCAGTTCCATGACGATGTAACCATCGGCACATTTATACAGGCCGCAACCGGCATAATAGGGGTCTTTGCCTTTGGTCATTCGCGGACATATTTCGCCGCCGTTGAAATAATCCATCATGAAGTACTGGCCCATACGCAGCATCACTTCATACATGGCAACATCAATACTTTCGCCTTTACCGGTCTCACGCACTTTGTGCAGCGCCGCGAGTGCTGCTGTGGTTGCGGTCATACCTGAGAAGTAATCGGCTGTGTAGGGGAAGGCAGGCATGGGCTGATCAACGTCGCCGTTCTGGATCAGATAGCCGCTGAATGCCTGAGCAATGGTGTTGTAAGCGGGGAGATTGGTGTACTCATCGGTACCAAACTGGCCGAAGCCGGAAAGATGGGCAATAACCAGTTTCGGGTTATGTTGCCACAGCACCTCGTCGGTAATACCACGACGGGCGAAGGCCGGGCCTTTACTGGCTTCAATGAAAATGTCGGTGGTTTCCATTAACTTCAGAAATGCTTCCCGCCCCTCATCTTTGAAAATATTGAGCGAAAGAGCGTGCAGGTTGCGGCGTGATAGCTGCGGATAGTTAGGTTGTACACGGATGGTATCGGCCCAGGCGACGTTTTCAATCCAGATAACTTCAGCACCCCATTCGGCAAACATTTGTCCGGCGAACGGCCCGGCAATTTCGATCCCTGAGAAGACCACGCGTAATCCGGACAGCGGTCCAAAAGCGGGCATTGGTAGACGGTTCATAAATTAGCTCCTGGCAGTGAGTTGTAGGCCCGGTAAGCTCAGCGCTACCGGGCATGTTTCCGGATGAGGGCTTAGCTCTCTCTCCGGCCTACAGATGCGCCGACTTAACGGTATTGTTTCAATACCGAACGGCCCAATGTCAGGATCTGCATTTCATCAGAGCCCCCGGACACACGGTCAACGCGCAGGTCACGCCAGAAACGTGTGATGCGATGGTTGCCCGCGATACCGACACCACCCAGCACTTGCATGGAGGTATCTACCACTTCAAATGCGGCATTGGCGCAGAAGTATTTGCACATTGCTGCATCACCAGAGGTGATGGTACCGTTATCCGCTTTCCACGCGGCTTCCAGCAGCATGTTTTTCATCGAGTTAAGTTTGATCGCCATGTGCGCAAACTTCTCCTGAATCAGCTGGAAGCGTCCAATAGCTTCGCCAAACTGCACACGTTGATTCGCGTAGCGTGCCGCATCTTCAAACGCACACATTGCTGTACCGTAGTTAGTCAGTGCGACGAGGAAACGCTCGTGGTCAAACTCTTCTTTTACGCGGTTGAAACCATTACCTTCCCGACCGAACATGTCTTTTTCGTCCAGCTCTACGTCATCAAAGGTGATTTCACAGCAGCTATCCATACGCAGGCCGAGCTTCTCCAGCTTGTTGACCTTGATACCCGCTTTGCTCATGTCAACAAACCACTCGGTATAAACAGGTTTATCCGGCGATGCTCCATCTCTTGCCATTACCACGATGTACGGGGTATAGGCGCTACTGGTGATGAAGCACTTACTGCCATTAAGATAAACCTTACCATTTTTGCGTGTATAAGTGGTTTTCAGACTGCCAACATCCGATCCTGCTCCCGGTTCTGTAATCGCGGAGTTCCACATCTGCTTACCGGTGCCCTGGAACGCCATGATTTTATCAATTTGCTCCTGGGTTCCTTCACGCAGGAAAGTGTTAAAACCACCTGGCAATTGGTACAGCACGTAGGTTGGAGCGCCAAGACGACCCAGTTCCATCCAGACAGCGGCAACGGTGACGAATCCCGCTTCCAGACCGCCGTGTTCTTCCGGGATCAAAAGGCTGTCGATGCCCATATCCGCCAGTGCTTTCACAAAACGCTCTGGGTAGACGCTATCGCGATCGCACTCGGCAAAATAAGCTTCCCAGTTCTCACTGGCCATCAGTTCACGAATACCAGCGACAAACAGCTCCTGCTCGTCATTCAAATTGAAATCCATCTTCAAGCCTCTTCAGTAATGGGTTAATTAAACTTATTTATCTTTCCAGTGCACTTTGGCGTCTTTAATAAAGGACAGCGTTACCATGATGTTGACGAAGAACAGCGGGCACCCACCGGCGATAATCGCAGTCTGTATGGGCTTCAATCCTCCCAGTGCCAACAGAACGATACCGATGACACCTACCAATACTGACCAGCCGATACGTACCAACAGCGGAGGTTCTTCACCATCGCGAACTTCACGGCAGGTGGACATCGCCAGGGTATATGAGCAGGCGTTGATGAGTGTGACGGTGGCGATAAAGCAGAGGATAAAGAATCCCCACATGGTGGCTGTGCTGAACGGCAATGCGGCCCAGGTTTCGATAATGGCGCGCGCCACGCCGTGCTGTTCAATCAGTTGTGGGATGTTGAGGATGTTTTTATCCATCAACAGCAGAGTGTTACTGCCAAGCACGGTCCACAGGATCCAGGTAGAGGCGGTCAAGCCTAACACCATCCCGAAGCACAGTTCACGCACAGTACGGCCGCGAGAGATACGGGCAAGGAAAATACTCATCTGGATGGCGTAAATGACCCACCATGCCCAGTAGAAGACGGTCCAGCCCTGTGGGAAGCCGCCTTTGCCGATGGCATCGGTATAGAACAGCATGCGCGGCAAGTACATCAGCAGCATACCGACGGAATCGGTGAAGTAGTTCATGATGAAGCTGGCACCGCTGACGATAAACACCCAGCCCAACATCAGAAAACTCAGGTAGCTACGCACATCGCTGGCGATTTTGACCCCTTTTTGCAGGCCACAAGCCACGCAAATTGCGTTCAAAATGATCCAGCAGGTAATGATGATTGCGTCTAATTGCAGCGTGTGCGGAATACCAAACAACCACTGCATACACTCGGTAACCAGCGGTGTTGCCAGCCCAAGACTGGTGCCCATTGCGAAGATCAGCGCGACCAGATAGAAGTTATCTACGATAGTGCCGAATAACCCTTTCGCGTGTTTTTCACCGACCAGGGGAACCAGCGTGGAGCTGGGACGGATAACATCCATCTTGCGTACAAAGAAGAAGTAGGCGAATGCCACTGAGAGGAAGCTATAGGTTGCCCACGGCAGAGGCCCCCAGTGGAACAAGCTGTAGGCCAGACCAATCTCTTTCGCCGGTGTCGATCCTGGCGTTAGCGCGAACGGCGGCGTGGAGATGTAGTAATAGATCTCTATCGAACCCCAGAACAGCACGGCGGCTGAGGTGCAGGAGGCAAACATCATAAAAATCCAGCTGGCTGTGCTGAACTCAGGTTTTTCGTCGCCTAATTTCTTTTTAGCATAGGGACCAAAGACCAACCAGAACCAGCCGAATAGCATAACGACCATATACCATTCAAATGCCCAACCCCAGACATTGGTGACGTAACTGAATACCGCATTAATAACAACATTAGCGGCATCAAGATCTCTTACTGTTAGCCAACAAAGTATTCCGACAATTATTAATGGCGGAAAGAAAACCTTTGGTTCAATTCCCGATTTTTTCTTTTCATTTTTCATAAGTGAATTCCAGTTTGAAAACGAAATTTATTTAGCGTTCCCTTTTTTGCTGTTTTGTATATTTATTATTAATAATTTGTTGATAACTATTTAACCTCTGGGGCGCCTCAGTGAGTAACTCATAATGGGTATTCATTACGGGGCATTCTGTTAACTCTGTCACACTTTTATTTCTGGTGTGTTTTGCTTTGTTTTTGCTTTATTTTTGTTGAAAATCATGTGCTTATGTCTATTCTTTAGGTGTTTTTAGCGAACTACCTTTCAATATTGGTGATCCAGAAAACAATATTGAAAGTTTTCATATTTGTTTGCATCTTTTCAATATTGGTGAGGCACGTAACACTATTGAAAGTTGCAAATATCAATGTGTGACATTTTCAATATTGGTGATTAAGGTTTTATTTCCGAATTAAAGAGCGTGATATCTGTATTTAACACTGCCGATATGAATAACGTTTCCTTCATGATTTCTGGAGATGCAATGAAGATAATTACTTGCTACAAATGCGTGCCTGATGAACAGGATATTTTGATTAATAATGCTGATGGTTCACTGGATTTCAGTAAAGCGGATGGCAAAATCAGTCAGTACGATCTGAATGCGATAGAAGCGGCCTGTCAGTTAAAACAGCAACTGGGAGAAGCCCAGGTCGTCGCCTTGAGCGTAGGTGGTAAAGCGCTGACAAATGCAAAAGGCCGCAAAGATGTGCTCTCGCGCGGGCCTGATGAACTGATTGTCGTAATTGACGATCGGTTTGAGCAGGCGCTGCCGCAGCATACGGCGACCGCACTGGCTGCTGCCGCGCAAAAATCCGGTTTTGATTTGATCGTCTGCGGCGACGGCTCTTCCGATCTTTATGCCCAGCAGGTTGGTCTGCTGGTGGGGGAAGCGCTGAATATTCCAGCGATTAACGGCGTGAGCAAGATCCTCTCTCTGGCTGATAACACCCTCATTGTTGAACGTGAGCTGGAAGATGAAATTGAAACCCTGAGCATTCCGCTCCCGGCAGTTATTGCGGTCTCAACAGATATCAACACGCCACAAATCCCTTCCATGAAAGCCATCCTCGGCGCAGCGAAAAAACCGGTTCAGGTCTGGTCGCCAGCGGACATTGAGCTCAATGCCGTGGAGGCGTATTCCGTACAACAGGTTGCAGCACCGAAGCAACGTGAGCGTCAGCGCGTTGTGATTGAAGGTGACGGTGAAGAACAGATTGCTGCGTTTGTCGAGAGTCTTCGCAAAATCATTTAATTATCAGGGGATGTTATGAACAAGTTTTCCAGTATCTGGGTATTCAGCGATACCCCTTCTCGTCTGCCGGAACTGATGAATGGTGCGCAGACTTTAGGTGAAAAAATCAACACGTTTGTGCTCAACGAAGCTGATAGTGCAGCGGCGTTCCAGCTTGGTGCGGATCATGTCTGGCTGCTCAGCGGTAAGCCAGATGATCGTATGGTGGAAGATTATGCCGGCGTGATGGCTGAGACTATTCGCCAGCACAGTGAAGGTGGTGCGGTGCTGTTGCCGAATACACGTCGCGGTAAGCTGCTGGCGGCGAAACTGGGTTTTCGTTTGTCTGCGGCGGTCTCTAACGATGCCAGTGCGGTGGCATTGCAGGACGGTAAGGCTGCGGTTAAACATATGGTCTACGGTGGACTGGCTATGGGCGCTGAAACGATCGCTTCGCCGTTTGCCGTGATGACGCTTAGCAGTGGGACATTTGACGCCCAACAACCCGATGCCTCCCGCAGTGGCGAGATGCATACCGTACAGTGGCAGGCTCCGACCACTGCCGTCACCCGTACCACAACGCAGGCTCGTAAGAGCAATAGCGTTGATCTCGACAAAGCACGTCTGGTGGTCAGCGTGGGACGCGGTATTGGCAGCAAGGAGAATATTTCTCTGGCCGAAGCGCTGTGCCAGACCATTGGTGCTGAGTTGGCGTGCTCCCGTCCGGTAGCGGAAAATGAGAAGTGGATGGAGCATGAACGTTACGTCGGTATCTCCAACCTGATGCTCAAACCTGAACTGTATCTGGCCGTGGGGATTTCAGGACAGATCCAACATATGGTCGGTGCTAACGGTGCCCAGACTATTTTCGCCATCAACAAAGACAAAAATGCCCCGATCTTCCAGTACGCGGATTATGGCATCGTTGGCGATGCGCTGAAGATCCTGCCTGCATTAACGGCTGCATTAGCGCGCTAAACCATTTCGGCAGGGCGCTATATGCCCTGCCGCTGACAGGAGTTTTTATGTCTGAAGATATCTTTGATGCCATCATCGTGGGTGCAGGGCTGGCCGGTTCGGTTGCGGCGCTGGTGCTTGCCCGTGAGGGGGCTCAGGTGTTGGTTATCGAGCGTGGTAATTCTGCTGGCGCGAAGAATGTCACCGGTGGGCGCATCTACGCGCATAGCTTGGAGCGCATCATCCCCGGTTTTGCTGAACAGGCTCCCATTGAACGCATGATCACCCACGAAAAACTCGCCTTTATGACCGAACAAGGGGCGATGACGATGGATTATTGCAACGGTGAAGAAGCCGCGGCATCGCAGGTTTCTTACTCGGTATTGCGCAGTAAATTTGACGCCTGGTTGATGGAGCAAGCTGAAGAAGCAGGGGCCCAGCTTATCACCGGTATTCGCGTGGATAACGTTGTTCAGCGTGATGGCAAAGTCGTGGGTGTGGAAGCCGATGGAGATATTCTTGAAGCAAAAGTTGTGATCCTCGCTGATGGGGTGAATTCTCTGCTGGCAGAAAAGCTGGGAATGGCAAAGCGCGTTGAAGCCGCTCATGTTGCCGTTGGCGTGAAGGAGCTCATTGAATTACCGAAGTCGGTAATTGAAGATCGCTTTCATCTGCAAGGGAATCAGGGGGCAGCCTGTCTGTTTGCCGGTTCACCGACCGATGGTCTGATGGGCGGTGGCTTCCTTTATACAAATGAAACAACCCTTTCTCTGGGGCTGGTGTGCGGTCTTCATCACCTGAAAGACGCTAAAAAATCGGTCCCACAAATGCTGGAAGATTTCAAACAGCACCCGGCTGTTGCTCCACTAATAGCGGGTGGCAAGCTGGTGGAGTATGCCGCCCACGTTGTACCGGAAGCAGGAATGAATATGCAGCCTGAGCTGGTTGGCGATGGTGTGTTGATAGCCGGTGATGCCGCAGGCATGTGCATGAACCTTGGCTTCACCATTCGCGGCATGGATCTAGCCGTGTCGGCAGGAGAGGCGGCTGCTAAGACGGTGCTCTCCGCCATGAAGCGCGATGATTTTAGCAAACAGGCGCTTACCGAATATCACCAGCATCTGGACGATGGCCCGATGCGCGACATGCGCATGTACCAGCGCTTGCCTGCATTCCTTGATAATCCACGCATGTTTACAGCTTATCCAGAGATGGCGGTTGGTATCGCCCGTGACCTGTTCACCGTTGATGGTTCGGCCCCTGTTCCTATGCGTAAAAAAATGCTGCGTCATGCGAAGAAAGTGGGCTTCATCAACCTGCTGAAGGATGGCCTTAAAGGAGTGACCGTATTATGACTTCTCCTGTCAATGTGGACGTCAAGCTGGGCGTCAATAAATTCAATGTGGATGAAGAAATCCCGCATATCATTCTGAAAACTGAGCCCGATCAACAGGTGCTGGACGTGTTAATTAAAGCCTGTCCGGCAGGACTGTATAAAAAACAGGACGATGGCAGTGTGCGTTTTGATTACGCCGGATGTCTGGAATGCGGTACATGTCGGATTCTTGGGCTTGATACGGCGCTGGAAAAATGGGAATACCCACGCGGGACGTTTGGCGTGGAGTTTCGCTACGGCTAATAAGTACAGGTTTGTGCACCCGTAGGCCGGATAAGACGCCTCTGTGTCGACATCCGGCAATAATAACGTGACGCCAGTGCCGGATAGCGGCGTATATGCCTCCTCCGGCCTGGATATAACGCTTTGCCCGTGTTGAAACAGGAAATCGCTATGCAGCAGCCTAGGAACTTTGATGACATCAAATTTACCTCCATTCACCGTCGGATAATGCTGTGGGGAAGCGGTGGGCCGTTTCTGGATGGTTATGTGCTGGTGATGATAGGCGTTGCGCTGGAGCAGCTCACACCAGCATTGAAACTGGATGCCGAATGGATTGGCCTGTTGGGAGCCGGGACGCTGGCCGGGCTGTTCGTTGGTACATCACTGTTTGGTTATATCTCCGATAAGGTCGGACGGCGCAAAATGTTCATCATCGATATTATCGCCATTGGCGTGATATCGGCGGCGACAATGTTCGTCACATCTCCTGTTGAGCTGCTGGTAATGCGCGTGCTGATCGGCGTTGTGATTGGGGCAGATTATCCCATTGCGACCTCCATGATCACCGAGTTTTCCAATACCCGCCAGCGTGCTTTCTCCATCGGTTTTATTGCCGCTATGTGGTATGTCGGCGCCACCTGTGCCGATCTGGTCGGCTACTGGCTGTATGATGTTGAGGGGGGATGGCGCTGGATGCTGGGCAGCGCGGTGATCCCTTGCATTTTGATCCTGATTGGTCGCTTTGATCTGCCTGAATCACCACGCTGGCTGCTGCGTAAAGGCCGGGTAAAAGAGTGTGAGGAGATGATGATAAAGTTGTTCGGCGAACCGGTGGTGTTCGACGAAGAAGCGCCGCAGGAAACTCGTTTTCTCCAGTTGTTTAACCGTCGCCACTTCCCGTTTGTCTTGTTTGTTGCCGCTATCTGGACCTGCCAGGTGATCCCGATGTTTGCCATTTACACCTTTGGTCCACAGATTGTCGGGCTGCTGGGCCTCGGTGTCGGGAAAAGCGCCGCGCTGGGGAATGTGGTGATCAGCTTATGCTTTATGCTGGGATGTATTCCGCCGATGTTCTGGCTGAATAGCGCAGGTCGTCGACCGCTATTGATTGGCAGCTTCGTGATGATGACACTGGCGCTGGCTGTGCTGGGGCTGGTCCCGGATATGGGGGCATGGCTGGTGGTACTGGCATTTGCAGTGTATGCGTTTTTCTCGGGTGGGCCAGGGAATCTCCAGTGGCTATATCCCAATGAACTGTTCCCTACCGATATCCGTGCGTCAGCCGTCGGCGTGATTATGTCATTGAGTCGCATCGGGACCATTATTTCAACCTGGGCGCTCCCTGTGTTTATCACTAAATATGGGATCAATTCTGTGATGTTAATGGGAGCAGGGATTTCGCTAATAGGACTACTTATTTCCATTGCTTTTGCACCGGAAACGCGAGGGTTGACGCTCGCTCAGACGAGTCAAATGACGATTCGCACCAAGTCCGTATCCCGGGCCAGTTATTAGGAGTGTTCTGTATTTTCCCTGTTACTCAGTCAGTTAGCCTACAGTTAACGGGTATATCACTGAAAATGACTGAAAAGCAGGGAGAACACCATGCAAAAACATATTCTGATCACCTCTATTTTTACCGCAGCTGCTCTGTTTACCGTCGCCGGTTGTTCCTCTAACCAGGCGGTCAAAACCACTGATGGTAAAACGATCGTCACCGATGGCAAACCGCAGGTAGATGATGATACCGGCCTGGTATCGTATAAAAACGCGGAAACTGGCAAAACGGAACAAATCAACCGTGACCAGGTTAAAGACATGAGCGAACTTGACAACTAGTTCAGTTTTCTCCATTCAGCTACTCAATAATATTGACTTTTAGCCTGCTGATTAAGTGACTAAACTCACTGTTATTACAATAATGCAGTGATAGCAGGCTAATCATGATTCTCATCATTTACGCACATCCCTATCCGCAGCACTCGCATGCGAATAAGCGGATGCTTGAACAGGCAAGGACGCTGGAAGGCGTTGAAATTCGCTCGCTCTACCAACTCTATCCCGACTTCAATATCGATATCGCTGCTGAACAGGATGCACTGGCTCGCGCGAGCCTTATTATCTGGCAGCATCCTATGCAATGGTACAGCACACCCCCTTTACTCAAACTGTGGATGGATAAAGTTCTCTCCCACGGTTGGGCATATGGTCATGGGGGGACCGCGCTGCATGGTAAACATCTGCTGTGGGCGGTGACGACCGGTGGTGGGGAAAACCACTTTGAGATCGGTTCCCATCCGGGGTTTGACGTGCTCTCTCAGCCTTTGCAGGCGACAGCGATATATTGTGGTCTCAAGTGGCTCCCACCGTTTGCTATGCACTGCACGTTTATCTGTGATGACGAAACGCTACAGGCGCAGGCCCGTCATTACAAACAACGTTTGCTGGAATGGCAGGAGGCACACCATGGATAGCCATACACTAATACAGGCGCTGATTTATCTCGGCTCGGCGGCGTTGATTGTACCGATTGCCGTCCGACTGGGTTTAGGCTCTGTGCTGGGCTATCTCATTGCCGGATGTATCATTGGTCCGTGGGGGCTACGACTGGTCACAGACGCAGAGTCTATACTGCATTTTGCTGAAATCGGCGTAGTTCTGATGCTGTTTGTTATCGGTCTGGAGCTGGATCCGCAGCGTCTGTGGAAACTGCGTGCATCGGTTTTCGGCGGCGGCGCACTGCAAATGGTGGTCTGTGGTGGATTGATCGGCGTGTTCTGTATGTTCCTCGGCCTGCGCTGGCAGGTGGCGGAACTGATTGGTATGACGCTGGCGCTCTCCTCCACGGCCATCGCCATGCAGGCAATGAATGAACGCAACCTGATGGTTTCACAAATGGGGCGCAGTGCATTTGCCGTGCTGTTGTTCCAGGATATTGCCGCTATCCCGCTGGTAGCGATGATTCCACTACTGGCTGCGAGTGGCGCGTCGACGACGCTGGGAGCTTTCGCTCTGTCTGCGCTGAAAGTGGCTGGTGCGCTGGTCCTGGTGGTTCTATTGGGGCGCTATGTCACCCGTCCGGCATTACGTTTTGTGGCGCGTTCTGGCCTGCGGGAAGTCTTTAGTGCCGTCGCACTGTTTCTCGTATTTGGCTTCGGCTTACTGCTAGAAGAGGTCGGACTGTCGATGGCAATGGGGGCGTTTCTGGCGGGCGTATTACTGGCGAGTTCTGAGTACCGCCACGCGCTGGAAAGCGATATCGAGCCGTTTAAAGGGCTGCTGTTGGGACTCTTTTTCATCGGCGTCGGCATGTCTATCGACTTTGGGACGCTGATTGATAATCCACTGCGTATCGTCACTCTGCTGGTGGGGTTCCTGGCGATTAAAACCATTATGTTGTGGATTATTGCGAAACCGCTGCGGGTGCCGAATAAGCAGCGTCGCTGGTTTGCCGTATTATTAGGACAGGGGAGTGAGTTTGCCTTCGTGGTGTTTGGCGCAGCGCAAATGGCAAATGTGCTCGATCCCGACTGGGCGAAAGCGTTGACGCTGGCGGTAGCACTCTCAATGGCGGCCACGCCGATTTTACTGGTTGTCCTGACGCGGCTTGAGAAATCGGCTACCGATGAAGAACGTGAGGCGGATGAAATTGACGAGGAACAACCCCGGGTGATTATCGCCGGATTTGGGCGATTCGGTCAGATAACCGGTCGTCTGCTGCTGTCGAGTGGAGTGAAGATGGTCGTGCTCGATCACGATCCGGACCACATTGAAACGCTGCGCAAATTTGGTATGAAGGTTTTTTATGGCGATGCGACCCGTATGGATCTGCTGGAGTCAGCTGGCGCAGCTAAAGCTGAGGTAATTATTAATGCTATCGACGATCCCGAAACCAGCCTGCAGCTGACCGAAATGGTGAAAACCCATTTCCCTCATCTACAAATTATTGCCCGTGCGCGCGATGTTGATCATTACATCCGCTTGCGTCAGGCGGGAGTAGAGATGCCTGAACGTGAAACTTTTGAAGGTGCACTGAAAACCGGGCGGCTGGCACTGGAAGGTCTTGGGCTTGGGCGTTATGAAGCCCGTGAACGGGCCGATGTGTTTCGTCGCTTCAATACGTTGATGGTTGAAGAGATGGTGAAGGGGGAAAACGATGCGGTTTCCCGTGCGGCTGTCTATAAACGCACCAGTGCAATGCTGAGTGAAATTATTGCTGAGGATCGTCAGCATCTATCTTTAATTCAACGCCATGGCTGGCAAGGCACGGATGAAGGTAAACATACGGGCGACGTCGCCGATGAGCCGGAAGTGAAACCGTCAGCATAAGGTACAAAATGTGATGTTCTGCAAACTTTACTGCTAACTGGCTGTTTTTGAACTACTGTAATGCTGGCGTACCACCTTAAATAGGTCGGTTCGCCAGCAGAACGAAAAATTTTCCTGCTCATCCTCTTTCCGCCAGTCGACGAAAGATTGCGCTTTCCGTATAGTGGCGACAATTTTTTTGTATCCGGGAAATATTCAATGATCAGTCTGATTGCGGCGTTAGCGGTAGATCGCGTCATCGGTATGGAAAACGCCATGCCGTGGAACCTACCTGCCGATCTCGCCTGGTTTAAACGTAATACCTTAAACAAGCCAGTTGTCATGGGACGCCATACCTGGGAATCCATCGGGCGACCGTTGCCAGGGCGTAAAAATATCGTCATTAGCAGCCAGCCAGGCACCGACGATCGCGTGCAGTGGGTGAAGTCTGTCGATGAGGCAATTGCTGCCTGTGGCGATGAACCTGAAATTATGGTGATTGGCGGTGGGCGTGTGTATGAGCAGTTTCTGCCGAAAGCGCAGAAATTGTATCTGACGCATATTGACGCTGAAGTAGAAGGGGATACGCATTTCCCGGACTACGAGCCGGATGACTGGGAATCTGTTTTCAGCGAATTCCATGATGCCGACGCGCAAAACTCTCACAGCTATTGCTTCGAGATTCTGGAACGTCGTTAATACACTATGTAGGCCTGATAAGCGAAGCGCCATCAGCCAATAGATGGCGTGAATGCCGGATAGCGGCGTAAATGCCTTATCCGGCCTACAGAATGCTCATCAGCCGTTTACAACTTCGCCCGGATCCAGATCTACATGGCGATTTGACGGCTGTACAAAGTATTGTTTGTCTTCCCAGCGCAGACAGGTGAGATCTCCCCCCCAGCAGCAACCAGTATCCAGCGCGTAAATACCTTCCGGAGTGCCTTTGCCCTCCAGCGATGCCCAGTGCCCGAATGCAATGCTATACGCTTCACTGACCGGGCCGGGGATGGCAAACCAGGGCTTCAGCGGAGCAGGGGCATCTTCCGGCGACTCTTTGCTGTACATATCCAGTTGACCGTTGGGGAAACAGTAACGCATACGGGTAAAGGCGTTGGTAATAAAACGTAATCGTGCCAGCCCCGTCAGCTCCGGCGTCCAGTTATTCGGCATGTCGCCATACATGGCATCAAGGAAGAATGGATAGGAGTCGCTCGACAGTACTGCTTCGACATCACGGGCACACTCCTTTGCGGTCTGCAGATCCCACTGTGGCGTAATACCCGCATGCGCCATCACCAGCTTCTTCTCTTCATCAACCTGCAACAGCGGTTGGCGGCGTAACCAGTTAAGCAGCGCGTCGGCATCCGGTGCTTCGAGTAACGACGAGAGTCTGTCTTTAGGTTTATTGCGACTAATACCTGCAAATACGGCCAGCAGATGTAAATCATGATTACCTAATACCAACCGTACGCTGTCGCCAAGTGATTTGACATAGCGCAACACGTCCAGCGAGCCAGGACCACGGGCGACCAAATCGCCGGTAAGCCATAAGGTATCTTTCCCAGGGGCAAAGTCTACTTGATGCAGCAATGCGATCAGTTCGTCGTAACAACCGTGAACGTCGCCAATGAGGTATGTCGCCATAGCTATTGTTTTAGTGAATGAGTGTTGGAACGGCGAGTCGGAATACGGGAATATCGATGGTAAAGGCGACGCCCTGCTCATCAATCATTTCGTAATGACCCTGCATGGTGCCCAGCGGCGTTTCAATAACCGCGCCGCTGGTGTACTGGTATTCTTCACCAGGTTCAATGTGGGGCTGAACGCCAACCACACCTTCGCCCTGAACTTCGGTTTCGCGGCCATGACCATTGGTAATCAACCAATAACGCCCCAACAGCTGCACTGGTGCTCGCCCCAAATTGCGGATGGTCACGGTATAGGCAAAAACGTAACGTTCATCATCAGGTGAGGATTGAGCCTCAATATAGACGCTTTGTACCTGAATACACACTCGGGGCGAATTGATCATGCTTAACTCTCCTTCGATGGCGCGTTTTCTGACAGATAGTTAGCCATCCGGCAGTATTGCGCGACAGAGATATTTTCTGCTCGCATCGCCGGATCAACTCCCAGCTCTGTCAATACTTCAACGCTGAACAGATTACCGAGGCTGTTACGTACCGTTTTGCGGCGCTGATTAAACGCTTCGGTCGTAATACGGCTCAGGACGCGAACATCTTTAACCGGGTATGGCATCGTGGCGTGAGGAACCAGACGCACTACCGCGGAATCTACTTTAGGTGCCGGTGTGAAGGCCGATGGCGGCACTTCGAGTACCGGGATAACCTGGCAGTAATATTGTGCCATGACGCTTAATCGACCATACGCTTTACTGTTTGGCCCTGCAACCAGACGATTGACCACCTCTTTTTGTAACATGAAATGCATGTCGGCAATGGCATCAGTATAGGTAAAAAGATGGAACATTAGCGGCGTGGAGATGTTGTAAGGCAGGTTGCCAAACACGCGCAGCGGCTGACCCATTGTCTGCGACAGTTCACCGAAGTTCATGGTCATGGCGTCTTGCTGATAGATGGTCAGCTTCGGCCCTAAAAACGGGTGCGTTTGCAGACGGGCTGCCAGATCGCGGTCCAGTTCAATGACGGTTAGCTTGTCCAGACGTTCACCTACCGGCTCGGTCAGTGCAGCAAGGCCCGGGCCGATTTCGACCATGGCCTGACCCTTTTGTGGGTTGATAGCAGAGACAATACTTTCGATCACAAACTGATCGTTGAGGAAGTTTTGCCCGAAACGTTTACGGGCTAAATGGCCCTGATGGACTCGATTATTCATTGGTATTAACAATCATTTTGATGGCGAGATTAAGCGCCGTAATAAAACTGCCGACATCGGCTTGCCCACGACCCGCAAGTTCAAGTGCGGTGCCGTGATCAACGGATGTGCGAATAAATGGCAGGCCCAGTGTGATATTCACACCGCGACCAAATCCCTGGTATTTTAGCACGGGGAGGCCTTGATCGTGGTACATTGCCAGCACGGCATCCGCGCTATTGAGATATTTGGGCTGAAACAGGGTGTCTGCGGGCAGTGGACCGTTTAACTTCATCCCCTGTGCGCGCATTTCATCGAGAACCGGAATGATTGTATCTATCTCTTCCGTACCCATATGACCGCCTTCACCCGCATGTGGATTAAGTCCACATACCAGAATATGTGGATCAGGGATACCAAACTTCGTGCGTAAATCATGATGCAGAATACCGATCACTTCCCGTAGTAACGCAGGCGTAATGGCATCGGCAACGTCCCTGAGCGGCAGATGCGTGGTCGCCAGAGCAACGCGCAGCTCCTCAGTTGCCAGCATCATCACCACTTTTTTCGCCTGTGAGCGCTCTTCAAAAAATTCGGTATGACCGGTGAACGGCACGCCAGCATCATTAATCACGCCCTTGTGTACGGGGCCTGTGATCAGAGCTGAAAATTCACCTTGCAGGCAACCGTCGCACGCACGAGCCAGCGTATCCACCACATACTGCCCATTTTCCACTACCAACTGACCCGGTACGGCAGGTGCGCGTAGCGCAATCGGGAGCAACGTCAATGTGCCCGCAGATTGTGGTCTGGCTGGTATATCTTGATTGTAGGGGAGGAGCGAGAGTGGTAAACCGAGCATCGCTGCCCGGTTGGAAAGTAGCGCGGCATCGGCGCAGACGACGAGTTCTACTGGCCACTCACGCTGCGCAAGCTGAACCACCAGATCCGGACCAATCCCGGCGGGTTCGCCGGGAGTGATAACAACGCGTTGAGTACGGGTCATTAGTTGCTCAGAATTTTAACGTACGCGCTGGCGCGCTGTTCCTGCATCCAGGTCGCTGCTTCTTCCGAGAATTTACGGTTCATCAGCATGCGATAAGCACGGTCTTTCTGCGCCGCGTCAGTTTTATCAACGTTACGCGTGTCCAGCAGTTCGATCAGGTGCCAGCCAAAAGAGGAATGCACCGGTGCACTCATCTGGCCTTTGTTCAGTCGGGTCAGCGCATCACGGAAGGCTGGATCGAAAATGTCTGCTGCAGCCCAACCCAGATCGCCGCCCTGGTTTGCCGATCCAGGATCCTGAGAGAACTCTTTTGCTGCTGCTGCAAAGGTCGTTTTACCGCTCTTAATATCCGCTGCGATTTGTTCCAGCTTCAGACGTGCCTGCTGATCGGTCATGATCGGCGATGGCTTCAGCAGAATATGGCGGGCGTGAACTTCAGTCACGGAGATGCTCTGACTCTGGCCACGCATATCATTAACTTTCAGAATGTGGAAGCCGACACCAGAACGAATCGGGCCGATAATGTCGCCTTTTTTCGCGGTGCTTAACGCCTGAGCAAAGATGCCTGGCAGTTCCTGAATACGACCCCAGCCCATCTGACCGCCTTTCAGCGCCTGCTGATCGGCAGAATAAGTGATGGCCAGCTTGCCGAAATCACTACCGTTACGCGCTTCGTCAACAACAGAGCGCGCCTGGCTTTCAGCTTCGTTAACCTGATCTGAGGTTGGATTTTCCGGTAAAGGAATAAGAATGTGGCTCAGATTGAGTTCAGTGCTGGCATCATTTTGGTTGCCAACCTGCTGCGCCAGGGCATCAACTTCCTGCGGCAGGATCGTGACACGGCGGCGTACTTCATTGTTGCGCACCTCAGAGATAGTCATCTCTTTACGGATTTGGCTACGATAGGTCGAATAGCTTAAGCCATCCTGAGCCAGACGGCTGCGCATTTGGTCCAGCGTCATGTTGTTCTGCTTGGCGATGTTAGCGATAGCCTGATCCAACTGCTCATCAGAGATTTTCACCCCCATCTTCTGACCCATCTGCAGAATAATTTGATCCATGATCAAACGTTCCAGGATCTGATGACGAAGCGTTGCATCGTCCGGAAGTTGCTGGCCAGCCTGACCTGCATTGAGTTTTACGGACTGCATTAAGCCATCGACGTCGCTTTCCAGAACGACGCCGTTATTGACGACGGCTGCGACTTTATCGACTACCTGTGGGGCAGCGAAACTGGTATTCGCGATCATGGCGATACCGAGAAGCAGCGTTTTCCAGTTCTTCATACTTTTTCCATTATTAATTAACCGCAATGCGGATTACGTAGTATACCCTTCGTCTTTCAAGCCGCATTTTTGTTGGCCGCCTTCACTCACCCCAGTCACTTACTGATGTAAGCTCTTGGGGATTCTCTCAGTTGCCGCCTCAATGCAGCTCGAAATCCATTGGGTATAAATCAGTCAGATCATAAAGCGCTTTGGTACGGCAATATGTTCGAACGCAACATTTGATTGGTGCCAAGGCCATAGTTAGAGCTCAGACCGCGCAGTTCGATATTAAAGCCGATCGTATTGTCATAAACTGCGTGTTGCTGGGTGTTATCCCAACCGTTCAGCTTACGTTCGTAGCCGAAGCGGATGGCGTAACAGCAGGAGTTGTACTGCAAGCCCAGCATTGAGTCCGCTTCTTTGTTCACATTGGTATCAAAGTAGTAAGCACCGACAATCGACCAACGGTCGGCAATCGGGAAGCTTGCCACCGCCCCCACCTGCGAAATCCCGTTTTTATACTGCTCCGCTGTAGAGTAGTACGATGGCAGCGTAGCCTGAATATACTCAGAGCTGGCATAACGGTAATTCAACTGCAGCATGCGGTTTTCGTCACGACGATATTCGATGCTGCTGCTACTGGTGGCGACGCTGTCCAGACGGGTGTCGTACTGGATACCGCTGCGTAAACCCCAGCGATCGGATATACGCCAGTAGGTATCGCCTGCCCATACCAGTGAGCCGGTTTTGTCGTCATTCTCCCATTTAATGTTGTCATCGCCGGTGCGAGACTCGGTGAAATAGTAGATTTGACCCACGGAAATATTAAAACGTTCAACGGCCGCGTCATCATATACGCGAGATGTGACACCGGTAGTGACCTGGTTGGCGGAAGCAATACGGTCCAGACCGCCATAAGTGCGGTCACGGAACAGGCCGCTATAGTCAGATTGCAGCAGTGAGGAGTCATAGTTATAGATATGACTTTGGTCACGATACGGTACGTACAGGTACTGCGCGCGCGGCTCCAGCGTCTGGGTATAACCCGGTGCCAGCATTGCCATGTCACGCTCAAATACCATTTTGCCGTCAACTTTAAACTGCGGCATCACGCGGTTGGCCGATTCGTCCAGCTTGTTTACGTTGCCCGGATTATTATTGTACGTATCCAGATTCGTTTGCTGATAATGCGTTGCCAATAGCTTCGCTTCAGTGTTGATGCTTCCCCACTGATTGGATAACGGCAGATTGATAGTTGGCTCAAGGTGAACTCGTGTGGCTTCCGGCATATTGTCATTGGTATTGACGAAATGCACCGCCTGACCATAAATGCGGGTATCGAACGGACCCACATCATTCTGATAGTAGTTGACGTCTAACTGCGGTTGCGCAGAGTAACTGTTGCTGTTTTGGGCGTCGAAGACCTGGAACTGCTTGGTCGATATCGTGGCATCAAAGTTCTGTACCGCGTAGCCAACGCTGAATTTTTGCGTGGCATAGCCGTCGGTACTGGAGCCGTATTTATTATCGAAATCATTAAAGTAGCTGGTATCGCTGACTTTGGTATAGTCGACGTTGAAACGCCACACCTGGTCCATTACCCCGGCATGTTGCCAGTAGAACAGCCAGCGGCGCGAATTGTCATCCTTCGGATGTTCATCATCGTAAACTTTGTCGGAATTCAGATAGTCAAATTCCATCAGGCCCGCACCCGCCTGAGTGAGGTAACGGAATTCGTTCTCCCACATAATACCGCCACGACGGTGCATATAATGCGGCGTGATGGTGGCGTCCATATTGGGCGCGATATTCCAGTAATACGGAAGGTAGAACTCAAAATAGTTATTGGTGGAGTATTTTGCGTTCGGGATCAGGAAGCCAGAACGTCGCTTATCTCCAACGGGAAGCTGTAAATAAGGGCTGTAAAAGACCGGAACCGGGCCCAGCTTGAAGCGAGCGTTCCAGATTTCTGCCACCTGTTCTTCGCGGTCGTGGATCACTTCGCTACCGACAACGCTCCAGGTATTAGATCCCGGCAAACAGGAGGTAAAGCTACCGTTCTCCAGAATGGTATAGCGGTTTTCACCACGCTGTTTCATCAGGTCCGCTTTCCCGCGCCCCTGACGGCCAACCATCTGATAGTCACCTTCCCAGATGTTGGTATCTTTTGTATTCAGGTTAGACCAACCCTTCGGTCCCTTCAGAATGACCTGGTTGTCATCATAGTGGACGTTACCCAGAGCATCGACGGTGCGAACCGGCTCCGGCAGACCCTCGGCCTGTTTCTGATGAAGCTGTACTTCATCGGCCTGCAGGCGGCTATTACCCTGGGCGATATCCACGTTGCCGGTAAACACGGCGTCATCCGGGTAATTCCCTTTCGCGTGATCGGCATTGATGGTAACGGGTAACTCGTTTGTCTCGCCCTGCACCAGAGGACGGTTATAGCTTGGCACGCCCAACATGCACTGTGAGGCGAGATCGGCTGCCAGACCCTGCTGACTATAGAGGGCGCTGGCAATCATGGTGGCCAGAAGAGTGGGAATACGTTTTTTCATACGTTGTATTTATTGTTCCATCATCAGTAGCGTCGCGCGTGACAAACGGTCACAGCCTAACTTATCTCATCTTCACTGCGCTAGTATTAATCCTGCCCATTTAGGCATCCGTGGTGTTAGGCACGGCATTGAATGACAGGTATGATAATGCAAATTATAGGCGATGTCCCACAATTGACCGCAGCCGTAAAACGGTAAAAGCACCTTATATTGTGGGACATAGCCTGGCTGACAGCATAAAGATTTGGGGAGTCTATGCAGTATTGGGGAAAGATTATTGGTGTAGCCGTGGCCTTAATGATGGGCGGCGGCTTCTGGGGCGTGGTTTTGGGCCTGTTAGTTGGCCATATGTTCGACAAAGCTCGCATGCGCAAAATGGCATGGTTTGCGAATCAACGTGAACGTCAGGCACTGTTTTTTGCCACCACTTTTGAGGTGATGGGACATCTGACCAAATCCAAAGGACGCGTCACGGAAGCAGATATCCATATTGCCAGCCAACTGATGGATCGGATGAATTTGCACGGTGACTCACGTACCGCCGCTCAGCATGCCTTCCGGGTGGGAAAATCAGATAATTACCCATTACGTGAAAAGATGCGCCAGTTTCGTAGCGTCTGTTTTGGCCGTTTCGATCTGATCCGCATGTTTCTGGAGATTCAGATCCAGGCCGCGTTTGCCGATGGGTCATTGCATCCTAACGAACGCGAAGTGCTGTACGTAATTGCAGAAGAACTGGGGATCTCGCGTACGCAATTTGATCAGTTCCTGCGCATGATGCAGGGGGGCGCGCAGTTTGGTGGAGGATACCAGCAGCAGTCTGGTGGCGGCTGGCAGCAGGCGCAACGAGGACCTACGCTGGAAGATGCCTGTAACGTGCTTGGCGTTAAAGCAACCGATGATGCGACGACCATTAAGCGAGCCTATCGCAAACTGATGAGTGAGCACCATCCTGATAAACTGGTTGCGAAAGGGTTGCCGCCGGAGATGATGGAAATGGCGAAACAGAAAGCGCAGGAAATCCAAAAAGCTTACGAGTTGATTAAGGATCAAAAAGGGTTCAAGTGATTGCTTTGTCGGATGGCGGCTGGCGTCTTATCCGGCCTACGTTATGAATGTAGGCCGGGCAAGCGAAGCGTCTCCGGCATAAATTGGCACTGAGATTTAAAAATCTGCCGGGACTTTAAATGTCATACTGTTGCCGTAGGCGGGGTGGGTGATGGTTAGCATCTCCGCATGCAGTAGCAAGCGTGGTGCCATCGCCAGGGCTTCCGGCGGGGCATAGAAGCGATCGCCCAGAATCGGATGCCCTAACGCCTGCATATGTACGCGAAGCTGATGGGAACGCCCGGTAATAGGTTTGAGCACCACCCGGGCGGTATTATCCGCAGCAAACTCCACGACTTCATACTCGGTCTGCGCGGATTTGCCGGTTTCATAACACACTTTCTGCTTTGGTCGGTTCGGCCAGTCACAAATCAGTGGTAAATCAACCAGTCCCTCGGCAGGTGAGGGATGTCCCCAGATGCGCGCGACATATTGCTTCTTCGGCTCACGCTCGCGAAACTGACGTTTTAGCTCGCGCTCTGCCGCTTTGGTCAGCGCCACTACAATCACACCGCTGGTTGCCATATCCAGACGATGTACGGATTCAGCCTGTGGATAGTCGCGCTGAACACGTGTCATCACGCTGTCTTTGTGCTCTTCAAGACGACCCGGCACGGACAACAAACCGCTCGGTTTGTTGACCACCATAATGTGTTCATCCTGATACAGGATAACCAACCAGGGTTCCTGCGGCGGATTGTAGTTTTCCATCCCCATGTATGACTCCGTTACTGGTGCGTCACGACGATCAGACGCAAGGCATCCAGGCGCCAGCCCGCCTGATCCAGGCTATCCATCACCTGTTGACGGTTGCTTTCGATTGCAGCAAGTTCGTCATCACGGATGTTTGGGTTAACAGCGCGTAGTGCTTCCAGGCGCGACAGCTCCGCAGTCAGCTTCTCGTCCGCTTCTTTGCGCGCGGCGTCGATCAATGCCCGGGCAGACTTCTCAACCTGTGCTTCGCCCAACTGCAAAATCGCGTGGACATCCTGTTGCACGGCGTTGACCAGTTTGCTTCCGGTGTGGCGGTTAACGGCACTGAGCTGACGGTTAAAGGTTTCAAACTCAACCTGCGCGGCGAGGTTATTACCATTTTTATCCAGCAACATGCGTACCGGTGTTGGCGGCAGGAAGCGGTTTAACTGTAGCTGTTTCGGCGCTTGCGCTTCAACGACGTAGATCAGTTCAACAAGCAGTGTGCCTACTGGTAATGCTTTGTTCTTCAAAAGGGAAATGGTGCTGCTACCGGTGTCTCCGGAAAGGATCAGATCCAGACCGTTGCGGATCAGCGGGTGTTCCCAGGTAATAAATTGGGCATCTTCACGCGACAGCGCCACATCACGCTCAAACGTAATGGTACAGCCATCTTCCGGCAGTCCCGGAAAGTCAGGAACCAGCATATGGTCGGATGGCGTCAGGACAATTAAGTTATCACCACGGTCATCCTGATTAATACCGACGATATCAAACAGGTTCATGGCGAACGCGATCAGGCTGGTGTCATCGTCCTGCTCTTCAATACTTTCGGTCAGCGCCAGTGCTTTTTCGCCGCCATTGGAGTGAATTTCCAGCAGACGGTCACGCCCTTGCTCCAGTTGCGCTTTCAGTGCGTCGTGCTGTTCGCGGCAGGTTTTGATCAGGTCATCAAATCCCTCGTTGTTTTCCGGTTCTGCCAGATAACCAATCAGATTATTGTAGACAGTATCATAGATGGTACGTCCGGTCGGGCAGGTGTGTTCGAACGCATCCAGACCTTCGTGGTACCAGCGCACCAGCACAGACTGCGCGGTTTTTTCCAGGAAGGGGACGTGGATCTGAATATCATGCGCCTGACCAATACGGTCCAGACGGCCGATACGCTGTTCCAGCAGATCCGGGTTAAACGGCAGATCAAACATCACCAGATTGCTGGCAAACTGGAAGTTACGGCCTTCAGAGCCGATTTCAGAGCACAGCATCACCTGTGCGCCGCTGTCTTCTTCGCTAAACCAGGCGGCGGCACGGTCACGTTCAATGATCGACATACCTTCATGGAACACGGCGGCACGAATGCCTTCACGCTCACGCAGCACCTGTTCCAACTGCAACGCGGTGGTCGCTTTCGCACAGATAACCAGCACTTTCTGCGAGCGATGGCTGGTCAGGTAGCCCATCAGCCACTCAACGCGCGGATCAAAATTCCACCAGGTACCGGTATCGCCTTCGAATTCCTGGTAAATCTGTTCCGGGTAGAGCATGTCGCGTGCGCGATCTTCCACGCTCTTGCGCGCACCCATAATGCCGGAGACTTTAATTGCGGTCTGGTATTGGGTTGGCAGCGGCAGCTTGATGGTATGCAGCTCGCGTTTCGGGAAGCCTTTCACGCCGTTACGAGTGTTACGGAACAGTACGCGGCTGGTGCCATGTCTGTCCATCAGCATCGAAACCAGCTCCTGACGTGCACTCTGGGCGTCGTCACTATCGCTGTTCGCAGCTTGCAACAATGGCTCAATGTCCTGCTCGCCAATCATCTCACCCAGCATGTTTAGCTCATCGTTGCTCAGCTTCTTGCCTGCCAGCAGCATAGCGACGGCATCGGCAACCGGACGGTAATTTTTTTGCTCTTCAACGAACTGCTCGAAATCGTGGAAACGACTTGGATCCAACAGGCGCAAACGTGCAAAGTGGCTTTCCATGCCCAGCTGTTCCGGCGTTGCGGTCAGCAGCAGGATCCCCGGTACGCGCTCAGCCAGCTGTTCAATCGCCATATATTCACGGCTTGGCGCATCTTCGCTCCACACCAGGTGATGAGCTTCATCGACCACCAGCAGATCCCACTCGGCGTCGCACAGATGTTCCAGACGTTGCTTATTGCGACGGGCAAAGTCCAGCGAGCAGATGATCAGTTGTTCGGTTTCAAACGGGTTGTAGGCGTCATGCTGCGCTTCGGCATAGCGCTCATCATCAAACAGCGCAAAGCGCAGGTTGAAACGGCGCAACATTTCGACCAGCCACTGATGCTGTAACGTCTCAGGGACGATGATCAGCACACGCTCTGCGGCGCCAGACAGCAACTGTTGATGCAGGATCATCCCGGCTTCAATTGTTTTTCCTAAGCCAACTTCGTCTGCCAGCAAAACACGAGGGGCATGGCGACGACCGACATCATGGGCAATATTGAGCTGATGAGGGATCAGGCTGGTGCGTTGACCGCGCAAACCACTCCACGGCATACGGTACTGCTCGCTCTGAAATTTACGCGCACGGTAGCGCAGAGCAAAGCGGTCCATACGGTCGATTTGACCAGCAAACAGGCGATCCTGCGGTTTACTGAATACCAGTTTGCTGTCGAGTAGTACTTCACGCAGCATCACACCGGTTTCTTCGGTATCAAGGCGGGTCCCGATATAAGCAAGCAGGCCGTTTTCTTCTTTTACTTCATCGACATGCAGCTGCCAACCTTCATGGCTTGTTATCGTATCGCCAGGGTTGAACATCACCCGGGTCACGGGGGAATCACTGCGCGAGTACAGACGGTTTTCACCCGTTGATGAGAAAAGTAATGTGACGGTTCGCGCATCCATGGCGACAACAGTACCAAGTCCCAATTCGCTTTCTGTATCGCTGATCCAGCGTTGACCAAGTGTAAAAGGCATATGTGTTCGGCTCTATATCTTTAATTGCAGGCAATACTCGTCATTATTCGGGCACCCCGAGTTTTTGAGAGCATACGACACCGCTACCAGGCTAATAAATCAGTGGTAGTGATGTTAAATGGGTCCAGGAATGGAAAGGGCGCTATGGTACTGGATGGCGACGCATTCGTCACGCGTCAAAATAACCCCAGTTGCCCAGTGAGTAGTGTAGCAAAGTTATCATCAATAAAGGGAAGAATTCCCTCCGCAACAGGCTGTAGCTGGCGCGTAAGATAATGTTCGTAATCCAGCGCAGATAATTGATAATCCACCGGTTCCGGGCCGTTTATCGTCCAGACATATTTGATGGTACCGCGGTTTTGATACTGCGGAGGGCGGCCCAGCTTTACGTTTTGTTCGTCAGCAAGCCGTGCGGCACGCACGTGTGGCGGCACATTACGTTGGTATTCGTTCAACGGGCGACGCAGGCGCTTGCGGTAAACCAGTTGGTCATCAAGCTCTCCCGCCATCAGTTTATCAATGGTTTCGCGGATAAACTCCTGATAGGGCTCGTTACGAAAAATACGCAGATACAGCGTTTGCTGAAACTGCTGCGCCAGCGGCGTCCAGTCGGTGCGCACTGTTTCCAGCCCTTTGAAGACCATACGCTGTTGGTCTCCATCCTGAATGAGTCCGGCGTAGCGTTTCTTGCTGCCCGTATCCGCACCGCGAATCGTCGGCATCAGAAAACGGCAGAAGTGGGTTTCAAACTCCAGTTCCAGGGCGCTGGTCAAATTCTGTTGTTGCAGCGATTGTGCCCACCAGGTATTGACGTGATTCACCAATTGCTGGCCAATCTTTCCGGCCTCCTCTTCTGAGTGTGCGCCTTTGAGCCAGACAAAGGTTGAGTCGGTATCGCCATAGATGACGTCGTATCCCTGAGCTTCAATCAGTGCTTTGGTCTGGCGCATGATCGCATGGCCGCGCATGGTAATTGATGAAGCCAGCCGTGGATCAAAAAAACGACAGGCGGTTGTTCCAAGCACGCCGTAAAACGCGTTCATGATGATTTTCAGCGCCTGAGAAAGCGGCTTATTACCGCGGCGTTTAGCCTCATCGCGTCCGTGCCAGATCTGGGTAACGATCTCCGGGAGGCAGTGTTTTTCGCGCGAGAACCAGGCATCAAGAAAACCTTCGGTACTGTGTACCGGGTCAGGATGCGCCATACCTTCAATTAACCCCACCGGGTCGATTAAAAAAGTCCGAATGATTGAGGGATACAGGCTTTTATAGTCCAGTACCAGCACGGAATCGTACAAACCCGGGCGCGAATCCATCACGTAGCCGCCGGGGCTGGCGTGAGGGGGAACTTCCCCCAGATTCGGTGCCACGTAGCCGGCGCGGTGCATGCGCGGTAAATAGAGATGGCCGAAGGCGGCAACGGAACCACCGTGCCGGTCGACAGGCAGGCCGTTGACCGTCGAGCGTTCCAGCAGAAATGGCATGATTTCAGTTTTATGAAAAATGCGCGTGACCAGTTCGCAGTCTTTAAGGTTGTATGTGGCAAGCGCAGGCTTATCGTTAGCGAATCGGCGGTCAATTTCGTCCATTCGATCCCACGGGTTATCAATAGATTTCCCTTCTCCCAGCAGCTCTTGCGAAACCGTCTCCAGTGAAAACGATGAGAAATTCCAGAATGCTGATTTAAGCGCTTCAATGCCGTCAATAATCAGACGGCCTTTAGCCTGGGCGAAAAAAACGCCATTTTTGAAACCATGCTCGCGCCACTCCAGCTCGCTGTTATCGCGGCCAAAACGCAGTGGAATACGATAACGTTCGGCATGATTTTGCAAGACGCGTAAATCGAACTGCACCACGTTCCAGCCGATAATCACATCAGGATCGTGACGTGCTATCCAGTCGTTGAGTTTTTCCAGCAACTGAGGACGACTTGCCACGTACTCAAGTGCAAAATCAAGCTGTGAGGCATCACCATTTGCCGGGCCGAGCATATACACAATGCGTTGTCCGCAGCCTTCAAGGCCAATGCAGTACAGTTCACCGTGTCGTGTCGTTTCGATATCCAGTGATACCCATTTCAGAGGGGGACGGTAGTCTGGATTCGGCTTCAGGCGGGCATTTACAAGCGTGTTGCCGCGTCTGTCGCCTTCGACCCAAACGGGGGACGTGATAAAGCGTTCCATCAGATAACGCTCTGGTGGGCGCACGTCTGCCTCGTACACCGTCACTGCGTTTTCTCGCAGCAGTTTTTCCAGACGCATAAGCTGACGATGTGAACGGCAATACAGGCCAGAAACAGGTTGTCGGTGAAAATCTTGCAAATTGAGCGGCGTCAGGCGATAGCCGTTTTCACTACTTAATAATGAGGTGACTCGGGAAACCTGACTTGTGGGGATAAAGGCGACCGACTCTTGAGGCGCAAGCGTGACAAGCAGTGGCCCATCGTCTGTTGCCAGCCAGAATGAAACCTCTGTCCCCTGCGAGGTATCCCGCCAGTGTCGGGTTAAAATAAAACCTGCCTGCGCCACGCTGTGTATCCATCAAAAAACCAGGCATGATTATAGCCTGGTTCTGAGGAGTTTGCTGTGGTTTTATACAGTTGTATGCCGCCAGAGCGCGCTGCACTGCTTGAGTAATTCGCTACTGTCCGTAATAGGCCTTGGCACCGTGTTTACGCAGATAGTGTTTGTCCAGCAGGGTTTGCTGCATATTCGGCAGTTGTGGCGCGAGCTGGCGGCAGAAGATCCCCATATAGGCGACTTCCTCCAGAACAATCGCGTTGTGTACGGCGTCTTCGGCATTTTTACCCCAGGCAAACGGGCCGTGAGAGTGCACCAGCACCCCCGGCATTTGCGCTGCGTCAATGCCTTGCTTCTCGAAGGTTTCAACGATCACATTACCGGTTTCCCACTCATATTCCCCGTTGATTTCGGCGTCGGTCATTTGACGCGTGCAGGGAATAGCCCCGTAGAAGTAGTCCGCATGTGTTGTGCCTGTTGCCGGAATCGACTGACCTGCCTGTGCCCAGATGGTCGCGTGACGCGAATGGGTGTGGACAATGCCGCCAATGATCGGAAACGCCTGATACAGCAAACGGTGGGTTGGGGTATCGGAAGACGGTTTTTTCTCTCCTTCTACCACTTCACCCGTTGCAATACTGATGACGACCATATCATCAGCGGTCATAACACTGTAATCGACACCGGAAGGTTTTATTACAAATACGCCGCGCTCGCGGTCCACGGCACTAACGTTTCCCCAGGTCAGGGTAACCAGGTTGTGCTTCGGTAGCGCCAGGTTCGCTTCCAGTACCTGACGTTTGAGATCATCTAACATGTTTATCACCCTTAACGTTTCAAACCGTAATACACCTCATTCCAGCGCAGCGCGTCCTTGAAGGCCGGCAGGCGTGTATCGTTGTCGATCACGGTGATCTCGATATCGTGCATTTCAGCAAACTGACGCATGTCGTTCAGATCCAGCGCGTGACTGAAGACGGTATGGTGCGCGCCACCAGCAAGGATCCAGGCCTCTGATGCGGTGGGGAGATCCGGCTGGGCTTTCCATAATGCGTTAGCCACTGGTAGTTTCGGCAGGTCGTGCGGGGTTTGTACCGTATCAATGCAGTTAACCAGCAGACGAAAGCGATCGCCGAGATCGATCAGGCTGGCAACCACTGCCGGGCCGGTTTTGGTGTTGAAGATCAAGCGGGCAGGAGCGTCTTTACCACCGATGCCAAGATGCTGTACGTCGAGGATCGGTTTCTCTTCCACCGCGATAGACGGACAGACTTCCAGCATGTGCGAGCCGAGCACCAGATCGTTACCCTTCTCAAAGTGGTAGGTGTAATCCTCCATAAATGAGGTGCCGCCCTGCAGACCGGTTGACATCACCTTCATGATGCGAAGCAGAGCGGCTGTTTTCCAGTCGCCTTCGCCCGCAAAGCCGTAGCCTTGCTGCATCAGACGTTGTACGGCCAGACCCGGGAGTTGCTTCAGGCCGTGCAAATCTTCAAATGTGGTGGTAAAGGCGTGGAACCCACCCTGTTCCAGAAAGCGCTTCATCCCCAGTTCAATACGAGCTGCTTCCAGCACATTCTGACGCTTTTCTCCGTGGATCTGCGTTGCTGGTGCCATGGTGTAGCTGCTTTCGTACTCGTCGATCAGCGCATTAATGTCGCCGTCGCTAATAGCGTTTACCACCTGAACCAGATCGCCAACAGCCCAGGTGTTAACGGAGAAACCAAATTTAATCTGGGCGGCAACTTTGTCACCGTCGGTGACAGCCACTTCACGCATGTTGTCGCCAAAGCGGCACACTTTCAGATGGCGGGTATCCTGTTTGGATACAGCCTGGCGCATCCATGAACCGATACGCTCGTGCGCTTGCTTGTCCTGCCAGTGACCGGTGACGACGGCATGCTGTTGACGCATTCGCGCGCCGATAAAGCCGAACTCACGACCACCGTGCGCAGTCTGGTTCAGATTCATAAAGTCCATATCAATGCTATCCCACGGTAGGGCAGCGTTGAACTGGGTGTGAAACTGCAGCAGCGGCTTGTTAAGGATCGTCAGGCCGTTGATCCACATTTTGGCCGGAGAGAAGGTATGCAGCCAGACCACCATCCCAGCGCAACGATCGTCATAGCTGGCATCACGACAAATTGCGGTGATCTCGTCAGGTGAAGTTCCCAACGGTTTTAAAACCAGTTTGCAGGGCAGTTTTGCTTCGGTATTCAGCGCGTTTACGACGTGCTCGGCATGTTGGGTTACCTGACGCAGAGTTTCTGGCCCATACAGATGCTGGCTACCAATCACAAACCACACTTCATAGTTATTAAAAATCGTCATTGTCGTGTCCTTAATGTGTCAGGGTTGCCTGGTTGACCGGGGCTGTTTGCGCCGGAGCGGCAGTCGGAAGATATTGTTGTTCAGCGCTTACAGCCCACTGCTGGTAGCGGCGATAAAGCTGTTCAAAACGTTGAGCCTGTTCAGTGCGGGGTTGCAGCGTGTTTTCCACGGCACTTGCCATTTTTTGCTGAGCGGTCGGGATATCGGCGTGAACTTTTGCGGCGACGGCGGCAAAGATGGCTGCGCCGAGCGCACAGCATTGATCTGAAGCGACAATCTGCAACGGGCGATTAAGTACGTCGCAGCAGGCTTGCATGATGATCGGGTTTTTACGCGCGATGCCGCCGAGGGCCATCACGTTGTTGACTGCAATACTTTGTTCGGTAAAGCATTCCATGATGGCACGTGCGCCAAATGCCGTTGCGGCAATCAGGCCACCAAACAGTGCTGGAGCATCGGTCGCAAGGTTAAGATCGGTAATGACCCCTTTCAGGCGCTGGTTGGCATTTGGTGTACGACGACCGTTGAACCAGTCGAGTACCACCGGCAGATGATCCAGCGAAGGATTATTCGCCCATGCTTCGGTCAGCGTGGGCAGCAACTGTTTTTGGCTGGCTTTAATTTGAGCTTTCAGTTCAGGGTGCTGCGCTACAAGCTGATCCAGTGGCCAGCTCAATACGCGGCTAAACCAGGCATAGATATCGCCGAAGGCGGATTGACCAGCCTCCAGACCAATAAAATGGGGTACGACGCTGCCATCAACCTGACCGCAAATTCCCTTCACCGCGCGCTCACCCACGCTTTGCTTGTCGGCTATCAGAATGTCGCAGGTAGAAGTGCCAATAACTTTTACCAGCGTATTGGGTTGCGCTCCTGCGCCGACTGCTCCCATATGGCAGTCAAATGCGCCGCCTGAAATCACCACGCTTTCTGGCAAACCGAGGCGTTGCGCCCATTCGGCACACAGCGTGCCAACAGGCAGGTCAGCGGTGAAGGTGTCAGTAAACATCGGGTATTGCAGATGGCGGTTGATAAGCGGGTCGAGCTCATCAAAGAAACTTGCCGGAGGTAACCCCCCCCAACTTTCATGCCACAGAGACTTGTGTCCGGCGCTACAGCGTCCACGACGAATATCCTGTGGACGCACAGTATTTGAGAGCAGGGCCGGAACCCAGTCACACAGTTCAACCCAGGAGGCTGCGGCCTGTGCAACAGCGTTGTCCTGACGGGTAACGTGCAGGATTTTTGCCCAGAACCATTCGCTGGAGTAAACACCGCCGATATAGCGGGAATAATCGGCTTTGCCTGGCGTGTGGCACAGGCGGGTAATTTCTTCTGCTTCTTCTACTGAAGTGTGATCTTTCCACAACACGAACATGGCGTTCGGGTTGTCAGCGAACGCCGGGTGCAGTGCGAGGACGTTGCCATCGGCATCAACGGGAGCCGGGGTTGACCCCGTACTGTCAACGCCAATCCCGACCACTTCCTCGCGCTGCTCAGCGCTCAGTTCGGCCAGCACAGTTTTGAGCGCCGCTTCCATTGATTCAATATAGTCACGCGGATGATGGCGAAACTGGTTATTTGGGCCATCGCAATACAGCCCTTCCTGCCAGCGTGGATACCACTCTACGCTGGTGGCGATTTCCTTGCCGCTGTCACAGTCCACCGCCAGAGCTCGTACTGAATCACTACCAAAATCGAGGCCAATTGCAATTGCCATCGTCTTGCTCCATCCAAAAAAACAGGTATGGATAAACAGTAGATAGTAGGGATAAAAACCGTCAGGCAGGATCCGCTAATCTTATGGATTAAAATGCTGTGACATCACAAAGTGTGACGCTGTGCAAATAATCAATGTGGACATTTCTGCCGTAGTTATAGACACTTTTGTTAGCCGTTTTTGTCGTCGATGTGGTACGGCTTTTTTACAAGATGCTTTTCACAAGCGGGGTTTATGGTCAATTTCTGAAAATTCGGCGATCCACTAAAGCGAGGGTGACGATGTCTTGCGCAATATGGACGATTTGTTTCTTATCAGAGCATCGGGAGTATTGAAATTATGGCTGAAACGCAAAACGATCCCTTGCTGCCGGGTTATTCGTTTAACGCACATCTGGTGGCGGGATTAACCCCCATTGAAGCAAACGGATACCTGGATTTTTTTATCGACAGGCCGTTAGGCATGAAGGGCTATATCCTGAACCTTACCATCCGTGGGGAAGGGGTTATCAATAATCAGGGCAAGCAGTTTGTCTGCCGGCCAGGTGATATTTTATTGTTCCCACCGGGTGAAATTCACCACTACGGACGCCACCCCGATGCCAGCGAATGGTATCACCAGTGGGTCTATTTTCGACCACGCGCATACTGGCAGGAGTGGCTGACCTGGCCGACGATTTTTGCTCAGACTGGTTTTTTTCGTCCGGACGAAGCGCATCAGCCGCATTTTAACGAACTGTTTGGTCAGATCATCAGTGCCGGACAGGGGGAAGGGCGATACTCGGAACTGCTGGCGATTAATCTGCTGGAGCAACTGCTGCTCAGACGTATGGAAGCAATTAATGAATCGCTGCACCCGCCGATGGATAACCGCGTACGTGATGCCTGCCAGTACATCAGCGATCACCTTGCAGACAGCAATTTTGATATTGCCAGCGTCGCACAACATGTCTGCCTGTCGCCATCGCGTTTATCGCACCTGTTCCGCCAGCAGTTGGGTATTAGCGTATTGAGCTGGCGTGAGGATCAGCGTATTAGCCAGGCTAAACTCCTGTTGAGCACCACGCGCATGCCTATCGCTACGGTCGGGCGTAATGTTGGATTTGACGATCAGCTCTATTTCTCGCGTGTTTTCAAGAAATGTACCGGTGCCAGCCCAAGCGAATTTCGTGCAGGGTGTGAATAAAAAGTGAATGATGTGTCCTGAAAGTTGTCATATCTCGCAAACTATTCAGACAAATGATGGCTTGACGAAGTTGGGAAGGGTTATCAGAATCCCTGCTTCGTAAATCTGACGGACACATTATGCAAGCATTGCTGGAACACTTTATCCTCCAGTCCGCCGTGTACTCTTTGATAGCCGTACTACTGGTGGCTTTTCTGGAGTCACTGGCGTTGGTGGGCCTGATTTTACCCGGTACCGTAATGATGGCGGGGCTGGGCGCACTGATTGGCAGTGGTGAACTGAACTTCTGGCACGCCTGGCTTGCGGGCATCGTTGGTTGTTTGTTGGGTGACTGGATCTCTTTCTGGCTGGGATGGCGCTTTAAAAAGCCGCTTCATCGCTGGTCTTTTATGAAAAAGAACAAGGCATTACTGGATAAAACTGAACATGCGCTCCATCAGCACAGCATGTTCACCATTCTGGTAGGCCGTTTTGTAGGGCCGACGCGCCCGCTGGTGCCGATGGTGGCGGGTATGCTGGATCTGCCGGTCACAAAATTTATCGTGCCCAATATCATTGGTTGCATACTGTGGCCCCCTTTCTATTTTTTGCCGGGTATTCTGGCTGGCGCGGCGATTGATATTCCTTCTGAGATACAGAGCGGGGATTTCAAATGGTTGTTGCTGGCGACGGCGCTGCTGCTGTGGGTTGGAGGCTGGCTGTGCTGGCGACTGTGGCGCAGTGGCAAAGCCGCGGTTGATCGTTTAACGCCGTATTTGCCACGAGGCCGTCTGCTCTGGCTGGCACCACTTATTCTCGGTATCGGCGTTGTTGCGCTGGTTGCCCTGGTGCGCCATCCATTGATGCCTGTTTATATTGATATTCTGCGCAAAGTGGTTGGCTACTGACGCTCAATTCCGAGCAATGCTGAGGCACTGGCATGACCGCTTAATAACTCATCCGTTTTGCCTTGCCACGCTATACGTCCGTCGGCGACCACAATTGAACGCGGCGCAATACGCGCGGCGTCTTCTACGCTGTGTGACACCATCAGCAGAGTCAATTGCTTCTCACGACAAACATCGGCTACCAGCGTTAGCATCTCCTGACGCAGAGCGGGGTCGAGCGCGGAAAACGGTTCGTCGAGCAGTAACACGGGCTGTTCGCGAACCAGACAGCGTGCCAGAGCGACGCGTTGCCTCTGTCCGCCGGAAAGCTCGCCGGGAAGTCTCTCCAGCAGGTTTTCGATCCCCATTTGTTTGGCGATATGGTGCATTTTCTCCTGCTGAAACGCGTTCAGTTTTAATCCCGGATTAAGGCCCAGGCCAATGTTTTGCTGTACGCTCAGGTGACTGAACAGGTTGTTTTCTTGAAACAGCATGGAAACAGGACGACGAGAGGGCGGCGTGGCGGTGTGATCTTCACCTTCAATCAACATGGTACCGCTGGCCGGTGTCAGAAATCCGGCGATCAGATTCAATAGGGTACTTTTCCCGGCACCGCTTGGCCCAAGTACCGCGACCTGCTCACCCCGCGCAACTGACAACGTAAAGCGCATCGGCAAATGGTGGTACAGCCATGTGATATCAATCAGTTTTAACATTTCGACCCGGTAATTTCTCAATAACGGTAAACAGCGTAAAGCACAGGATAAGCAACAATAATGCCGTTACCGCACCATCCTGGCTGCGATAAGAACCAATTTGCTGATACAGGTAAAATGGCAATGTGCGGAAATCATCATTACCAAACAACGCCACCACGCCAAAATCGCCAATAGAGAGCACGCAGGCAAAGGCCATTGCCTGCGCCAGCGGACGTTTCAGGGCGCGCAGTTCAACCACTTTCAGCCGTGACCACCCTTCAATACCCAAAGACTGACACAACCTACTGTAGCGTGTGGTTACATCACGCATTGGATTTTCCAGCACTTTTAACGCGTAAGGGATCGCCATCAGCGCATTGGTGAAAATGACAATGCCATCCGCAGAGTCCGGTAGCCCGATAGTGTCGTTAAGCAACAGGAAGAAGCCGGTAGCCAGCACAATGCCCGGCATGGCGAGTATCATCATGCCGCTAAGTTCCAGCGTCTGGCCTGCCAGTACCTGCTGTCGGGCACGCAGTTCGCGGCTGCTCCATAGCAGCATCATGGTGAGAATAACGCACAACATGCCTGCTGCCAGCGCGATGCGCAGTGAGGTCCACAGCGCTTGCCACAGTACTGGCTGCATAAGCACATCCAGTACATGGCGATTTAAACCATCGACCATCACCGCCAGCAGCGGCGGCAGCAACAGCAGCAGGGCCAGAATAATCAGGATTGCGTCAGCTAGGCGGCTGTGCAGGCGATCGTCGGGATCGCGCCACCCCTGGACCAGCGTGGTACCGGGGGCGATCGCCCGGCTCAGACGTTGGCTAAGCAGCACAAGGGCTAAACAACAAATCATCTGGATCAGCGCCAGCATGGCGGCTCGGGCAGGATCGTAATCAAAGCTCAGCGCCTGATAGATAGCCAGCTCAATGGTGGTTGCTTGTGGCCCACCACCGAGCGACAAGACGGTAGCGAAGCTGGCGAAACACAGCATAAAGATGAGTGCAGCGACGGGGAGGATCTGACGACGCAGCCATGGCCATTCAACAAAGCGGAAGAAATGCCAGCCGCGCATACCTAACTGCGCTGCGAGCTGACGCTGTTCACCGGGAATATTCTCCAGTGATTGCAGCAGTAAGCGGCTGGCCATTGGGAGATTGAAAAAGACGTGGGCCAGCAGAATGCCCTGCAGGCCGTACGGGGAAAACGTCCATTCCAGTCCGAATGTTTGCCAGATTGAGGCCAGCCAGCCCTGGCGACCATATACGCTGAGGATACCAAAGACGGCGACCAGCACAGGCAGGATCAGCGTCATCGCGCACAGGCGCAGCAACGCCAGACGTCCGGGAAAACGGCGGCGATAGAGTGCTCTGGCGAGGAAAATCGCCGGGATGACGGACAGCGCTGCGGATAAAAACGCCTGCCAGAAGGAAAAGCGCACCACATGCCACAGGTAGCTGTCCTGCAACAGCGAGAACCAGTCCCCTTGTGGCGCGTTAAACCACAGCGCCAGAAATGCTGCCAGAGCGACAGCCACCATCAGCGTGGCGGCTGAAAGCCCTGGTATCAGCCAGCCGGGTATTAACGGCTGACGGCGCGTTGCCATTCGCTAATCCATGCCTGACGTTGGGTTGCTACCTGCTGCGGAGTAAATTCCAGTGCGGTAGATGGTTTTTCCAGTTGCTCAAATCCTGGCGGCAGGGCGACCTGGGTAACCGGATACATCCAGTTGCCCGTCGGAATGGCGTTCTGGAATGCCGGAGAGACCATAAATTTAAGGAATTTTTCTGCAAGTTCCGGCTGCTTGCTGGCAGCGGTGCGGGCAGCAACTTCAACCTGCAGATAGTGACCTTCGCTAAAATTCGCGGCGGCGTAGTTGTCTTTCTTCTCTTCGATGATGTGATACGCAGGAGAAGTTGTATAGCTTAGTACCAGATCACTTTCACCTTTCAGAAACAGGCCGTAGGCTTCACTCCAGCCTTTGGTGACGGTGACGGTTTTTGCTGCCAGTTTCTGCCAGGCTTCTGGCGTTTTATCGCCATAGACTTTTTGCATCCACAGCAGCAGTCCCAGACCCGGCGTGCTGGTGCGTGGATCCTGGTAGATTACACGCCATTTTTGGTCGCTCTCGACCAGTTCCTTCAGGCTTTTCGGCGGGTTTTTCAGCTTGTTTTTGTCATAAACGAAGGCGAAATAGCCGTAATCAAACGGTACAAACGTGTCGTTTTTCCAGCCGCCAGGGACTGCGACGGTATCGTTCGCCACGTCGCTTTTGGCAAACAGTTTGGTTTGCATTGCGGCTTCAAGCAGGTTGTTGTCCAGACCAAGTACTACGTCGGCTTTACTGTTTTTTCCTTCCATACGCAGGCGGTTCAGCAGTGATACACCATCTTCCAGCGCCACCAGTTTTAGCTCGCAGTTGCAGTCAGCTTCAAAGGCTTTTTTGATGGTTGGACCGGGGCCCCAGTCAGCGGCGAACGAGTCGTAGGTATAGACAGTCAAAACAGGTTTGGCGAAGGCAGGCGCTGCGCACAGTAGCAGCAGGGGAAGACATTTTTTTAACACTTTGCACCTCATTAAAAGAGTGGCAAAGGACTTGAGCTGTAGCCTCAAATCCCTTCGCCGGCGTTATCCGGATCAGGTTCGACGGGTATTTTCTCAGCCCGCGCACTCGGCGCAGCACCCCGTTGAGAACGGCACATTGTAATGATTACGTGAATAAATCAAAAGCCTTAAGGATCCGGTGGTGCGAACCATGCAGATTTAAAATCAAACCAGCCGAGGGTATTCATACGTAACCCGCGCATACTCCGCTGTCCCTGAATGATCAGCCAGTGATGGATCAGCGGCACAATAGCTTTACTGGCAAGCAGTTGCTGGCACCACGCTGCCAGACTCATTTCGCCGGTTCGCCAGCGGGCGGCGTCGCTTTCCCAGTCCAGAGAAATACAGTTTTGCAGCAGCGGGACTTCGCATAAATGGGCGAACAGTGAGAAGTCCAGTGGCAAGGTAAAGTTGGCACTGTTGAGCCAGATATCGCTGACGGTCTCGCCTGCATGCCATTGATCGTAGTCGATCTCCTCAATATTCAGCTGTACCTGATGTTCCGCCAGTAATGTTTTCATGATCTGCGCGATAACCCGATGCTCGATATGATCGCGGTAGTAAGTAAGCGTCAGCGTTTCCAGCCCTGCCGGTTTTTCACCGAGTCCTGGTCTCGCGTGATGCCAGCGGGGGAGTAATCCGTAGGCGGGGAACCAGTGTCGTTGATACTGTTCATCAGCCTGAAAAATTAAATTCGTCGGTGAGAGAATGCGGCTTACCCATTCGCGAACGTCCTGATTTGCCCCTCGATGGGAACGTGAATCAAACAGCATGTAGTAGCAGCCTTCTTCCAGGCGGCTTTCGATCGCTTTTTCATCTTCGGTTGGGCCTTTCAGCATCAGACCGCCGCCAGGTTCTTCACCGATGTCCGGTAGGACCCAAACGTTAACTTCATCGATCAACGCCCGGTAGCCAAAGTAATCATCAAATGCGTGAATTTTTAGCTGGCTATGCGTGTTGCGCATTACCGCATAGGGGCCGGTACCAATGGGGTGGCTGGAGAAATTATTGAGCGTTTCCCATTCACGCGGCAGGATCATTGCGGGCACTTGTCCCAATAACCAGGGAAGCCAGCGATCCGCTTGCGAAAGGTGGATATCCAGCGTCCAGGCCGTGGGGGAAACAATTTGCGTGATGTGTGAGTACAGCGGCAGATTGTTAATACGCGTGAGTGAGGAAATCACATCTTCCATTTCCAGCTCGCGACCATGATGAAAATGGACCCCAGGGCGCAGGAAGAAGCGCCAGTGCAGCGGGGAAATTTGTTGCCAGTGATGTGCTATATCGGCTTCCAGTTCCCCATTTTCCTCATTTACCCGAATTAAGGCGCTGAAGATTTGCCGGGCAATGTGGGTTTCAGAACGGCGTAACGCTGTACCGGGGAGCAAGTTGTGCATAGGGCGATAGTAGAGGACACGCATGATGTGTCGGCCCTGACGAAAGCTGCGACCCAAATGGGAAACCAGCATTTGCCGTACGGCTGTTTTATCCCCGACCAGTTGCACCAGTTGATCAATACGATCCTGCTCCAGCAGGTCTTCTGCACGCTGCTGCTGGAGCGCAAGCCCGGTATAGAGAAACGTCAGGCGCGATCGTTTGCCGCGTCCGACTTCTGCTTCCCATGTTAGCCAGCCGCGTTCCTGCATGGTGTTAAGCAGGGTACGCATGTGGCGTCGGGAACAGCTAAGAAGCTCCGCCAGTTCGTTCAGCGTAGTATCTTGCGTTTTGCCGTCACAGCATTGCCACAGACGGATGAACTGTTGTTGCAAACGACCAGAAGACATAAAAGGGGAACTCCTGCGGAAAACTCAGCAATTTTATTATCCCTATATTAAGTCAATAATAGATTCCGATGAAGCGATGAGACGACAAAGGGGTCATCTATGCGTCAGTTCTGGTTGAAATACTTTACCGCGACAGAACGCTTGTCCTGGTTGGCTTGCCTGAGCGCACCGCAGCGCTTAAAGATGCTCGAAGAACTGATGCAGTGGGAGCTGACAAACTGACCTCTGAATGCCGAATTGCAGACATCATGTGTGACTGAGTATTGGTGCAGGCTACCGCCTCGATTCACCCGCCAGCAGATATTACCTGCTGGCTTTTTTTCGTTTCCGCTGCGCAAAAGGAAAGGTAATGCTCTGGATTATGACGATGGGACGGCGCCTTAACGGCGTTTATGCCGCATTTATGCTGGTTGCATTCATGATGGGCGTAGCGGGTGCATTACAGGCACCCACGCTGAGCCTGTTTCTGAGTCGTGAGGTTGGGGCGCAGCCATTTTGGGTCGGTCTGTTTTACACCGTCAATGCGATTGCCGGGATTGCGGTTAGTCTTGGTCTGGCAAAACGATCAGATAGCCAGGGCGATCGGCGTAAACTGATTATGTTCTGCTGCCTGATGGCTATTGGTAACGCACTGTTGTTTGCCTTTAATCGCCATTATTTAACGCTGATAACCTGCGGAGTACTGCTGGCCTCACTGGCGAATACGGCTATGCCACAGCTGTTTGCGCTGGCACGAGAGTATGCTGATAACTCGGCACGCGAAGTGGTGATGTTTAGTTCGGTTATGCGTGCCCAGCTTTCGCTGGCGTGGGTGATTGGGCCGCCGCTGGCCTTTATGCTGGCGTTGAATTACGGTTTCACGGCGATGTTCTCTATTGCCGCAGGCATTTTCGCGATTAGCCTGGTGCTGATCGCGCTGATACTGCCATCCGTGGCTCGGGTAGCACAGCCTGTTGATGTCACGCTTGAACAGGCTGGCGGCTGGCAGGATAAAAATGTGCGCATGTTGTTTATCGCCTCTACGCTGATGTGGACCTGTAACACCATGTACATCATCGATATGCCGCTGTGGATCAGCCTTGAGCTTGGTCTGCCTGACAAGCTTGCCGGGATCCTGATGGGGACTGCGGCGGGACTGGAAATTCCGGCGATGATTCTGGCGGGCTATTACGTGAAGCGCTTCGGTAAACGGCGGATGATGATGACTGCCGTAGCGGCTGGCGTGTTGTTTTATCTCGGCCTTATTTTCTTTCATAGCCACACGGCGTTACTTATCCTGCAGCTGTTTAATGCGGTATTTATCGGTATCGTTGCGGGGATCGGTATGCTGTGGTTTCAGGATCTGATGCCTGGGCGTGCTGGTTCGGCGACGACGTTGTTTACCAACAGTATTTCAACGGGCGTGATTCTGGCGGGGGTTATTCAGGGGGCGGTGGCGCAAAGCTACGGGCATTTTGCCGTCTACTGGGTGATTGCGGGGATTTCTCTGATTACGCTGGTGATGACCGGACGGGTAAAAGATGTGTAATCAGCGTGCCGGATAAGACACTTTTGTGTCGCTATCCGGCATGTTGAGTATCAGCGCATAAACGCCGGTTGCTTATTTTCGTAAGCGGAGATGGCGTCTTCATGCTGCAACGTCAGGCCGATGCTGTCCAGGCCATTGAGCATGCAGTGGCGGCGGAAATCATCAATTTTGAAGCTGTATGACTTATCGCCCGCTTTCACTACCTGCGCTTCAAGGTCCACTTCAAAGCGGATCCCCGGATGCGCCTGCACCAGTTTGAACAGCTCATCAACTTCTACATCGCTTAACTTCACTGGCAGAAGCTGATTGTTGAAGCTGTTGCCGTAAAAGATGTCAGCGAAGCTTGGTGCAATCACCACTTTGAAGCCGTAATCAGTCAACGCCCACGGCGCGTGTTCACGCGATGAGCCGCAGCCAAAGTTTTCCCGCGCCAGCAGAATTGAGGCACCTTTATATTCCGGGAAGTTCAGGACGAACTCTGGGTTGGGTTGTTGGCCCTTTTCATCCAGGAAACGCCAGTCATTAAACAGGTGTGCGCCGAAACCGGTACGCGTTACCTTCTGCAGAAACTGTTTAGGAATAATTGCATCAGTATCGACGTTGGCGGCATCCAGTGGGACAACCAGGCCGGTATGCTGGGTAAATTTCTCTGCCATGGTGGTTTCCTTATTTGATGCTGCGAATATCGGCAAAATGGCCGGTAACGGCGGCAGCGGCGGCCATTGCCGGGCTGACTAAGTGCGTACGTCCACCGCGGCCCTGACGACCTTCAAAATTACGGTTGCTGGTGGAAGCGCAACGTTCTCCGGGATTCAGGCGGTCATTATTCATTGCCAGACACATTGAGCAACCCGGCAAGCGCCATTCAAAACCGGCTTCAATGAATATTTTATCCAGCCCTTCCGCTTCTGCCTGTGCTTTTACCGGGCCGGAACCTGGTACCACCAGCGCCTGCACCCCTGGCGCGACTTTACGCCCTTTAGCGATTTCCGCAGCGGCACGTAAATCTTCTATACGTGAGTTAGTGCAGGATCCGATAAACACCTTGTCGATCGCCACATCGGTCAGCGGGATCCCCGGCTTCAACCCCATATAAGCCAGCGCTTTTTCTGCCGAAGCGCGCTCAACTGGGTCGGTAAACGATGCTGGGTCGGGAATATTATCGTTCACGGAAATCACCTGGCCTGGATTCGTTCCCCAGGTTACCTGTGGTGCAATCTCTTCGGCCTGCAGAGTTACGATAGTATCAAAGGTCGCACCGTCGTCGGTTTTCAACGTTTTCCAGTACTCAACCGCGTTGGCAAAGTCCTGGCCTTTCGGCGCATGCAAACGACCCTGCACATAGTTAAACGTGGTTTCATCCGGCGCGACCAGACCCGCTTTGGCACCCATCTCAATCGCCATATTGCACAGAGTCATACGGCCTTCCATGCTCAGCGCACGGATGGCATCGCCACAAAACTCAACCACATGGCCGGTACCGCCTGCGCTGCCGGTTTTACCAATGATCGCCAGCACGATATCTTTAGCCGTGATACCCGGAGCAGCAGTGCCGTTAACCTCAATCTTCATGGTTTTTGCCCGGCCCTGTTTCAGGGTTTGCGTAGCCAGCACGTGTTCGACTTCGGAAGTCCCGATACCAAACGCCAGCGCGCCAAACGCACCATGAGTGGCAGTGTGGGAGTCACCACAGACGATGGTCATGCCCGGCAGAGTCACGCCTTGCTCCGGCCCCATGACGTGGACGATGCCCTGATACGGATGATTCAGGTCGTACAACTCGACGCCGAATTCATTGCAGTTTTTGATCAGTTCCTGCATCTGAATACGCGCCATTTCGCCGGAAGCGTTAATGTCTTTGGTTTGCGTTGAGACATTATGATCCATGGTCGCGAAGGTTTTTCCTGGTTGGCGAACCGGACGATTGTGCGCACGCAGACCGTCAAATGCCTGTGGAGAGGTCACTTCATGCACCAGATGTCTGTCGATATATAACAGCGGAGTTTCGTTTTGCGCCTCATACACCACGTGCGCATCAAACAATTTTTCGTATAACGTTCTGGCCATGATTACACCCCTTCTGCGATGTAACGAGCGATGATATCGCCCATTTCATCGGTACTGACTGCGGCTGCGCCACGGGCTAAGTCGCCCGTACGAATGCCTTCTTCTAATGCGCGGTTGATGGCGCTCTCAATTGCGGTGGCTGCATCATTGGCATCGAGGCTGTAGCGCAACAGCAGCGCCAGAGACAGGATCTGGGCAATTGGGTTAGCGATATTTTTCCCGGCAATATCCGGAGCGGAGCCGCCAGCGGGTTCGTACAGGCCAAAGCCCAGCTCATTGAGGCTGGCAGAGGGCAGCATGCCCATTGAGCCGGTGATCATGGCGCACTCATCAGACAGAATGTCGCCAAACAGGTTTGAGCACAACAGCACGTCGAACTGGGATGGGTCTTTGATTAACTGCATCGTGGCGTTATCGATGTACATATGAGCCAGTTCAACGTCCGGGTATTCATTAGCGATTTCATTGACGATTTCGCGCCACAAAATAGAGGTTTGCAGCACGTTAGCTTTATCAATCGACGTCACTTTACGACGGCGCTGGCGTGCAGACTCAAAGGCGATACGCGCAATGCGTTCAATCTCAAAACGGTGATACACCTCGGTATCAAAGGCTTTCTCATGTTGGCCGCTGCCTTCACGACCTTTTGGCTGACCGAAGTAGATGCCTCCGGTCAGTTCGCGTACGCACAGGATATCGAAACCGTTGGCGGCGATGTCGGCGCGCAGTGGGCAAAATGCTTCCAGTCCCTGATACAGCTTAGCGGGACGCAGATTGCTGAATAATTTGAAGTGTTTACGTAATGGCAGTAAAGCACCGCGTTCAGGCTGCTGGTTTGGCGGCAGGTTTTCCCATTTCGGGCCACCAACGGAGCCAAACAGAATGGCATCGGCTTGCTCACAACCTTCAACCGTAGCGGGTGGCAGCGGCTGACCGTGGTTATCGATGGCGGCTCCGCCTACGTCATAATGGCTGGTGGTAATGCGCATATTAAAACGCGTCCGAATTGCTTCCAGTACCTTCAGGGCTTGCGCCATCACTTCCGGGCCAATACCGTCACCCGGTAAAACAGCAATATGATAATTCTTCGACATCACACGGTTTCCTTATTGTTCTCGTTGTTCTGAGCTTTGCGTTGCAATTCTTTTTCGACTTCTTCGGCGCGCCAGATATTGTTCAGCACATGTACCATCGCTTTTGCGGAAGATTCGACGATATCTGTTGCCAGACCGACGCCATGGAAGCGGCGCCCGTTATAGTTAGCGACAATATCTACCTGACCCAGCGCATCTTTACCGTGGCCTTTCGCGGTCAGGCTGTATTTCACCAGTTCAACGTTGTAATCGGTAATACGGTTGATGGCTTGATAAATGGCATCGACCGGCCCGTTGCCGTTGGCTGCTTCGGCTTTGACTTCTTCGCCACAGACCAGCTTGACGGAGGCGGTAGCGATATCATTAGAACCTGACTGCACGCTGAAATAATCCAGACGGAAATGTTCTGGTTCTTCCTGCTGTTTGTTAATGAAGGCCAGGGCTTCCAGGTCGTAATCGAATACCTGACCTTTTTTATCCGCCAGTTTCAGGAATGCGTCGTACAGATTATCCAGACTGTATTCACTCTCTTTGTAACCCATCTCATCCATACGGTGTTTTACGGCGGCACGTCCGGAACGGGAAGTCAGGTTCAACTGCACCTGATTCAAACCGATGGATTCCGGGGTCATGATTTCGTAGTTTTCACGGTTTTTCAGCACGCCGTCCTGATGAATGCCTGAGGAGTGGGCAAAAGCGCCACTGCCAACAATCGCTTTGTTTGCCGGAATCGGCATATTACAGATTTGGCTGACCATCTGACTGGTACGCCAGATCTCCTGGTGATTGATGCGGGTCTGCACATTCAGGATATCTTTGCGGACTTTGATCGCCATGATGACTTCTTCCAGCGAGCAGTTACCAGCACGTTCACCGATACCGTTCATTGCCCCTTCTACCTGACGAGCCCCCGCATGCACTGCCGCCAGCGCATTACCGACACCCAGACCTAAATCGTCATGGGTGTGTACAGATATGATCGCTTTGTCGATATTCGGTACGTGTTCATACAGACCGGAAATAATTGCCCCAAATTCGAAAGGCATGGTGTAACCGACGGTATCGGGGATATTGATGGTTCTGGCTCCCGCATTAATAGCCGCTTCCACCACGCGAGCCAGATCAGCGATAGGGGTTCGGCCAGCGTCTTCGCACGAGAATTCAACGTCATCCGTGTAATTACGAGCGCGTTTAACCATATAGATAGCCCGCTCAATAACTTCATCCAGCGTACTGCGCAGCTTGGTCGCAATATGCATCGGTGAGGTGGCAATAAACGTATGAATACGGAAAGCCTCTGCCACTTTCAGGGATTCAGCCGCGACGTCAATATCTTTTTCTACACAGCGGGCTAATGCACAAACGCGGCTGTTTTTAACCTGACGGGCGATGGTTTGTACTGATTCAAAGTCACCCGGCGACGAAACAGGGAAACCCACTTCCATCACGTCAACGCCCATACGCTCGAGAGCCAGAGCAATCTGCAGTTTTTCTTTTACACTCAGGCTTGCCTGTAACGCCTGTTCACCATCGCGTAAGGTGGTATCGAAAATAATGACTTGCTGGCTCATGGTTTAGGTCCTTGGTGTTTAGGGCGCCTTGCTTCGAGCATAAAAAAACCCGCGCAACGGCGCGGGTTTTTTGTCTTAACTGGAGCTGACTTAATGCTGAATGTCGTTCACCAGTCTACCGCGCAACGAAGATGCGTTTAGTAGTAGTAGACCGTTAAAACGAGCAATGTAAGTCATCAATCAGGCTCCAGGCGAATGCGATATGCTTTTAGTGGTACTGGATATGAAGTCTGATGTCAACCCTGCTCACTGCAAATCCCTCCGTTCAGAGAGAAATACCTCTCCATGTTTGAGCGAATTGTGCTGAATTTTTATGTTTGTATAAAATAAATCAGTATGCGGCGTACATACTTTTCATTATTTGAAATGTTTAAGCATAATTATTTTCAATTGTTGTAATGGAACAGATGAAGAGGTGTGTCGGTAAAGAATTTTTTATCTTTATGATTTATCTATTTTTATAGTAACTCTGAATGGGTGTGGTAAAGGTGGTAACAAATAATTGATAAATTAATGTTAATCATTAATGTATTAAAAATATAAATATTTAATTAAATCTTAATTACGTATTCACTGTGTGTATGATTGTACATTCGTCATGCTTATGGTTATATTGTTTATGAAATTAAAACATATGAATCATCGTGCAGTGACATCTGCCACACTGCGCTCGCATTGTTTTTATGTTCATTTAGGTTAGTGCCTTTATGTTTTCCTAATTTTAATGTTTTCTCTTTTTCTCATTCTATATGTATGGTAAATCATATTATCGGAGATTATTCACTCCGTCTGGGGAAAAGGGAGTTTAGAGTGACAGTGGAGTTAATTATGCCAGAAGTAAAAATAATAGATAAATCCAATCTTATAGATATTGGGAAACCGCAGCTTCGCATGGTTGATCTTAATTTATTAACCGTCTTTGATGCGGTTATGCAAGAACAGAACATTACACGTGCTGCACATTCTCTGGGGATGTCACAACCTGCGGTCAGTAATGCAGTTGCGCGTCTGAAGGTCATGTTTAATGATGAGCTCTTTGTTCGTTATGGGCGAGGGATTCAGCCGACAGCAAGGGCTTTCCAGCTATTTGGTTCAGTTCGTCAGGCGTTACAATTGGTGCAGAATGAATTGCCAGGATCGGGGTTTGAACCTGCCATCAGCGAGCGTGTTTTCAACCTCTGCGTATGTAGCCCATTGGATAATATTCTGACATCCTTGATTTATAATCGAGTTGAGGATGTAGCGCCTAATATTAATGTCGTATTTAAATCTTCACTTAATCAAAATACAGAACACCAATTGCGCTATCAGGAAACAGAGTTTGTTATTAGTTATGAAGAATTCCGCCGGGTTGAATTCACAAGCATACCGTTGTTCAATGACGAAATGGTGCTGGTAGCGAGCAAAAAACATCCACGCATAAGTGGTCCATTATTGGAAAGTGATGTCTATAATGAGCAACATGCTGTGGTTTCTCTTGACCGCTATGCTTCATTTAGCCAACCATGGTACGACACACCGGATAAACAATCCTGCGTTGCTTATCAGGGAATGGCATTAATAAGTGTATTGAATATTGTTTCTCAAACCCAATTGGTCTCCATTGCACCGCGCTGGTTAGCAGAAGAGTTCTCAGAGTCTTTAGACCTGCAGGTATTGCCTTTACCATTAAAATTGAACAGTCGCACATGTTATCTTTCCTGGCATGAAGCAGCAGGTCGGGATAAAGGACATAAATGGATGGAAGAATTGTTAGTTTCCGTCTGCAAGAAGTAGCATTTATATCCTTTGTTTTTCAAGCAGCTTTGTCTCCCCAGCCACATTGTTATCTATGCTGCTGGGGGAATGAGGAGGCATCTCTGTCCCTCCCCAGATGCAGTCTTTGGCTGTTTATATTCGTTTCAGACGAACGTGTCACGGGCTTGCCGCCTCAATGCGACTCGAAATCCATTGGGTATAGCAGAATAAATTCGATGTCATATCTGGTTTATTCTGCTTTTTTCTTTTTATTTGAAATTTTATGCTGAATTCCTCTTTTTACATTTGTTCTGAAATGTAAAAAAATAGAGTAATCGCTGTAAGTTCCCATTTTTAAGCGATTATTTATCATTCCACTTAATTCTACTGGTTTAATTCTCCGTTTATTCGACTCTTTCCTCCGTTTTATTCTTATTCGCTGTAATGCCACCACGTCGGTGCGAATTGCCATGCGTCATCGTCAGCGGTTAATGTGTTGTTAAACCGTTATTCATTATAAGAGTGGAGGCAAGCCATGGAGATGTTGTCTGGAGCCGAGATGGTCGTCCGATCGCTCATCGACCAGGGTGTGAAGCAGGTATTCGGTTATCCCGGGGGGGCAGTCCTCGATATCTATGATGCACTACATACGGTCGGTGGAATTGATCATGTGCTGGTCCGCCATGAACAAGCTGCAGTACATATGGCCGATGGCCTGGCGCGAGCCACGGGAGAAGTGGGCGTCGTACTGGTCACTTCGGGACCAGGAGCTACCAATGCGATTACCGGAATTGCAACGGCTTATATGGACTCCATACCACTCGTGATCCTCTCCGGGCAGGTTGCAACCTCTCTGATTGGCTATGATGCCTTTCAGGAGTGCGATATGGTCGGCATATCCCGCCCGGTGGTGAAGCACAGCTTCCTCGTAAAGCAAACAGAGGACATCCCGCAGGTATTGAAAAAAGCCTTCTGGCTGGCGGCAAGCGGCCGTCCAGGTCCAGTGGTGGTGGATTTACCGAAGGATATTCTGAATCCTGCGAAGAAACTGCCTTATAGCTGGCCGGAATCGGTAAGTATGCGTTCGTATAATCCTACAACCACCGGGCATAAAGGGCAGATAAAACGCGCACTGCAAACGCTGATAGCAGCCAAAAAACCGGTAGTGTATGTTGGTGGCGGTGCAGTTAATGCGGCCTGTCACGAGCAACTGGGGCAGATTGCAGAAGCACTTAACCTGCCGGTTGTGTCTTCGTTGATGGGGTTAGGCGTGTTTCCGGCAACGCATCGTCAGGCGTTGGGCATGTTGGGAATGCACGGCACTTATGAAGCAAATATGACCATGCATCATTCTGATGTCATTTTTGCCATCGGTGTTCGTTTTGACGATCGCACGACCAATAACCTGGCAAAATATTGCCCGCATGCGACCGTGTTGCATATCGACATCGACCCTACTTCAATTTCGAAAACAGTGACGGCGGATATTCCTATTGTTGGTGATGCCCGGTTGGTGCTCGATCAGATGCTGGAGCTGCTGGCGCAGGAGAAGTCGCAGCAACCACTGGATGATAACCGTGACTGGTGGCAACAGATTGAGCAATGGCGCGCCCGTCAGTGCCTGAAATATGACACCCAAAGTGAAAGTATTAAGCCGCAGGCTGTGATTGAAACTATCTGGCAGTTAACGAAAGGGGATGCGTATGTGACCTCGGACGTTGGGCAGCATCAGATGTTTGCCGCACTTTACTACCCGTTTGATAAACCACGCCGTTGGATTAACTCCGGTGGTCTTGGCACGATGGGATTTGGTTTACCCGCAGCGTTAGGTGTCAAGATGGCGCTACCTGATGAAACGGTAGTGTGTGTGACCGGCGATGGCAGCATTCAGATGAATATCCAGGAGTTGTCGACAGCGCTGCAGTATGAACTGCCAGTGTTGGTACTCAATCTTAACAACCGCTACCTCGGTATGGTCAAACAGTGGCAGGACATGATCTACTCCGGAAGGCACTCGCAGTCTTATATGCAGTCGCTGCCTGATTTCGTCCGCCTTGCTGAAGCCTATGGGCATATTGGTATCCAGATAAACCATCCAAACGAACTGGAGAGCAAACTGGTTGAAGCGTTGGAGCATGTGCGCAACCATCGTTTGGTGTTTGTCGATGTTACCGTTGATGGCAGTGAGCATGTTTATCCAATGCAGATTCGTGGGGGCGGTATGGATGAAATGTGGTTAAGCAAAACGGAGAGGACCTGATTATGCGCCGGATATTATCGGTATTGCTGGAAAACGAGTCGGGTGCATTGTCGCGTGTGATAGGTCTCTTCGCCCAGCGCGGTTACAACATCGAAAGCCTGACAGTCGCGCCAACGGACGATCCGACCTTATCGCGGATGACGATCCAGACTGTAGGGGATGAAAAAGTCCTCGAGCAAATTGAAAAGCAACTGCACAAACTGGTGGATGTCCTGCGTGTGAGTGAACTGGGACAGGGCGCCCATGTTGAACGAGAAATCATGTTGGTGAAAATTCAGGCCAGCGGATACGGCAGGGAAGAGGTGAAGCGCAACACGGAAATTTTCCGTGGGCAAATCATTGACGTCACGCCGTCTATTTACACCGTACAACTGGCTGGCACCAGCGATAAACTGGATGCGTTCCTGGCGACATTACGTGAAGTCGCAAAGATCGTCGAGGTTGCTCGCTCAGGTGTTGTGGGTCTCTCTCGCGGCGATAAAATTATGCGCTAATCATGACCATGTTCTTAATTCGCAAGCCTGACAGTAGCGGTTGGGCTTTTTTTTGCGAAATCAGCAGTAACCAGAGACAAAAGCGGTTGCCGCAGTCATTATTCTGCGCTTAGATGTTAATAAATTTAACCCATGCCATCTCAAAGGTTATGGTTTGTACATTTTACGCAAGGGGCAATTGTGAAACTGGATGAAATCGCTCGGCTGGCCGGCGTTTCGCGAACGACTGCAAGCTACGTTATTAACGGCAAAGCAAAGCAATATCGCGTAAGCGACAAGACGGTTGAAAAAGTCATGGCAGTGGTGCGCGAGCATAATTACCACCCAAATGCTGTGGCAGCCGGGCTGCGTGCTGGACGCACACGTTCTATCGGGTTGGTGATCCCTGACCTGGAGAACACAAGTTATACCCGGATTGCAAACTACCTGGAGCGCCAGGCACGACAGCGTGGGTATCAACTGCTGATAGCCTGCTCTGAAGATCAGCCGGATAACGAAATGCGCTGTATTGAGCATCTTTTACAACGCCAGGTTGATGCCATCATTGTGTCAACGTCTTTGCCACCTGAGCACCCGTTCTACCAGCGCTGGGCAAATAGCTCATTCCCTATCGTGGCGTTAGACCGTGCACTGGACCGTGAGCATTTCACCAGTGTTGTGGGGGCTGATCAGGATGATGCAGAAATGCTGGCTGAGGAATTACGTAAATTTCCGGCTGAAAACGTGCTCTATCTGGGGGCTCTCCCTGAATTATCCGTGAGTTTCCTGCGTGAGCAGGGTTTTCGTACCGCCTGGAAGGATGACCCGCGAGAAGTGAATTTCCTGTACGCTAACAGCTATGAGCGGGAGGCCGCCGCACAGTTGTTTGATAAATGGCTGGAAACGCACCCTATGCCTCAGGCGCTGTTTACCACTTCGTTTGCCCTGTTGCAGGGGGTGATGGACGTGACACTACGCCGCGATGGGCAATTACCGTCAGATTTAGCCATTGCTACCTTTGGCGATCATGAACTACTCGATTTCCTACAATGTCCGGTGTTGGCAGTCGCGCAACGCCATCGTGATGTTGCCGAACGCGTACTGGAAATCGTGCTAGCCAGCCTGGATGAGCCGCGTAAGCCAAAACCAGGACTCACACGCATTAAACGTAATCTATATCGTCGCGGTATTCTCAGCCGCAGCTAAGTCTCCTCTGCAGTATGCGCCGGTAGGATACCCTTCTGGCGCTATCAAATATCAATTATGAGAAATAACCTCATTATAATTAAGAATATTCTTTAGAATTATCTGAAATTCATTTCTTAATTACCTCGATTTAAAATACTGCCGTCTGTTTTTGGGTTATTGATACGTAACGACGCGTTACTGTTGTATTATTTTGTTACATGCTTGTGTGGAATTGCCGAATTAACAAACACTTTGCTTCTTTATTGCAGATAATTCTCGTATATCTCTGTCGTACGGGGCGTACAGACCGATTAACTGGCACTGTTATCTCGCTGCATATTGTCCTAAAATGCCGCTCGCGTCGCAAACTGACACTTTATATTTTCTTTAGATGATATTGAGTTGTTTTAAACAGTGATGAGTTGTTGGATCTTTTTCTTACAAATATTCATGACGTTAATTTGCTTCGTTTGCTGTACGAAATCTGTTCAACGCTGATATTAGCCGTAAACATTGGGTTTTTTGCTCCGCTAAGCGCCGTGACTTGCTTGACAAGGTTTTCCTCCGCTCCGTAAACTCCTTTAAGTGGGAATTTGTGGGATAAAGTGGTAATCGGGGGTGAGGCTGGCATGTTCCGGGGAGCAACGTTAGTTAATCTCGACAGTAAAGGGCGCTTATCTGTGCCTACCCGTTATCGGGATCAACTGCTCGAGAGTGCTGCCGGTCAAATGGTTTGTACCATTGACATCCATCACCCGTGCCTGCTGCTGTACCCCCTGCCTGAATGGGAAATTATCGAGCAGAAGTTATCGCGCCTGTCGAGCATGAATCCGGTTGAGCGCCGCGTACAGCGCTTACTGTTAGGGCATGCCAGCGAATGTCAGATGGACAGCGCAGGTCGATTACTGATCGCTCCCATTCTGCGACAACATGCAGGGTTGACGAAAGAAGTGATGCTGGTTGGGCAGTTCAATAAGTTTGAGCTGTGGGATGAAACGACCTGGTATCAACAGGTCAGGGAAGATATCGACGCTGAGCAGTCTGTTACTGGCGCGCTGTCGGAACGATTGCAGGATTTGTCTCTATAAGATGATGGAAAATTATAAACATACAACGGTGTTGCTGGATGAAGCCGTAAACGGCCTGAATATTCGTCCAGACGGCATCTACATTGACGGGACATTTGGTCGCGGTGGTCACTCACGTTTGATTCTCTCGCAGCTCGGCGAAGAGGGACGTTTGCTGGCAATCGATCGCGATCCGCAGGCTATTGCCGTTGCCCAGACCATTAACGATCCCCGTTTCTCCATCATTCATGGACCTTTCTCTGCGCTGGCTGAATATGTAGCCGAGCGCGGACTTACCGGCAAGATCGATGGAATCCTCCTTGATCTTGGCGTGTCTTCACCGCAGCTTGACGATGCTGAACGCGGCTTTTCATTTATGCGTGACGGTCCATTAGATATGCGTATGGACCCAACACGTGGTCAGTCTGCCGCCGAGTGGCTGCAAACCGCCGATGAAGCTGATATTGCCTGGGTGATTAAAACCTTTGGTGAGGAGCGCTTTGGCAAGCGCATTGCCCGCGCCATCGTGGAGCGTAACCGCATTGAACCGATGACTCGTACTAAAGAGCTGGCGGAAGTGATTGCGGCGGCAATGCCGGTAAAAGACAAATTTAAACATCCCGCGACCCGTACCTTCCAGGCGGTGCGCATATGGGTGAACAGTGAACTGGAGGAGATAGAGCAGGCGCTAAAAAGCTCGCTCAGCGTGCTGGCACCAGGTGGTCGGCTTTCAATCATCAGTTTCCACTCGCTCGAAGACCGTATTGTGAAGCGCTTTATGCGTGAACAAAGCCGCGGTCCGCAGGTTCCGGCTGGAATACCGATGACGGAAGCGCAGATCAAAAAGTTGGGCGGCCGTGAGTTGAGAGCACTAGGCAAGTTGATGCCGGGTGAAGAAGAGGTAGCTGAAAATCCTCGTGCCCGTAGTTCAGTTCTGCGTATTGCAGAGAGGACGAACGCATGATCAGCAGAGTGACAGAAGCCCTCAGCAAAGTTAAAGGATCGATAGGAAGCAACGAGCGCCATGCCTTGCCTGGCGTGATCGGTGACGATCTTTTGCGGTTTGGGAAGCTGCCACTCTGCTTGTTCATTTGCATTATTTTGACGGCGGTCACCGTCGTAACAACAGCGCACCATACGCGCTTACTGACCGCGCAACGCGAACAACTGGTTCTGGAACGAGATGCGCTGGATATTGAATGGCGCAACCTGATCCTTGAGGAGAACGCGCTCGGCGACCATAGCCGTGTTGAACGGATCGCAACGGAAAAACTGCAAATGCAGCATGTTGATCCCTCACAAGAAAATATCGTAGTACAAAAATAAGGATAAACGCGACGCATGAAAGCAGCGGCAAAGACGCACAAACCAAAACGCCAGGAAGAACAAGCCAACTTTATCAGTTGGCGTTTTGCGTTACTGTGCGGTTGTATTTTGCTGGCGCTGGGGTTCCTGCTGGGGCGCGTTGCCTGGCTGCAAATCATCGCGCCTGACATGCTGGTGCGCCAGGGCGACATGCGCTCTCTGCGCGTCCAGGAAGTTTCCACATCGCGCGGTATGATTACCGACCGTTCAGGACGTCCGTTGGCGGTGAGTGTGCCGGTTAAGGCTATCTGGGCTGATCCAAAAGAAGTGCATGATGCGGGCGGTGTTAGCGTTGGTGAACGCTGGAGAGCGCTTTCGACTGCGTTGAACATTCCGCTTGATCAACTGGCCTCCAGAATTAACGCTAACCCGAAAGGGCGTTTTATCTACCTCGCACGTCAGGTCAACCCTGACATGGCTGACTACATCAAGAAACTGAAGCTACCGGGGATCCATTTGCGTGAAGAATCCCGTCGTTACTACCCTTCCGGGGAAGTGACCGCTCACCTCATCGGTTTCACCAACGTCGACAGCCAGGGGATTGAAGGCGTTGAGAAGAGTTTTGATAAATGGCTCACCGGTCAACCTGGCGAGCGTGTGGTGCGTAAAGATCGCTATGGCCGTGTTATTGAAGACATCTCGTCGACCGATAGCCAGGCGGCGCATAATCTTGCATTAAGTATTGATGAGCGCTTGCAGGCGCTGGTCTACCGCGAACTGAACAACGCTGTTGCCTTTAACAAAGCAGAATCGGGCAGCGCCGTGTTAGTCGATGTTAACACGGGTGAAGTGCTGGCGATGGCGAATAGCCCTTCTTATAACCCAAACAACCTCACCGGTACGCCGAAGGATGCAATGCGTAACCGTACCATCACTGACGTGTTTGAGCCGGGTTCTACCGTCAAACCGATGGTAGTGATGACGGCACTGCAGCGCGGTGTGGTTCGCGAAAATACCGTACTGAACACTATTCCCTACCGAATTAATGGTCACGAAATTAAAGACGTGGCGCGTTATAGCGAATTGACCCTCACCGGGGTCTTGCAGAAGTCGAGTAACGTCGGTGTTTCCAAGCTGGCGTTAGCGATGCCGTCCTCAGCGTTAGTAGATACTTACTCACGTTTTGGGCTGGGAAAAGCGACCAATTTGGGGTTGGTCGGAGAACGCAGTGGCTTATATCCTCAAAAACAACGGTGGTCTGACATAGAGAGGGCCACCTTCTCTTTCGGCTATGGGCTAATGGTAACCCCGTTACAGTTAGCGCGAGTCTATGCAACCATCGGCAGCTATGGCGTTTATCGTCCGCTGTCGATTACCAAAGTTGATCCTCCTGTTCCGGGCGAGCGTATCTTCCCGGAGTCGACCGTACGCACCGTGGTGCACATGATGGAAAGCGTCGCGCTGCCTGGCGGCGGCGGCGTGAAGGCGGCGATTAAAGGCTATCGCATCGCTATTAAAACCGGTACGGCGAAAAAAGTAGGGCCGGATGGCCGCTACATCAATAAATACATTGCTTATACCGCAGGTGTTGCGCCTGCGAGTCAGCCGCGCTTCGCGCTGGTTGTTGTTATCAACGATCCGCAGGCGGGTAAATACTACGGTGGCGCCGTTTCCGCGCCGGTCTTTGGTGCCATCATGGGCGGCGTACTGCGTACCATGAACATCGAACCGGATGCGCTGGCAACGAGCGATAAAAATGAATTTGTGAATAATCAAGGCGAGGCAACAGGTGGCAGATCGTAATTTGCGCGACCTTCTTGCTCCATGGGTGCCGGGTGCACCGGAGCGAGCACTGCGGGAGATGACACTCGACAGCCGTGTGGCTGCATCGGGGGATCTCTTTGTGGCAGTGGTAGGTCATCAGGCGGACGGGCGTCGATATATCCCGCAGGCGATAGCGCAAGGTGTAGCTGCCATAATTGCAGAGGCAAAAGACGAGGCAACCGACGGTGAAATCCGTGAAATGCACGGTGTGCCTGTAATCTATCTTAGCCAGCTTAATGAACGTTTATCTGCACTGGCGGGTCGCTTTTACCACGAGCCATCTGAGAATATGCGCCTGGTCGGTGTGACCGGGACCAACGGTAAAACCACCACCACCCAACTGCTGGCGCAATGGAGTCAGTTGCTTGGTGAGACCAGTGCAGTGATGGGCACGGTAGGCAATGGTCTGCTGGGCAAAGTGATCCCGACCGAGAATACCACCGGTTCAGCTGTTGACGTTCAGCACGTGCTGGCGGGACTAGTTGAGCAGGGTGCAACGTTTGGAGCAATGGAAGTCTCGTCCCACGGTCTGGTTCAGCATCGCGTGGCGGCTTTGAAATTTGCCGCATCGGTATTTACCAATTTAAGTCGTGATCACCTCGACTATCACGGCGATATGGAGCATTACGAAGCGGCTAAATGGCTGCTGTACTCCACCCATCATTGCGGTCAGGCCATCGTCAATGCCGATGATGAAGTTGGTCGTCGCTGGCTGGCAAAACTGCCGGATGCGGTTGCCGTTTCGATGGAAGACCATATCAACCCTAACTGTCACGGACGTTGGTTGAAAGCAGTAGACGTGAATTACCACGACAGCGGCGCGACAATTCGTTTCACTTCTTCGTGGGGCGACGGTGAAATTGAAAGCCGCCTGATGGGGGCATTCAACGTCAGCAACCTGCTGCTGGCGCTGGCAACGCTGCTGGCGCTCGGGTATCCGTTAGCAGAATTACTGAAAACGGCTGCGCGCCTGCAACCGGTTTGTGGACGTATGGAAGTGTTCAGCGCGCCGGGCAAAACCACGGTGGTGGTTGATTATGCCCACACGCCGGATGCGCTGGAAAAAGCGTTGCAGGCAGCACGTCTACACTGTGCCGGTAAACTGTGGTGCGTCTTTGGCTGCGGCGGCGATCGTGACAAAGGTAAACGCCCGCTGATGGGGGCTATTGCAGAGCAGTTTGCTGATGTAGTCGTGGTGACGGACGACAACCCGCGCACCGAAGAACCACGCGCCATCATTAACGACATTCTGGCAGGTATGCTGGATGCCGGGCATGCGAAGGTGATGGAAGGGCGCGCTGAAGCGGTGACAAACGCCATCATGCAGGCGAAAGAAAACGACGTGGTGCTGGTGGCAGGGAAAGGTCACGAGGATTACCAGATCGTCGGGTCTCATCGCCTTGACTACTCTGACCGTGTTACGGCAGCCCGCTTGCTGGGGGTGATCGCATGATTAGCGTAACCCTCAGCCAACTGACGGAGATCCTCCGCGGCGAACTGAAAGGGGCCGATCTGACCCTGGATGCAGTTACAACCGATACGCGTAAAGTCACGCCGGGCTGTTTGTTTGTGGCGCTGAAAGGCGAACGCTTTGATGCTCACGATTTTGCTGAACAAGCAAAAGCGAGCGGGGCTGGCGCACTGCTGGTTAGCCGTCCGCTGGAAATCGATTTGCCGCAATTGATTGTGAAGGATACGCGACTGGCGTTCGGTGAGCTGGCAGCGTGGGTTCGCGCGCAAGTTCCGGCTCGCGTGGTAGCGCTGACCGGTTCATCCGGTAAAACGTCTGTCAAAGAGATGACCGCTTCTATTCTGAGCCAGTGCGGAAATACCCTGTACACGGCTGGCAACCTGAATAATGACATTGGCGTACCAATGACGCTGCTGCGGTTAAACAACGATTATGACTATGCCGTGATTGAACTTGGCGCCAATCATCAGGGTGAGATCGCGTGGACTGTCGGTCTGACGCGTCCAGAAGCTGCGCTGGTTAACAATCTTGCTGCGGCTCACCTGGAAGGGTTTGGTTCGCTTGCGGGTGTGGCCAAAGCCAAAGGCGAAATCTTTACCGGTCTGTCGGCGAACGGCATTGCCATTATGAATGCTGATAACAACGACTGGCTGAACTGGCAGAACGTTATTGGCGATCGCAAAGTCTGGCGCTTTTCCCCGAATGCGGCCAACAGCGATTTTTCTGCAACCAACATTCATATCACCTCGCACGGTACTGAGTTTTCTCTGCAAACGCCTGTGGGCAGCATTGATGTCCTGCTGCCATTACCGGGCCGCCACAACATTGCCAACGCATTGGCTGCGGCCGCGCTCTCAATGGCAGTTGGCGCTACGCATGAGGCAATTAAAACCGGTCTGAAGGATCTGAAAGCAGTGCCGGGGCGTCTGTTCCCGATTCAACTTGCTGAAAATCAGCTGCTGCTGGACGACTCCTATAACGCGAACGTTGGTTCGATGACCGCGGCGGTACAGGTTCTGTCCGAAATGCCGGGCTACCGTGTGCTGGTGGTGGGGGATATGGCAGAGCTTGGTGCGGAAAGTGAAGCATGCCACGTACAGGTAGGTGAAGCAGCGAAAGCGGCAGGCATTGACCGTGTACTGAGTACAGGGAAACTGAGCAAGGCAATTAGCGATGCCAGCGGGGTTGGCGAGCATTTTGCGGATAAAACCGTGCTGACCGCGCATCTTAAAACGCTGATTGCAGAGCATCAGGTAATGACGATTTTAGTGAAGGGTTCACGTAGTGCCGCTATGGAAGAGGTAGTACGCGCATTACAGGAGAATGGAACATGTTAGTTTGGCTGGCCGAACATTTGGTCAAATATTATTCCGGCTTTAACGTCTTTTCCTATCTGACGTTTCGCGCCATCGTCAGCCTGCTGACCGCGCTGTTCATCTCTTTGTGGATGGGCCCGCGCATGATTGCCCGTCTGCAAAAAATGTCTTTTGGTCAGGTCGTTCGTAACGACGGCCCGGAATCACACTTCAGTAAACGCGGTACGCCGACTATGGGCGGCATTATGATCCTCACCGCGATTGTCATCTCCGTTCTGCTGTGGGCCTATCCATCGAATCCTTACGTCTGGTGCGTGTTAGTGGTTCTGATTGGCTACGGCATTATCGGTTTCGTAGATGATTACCGCAAAGTCGTGCGTAAAGACACCAAGGGCCTGATAGCCCGCTGGAAGTACTTTTGGATGTCGGTGATTGCGTTAGGTGTTGCGTTCGCGCTGTATCTGGCGGGGAAAGATACTCCGGCAACTGAGCTGGTGGTGCCGTTCTTTAAAGATGTGATGCCGCAGTTGGGTCTGTTCTATGTCCTGCTGGCGTATTTCGTCATTGTTGGTACCGGTAATGCGGTTAATCTGACCGATGGTCTGGATGGTCTGGCGATTATGCCTACCGTGTTCGTCGCGGCCGGATTTGCGCTGGTGGCGTGGGCGACCGGTAACATGAACTTTGCCAGCTATCTGCATATTCCCTATTTGCGCCATGCCGGTGAACTGGTGATCGTCTGTACGGCGATTGTGGGCGCGGGCCTTGGCTTCCTGTGGTTTAACACCTATCCGGCTCAGGTCTTTATGGGCGATGTCGGTTCGCTGGCACTGGGTGGCGCGCTGGGCATTATTGCTGTGCTGCTGCGTCAGGAATTCCTGTTGGTGATCATGGGTGGCGTATTTGTGGTAGAAACCCTGTCGGTTATTTTGCAGGTTGGTTCCTTCAAGCTGCGTGGACAGCGCATCTTCCGAATGGCGCCGATTCATCATCACTATGAATTGAAAGGCTGGCCGGAGCCGCGCGTGATTGTGCGCTTCTGGATTATTTCGCTGATGCTGGTGCTGATTGGCCTGGCAACGCTGAAGGTACGTTAATCATGGTTGATTACCAGGGTAAAAAAGTCGTCATTATCGGTCTGGGTTTGACCGGGTTGTCCTGCGTAGATTTCTTCCTCGCGCGTGGTGTAACGCCGCGCGTAATGGATACCCGTGCGACACCGCCGGGCCTGGATAAATTACCTGAAGCGGTTGAGCGTCATGTCGGCAGTCTGAATGATGACTGGCTGCTGGCTGCGGATTTAATCGTCGCCAGCCCTGGTATTGCCCTGGCGCATTCTTCGTTAAGCGCTGCCGCGGATGCGGGTATTGAAATTGTCGGCGATATAGAACTGTTCTGCCGTGAAGCGCAGGCACCGATCGTCGCGATTACTGGCTCCAATGGTAAAAGTACGGTTACCACGTTAGTTGGCGAGATGGCGAAAGCGGCCGGCGTGAACGTGGGGGTGGGTGGCAACATTGGTTTACCCGCACTCATGCTACTGGACGCTGAACGTGAACTGTATGTTCTGGAGCTCTCCAGCTTCCAACTGGAGACAACCTCCAGCCTGCAGGCCGTGGCAGCAACCATTTTGAACGTTACTGAAGATCATATGGACCGCTATCCGTTTGGGTTGCAGCAATATCGTGCCGCCAAACTGCGCGTCTACGAGAACGCGAAAGTCTGCGTCGTAAACGCAGATGATGCGTTAACCATGCCGGTTCGTGGCGCCGATGAGCGTTGTGTGAGCTTTGGCGTCAATATGGGCGATTATCACCTTAACCGTCAGCAAGGGGAGACCTGGCTGCGGGTGAAGGGTGAAAAAATATTGAACGTGAAAGAGATGACTCTTTCCGGTCAGCATAACTATACCAACGCACTTGCGGCGTTGGCGCTGGCTGATGCAGCGGGTCTGCCTCGCGCCTCTAGTCTGAAAGCGCTGACGACATTCACCGGTCTGGCGCACCGCTTCCAACTGGTACTGGATCATAACGGCGTGCGGTGGATCAACGACTCGAAAGCCACCAATGTTGGCAGTACTGAAGCCGCGTTGAATGGACTACATGTTGATGGCACTTTGCATCTGCTCCTCGGTGGCGATGGAAAATCAGCAGATTTCTCTTCACTGGAGCGTTATTTGCACGGTGATCGTGTGCGTCTGTACTGCTTTGGGCGAGATGGTGGACAGCTGGCGGCACTGCGTCCGGACATCGCCGAACAAACTGAAACGATGGAAGAGGCGATGCGTTTGCTCGCTCCCCGCGTGAAGCCGGGTGATATGGTGCTGTTGTCGCCAGCTTGTGCCAGCCTTGATCAGTTCAAGAATTTTGAACAACGAGGCGATGTCTTTACCCGCCTGGCGAAGGAGTTGGGTTGATGCGATTATCTCTCCCTCGTCTGAGAATGCCGCGCTTACCAGGATTTGGTGTCCTGGCGTGGATCTTCGCGGCACTTAAAGGCTGGGTGATGGCTTCGCGTGACAAAGACGCGGATAGCCTGATCATGTACGACCGTATGCTGTTGTGGTTGACGTTCGGTCTGGCAGCGATCGGTTTTATCATGGTCACATCTGCGTCAATGCCTGTGGGGCAACGTCTGGCGGGCGATCCCTTCCTGTTCGCCAAGCGTGATGCACTGTACATTTTTCTGGCGTTCTGTCTGGCCATGGTTACGCTGCGTCTGCCTATGGAATTCTGGCAAAAGTACAGCACCACAATGCTGATCGCGTCGATCATCATGTTGCTGATCGTGCTGGTGGTTGGTAGCTCCGTTAACGGGGCATCACGCTGGATCGCACTGGGACCGCTGCGTATTCAGCCTGCGGAATTTACTAAGCTGTCTCTGTTTTGTTATCTCGCCAACTATCTGGTGCGTAAAGTTGATGAGGTACGTAACAACCTTCGCGGCTTCTTAAAACCGATGGGCGTGATTCTGGTGCTGGCCGTGCTACTGCTGGCACAGCCTGACCTCGGAACGGTAGTGGTGCTATTTGTCACTACGCTGGCGATGTTGTTCCTTGCCGGGGCTAAGTTGTGGCAGTTCATTGCCATCATCGGTATGGGGATTTCGGCGGTGGTGCTGCTGATCCTCGCGGAGCCGTATCGTATTCGCCGTGTAACCTCTTTCTGGAACCCATGGGAAGATCCGTTTGGCAGCGGTTACCAGTTGACGCAATCTTTGATGGCTTTCGGACGTGGTGAGATTTGGGGTCAGGGCCTGGGTAATTCAGTACAAAAACTGGAGTATTTGCCGGAAGCGCACACTGACTTTATCTTCGCCATTATTGGGGAAGAACTGGGTTATATCGGTGTGGTACTGGCACTTTTAATGGTATTCTTCGTCGCTTTTCGCGCGATGTCGATTGGTCGTAAGGCGCTGGAAATTGACCACCGTTTTTCAGGTTTCTTAGCCTGCTCCATCGGGATCTGGTTCAGTTTTCAGGCGCTGGTCAACGTCGGCGCGGCAGCAGGTATGCTGCCAACGAAAGGTCTGACGCTGCCGCTGATCAGTTATGGTGGTTCCAGTTTGTTGATCATGTCGACAGCCATCATGTTTTTGTTACGTATTGATTATGAAACGCGTCTGGAAAAAGCCCAGGCGTTTACACGAGGTGCACGATGAGTGGTCAACCGAAGCGGTTAATGGTGATGGCGGGCGGTACCGGCGGGCATGTGTTCCCGGGGCTGGCTGTCGCCCACCATTTAATGGCCCAGGGCTGGCAGGTTCGTTGGCTCGGCACCGCCGATCGTATGGAAGCGGACTTAGTGCCGAAGCATGGCATTGAAATTGACTTTATTCGCATCTCCGGTTTGCGTGGAAAGGGCATTAAAGCATTGCTGGCTGCGCCATTACGTATTTTTAATGCCTGGCGTCAGGCTCGCGCCATCATGAAGCAGTTTAAACCTGACGTGGTGCTCGGTATGGGCGGTTATGTGTCAGGTCCCGGTGGGCTGGCAGCCTGGTCGTTAGGTATTCCGGTGGTGCTGCACGAACAGAACGGCATCGCGGGATTGACCAATAAATGGCTGGCGAAGATTGCAACGACGGTCATGCAGGCATTTCCTGGCGCCTTCCCTAAAGCGGAAGTGGTGGGTAACCCGGTGCGGACCGATGTGCTGGCGTTGCCGTTACCCAAGGTTCGTCTGGCCGGACGTGAAGGCCCGGTTCGCGTGCTGGTTGTTGGTGGATCTCAGGGCGCGCGAGTGCTGAATCAGACGCTGCCGCAGGTTGCCGCAAAACTTGGTGACGAGGTGACTATCTGGCATCAGAGCGGCAAAGGCGCACAGCAAACCGTTGAACAGGCTTACGCCGAAGCGGGGCAGCCGCAGCATAAGGTCACCGAGTTTATTGATGATATGGCCGCAGCCTATGCCTGGGCGGATGTCGTCGTGTGTCGTTCTGGTGCACTGACGGTGAGTGAGGTTGCTGCTGCAGGTTTACCAGCGCTGTTTGTGCCGTTTCAACACAAAGACAGGCAACAGTACTGGAATGCGCTTCCACTGGAAAAAGCGGGCGCAGCAAAAATTTTAGAGCAGCCGCAGTTTACTGTGGATGCCGTCGTAAGCACCCTTTCCGGGTGGTCGCGAGAAACTTTATTAACCATGGCAGAACGTGCACGCGCTGCATCCATACCGGATGCCACTGAGCGTGTGGCAAATGAAGTTAGTCGGGCTGCCCGGGTGTAATTGTGGTGATGCCTTTTGCATCACAGGATATTTCGAAGTTAATGGCGTAAAGAATGAATACACAACAATTGGCAAAACTGCGTTCCATCGTGCCCGAAATGCGTCGCGTTCGGCACATTCACTTTGTCGGCATCGGTGGTGCTGGTATGGGCGGTATTGCCGAAGTTTTGGCCAATGAAGGTTATCAGATTAGCGGTTCTGACTTAGCGCCGAATCCGGTTACTCAGCAGCTGACCAACCTGGGGGCCACCATTTTCTTCAACCATCGTCCGGAAAACGTGCGTGATGCGAGCGTGGTAGTAGTTTCCAGCGCAATTTCTGCAGATAACCCGGAAATCGTTGCGGCACACGAGGCACGTATCCCGGTGATCCGCCGTGCAGAGATGCTTGCAGAGTTAATGCGTTTTCGTCACGGCATCGCCATTGCCGGGACGCATGGTAAAACCACGACGACCGCGATGGTTTCCAGTATCTATGCGGAAGCGGGGCTGGATCCAACCTTCGTAAACGGTGGTCTGGTGAAAGCGGCGGGTGTGCATGCGCGTCTGGGGCATAGCCGTTATTTGATTGCGGAAGCGGATGAGAGCGATGCGTCGTTCCTGCATTTGCAGCCGATGGTGGCGATTGTCACCAATATCGAAGCTGACCATATGGATACTTACCATGGTGATTTCGAAAATTTAAAGCAGACCTTTATTAATTTCCTGCATAACTTGCCGTTTTATGGTCGTGCGGTGATGTGCGTTGACGATCCGGTGATCCGCGAATTGTTACCACGCGTAGGTCGCCAGACAACGACCTATGGTTTTAGCGATGACGCAGACGTACGCGTTGAAGATTATCAGCAGATTGGCCCACAGGGGCACTTCACGCTGATGCGTCAGGGGATGGCCGATCTGCGCGTGACGTTGAATGCGCCAGGGCGTCACAATGCGCTGAACGCGGCGGCAGCTGTTGCCGTGGCAACGGAAGAGGGCATTGAAGACGAGGCGATCCTACGCGCGCTGGAAAGTTTCCAGGGAACCGGACGTCGTTTTGACTTCCTTGGTGAATTCCCACTTGAACCGGTAAACGGTAAAACAGGGACCGCGATGCTAGTGGATGACTACGGGCATCATCCAACGGAAGTGGATGCAACGATTAAAGCTGCACGTGCAGGCTGGCCGGATAAAAATCTGGTGATGTTGTTTCAGCCGCACCGCTTCACGCGTACCCGCGATCTGTACGATGACTTTGCCAACGTACTGACTCAAGTAGACACGCTGCTGATGCTGGATGTTTATGCTGCAGGTGAAGCGCCGATTCCTGGTGCTGACAGTCGTTCACTGTGCCGTACTATCCGTGGTCGCGGTAAGATCGACCCTATTTTAGTGTCCGATCCGGCTCAGGTGGCGGAAATGTTGGCACCGGTATTAACCGGAAACGATCTGATTTTGGTGCAAGGCGCTGGAAATATCGGCAAAATCGCGCGTTCCTTAGCTGAAATCAAACTGAAGCCGCAAAACCCGGAGGAAGAACAACATGGCTGATAAAATTGCGGTCCTGTTGGGAGGAACCTCCGCAGAGCGAGAAGTATCGCTGAATTCTGGTGCAGCTGTACTGGCCGGATTACGTGAAGGTGGTGTGGATGCACACCCGATTGACCCAAAAGAGATTGATGTCACTCTTCTGAAATCTATGGGCTTTCAGAAGGTGTTTATTGCGTTACATGGCCGTGGCGGTGAAGATGGCACCTTGCAGGGCATGCTGGATCTGATTGGCCTGCCGTACACCGGCAGTGGGGTCATGGCTTCTGCTATCTCGATGGACAAACTGCGCAGTAAGTTGCTGTGGAAGGGCGCAGGCTTACCCGTTGCGCCGTGGGTCGCATTGACCCGCGCTGAGTTCGAAAAAGGGCTTGGTGATGAAGTGGTTACGAAAATCTCTGCGCTAGGTTTACCGCTTATTGTTAAGCCAAGCCGCGAAGGCTCCAGCGTGGGGATGTCAAAAGTTGAAGAAGAAAATGCTTTGCAGAGTGCATTAGCATTGGCTTTTCAGCATGATGAAGAAGTACTGATCGAAAAATGGCTAAGTGGCCCGGAATTCACAGTTGCGATACTTGGCGAAGAAATTTTACCGTCAATACGTATCCAACCGGCGGGAACCTTCTATGATTATGAGGCGAAGTATCTGTCTGATGAGACACAATATTTCTGTCCCGCTGGTCTGGAAGACGAACAAGAAGCGGCTTTACAGGCATTAGTCCTGAAAGCATGGACTGCGTTGGGCTGTAAAGGTTGGGGACGCATCGACGTCATGCTGGACAGCGATGGTCAGTTTTATCTGCTGGAAGCGAATACCTCTCCGGGTATGACCAGCCATAGTCTGGTGCCCATGGCGGCGCGTCAGGCGGGCTTAAGCTTCTCGCAGTTGGTTGTACGAATTCTGGAGTTGGCGGACTGATATGTCGCAGGCTGCGCTGAACACGCGAAACGGTGATGAAGAAGAGGTTCTCTCCTCACGCCGCAATAATGGAACGCGTCTTGCAGGAATACTGTTTCTGCTGACAGTGCTGTGCACCGTGTTTGTGAGCGGCTGGGTGGTGTTGGGATGGATGGAAGATGCGCAGCGTTTGCCTTTGTCGAAGCTGGTATTGACCGGTGAACGGCATTACACGCGCAATGACGATATTCGTCAGTCCATTCTGGCGCTAGGCGCACCTGGAACCTTTATGACTCAGGATGTGAACATCATCCAGAGTCAAATTGAACGCCTCCCCTGGATTAAACAGGCGAGTGTCAGAAAGCAGTGGCCCGATGAATTGAAGATTCATCTGGTTGAATATGTGCCGATAGCGCGTTGGAATGACCAGCATATGGTGGATGCTGAAGGAAATACGTTCAGTATACCGGCTGGTCGAGCTAACAAGCAGGTATTACCTATGTTGTATGGCCCGGAAGGCAGCGCAAATGAAGTGTTGCAAGGGTTCCGCGATATGGGGCAGGTGCTGGCTAAGGATAGATTCACCCTGAAGGAAGCGGCGATGACCGCTCGTCGTTCCTGGCAGTTGACGCTGAATAACGATATTAAGCTCAATCTGGGCAGGGGCGATACGATAAAACGTTTGGCTCGCTTTGTGGAACTTTACCCGGTTTTACAGCAGCAGGCGCAAACCGATGGCAAACGGATTAGCTACGTTGATTTGCGTTATGACTCAGGAGCGGCAGTAGGCTGGGTTCCCTTGCCTCCTGAGGAATCTAATCAGCAACAGAATCAGGCACAGGCAGAACAACAATGATCAAGGCGACGGACAGAAAACTGGTAGTTGGACTGGAGATTGGCACCGCGAAGGTAGCCGCTTTAGTAGGGGAAGTTCTGCCCGACGGTATGGTCAATATCATTGGCGTGGGCAGTTGCCCGTCGCGAGGTATGGATAAAGGTGGGGTGAACGACCTTGAGTCAGTGGTGAAGTGCGTACAGCGCGCCATTGACCAGGCTGAACTGATGGCGGATTGCCAGATTTCTTCGGTGTATCTGGCGCTTTCAGGTAAACATATTAGCTGTCAGAATGAAATTGGTATGGTGCCGATTTCCGAAGAGGAAGTGACCCAGGAAGATGTGGAAAACGTTGTGCATACGGCAAAATCCGTACGCGTACGCGATGAGCATCGTGTTTTGCACGTTATTCCACAGGAATACGCCATTGATTACCAGGAAGGTATTAAAAATCCGGTGGGTCTTTCCGGCGTGCGTATGCAGGCAAAAGTTCATCTGATTACCTGCCACAACGATATGGCGAAGAACATTGTTAAAGCCGTTGAACGTTGTGGTCTGAAAGTTGACCAACTTATATTTGCCGGGTTGGCAGCCAGTTATTCTGTTTTGACGGAAGACGAACGTGAACTGGGTGTCTGCGTGGTGGATATCGGTGGTGGTACAATGGATATCGCCGTTTATACTGGCGGGGCATTGCGTCATACCAAAGTAATTCCTTACGCAGGGAATGTGGTAACCAGCGATATCGCGTACGCCTTTGGTACGCCGCCAAGTGATGCTGAAGCCATCAAAGTTCGTCATGGCTGCGCACTGGGTTCTATCGTTGGTAAAGATGAAAGCGTTGAAGTGCCAAGCGTGGGCGGTCGTCCGCCGCGCAGTCTGCAGCGTCAGACCCTGGCAGAAGTGATTGAGCCGCGTTATACCGAGCTGCTTAACCTGGTCAACGAAGAGATATTGCAATTACAGGAACAGCTTCGCCAGCAGGGTGTGAAACATCACCTGGCGGCGGGGATTGTGTTAACCGGCGGTGCTGCGCAAATTGAAGGCCTTGCAGCCTGCGCTCAGCGCGTGTTCCATACGCAGGTGCGTATTGGCGCACCGCTGAATATCACCGGTCTGACAGATTATGCCCAGGAGCCGTATTATTCAACGGCTGTGGGGCTGCTTCACTACGGGAAAGAATCCCATTTGAGTGGTGAGGCTGAAGTTGAAAAACGCGTTACGGCATCGGTTGGCTCGTGGATCAAACGACTCAATAGCTGGCTGAGAAAAGAGTTCTAATTTTTATGAGGCTGGCAAATATTACGGCCTCAGGCGACAGGCACAACGGAGAGAGAAACTATGTTTGAACCTATGGAACTAACCAATGACGCGGTGATTAAAGTCATCGGCGTCGGCGGCGGCGGCGGTAATGCCGTTGAACACATGGTGCGCGAGCGCATCGAAGGTGTTGAATTCTTCGCGGTGAATACCGACGCTCAGGCGTTGCGTAAGACGGCGGTTGGACAGACCATTCAGATTGGTAGCGGCATCACCAAGGGTCTGGGCGCGGGTGCAAACCCGGAAGTCGGTCGCAATGCGGCAGATGAAGATCGTGAAGCTCTGCGTGCAGCGCTTGACGGCGCAGACATGGTGTTTATCGCAGCAGGCATGGGTGGCGGTACCGGAACCGGTGCAGCGCCAGTGGTAGCTGAAGTAGCAAAAGATTTAGGTATTCTGACCGTTGCTGTCGTCACCAAGCCTTTTAACTTCGAAGGCAAGAAGCGTATGGCATTCGCGGAGCAGGGGATCACTGAGTTGTCCAAACATGTGGACTCTCTGATCACTATCCCGAACGATAAACTGCTGAAAGTGCTGGGACGCGGTATTTCTCTGCTGGACGCGTTTGGTGCAGCGAACGATGTGCTGAAAGGCGCAGTTCAGGGTATCGCCGAACTGATCACCCGTCCGGGTCTGATGAACGTTGACTTTGCAGACGTGCGCACAGTGATGTCCGAAATGGGCTACGCGATGATGGGTTCCGGTGTGGCGAGCGGTGAAGACCGTGCAGAAGAAGCGGCTGAAATGGCTATCTCTTCTCCGCTGCTGGAAGACATCGATCTGTCGGGTGCGCGTGGCGTGCTGGTCAACATTACTGCGGGCTTCGACCTGCGTCTGGATGAGTTCGAAACTGTAGGTAACACCATCCGTGCATTTGCATCGGATAACGCGACCGTGGTTATCGGTACCTCTCTGGACCCGGATATGAACGACGAACTGCGCGTCACCGTTGTTGCCACTGGAATTGGTATGGACAAGCGTCCTGAAATCACTCTGGTGACCAACAAGCAGGTACAGCAACCAGTAATGGATCGTTACCAGCAGCACGGTATGGCACCGTTGACGCAAGAACAGAAACCGGTAGCAAAAGTGGTAAACGACAATACGCCGCAGACCACCAAAGAGCCGGATTATCTGGATATCCCCGCATTCCTGCGTAAGCAAGCTGATTAAGAATTAGCTGGAATTTGGGAATTGTGCCTCTTTGTGCTAAACTGGCCCACCGAATGTATAGTACACTTCGGTTGGATAGGTAATTTGGCGAGATTATACGATGATCAAACAAAGGACTCTTAAACGTATCGTTCAGGCGACTGGCGTCGGTTTGCATACCGGCAAAAAAGTCACCCTGACATTACGCCCTGCGCCGGCCAACACCGGGGTCATCTATCGTCGCACCGACTTGAATCCTCCGGTAGATTTCCCGGCCGATGCCAAATCTGTGCGTGATACCATGCTCTGTACGTGTCTGGTCAATGAGCATGATGTACGGATTTCAACCGTTGAGCACCTGAATGCTGCTCTGGCGGGCTTAGGTATCGATAACATTGTTATTGAGGTTAATGCCCCGGAAATCCCGATCATGGATGGCAGTGCTGCTCCGTTCGTTTACCTGCTGCTTGATGCAGGTATTGAAGAACTGAACTGCGCCAAAAAATTTGTACGCATCAAAGAGACTGTTCGTGTCGAAGATGGCGACAAGTGGGCTGAATTCAAACCGTACAATGGTTTCTCGTTGGACTTTACCATCGACTTTAACCATCCGGCGATTGACTCCAGTACACAGCGCTATGCGATGAACTTCTCTGCGGATGCGTTCATGCGCCAGATTAGCCGCGCGCGTACTTTCGGTTTCATGCGTGATATCGAATATCTGCAGTCCCGTGGCCTGTGCCTGGGCGGCAGCTTCGATTGTGCCATCGTTGTTGACGATTATCGCGTATTGAACGAAGACGGTCTGCGTTTTGAAGATGAATTCGTTCGTCACAAAATGCTCGACGCGATTGGTGACTTGTTCATGTGTGGTCACAATATTATTGGTGCATTTACCGCGTATAAATCCGGTCATGCATTGAATAACAAATTGTTGCAGGCCGTCCTGGCAAAACAGGAAGCCTGGGAATTTGTGACCTTCCAGGACGATGCAGAACTGCCGTTGGCGTTCAAAGCACCTTCGACCGTACTGGCGTAACGACACAAGCTGTCGCATAAATTCGACTGGTAAATCTGGCACTCTCTCCGGCCAGATGAGCCAGTCGTTTTTTTATTGTATTGATTGACCACTACCTTTCCCGATGCAATTTTTTCTCTGTCACGACATTAAAATACAGTGCGTTCGCTGCTTTCTTAAGCATATTTAGCTGTGACTTATCGTCATTACTGCTGTGGAGCGTACACTTTAATGATAAGATTTGTGCGCAAAAAAAGTTTTGAATTCATAACCCCAAATTCAGGGTATATCAGGTGGCAATAACGTGAGTGGAATACTGACGCGATGGCGACAGTTAGGCAGACGGTACTTCTGGCCGCATCTCCTGTTGGGGATGGTCGCGGCGAGTTTTGGCCTGCCTGCGCTCGGTAATACTGCTGAACCTAATACTCCCGCAAAAGCGACAGCCAGTAATCACGATCAATCAGCTAAGGTTAACTTTAGCCAGCTCGCATTGCTGGAAGCGACTAATCGTCGTCCGAATTTTACCGTCGATTATTGGCATCAGCATGCTATTCGTACGGTCATTCGCCACCTATCTTTTGCCATGGCCCCTCAGGCGCTTCCCGTTGCCGAAGAGCCCTTGCCAATTCAGGCGCATCATCTTGCTTTGCTGAATACGCTCAGCGCGATGCTGACGCAAGAAGGCCGACCGCCAGCGACCGTAAGTCGCGTGACGTATGCACATTTTACTTCTCAAGCCGCGTTTAGCATCCCTGTCTGGATAAGCCAGCGACAGGGGATCCGCGCTGGCCCCCAACGCCTCAGCTAAAAAAGAACCTTCCAACTTATAATTTTTGACTCCGCACCGCGGGGCGTTTGAGATTTTATTATGCTAATCAAATTATTAACGAAAGTATTCGGTAGCCGTAACGAACGTACGCTGCGTCGTATGCGTAAAGTGGTTAACGTCATTAATGCGATGGAACCGGAGATGGAAAAACTCTCCGATGACGAACTGAAAGCAAAGACCGCCGAATTCCGTGCGCGTCTGGAAAAGGGCGCAAGTGTTGAAAGCCTGATCCCTGAAGCGTTTGCTGTTGTCCGTGAGGCGAGTAAGCGCGTGTTTGGCATGCGCCACTTCGACGTCCAGTTGCTGGGCGGTATGGTCCTCAACGATCGCTGCATCGCCGAAATGCGTACCGGTGAAGGTAAAACTTTGACCGCAACGCTGCCCGCTTACCTGAATGCGTTAAGTGGTAAGGGCGTACACGTTGTCACCGTCAACGACTATCTGGCGCAGCGTGACGCCGAAAATAACCGCCCGCTGTTTGAATTCCTCGGCATGACCGTGGGTATCAACATGTCAGGATTACCTGCACCTGCTAAGCGTGAAGCTTATGCGGCAGATATCACCTACGGTACCAACAACGAATACGGCTTTGACTACCTGCGCGACAACATGGCATTTAGCCCGGAAGAGCGTGTTCAACGTAAACTGCACTATGCGCTGGTGGATGAGGTCGACTCCATCCTGATCGATGAAGCGCGTACTCCGCTGATCATTTCCGGCCCGGCAGAAGACAGCTCGGAAATGTACAAAAAAGTGAACAAAATCATCCCGCATCTGATCCGTCAGGAGAAGGAAGATTCTGATACTTTCCAGGGCGAAGGCCACTTCTCTGTCGATGAGAAAGCACGTCAGGTGAACCTGACGGAACGTGGTCTGGTACTGATTGAAGAACTGCTGGTGAACGAAGGCATTATGGATGAAGGTGAGTCACTGTACTCTCCGGGCAACATTATGCTGATGCATCACGTGACTGCTGCTCTGCGTGCGCACGTCCTGTTCACTCGCGATGTGGACTACATTGTGAAAGACGGTGAAGTTATCATCGTCGATGAGCACACCGGTCGTACTATGCAGGGGCGTCGCTGGTCCGATGGCCTGCATCAGGCTGTCGAAGCGAAAGAAGGGGTGGATATCCAGAACGAAAACCAGACTCTGGCTTCCATCACATTCCAGAACTACTTCCGCTTGTACGAAAAACTGGCCGGTATGACTGGTACAGCAGATACCGAAGCGTTTGAATTCAGCTCTATCTACAAACTTGATACTGTTGTCGTGCCGACGAACCGTCCGATGATCCGTAAGGATTTACCGGATCTGGTGTACATGACTGAAGCTGAAAAAATTCAGGCAATCATTGAAGATATTAAAGAGCGTACCGCTAATGGCCAGCCGGTGCTGGTGGGTACTATCTCCATTGAAAAATCTGAAGTGGTCTCTAATGAGTTGACCAAAGCGGGTATCAAGCACAACGTTCTTAACGCCAAGTTCCACGCTAACGAAGCGGCGATTGTCGCGCAGGCGGGCTATCCGTCAGCCGTGACGATCGCAACTAACATGGCGGGGCGTGGTACGGATATCGTGTTGGGTGGTAGCTGGCAAGCCGAAGTCGCTGAGCTGGAAAACCCAACTGAAGAGCAGATCGCGAAGATTAAAGCTGACTGGCAGGTTCGCCATGACGCAGTATTAGCATCTGGCGGGTTGCACATTATTGGTACTGAGCGTCACGAGTCACGTCGTATCGATAACCAGCTGCGCGGTCGTTCTGGTCGCCAGGGGGATGCGGGTTCCTCTCGTTTCTACCTGTCGATGGAAGATGCGCTGATGCGTATTTTTGCCTCTGACCGTGTGTCTGGCATGATGCGTAAACTGGGTATGAAGCCGGGTGAAGCAATTGAACACCCGTGGGTAACTAAAGCGATTGCCAACGCCCAACGCAAGGTTGAAAGCCGTAACTTCGATATTCGTAAGCAACTGCTGGAATACGATGACGTCGCCAACGATCAGCGTCGCGCAATTTACAGCCAACGTAACGAGCTGCTGGACGTATCCGACGTAAGCGAAACCATCAACAGTATCCGTGAAGATGTCTTCAAAGCGACAATTGATGCGTACATTCCGCCTCAGTCACTGGAAGAGATGTGGGATATTCCGGGCCTGCAGGAACGTTTGAAAAACGACTTCGATCTCGAAATGCCGATCTCAGAGTGGCTGGATAAAGAGCCTGAGCTGCATGAAGAAACGCTGCGCGAACGTATTCTGGCGAATGCCATTGAAGTTTATCAGCGTAAAGAAGAAGTTGTGGGCGCTGAAATGATGCGTCATTTCGAAAAAGGAGTGATGCTGCAAACCCTCGATTCCCTGTGGAAAGAGCACCTTGCCGCGATGGACTACCTGCGCCAGGGTATTCACCTGCGTGGTTACGCACAGAAAGATCCGAAGCAGGAATACAAACGCGAATCTTTCTCCATGTTTGCTTCAATGCTGGAATCACTTAAATATGAAGTGATCAGCACCCTGAGTAAAGTTCAGGTGCGTATGCCTGAAGAGGTGGAAGCGATGGAGCAGCAGCGTCGCGAAGACGCTGAGCGTTTAGCGCAGATGCAGCAGTTGAGCCATAAAGATGACGAGTCTGCTGTTGCAGAAGAGCTGGCAGCGCAAACCGGCGATCGTAAAGTCGGTCGTAACGATCCTTGCCCTTGCGGTTCTGGTAAAAAATACAAACAGTGCCATGGTCGTCTGAGCTAAAAAAATAACTTACTGAAAAGGCGCAGAATTCTGCGCCTTTTTTATGGACGTACAATATGAAAACACTGCAAATCGCTGTTGGAATTATTCGTAATCAGCAGAATGAGATTTTTATTACTCAGCGCGCCGCTGATGCTCATATGGCTAACAAGCTGGAATTTCCCGGTGGGAAAATTGAATCAGGTGAAACACCTGAACAAGCTCTGATTCGTGAGCTACAGGAAGAGGTTGGGATTACGCCAATTCAGAGCCGGTTGTTCGAAAAACTGGAATATCAGTTTCCGGATCGGCATATCACATTGTGGTTTTGGCTGGTAGACAGTTGGGAAGGCACGCCGTGGGGAAAAGAGGGACAACCGTCTCAGTGGATTGCGCAAAACGCGCTGAATGCGGAAGATTTTCCGCCGGCAAATGAACCCGTTATTACGAAGTTAAAGCAAAATATGTAGTTCTTATGCCGGATGAGGCGACGCTGCCATCCGGCATAAAGCATGTATACCTGATGGCGCGCAGGTTTAAGTCTTACTATTCTTTTTCTTCGCTCCAGTCATCGCTTTCTGACAGATCGCCGGAACTGGGGATACGTTTCTCTTCTGCTGCCCACTCACCCAAATCAATTAGCTGGCAGCGTTTGCTGCAGAATGGGCGAAACGGACTGGTTTCAGCCCACACGACAGGCTTTCCACAGGTTGGACAGTTGACGATAGTTTGTTCAGACATATTCATTCCTTAACAGCATGCCAGGTCAAAATCGAGACGCTCGGGTACCTGGCCATTCTCACTATCCAGTGGCATAAAGCGGATGGCAAAACGGCTTTTATGGCCAGATATTTGCGGATAAAGCTGCGAATCAAGCGGCAATTGCAAACGCAGCAAATCTGCATCTTCGCCATTATCCTGATAAAACCCGTTCAAACTGGTCTGTTTGCGAAACGGTGCAGAATTACGGATTAAATCAAGAACCAGCGTCAGCGCCTGATTGAGGGGCTCCAGGCTGGCAATCCAGCGCCCGACCTGTTCGTCACGCTGCGCCTGCGATGAGTGCAACCAGATATGCAGAGTTGGTAAATCAAAACTGCAACACCCACCAGGAATACTTAAACGCTGGCGAACCAGACCAATTAAGCGATCTTCACGCAATGTTTGTCCGATGCGCGGGGCCGAAATTAAAATACTGCCTGCGTTTTTTAACTGCTGGCGCAGAGAGTCAATTCGGTTTTGATCGACGCCGGGAACTTCAACCCAGGCCTGAAGTTTACGCTGTTGTCGCTCCAGTTCTTTGAGGAGTTCGGTACGCACTTCACCCCGTTCAAAGACATCCAGTAAATCCCCAATGTTGCGGAAAAAATGCAGTGCATCTGCATGGTCTGCAATGGGTAAATTAACGGAGAGTTGCTGAGTTAGAAATTCAATGCGCAGCCATGTACGCATCTTCTCATTGAGAGGGTGTTCAAAAAGGACCTGGGTGTGCATTACGGTTTTTCCTGTGAGACAAACTGCGACGCGCATTGCAAATAGAGCGCGTGCAGGCGGGCAACATCCGAGACGATGGCATCCGGTGCGCCATTATTATCAATAACATCGTCTGCCACGGCAAGACGCGCTTCACGCGAGGCCTGGGCAGCCAGAATTTGTTCTACATGCTGGCGAGTCACATCATCACGCAGCATGGTGCGTCTGAGTTGTGTCTCGGGAGTAACATCAACCACGAGCACGCGATTGGCTTTTTTATACAATGAATTCTCAACCAGCAGAGGTACAACCCATAACAGATAAGGAGAGGTTGCTTGTTGAAACTGGCGCTGAGTTTCCTGCTGAATAAGCGGATGGAGCAGGGCATTCAGCCAGGCTTTTTCATCAGGATCGGAAAAAATACGTTCGCGTAAAATTCGCCGTTGTAACGATCCATCTGCAGCAATGAGTTCGGAGCCAAAATGTTCGGCAATCGCCTTGAGCGCTGGCATACCTGGTTCGACCACCTGACGCGCAATAATATCTGCATCAATCACGTTTATTCCGAGGTCAGCGAACGCATTCGCAACGGTACTTTTACCACTGCCAATACCGCCGGTTAAGGCTACCGTATACCTCATAGATCCAGATCCTGGAGTTTAAGTTTGATTATCAAACAGTTAAAAGTTAAGCATGCGAAGGCGAGGCTGTTGCAGGATTAACCTACTATTCGCCAGGTAAATTTATGGGATTGTAGCGTAAAAAAAGAGAATTTCGCAGTCTTGCGCGGTATTGATTAGTGCGTATGATAGCGTCACTGGAGTTGTGAGTTTCGATTTTTAGCCATTAACCCCAGGAATCCGCACATGCGTATCGAAGAAGATCTGAAGTTAGGTTTCAAAGACGTTCTTATCCGCCCTAAGCGTTCTACTCTCAAAAGCCGTTCCGATGTTGAGCTGGAACGTCAATTTACCTTTAAACATTCAGGTCAGACCTGGTCCGGCGTACCTATTATCGCCGCGAATATGGACACCGTCGGGACATTTGCAATGGCTACGGCACTTGCATCCTTCGACATCCTGACCGCTGTGCACAAACACTATTCTGTAGAAGACTGGGCTGCTTTCATCGCGGGTACTTCTGCTGATGTACTGAAACACGTGATGGTTTCAACCGGGACCTCTGACGCTGATTTCGAAAAAACCAAACAAATCCTGGCCCTGAATCCTGCGCTGAACTTTATCTGCATCGATGTGGCAAATGGTTACTCAGAGCACTTTGTGCAGTTTGTGTCGAAAGCGCGCGAAGCATGGCCGACAAAAACGATTTGCGCGGGTAATGTCGTTACCGGCGAAATGTGTGAAGAACTGGTGCTTTCTGGTGCTGATATTGTCAAAGTTGGTATTGGTCCAGGTTCTGTTTGTACCACGCGTGTAAAAACCGGTGTGGGCTATCCACAGCTTTCTGCTGTTATTGAATGTGCTGATGCCGCTCACGGTCTGGGCGGAATGATTGTCAGCGACGGCGGCTGCACGATGCCCGGTGATGTGGCAAAAGCGTTTGGTGGCGGTGCAGACTTTGTGATGCTTGGTGGCATGCTGGCCGGTCACGAAGAAAGCGGTGGTAAAGTGGTCGAAGAGAACGGTGAAAAATTCATGCTGTTCTATGGTATGAGTTCTGAATCCGCCATGACGCGCCACGTTGGTGGTGTAGCACAATACCGTGCAGCGGAAGGCAAAACCGTTAAGCTACCGCTGCGTGGCCCGGTTGATAATACGGCTCGTGACATCCTTGGTGGTCTGCGTTCTGCCTGTACTTACGTAGGTGCTTCCCGCCTGAAAGAGCTGACTAAACGTACAACGTTTATTCGTGTTCAGGAACAAGAAAACCGTGTTTTCAATAGTCTGTAAAAACAGATAGTCAATCGTAAAATGCCTGATGGTGTGCTGCTTGAAGGCCTACGTTATGTGCTTCGTAGGCCGGATAAACCGTTTACGCCGCCATCCGGCATCTGAGGATTACCCCACACCGCTCATCGCATCTCCCAGGTGAAAAATCGGTAAATACATCGCGACAACCAGTGTACCGATAATCAACCCTGTAATGACAAGCAGCGCAGGCTCAAGTAGCGCAGCCAGGTTCTCTGCCTGTGACATTGTGTTCTCGCTATGATGTCGTGCCAGATTTTGCAACATTGCATCCAGCGAGCCGGACGTTTCTCCTGTTCTCACCAGCTGTAAACACAATGGACTGAATTCTCCGGCATTTTTGAGTGCCAGCCAGATCGGTTTTCCGGCACTGATGTCTCGGTGCGCTTGCGCTAAACGTTGAGACCAGAAAGGGCAAGCCAGCGTTTCGGCCACACTCTCCAGACCTTGCAAAAAGGGAATGCCTGCACTTTGTGTTAACGCCAGGACGGTAAAGATCTGCGTGAGTTTTTGGCCCCTTACCAGTGGCCCTATGACAGGGCAACACAGAAGAAATCTCTGACGCTGAATAAGGTAGTAGGGTTTCTGCTTTACCAGACAGTATGCCAGCCCCAATGCCAGTCCGAGTAATCCCGCCAGCCACCCCCATCGACTACTGTATTGTGCGACAGCAATAATTCCCTGCGTCAGTGCCGGCAACGGGGTGTTGAATGTACGATAGATGGCAGCAAATTCAGGTAGTACAAAATGCAGCATGGCGAGCACCACCATGACAGCCATTGTGAGAATGATGACCGGATAACGCAGCGCTTTTTTAACTTTATCAGTAAGCTGTTGCTGTTCTTTCTGTTGTCGGGCGAGTTCAAAACAGCAGTCGTCCAGCTTACCGGTGAGTTCTCCCGTGCGAATCATCGCCTGGTACAATGGAGGGAATACGTGCTGCCATTGTGAAAGTGAAGTGGAAAGTGAAATGCCCTGTTCCATATCGTAAGCCAGTGTGCGTAGTAACGCCTGCCATTGGCTGCTGGGATGTTGCTCGGCAAGTAGCGCTAATCCTTCGGAAAGTGTCAGTCCTGCTTTAAGTAACGTGGCTAACTGGTGTATCGCTTCGCGACTTCTTGTTCTGCTCCATTGTGAGGTTTTAACCTTCATGCGCTTAACGCGTATCGGTGTAATATGCGAATGCTCCAACGCCAATATTAGCGAAGGGCGAGTATCCGCCCAAAGAGCCCCCTCCATTGGTTGTCCCTCGTTGTTAATTCCATGCCAGCGCCAGAGTTGTTTAGCTGACATGGGGCATACCCAGTACGCGGATCAGCTCTTCAAACGTTGTTAATCCTTGTTCAACGGCCTGGCAGCCATTACCGAAAAGTGTGAGCATCCCCGCCTGCTGTGCATCCGATTCCACGATGTCGATGGATGTGCCGCTGGCGATGCACTGTCGTAATGCTGGTGTGACGGGCAGGACTTCAAACAATGCACTGCGGCCATAATAACCGTGATAACAGTGTTCGCAGCCAGGCGCCAGCCAGCGTGGAAGTGGGGTGGGCCACAGCGTAGCCGGGAGTGTGATGGGGGAGTCAAGACGTTGTCGACAATAGGGACACAGTTTTCTGACGAGTCGCTGCGCAATCACCAGCGTCAACGCGGAGGCGATCATCCACCGTGCTACGCCCATTTGCTGCAGGCGTATCAGCGTTTCACTGGTGGAGTTGGTATGCAGAGTTGAAAGGACCAGATGACCGGTTTGCGCGGCTTTGAGGGCAAACTCAGCCGTCTCGCCGTCGCGGATTTCACCCACCATGATAATGTCGGGGTCCTGTCGCAGCAGCGCACGTAATACGCTCTGAAACGTGAGACCTGCGCGTGGGTGAATTTGAGTCTGGTTGAGTCCTTCGATCGGGATCTCTATTGGGTCTTCCACGCTACAGATATTCACATCCGGGGAGTTTCTGGTTTGCAGCGCGCTGTACAGCGTAACCGTTTTGCCACTCCCGGTAGGTCCGGTTACCAGAACCAGCCCCTGAGGTTGCTGTAATGCTTGTGAAAATGCCGCCAGTTGCGCGTTCTGCATTCCCAACGCCTTGATCTCCAGCGTCTGCTCAACCTGATGCAGCAATCTCAGCACCACTTTTTCACCATGACGACAGGGTAACGTCGCGATGCGAAACGAGATCGGTTCTCCTGAAATATCAATGGTAAACTGCCCATCTTGTGGAAGCCGGTGCTCAGCAATGTCCAGACTCCCTAATACTTTTAACCTTGCAGTGAGGGCAATGCCTGTATCCGTCGCGATATCTGGTAAGGTGTGAAGAACACCATCCACGCGTAACCTTATTCGGTAGCGATGTTCTGCTGGTTCAATGTGAATATCAGAAGCGCGTTTCGCCAGAGCGGATTGCAACGTCTGATCCAGCAATTCTGCTGCGGTAACACTGCTTTCAGGGACGATTGCCGGAAGCCTTGCCCGTGTATTGTGCGAGTGACCTTCCATTTGCTGACGAGTCCAGCACACAATGTCGATGCGTCTTGTAGTCGCAAAATGCAAAGCGTCCAGCAGTTCGTGAGATGGGGCATCCACGACGGCAATATGCACCACGTCATGGTCTGCATCCAACAATATGCCCTGATAACGCTGGCACAGTGCTGTCAGTTGTGTGGTATTCATCTCTTTTCCTCTTACTGCGCATCAAATCGGAAAACGTCTTCACAGGCCTGCTGCAAAGCGCTGTCATTTGAGATGCCGCAGTTACGGCTCCAGCCGGTAATACCGTTGGCATTTTCCCAGTTTGGCGTCATGGTGATGTTCAGACCGTTCAGGCTTTCCTGCCCGGTGAGGGTAACCACGCCCTTTTCAACGCTCATGCCGGAGACATAGCGGGTCGTGGCTGGAGAGGGAATACCATTGGTCCCGGCATCACAGGTCTCAGTTCCGCCATGCTCCAGTGCGCAGAGTTCGACTGCCGTACGATAGGGGACAAAGGTTTGCAGCATGTCTGTTAGTGCTGCTTTGCGCAGATAATTTTGATAGGCCGGAATACCAATAGCACTGAGAATGGCAATGATGCCAATGACTACCATAAGTTCGATAAGCGTGAAGCCTCGTTGCTTGTCCATTGTTCTCTCCTTGAGTTAGCTGGCGCTACTTTGGCAAACAGGAGGGAGCGTTTGCGAGAGGCAAAAAACAAAACGGGAAGGTGGGTTCAGAGATATCTATATTTCTTTCAACGCAAGATGGCGTATTTGCGAAAAGGCTCGAGGAAATTGCCGAATAAGCGGGGAAGAAGGCCCGATACGCGAAGCGCCATCGGGCAATACACTTTGCTATTAACGAAAACGCATAGAGAGATCGAGGGCGCGAACGTGCTTTGTCAGTGCACCTACGGAGATGAAATCCACGCCGGTTTCGGCAAATTCGCGTAACGTTTCGTGGGTGACGTTCCCAGAGACTTCCAGACGGGCCTGGCCGTTGGTGCGTTTAACCGCTTCGCGCATTTGATCGGTCTCAAAATTGTCCAGCATGATAATGTCCGCCCCAGCTTTCAGCGCGTCGTCCAGTTCATCCAGATTTTCAACTTCGACTTCGACCGGTACGTCCGGATGCAGCCAGAAGGCTTTTTCGACAGCCTGACGTACCGATCCGGAAGCAATAATGTGGTTTTCTTTAATCAGGAATGCATCCGAAAGCCCTAGTCGATGATTTGCGCCGCCGCCGCATAGTACGGCATATTTCAGCGCTGTCCGGAGTCCCGGCAGGGTTTTACGCGTATCGAGAAGTTGGGTATTTGTCCCTGCCAGCAGGTCGACGTAACTGCGCACCACGCTGGCGACACCGGACAGCGTTTGCACAAAATTGAGCGCGGTGCGTTCACCTGTAAGCAATACACGGGAAGGACCGTCCAGTTCAAACAGCGGCTGATTAGCTTTAATACTGTCGCCATCTTCGACATGCCAGGTGACGCTTACATCATCGCCAGCAAGCTGAATAAAGACCTCTTCCACCCAGCGTTTTCCACAAAAAACGCCATCTTCACGCGTAATTACGGTAGCGTGGGAACGCATATCCTCAGGCAAAAGTTGCGCGGTGATATCGTTATTGGCATTAACTTCCCCACCTAAATCTTCGCACAGTGCCTGGGCAACAGCAGCAGGGATATCGAGGTTTATGCGTTCCAACAGCGCGTCACGTCGGTAGTCAGGGTTATAGCGGCGAGGCGGCATGATAAAACTCCAAATTGCTAACGAATCATAAGGTAGAAACATGCTACCCTGAACCGGATATGAGCACCACCAATAAGGAGATTCTGCATGTTGTTAGATGAGGGCTGGCTGGCTGAGGCACGACGCGTTCCTTCTCCACATTACGATTGCCGCCCGGACGACGAAACCCCTTCTTTGTTGGTGGTTCATAACATCAGTCTGCCGCCTGGTGAATTTGGTGGTCCGTGGATAGACGCGTTATTCACTGGAACAATTGATCCCAATGCCCACCCTTTTTTTGCAGAGATCGCCCATTTGCGCGTTTCTGCCCATTGTCTGATTCGTCGCGACGGCGAGATTGTGCAGTATGTCCCTTTTAATAAACGCGCCTGGCATGCAGGTGTATCGAACTATCAGGGACGTGAACGCTGTAATGACTTTTCGATTGGTATTGAGCTGGAGGGAACGGATACGCTGGCCTATACCGATGCGCAGTACCAGCAACTGGCAGCCGTTACGCATGCTCTGATTCAGCGTTATCCGGAAATTGCCAGTAACATAACCGGGCATTGTGATATTGCGCCTGAGCGTAAGACCGATCCCGGTCCGTCTTTTGACTGGGCAAGGTTTCGCGCCCTGGTCACCCCCTCGTCACACAAGGAGATGACATGACGCTGTTTACAACATTACTGGTGTTGATGGTTGAACGCCTGTTTAAGCTGGGTGAACACTGGCAGCTTGACCACAGGCTCGAAGCCTTCTTCCGCCGGATAAAACATTTTTCTATGGCGCGCACATCAGGAATGACAATTATCGCGATGGCGGTGACGTTTTTGCTGCTGCGAGCCCTGAATGGGCTGCTGTTTAATGTCCCGCTGCTGGTGGTTTGGATCTCAATTGGCTTGCTGTGCATTGGCGCAGGTAAGGTTCGTCTTCATTACCATGCATACCTGAATGCGGCTTCGCGTAATGATGCACATGCCCGTGAGGCGATGGCCAGCGAACTCACGCTTATCCATGGTGTTCCACCGGACTGTGATGAGCGTGAGTTTTTGCGTGAACTGCAAAATGCGCTGTTATGGAACAACTTTCGCTTTTACCTGGCGCCGTTATTCTGGTTGATCGTCGGTGGCCCATGGGGACCGGTGACGCTGGTAGGCTATGCTTTTCTGCGCGCGTGGCAGTCCTGGTTGGCGCGTTATCAGACACCTCATCAGCGTTTACAATCGGGTATTGATGCGATTCTGCATGTGCTGGATTGGATCCCGGTACGTCTTGCCGGTGTGGTCTATGCGCTGCTGGGGCATGGTGAAAAGGCGCTACCTGCCTGGTTTGCCTCGCTGGGAGATCTGCATACTTCGCAATATCAGGTGTTAACTCGCCTGGCACAGTTCTCGCTGGCGCGTGAATCTCACACCGATAAAGTAGAAACACCTAAAGCCGCTGTTTCAATGGCCAAGAAAACTTCGTTCGTAGTGGTGGTCGTTATTGCGCTGCTGACGATTTACGGGACGTTGATTTAACGTATTGTTGCCGGACGGCGTAGGTAATACCCCCTACCTTATGCAGGTAGGGGGTATAATTAATGCGCTTTAACAGCCCTGGCTGTTTTTTGTTTGCACAGATAGCCAATACCAAGAATGGCAATCCACACCGGGATCAGGTAAACAGAGATTGCCATGCCTGGTGTCATCAGCATAATCACCAGTACAGCTGCCATGAAAATCAGGCAGATCCAGTTACCCATCGGATAGAACAGCGCCGGGAAGCGGGTGGCAACGCCCTGTTGTTGTTTCGCTTTGCGGAACTTCATGTGCGCGAGGCTGATCATTGCCCAGTTGATCACCAGTGCAGAAACCACCAGTGCCATCAGTAAACCAAATGCGGATTCCGGTGCCAGATAGTTAATCAGTACGCATAAAGCCGTAACCAGCGCAGAGACCAGGATCGTGTTGACTGGTACACCGCGTTTATCCACGCTCATCAGTACTTTTGGCGCATTACCCTGCTGAGCCAGACCGAACAGCATACGACTGTTGCAATATACACAGCTGTTATAAACAGAAAGAGCAGCGGTCAGCACCACGACGTTCAGCGCATTAGCGACGAATGTGTCTCCCAGTTCGTGGAAGATCAGTACGAACGGGCTGGTATCTGCTGTCACACGCGTCCACGGCATCAAAGAGAGCAGAACGGCCAGGGAGCCTACGTAGAAAATCAGGATACGGTAAATAACCTGGTTGGTCGCTTTGGGGATGCTTTGTTCCGGGTTATCCGCTTCTGCAGCCGTGATGCCAACCAGCTCAAGTCCACCGAAGGAGAACATGATAATGGCCATCATCATGACCAGACCGGTGAAACCGTGTGGCAGGAAGCCACCTTGATCCCACAAGTTACTGACGCTGGCCTGCGGGCCACCGTTGCCGCTAAACAGCAACCAGCCGCCGAACAGGATCATCGCCACGACCGCAATGACTTTAATAATGGCGAACCAGAACTCCATCTCACCGAACACTTTAACGTTGGTCAGGTTGATGGCGTTGATAGCAACGAAAAAGACCGCAGCAGAAACCCAGGTTGGAATTTCTGGCCACCAGAACTGAATGTATTTCCCGACGGCAGTCAACTCGGCCATGGCAACCAGTACGTACAGTACCCAGTAGTTCCAGCCGGAGGAAAAACCTGCGAAACCGCCCCAATATTTATAAGCAAAGTGGCTGAAGGAGCCTGCAACTGGCTCTTCAACCACCATTTCACCCAACTGACGCATTATCAAAAAGGCAATAAAGCCGGCGATAGCGTAACCCAGAATAATACCCGGCCCTGCAGACTGAATAACGGATGCGCTCCCGAGGAATAACCCGGTGCCTATCGCGCCACCCAGCGCGATAAGCTGTATATGGCGGTTTTTAAGGCCGCGCTTTAGCTGATCGCCATGCTGTTGACTTTCCATCATGAAACCTCGTGTGTGGTTTTACTCTTTATATTCGAGTACCTATTTTTTGAACCACGCAGTGACGCGTGTGTAAGTTTGCAATTCCGTTTGTTGTATTGTTTTGTTTACGGCAGTGGTCGGTAAAATGTTGCCTAAATACTTTTGTCCTGGACAGAATAATGTTATGCGGACGCGAATGCACCTGCTTTATGAAGGGGGGATGACGAGTTGAATAAAAAGAAACCATTTGTAAACGCAGGATTATCTACCACAAAATTTCCGATATGAATTTTTATTCGAAAATTGTGCTTACAAAATCGATAAATTGAGAGTTGAATCGGTTCAGATAAGATATTTTTTCGTTTCAATTACGTTAAAACTACTCCGTGATGGGTAAATTTAACATTTGTGCATAGTTACATGTTTGAAACGTTATTTCTGTAATGTTGTTAAAATGTGCCCGCTTTACTGATTTCAATCAAAACCTGTATGGACAGAAGGTGAATACTTTGTTACTTTAGCGTCAAGAACATGAAATTGGTAAGACCAATTGACTTCGGGCAAATGGCTTAAGACAGGAAATCATGGCCTACAGCAAAATCCGCCAACCAAAACTCTCCGATGTGATTGAGCAGCAGCTGGAGTTTTTAATTCTTGAGGGGACACTTCGCCCCGGAGAAAAACTCCCACCGGAACGCGAGCTGGCAAAACAGTTCGACGTATCCCGCCCCTCTTTACGCGAGGCGATCCAACGCCTTGAAGCGAAGGGTTTGCTGCTTCGTCGTCAGGGCGGTGGCACTTTTGTGCAGAGTAGCCTGTGGCAGAGCTTTAGCGACCCACTGGTCGAACTGCTCTCCGACCATCCTGAATCCCAGTTTGACCTGCTTGAGACGCGTCATGCGCTGGAAGGTATTGCTGCATATTACGCAGCACTGCGCAGCACGGATGAAGATAAAACGCGTATCCGTGAACTCCACCATGCAATCGAGCTTGCTCAACAGTCCGGCGATCTTGACGGCGAGTCTGATGCGGTTCTCCAGTATCAAATTGCTGTCACTGAGGCGGCACACAATGTGGTGCTCCTCCATTTGCTAAGGTGTATGGAGCCCATGTTGGCCCAGAACGTCCGCCAAAACTTTGAATTGCTGTATGCGCGTCGGGAAATGCTGCCACTGGTTAGCAGTCACCGCACCCGTATTTTTGAGGCAATTATTGCCGGTAAGCCAGAAGAGGCACGCGAAGCGTCCCACCGTCATCTGGCGTTTATCGAAGAAATTTTGCTGGACAGAAGTCGTGAGGAAAGCCGTCGTGAACGCGCCTTACGCCGTCTGGAGCAACGAAAGAATTAGTGATTTTTCTGGCAGAAAGTTAACCAGAAGATGTTGTAAATCATGCGCCAATTAAAGTGCGCGGCAACTAAACGCAGAACCTGTCTTATTGTGCTCTTGCGAGCAAGAACACAATGGGACAGGTTCCAGATAACTCAACGTACTAGATAGATAAGGAATACCCCCATGTCAGAACGTTTCCCAAATGACGTGGATCCGATCGAAACTCGCGACTGGCTACAGGCGATCGAATCGGTCATCCGTGAAGAAGGTGTTGAGCGTGCTCAGTATCTGATCGACCAACTGCTTTCAGAAGCCCGCAAAGGCGGCGTGAAAGTAGCGGCAGGTGCAGGGGCCAGCAATTATATAAACACTATTGCCGTTGAAGATGAACCGGAATACCCGGGCAATCTGGAGCTGGAGCGTCGTATTCGTTCTGCTATCCGCTGGAACGCCATCATGACCGTACTGCGTGCGTCTAAAAAGGACCTCGAGCTGGGTGGCCACATGGCATCCTTCCAGTCCTCCGCAACGGTATATGATGTTTGCTTCAACCATTTCTTCCGTGCACGCAACGAGCAGGATGGCGGCGACCTGATTTACTTCCAGGGCCACATCTCTCCGGGCATCTATGCACGCGCATTCCTGGAAGGTCGTCTGACTGAAGAGCAGATGAACAACTTCCGTCAGGAAGTTCATGGCAAAGGCCTGTCTTCCTACCCGCACCCGAAACTGATGCCAGAATTCTGGCAGTTCCCGACCGTTTCTATGGGTCTGGGTCCAATCGGTGCTATCTACCAGGCTAAATTCCTGAAGTATCTGGAACACCGTGGTCTGAAAGATACCTCTAAACAAACCGTTTATGCCTTCCTAGGCGACGGCGAGATGGATGAGCCAGAATCTAAAGGTGCGATCACCATCGCGACCCGTGAAAAACTGGACAACCTGGTCTTTGTTATCAACTGTAACCTGCAGCGTCTTGACGGCCCGGTCACCGGTAACGGCAAGATTGTTAACGAACTGGAAGGCATCTTCGCGGGCGCTGGCTGGAACGTGATCAAAGTCATGTGGGGCGGTCGTTGGGATGAGCTGCTGCGTAAAGACACCAGCGGTAAACTGATCCAGCTGATGAACGAAACCGTTGATGGCGACTACCAGACCTTCAAATCCAAAGATGGCGCTTACGTTCGTGAGCACTTCTTCGGTAAATACCCGGAAACCGCAGCACTGGTTGCTGACTGGACTGACGAGCAGATTTGGGCTCTGAACCGTGGTGGTCACGATCCGAAGAAAGTCTACGCAGCACTGAAAAAAGCGCAGGAAACCAAAGGCAAAGCAACTGTAATCCTCGCCCATACCATCAAAGGTTACGGCATGGGTGACACCGCTGAAGGTAAAAACATCGCGCACCAGGTTAAGAAAATGAACATGGACGGCGTGCGTTACATCCGCGACCGTTTCAACGTTCCTGTAACCGATGAGCAGGTTGAAAACCTGTCTTACATTACCTTCCCTGAAGGTTCTGAAGAGCATACCTATCTGCACGCTCAGCGTCAGAAACTGCACGGTTACCTGCCGGCTCGTCAGCCGAACTTCACCGAGAAACTGGAGCTGCCGGCTCTGGAAGACTTCGGTGCGCTGCTGGAAGAGCAGAACAAAGAAATCTCCACCACTATCGCTTTCGTTCGTGCCCTGAACGTGATGCTGAAGAACAAGTCGATCAAAGATCGTCTGGTGCCGATCATCGCCGACGAAGCACGTACTTTCGGTATGGAAGGTCTGTTCCGCCAGATCGGTATCTACAGCCCGAACGGCCAGCAGTACACTCCGCAGGACCGTGAGCAGGTTGCTTACTACAAAGAAGACGAGAAAGGTCAGATCCTGCAGGAAGGTATCAACGAACTGGGTGCCGGCGCGTCCTGGTTGGCTGCTGCGACCTCTTACAGCACCAACGATCTGCCGATGATCCCGTTCTACATTTACTACTCCATGTTCGGGTTCCAGCGTATCGGCGACCTGTGCTGGCAGGCGGGCGATCAGCAGGCGCGCGGCTTCCTGATCGGTGGTACTTCCGGTCGTACAACGCTGAACGGTGAAGGTCTACAGCACGAAGATGGTCACAGCCATATTCAGTCTCTGACTATCCCGAACTGTATCTCTTACGATCCATCTTACGCGTACGAAGTTGCAGTCATCATGCATGATGGTCTGGAGCGCATGTACGGCGAGAAACAAGAGAACGTTTACTACTACATCACCACGCTGAACGAAAACTACCACATGCCGGCAATGCCAGCAGGTGCCGAGGAAGGTATCCGTAAAGGTATCTACAAACTCGAAACCCTCGAAGGTAGCAAAGGTAAAGTTCAGCTGCTGGGCTCCGGTTCTATTCTGCGTCACGTACGTGAAGCAGCGCAGATCCTGGCGAACGACTACGGCGTAGGTTCTGACGTGTATAGCGTCACGTCCTTCACTGAACTGGCGCGTGATGGCCAGGATTGTGAGCGCTGGAACATGCTGCATCCGCTGGAAACCCCACGCGTTCCGTACATTGCTCAGGTGATGAACGACGCGCCGGCTGTAGCATCTACTGACTATATGAAACTGTTTGCCGAACAGGTTCGTACTTACGTACCGGCTGATGATTACCGTGTACTGGGTACTGACGGCTTCGGTCGCTCTGACAGCCGTGAAAACCTGCGTCACCACTTCGAAGTTGACGCTTCTTATGTGGTTGTAGCGGCACTGGGCGAACTGGCTAAACGTGGCGAAATCGATAAGAAAGTGGTTGCTGACGCTATCACTAAATTCAATATCGATGCAGATAAAGTTAACCCGCGTCTGGCGTAAGAGGTAAAAGAATAATGGCTATCGAAATCAATGTACCGGACATCGGGGCTGATGAAGTTGAAATCACCGAGATCCTGGTCAAAGTGGGCGACAAAGTTGAAGCTGAACAGTCGCTGATCACCGTAGAAGGCGACAAAGCCTCTATGGAAGTTCCGTCCCCTCAGGCGGGTATCGTTAAAGAGATTAAAGTCTCTGTTGGCGATAAAACTGAGACCGGCAAACTGATCATGATTTTCGATTCCGCCGACGGTGCAGCAGCTGCTGCACCTGCTCCGGCAGAAGAGAAGAAAGAAGCCGCTCCTGCAGCTGCTCCTGCTGCTGCGGCAGCGAAAGATGTACACGTACCGGACATCGGCGGTGACGAAGTTGAAGTCACTGAGATCATGGTCAAAGTGGGCGACACCGTTGCGGCTGAACAGTCTCTGATTACTGTAGAAGGCGACAAAGCCTCTATGGAAGTCCCGGCACCGTTCGCGGGCACCGTGAAAGAGATCAAAATCAGCACTGGCGACAAAGTGTCTACCGGCTCCCTGATCATGGTCTTCGAAGTAGCAGGCAGCGCGCCTGCAGCTGCTCCGGCTCAGGCTGCTGCACCAGCCGCAGCGGCGGCTCCGGCTGCCACGGGTTCTAAAGAAGTTAATGTACCGGACATCGGCGGTGACGAAGTTGAAGTGACCGAAGTGATGGTGAAAGTGGGCGATAAAATTGCCGCTGAGCAGTCACTGATCACCGTTGAAGGTGACAAAGCGTCTATGGAAGTGCCGGCTCCGTTCGCGGGTACCGTTAAAGAAATCAAAATCAGTACTGGCGACAAAGTGAAAACCGGTTCTCTGATTATGATCTTCGAAGTAGAAGGCGCAGCACCAGCTGCCGCTCCGGCACAAGCCGCTGCCCCGGCTCCGGCCGCAGCACCTGCACAGGCTGCTGCACCTGCTCCGGCGGCGAAAGCTGAAGGTAAATCTGACTTCGCAGAAAACGATGCTTACGTCCACGCGACTCCGCTGATTCGTCGCCTGGCGCGCGAATTTGGTGTGAACCTGGCGAAAGTGAAAGGAACGGGCCGTAAAGGTCGTATCCTGCGCGAAGACGTTCAGGCTTACGTGAAAGATGCGGTTAAACGCGCTGAATCTGCACCGGCAGCTGCGGCTGGCGGCGGTATTCCGGGCATGCTGCCTTGGCCGAAAGTGGACTTCAGCAAGTTTGGTGAAATCGAGGAAGTGGAACTGGGCCGTATCCAGAAAATCTCTGGTGCTAACCTGAGCCGTAACTGGGTGATGATCCCGCATGTTACTCACTTCGACAAAACCGATATCACCGATCTGGAAGCGTTCCGTAAACAGCAGAACGCCGAAGCTGAGAAACGTAAACTGGACGTGAAATTCACACCAGTTGTCTTCATCATGAAAGCCGTTGCCGCTGCTCTTGAGCAGATGCCACGCTTTAACAGCTCCCTGTCCGAAGATGGCCAGAAGCTGACGCTGAAGAAATACATCAACATCGGTGTTGCGGTTGATACCCCGAATGGTCTGGTCGTTCCGGTCTTTAAAGACGTGAACAAGAAGAGCATTACCGAGCTGTCTCGTGAACTGACTACGATCTCCAAGAAAGCGCGTGATGGTAAGCTGACTGCTGGCGAAATGCAGGGCGGTTGCTTCACTATCTCCAGCATCGGCGGCCTGGGTACTACCCATTTCGCACCGATTGTGAACGCGCCTGAAGTGGCTATTCTCGGCGTGTCCAAGTCTGCTATTGAACCGGTGTGGAACGGTAAAGAGTTTACTCCGCGTCTGATGATGCCGATTTCACTCTCCTTCGACCACCGCGTGATTGACGGTGCTGATGGTGCTCGCTTTATCACCATCATCAACAACACGCTGTCTGACATTCGCCGTCTGGTGATGTAAGCGAAAAAGCCGGCCCGACGGCCGGCTTTTTTCTGGTAATCTCATGAAGTCAGTGAGGTTATTGTGCGAAAGACAAATCGGTTGCCGTTTGTTGTTTCAAAATTGTTAACAATTTTGTAAAATACTGGCGGATAGAACGACCCGGTGGACGACGGGTATAAATTAAGAGGTCATGATGAGCACTGAAATCAAAACTCAGGTCGTGGTACTTGGGGCAGGCCCTGCAGGTTACTCTGCTGCCTTCCGTTGCGCAGATTTAGGTCTGGAGACCGTCATCGTAGAACGTTACAGCACCCTCGGTGGTGTTTGTCTGAACGTCGGCTGTATCCCTTCTAAAGCACTGTTGCACGTAGCAAAAGTTATCGAAGAAGCCAAAGCACTGGCAGAGCACGGTATTGTTTTCGGCGAGCCGAAAACCGATATCGACAAGATTCGTACCTGGAAAGAAAAAGTTATCACCCAACTGACTGGCGGGCTGGCTGGTATGGCCAAAGGCCGTAAAGTGAAAGTGGTAAACGGTCTGGGTAAATTTACCGGGGCGAACACCCTGGAAGTTGAAGGCGAAAACGGCAAAACCGTGATCAACTTTGACAACGCGATCATCGCGGCGGGTTCCCGTCCGATCGAACTGCCGTTTATTCCGCATGAAGATCCGCGCGTGTGGGATTCCACCGACGCGCTGGAGCTGAAAACCGTACCAAAACGCCTGCTGGTTATGGGTGGCGGTATCATCGGTCTGGAAATGGGTACTGTGTACCATGCGCTGGGTTCAGAGATCGACGTGGTTGAAATGTTTGACCAGGTTATCCCGGCTGCCGATAAAGACGTGGTTAAAGTCTTCACCAAACGTATCAGCAAGAAATTCAACCTGATGCTGGAAACTAAAGTGACTGCCGTTGAAGCAAAAGCAGACGGTATTTACGTTTCCATGGAAGGCAAAAAAGCGCCGGCAGAAGCACAGCGTTATGACGCCGTGCTGGTGGCTATCGGTCGTGTGCCGAACGGTAAGAACCTCGACGCTGGTAAAGCTGGCGTGGAAGTTGATGACCGTGGTTTCATCCGTGTTGACAAACAACTGCGTACCAACGTACCGCACATCTTTGCAATCGGCGATATCGTCGGTCAGCCGATGCTGGCGCACAAAGGTGTTCACGAAGGTCACGTTGCTGCTGAAGTTATCGCCGGTAAGAAACACTACTTCGATCCGAAAGTTATCCCATCCATTGCGTACACTGAACCAGAAGTTGCATGGGTTGGCCTGACTGAGAAAGAAGCGAAAGAAAAAGGCATCAGCTATGAAACCGCCACCTTCCCGTGGGCTGCTTCTGGCCGTGCTATCGCTTCCGACTGCGCAGACGGTATGACCAAACTGATTTTCGACAAAGAATCTCACCGTGTTATCGGTGGCGCGATTGTCGGCACCAACGGCGGCGAGCTGTTGGGTGAAATCGGTCTGGCGATCGAAATGGGCTGTGATGCTGAAGATATCGCGCTGACCATCCACGCGCACCCGACTCTGCATGAGTCTGTGGGCCTGGCGGCAGAAGTGTTCGAAGGTAGCATTACCGACCTGCCGAACCCGAAAGCGAAGAAAAAATAATCTTCCCACTTTTGTGAAAACGCCTCTTCGGAGGCGTTTTTTTTGCCTGAAGCATAACAGCAACTAATCTGACGCTTTAGATCCGTATAGCCAAAGTGCTGGAGACTCAGGGCGCTACAGGTTGCCAGGATTTATCAGGGCTGAATTCGGTCATTGCCTGCGCTTTCTGCTGGGATGTTGCGCCAAGATTGGCCTGATAAACCGTATCATCCCCACTAATAATAAAGCTCATTACACCGGTATGACTGTAACTGATGGGCCAGGCAATCATCGCAAAACCACTGGCTTTGTCGGGAAGTATGCGGAAATGATAACCGTGATAACCCGTACCTGGTTCCTGTGGACTGAAGGCGGGACCCAGAGGGCTGGGTGCTTCACCGGGGGCTACCGGCCAATAAAGACCGTCCTTTTTGCCATCTGAGCTGACAATTTTCTTTGCATATTTCTGGTTCATCGCAAAATAGCTTTGCTGCGCATCAACATACGCGTGAAGTGCTTCAATCGCGGCAAGCTCGTTGCGACCGATCTCGCGGGTCTGGATCTCTTCGGCAGCTTCCTGCATATCAAATTGCCATCCATCGGCAGTTTTGATCACCGGGATTGGGAGCTGCCAGTCACTGTCTCCGACGATCAGATGTGCCATATCACCGTTGATGACGGTGTCATGTTTCACTTTCCAGTCGCGCAGGAAGCGATCAACGGCATCAGGATCCACACCTTCCGGCGGCAGAAAGTCGCGCCAGTTCTCCCCAAGCAGGTTGCTCATGGCACCTTCATTTTGCTCGCTGATGGCATTAACCAGAGCATCGGTTGCCTGAGCCGGTGTGCTGAATTGTTGTTGCGCCATCGCGACGGACGAAACCATGAACAGCACTATCCCACTGAGTAATTGTATTTTCATGTCGGCTCCCTTAACGATGACGGAATTCACGGTGTTCAGTACGCCCGGCTTGTGCCTGGCGCGATGCCTGGTTGCGGGATATTTGCCGGCTCTGGGCGCCTCGCTGTTGCTGTGCCTGCCAACTTCCTGAACGGCTATCATTGCCGCTTAACGCATTGGCGCGTGGCTGGCTGGTTCGTTGTTGCATATTTCGCTGTTGATGACCGCGTTGTTGCGCCGTTTGCGAAACCCGTTTTTCCTGTCTCTGCGGTGTTGCCTGGCGGTTCTCTCGCTGTTGTGAGGATGTCCGCTTCGCGGTTTGCGGTTTTGTGTCGTAACCACGATAGTTATTACGCTGGGAAATCTGCTTCAACTGTTGGTTTGAAGCCAGGCGCTGTGCATCTTTAGTCCCCGGACGCGTTGTTTGAGGGAATGTTTTCCCCGTCGATTTCTCCATCTGGGACATGGCCGCCTGACGCTGGCTATCACGGTTGACTGGTTTTTGCTGTGTAGCACTGAGCCCGGTCGCTGAGTTGGTGGAGTGGAAACGGTTATTGAGCTGGTTATTAGGGTACGGTACACCTTCGCGATACGCCGGATTATGTTGCCAGGTGCGGTTGGCATCAGTCAGACGCTGCCCACTGATTTTATTGAAGTTATCAACGTTGATATTGATGTTGTTATCACCGTTGCGGTTATAACTACCATGGTGGTTGTAATCATTATCGTGGTGGTGATCCCAGTCGTCGTCATCATCATCCCAGTCGATGTTGCTGAAGATTGCATAGGTTGTCGCCACACCGAGGCTGAAGCCCAGACCGTTAACAAAGCTGTTGCCAAATTGCTCGCCGGGTGATGGCGGTAAATAGGTCGGCGGATAGGCGGTGTTTGGCCAGGTCCCGTAAACTGTGTTTGGGTTATAGGTGGGGACGTAAACCACCTGTGGGTCGGCAGACTCAATCTTGATAACCGTCGGGCTGGTCGTGGTAGTCGTGGCACTTGTTGTCGACTCGCTGCTGGTGGTTTTAGCGGGTGTCGGTTTTGTCACGGTGGTGACAGTCTGCTGCGGCGTTGATTGTAATGCACCAGTTTGCTGCGCCAGTAAGCGCAGGCGTTGAACAGAATCCATGACATCTTTTGGTTGCGCGAGGAAAGCATCGCCCAGATTTTGTACCCACGGCGGATTTTCTCCCAGCAGCGACATCAACTGAGGAAACGCGACCAGCGATTTCACGCTAGGATCCCACGGTTGTCCGGCTACGGCCTGAATAGCGGCATCACCCTGCATTTTGGGATTGTCTTTCGACCATTGCGCAGCCTGAATAACGTTGGCCGGGTAGGTTGAGGCCATCAATATTTGCGACAACAACGCATCGGGATAGAGCGCAATTGGCGCAACCCACTGATCGATTTGCGCGGCGGAGTATGTTGGCGTTACGGTCGGTGCAGGTTGATCGGCTGGTGCGGCTGCGGGGGCCGCTGCGGCAGGGGCTTGCTCGACAGGCGCAGGAGCTGCAGGTTCCGTTGTGCGACTTTTGACGAGCATTACGCCTGAGGCGGCAAACAGCCCGGCACTGCACAAAAGGACGAGCAGGTGTGGCTTAATGGGCAACTTCATAAAATGACTCCAACGAGACAAGCGTTGTGCCGTGAGGCGTTCTTGTTGGCGCGAGTATCAATCACCCGTGTTTTACAGTTTTGACTTTTATTGGGAAACCGCCCGTAGTGTTCGGATAAAGAGTGTGAACATTTATTACACAATTATATCTGATGGTTGAAAAGCCGCTGGAATATTCGGAAGGTCACTCTTGCAAGTTACGGCTGCACAGCGTTTTTTGTGCTCGAATTTTGCCCTTTCTTTCCGCTATACCATTCTTAACGATTCAGCCAATTTTTTATGTTACTTTTTTGTAAACAGATTAACACTTAATGAAAATCCTGTTATTGTGCCCTATGCGGTACCGGGCATTTACCCTACAAACTGCTGTCTCACAGGAGCGTGAAGAGAATCGCCTACCGCATATGACAATGAGAGCGAGGAGATACCGTCGTGCTAGAAGAATACCGTAAGCACGTAGCTGAGCGTGCCGCCCTTGGGATTGTGCCAAAACCTTTAGATGCAACCCAAATGGCCGCACTTGTCGAGCTGCTGAAGACCCCGCCTGTGGGCGAAGAAGAATTCCTGTTAGACCTGTTGATCAACCGCGTTCCTCCTGGCGTAGATGAAGCCGCTTATGTAAAAGCCGGTTTTCTTGCCGCTGTCGCGAAAGGCGACACAACCTCCCCGCTGGTGACACCAGAAAAAGCCATTGAACTGCTGGGTACTATGCAGGGTGGTTACAACATTCATCCGCTGATTGATGCTCTGGATGATGCAAAACTGGCGCCGATTGCCGCCAAAGCCCTCTCTTCAACACTGCTGATGTTCGATAATTTCTATGATGTAGAAGAGAAAGCCAAAGCAGGCAACGAATATGCAAGGCAGGTGATGCAATCCTGGGCCGATGCAGAATGGTTCCTGAATCGGCCTGCACTGGCTGAGAAAATCACCGTTACCGTGTTTAAAGTGACGGGTGAAACCAACACCGATGACCTGTCCCCGGCGCCGGATGCCTGGTCTCGTCCGGATATCCCTCTGCACGCTCTGGCAATGCTGAAAAACGCCCGTGAAGGTATCGAGCCGGATCAGCCGGGCAGCGTTGGCCCGATCAAACAGATCGAAGAGTTGCAGAAAAAAGGTTACCCGCTGGCTTACGTAGGTGATGTTGTCGGCACTGGTTCTTCACGTAAATCTGCAACCAACTCTGTGTTGTGGTTCATGGGCGATGATATTCCTCATGTCCCGAATAAGCGCGGCGGCGGTTTGTGTCTCGGCGGCAAAATTGCGCCCATCTTCTTCAATACCATGGAAGATGCGGGCGCACTGCCAATCGAAGTCGATGTGTCTAACCTGAACATGGGCGATGTGATTGACGTTTACCCGTTCAAAGGTGAAGTGCGTAACCACGCAACAGGTGAACTGCTGGCAAGCTTTGAGCTGAAAACTGAAGTACTGATCGACGAAGTGCGTGCCGGTGGCCGTATTCCGTTGATTATCGGCCGTGGCCTGACAACCAAAGCGCGTGAGGCGCTTGGTCTGCCGCACAGCGACGTATTCCGTCAGGCGAAAGATGTGGCTGAAAGCAGCCGTGGCTTCTCTCTGGCACAGAAAATGGTTGGTCGCGCTTGTGGCGTGAAAGGTGTCCGTCCGGGCGCGTACTGCGAACCGAAGATGACCTCCGTAGGTTCTCAGGATACCACCGGCCCAATGACCCGTGATGAACTGAAAGATCTGGCGTGTCTGGGCTTTTCTTCAGATCTGGTTATGCAGTCGTTCTGTCATACCGCGGCGTATCCGAAGCCGGTAGACGTGACCACGCACCATACACTGCCTGACTTCATCATGAACCGTGGCGGCGTATCGCTTCGTCCGGGCGATGGTGTTATCCACTCCTGGCTGAACCGCATGCTGCTGCCGGATACCGTGGGTACTGGTGGTGACTCTCATACCCGTTTCCCGATCGGGATCTCCTTCCCGGCAGGCTCTGGCCTGGTAGCGTTTGCTGCTGCGACTGGTGTAATGCCACTGGATATGCCGGAATCCGTTCTGGTGCGTTTCAAAGGCAAAATGCAGCCGGGTATCACCCTGCGCGACCTGGTTCACGCCATTCCGCTGTACGCGATCAAACAGGGTCTGCTGACCGTTGAGAAGAAAGGTAAGAAAAACATCTTCTCTGGTCGCATTCTGGAAATCGAAGGTCTGCCGGATCTGAAAGTTGAACAGGCGTTTGAGCTGACCGATGCCTCTGCTGAGCGTTCCGCTGCGGGCTGTACCATCAAGCTGAACAAAGAGCCGATCATTGAATACCTCAGCTCTAACATCGTTCTGCTGAAGTGGATGATCGCAGAAGGTTACGGCGATCGCCGTACGCTGGAGCGTCGTATTCAGGGTATGGAAAAATGGCTGGCCGATCCGCAACTGCTGGAAGGCGATGCTGACGCCGAATATGCGGCAGTGATCGATATCGATCTGGCTGATATCAAAGAGCCAATCCTGTGCGCGCCGAACGATCCGGACGATGCGCGTCTGCTGTCTGACGTGCAGGGCGAGAAGATCGACGAAGTGTTCATCGGTTCCTGCATGACTAACATCGGTCACTTCCGTGCGGCAGGTAAACTGCTGGATTCGCATAAAGGCCAACTGCCGACGCGCCTGTGGGTGGCTCCGCCAACCCGTATGGATGCCGCGCAATTGACTGAAGAAGGCTACTACAGCGTCTTTGGTAAGAGCGGGGCGCGTATCGAGATCCCTGGCTGTTCACTGTGCATGGGTAACCAGGCGCGTGTGGCTGATGGCGCGACGGTAGTTTCTACCTCTACCCGTAACTTCCCGAACCGTCTGGGTACTGGTGCTAACGTCTTCCTGGCTTCTGCTGAGCTGGCGGCTGTTGCGGCGCTTATTGGTAAACTGCCAACGCCGGAAGAGTACCAGAACTATGTGGCACAGGTGGATAAAACGGCCGTGGATACTTACCGTTATCTGAACTTTGACCAACTTTCTCAGTACACCGAGAAAGCGGATAGCGTGATTTTCCAGACGGCGGTGTAACGCCATAAGTTGCTGCACCTGATTTTTGTGCACAAACTCACCAATGCCCGGTAAACCTTGCGTTATCGGGCATTTTTATTTCCAATCCTTATGCCTGCTCTGCTTTTTTTCTTTCGTTGTGCTGCGATAATTACAGCATAGGCGCAATGCGGTATTGGCGCATTGCCGGGAGTAGAGGAACACATTATGGATTACGAATTTCTGCGCGATATTACCGGAGTGGTAAAAGTGCGTATGTCCATGGGTCACGAAGTTGTGGGGCACTGGTTTAATGAAGAAGTGAAAGAGAACCTGGCCTTACTTGATGAAGTGGAACAGGCGGCACGTGCGGTAAAAGGCAGTGAACGTTCCTGGCAACGGGCAGGGCATGAATACACGCTCTGGCTGGATGGCGAAGAGGTGATGGTGCGTGCCAACCAACTGGAGTTCACGGGCGACGAAATGGAAGAAGGGATGAATTACTACGACGAAGAGAGCTTTTCGCTGTGTGGCGTAGAGGATTTTCTTCAGGTCGTGGCGGCATATCGCGAATTTGTACAGCAGGGGAAATGATTAACGCCAGATGAGTCTTTACCTGCCGGATAAGGCACTTGTGCCGCCATCCGGCTTCACATTATTTAACGTAGGCCAACAGGCTCAGGGAATCTCGTGCCAGCGCTTTGCATTTTTTTGCGACCGGAATACCAATACCGCTCAAATCGCGATAACTGTCTTCACCGAGAGATTTCATATCGAAGGTGTCGTAATTACTGAGGTCCCACTGGTTCTGTTGGGCAAAAAAGACCAGTGCGCGTCGGATCTGCCCGTTGGGCAAATTCTGGTATCCACAGTCATTTTTCAGAAAAACAAAAACTGCCGTTAAATCGGCCATATCTTCGGCTTCGGACTCGCTAAGCGCGTAGCTGTTTGCGCATACGGCCATCAGGCTGCCGAACAACACTGTTCTGAAAAACGTCTTCATTGCTTCTACCACTGCATCACGGAAATTAAACGTTAGCATACTGTGAGCGAAGCGACGACCTTTATTATCAGCCGTTCACTTGACCTTCCCGTAAGGGGAGGGCTTATGCTTAAAAGATAGCCTGCTTAAGCTGCTGAATATAAGGAAGTGATTATGCAACGTCGTGACTTTTTAAAGTACTCCGTGGCGCTGGGCGTCGCGTCAGCGTTACCTCTCTGGAGTCGTACTGTTTTTGCGGCCGACCGTCCCGTGTTGCCTGTTCCAGACCTGTTAACGGCGGATGCCTCTAATCGTATGCAACTGATCGTTAAGGCTGGGCAATCGACCTTCGGCGGTAAAACCGCTACAACCTGGGGATATAACGGTAATTTACTTGGACCTGCGGTGAAACTGCATAAAGGCAAGTCGGTGACCGTTGATATCTATAATCAGTTGGCTGAAGAGACCACATTACACTGGCACGGACTGGAGATACCTGGCGAAGTCGACGGTGGCCCGCAAGGGATTATTCCGGCGGGCGGAAAACGTTCCGTAACCTTCATCCCCGATCAACGGGCAGCAACCTGCTGGTTCCACCCGCACCAACACGGGAAAACGGGCCGTCAGGTGGCGATGGGGCTGGCTGGACTGGTGCTGATTGAAGACGATGACATCCGCAAACTGATGCTGCCGAAGCAGTGGGGAATTGATGATGTTCCGGTGATTATTCAGGACAAACAATTTTCTGCTGACGGACAAGTTAACTATCAACTGGATATGATGACAGCCGCTGTGGGTTGGTTTGGTGATACGCTGCTGACCAATGGTGCAATTTATCCGCAGCATTCCGCGCCGCGTGGGTGGTTACGTCTGCGTTTGCTAAACGGTTGTAACGCTCGCTCGCTTAACGTGGCTGCCAGCGATAATCGTCCTCTGTATGTTATTGCCAGCGATGGTGGACTGTTGGCTGAGCCGGTTAAAGTTACTGAACTTCCTATGCTGATGGGCGAACGCTTTGAAGTGCTGGTGGATATTAGCGACGGTAAAGCCTTCGATCTGCTGACCTTACCCGTGACTCAAATGGGGATGGCTATAGCGCCATTTGATAAGCCGCATCCTGTGATGCGCATTCAGCCGCTCCTTATTACTGCTTCCGGTACGCTGCCGGATACGCTGACGACAATGCCATCACTGCCTTCGCTTGATGGCCTGACTGTGCGCAAACTGCAACTATCAATGGATCCGATGCTCGACATGATGGGAATGCAAATGCTGGTGCAGAAGTATGGCGAACAGGCCATGACGGGAATGGGGCATGGGCGGATGATGGGGCATATGGATAACGACGGTATGAACCACGGTAATATGAACCACGGTAATATGGGTAATATGAAACATGGCGGGAAGTTTGATTTCCATAATGCCAACCGGATCAATGGCCAGGCATTTGATATGAATAAACCCATGTTTGCGGCAACGAAAGGTCAGCATGAACGCTGGGTGATTTCCGGGCAAGGGGACATGATGCTGCATCCGTTCCACATTCACGGTACTCAGTTCCGCATTTTGTCCGAGAACGGTAAAGCGCCAGCCGCGCATCGCGCAGGCTGGAAGGACACAGTACGTGTCGAAGGTGGTGTCAGCGAGGTACTGGTGAAGTTTGACCACGACGCGCCAAAAGAACATGCCTACATGGCGCACTGCCATCTGCTGGAGCATGAAGATACTGGTATGATGCTCGGCTTTACTGTGTAACGGCTTCATTGCCGGATGGAATTACCGTCCGGCGATTAACATACCGACAATCCTGCTAACTATCAGAGGAACGCGGCTTCTTTACTGGTATACTTCACCCACTGAATTGTTTGTATGCTGTCGCAAGTTTTGTGGTTAGTGCGAGCCACCGTCTGTCAGTCGGTGTATCAACATAAGCGCTTTCTTTCGATTTGCATGATGTGTTAACTGATAAAAATCAGTGAGTTATATTTTTTATGAAACATACTGTAGAAGTCATGATCCCGGAAGCGGAGATCAAAGCGCGTATTGCTGAACTCGGGCGTCAGATTAACGAACGCTACAAGGACAGCGGCAGTGACATGGTGCTGGTCGGGCTGTTACGTGGCTCGTTTATGTTTATGGCAGATCTGTGCCGTGAAGTGCATGTCTCCCACGAAGTCGATTTCATGACCGCCTCCAGCTACGGCAGCGGCATGTCAACCACGCGTGATGTTAAAATCCTGAAAGACCTGGATGAAGATATTCGTGGTAAGGATGTGCTGATTGTCGAAGACATTATCGACTCCGGCAACACACTGTCAAAAGTGCGTGAAATCCTTAGCCTGCGCGAGCCGAAATCGCTGGCGATCTGTACGCTGTTGGACAAACCTTCCCGTCGAGAAGTGAATGTCCCGGTTGAGTTTATCGGATTCTCTATCCCGGATGAGTTCGTTGTCGGCTACGGCATTGACTATGCCCAGCGTTATCGCCACCTGCCATATGTTGGCAAAGTCGTGCTGCTGGACGAGTAATTCTGTGCGAGCGCCTGATGGCGCTCTGCTTATCCGGTCTACAGGTATGTACCTCGTAGGCCGGATAAGATGGAGTCGCCGCCCGGCAATACTGCGTTATTTATGGTTTATGTGTTTTTTACTGAGGTTAGACAGACCTTGTCTGTAGCGTTGTTCCAGTGATTCACGACTGGTGGCCGTAACTTCCAGATCGCGAAGCAGACCATCATGAATACCGTAAGCCCATCCGTGAATGGTAACTTTCTGACCACGTTTCCAGGCGGACCGCATAATTGTTGAGTGGCCCAGGTTGTACACCTGTTCCATTACGTTCAGTTCGCACAGTGTATCAATACGGCGTTCCTGCGGCATCTCACCCAGCAGAGAGCTGTGTTTAAACCAGATATCGCGGATATGCAGCAACCAGTTATCAATCAGTCCCAGTTCCGTATTTTCAATGGCTGCCTGTACGCCACCGCATCCGTAATGACCACAAATAATAATATGTTCCACTTCCAGCACATCAACCGCATACTGAACGACAGAGAGACAGTTCAGATCGGTATGAATAACCAGATTGGCAACATTACGGTGGACAAATAATTCGCCCGGCTCAAGACCGGTTAAACGTTCCGCGGGAACGCGACTATCGGAACATCCAATCCATAGAAAACGTGGATTCTGCGCATGCGTCAGCGTTTCAAAAAATCCGGGATCCTCTTCTACCAGCATCTTTGACCATAGTGCATTGTTGCTGATGAGTGTATCTATGTCTTTCATGGAGGTTTCGACCCGAAGCCAGATAAATGCGATGGGCTAATATAGGGTAACTCCAGGATTAATTAAACTATATATAAAATGTCAGAACGTAAGGTAAGCAAAAAACCATGACCATTGCTCTGGAACTTCAGCAACTTAAGAAAACCTATCCCGGTGGCGTTCAGGCGCTACGTGGCATAGATTTGCAAGTCGAAGCGGGTGATTTCTATGCGCTTTTAGGACCCAATGGCGCAGGGAAGTCCACCACTATCGGGATTATCAGTTCCCTGGTGAATAAAAGCTCCGGACGGGTTAGCGTCTTCGGATACGATCTTGAAAAAGATACGGTTAACGCTAAACGACAGCTTGGGCTGGTACCGCAGGAATTTAACTTTAACCCGTTTGAAACGGTGCAGCAGATCGTGGTGAATCAGGCGGGGTATTACGGCGTTGAGCATAAAGAGGCTGTAAAGCGCAGTGAAATATATTTAAAGCAGCTCGACCTGTGGGAAAAGCGTAGTGAGCGAGCGCGTATGCTGTCTGGCGGTATGAAGCGCCGTCTGATGATTGCCCGTGCATTGATGCATGAACCAAAGCTGCTGATCCTCGATGAACCGACAGCGGGCGTTGATATTGAATTACGTCGCTCAATGTGGGGTTTTTTAAAGGATTTAAACGACAAGGGTACGACGATTATTCTGACAACACACTATCTCGAAGAAGCGGAAATGCTGTGCCGTAATATTGGCATTATTCAGCATGGCGAGCTGGTGGAAAATACCTCAATGAAAAACCTGCTCTCCAAACTCAAGTCCGAGACCTTTATTCTCGATCTGGCGGCGAAAAGTCCGCTGCCCAAGCTGGAAGGATATCAATACCGTCTGGTTGATACCTCGACACTGGAAGTCGAAGTGCTCAGAGAGCAAGGTGTTAACAGCGTATTTTCCCAACTGAGCGCGCAGGGGGTTCAGGTGTTGAGTATGCGTAACAAGGCAAACCGACTGGAAGAGTTGTTTGTTTCCCTGGTTCATGAAAAGCAAGGAGATCGCGCATGATGCAGCTTTACTGGGTCGCGCTGAAAAGTATCTGGGCGAAAGAGATCCACCGTTTTATGCGCATCTGGGTCCAGACTCTGGTTCCACCCGTTATCACCATGACGCTCTATTTTATTATCTTCGGTAATTTAATTGGTTCGCGTATCGGTGAAATGCACGGTTTTAGCTACATGCAATTTATTGTGCCGGGTCTGATTATGATGGCGGTTATCACTAACTCCTACGCCAACGTAGCGTCGTCATTCTTTAGTGCCAAATTTCAACGTAACATTGAAGAATTGCTGGTCGCACCGGTTCCGACGCACGTTATCATCACGGGGTTTGTCGGCGGCGGCGTGGCGCGCGGCCTGTGCGTAGGAATATTGGTTACGGCTATTTCACTGTTCTTCGTTCCGTTCCAGGTGCATTCATGGGTCTTTGTGGCGCTAACGCTGGTGCTGACGGCGGTTCTGTTTTCGTTGGCCGGGTTATTGAATGCCGTCTTTGCCAAAACCTTTGACGACATCAGCCTGATCCCAACTTTCGTACTGACGCCGTTGACCTACCTGGGGGGCGTTTTCTACTCGTTAACGTTGTTGCCGCCATTCTGGCAGGGGTTGTCGCATCTCAACCCGATTGTTTACATGATCAGTGGATTCCGCTACGGCTTCCTGGGCATCCATGATGTGCCGCTGGTCACGACATTCGGTGTACTGATGGTGTTTATCGCGGCATTTTATTTGTTGTGCTGGTACCTGATTCAGCGTGGGCGCGGGTTACGTAGCTAATTATTTCTTCCTCTCCCATCACGGGAGAGGAAGACCTTTGATGTTTATCACCGTTAAGTTTTTATCACTCTGATAAACTACTTGCCTGCTAAGGAGGTGGGCAATGTTAGGTTGGGTCATTACCTGTCATGATGATAACGCACAGGATATGCTGCATCGTCTGGAAGAAAAGTACGGCCCTCTGGCGCAATGCCAGGTGGTCAGTTTTTGGCATGGTCTAAGTTCGAATATGTTAAGCCGGATGATGTGCGATGCTCTGCATGCTGCCGATTCTGGTGATGGCGTGATATTCCTGACAGATATTGCTGGCTCTGCGCCTTACCGCGTGGCCGCGTTGATGAGTCATAAGCATCCGGCCTGTGAAGTGATTTCCGGGATAAGCTATCCATTGCTGGAGCGAATGCTTTTGTCGCGAGAGTCGATGAGCAGTTCTGCGTTTCGTGATGAAATAGTCTCTCTTGGAGGCCCTGGCGTTACGAGTTTGTGGCATCAACAACAGAAAAATCCGCCTTTTGTTTTACTGCATGATTTGTATGAGTATTAATCATTGGTATTGATGATGCTTTTGCTACAATAGCTGAGGTTCTTCGCCTCGGTTAACTCATATGGCTACGCGCGTCCTGCTCATACTGTTGTTCCTGTTCTCTGGTTGTGCTGCTGCCGCTTTGCCTGCTCGTTATATGCAAACTACTGAAGATGCTGCCGTCTGGGCGCAGATTGGCAATAAAATGGTGACGGTAGGCCATATTCGCGCAGGTCAAATCCTCTCAGTCATCCCCACTGGCGAAGACTATTACGCATTTACATTTGGATTTGGCCGAGGGTTTATCGATAAAGGCCATCTGGATCGCGTACAGGGGCGGCAGAAGGTGGAAGATGGCCTGGGTGATCTCAATAAACCGCTGAGCAATCAGAACCTGGTTACCTGGAAAGCGACACCTGTTTACAATGCCCCTGACGCCGGTAGCGCACCGTTTGGCGTGCTGGCGGACAATCTGCGATATCCCATAATTAACAGACTGAAGGACAGGCTAAACCAGACGTGGTACCAAATTCGTATTGGTGACAGGCTGGCCTACGTTAGCGCGCTGGATGCGCAGCAAGACCACGGTATTCCGGTACTGACCTATCACCATATTCTGCGTGATGAAGAGAACACCCGTTTTCGTCATACCTCTACTACCACCTCCGTACGCGCTTTCAGCAACCAGATGACATGGCTGCGCGATATGGGTTACACCACGCTGACCCTGTATCAGTTGGAAGACTATGTGCGTAACCGCGCTAATTTGCCTGCGCGGGCGGTAGTGATTACCTTTGATGATGGTTTGAAGTCGGTGAGCCGTTATGCATATCCGGTACTGAAACAGTATGGAATGAAGGCGACAGCATTTATTATCTCATCACGTATTAAGCGTCATCCGCAGAAGTGGGATCCGAAATCGCTGCAGTTTATGAGTATTTCTGAACTGAATGAGATCAGGGATGTGTTCGACTTCCAGTCACATACCCATTTTTTACATCGTGTGGATGGTTATCACCGGCCGATCCTGCTTAGCCGTAGCTATCACAATATTCTTTTTGATTTTGCGCATTCTCGTCGGGCGCTGGCGCAATTTAACCCGCATGTTCTTTATCTATCTTATCCGTTTGGCGGTTATAACGTGACGGCCGTGAAGGCGGCGAATGATGCAGGGTTTCATATGGCTGTGACCACGGTGAAAGGAAAGGTAAAACCAGGAGATAACCCAATGCTGTTAAAACGGTTGTATATCTTAAGAACGGATTCGTTAGAGACCATGTCGCGGCTGGTCAGCAACCAGCCGCAGGGGTAGCCTTTATCAAGCTACCTGTACCGGGATGGCTTTCGCAGTACGTTTCATTTCATTGTCACCTTCAAAGTAGGCAACTTTTGGCCGCCAGGTACGCGCTTCTTCATCAGACATCGTGACGAAGCTGGCGATAATCACAATATCGCCAACCTCGGCACAGTGCGCGGCCGCACCGTTCACCGAGATGATTTTAGAACCGCGTTCAGCCGCAATGGCGTAGGTCGAGAAACGTTTACCATTAGTCACGTTCCAGATATCAATGGCTTCGTTTTCCAGGATGCCGGAAGCATCAAGGAAATCCTGGTCAATGGCGCAGGAGCCTTCGTAATGCAGGTCCGCCTGTGTGACTTTCACGCGGTGGAGCTTGCCTTGCAGCATGGTGCGAATCATAACGTCTACCTTTAACGCTTATCAGAAGCAAAGCAGGCGGTACCTGCTTTGAGTAATTTCTTAGGCAGTATTGCCCTATTTTTAACCCCTGTCTACTGGGCTAATGTTACACTCAGATTGTCGATCAAACGTGCCTGACCCAGCCATGCAGCGACCAGAATCACCGCGCGTTTGCTGCTGTCAGTCAGCTCGAGCAGCGTATCAGCATCGCGGATTTGAATGTCGTCGGCACGAAAACCTTTTTCATTCAGTTCTTGTTCAGCAATGGCAATTATCTCTTCCTGCTCACGTTCACCAGCCTGTAATTTTTCACCAATACTGCTCATCACTTTGAACAAGCCGGGCGCGATTTTTCGCTGCTCTGCGGTCAGATAGCCATTGCGTGAACTGAGGGCCAGACCGTCTTTAGCGCGAATAATGGGAACGCCGACGATCTCAATGTCATATCCCATGTCGGCAACCATTTTGCGGATCAGCGCCAGTTGCTGAAAATCCTTCTCGCCAAAACATGCGATATCCGGTTGGATCAGATTGAACAGTTTGCTGACGATGGTAGCAACACCACGGAAGTGACCAGGACGACTTGCGCCTTCCAGCATGGTGGAAAGCCCCGGAACTTCTACATAGGTTTGGCTATCTGTCCCTTGCGGGTAGATTTCTTGCGCTGCAGGAGCAAAGACAAAATCAACTTTGCGCTTGTTCAGCTTTTCGCAGTCTTCTTGCAGCGTACGCGGGTAGCGCACCAGATCGTCCGGACGGTCGAACTGCATTGGGTTGACGAAAATACTGACGATCACCACATCAGCCTGAGCTTTTGCTTCATCGACCAGCTTCATGTGACCGTCGTGCAGGTTTCCCATGGTAGGGACCAGAGCCACACGTTTACCTTCCTGACGCAGACGACGAATGTGCTGGCGTAACAGCGGCAGGGTTTCAATAATTAGCACAACAAGACTCCTTTAGTTGCCTGATGATCTGTAGGCCAGGAAAGCGCAACGCCTTATTTGGCCTACAAATTCCAAACTTTGCTTAATGGAAGCTATGTTCTTCACCCGGGTAGACGCCGGATTCAACCTCCGCAATATACTGCCGCACTGCGGCGCGCATGTCGCCTGCTTCATTGAGAAAGTTTTTTGCAAATTTTGGAATATGGCCGCCTGTGATACCAAACGCGTCATGCATCACCAGGATCTGACCATCGGTGACATTGCCTGCGCCTATACCGATGACCGGAATGGACAGAGCTTCAGTCACGCGTTTAGCCAGCTCAACCGGAACGCATTCCAGCACCAGCAACTGTGCTCCTGCGGCTTCTAACGCCAGCGCATCGTCGAGCAATGTCTGGCCCGCATCTCCGCGACCCTGCACCTTATAGCCACCGAAGATGTTAACTGACTGCGGGGTTAAGCCCAGATGGCCGCATACCGGTACCGCGCGATCGGTGAGCATTTTCACCGTATCAACCAGCCACGCACCGCCTTCAATCTTGACCATATTCGCGCCCGCGCGCATAACAGCGGCGGCGTTTTCAAAGGCCTGTTGCGGTGTGGCATAGGCCATAAACGGCAGGTCGGAAAGCAGCAGGCAGTTTGGCGCACCACGACGCACAGCACGGGTGTGATAGGCAACGTCTTCGACGCTGACCGGCAAGGTGGAGTCGTGCCCTTGTACCGTCATCCCCAGTGAATCGCCTACCAGCATCACATTGATACCTTCGTCGGCAAATAATTTGGCGAAGCTGTAGTCGTAGGCCGTAATAGTCGCGAAGCGCTTTTTCTCTTGCTTACATTTTTGCAGCAATGAGATAGTCGTTGGTTTCATAACATTTCCTGAATGTGGAAGTCATATTTAACGGCATTCTAGCAGTCAGATTCAGGGCGGCAATTGTTTTAAGCAACCGTTTGGCGCAAAAGTAGTAAACTTTTTAGGTGAGAGTATGCTTTACCAGTGCGCAGGTTTTGCTACGGCGAGGCGGGTGAGATGCTGATGTAAGCTGATACCATCCGGGAAGGTCAGGTCGGGCGCGATTTCAAATAGCGGCCACAACATAAAGCCCCGGTTTTTCATATCGTAATGCGGAACCGTCAGGCGCTCGGTGTTAATCACGTCATTGCCAAACAACATGATGTCGAGATCCAGCGTACGCGGACCCCAGCGCTCGGCTTTGCGTACCCGACCTTGCTGCAACTCAATACGTTGAGTGTGATTAAGCAATTCTTCAGGTTCGAGGGTTGTTTCCAGCGCAACGGCAGCATTCAGATAATCAGGTTGATCCTGAGGACCTAATGGCGGCGTGCGGTAGAAGGATGAAACGGCGATGATCCGGCTGTCCGGGATTTCTCCCAGCGCCTGCACGGCAGCATTAACCTGCTCAAGAGGAGAGGCTAAATTACTGCCGAGCGCGATATATACCCGTTGTCTTTCAAGCTGCATTTGTGTTGGCTTTCCTCACTCATCCCAGTCACGTACTGATGTACGCTCCTGGGCATTCGCTGTGTCGCCGCCTTGATGCAACTCGAAATCTATTGGGTATACGCGATTGGTCACGCGGTTCCCTCGCGGCGTGGGGCGCGTTTACGCGGGCGACGATGACGGCGGCGGGCATCTGGTTCTTCATCAAGTTCGTTCAGCATGCCTTTTTGCTCTGGCGGAGCCGAAACCTGGAATTCACCCCACCACTGCGCCAGACGTTGCAGTTCGGCGTTGTTTTCCACTTCGGCACGCAGGGCCAGTAAATCGTAGGCTGCGCGGAATTTCGGATGCTCCATCAGCTTCCAGGCGCGTTTACCCTGGCGGCGGGACATGCGTAACTGAAGCTGCCAGATATCGCGGGTGAGCGACGTCAGGCGTTTTGGAATTGCCAGTGAGCGGCACGCTTCGTCCAGGACATCGTTCATCGCCAGTGCGAAGGCATCGTAGTAGGCCAGACCGCTTTCCTGGGCAATTTTCTGTGCCGTTTCCAGTAACGGATACCAGAACATGGCGGCAAACAAGAATGCCGGGTTAACACGCATATCGTTGTGAATGCGGGTATCGGTATTCTTCAGAACCTGGGCAATGATGCGTTCCATTGCGCTGTCACCGTCTTCGGTGAAATAGCGGGTAATGGTCGGGAACAGCGGCTGGAACAGGCTGTACTCACGCAGCTTTTTATAGGTTTCATAGCCGTAGCCCGCCTGTAATAGCTTGAGGGCTTCTTCAAACAGGCGCGCTGGCGGGATATCGTTAAGCAACGTAGCCAGACGCGGGATCGGCTCTGCGGTTTCCGGGCTGATGCGCATGTCGAGTTTTGCTGCAAAGCGGACAGCGCGCAGCATGCGTACGGGATCTTCACGATAACGCGTTTCCGGATTACCAATCAGGCGAATGACGCCATCTTCCAGATCCTGCATACCGCCAACGTAGTCGCGAACGGTGAAATCAGCAACGCTATAATAGAGGCTGTTGATCGTGAAATCGCGGCGTTGAGCATCTTCTTCGATAGAACCGAAGATGTTATCGCGCAGTAGCATACCGTTTTGTCCGCGCTGAGATGTCGCACGATCGGCTTCGCTGCCTTCATGATGTCCGCGAAAAGTTGCCACTTCGATAATTTCCGGGCCGAACATTACATGGGCCAGACGGAAACGACGGCCAACAAGACGGCAGTTACGAAACAGTTTCCGTACCTGATCCGGTGTCGCGTTGGTGGTGACATCAAAGTCTTTCGGCTTTTTGCCCAGCAAAAGATCGCGCACACCCCCGCCAACCAGCCATGCCTCGTAGCCGGCCTTATTGAGCCTGTACATTACCTTCAGGGCATTTTCACTGATATCTTTGCGGGAGATTGAGTGCTGCTCACGCGGGATTACCGTCATATGGGGACGGGCGACGGCAAGCTCTGCCTCGCGCTCCTCGCGGCTTAGCACCTTGCGGCAAAAATTAGCGACTCGGGTAAAAATAGTGCACCTCGGTAGTGTCAAACTTCAGTCAGAACAAGTGTTGCTGTGTAAAAATAGCGGCTAATCATAGCTCAGCATGAGTCATTTGAGAATGCCGGATTTACAATACCCGATTCAGGTACCGCCTCAAGCTGCCAGTTTTCCACCGCGACTCGCAACAATTCCTCTACGCTGAACTCTTGCCACGGTATCGCTGTGCTCTGGCCGAGAAAGCGCAATGCGCTGATGAGAACCGGGCGCGGATCGCCTTGTGGCAGGGCTGGCGCATGATTCTGCTTGGACAGTTTAGCGCCTTGTTCGTTGAGCGCCAGCGGCAGATGAATATAGTCAGGTGCATGCCAGCCGAACTGTTGATACAGCGAAATTTGGCGCACAGTTGGTTCAATGAGATCCGCGCCACGTACAATCTCCGTAACGCCCTGAAAATGATCATCGACCACCACAGCAAGATTATAAGCAAACAGCCCGTCGCGTCGGTGAATGATAAAGTCTTCCTGTGCAAGTTCAGGGTCGGCCTGAATCTTGCCGCGCAGCCTGTCGTTAAACTGCATGACGGGATGTCGTTGCTTGATACGTATCGCTGCCCGTTCTGGTCCGTGGCGCAACTCGCGACAATGGCCGTCGTAAATACCGCCGATGCTCTGGATCCGGGCGCGAGTACAGGTGCAGTAATAGCTCAGATCCTGCTTATATAACCAGGCAAGCGCCTCGCGGTAAGCGTCGTGGCGTTGGGATTGCCATAATATGTCGCCATCCCAGTGCAGGCCGTAATGTTCCAGCTGACGCAGGATAGTCTCTGCAGCACCGGGAACTTCACGAGGAGGATCAATATCTTCAATGCGTACCCGCCAGATTCCGTGTTGCGCACGGGCCTGCAGATAACTCCCGAGGGCGGCAATCAGCGAACCAAAATGGAGTTCACCGGAAGGGGAAGGGGCGAAGCGGCCAATATAGCGTTTGTCAGTCATGTCGGTGGATAACATAAAAGAATAAGGCGGGAGATGCTCCCGCCCAGGTATTGCCAGATGGCGACGCAAACACTTGATCCGGCCTACGAAATAGAGGTGTTCCGTAGCCCGGATAAGCGTAACGCCATCCGGCATTCAACAGGTTACGGGATTAACCCGCCATCTGTTTTTCGCGAATTTCTGCCAGCGTTTTACAGTCGATGCACAGATCGGCTGTCGGGCGAGCTTCCAGACGGCGAATACCAATTTCCACACCGCACGATTCGCAGTAGCCGAAATCTTCGTCTTCTACTTTCTTCAGCGTCTTCTCGATCTTTTTGATCAGTTTGCGCTCACGGTCACGGTTACGTAGCTCAAGGCTGAACTCTTCTTCCTGTGCGGCACGGTCAACCGGATCAGGGAAGTTAGCCGCTTCGTCCTGCATATGAGTCACAGTGCGATCGACTTCATCCCTGAGTTGATTACGCCATGCTTCAAGAATACGCCTGAAGTGCGACAGCTGGGCTTCGTTCATATACTCTTCGCCCGGTTTCTCCTGGTAAGGCTCCACCCCAGCGATGGCGAGAATACTCAGGGACGATGTTTTACGGTTTTGCCCTTCTTGCATGTTGCTTCTCCTTAACACGCACTATCGATCCCCATGTTCGGGGGAAAAATCAGGTCGCTATAAATAGCAGATGCTTTTCCGGATAGCAATTATCTAAACGTAACACTTGACAACCCTGTGAGGAAAAGCGTATTTGCGCACGCGGCCAGAATACTAATTAACCCGTTTTTCGCACCATTACAAAGTAATGGGCAATGGCTCTTTAAGAGTCATACCGTGGGCAGAAAGTTCCGCTTTATAAACCAGAATTTCTACCCCCTTAAGCTGCGCTTCGGCTAATAATTGCGCATATTTTGCATCAATATGCCGCGCGGGTGAAAACCGTGTAATTGCTGAATGCAGAACGGCGAAAAATATCACCGCTCGCTTGCCTTCAGCCGCTACGCTCATCAATTCCCGAAGATGTTTCTGACCTCGTTCAGTAATGGCATCGGGAAAATAACCTTGCTCATTCTCCGCCAACGTGACTGATTTCACTTCAATATAGCAGTCAGGGCGGAAATCCGCCTGTAACAAAAAATCAATGCGGCTACCTTCGGCACCATATTTTACTTCACTTTTCAACGTATTGTAGTTTGAAAGTTCTGAAATTAGCGAATTCTGAATAGCCTCTTTCGTTAATCTGTTAGCCCATAGCGTGTTAACACAAATAAAAGCACCAGATTGGCTTTGTGTTAATTCCCAGGTGTGCGGATATTTCCGTTTAGTATTTTCTGACGTCGAATACCAGACGGTATCTCCGGGGGTTGCACATCCTGTCATGGCACCGGTATTTGGGCAGTGTAGCGTTATCGTTGTGCCATCAGGTGTGATCACATCCGCTAAAAAACGCTTGTAGCGCTGAATTAACGTAGCGCGCTGAAGTGGGGGAGAAAACTGCATGGGTTATCCTTAATTATTCTGCAAGCGTCCAGCGTTGTAATGGCGTGTAGCGCGTGCGACCTCGTTCAAATGAAGAGGCGTAAAGGGCAAACTCCGTTACCGGAAACGACCAGCAAAAACCTGGCGGCGGGATAGTGACAGCATGACTGGCATCGCGCAGCAGCGTGATATGTGGATGAAATGGCTGCGGACTTTGGTAACACCCGCTGCGTGCGGCCTGTGACCGCAGCATATTCGCCAGTTGCAGTAACCCGCGCGGTGGTTGACGCATGCCAAGCCATATTACCCTTGATCGCAACCATTGCCCGGCGTCATCCAGTTTTAACGTAAAGCCTGGCTGGCGAATACGCCCTGCCAGTTGTGACAGCGCCTGCTGTTTCTCTGCACTGATATCGCCTAAAAATGCCAGCGTCAGGTGCAGATTGTCAGAAGCGACTGGACGCCCCGCCTCTGGCGGAAACTGTGCCGCCCGCCAGTGGATAAGTTGCTCCCGAACCTCGGCTGGTAATTCAATGGCAAAGAACAGCCTTTTTGGCTCAGACATGATGGATACTCGGTTATGAATTAACGCGATGCTACAATGCAGCGCGAAGAATGTTAACCCTCTGGAGTCATTTGTGACGTCGTTGCCCGTTGCTGCCGTTGTGCCTGAACTGCTTAATGCCCTTGATGCTTCACCACAGGTTCTGTTGACCGCGCCGACCGGTGCCGGGAAATCAACCTGGCTGCCGTTGCAGTTTCTTACGCACAAGGGAATCCTGGGGCGGATTGTTCTGTTGGAACCGCGACGTCTGGCCGCTCGCAATGTGGCGCAGCGCCTGGCTGAATTACTGAATGAAAAGCCCGGTGAGACAGTAGGTTACCGTATGCGCGCCCAAAGCTGTGTCGGGCCACGGACCCGGCTCGAAGTGGTGACGGAAGGGGTGCTAACGCGAATGATCCAACGCGATCCCGAGCTGAATGGCGTTGGGCTGGTGATCCTCGATGAATTTCACGAGCGCAGCTTACAGGCAGACCTTGCACTGGCGCTGCTGTTGGATGTGCAACAAGGATTACGAGATGACTTAAAACTGCTGATCATGTCGGCCACACTGGATAACGGCCGCCTGCAACAGTTATTGCCCGCTGCCCCGACGATTATTTCTGAAGGCCGCGCATTCCCCGTTGAGCGGCGCTATCAGCCGCTGGCTGCGCATCTGCGTTTTGATGAGGCGGTGGCTATTGCTACTGCGGAGCTACTGCGTAATGAAAGCGGCTCTCTGCTGCTCTTTTTACCGGGGGTTGGGGAGATCCAACGCGTGCAGGAGCAACTGGCTTCACGTGTGGGTAGCGATGTTCTGTTATGCCCGTTATATGGCGCGTTATCGCTGACCGAGCAGCGCCAGGCGATTTTGCCCGCGCCACAAGGTAAGCGCAAAGTGGTGCTGGCAACGAACATTGCCGAAACCAGCTTAACCATTGAGGGCATTCGTCTGGTGGTGGACTGCGCGCAGGAGCGCGTGGCGCGCTATGATGCCCGCACCGGTTTGACGAGGCTGATTACCCAGCGCATTAGCCAGGCCTCTATGACACAGCGAGCCGGTCGCGCAGGACGTCTGGAACCGGGGATTTGTCTGCACCTGCTTGCCAAAGAGCAGGCAGAAAGGGCGGCAGCACAGGGTGAGCCAGAGATTTTACAGAGCGATCTATCCGGTTTGCTGATGGAACTGCTGCAATGGGGATGCACCGACCCTGCGCAACTGAACTGGCTGGATATGCCGCCTGCTGTAAATTTGCAGGCGGCAAGACGATTATTACAGATGTTGCAAGCTATGGATGGTGAGCGCTTGAACGCTGCCGGGCAGAAGATGGCTGCGCTGGGTAACGATCCCCGTCTGGCGGCAATGCTCATCGGCGCGACAAATGAAAACGAAGCGGTTACAGCGGCAAAGCTGGCGGCGATTCTGGAAGAGCCGCCGCGCGGTGGACATACCGATTTGACCGTACATTTTTCGCGTAACCAGCCAGGCTGGCAGCAGCGTAGTCAGCAATTGCTGAAGCGGCTTAATGTGCAGAGTGGTCAGCCCGACAGTGAGCTAATCGCGCCTTTACTGGCAAAAGCATTCGCCGATCGCATTGCGCGGCGTCGTGGCCAGGAAGGGCGATATCAGTTGGCTAACGGAATGGGGGCAATGCTTGATGCCGACGACGCATCAGGGCGGCATGAATGGCTAATCGCGCCTCTGTTGCTACAGGGCAGTGCTTCGCCTGATGCGCGTATTCTGCTCGCTCTGCCGTTGGATATTGATACGCTGCTGCAAACAAGTCCTGAGCTGTTGCAACAGTCAGACACCATCGAATGGGATGAAAATCAGGGAACGTTGAAGGCATGGCGCCGAACGCGTATTGGTCAACTGACGGTGAAAGTTCAGCCACTGGCAAAACCTTCGGAAGAGGAACTGCATCAGGCGATGCTGAATGGTATTCGCGATAAAGGCCTGAGTGTGCTCAACTGGACCCCGGAAGCGGAACAGTTCCGGCTGCGTCTGCAATGTGCGGCAAATTGGTTGCCTGAGTACAACTGGCCAGCGGTGGATGACGCCTCTTTGCTGGCGACGCTGGAGAGTTGGTTGTTGCCGCATATGCAAGGTGTGCACTCTTTACGTGCTCTCAAAGCGTTAAATGTGGGGCAGGCTTTGCATGGGCTACTGGACTGGTCAATGCTGCAACGTCTGGATAGTGAGCTGCCTGCGCATTACACTGTGCCGACGGGCAGCCGGATAGCCATTCGTTATCACGAGGATAACCCGCCGGCATTAGCGGTTAGAATGCAGGAAATGTTTGGCGAAGCGAAGACCCCTACCATCGCGCAGGGGCGTGTTCCATTGGTGCTCGAGTTATTGTCTCCGGCCCAACGCCCACTACAAATCACCCGTGATTTGAGCGCGTTCTGGCAGGGGGCTTATCGCGAAGTGCAAAAAGAGATGAAAGGGCGTTATCCCAGGCATGTCTGGCCGGACGATCCGGCGAATACCGCGCCAACACGGCGCACCAAGAAGTATTCTGCCTGATGGTGCGCTGCTTTCAGGCCTACACTGTACGGCGTTCCGTAGGTTGATTAAGGCGTTTGACACCGTCTCTGGCGAAAGAGCGGTAAAAATTGAGAGATTTCTTCTTCTGTCGCCTGACGGAAGAACAGAGAATCAGGCCTTTGCGCCTGAATGTTGCGGAGAAAAAGCATGGCGGGGAATGACCGCGAGCCAATTGGACGTAAAGGGAAACCATCGCGTCCGGTGAAACAAAAGGTGAGCCGTCGTCAACTCAGAGATGACGAGTATGACGACGATTATGATGATGACGACTATGAGGATGAAGAACCGATGCCGCGCAAAGGTAGAGGCAAAGGGCGTAAGCCTCGTGGTAAGCGCGGCTGGTTCTGGCTGCTGCTAAAACTCTCGATTGTCTTTTTGGTGCTGATTGCCATTTACGGCGTCTACCTGGATCAAAAAATCCGTAGCCGTATTGATGGCAAAGTCTGGCAGCTTCCTGCGGCGGTGTATGGCCGTATGGTTAACCTTGAGCCAGAAATGCCCATCGGTAAAAAAGAGATGGTGAAACTGCTGGAGGCCACGCAGTATCGTCAGGTGACGAAGATGACGCGTCCTGGCGAATTTACCGTACAGGCGAACAGCATTGAGATGATCCGTCGTCCGTTTGACTTCCCGGACAGTAAAGAAGGCCAGGTGCGTGCGCGTCTGACCTTTGATGGCGATCATCTGGACACTATCGAGAATCTGGACAACAACCGCCAGTTCGGTTTCTTCCGTCTGGATCCGCGTCTGATTACCATGCTCTCTTCGCCAAACGGTGAGCAGCGCTTGTTCGTTCCCCGCAGTGGCTTCCCTGATCTGCTGGTTGATACACTGCTGGCGACCGAAGACCGCCATTTCTATGAGCATGACGGCATCAGTTTGTACTCCATTGGGCGTGCGGTACTGGCTAACCTGACAGCAGGCCGTACTGTGCAAGGGGCGAGTACGCTGACTCAGCAGTTGGTGAAAAACCTGTTCCTCTCCAGTGAGCGTTCGTACTGGCGTAAGGCTAACGAAGCCTATATGGCGCTGATCATGGATGCGCGCTACAGCAAAGACCGCATTCTTGAGCTGTATATGAACGAGGTGTACCTCGGTCAGAGCGGCGACAACGAGATCCGTGGTTTCCCGCTGGCGAGTCTTTATTATTTTGGGCGTCCGGTTGAAGAACTGAGCCTTGATCAGCAGGCGCTGCTAGTAGGGATGGTGAAAGGGGCGTCTATCTACAATCCGTGGCGTAACCCGAAACTGGCGCTGGAGCGCCGTAACCTGGTGCTGCGTCTGCTGCAACAGCAGCAGATTATTGACCAGGATCTGTATGACATGCTGAGTGCGCGTCCGTTAGGCGTACAACCACGTGGCGGGGTGATTTCACCGCAGCCAGCGTTTATGCAGATGGTACGTCAGGAACTGCAGGCGAAGCTGGGTGATAAAGTTAAAGACCTCTCCGGCGTGAAGATCTTCACCACTTTTGATTCTGTGGCGCAGGATGCGGCAGAAAAAGCAGCGGTTGAAGGCATTCCGGTGCTGAAGAAACAGCGTAAGCTGAGCGATCTGGAAACCGCGATTGTGGTTGTGGATCGCTTTAGTGGGGAAGTTCGTGCGATGGTTGGTGGGGCGGAGCCACAGTTTGCAGGCTATAACCGTGCCATGCAGGCACGCCGCTCGATTGGTTCTCTGGCGAAACCGGCGACCTATCTGACCGCACTGAGCCAGCCGAAGCTGTACCGTCTGAATACCTGGATTGCCGATGCGCCGATTGCGTTGCGTCAGCCTAACGGGCAGGTCTGGTCTCCGCAGAACGATGACCGTCGCTACAGCGAAAGTGGCAGAGTGATGCTGGTGGATGCGTTAACGCGTTCCATGAACGTACCGACGGTAAATCTGGGGATGGCGCTGGGTCTGCCAGCCGTGACCGATACATGGATAAAACTGGGTGCACCGAAAGATCAACTGAATCCGGTTCCGGCTATGCTGTTGGGAGCTCTGAACCTTACGCCAATCGAAGTGGCGCAGGCGTTCCAGACCATCGCCAGCGGTGGTAACCGCGCGCCGTTATCAGCACTGCGTTCGGTGATCGCCGAAGATGGCACGGTGCTGTATCAGAGCTTCCCACAGGCCGAACGAGCCGTTCCGGCACAGGCGGCGTACATGACGTTGTGGACGATGCAACAGGTTGTACAGCGCGGTACAGGTCGTCAGCTGGGCGCCAAGTATCCTGGGCTGCATCTGGCAGGTAAAACCGGGACCACTAACAACAACGTTGATACCTGGTTCGCGGGTATTGACGGCAGTCAGGTGACCATTACCTGGGTGGGGCGTGATAATAACCAACCAACCAAGCTGTACGGCGCGAGCGGAGCGATGTCGATTTACCAGCGCTATCTGGCTAACCAGACACCGACGCCACTGACGCTGACGCCGCCGGAAGATATTGTTGATATGGGCGTGGATTACGACGGTAACTTCGTTTGTAGCGGCGGGATGCGTACGCTTCCGGTGTGGACAAGCGATCCTGATTCATTGTGTCAGCAAGGTGAGATGCAGCAGCAGTCAGGCAATCCGTTTGATCAGTCAACGCAGCCGCAGCAACAACCCCAACAGCAGCAGCAACAACAACCGCCGCAGCAGGAGAAGAAAGATGGCGACGGTGTCGCAGGTTGGATAAAAGATATGTTTGGTAGCAACTAATACCCCCTAAAACCCGCTTCGGCGGGTTTTTCTTTGCCCACGTCTGGATTGAGGCAAACAACATTTCAGCGTAATTTATTAACCCTTTCTTTTCATCTGGTTATTTCTTAACCCCTCAGTTTTAGTAGGGATGTGTATTGCTTGCTATCCCGCCAGAGTTTCGAATATTATGCTGCCGTTATAATAATAATTCTCGTTTACGTTATCATTCACTTTCATCAGAGATATACCAATGGCGCGTCTTAAAACTGCTCAGCCAAACTCTTCGCTGCGTAAAATCGCAGTTGTAGTAGCCACAGCGGTTAGCGGCATGTCTGTGTATGCACAGGCGGCGGTTCAACCGAAAGAAGAAACAATCACCGTAACCGCAGCACCTGCCGCACAAGAAAGCGCATGGGGCCCCGCGGCAACCATCGCGGCAAGACAATCTGCCACGGCGACAAAAACAGACACTCCGATTCAAAAAGTCCCGCAGTCTATATCTGTTGTTACCGCTGAGGAGATGGCGCTGCATCAGCCTAAATCTGTGAAAGAGGCGCTCAGCTACACTCCTGGTGTCGCTGTGGGAACTCGTGGCGCATCTAATACCTATGATTACCTGATCATTCGCGGATTCGCCGCTGACGGCCAAAGCCAGAATAACTATCTGAACGGCCTGAAAATGCAGGGCAACTTCTATAACGACGCGGTAATCGATCCCTATATGCTGGAGCGCGCTGAGGTTATGCGCGGCCCGGTTTCCGTTCTTTACGGAAAGAGTAACCCTGGCGGCTTGCTGAACATGGTCAGCAAGCGCCCGACGACGGAACCGTTGAAAGAAGTTCAGTTCAAAATGGGCACTGACAGCCTGTTCCAGACCGGTTTTGACTTCAGCGATGCGCTGGATGATGACGGTGTGTATTCTTATCGCTTAACGGGCCTTGCTCGCTCCGCTAATGCACAGCAGCAAGGTGCGGAAGAGCAACGGTATGCCATTGCGCCTTCTTTCAGCTGGCGTCCGGACGATAAAACGAACTTCACTTTCCTCTCTTATTTCCAGAATGAGCCAGAGACCGGTTATTACGGCTGGCTGCCAAAAGAGGGGACAGTAACGAAACTGCCAAATGGCACACGTCTCCCTACTGATTTCAATGAAGGTGCGGGCAACAATACCTATTCTCGTAACGAGAAGATGGTAGGCTACAGCTTCGATCACGAATTTAACGACACCTTTACCGTGCGTCAGAATTTGCGCTATGCGCAAAACAAAGTTTCGCAAAACAGCGTATATGGCTACGGTATGTGTTCCGATCCGCTCTATACCAAGGATCCGGCTAAAAGTCCTTGCGCCAGCGTTCCTCAGTCCGATTGGGATCACACGCTGACTCGTCAGTACGTTATCGATAATGAGAAATTGCAGAACTTCGCTGTTGATACTCAGCTGCAAAGCAAGTTCGCGACTGCCGATGTGGATCATACCCTGCTGACCGGCGTTGATTTTATGCGCATGCGTAACGATATCGACTCATGGTTTGGTTATGCCGGTTCTGTTGCACCGTCCGATATCTATAACCTTGACCGCAGCGACTTTGATTTTGGCTCACACCCAGGCCCTTCTGGTCCTTACAAAGTGCTGAACAAACAGAAACAGACTGGCTTGTATGCGCAGGATCAGATGCAGTGGGATAAGGTGCTGGTTACTCTGGGCGGTCGTTACGACTGGGCTAAACAGGACTCTCTGAACCGTGTTTCTGGCGTTACGGATTCCCGCGATGATAAGCAGTTCACCTGGCGTGGCGGTGTTAACTATCTTTTCGACAACGGCGTAACCCCGTATTTCAGCTACAGCGAGTCGTTTGAACCGGCTTCCCAGACGGGGGCTAGTGGGAATATTTTCGCACCGTCCAAAGGTAAGCAGTACGAAGCGGGCGTGAAATATGTTCCGAGCGATCGTCCGATCGTGATCACCGGTGCTGTCTATCAGTTGACCAAAACCAACAACCTGATGGCTGACCCGACAGGCACATCGTTCTTCTCAGTTGAAGGCGGTGAAATTCGTTCTCGCGGTGTGGAAATCGAAGCGAAAGCGGCACTGTCTGCCAGCGTTAACGTTGTCGGCTCTTATACCTACACCGATGCGGAATACACCACTGACACCACCTACAAAGGCAATACGCCTGCTCAGGTGCCAAAACATATGGCATCACTGTGGGGCGATTATACCCTCTATGATGGTGCGCTTTCCGGGCTGACGTTGGGTACTGGCGTTCGTTATACTGGTTCCAGCTATGGCGACCCGGCAAACTCCTTCAAAGTGGGGAGCTATACGCTGGTGGATGCGTTGGTACGTTACGATCTGGCTCGCGTTGGTATGGCGGGCTCCAACGTGGCGCTGCATGTGAACAACTTGTTTGACCGTGAATACGTCGCCAGTTGCTTCAATACCTATGGCTGCTTCTGGGGCGCGGAACGTCAGGTCGTTGCAACAGCAACCTTCCGTTTCTAATTTCTCTTTGGGCACGCTTTGCGTGCCCGTTTTACAAGTTGGCCGCTATGCAGGAAAACAGATCCCATCCCGACACCACTTTTGCGCTAAGTCATGTCTCCTTTCGTGTACCTGGCCGCACGCTTTTGCATCCTCTCTCGTTAACCTTTCCCGTGGGTAAAGTGACCGGTCTTATCGGCCATAACGGTTCCGGTAAATCCACGTTATTAAAGATGTTAGCTCGCCATCAGCCGCCTTCTGAAGGCGATATTTTTTTGGATGGACAGCCCGTTGATAGCTGGAAGAGTAAAGCATTTGCCCGCAAGGTTGCCTGGTTACCGCAGCAGTTGCCGCAGGCGGAAGGGATGACAGTGCGTGAACTGGTGGCGATTGGTCGCTACCCGTGGCACGGTGCGCTGGGACGTTTTGGTGTAGCTGACAGAGAAAAAGTGGAAGAGGCGATAACGCTGGTAGGGTTAAAGCCACTGGCACATCGTCTGGTTGATAGTTTGTCCGGCGGCGAGCGTCAACGTGCGTGGATCGCCATGCTGGTGGCGCAGGACAGCCGTTGCCTGCTGCTCGATGAACCCACTTCGGCGTTGGATATCGCCCATCAGGTTGATGTGCTGGCGCTGGTGCATCGCTTGAGCCAACAACGTGGATTGACGGTGATCGCCGTGCTGCATGATATCAATATGGCTGCCCGCTACTGCGACTATCTGGTGGCGCTAAGAGGTGGCGAAATGATCGCTCAGGGGACGCCTGCTGAACTGATGCGCAGTGAAACCCTGGAACAGATCTACGGTATCCCGATGGGTATTTTGCCGCATCCGGCTGGTGCTGCACCTGTGAGTTTTGTCTATTAATGATCGCATTACATCATATAACCCGCCGTCGTTTGCTAACGGCAATGGCGTTGTCACCATTGCTCTGGCAGATGAATCAGGCGCGTGCGGCGGCGGTTGATCCGCAGCGCATTGTGGCTCTGGAGTGGTTACCGGTTGAGCTGCTGCTGGCGCTGGGTATTACACCCTATGGCGTCGCAGATGTTCCGAACTACAAGCTGTGGGTCAATGAACCTGCTCTGCCGGACTCGGTGATTGACGTCGGGTTACGCACTGAACCCAATCTTGAACTGCTGACTGAAATGAAGCCCTCATTTATGGTTTGGTCGGCAGGCTATGGTCCTGCGCCCGAGAAACTGGCACGTATTGCGCCTGGCCGTGGATTTAACTTCAGCGATGGCAAAAAGCCGCTGGCGGTTGCCCGCCAGTCGCTGCAGGAAATGGCGCAGTTGCTGAATCTGGAACCTGCTGCCGAACGTCATCTGGCGCAATATGATCGCTTTATTGACAGCCTGAAACCACGCTTTATTCAGCGCGGAGAGCGTCCTTTACTGCTGATGACCCTGCTGGATCCTCGCCATATGCTGGTGTTTGGTCCTAACTGTCTGTTTCAGGAAGTGCTGGACGAGTACGGGATCCGTAACGCCTGGCGGGGGGAAACAAACTTCTGGGGTAGCACTGCTGTGGGTATCGATCGGCTTGCGGTCTATAAAGATGTTGATGTGTTGTGCTTTGATCATGGCAACAATAAAGAGATGAATGCGCTGATGTCCACCCCGTTGTGGCAGGCAATGCCGTTTGTCCGGGCCGGACGTTTTCAGCGCGTACCTGCCGTCTGGTTCTATGGCGCAACACTGTCGGCGATGCGCTTTGTGCGCATTCTGGATAATGCGCTGGGAGGCAAAGCGTGAGTAAACGTGTTGCGCTTTTCCCGGTACTTTTACTGACAGTCTTGTTTGTATCTGCCTGCTGGCTGACCTGGGTTAACTTCTCTGTTGCCCTGCCGCGCAGCCAGTGGCTGCAGGCTATCTGGTCGCCGGATATCGATATCATTGAACAGATGGTTTTCCATTTCAGTTTGCTGCCGAGGCTGGCGATTGCGTTACTGGTCGGTGCCGGGCTGGGACTGGTTGGCGTTTTGTTTCAGCAGGTATTGCGTAACCCGCTGGCAGAGCCGACCACGCTTGGCGTGGCAACCGGAGCACAGTTAGGTATAACGGTCACTACACTGTGGGCGCTCCCCGGAGCGCTGACCACGCAATTTGCGGCGCTGGCAGGAGCATGTATCGTCGGAGCGCTGGTGTTTGGTGTCGCCTGGGGCAAACGTCTTTCGCCCGTCACATTGATCCTTGCAGGTCTGGTGGTAAGTCTGTACTGCGGCGCGATTAACCAACTGATGGTTATTTTCCATCACGATCAACTGCAAAGCATGTTTTTGTGGAGCAGCGGAACGTTAACGCAAACTGACTGGAACGGGGTGCAGCGACTGTGGCCGCAACTGCTGGGTGGCGTGATGCTAACCCTGCTGTTATTACGTCCTATGACGCTGATGGGGCTGGATGACGGTGTAGCGCGTAATCTTGGCCTGGCGCTATCGCTGGCGCGTCTGGCCGCATTGTCGCTGGCGATTGTGTTGAGTGCTTTGCTGGTTAACGCAGTCGGAATTATTGGTTTTATTGGTCTGTTTGCGCCGCTTCTGGCAAAAATGCTCGGCGCCCGGCGCTTACTGGCTCGCCTGATGCTGGCCCCGCTGATTGGTGCTCTGATCCTCTGGCTTTCCGATCAAATTATTCTGTGGCTGACCCGCGTATGGATGGAAGTCTCTACTGGCTCGGTAACCGCACTGATTGGCGCACCGCTGCTGTTGTGGCTGCTGCCGCGTTTGCGCAGCATGAGCGCGCCGGATATGAATGCCAGTAGTCACGTTGTTGCGGAACGTCAGAACGTGCTGATGTTCGCCCTGGTGGGGGGCGCAATATTGTTGTTGACCGTCGTAGTGGCGCTTTCTTTTGGTCGCGATGCTCATGGCTGGAGTTGGGCCAGTGGTGTGATGCTGGATGAGCTGATGCCCTGGCGCTGGCCACGAATTATGGCGGCACTGATTGCGGGTGTTATGCTGGCGGTTGCGGGCTGTATTATTCAGCGCCTGACCGGTAACCCAATGGCCAGCCCGGAAGTATTGGGTATCAGCTCCGGTGCGGCGTTTGGCGTCGTGTTGATGTTGTTTCTGGTGCCCGGAAATGCCTTCGGTTGGCTGCTACCTGCCGGGAGTATCGGAGCAGCGGTGACGTTGCTGATCATCATGATTGCCGCTGGGCGCGGGGGCTTTTCGCCTCACCGAATGCTGCTGGCAGGGATGGCGCTTAGCACCGCATTTACTATGTTGCTGATGATGCTACAGGCCAGCGGCGACCCGCGGATGGCGAGCATACTGACCTGGATCTCCGGCTCGACCTATAACGCTTACCCTGAACAGGTAATACGTACTGGGATCGTGATGGTGATTCTGCTGGCGATTACGCCGTTGTGCCGTCGCTGGCTGACGATTTTACCGCTGGGCGGTGATACGGCTCGGGCGGTGGGTATTGCGTTGACACCGTCACGTGTCGGTTTGCTGATGCTGGCCGCGGGACTGACCGCAACGGCAACCATGACTATTGGACCGTTGAGCTTTGTTGGGCTGATGGCGCCGCATATCGCCCGCATGCTCGGTTTTCGGCGTACCATGCCGCATATGGTAATGTCAGCGCTGGCGGGTGGGGTACTGTTGGTCTTTGCGGACTGGTGCGGCAGAATGGTGCTGTTTCCGTATCAGATCCCGGCGGGATTACTCTCGACGTTTATTGGTGCGCCATATTTCATTTGGCTGCTACGTAAGCAGAGCCGGTAATACAAAGCTGGATAAGCACTTTGTGTCGCCATCCGGCAACAAAAAAGCCGGGTGGCGGAGTGCCTTACCCGGCTTACGATCTCTGATGCTGCTTTTTACAACTTCCCGAACACCCGACGTGCGGCGTCGATGGTGTTATTGATATCTTCCATGCTGTGCGCGACGGACATAAAGCCAGCTTCAAAGGCTGATGGCGCGAGATAAACCCCTTCATCCAGCATCATGTGGAAGAAACGCTTAAAGCGCTCGACATCGCATGCCATTACGTCCTGATAGCAGGTCACGGTTTCTGCTTCGGTGAAGAAAATCCCGAACATCCCGCCCACATGGTTAACCACCAGAGGAATATTCGCTTCCTGGGCGGCTTCCAGCAGACCTTCTGCCAGACGGGTGGTGAGTTCATCTAATGTTTCATGAATACCCGGCTGGGCAACTTCATTCAGACAGGCAAATCCTGCCGCCATGGCAATTGGATTACCAGACAGCGTACCAGCCTGATAAACCGGTCCGGTTGGTGCCAGCGCGTCCATGACATCGCGACGACCGCCGAATGCACCAACAGGCATACCACCACCGATGATTTTGCCCAGACAGGTCAGATCCGGAACGACGCCGTAGTAATCCTGCGCGCCAGCCAACGCGACACGGAAACCGGTCATTACTTCATCGATAATCAACAGCGCACCAAACTCATCGCACAACGCGCGCAGACCAGGCAGAAATTCCGGCAGCGGCGGGATGCAGTTCATGTTGCCAGCGACCGGCTCCACGATAATGCAGGCAATGTCTTGCGGATACTGTTCAAATGCTGCACGTACAGAGGCGAGATCGTTATAAGTACAGGTCAGAGTATGCTTAGCGAAATCTGCCGGAACGCCCGGAGAGTTCGGCTGGCCCAGCGTCAGTGCGCCGGAGCCGGCTTTTACCAGCAGGCAGTCGGCATGACCGTGATAGCATCCTTCAAATTTGATAATTTTATCGCGTCCGGTGAAGCCGCGCGCCAGACGGATGGCGCTCATCGTCGCTTCGGTACCGGAGTTGACCATGCGCACCATGTCCATGGTTGGCACGAGTTCAGTGACCAGCGCCGCCATTTTCACTTCCATCTCGGTTGGCGCACCAAAGCTCAGACCACGTTCTGCAGCCTCAATCACCGCATTGCGGATAGCCGGGTGGTTATGGCCCAGCACCATCGGGCCCCAGGAACCAACATAATCAATGTAGGCTTTACCATCGACGTCATACAGATACGCGCCGTCTGCTTTTTCGATAAACAGCGGAGTACCACCCACGCCGGTAAAGGCGCGAACAGGGGAGTTAACGCCGCCGGGGATAAGTTCGCGTGCTGCGCTGTAGAGGTTTTCAGACTTACTCATGGATGGGGTCCTGGTTCGTAGAAAAAGTGAATGCCCGCTATTCTAGTTATTCAGAGAAGGTTATGAAAGTTTTGCGCATTTGAAACAATACGATTTGCAGGGGATTTTCACGAAATGTGCGAGTAGAATGCCGATTCCGTATTTGTATTACCAATTAATGATCATCTAATGAAAACAGACTCTCCCTCTTTTGAAGCACAGCAAATTGTGCGTTTACGGCGCAGGGATCAGATCCGTCGACTACTTGATCGGGACAAGACGCCGCTGGCGATCCTCTTTATGGCGGCTGTTGTCGGCACCGTGACTGGACTTGTTGGTGTTGCTTTTGAGAAAGCTGTGTCCTGGGTACAGAACCTGCGTATAGGCACGCTGGCACAGGTCGCCGATCATGCCATTTTGGTGTGGCCGCTGGCGTTTATTCTCTCTGCGCTGCTGGCAATGGTCGGTTATTTCCTGGTGCGTAAATTTGCGCCGGAAGCGGGTGGTTCGGGGATTCCGGAGATCGAAGGTGCACTGGAAGAGTTGCGCCCGGTGCGTTGGTGGCGTGTATTGCCGGTGAAGTTTATCGGCGGTATGGGAACGCTGGGTGCCGGGATGGTGCTTGGACGAGAAGGGCCGACGGTGCAAATTGGCGGCAATATCGGACGCATGGTGCTTGATGTTTTCCGTATGCGTAGCGCTGAAGCGCGCCATACTCTGCTGGCTACCGGTGCTGCAGCCGGTCTGTCGGCCGCTTTTAATGCGCCTCTGGCGGGTATCCTGTTCATTCTTGAAGAGATGCGTCCGCAGTTCCGTTACAACCTCGTATCGATCAAAGCCGTATTTACCGGCGTTATTATGTCCAGCATTGTGTTCCGTATTTTTAACGGCGAGGCCCCGATCATTGAAGTCGGGAAGCTCTCCAATGCACCGGTTAATACGCTGTGGTTATATCTCGTCCTTGGAATTATTTTTGGTTGTGTCGGACCGTTATTCAATACGATGGTGTTGCGGACCCAGGATATGTTTCAACGCTTCCACGGCGGCGAAATTAAAAAGTGGGTGCTGATGGGGGGCGCTATCGGCGGTCTGTGTGGGATCCTCGGTTTAATAAAACCTGAAGCGGCAGGTGGTGGGTTTAACCTGATCCCTATCGCAGCAGCGGGCAATTTCAGTGTTGGAATACTGCTGTTTATTTTTGTTGCCAGGGTCATCACCACGCTGCTGTGCTTCTCCTCCGGTGCGCCCGGTGGGATATTTGCACCGATGCTGGCGCTGGGTACATTGCTCGGCACCGCATTTGGCATGGCTGCAGCGGCGTCTTTTCCGCAGTATCATCTGGAAGCCGGAACGTTTGCTATTGCCGGAATGGGGGCGTTGCTGGCGGCTTCAGTACGTGCACCATTAACGGGCATTGTGCTGGTTCTGGAAATGACTGATAACTACCAGCTCATTTTGCCAATGATTATTACCTGTCTTGGCGCAACACTATTAGCCCAATTTATGGGCGGAAAGCCGCTATACTCGACTATTCTTGCACGTACGCTGGCAAAACAGGAAGCGGAGCAGGCGGCGAAAAGCCAGAGTACAGCTGCTGGCGAGAATACTTGAACGAAATACCAGGGTATTAGATAATGGCCCAAAATATTGGGTTGAAATTTATCCAATTGCCAATGTCGTTTGGAGCAAAATATGAGTGATGACGTAGCGCTGCCACTGCAATTTACAGAAGCAGCAGCCAATAAAGTAAAAAGCCTGATCGCTGACGAAGATAACCCGAATCTGAAATTACGCGTGTATATCACCGGTGGTGGTTGCAGCGGTTTCCAGTATGGTTTCACCTTTGATGATCAAGTTAACGAAGGTGATATGACCATTGAGAAACAAGGCGTTGGTCTGGTGGTTGATCCAATGAGCCTGCAATATCTGGTGGGTGGTGCGGTTGACTATACCGAAGGTCTGGAAGGTTCCCGCTTCGTTGTGACGAACCCGAATGCTAAAAGCACCTGCGGGTGTGGCTCTTCCTTCAGCATTTGATGAGCTGATTCTGTCTGCCCGGTAAGCGTCGCGCCGCCGGGCAATTTGTCGGATAACGGCGTAAACGTCTTATCCGGCCTGTGTATCCCGCGCCGTCAAATTATCGACCATTATCATCTAACGCAAACGTCGGTAGCTTTAAATGCCAGCGAATAGCGGCAAGCCGAATCAGCAATGTGACGATCATCCCCATCATGCTGGCGTTTTCCAGCGGTACTGAAAAAGTATAAAACGCCGTGGCGTGAACAATCCCGCCAATAATACATGCAGTTGCGTAGATTTCTGTACGTAATATCATCGGTACTTCACGTGCTAACACGTCGCGAATAATCCCGCCACCTACGCCGGTGATCACTCCCATACAAATTGCCACCAGTGGTCCGGTTCCGGCGAGAAATGCTTTATTAACGCCAATGCCGACGAACACCGCCAGACCGACAGCATCCAGTGCCGGAAGGATCCACTTGGGTAATCGTCTTGGCTGGCGCACCAGTAAGATCGTGAGCATGCTGGTGATCATGGCAACAACCAGATCGGTAGGATCTTTAACCCAAAATACCGGCCCGTTATCCAGTGCCATATCGCGGATCGTGCCGCCGCCTACTGCGGTAACAACGCCGAGGACCAGGACACCAAAGGGGTCCATACGCAATTTCCCGGCCAGTAATACGCCAGAGATAGCAAATACCGCAGTGCCTACAATATCGAGCCAATAGACGAGCATTGTCGAATCCCCAATACACATCACCCTTCAGGCTGCCTCTTTGTTGGCTGCGTTAGTTACCCCTGTCACGTATTATTTGTACGCTTCCGGGGATTCATTAACTTGCTGCCTCGAGGCATCATGAATGATTTTGTGTCTCATTTATCTGTGAAAGCGCATTACAGAGTTGTTTTGCGGCGAGGATAATACGCGGGCTCGCGCGTTCGAACCAGTCACTATTAAGGGTAATAACCGGGATTTTTAGCTGATTTCCCCAGTATTGTTCGATTTTAAGATTTTCGCCCGAATTTCCGGTGGTAACGATAGCCTGAGGCGCTCTTGCCAGAACCTGTTCGCGGCTGACCTGCGGCCAGGGGACCCGGCTGCCGGCAAAGATGTTTTCTCCGCCACAGACCTCAAGAACCTGGTGCTGAATGGAGCCTTTCCCACTGGTAAACAACGGATTTGCGCCAAACTGAAGAAACACACGTTTTTTCGGTTTGTTGGCATACTGTGATTTTAGTGAAGCATACTCATCAAGCAAGGTTTTCGCGGCCTGTTTTGCCTGTTCAGGTCTGGGACTCCACGCCGCCAGTTGGCGCAGCGCGTCTGCGACTTGCTCAATGGTTACCGCATCCACCCAAATAACTTTAATTCCCAGGGCGGTCAGTTGATTCACCTGCCGTTCGGCGTTCCCTCCGCGCCAGGCGATAACTAAATCTGGTTTGAGCGCCACGATGCGTTCCAGATTCATGCCTTGCCAGGTTGAGACCTCTTCAATATTTTTGGCCTCGGGCGGGTAGTTTGAGTAGCTGCTGACGCCGACCGGGGTAATGCCGGCGGCAAAGGCCAGTTCGGTGTTAGCAGGGGAGAGTGAAACTACACGCGGTGCGGCACAGAGCCACACCGGAAGAGTGAAAAGCAGGGCGGCCAGCGCCCTGGGCATTAATTTAGCCATGCGCCAGTTTCTGTACCAGCGTTTCAACCATCAGGCTCGACTGTTTCGCGGCAACAACCAGGAATTCGTCAAAGCTGAGATGGGACTGCTGATCGGCGACATCAGAGATGGCACGAACCACCACGAACGGGACTTTAAAGTTGTGGCAAACGTGCGCAATTGCCGTGGCTTCCATTTCTACAGCAACTGCCTGCGGAAAATTATGTTTAATTTTTGCCAGGCCAACAGATCCATTAATGAAGGCGTCACCGCTGACAATCAGTCCACGAACGGCGTTCAGATTGAGTTCTGCGATGCAGGACTCAGCCGCGGTGATCAGTGCGGGATCGGCTTTAAAGCCTGCCGGACAGCCCGGCAACTGGCCAAATTCATAGCCAAATGCGGTAACGTCAGCATCGTGATAACGTGCTTCATCAGAAACTACGATATCGCCGACTGTCAGCGTAGAGGCCAGGCCGCCCGCAGAACCGGTATTAATGATGGCATCCGGCTTGCAGCGTTCGAGCAAAAGCGTTGCGCCCAGTGCCGCAGCCACTTTACCGATACCAGATTTCAGTAGCGCAACCTCAGTACCGTTCAGTTGGCCGGTGTAAATTTCACAACCGCCGAGGGAGATAGTCTGACGGTTTTCGATTTTGTCACGCAGGAGCGTAACTTCTTCTTCCATTGCACCAATGATGCCGATTTTCATAGATTTACTCGCGATAAGCCAGATTTGAGGGCATAGTCTATCATGCGCTTAAGGGGTAGCGCATTTCTCAGGCGGGAGAGGACATGGCACAGATCGATTTCCGAAAAAAAATAAACTGGCATCGTCGTTACCGTTCGCCGCAGGGCGTGAAATCTGAGCATGAGATCCTGCGAATTTTTGAAAGCGATCGCGGACGTATTATCAACTCCCCGGCAATCCGCCGGCTGCAGCAAAAAACCCAGGTTTTTCCGCTGGAGCGTAATGCAGCGGTGCGCACACGTCTGACGCATTCGATGGAAGTTCAGCAGGTGGGACGCTATATCGCAAAAGAGATCCTCAGCCGACTAAAAGAGCTAAAGTTGCTGGAACAATATGGCCTGGATGAGCTGACAGGCCCTTTTGAAAGTGTTGTCGAAATGTCCTGTCTGATGCATGACATTGGTAATCCACCGTTTGGGCACTTCGGTGAAGCGGCGATTAACGACTGGTTCCGCCAGCGACTTTTTCCCGCGGATGCGGAAAGCCAGCCCTTAAGCGATGACCGCTGCCTGGTGGCGGCGCTGCGTTTGCGTGAAGGCGAAGAGTCTCTCAATGATATCCGCCGTAAAGTGCGGCAGGATTTGTGCCACTTTGAAGGTAATGCGCAGGGGATTCGGTTGGTACATACCTTGATGCGAATGAACCTTACCTGGGCGCAGGTTGGGGGTATTTTAAAATATACGCGTCCGGCATGGTGGCGCGGAGCTGCCCCGACAACACATAACTATTTAATGAAAAAACCGGGATATTACCTTTCCGAGGAACCGTATATTGAGAGGTTGCGTAAAGAATTATCTTTAGCACCTTACAGTCGCTTTCCATTAACCTGGATTATGGAGGCGGCCGATGATATCTCTTATTGTGTGGCCGACCTGGAAGATGCCGTTGAGAAAAGAATCTTCAGTGTCGAACAACTTTATCACCATCTGTACGAGGCATGGGGACAGCACGAAAAAGGTTCCCTGTTTACCCAGGTTGTTGAGAATGCCTGGGAGAAATCGCGCTCAAATACATTAAGTCGCAGTACGGAAGATCAGTTCTTTATGTATTTGCGAGTCAACACGCTGAATAAGCTAGTACCGTATGCGGCCCAGCGTTTTATTGATAACTTGCCGCAGATTTTTGAGGGTAGCTTTAATCACGCGCTGTTGGAAGACGCCAGTAGCTTCAGCCAATTGCTCGGGGTTTATAAAAATGTGGCGATGAAACATGTGTTTAGCCATCCCGATGTTGAACAACTGGAATTACAGGGGTATCGGGTTATCAGTGGGCTACTGGAAATCTATCAGCCGTTATTAAAAATGACGCAATCAGACTTTAGCGCGCTGGTTGAAAATGAAAGATTAAAACACTTTCCGATTGAGTCGCGATTATTTCAAAAGCTGTCTACGCGCCATCGGTTGGCTTACGTTGAGGCTGTTAGTAAAATATCGTCTGTTTCTGCAGAGTATCCGGTTTTTGAATATTATTATCGCTGTCGCCTGATCCAGGATTATATCAGCGGGATGACGGATTTGTATGCCTGGGATGAATACCGACGACTGATGGCGGTAGAACAATAAATACTCATTTGTAAAGACTGACAATAAAATTTTACTTTTTCCTGAAACTTTACTCTGGAACTTCGCGCTATAAAACGACTCTGACGTATACAGCAATTTTGCGTTATCTGTTAATCGAGAACGAAACACATGAAAAAAACCACATTAGCAATGAGTGCACTGGCTCTGAGTTTAGGTTTGGCGTTGTCCCCCCTGTCTGCAACGGCGGCTGAGACAGCGTCTTCAGCAGTGACGGCCCAGCAGATGCCAAGCCTGGCCCCGATGCTCGAAAAAGTGATGCCATCGGTGGTGAGTATTAACGTCGAGGGGAGCACGACGGTGAATACGCCGCGTATGCCGCGTAATTTCCAGCAGTTCTTCGGTGATAATTCCCCGTTCTGCCAGGATGGTTCTCCGTTCCAGAGCTCACCATTCTGCCAGGGCGGTGCGCCGGGCGCAGGTAATGGTGGCGGGCAGCAGCAGAAATTTATGGCGCTGGGTTCCGGCGTTATTATTGATGCCGCTAAAGGTTATGTCGTTACCAACAACCACGTGGTCGATAACGCCACGGTGATTAAAGTACAACTGAGCGATGGGCGTAAATTTGACGCGAAGATCGTCGGCAAAGATCCGCGCTCTGACATTGCGTTAATCCAGATTCAGGATCCGAAGAACCTGACAGCGATCAAGCTGGCAGATTCTGATGCGCTGCGCGTGGGTGATTACACTGTCGCCATTGGTAACCCGTTTGGCCTCGGTGAAACGGTAACTTCGGGTATCGTTTCTGCGCTGGGGCGTAGCGGTCTGAATGCGGAAAACTACGAGAACTTTATCCAGACGGACGCCGCGATTAACCGGGGTAACTCCGGTGGCGCACTGGTCAACCTGAACGGTGAGCTGATTGGGATTAACACCGCGATCCTCGCGCCTGACGGCGGTAATATCGGTATCGGTTTTGCTATCCCAAGCAACATGGTGAAAAACCTGACCTCGCAGATGGTTGAGTTTGGCCAGGTTAAACGTGGTGAGTTGGGTATTTTGGGCACTGAACTGAACTCTGAGCTGGCCAAAGCCATGAAGGTTGACGCACAGCGTGGCGCATTCGTCAGTCAGGTCATGCCGAATTCATCCGCAGCGAAAGCCGGTATCAAAGCCGGGGATGTGATTACCTCGCTGAACGGTAAGCCTATCAGCAGTTTTGCCGCGCTGCGTGCGCAGGTCGGCACGATGCCTGTAGGTAGCAAAATCAGCCTTGGTCTGTTGCGCGACGGTAAACCGGTCACTGTGAACCTGGAACTGCAGCAGAGTAGCCAGACTCAGGTAGATTCCAGCTCCATCTTCAAAGGTATTGAAGGTGCGGATATGAGCAACAAAGGCCAGGACAAAGGGGTCGTGGTAAGCGATGTGAAACCGAATACTCCGGCGGCTCAGATTGGCCTGAAGAAAGGGGATGTGATTATCGGTGCCAATCAGCAACCGGTGAAAAATATCGCGGAACTGCGCAAAATCCTCGACAGCAAACCGTCTGTTCTGGCGCTGAATATTCAGCGTGGTGACACCTCAATCTATCTGTTGATGCAGTAATCCTCTCAAACCCCTTCCTGTTACCAGGGAGGGGTTTCTTTTTGTGATACTTACCACAACTCCATACTTCTCTTCTTCGCTTTGTGCATTTGCACAATGCTGCCGCGTATGATCTTCCTTATGCTTGAGCTCTGCTCACAGGAGGGTTTATGGCTGGCTGGCATCTTGATACCAAAATGGCGCAGGATATCGTGGCACGCACGATGCGCATCATTGATACCAATATCAACGTAATGGATGCCCGTGGGCGGATTATCGGCAGCGGCGATCGCGAGCGTATTGGTGAATTGCACGAAGGCGCACTGTTGGTGCTTTCGCAGGGGCGCGTGGTGGATATCGATGATGCCGTCGCCAGGCATCTGCACGGTGTGCGCCAGGGAATAAACCTGCCACTACGGCTCGAAGGTGAAATTGTTGGCGTTATTGGTTTAACCGGCGAACCGGAACATCTGCGCAAGTATGGTGAACTGGTTTGTATGACCGCGGAAATGATGCTGGAACAGTCGCGTCTGATGCATCTGCTCGCGCAGGACAGTCGTCTGCGTGAAGAGTTGGTGATGAACCTGATTCAGGCCGAAGAAAATACTCCGGCGCTGATGGAGTGGGCACAACGTTTAGGCATTGATTTGAACCAGCCGCGCGTGGTGGCGGTGGTGGAAGTTGACAGTGGGCAGCTTGGCGTTGACAGTGCCATGGCAGAACTGCAGCAGCTACAAAATGCCCTGACTACGCCTGAGCGTAATAACCTGATTGCGATTGTTTCTCTTACCGAGATGGTGGTGCTGAAGCCTGCGCTTAATCAGTTTGGTCGCTGGGATGCGGAAGATCACCGTAAGCGCGTCGAGCAGTTAATTGCCCGGATGAAAGAGAATGGGCAGTTGCGCTTTCGCGTTTCTCTGGGTAACTACTTTACCGGACCAGGCAGTATTGCCCGTTCATATCGAACGGCACGTACGACCATGATGGTCGGAAAGCAACGTATGCCGGAAAGTCGCAGCTATTTCTACCAGGATTTGATGCTGCCGGTGCTGCTGGACAGCCTGCGCGGCGGCTGGCAGGCTAATGAGCTGGCGCGCCCACTGGTAAGGCTGAAAGCGATGGATAACAACGGCTTGCTGCGGCGGACATTAGCGGCGTGGTTTCGTCATAACGTGCAGCCACTGGCGACATCTAAGGCATTGTTTATCCATCGTAATACGCTGGAATATCGCCTGAATCGTATCTCTGAGCTGACCGGGTTGGATTTGGGAAATTTTGATGACAGGTTGTTGCTGTATGTGGCGTTACAACTGGATGAGCAGCATTGATTGATTGCCTGATGGCGCTACGCTTATCAGGCCTACGAGGATATACCTGTAGGCCGGATAAGGCGTAAGACGCCGCCATCCGGCAACAAACTGCTTACTTACGCGTTAGTTTTTCCAGATCGGCTTCAATCTCGCTGATCTTGTTGGTGACGACGCTTTCCAGATGACGTAAATCATCAAGGATCTTGCGTTTAAGATCGACTTCACTACGATCGCGCAGACAGATCTGATCCAGTTCGTCGATCACGTAGCGCAGGTTCGGGCTTATCTCCTGCACTTCTTTGTAACCCTGGCCAACGCCATCGGCGACCACGGTTTTACGCTGACGGGGATATTTAAACTTTACGCTCTTGGCAAAAAACTCGCCTTTATCCTTCTGGAAATAGATTTTCAGGATATCGTTATTGGCTTCTTGCCGCAGGCTGTAACGATCGATCTCTTCAGGATTGGTAATGCCCAGACTTTTCAGATTGTCATACATAGCGGTACCCTTAAGCTCACTATAACCATTGAATAATTAACGAAAAGCCTTGTTTATGCCACTCGCAGATGTAAAAAAAGCGGGCCAGGCCCGCTTTTTCAAAATACCGTTAGTCGATGGTGCGTAACAGCTCGTTAATACCGACTTTTCCTCGCGTCTTAGCATCAACTTTCTTCACGATCACCGCACAGTAAAGGCTGTACTTGCCATCTTTCGACGGCAGGTTGCCTGATACCACAACGGAGCCGGCCGGGACACGTCCATAATGTACTTCACCCGTTTCGCGGTCATAAATACGCGTACTCTGGCCGATGTAAACGCCCATAGAGATAACGGAACCTTCTTCGACAATTACGCCTTCTACGACTTCAGAGCGTGCGCCAATGAAGCAGTTATCTTCGATGATGGTTGGGTTAGCCTGTAATGGCTCCAGTACACCACCGATGCCAACACCGCCAGACAAGTGGACGTTTTTACCAATCTGGGCACACGAACCTACGGTAGCCCAGGTATCAACCATGGTACCTTCGTCAACGTATGCGCCGATATTGACGTATGACGGCATCAGAACCGTATTACGGGCGATAAATGCACCCTGACGCACAGCCGCAGGCGGCACTACGCGAAAGCCTTCCTTCTGGAAGCGCGCTTCGTCATAGTTGGCGAATTTCATTGGTACTTTATCGAAGTAGCGGCTTTCCGCACCATCGATAACCTGGTTATCGTTAATACGAAAAGAGAGCAGTACCGCTTTTTTCAGCCACTGATGAGTGACCCACTGACCCTCAATCTTTTCTGCGACGCGCAGTGCACCGGAATCCAGCAGAGAAATAACCTGATTAACCGCTTCACGGGTTACGGTATCCACATTTGCCGGAGTGATGTCGGCACGGCGCTCGAAAGCGGACTCAATAACGTTCTGTAACTGCTGCATTGTTAAACTCTTTCCATATAAATAAAAAACATTACCCTTTATCGTTTGGATTGAGGGCCTCTGTCAACCGTTGATGCACTTCCTGTTGCAGCTCATTATTAAGGGCACGCCGGTCGGCTGTTGCGATTATGAATAAATCTTCTACTCGCTCGCCAATGGTTGTAATTCGGGCGCCATGCAGCGAAATTCCCAGATCGGCAAAAATCTGTCCGACCCGCGCCAGCAGTCCAGGCTGGTCGAGCGCGATAAGCTCCAGGAATGATTTACGGTCAGTATGCGTCGGCAGAAAAGTGACCTCGGTGTCGACGGTAAAGTGACGTAATTTTGCCGGTTGACGACGTGGCTGCGGCGGCTGCCAGCTACGCTGAGTGATCGCTTGCTCCAGCCCAAAACGGATCGCTTCGTGTCTGTCTGATGACAGCGGGCTACCATCCGGTTCCAGCACGATAAACGTATCCATCGCCATTCCATCACGTGTAGTGAAAATCTGCGCATCGTGGACGCTAAGATTACGACGATCCAGTTCTGCACAGACCGCAGCAAACAGGTAAGGACGGTCCGGGCTCCAGATGAAAATTTCTGTCCCGCCTCGTGTTGCCTGTGGGCTGAGTAAAATCAAGGGATCGTTCAGATCATGCTGTAGCAGATGACGTGCGTGCCAAGCCAACTGGTTTGGACTGTGGCGCACGAAATAGTTGGCGCGACAGCGCGACCAGATGTGGTGCAGCGCTTCCTCATCAATATTATCCATACGCAGCAGCGCCAGTGCCTGAAGTTGGTGGTGGCGTACGCGCTCGCGCATATCCGGCGTGTTTTGCATTCCACGACGTAACTGTTTTTCTGTGGCGAAGTACAGTTCTCGCAACAGACTTTGCTTCCAGCTGTTCCATAGGGTTTCGTTAGTGGCGCAAATATCCGCTACCGTCAGGCAGACCAGGAAGCGCAGACGATGTTCTGTTTGCACCTCCTCTGCGAATTGCTTAATCATCTCAGGATCCTGAATATCACGACGCTGAGCGGTAACTGACATCAGCAGATGCTGGCGTACAAGCCAGGCGACCAGTTGTGTTTCGCGGGAATTTAGTCCGTGCAATTCGGCGAATTTTAGAACGTCCTGGGCACCAAGAATTGAGTGGTCGCCGCCGCGTCCTTTGGCGATATCGTGGAACAGCGCGGCAATCAGAATCAGCTCCGGCTGGCGCAGGCGCGGCCAGAGATCCACACACAACGGGTGGCGCTGACGAGTCTCTTCTTTGGCAAAACTTTCCAGCTTTAGCATCACTCGGATGGTGTGTTCATCCACCGTGTAGGCATGAAACAGGTCAAACTGCATTTGGCCGACGATGTGCGACCATTGCGGCATATAGGCCCACAAAACACTGTGGCGGTGCATTGGCAGCAGACCGCGACTCACTGCGCCTGGATGTCGCAACATGCTGAGAAACAGCGAGCGGGCCTCCGGGATGTAGCACAGCGGTTGCGTTAAATGGCGGCGGGCATGGCGCAGATGACGCAACGTCGTGGAATAAATTCCAGTGATCGCGCTGTTACGCACCATAGTGTAAAACATTCGCAGAATCGCCTCTGGTTCACGGATGAACAGATCATCGTTGCGCAGGTCAATCAGTGTACCGCGCAGTTGAAAGTCATCATCAATCGGGCGTGGTTTTTCATCCGCAGGCAGGGCGAGGATAGCCTCGTCAAACAGCTGTAGCAGCATGTTGTTTAGTTCACTCACCCGACGCGTGACGCGAAAATAGTCTTTCATCATCCGTTCGACCGGCTCGTTGCCATCGCCGCTGTAGTTAAGCCGTTGGGCTACGCTCAACTGACGGTCGAACAGCAGACGGTTATCATAACGACTGACCACCAGATGCAGTGCGAAGCGAATGCGCCAAAGGATGTGCAGACATTCGTTGAGTTCGGCGCGCTCCGCCAGCGTCAGAAAACCGAACCCGACCATTTCATCAAGCGAGGTTGCGCCAAAATGGCGTCGGGCAACCCATTGCAGGGTGTGGATATCGCGCAGGCCGCCCGGGCTGCTTTTGATATCCGGCTCCAGATTGTAGCTGGTACCGTGATAGCGCTGGTGGCGCTGATTTTGCTCTTCCACCTTGGCGGCGTAAAATTTATCAGACGGCCAGAAACCTTCGCTAAAAATATGTTTCTGTAGCTCAAGAAACAGCGCTACGTCGCCGATCAGCAGTCGCGTTTCAATCAGGTTGGTGGCGACGGTTAAATCTGACAACCCCTCCAGCAGACACTCTTCCAGCGTGCGCACGCTGTGCCCGACCTCCAGCCTGACGTCCCACAGTAACGTTAACAGCTCGCCGACTTTCTCAGCTTGGGCGTCAGGCAGCTTTTTACGACTCAGGATCAGCAGGTCAATATCGGAAAGCGGATGCAGTTCACCGCGTCCATAGCCACCGACGGCAACCAGAGCCAGATCGGCGATCTGGCCGAAGCCAGCTTCAATCCACAGGCGTTGCAGCAACTGGTCAATAAATTCGGTGCGGGCTTCAATCAACTGTTCGGCAGAAATACCGCTGTCAAACGCTTCGCCTAACCAGTGCTGGAAAGTATCGATATGCGTTTTAATCCCGGTACAGTTGAGATCATGCTGTGGCCAGGTTCCAGGATTTTGCGGTTGGCCAGGCAGGGTGGGGAGGGCAGTATTTGCGTGCTGTTCAGGAAGAGTATTCATTGTGCGCCACCCATTAAAAAGCCGGATGACGGCGCTAACGCCTTATCCGGCCTACGAAGTAGAGCAATTTGTAGGCCTGATAAGATGCGGGGACATCGCCATCAGGCAAAAAATTATTCGTCGTGTTTGATGATCGCCGGGATGGTGTCATCCTTGCGTAACGTCAGAATTTCACAGCCGTTTTCGGTAACTACAATAGTATGCTCGTACTGTGCAGACAAGCTACGGTCTTTGGTTTTCACCGTCCAGCCGTCTTTCATGGTACGAATGCGATAATCCCCCGCATTCAGCATCGGTTCCACGGTAAAGGTCATGCCCGGCTGAAGTACTACACCGCCATCGTCAGCATCGTAGTGCAGAACCTGAGGTTCTTCATGGAAGCCGCGGCCAATACCGTGACCACAGTATTCGCGAACCACAGAGAAGCCTTCTCCTTCCGCGTATTTCTGAATCGCAGCGCCCAGCGTGCGCAGACGAATGCCTGGTTTTACCATCCGCAGCGCCAGATACAGGCTTTCCTGCGTAACGCGGCACAGACGCTCGCCGAGAATTGTCGGTTTGCCGACAATAAACATTTTTGAGGTGTCGCCATGGAACTCGTCTTTAATGACAGTCACGTCGATATTGACGATATCGCCATCTTTCAGATGTTTGGCATCATCCGGGATCCCGTGGCATACCACTTCGTTAATAGAGATGCACACAGACTTCGGATAACCGTGATAACCCAGGCAGGCGGATATAGCCTGCTGCTCATTCACTATGTAGTCATTACAGATGCGATCCAGTTCGCCGGTGCTGACACCCGGTTTGATAAACGGTTCGATCATTTCCAGCACTTCAGCGGCCAGACGACCAGCGACGCGCATTTTTTCGATTTCTTCAGGGGTCTTGATTGAGATAGCCATGAATTCTGTCCATCAGTGTCGATGATTTCGACAATAATTGTGTAAGTGCTGCCAATGGTAACAGTCCGGCGTACTTGCTGCCAAATTGAGAATCATTAACAGCACAGACCGCCAACAATTATTGGTGTCTGCGGCGTATTTGTGGTATAAAGCGCGCCGGACTTCCGTTCCATTCTCAGATACACAAGATGGACTGAAGCGACAAATCTCACTTTGTGTAACAACACACACGTATCGGCACATATTCCGGGGTGCCCTTTGGGGTCGGTAATATGGGATGCGTGGAGGCTTAACCCCAACTTTTATATATAGAGGTTTTAATCATGGCAACTGTTTCCATGCGCGACATGCTCAAGGCTGGTGTTCACTTCGGTCACCAGACCCGTTACTGGAACCCGAAAATGAAGCCGTTCATCTTCGGTGCGCGTAACAAAGTTCACATCATCAACCTTGAGAAAACTGTACCGATGTTCAACGAAGCTCTGGCTGAACTGAACAAGATCTCTGCTCGTAAAGGTAAAATCCTTTTCGTTGGTACTAAACGCGCTGCAAGCGAAGCGGTGAAAGAAGCTGCTAACAGCTGCGACCAGTTCTTCGTGAACCATCGCTGGCTGGGCGGTATGCTGACTAACTGGAAAACTGTTCGTCAGTCCATCAAACGTCTGAAAGATCTGGAAACTCAGTCTCAGGACGGTACTTTCGAAAAGCTGACCAAGAAAGAAGCGCTGATGCGCACCCGTGAGCTTGAGAAACTGGAAAACAGCCTGGGCGGTATCAAAGACATGGGCGGTCTGCCGGACGCTCTGTTCGTAATCGATGCTGACCACGAGCACATTGCTATCAAAGAAGCAAACAACCTGGGTATCCCGGTATTTGCTATCGTTGATACCAACTCTGATCCGGACGGTGTTGACTTCGTTATCCCGGGTAACGACGACGCAATCCGTGCTGTGACCCTGTACCTGGGCGCTGTAGCTACAACCGTTCGTGAAGGCCGTTCTCAGGATCTGGCTTCCCAGGCGGAAGAAAGCTTCGTAGAAGCTGAATAATAAGGCACGCTCGTTAGAGCCCTTATAGACCAGGTAGTATCACGTTTGGTTAGGGGGCCTGTATTAGGCCCCCTTTTTCACTTTTAAATCTGTGCGGTTTAATGCCGGGCAGATCAAATCTTCCGAGGATTTTAGAATGGCTGAAATTACCGCATCCCTGGTAAAAGAGCTGCGTGAGCGTACTGGCGCAGGCATGATGGATTGCAAAAAAGCACTGACTGAAGCTAATGGCGACATCGAGCTGGCAATCGAAAACATGCGTAAATCTGGTGCGATCAAAGCTGCGAAAAAAGCAGGCAACGTTGCTGCTGACGGCGTGATCAAAACCAAAATCGAAGGCAACTTCGGTGTGATTCTGGAAGTTAACTGCCAGACTGACTTCGTTGCTAAAGACGGTGGTTTCCAGGCGTTCGCAGACAAAGTTCTGGACGCGGCTGTAGCAGGTAAAGTGACTGATGTTGAAGTCCTGAAAGCACAGTTCGAAGAAGAGCGTGTTGCGCTGGTTGCTAAAATCGGTGAAAACATCAACATCCGTCGCGTTGCAATCCTGGAAGGCGACGTTCTGGGCAACTACCAACACGGTGCGCGCATCGGTGTTCTGGTTGCGGCTAAAGGCGCTGATGAAGAGCTGGTTAAACACCTGGCGATGCACGTTGCTGCAAGCAAACCAGAATTCGTTAAACCAGAAGACGTGTCTGCTGAAGTGGTAGAGAAAGAATACCAGGTACAGCTGGACATCGCGATGCAGTCTGGTAAGCCGAAAGAAATCGCAGAGAAAATGGTTGAAGGCCGTATGAAGAAATTCACCGGTGAAGTTTCTCTGACTGGTCAGCCTTTCGTAATGGACCCGAGCAAAAACGTTGGCCAGCTGCTGAAAGAGCACAACGCTGACGTGACTGGCTTCATCCGCTTTGAAGTGGGCGAAGGCATCGAGAAAGTTGAAGCTGACTTCGCAGCAGAAGTTGCTGCAATGTCTAAACAGTCTTAATTGTACTGTCCGGAGCCGCCTCAGGGCGGCTCCTTTTTGTACCCGTCATGTGAAAATCAGCCAGTTCCAGTAGGCAACAAACGGCAGGAAACACATGATGTCACCCGATTTAAATCATCCCATTCGTGACACTCGCAGGAAAGAAAATGGCTACCAACGCAAAACCCGTCTACAAACGCATTCTGCTTAAACTGAGCGGCGAAGCATTGCAGGGGACTGAAGGTTTCGGTATTGACGCAAGCATCCTTGACCGTATGGCGCAAGAGATTAAAGAACTTGTTGAACTGGGCATTCAGGTTGGCGTAGTGATTGGCGGTGGTAACCTGTTCCGCGGTGCAGGTTTGGCAAAAGCGGGTATGAACCGCGTTGTGGGCGACCACATGGGCATGCTGGCAACAGTTATGAACGGCCTGGCAATGCGTGACGCACTGCATCGCGCCTATGTGAACGCTCGCCTGATGTCTGCTATTCCGCTGAACGGCGTGTGCGACAACTACAGCTGGGCAGAGGCTATCAGCCTGCTGCGTAACAATCGCGTTGTTATTTTGTCCGCGGGTACCGGTAACCCGTTCTTCACTACTGACTCTGCAGCCTGTCTGCGCGGTATTGAAATCGAAGCGGATGTGGTTCTGAAAGCCACTAAAGTTGATGGCGTATTTACCGCCGATCCGGCTCAGGATCCAACCGCTACCATGTACGAACAACTGACCTACAGTGAAGTACTGGATAAAGAACTGAAAGTGATGGATCTGGCTGCGTTCACGCTGGCTCGTGACCACAAATTACCGATTCGTGTCTTCAACATGAACAAACCAGGTGCCTTGCGCCGTGTTGTTATGGGTGAAAAAGAAGGCACTTTAATCACGGAATAATTTCCGTCGAGGCCAAATACGGGTAAGATTCCGCTTTAATCAAGCGGGTCACTTACCCGGTGGCATATTTTAAACAAGACTATACTTAGCGCATCAGTGCTTCCGTCTGGTCTGTCTGAGACAAGTTTTCAAGGATTCGTAACGTGATTAGCGATATCAGAAAAGATGCTGAAGTGCGCATGGATAAATGCGTAGAAGCGTTCAAAAACCAAATCAGCAAAATTCGCACGGGTCGTGCTTCTCCCAGCCTGCTGGACGGTATTGTCGTAGAATATTACGGCACACCAACTCCGCTGCGTCAGCTGGCAAGCGTAACGGTTGAAGATTCCCGTACTCTTAAAATCAACGTGTTTGACCGTTCAATGGGGCCGGCTGTTGAGAAGGCGATTATGGCTTCCGACCTCGGTCTGAACCCAAGTTCTGCGGGTACCGATATCCGCGTTCCGCTGCCTCCGCTGACCGAAGAGCGTCGTAAAGATCTGACGAAAGTTGTGCGTGGTGAAGCTGAACAGGCTCGTGTTGCTGTACGTAACGTACGCCGTGATGCCAACGATAAAGTAAAAGCTCTGTTGAAAGATAAAGAGATCAGCGAAGATGACGATCGCCGTTCTCAGGACGACGTACAGAAACTGACTGACGCAGCAATCAAGAAAGTTGATGCGGCGCTGGCAGAGAAAGAAGCGGAACTGATGCAGTTCTGATTCGCCTGTACGTTTAAAACGCCGCTTGGGGGATCTGTGAGGATCAACTGGCGGCGTTTTGCTTTTTATCCTGTCTCAATTCTTCTGGATGTCTGATGAAGCAATTAACCGTTCTGGGCTCAACCGGCTCTATTGGTTGCAGTACGCTGGATGTAGTACGCCATAACCCGGAAAAGTTTCGAGTTGCTGCGTTGGTTGCGGGTAAAAATGTCACCCGCATGGTAGAGCAATGCCTGGAGTTTTCTCCCCGCTATGCGGTGATGGACGATGAAAAAAGCGCAGTGCTGGTGAAAGCCGCACTTCGGGAGCACGGAAGTCGCACTGAGGTGATGAGTGGGCAACAGGCAGCCTGTGATATGGCTGCGCTGGATGACGTTGATCAGGTGATGGCGGCGATTGTCGGCGCAGCGGGGCTATTACCGACGCTGGCGGCAATCCGTGCGGGCAAAAGTATTCTGTTGGCAAATAAAGAGTCTTTAGTGACCTGCGGACGTTTGTTTATGGACGACGTGAAACGCAACAAAGCGCAGCTTTTGCCGGTAGATAGCGAACATAATGCGATTTTTCAGAGTTTACCTCAACCTATCCAACACAATCTGGGATACGCTGACCTTGAGCAAAATGGCGTAATGTCCGTTCTGCTTACCGGGTCTGGTGGCCCTTTCCGTGAAACGCCATTGCAGGATCTGGTTTCAATGACGCCCGATCAGGCATGCCGTCATCCGAACTGGTCGATGGGAAGAAAAATCTCAGTCGATTCCGCCACCATGATGAATAAAGGTCTGGAATACATTGAAGCGCGTTGGTTATTTAATGCCAGTGCAAGCCAGATGGAAGTGCTGATTCATCCGCAGTCGGTGATTCACTCGATGGTGCGTTATCAGGATGGTAGTGTGCTGGCCCAGTTGGGTGAGCCTGATATGCGTACACCGATTGCCCATACGATGGCATGGCCGGAACGTGTGACGTCTGGCGCTAAGCCTGTCGACTTTTGCAAACTCAGTGCGTTGACTTTTTCCGCACCTGATTACCAGCGTTATCCGTGCCTGAAATTGGCAATGGACGCGTTTGAGCAAGGGCAGGCCGCGACAACCGCGCTGAACGCCGCGAATGAAATTACCGTTGCCGCATTCCTGGCGCAGCAGATTCGATTTACTGATATCGCACGTCTAAATTTATCCGTACTGGATAAGATGGATTTGCAGGAACCGCAGAGCGTTGATGACGTGCTGAGGGTCGATGCCATCGCCAGGGAAGTCGCCACAAAACAAGTGACGCGACTCTCAAGCTGATGATAATCCCTCTACGGGGGATCGTGCTATTTGTTAGCGTTGGGCTTCAGTGATATAGTCTGCGCCACCCGATTGTGGGTATTTGCTTTTTTTCGGTCGGGTAAGCCGTGGTTTGACACGGCTTTTTTGTGGATACACAAAATCATTCAGGTTGCATCAAGGCGGCAAGTGAATGAGTTCCCAGGAGCATACAATCAGTATGTGGCTGGGGCGAATGAGCGCAGCTAACAAAGAGGCAGCCTGAAGGATGAAGAGCAAAAGGCTTCAGTATTCCTGAGTACCGTAAAATCCTTTCAGGGACTAAAAACGCGTTATGTTGTCTGCAACTCAACCATTAAGCGAAAATTTGCCAGCACATGGCTGCCGCCATGTAGCCATTATTATGGATGGCAATGGCCGCTGGGCGAAAAAGCAAGGGAAGATTCGCGCCTTTGGGCATAAGGCCGGAGCAAAATCCGTCCGCCGGGCTGTCTCTTTTGCTGCCAATAACGGTATTGATGCGTTAACGCTGTATGCCTTTAGCAGTGAGAACTGGAACCGACCTGCGCAGGAAGTGAGCGCGTTAATGGAATTGTTCGTGTGGGCGCTTGATAGCGAAGTGAAAAACCTGCACCGCCATAACGTTCGTCTGCGTATTATCGGGGATATCAGTCGATTTAACTCACGTTTGCAAGAACGGATCCGCAAATCTGAAGCGCTTACCGCCCAAAATACCGGGTTAACGCTGAATATTGCTGCGAATTACGGTGGTCGGTGGGATATTGTCCAGGGAGTCAGACAACTGGCACAACAGGTGCAGGAAGGTCTGCTGCGTCCTGAGCAAATTGATGAAGAGATGCTTGGTCAACAAATTTGCATGCATGAGCTGGCTCCGGTGGATTTAGTAATAAGGACTGGGGGAGAGCACCGCATTAGTAATTTTCTGCTGTGGCAAATTGCCTATGCCGAGCTTTACTTTACGGATGTTCTCTGGCCCGATTTCGATGAACAAGACTTTGAAGGTGCGCTGCATGCCTTTGCTAATCGAGAGCGTCGTTTCGGCGGCACCGAACCCGGTGATGAAAAAGCCTGATGGGGGTCGCTTTTGCTGAAGTATCGCCTGATTTCTGCTTTTGTTTTAATACCCGTGGTCATCGCGGCGCTGTTTTTGTTGCCGCCGGTGGGGTTCGCCATTGTTACGCTGGTCGTTTGTATGCTGGCAGCCTGGGAATGGGGACAGTTAAGCGGTTTTGCCACTCGCACGCAGCGAGTCTGGCTGGCGGTTCTGTGTGGGCTACTGCTGGCACTGATGCTGTTTTTGCTGCCTGAATATCATCACAATATTCACCAGCCGCTGGTTGAATTGTCGCTTTGGGCGTCGTTAGGCTGGTGGGCTGTAGCGCTATTACTGGTGTTATTTTACCCCGGTTCAGCGGCAGTCTGGCGTAATTCAAAGGTATTACGCATAATTTTCGGCATCTTAACCATTGTCCCTTTCTTTTGGGGAATGCTGGCGCTACGAGCCTGGCATTATGATGAGAATCATTATAGTGGCGCGGTATGGCTGCTCTATGTCATGATCCTCGTCTGGGGAGCGGATTCTGGTGCGTATATGTTTGGAAAGCTGTTTGGCAAGCATAAACTGGCGCCGAAGGTCTCTCCTGGTAAAACCTGGCAAGGTTTTATTGGCGGACTCGCCACTGCTGCTGTGATCTCATGGGGTTATGGTATGTGGGCGAATCTTGATGTTGCGCCTGTCACCTTGCTCATTTGCTCTATCGTTGCAGCCCTGGCCTCCGTGTTGGGTGACTTGACCGAGAGTATGTTTAAGCGTGAAGCAGGTATTAAGGACAGTGGTCACTTAATCCCAGGGCACGGTGGTATTCTGGATCGCATTGATAGCCTGACGGCTGCAGTACCGGTCTTTGCTTGCCTGTTGTTACTGGTATTCAGGACACTCTAACGGATGGTCTTATGCTGAGTATTCTCTGGAATCTGGCTGCATTCATCGTCGCACTCGGTGTGCTTATCACTGTGCATGAATTTGGTCATTTCTGGGTTGCCCGGCGCTGTGGAGTCCGTGTCGAGCGCTTTTCCATTGGCTTTGGAAAAGCGCTTTGGCGTCGTACCGATAAACTGGGTACTGAATACGTCATCGCCCTGATCCCACTCGGCGGCTACGTCAAAATGCTGGATGAGCGTGCTGAGCCGGTTATACCGGAGCTGCGCCACCACGCCTTCAACAATAAAACAGTTGGGCAACGTGCTGCCATTATCGCTGCAGGCCCAATTGCAAACTTCATCTTTGCTATTTTTGCCTACTGGTTGGTCTTTATCATCGGTGTCCCTGGTGTGCGTCCGGTTGTTGGTGAGATCACACCTAATTCGATCGCCGCTCAGGCGCAAATTTTGCCTGGTACGGAACTAAAAGCTGTTGATGGCATCGAAACCCCAGATTGGGATACTGTGCGGTTGCAGCTGGTCTCCAAAATCGGCGATGAGCATACGACCATCAGCGTGGCGCAGTTTGGCAGCAACCAGCGACAGGACAAAACGCTGGATCTGCGCGATTGGGCATTTGAGCCGGATAAAGAGGATCCTGTCTCTAGTCTGGGGATTCGCCCGCGCGGTCCGCAGATTGAACCGGTGCTGTCAGAAGTGCAGGTTAACTCCGCTGCAAGCAAGGCGGGTTTGCAAGCTGGCGACAGGATCGTTAAAGTCGATGGTCAACCGCTAACGCAATGGATGACGTTCGTGATGTTGGTGCGCGATAATCCAGGTAAGCCGTTAGCGCTCGAAATTGAAAGGCAGGGGAGTCCCTTGTCTTTAACATTAATCCCGGATACCAAACCGGGTAATGGAAAGGCGGAAGGTTTTGCGGGCGTTGTGCCTAAAATTATCCCTCTGCCTGATGAGTACAAGACTGTACGCCAGTATGGGCCGTTCAGCGCCATCCTCGAAGCCACGGATAAAACGTGGCAGCTGATGAAGCTGACGGTCAGTATGCTGGGAAAATTGATTACCGGTGATGTAAAACTGAACAACCTCAGTGGGCCGATTTCTATCGCCCAGGGGGCTGGGATGTCAGCGGAGTTCGGGGTAATTTATTACCTGATGTTCCTTGCGCTTATCAGCGTGAACTTAGGGATAATCAACCTGTTTCCGTTGCCCGTTCTTGACGGGGGGCATCTGCTGTTCCTGGCGATTGAAAAGCTGAAGGGCGGTCCGGTATCCGAGCGGGTTCAAGACTTTAGTTATCGCATTGGCTCTATTTTGCTGGTGTTGTTAATGGGGCTTGCACTTTTCAATGATTTCTCTCGGTTGTAAGAGAGTGTTAGGAAGAACGCATAATAACGATGGCGATGAAAAAGTTGCTCATAGCGTCGCTGCTGTTTAGCAGCGCCACCGTATACGGTGCTGAAGGGTTCGTAGTGAAGGACATTCATTTCGAAGGCCTACAGCGAGTCGCCGTTGGTGCGGCTCTCCTTAGTATGCCGGTGCGTACAGGCGACACGGTTAATGATGAAGACATCAGTAATACCATTCGCGCCCTGTTCGCCACCGGAAACTTTGAGGATGTCCGCGTCCTGCGCGATGGTGATACCCTTCTGGTTCAGGTAAAAGAACGTCCGACGATTGCCAGCATTACTTTCTCCGGTAACAAATCGGTGAAAGACGACATGCTTAAGCAGAACCTCGAGGCGTCTGGCGTGCGTGTTGGCGAATCTCTTGATCGCACAACCCTTGCCGATATCGAAAAAGGCCTGGAAGATTTCTACTATAGCGTCGGTAAGTACAGCGCCAGTGTGAAAGCGGTGGTAACACCGTTGCCGCGTAACCGCGTTGATCTCAAACTGGTGTTCCAGGAAGGTGTATCGGCGAAGATCCAACAGATCAATATCGTCGGTAACCACGCCTTTACAACCGACGAGCTTATCTCTCACTTCCAACTGCGTGATGAAGTGCCGTGGTGGAACGTCGTAGGCGATCGTAAATATCAGAAACAGAAACTGGCGGGCGATCTCGAAACCCTGCGCAGCTACTATCTGGATCGCGGTTACGCTCGTTTCAACATTGACTCCACGCAGGTCAGCCTGACGCCGGATAAGAAAGGTATCTATATCACTGTCAACATCACAGAAGGCGAGCAGTACAAACTTTCTGGGGTGCAAGTGAGCGGTAACCTTGCCGGACACTCTGCCGAGATTGAGACCCTGACGAAAATCGAGCCGGGCGAACTCTATAACGGCACCAAAGTGACCAAAATGGAAGATGATATCAAGAAGCTTCTGGGTCGCTATGGCTATGCCTACCCGCGTGTACAGTCGCAACCTGAAATCAACGATGCAGACAAAACCGTAAAATTACGTGTAAATGTGGATGCGGGTAACCGTTTCTATGTTCGTAAGATCCGTTTTGAAGGTAACGACACCTCTAAAGATTCCGTGCTGCGTCGCGAAATGCGCCAGATGGAAGGCGCGTGGTTGGGTAGCGATCTGGTCGATCAGGGTAAAGAACGTCTGAATCGTCTGGGCTACTTCGAAACCGTGGACACTGATACTCAGCGTATTCCGGGTAGTCCGGATCAGGTTGATGTGGTCTATAAGGTGAAAGAACGTAACACCGGTAGCTTCAACTTCGGCGTCGGTTACGGTACAGAGAGCGGCGTTAGCTTCCAGGCGGGCGTTCAGCAGGATAACTGGTTAGGTACCGGTTATTCGGTCGGTATTAACGGCACCAAAAACGACTATCAGACCTATACTGAGTTGTCTGTTACCAACCCGTATTTCACCGTTGATGGTGTCAGCCTTGGTGGTCGCGTCTTCTATAACGACTTTGAAGCGGATGATGCGGATCTGTCCGACTATACCAACAAAAGTTATGGTACAGACGTAACGCTGGGCTTCCCGATCAACGAATACAATACGTTGCGTGCGGGTCTGGGTTATGTGCATAACTCCCTGTCTAACATGGATCCACAGGTTGCGATGCAGCGATATCTGGTTTCCATGGGTGAGAATCCTGATGCTGATAGCTTCAAATCGGACGATTTCACCTTCAACTACGGTTGGACATACAACAAGCTGGACCGTGGGTACTTCCCAACGGAAGGTACGCGTGTCAACCTGAACGGTAAAGTGACGGTTCCTGGTTCTGATAACGAATACTACAAAGCGACGTTGGATACTGCGACCTATGTGCCGATCGATGACGACCATAAATGGGTTGTTCTGGGTCGTACTAAGTGGGGTTACGGTGACGGTATAGGCGGCAAAGAGATGCCGTTCTATGAGAACTTCTATGCCGGTGGCTCCAGCACTGTGCGTGGCTTCCAGTCGAACACTATCGGTCCGAAAGCCGTCTATTTACCGGCTAATCGTTATAATAATGATGACGATTATGACAACGAGTGTGACACTACCAATACTGCACCGTGTAAATCGGATGATGCTGTGGGCGGTAACGCCATGGCTGTCGCCAGCCTGGAGTTTATTACTCCGACGCCGTTTATTAGCGACAAGTATGCCAACTCGGTCCGTACTTCCTTCTTCTGGGATATGGGTACCGTTTGGGATACTAACTGGGATTCGGCCAAGTACTCTGGTTATCCAGACTACAGCGATCCGAGCAATATCCGTATGTCTGCAGGTATCGCATTACAATGGATGTCCCCATTGGGGCCGTTGGTCTTCTCCTACGCCCAGCCGTTTAAGGATTATGAGGGAGACAAAAAAGAGCAGTTCCAGTTTAACATTGGTAAAACCTGGTAATTGTTCTTCACAAAGGAATGTAAGAGTTGTGTAGCGATGACTTTAGGCGATCTTGCATGGGATCGCCTGGCCACGCAAAGAACTGCATCTTCGGATGCAAATGGGATGGTAAGGAGTTAATTGTGAAAAAGTGGTTATTAGCTGCAGGTCTCGGTTTAGCGATGGCAACGTCTGCACAGGCTGCCGACAAAATTGCAATCGTCAATATGGGTAGCCTGTTCCAACAGGTTGCACAGAAGACTGGTGTTTCTAATACGCTGGAAAATGAGTTCAAAGGCCGCGCCAGCGAACTGCAGCGTATGGAATCCGATCTGCAATCTAAAATGCAGCGTCTGCAATCTATGAAAGCGGGTGCCGATCGTACCAAGCTGGAAAAAGACGTTATGGCACAGCGCCAGACTTTCTCTCAGAAAGCGCAGGCTTTTGAGCAGGATCGTCAACGTCGTTCCAACGAAGAACGTGGCAAACTGGTTACTCGTATCCAGACTGCTGTGAAATCTGTCGCTAGCAGCCAGAGCATCGATCTGGTCGTTGACGCGAACACCGTTGCATACAACAGCAGCGATGTAAAAGACATCACCGCCGACGTACTGAAACAGGTTAAATAAGTAATGCCTTCAATTCGACTGGCTGATTTAGCAGAGCAGTTGGATGCAGAATTACACGGTGATGGCGATATCGTCATCACCGGCGTAGCGTCCATGCAATCTGCGCAAACTGGCAATATCACATTCATGGTAAACCCTAAATACCGTGAACATTTAGGCGTATGCCAGGCTTCTGCCGTTGTGATGACGCAGGACGATCTTCCTTTTGCTAAGAGTGCCGCGCTGGTAGTGAAGAATCCCTACCTGACCTATGCACGAATGGCACAAATTTTAGATACCACGCCTCAGCCTGCACAAAATATTGCACCCAGTGCAGTGATCGATGCGACGGCGAAGCTGGGTAATAATGTCTCTGTTGGCGCAAATGCGGTCATCGAGTCAGGCGTAGAGCTGGGCGATAACGTGGTTATCGGCGCAGGTTGCTTCGTCGGAAAAAACACAAAAATCGGTGCAGGTTCACGCTTGTGGGCCAATGTGACGATTTACCACGATATTCAGATCGGTGAGAATTGCCTGATCCAGTCAAGCACAGTCGTCGGATCTGACGGCTTTGGCTATGCAAACGATCGTGGTAATTGGGTGAAGATCCCGCAGCTTGGTCGCGTCATTATTGGCGATCGCGTCGAGATTGGTGCCTGTACGACAATCGATCGTGGCGCACTGGATGATACCGTGATCGGCAATGGTGTTATCATTGATAACCAGTGCCAGATTGCGCATAACGTTGTGATTGGCGACAATACGGCTGTAGCCGGTGGCGTCATTATGGCGGGTAGCCTGAAGATTGGCCGTTACTGCATGATTGGCGGCGCCAGCGTGATCAATGGGCATATGGAAATATGCGACAAAGTCACGGTAACTGGCATGGGTATGGTGATGCGTCCTATTACTGAACCTGGCGTCTACTCCTCAGGCATTCCGCTACAACCCAACAAGGTATGGCGTAAAACAGCTGCACTGGTGATGAATATTGATGATATGAGCAAGCGTCTCAAAGCAATTGAGCGCAAGGTTAATCAACAAGACTAACGTTCCACCTGTACACAACATCGTTCAAGCTGCATTGAAGCGGCAATTGAGTGAAATCCCGGGAGCTTGCGCAGGTAAGTGACTGGAGTGAGCCAAGGCAGCCAACAAAGCGGCAGCTTGAAAGATAAAGTGTATGTACGTGCCATCCTTTTACGGCCTGTCACATTCATGCGATTGCGACAGGCCGTGTTATTATTGCCTTTTAGTATATTTTGACAGGAAGAGTATTTTGACTACTAACACTCATACTCTGCATATTGAAGAGATTTTAGAACTTCTGCCGCACCGTTTTCCGTTTCTGCTGGTTGACCGTGTGCTGGATTTTGAAGAAGGTCGTTTTCTGCGCGCAGTGAAAAATGTATCCGTTAACGAGCCTTTCTTTCAGGGCCATTTCCCGGGTAAACCGATTTTCCCTGGTGTGCTGATTCTGGAAGCGATGGCACAGGCAACGGGTATTCTGGCGTTTAAAAGCGTAGGAAAACTGGAGCCGGGCGAACTGTATTACTTCGCAGGAATTGATGAGGCACGCTTTAAGCGTCCTGTCGTGCCAGGCGATCAGATGATCATGGAAGTGACTTTCGAGAAAACGCGCCGCGGCCTGACCCGTTTTAAAGGGGTTGCGTTGGTCGACGGTAAAGTTGTGTGCGAAGCAACAATGATGTGTGCCCGTAGCCGGGAGGCCTGATACGTGATTGATAAATCCGCCTTTATTCACCCAACTGCCATTGTAGAAGATGGTGCCAGCATTGGCGCTAATGCTCACATTGGCCCATTTTGTATTGTTGGACCCCATGTTGAAATTGGTGAGGGTACCGTACTGAAGTCTCACGTAGTCGTGAATGGTCATACCAAGATTGGTCGCGATAACGAGATCTATCAGTTTGCCTCCATCGGTGAAGTGAACCAGGACCTGAAATATGCTGGCGAACCGACCCGTGTGGAAATTGGCGATCGTAACCGCATCCGCGAGAGCGTCACCATTCATCGTGGCACAGTGCAGGGCGGTGGGTTGACGAAGGTGGGCAGTGATAACTTACTGATGATCAACGCGCACGTCGCGCACGATTGTACGGTGGGTAACCGCTGCATTCTGGCGAATAACGCCACGCTTGCCGGACATGTTTCGCTGGATGATTTTGTTATCATCGGTGGCATGACAGCGGTGCATCAGTTCTGCATCATTGGCGCGCACGTGATGGTTGGTGGCTGTTCTGGCGTTGCCCAGGATGTTCCTCCATACGTTATTGCCCAGGGCAACCATGCGACGCCGTTTGGCGTCAACATTGAAGGTCTGAAGCGTCGTGGATTCACTCGGGAAGCGATTACTGCGATCCGCAATGCCTATAAAGCGTTGTACCGCAGCGGCAAAACGCTTGACGAAGCGAAACCGGAAATCGCCGAACTGGCGAAGCAGTACCCCGATGTTCAGGCCTTTAGCGATTTCTTTGAGCGCTCAACGCGTGGTCTGATTCGTTAATGACTGAGCAGCGTCCTTTAACGATTGCCCTCGTCGCCGGAGAAACCTCCGGCGATATTCTTGGTGCAGGATTAATTCGAGCACTCAAGGCTCGCGTCCCCAATGCGCGATTTGTTGGCGTTGCAGGTCCGCTGATGCAGGCTGAAGGCTGTGAAGCCTGGTACGAAATGGAAGAGTTGGCGGTAATGGGCATTGTTGAAGTGCTTGGACGCCTGCGCCGTTTGCTGCATATCCGCGCTGATCTAACTCGCCGTTTCACCGATCTCAAGCCGGATGTTTTTGTCGGTATTGATGCGCCTGATTTCAACATTACCCTCGAAGGAAATTTGAAAAAGCAGGGCATTAAAACCATTCATTACGTCAGCCCCTCCGTGTGGGCATGGCGACAGAAACGCGTTTTCAAAATAGGCAGATCCACCAATATGGTGCTGGCCTTTCTGCCTTTCGAAAAAGCGTTTTATGACAAATTTAACGTCCCGTGCCGCTTTATCGGTCACACCATGGCGGATGCCATGCCGTTGGATCCTGATAAAAATGCGGCTCGTGATGTTCTGGGTATTCCTCATGATGCGCACTGTCTGGCATTGCTACCGGGAAGTCGTGGTGCAGAAGTGGAAATGCTCAGCGCTGATTTTCTGAAAACAGCGCAGCTATTACGTCAACAATACCCGGATCTCGAAGTCGTGGTTCCGTTGGTCAATACCAAACGCCGAGAGCAGTTTGAACGCATCAAGGCTGAAGTGGCTCCAGAACTTTCCGTACATATGCTTAATGGAATGGGACGTGAAGCCATGGTTGCCAGCGATGCTGCGTTGCTGGCCTCTGGTACGGCTGCGCTGGAGTGCATGCTGGCGAAGTGTCCGATGGTTGTCGGCTATCGTATGAAACCCTTCACGTTCTGGCTGGCGAAGCGTCTGGTGAAAACCGATTATGTTTCTCTGCCGAACTTGTTAGCGGGAAGAGAACTGGTTAAAGAGCTGCTGCAGGATGAATGCGAACCGCATGCATTGGCACAAGCGCTGTTGCCGTTGCTCGCCAATGGTAAAACCAGCCATGCGATGCATGACACTTTCCGTGAACTGCACCAGCAGATCCGTTGCAATGCCGATGAACAAGCGGCGGATGCTGTCCTGGAGTTAGCACAATGATTGAATTTGTTTATCCACATACGCATTTAGTGGCGGGTGTGGATGAAGTGGGGCGCGGTCCTTTGGTGGGAGCCGTTGTGACTGCGGCCGTTATACTTGATCCTGCGCGTCCGATTGTCGGGCTCAACGACTCCAAAAAATTGTCGGAAAAGCGTCGTCTGGCACTTTACGATGAAATCAAGGACAAGGCGTTAAGCTGGAGCCTTGGGCGAGCGGAACCGCATGAAATTGACGAGCTGAATATCCTGCATGCCACCATGCTGGCTATGCAGCGTGCGGTTGCAGGTCTGCATATTACGCCTGAATACGTACTGATTGATGGAAATCGTTGCCCGGCATTGCCGATGCCGTCGATGGCGGTAGTGAAAGGTGATAGCCGCGTGGCAGAGATCAGCGCTGCGTCTATCCTGGCGAAAGTCACACGTGACGCTGAAATGGCGGCGCTGGATATTATTTTTCCGCAGTATGGCTTTGCACAGCACAAAGGCTACCCAACCGCTTTTCATCTGGAAAAGCTGGCAGAGCATGGCGCTACAGAGTACCACCGTCGCAGCTTTGGCCCTGTCAAACGCGCACTGGGACTCGCGTCCTGATTCTTGTGTCGAGAATAAGTAAACCGGAATCTGAAGATGTCTGAACCACGTTTCGTCCACCTGCGGGTGCACAGCGACTACTCCATGATTGATGGGCTGGCAAAAACCGGACCGCTGGTAAAAAAGGCGGCCGCATTAGGCATGCCTGCGCTGGCGATCACCGATTTTACCAACCTGTGTGGTCTGGTGAAGTTTTACGGAGCGGGTCATGGCGCGGGCATTAAGCCAATTGTTGGCGCTGATTTTCATGTTCGTAGTGAACTGTTTGGTGATGAGCTCACTCAACTGACCGTGCTGGCGGCCAATAACACGGGTTACCAGAACCTGACATTGTTGATATCGAAAGCCTATCAGCGTGGCTATGGTGCTGAAGGGCCGGTTATCGACAAAGACTGGCTGGTCGATTTAAAAGATGGATTAATTTTGCTTTCCGGTGGTCGCATGGGCGACGTCGGGCGCAGCCTGCTGCGTGGTAACAGCGCACTGGTCGATGAGTGCGTGACGTTTTATGAAGAACATTTTCCCAATTGCTACTTCCTGGAACTGATCCGCACCGGCAGGCAAGACGAAGAAAATTATCTGCATGCCGCAGTGGCTCTGGCCGAAACGCGTGGTCTGCCAGTGGTGGCGACCAACGATGTTCGCTTCCTTGAAAGCGGAGATTTCGACGCGCATGAAATTCGCGTTGCGATCCACGATGGTTTCACTCTCGATGATCCGAAACGCCCGCGCAACTATTCGCCGCAGCAGTATATGCGCAGCGAAGAGGAGATGTGCGAGCTGTTCTCCGACATCCCGGAAGCGCTGCAAAATACTGTCGAGATAGCCAAACGCTGTAATGTGACGGTACGTTTGGGCGAATATTTTCTGCCGCAGTTCCCGACTGGTGATATGACCACGGAAGACTATCTGGTCAAAAAATCCAAAGAGGGGCTGGAAGAGCGTCTGGCATTTTTGTTCCCGGACGAAGCCGAGCGTCAAGAGAAGCGCCCACCCTATGATGAACGCCTGGATATTGAACTTCAGGTTATTAACCAAATGGGGTTCCCGGGTTACTTCCTGATCGTTATGGAGTTTATCCAGTGGTCAAAAGATAACGGTGTACCCGTTGGGCCGGGACGTGGTTCCGGTGCGGGCTCGTTGGTTGCTTATGCATTAAAAATTACCGATCTTGATCCGCTGGAATTCGATCTGCTGTTCGAACGTTTCCTCAACCCGGAACGTGTCTCGATGCCTGACTTCGACGTTGACTTCTGTATGGAGAAGCGCGACCAGGTAATTGAGCACGTAGCGGATATGTATGGCCGTGACGCGGTATCGCAGATTATTACCTTTGGTACGATGGCGGCAAAAGCGGTTATCCGCGACGTAGGCCGCGTGCTGGGGCATCCGTACGGTTTTGTTGACCGTATTTCTAAACTGGTGCCACCCGATCCGGGGATGACGCTGGCGAAGGCCTTTGAGGCTGAGCCGCAACTGCCTGAAATTTACGAGGCTGATGAAGAGGTCAGGGCGCTGATCGACATGGCGCGTAAGCTGGAAGGTGTCACACGTAACGCCGGTAAACATGCTGGTGGTGTGGTCATCGCGCCAACTAAAATTACTGACTTTGCGCCGTTGTACTGCGATGAGCAGGGGCTGCACCCGGTTACTCAGTTTGATAAGAACGATGTGGAATACGCCGGGCTGGTGAAGTTTGACTTCCTCGGCTTGCGAACGCTCACTATCATCAACTGGGCGCTGGAGATGATAAACGCTCGCCGTAAGAAGAACGGTGAGCCACCGCTGGATATCGCCGCCATTCCGCTCGACGATAAAAAAAGTTTCGATATGCTGCAGCGTTCAGAGACGACAGCTGTTTTCCAGCTTGAATCTCGCGGTATGAAGGATCTGATCAAGCGCCTGCAGCCTGACTGCTTCGAAGACATGATCGCTCTGGTGGCGCTGTTCCGCCCAGGTCCGCTGCAGTCAGGGATGGTAGATAACTTTATCGACCGTAAACACGGTCGTGAAGAGATTTCCTACCCGGACGTACAATGGCAGCATGAGTGCCTGAAACCGGTGCTGGAGCCGACCTATGGCATTATCCTGTATCAGGAACAGGTCATGCAGATAGCTCAGGAGCTGTCGGGCTATACTCTTGGCGGCGCGGACATGTTGCGTCGTGCGATGGGTAAGAAAAAACCGGAAGAGATGGCCAAGCAGCGCGGCACCTTCGAAGAAGGGGCGAAAAAGCGTGGTGTAGATGGCGAGCTGGCGATGAAAATCTTTGACCTGGTGGAGAAATTCGCCGGTTACGGATTTAACAAATCGCACTCAGCGGCCTATGCGCTGGTCTCTTACCAGACGCTGTGGCTGAAAGCGCATTACCCTGCTGAGTTTATGGCAGCGGTAATGACCGCCGATATGGATAACACCGAAAAGGTGGTGGGGCTGGTGGACGAATGCTGGCGCATGGGGCTAAAAATCCTGCCGCCAGATATCAACTCCGGGCTGTACCATTTCCATGTTAATGATGACGGCGAAATTGTGTATGGCATCGGCGCGATAAAAGGCGTGGGTGAAGGGCCAATTGAAGCTATCATTGAAGCGCGTAATAAAGGTGGCTACTTCCGCGAGCTGTTTGATCTCTGTGCCCGCACAGATATTAAGAAGCTTAATCGCCGGGTGTTGGAAAAGCTAATCATGTCCGGGGCGTTTGACCGCCTTGGCCCGCATCGCGCTGCGTTGATGAATTCGCTTAATGATGCGCTTAAAGCTGCCGATCAGCATGCGAAAGCTGAAGCTATCGGTCAGGCCGATATGTTTGGTGTACTGGCGGAAGAGCCGGAACAAATTGAACAATCCTACGCCAGCTGCACGCCGTGGCCGGAGCAGGTGGTATTAGAGGGTGAACGTGAAACGTTAGGACTTTACCTGACCGGACACCCTATCAATCAGTATTTAAAAGAAATTGAGCGCTATGTCGGAGGCCACAGGCTGAAAGACATGCATCCGACAGAACGTGGTAAAGTTACCACTGCTGCGGGGCTCGTTATTGCTGCGCGGGTAATGGTCACCAAGCGCGGTAATCGTATCGGCATTTGCACACTGGATGACCGTTCCGGGCGTCTGGAAGTGATGTTATTCACCGATGCTCTGGATAAATACCAGCATTTGCTGGAAAAAGACCGCATACTTATCGTCAGCGGACAGGTCAGCTTTGATGACTTCAACGGCGGGCTTAAAATGATGGCCCGTGAAGTCATGGATATTGACGAAGCCCGGGAAAAATATGCTCGCGGGCTTGCTATCTCGCTGACGGACAGGCAAATTGATGACCAGCTTTTAAACCGACTCCGTCAGTCTCTGGAACCCCACCGCTCGGGGACAATTCCAGTACATCTCTACTATCAGAGGGCGGATGCACGTGCGCGATTGCGTTTTGGCGCAACGTGGCGTGTCTCTCCGAGCGATCGTTTACTAAACGATCTCCGTGGCCTTATTGGTTCGGAGCAGGTGGAACTGGAGTTTGACTAATACAGGAATACTATGAGTCTGAATTTCCTTGATTTTGAACAGCCGATTGCAGAGCTGGAAGCAAAAATCGATTCTCTGACTGCGGTTAGCCGTCAGGATGAGAAACTGGATATTAACATCGATGAAGAAGTGCATCGTCTGCGTGAAAAAAGCGTAGAACTGACGCGCAAAATCTTCGCCGATCTTGGCGCATGGCAAGTAGCCCAACTGGCTCGCCATCCACAGCGTCCATATACCCTGGATTATGTCCGCCTGGCGTTTGATGAATTTGATGAGCTGGCGGGCGATCGTGCCTATGCGGATGACAAAGCTATCGTCGGCGGCATCGCGCGTCTGGATGGTCGTCCGGTGATGATCATTGGTCATCAGAAAGGTCGTGAAACCAAAGAAAAGATCCGTCGTAACTTTGGTATGCCAGCACCAGAAGGCTATCGCAAAGCGCTGCGTCTGATGGAAATGGCCGAACGCTTCAAGATGCCGATTATCACCTTCATCGACACCCCTGGGGCTTACCCGGGGGTGGGCGCGGAAGAACGTGGTCAGTCTGAAGCGATTGCGCGCAACCTGCGTGAAATGTCACGTCTGAGCGTGCCGGTTATCTGCACCGTTATCGGTGAAGGTGGTTCCGGTGGTGCGCTGGCGATCGGCGTGGGCGATAAAGTGAATATGCTGCAATACAGCACCTATTCTGTTATCTCCCCGGAAGGCTGCGCGTCCATTCTGTGGAAAAGCGCAGACAAAGCGCCGTTGGCGGCAGAAGCGATGGGCATTATTGCGACGCGTTTGAAAGAGCTGAAGCTTATCGACTCCATCGTTCCGGAACCACTGGGTGGTGCGCATCGTAATCCGGAAGCAATGGCAGCGTCGCTGAAGGCACAATTGCTGGCCGATCTGGCCGATCTTGACGTGTTAAGTATGGAAGAGCTCAAAAATCGTCGTTACCAGCGTCTGATGAACTACGGTTACGCGTAAACTGTATTTATTCTGAAAAGGGCCACAACACTGTGGCCCTTTTTTTTACCTGCGGTTTGACCAGGCTATGATTAACTAAGGTTTTTCCAGGAGGAACGCATGAACATTATTGCCATCATGGGACCGCATGGCGTCTTTTATAAAGATGAGCCCATCAAGGAACTTGAACGTGCGCTGCAGCAGCAGGGGTTTCAGATTATCTGGCCGCAGAATAGCGTCGACCTGCTGAAATTTATCGAACACAATCCGCGCATTTGCGGTGTTATTTTTGACTGGGATGAATACAGCCTGGAGTTGTGTAGCGATATCAATCAGCTAAATGAATATCTCCCACTGTACGCTTTTATTAATACCCATTCGACGATGGATGTCAGCGCCCACGATCTGCGCATGGCGCTGTGGTTTTTTGAGTATGCGCTTGGTCAGTCCGAAGATATAGCGACGCGTATTCGGCAGTACACCAGTGAATATCTCGATAACATTACGCCTCCCTTTACCAAAGCGCTGTTTACTTATGTGAAGGAAGGGAAGTATACCTTCTGTACGCCAGGGCATATGGCGGGAACGGCGTACCAGAAAAGCCCGGTGGGATGCCTGTTCTATGATTTCTTTGGCGGCAACACGTTAAAGGCTGACGTGTCCATTTCTGTGACTGAGCTGGGGTCGCTATTGGACCATACAGGTCCACACCTGGAAGCAGAAGAGTATATCGCTCGCACCTTTGGCGCAGAGCAAAGTTATATGGTCACCAACGGCACATCGACGTCGAATAAGATTGTTGGGATGTATGCCGCCCCTACGGGAAGTACGTTATTAATTGATCGCAACTGTCATAAATCTCTCGCGCATTTATTGATGATGAGTGATGTGGTGCCCATTTGGCTGAAACCCACACGTAATGCGCTGGGGATCCTCGGGGGAATTCCGCGCCGCGAATTCTGCCGCGAGAGTATTGCACGTAAGGTAGAGGAGACTACGCAAGCACAGTGGCCGGTGCATGCAGTTATCACTAACTCGACCTACGACGGTCTGTTGTATAACACTAACTGGATTAAACAAACGCTGGATGTCCCTTCAATTCATTTTGACTCTGCCTGGGTGCCTTACACGCATTTCCATCCGATTTACCAGGGGAAAAGTGGCATGAGCGGTGAGAGGGTTCCAGGTAAAGTCATCTTTGAAACGCAGTCCACCCACAAGATGTTGGCCGCGTTGTCGCAGGCGTCTTTGATTCACATTAAAGGGGATTATGACGAAGATACCTTTAATGAAGCCTTTATGATGCACACCTCGACCTCACCCAGCTACCCCATTGTGGCATCGATTGAAACAGCGGCGGCGATGCTGCGTGGTAATCCCGGTAAGCGGCTAATTAACCGCTCGGTGGAGCGCGCGCTCCATTTCCGTAAAGAGGTACAGCGACTGCGAGAAGAATCGGACGGTTGGTTCTTCGATATCTGGCAGCCGGAAAAAGTAGATCAAGCGGAATGCTGGCCCGTCGCTCCTGATGAAGGCTGGCATGGGTTTAATGATGCTGACGCTGACCACATGTTCCTCGACCCGGTAAAAGTCACTATTCTGACGCCGGGAATGGATGAACAAGGAAATATGAGCGAAGAAGGGATCCCTGCCGCGCTGGTAGCAAAGTTCCTCGATGAACGCGGTGTCGTGGTGGAGAAAACAGGTCCGTATAATCTGTTGTTCCTGTTCAGCATTGGGATTGATAAAACCCGGGCAATGGGCTTACTGCGAGGACTTACTGAGTTCAAACGCTCATATGACCTTAATTTGCGCGTTAAAAACATGCTGCCGGATTTGTATGCTGAAGATCCTGATTTTTATCGCAATATGCGTATTCAGGATCTGGCGCAAGGGATCCATAATTTGATCCGCCAGCATGATCTCTCCGGGTTGATGCTACGGGCATTTGACACCTTGCCGGAAATGAAAATGACGCCGCATCAGGCCTGGCAGCGACAAATTAAAGGCGAAGTGGAGACCGTGACGCTCGATCAACTGGTGGGGCGCGTTTCTGCCAATATGATCCTGCCTTATCCACCTGGTGTACCGCTGCTGATGCCGGGGGAAATGATCACTGAAGAAAGCCGTGCTGTACTCGATTTCCTGCTGATGCTGTGTTCAGTAGGCCATCATTACCCCGGATTCGAAACAGATATTCATGGCGCTAAACTGGGCGAGGACGGTGTGTATCGTGTGAGAGTCCTAAAAATGGCATAACAACTTGCCTGAACCGACTGCGGATGAGTAATGTGCGAAAAGAAAACTAAAGAGGCAAACACGCTATGCTGGGATTAAAACAGGTTCACCATATTGCCATTATTGCGACGGATTACGCGGTCAGTAAGGCATTTTACTGTGATGTGCTGGGCTTCACGTTGATGAGTGAAGCCTACCGTGAAGAGCGTGACTCCTGGAAAGGCGACCTCGCGTTGAATGGGCAGTATGTGATTGAGCTTTTTTCCTTTCCTTTTCCGCCTGGCCGCCCCAGCCGACCAGAGGCTTGCGGTTTACGTCACCTGGCGTTTAGCGTTGAGAACGTGGAAGCCGCAATAACCCATCTGGAAGATCATAATGTGAAATGCGAGCCGATACGCGTCGATCCTTTTACTGGTAAGCGCTTTACGTTTTTCAACGATCCAGACGGATTGCCTCTTGAACTGTATGAACTGTAAGTCTTGTTATTGTGGCTTTAGCCCGGTAACGTGCCGGGCAATGCCATTGTAAGCAACTATCATGACGACACTCACACTGAACACTTCACTTCTGAACGCTAACCAGATCCTCGTCGCTTTTAGTGGCGGCCTGGACTCTACCGTGCTGTTGCATCAACTGGTGCAGTGGCGAACGCAGCACCCTGAAGTCTCCTTGCGCGCTATCCATATCCATCATGGGTTAAGTCCCCACGCTGATGAATGGGTGACCCACTGTGAATCGATATGTGCGCAATGGCAGGTACCACTGGTGGTTGAGCGGGTACAGCTGCAGGACGATGGGTCAGGAATAGAAGCTCAGGCGCGACGGGCACGCTATCAGGCGTTTGAACAGACACTGTTGTCGAATGAAATACTGATGACCGCCCAGCATCTTGATGACCAGTGCGAAACATTTTTGCTCGCACTAAAACGTGGCAGTGGCCCCGCTGGGCTTTCTGCGATGGGTGAAAGTTCACCGTTTGCCGGAACCCGGCTTATTCGCCCACTGCTAACACAAACGCGAGACGAACTTGAAAAGTGGGCGCGGACGCATGCGTTAAGCTGGATTGAAGACGAAAGCAATCAGGTTGATGCTTATGACCGCAATTTCTTACGCCTACGCATTATTCCACTCCTGCAACAACGCTGGCCGCATTTTGCGGAGGCTACAGCCCGCAGCGCCTCGCTGTGCGCCGAGCAGGAGAGTTTACTGGATGAGTTACTTGCTCAAGATTTAGCTGACTGTGTCACCGCTCAAGGTACGCTGCGACTGGAACCATTAATGATGAAGAGCGATGTGCGGCGTGCGGCGCTGCTTCGTCGCTGGCTGGCTGGGTTGAATGCACCGATGCCCTCCCGGGATGCTTTGGAGCGTATCTGGCAGGAAGTCGCGCTGGCGCGGGAAGATGCTGTACCCCGTTTGTGCTTTGGCGGGTACGAAATTCGTCGTTACCAGTCACAGCTGTGGTGGGTTAAATCTGTTGTCGGGCAAAGTGAAACGGTGATTCCATGGTCATGCACGAAAACACCGTTGGTGTTGCCTGCCGGGCTGGGAACGGTGCTGTTACTTCCCGATGGCGAATTACGAAAACCGCGAGCGAATGAGACAGTCAGTATTCGGTTTAAAGCTCCTGGACTCTTGCATATTGTCGGGCGTAACGGCGGGCGTAAGCTCAAAAAAATCTGGCAGGAGCAGGGGATCCCTCCCTGGCGACGAGATACCACACCGTTGCTATTTTACGGCGATACGCTGATTGCAGCTGCGGGAGTATTTGTAACGCGTGAAGGTATGGCTGAGGAAGAAGAGAGTGTGCGCCTGCTATGGCATGCCTGATGATGGCGCTGCACTTATCTGGCCTACGGATTGTAGGCCAGATAAGGTTTGTGCATCGCCATTCGGCAAAGGGGATTAAGATTCGCTGACCACCACGGTACCGATTTCCGGGTGGCTGAAGCTGGCAATTTTGTCGAGGCGAAGTTCACGGGTTTCACCTGCGACTTCTGCAACCAGATACTCCACATTTTTGCGGGAAACCAGGTCATTCGCTTTCGCCTGCAGAACTTCGCCATCTTTTAGCGCCAGCGTCAGTAACAAATGGTGCTGGCAGGCGAGCTCAAGATTGTCGTAATCATCACAGTTAATGGGTTGATACGTTTCATTCATTGACATAATCGCTCACCAGTAAGTTCGCGGCCGCATATGCCGCCTTTTCCCTGACCGACTCTGAAAGGGCGCTGTCTGCAGCCACTTCATTCAGTACCTTCAATACGCAACCCAGCGCATCCGGGACATACCCTAAGTCTCCGCTGGCAATTTCCGCGTACCGCTTGCGTATTAACTCACAATATTTTTCCACATGCCCTCCTGTCAGCACTCTGACTTAACCGTGGATGCAAGTCTAAGCCTACGAAGATAAACTCTGTTTAGCAAGGTGACTATACCATACTCATTCAAGCAATATCAGCGCCTTGATAGAGGACACCCACGCTACTGGTTAGCAGCCTTTTGGCGCAGATTTCGCTACAATGGACGCCTGATTCGAAAGGAGTTCTCTCATGGCGCTTAAAGCGACAATATATAAAGCCGTAGTCAATGTGGCGGATCTTGACCGCAACCAGTTTCTTGACGCGGCATTGACGCTGGCGCGTCACCCCTCAGAAACCCAGGAACGCATGATGCTGCGCCTGCTGGCGTGGATTAAATATGCTGACGAACGGTTACAGTTTACGCGGGGATTAAGCGCTGAAGATGAGCCGGAAGCGTGGTTGCGTAATGATCATCTGGGTATCGATTTATGGATTGAACTCGGTTTGCCGGATGAACGCCGTATCAAGAAAGCATGTACTCAGTCTGCAGAAGTTGCTTTGTTTGCCTATAACAGCCGTGCGGCTCAAATCTGGTGGCAGCAAAACCAAAGTAAGTGCTCTCAGTTTGCTAATTTATCCGTGTGGTATCTGGATGATGAGCAACTGGCGCAACTGAGTGACTTTGCTGGCCGAACAATGACGCTTCAGGCGACTATCCAGGATGGGGCTATCTGGCTGTCAGATTCTCAGAACAATCTGGAAATTCATTTGAGCGCGTGGCAGCAACCTTCATGATTGTTATCTCCCGAAATGTCTCTATTCCTGATAATGAGCTGGAAATCACGGCAATCCGGGCTCAGGGAGCAGGTGGGCAGCACGTTAATAAGACTTCGACGGCTATCCATTTGCGCTTTGACATTCGGGCCTCTGGCCTGCCAGAGTATTATAAGGAACGTCTGCTGGCTGCCAGTCATCATCTGATCAGCGGCGATGGTGTCATTATCATTAAGGCACAGGAGTACCGTAGCCAGGAGCTTAACCGGGAAGCGGCAATATCCCGACTGGTGGCGGTCATTAAAGAGTTAACCGCAGTGCAAAAAAGCCGACAGGCAACTCGCCCTACGCGCGCGTCGAAAGAGCGTAGGTTGTCATCAAAGGCGCAGAAATCCACAGTGAAGGCACTGCGAGGTAGGGTTCGTCGCTCGCAAGACTGACGAACGGGAATAAAAAAATTATAAGGAATTCATGGTGAAAACAGCGATATTGTCAGTAGCGGCTGCATGTACGCTCTTTGCCTTGATCGGCTGTAATAATCGTACTGAAGTTGATGTACTACAGCCGACACGGGCGGCAGAATTAAAACCGATGCAGCAAAGCTGGCGCGGTATATTACCTTGTGCGGACTGCGAAGGTATTGAAACCTCTTTGTTCCTCGAAAAAGACGGAACATGGGTGATGAATGAACGCTATCAGGGTGTGCGGGATGAACCCTCTTCGTTTGCTTCATATGGGACATGGGCCCGTACTGCCGATAAACTGGTGCTGACAGACAGCAAAGGCGAAAAATCTTACTATCGGGCAAAAGGTGAGGCGCTGGAGATGCTCGATCGTGAAGGTAATCCGATTGAGTCGCAGTTTAACTATACCCTTCAGCCGGTTTCAGCCAGTTTGCCGGTTACGCCAATGCCGATGCGTGGTATGTATTTCTACATGGCGGATGCGGCAGTATTTACCGACTGCGCAACGGGAAAACGTATGCCGGTGGCGAATAATGCCCAGCTTGAACGCGACTATTTAGCCGCGCGCGCGGAAACGGGACAATCTGTTCTGTTGACTCTGGAAGGGCATTTCACGCTGGAGGCGAACCTGGATACAGGCGAGAAAGTGAAAACGCTGATGGCAGATAAAGACGCGAAGTTTGTGCCAGGAAAAGCGTGTAATTAATCGATAAAGTAAAAAGGCCCTGAAGAATCAGGGCCTTTTGCTGGTATTAGCCTTTTATCGCTTTTACCAGATAGTCGACGATGTCGCCGGTTTTAATCAGCTGTTTCTCGCCGTTACGACGGTATTTGTATTCGATATCATCGTTATCGAGGTTACGGTCGCCGAGTACGATAGTGTGTGGTATACCGATAAGCTCCATATCGGCAAACATTACGCCAGGACGCTCTTTACGATCGTCCATCAGCACTTCGATGCCCTGTGCGCGCAGTTCAGCGTACAGCTTCTCTGCCAGTTCCTGCACTCGGTAGGATTTGTGCATGTTCATAGGCAGAATCGCTACCTGGAACGGTGCAATGGCATCCGGCCATACAATACCGCGATCGTCGTAGTTCTGCTCAATGGCTGCCGCGACCACGCGAGTTACCCCGATACCGTAGCAGCCCATAGTCAGAATCTGATTACGGCCATCTTCGCCCTGAACTGCGGCTTTCAGCGCTTCAGAGTATTTGGTACCCAACTGGAAGATGTGACCGACTTCGATACCACGTTTAATCAGCAATGTACCTTTACCGTCCGGGCTTGGGTCACCTGCCACTACGTTACGGATGTCTGCAACTTCAGGTGTTGCTACATCACGATCCCAGTTAATACCGAAATAGTGTTTGCCGTCGATGTTGGCACCGGCAGCGAAATCGCTCATTACTGCAACGGTACGATCGATAACGACCGGGATCGGCATATTCACCGGACCGAGAGAACCTGGACCTGCTTTCACTACGGCTCGAATTTCTTCTTCGGTAGCGAAGGTTAGCGGGCTGGCAACCTGCGGCAGTTTTTCTGCTTTGACTTCGTTTAGCTCGTGATCACCACGAACCAGCAGAGCAACCAGCGGGTAGCTACTGCCTTCAACGGCTTTTACCAGCAGAGTTTTAACGGTTTTTTCAATTGGCAGATTGAATTGCTCAACCAGCTCCGCGATGGTCTTCGCGTTTGGTGTATCAACCAGCGTCATTTCCTGAGTAGCGGCTGCACGAGGTTCTTTCGGCGCAACGGCTTCAGCAAACTCGATGTTGGCGGCAAAATCGGAACTGTCAGAGAATACGACGTCATCTTCGCCGCTCTGTGCCAGCACCTGGAATTCGTGAGAAGCACTGCCGCCGATAGAGCCGGTATCAGCCTGTACAGCACGGAAATCCAGCCCCATACGGCTGAAGATTTTGCTGTATGCGGCATACATCGCATCGTAGGTTTCCTGCAGAGATTCCTGAGAAGTATGGAAAGAGTAAGCATCTTTCATCAGGAATTCGCGGGAACGCATTACGCCGAAACGTGGGCGTACTTCGTCACGGAATTTCGTCTGGATTTGGTAGAAGTTCAGCGGCAGCTGTTTGTAAGAGCTGAGCTCGTTACGAATCAGGTCGGTGATGACTTCTTCATGCGTTGGGCCAAGTACGAATGAACGATCGCCACGGTCAGCAATACGCAGCAGTTCCGGGCCGTACTGTTCCCAACGACCACTCTCTTGCCACAGTTCAGAAGGCTGAACGACTGGCATCAACACCTCGATCGCACCGGCGTTGTTCATCTCTTCACGCACGATGTTTTCGACTTTTTTCAGGACGCGCACGCCGGTCGGCAGCCAGGTATATAACCCGGAGGCCAGCTTGCGGATCATCCCGGCGCGCAGCATCAGCTGGTGGCTGATAACCTCGGCGTCGGCAGGTGTCTCCTTCAGAGTGGAGAGCAGATATTGGCTAGTACGCATGTTGTTACGGTTCCAGTTGGACGATCGAACAGGCTCAATGCGAGCCTGACACAAAAAAAGTGATTTAGTTTACCAGCGAGAAAGGGATGTCAAAAGAGAAGGGCGCGAAATTACCGGGGTTCAAGCGCAAAGACTTCGAAACCCTCTTCCGTCACACGCCAGCGCACGTTGAAATCGTGTAACCAGACGGCGTACGTTTTGCCTGTCTCTTCACCCTTACGATACGCAGGACGCGGGTCCTGTGCCAGTACTTCACCAATAAATGTTTTTAGCTGCGGATAACGTGTTTCCAGAGCCAGAAGCTGCTGCTCAACCTCGGCGGTAAAACTTACGCCCATTTCGGCAACTGGAGCATGTTGCGCGTAGCTGGCGGTGGCATCGGGTAATGCTTCGGCAAACGGCAGGTAGGGCTTGATATCTACAACCGGTGTACCATCGACCAGATCCAGACTACCCAGCTTCAGAATGACGCTCTCTTTCTGGCAGACAATCCCTTGCAACTCGACCAGCGACATGCCGACAGGGTTAGGGCGAAAGGTTGAACGCGTGGCAAAGACGCCCATTCTGGCGTTACCACCAAGTCGGGGCGGGCGTACGGTCGGGCGCCATCCACCGTCCATCGTCTGGTGAAAGACGAAAATAATCCATAAATGGCTGAACGCTTCCAGGCCGCGAACAGCATCGGCCTGGTTATACGGTGCGAGCAAATGCAGTTCGCCGCAGGCACTTTTTACCAGGCCAGGCTGGCGTGGAACGGCGAATTTTTCTTTATAAGGAGAGCGGATAACGCCTATTTGCTCGAACTGAAAATGACTCATTTAGTCGAAATATTCAGTGCAGAACCGATGCAAACTGCCTGACGATAGCAACCAGGTGTACCACTGGTGACTTCACAGCTGTGCAGCAATACGGCATTAGCTTTCATTTTAGATGCGTTAATCTGCATGCGTTTGCGTGCGGTTGGAATGCTCGGAGGGGAATCCTGGTTTGATGCCTGGCAGGACTCGCCGCTCACTTCACCGAGATCGCGGAACGGTTTGCCAACTAAGTCTTCTGCATTGGTATAAATTCTCACCGGCACTGCGCGTGGTGCTTTCGGTTTTTCCGGCTCCGCTTTAGGCGGGGTTGCGGTGCTTTGAACGGGTTCAACAGGGGATCTGCTTAACATAGAACAGCCGCTCAGCATGAGTGCTAATAAACAGATCGGTAAAGCACGCATAATGTTTCCTCAATGAATGATCTAAACGTCAGATATTGAATCAGGTGCTTGCATAAATGACAAGACGGGCAAGCGCCCGTCCTGATGATATTACAAATTTTGGAAACAGCCTAAAATTACCAGCCCTTAACAGCGCCGCCATTAAAGACCTTGTTTGCCGCTTCGTAAACTTCGTCTGACTGATACGCCTCAACGAATTTCTTCACGTTCTCAGCGTCTTTATTGTCTTCACGAGTGACGATCAGGTTTACATACGGGGAATCTTTATCTTCAACAAAGATGCCATCTTTTGCCGGTGTCAGGCCAATCTGGCTGGCATAAGTGGTGTTAATAACGGCCAGAGCGATTTGCGCATCGTCCAGTGAGCGTGGCAACTGAGGTGCTTCCAGCTCAACCAGCTTCAGGTTTTTCGGGTTTTCAACAACGTCCAGGGCAGTCGGCAACAGACCTACACCATCTTTCAGTTTGATCAAACCCACTTTTTGCAGCAGCAGCAGGGAACGACCAAGGTTAGTCGGGTCGTTTGGAATTGCGACCTGAGAACCTTCCTGCAGTTCATCCAGTGATTTGATTTTTTTGGAATAACCCGCAATTGGGTAAACGAATGTATTACCTACGGCAACCAGTTTGTAACCGCGATCTTTGATCTGCTGATCCAGATAAGGTTTGTGCTGGAAGGCGTTGGCATCGATATCACCTTTGCTCAACGCTTCGTTAGGCAGAACGTAATCGTTGAAAGTTACCAGTTCAACGTCCAGACCGTATTTCTCTTTCGCGACTTTCTGCGCAACTTCTGCAACCTGCTGCTCTGCGCCAACAATAACGCCCACTTTGATGTGGTTAGGATCTTTTTCATCCTGACCACAACCCACAAGTGCCAGAGAACCGATCAGGGCTCCAACTGCCGCAAAGGTTTTGAATTTGAACGCCATGCTTATTTCCTTTTCTTAATGAGTTTTTTGTGTTGTGTGCAACGTTATTTGTGCGTGACAGCCCGGACGATGCGATCGCCGGATAACTGAATTAAATAAACCAGAACTACAAGTAATACCAGTACTGTATTCATCACGGTAGCATTGTATCCAATATAACCGTATTGATAGCCAATCTGTCCAAGACCACCGGCACCGACGGCACCGCCCATCGCAGAATAGCCGACCAGGGTGATCAGTGTGATAGTCGCCGCATTCACCAGACCTGGCAACGCTTCCGGCAGCAACACCTTACGTACGATCTGCAATGGTGTAGCACCCATTGCGCGTGATGCTTCTATCAGTCCGGTAGGGATTTCCAGCAGCGCATTCTCAACCATGCGGGCAATAAATGGTGCGGCGCCAACGGTCAACGGGACGATGGCTGCCTGCAAACCAATAGAGGTGCCAACAATCATGCGGGTAAACGGAATCATCCAGACCAACAGAATAATGAACGGGATGGAACGGAAAATGTTTACCAGTGCAGACAGCGTACGGTAAAGTTTCGCGTTCTCAATGATTTGTCCGGGACGCGTCACGTACAACAGCACGCCGACGGGCAGGCCAATCACAAAACCAAAAAAACCGGACACAAAGGTCATTGCCAGCGTTTCCCATACGCCGCGAACCAGCAGCCACATCATCGGCTCAGACATAACCCAGTACCTCTACTTTTACATGGTGTTCCTGCAGCCAGTTGATGGCCGCTTGCGTATCTTCTTGTGTACCGTGCATTTCAGTCAGCATGATGCCGAACTTCACGCCACCGGCGTAATCCATTTGCGCGCTGATAATATTGTTATTCACATTAAAGCGACGTGCTGTTTCAGAGAGCAATGGCGCATCCACCGAATGCCCTGTGAATTCCATCCGCAGCATTGGAACACTGTCGTTTTCGGGCTCTGCTTTTAAGCGCTCCAGATAATCTTCCGGAATGTCCAGATGTAGCGTGGACTGGATAAATTTCTGCGCCAGCGGCGTTTTCGGGTGTGAAAACACTTCGCTGACGGTGTCCTGCTCAATCAGTTCACCATTACTGATAACGGCTACGCAGTCACAAATACGTTTTACGACATCCATCTCATGGGTAATCAGCAGAATGGTTAATCCAAGACGACGGTTAATGTCTTTCAATAATTCCAGTATCGAACGAGTGGTTGCTGGATCGAGTGCGCTGGTGGCTTCATCGCACAGCAACACCTTAGGATTGCTGGCCAACGCACGGGCAATGGCGACGCGCTGTTTCTGCCCACCTGAAAGGTTAGCGGGAAAGCTGTCATGCTTATCGCCAAGGCCAACTAAATCCAACAGCTCCGACACGCGACGTTTAATCTCTTCTTTGGGGGTGTTATCCAGCTCCAGCGGAAGCGCGACGTTACCAAAAACAGTACGGGACGACAGCAGGTTAAAGTGCTGGAAAATCATGCCGATTTGACGGCGAGCTTTGGTCAGCTCAGATTCAGAAAGCGTTGTTAGCTCCTGGCCACCGACCTGTACGCTGCCTTCAGTAGGGCGTTCGAGTAAGTTAACGCAGCGGATTAACGTGCTTTTACCAGCGCCTGAAGCGCCAATAACGCCATAAATCTGCCCGGCAGGAACATGCAGGCTGACATTGTTCAGCGCCTGAATAGAGCGAGTCCCCTGTTGGAACACTTTGGTGATATTCGAAAGTTTAATCATTGGTTATTTATTATCGTAATTAAGTTAGCCGTGGCATTTTCGTCTGTCTGGTACGGTCAAAGCCGTTAACAAGATGGATGTTAAGGCATCCAGACGTCTAAATCAATCGGGGTTTGCACGATGAGCACTTTCTTGCCCGCAGAAACATGCGATACTAGAGCGACATGCCTTATTCAGGAGCTATAAAAGGTGGCAAAGTCTGTACCCGCAATTTTTCTCGACCGTGACGGCACCATTAATGTGGACCACGGTTATGTACATGAGATCGACGAGTTCGAGTTTATCGAAGGTGTCATTGATGCCATGCGTGAGCTTAAAAGTATGGGTTACGCACTTATTGTAGTGACGAACCAGTCTGGTATCGCTCGCGGTAAATTTACCGAAGCGCAGTTCGAAACGCTCACTGAATGGATGGACTGGTCGCTGGCCGATCGTGATGTTGATCTGGATGGTATCTATTATTGTCCTCACCATCCGCAGGGAACAGTAGAAGAGTACCGTCAGGTCTGCGATTGCCGTAAACCGCATCCGGGCATGCTTATCTCTGCTCGAGACTTTCTGCACATTGATATGGCCGCTTCTTATATGGTGGGCGACAAAATAGAAGATATGCAGGCGGCGACAGCGGCGAATGTGGGGACAAAAGTATTAGTGCGTACAGGCAAACCTGTCACCCCGGAAGCAGAAAATGCGGCAGATATAGTGCTAAATAGTCTGGCTGACCTGCCATCGGCGATAAAAAAGCAGCAAAAGTAAGCGTTGTGGATAAAAGGTGAGCGGTTGAAACAAAAATGCATTTTTCCGCTTGTCTTCCTGAGGCGACTCCCTATAATGCGCCTCCATCGACACGGCGGATGTGAATCACTTCACACAAACAGCCGGTCCGGTTGAAGAGAAAACC